>NZ_PQGD01000010.1 GCF_002915575.1 Superficieibacter electus
TCACGGCCTTCCCCTTTCAGTTCATAACAACTGATTAAAGTTTATACCGAAGATGTTGCATTCCATTTAACTTACTACAATTCATAATTGCTGCTGAAAACCGCTACTCCATGCTGATAAAAAAGATCCCGCTGCTTAAAGTAAGGCTCACCCATTTTTATCCCCAGCCGTGCCGCCTCGGCGCTGCGGGCAATCACGCAGCCGTCGTTATTTGACAGGACGACCACGGGCCATCCTTTTAAGTCAGGGCGGAAAACCGTCTCACAACTGGCATAAAAAGAATTTACATCTACCAGCGCAAACATACTTAGCCTGTCGCTTTGACGATGTAAGTCACGACGCCGAATATCTCCAGCACCTCGTCACTACGGATAAAGATGGGGGACCAGGCTTTATTCAACGGATTTAAGCAGATCACCGGACGTAACTGAAGCTGCTTGACCGTAAACTCTCCTTCCACGGCAGCGATGACAATATCGCCATGTTCCGCTGTCCGTGAGCTGTCGACTATCAGTAAATCCCCATCGCTAATACCGCCTTCAGTCATTGAGTCGCCGGATGCCCGGACAAAATAGGTCGCGCTGGGGTGATGAATCATCAGTTCATTGAGATCGATGCGCTGCTCAACATAGTCCTGTGCCGGTGATGGAAAGCCACACTGCACCAGGTCGCTGAATAGGGGCAGCAAAACGACCGGACGTAGTTCCGCTGGTTGAATAAACATCAAAATGGGTACCTCAATGAATTACTGTATATTTAAACAGTAATTTGAGTTACCGCTGAGATCAAGACAGGGAATAACTATTAATTTTTGACACTGAAAAGAAGAAAACAAAAATTGCTTAATAAATCACCTGGATGGTGGTGTTGAGCCCCGACCCTAACGAAGGCTGTAGTATTGTCGCAATGCCTCTTCGAGAGCGGGCCGTGAAACGACCAGAAAAGCACACTCTCCGGGAACGGTTAAGCGGTACTCACTACTGATGTATGCCTAGGAAATGTGATACTACCGGTCTGGGTAAAAAAGCCAGTTCATTGCAACAATCCGGGTAAATGTTAAGGGCATAGCTAAACCTTATGTAAATATCGAAGAGAAGCGCCCCTCTTCAGGAGTGAAGGACGGAAAAATGCCGTTTTTATGGCGGATGCAAAAGTGGCTCATACTTGCGTTAAAAATAACTAACCTGTAAGTAAAAGTAAGCAATTCGAATTGTTTTATGTCAGATAAGAGATAACTCAAAAGAATAAAAACTGGATTTTTCAAATTGTTATAATCAATTTTCAATGCAACGAAGCGGCACTTTTTAGGTAAGCGAAGCGGTAATTAAACTCTCATTATAATTTGACGCTCTGGCTTTTTAGACTAACTTTAAGTACTGAAAGCAGTCGATATGTATCATAAGTATCGATTATATGTCTAACATACTGTGGAGATATATGATGGCTGAACATCGTGGTGGTTCCGGTAATTTTAAAGATGATCCGCAAAAAGCTTCTGAAGCCGGTAAGAAAGGCGGACAAAGCAGCGGCAGCGGCGGTAACTTTAAAAACGATCCGCAAAAAGCCTCTGAAGCTGGTAAGAAAGGCGGTCAGAGCAGTGGCGGTAAAAAATAGCCTTGCCAATAAACGCTTAAAAGCAATGTAGCCATTAACAATACATTATTTTATAGCTAATGGCGAGTCGTTACAGACTCGCCAGATTTTTTATGCCTGTCGACTGTGTCCTGCATATTTTATTAATGCCTTTTAAATAAAAGGCATTGGTAATAATGCAACGCTGTTACGGCCAGCCAAATTAATCTGGAGAAAGCATGACTCATTTAGTAGAAAACTATCATGACTGGTTGCGGGATGCGCATGCCATGGAAAAACAGGCTGAATCCATGCTTGAAGCGATGGCAAAACGGATTGATAACTATCCCGATCTCAGGTCGCGTATTGAACAGCATCTTTCTGAAACCAGACATCAAATTAGCCTTCTCGAAAGCGTTATTGAACGCAATAATATCTCCCGTTCAGTGTTAAAAGATTCTATGAGTAAAATGGCTGCATTTGGTCAATCTATTGGCGGAATGTTTACTCCTGATGAAATTGTTAAAGGTGCTATCAGTAGCTATGTTTTTGAGCAGTTTGAAATTGCCTGCTATACCTCATTAATTGCCGCTGCTGAAAAGGCAGGAGATAGTGAAGGCGTGTCGGTGTTCAAAACAATCCTTGCAGAAGAGGAAGCCATGGCTAAATGGGCGCTGGATCACCTTCCTGATGTCACACAACAGTTTCTTCTACGCTCAGAAGCTCCTGGCGTTGAAGCGAAAAAGTAAAGCGTCATTTTGCTATACAAAGAAAAGGTCACGCCTGAGCGTGACCTTTGTTTATGTGTTTTAGCAGGCCCTAAAAAGCAAAACAACAGGAGCCACCGGATGCATTGCTTTACTGCCCATTAAAACAACTCTGCTGGCTGGTGTTGGCGTAAACAGCAGAGTCAGCCTAAATCTTACGCTCATGAAAAATTTTATCAATCAAAACAATAATATTGATCGCTACAACCGATCAATTGTATGAAAAACAACCATATTGAATTTCTTTGCGTGTTTAAAATATTAATACCATGAAGTTACCATACTCATAATAAAATACATTTTAAGTTATTATTGTGAAATATATTATTAGCAGTATAACTTAAGGAAATTAAATACGCTTAAGATCCTTCGCTGTCGGTAGAACATGCTGATATTGCCTGTCCCGGAAGCGAAAAAAGAAAAAGAGAAGTTGCGCACATTTTCTACTCTTCAGCAGGCATAGTGTAAGAATCCCCTGAGGAGATCAGATCCATGAAAAAGTTACTAATATGTTGCATTTATGGCGCAACCGCAGGCTCTCTGGCGAAAAAAATGCAGGCTGTCGCTGACCGTCGTGGCTATCAATTAATGATCAGCGCCATCGGCATAGAAAATTTTGCCAGCGTTGCCCCGGCATTCGACTGTTACCTGTTTGCGCCTCATATACAATATAAGCTAAGCGAACTTACGCAAAATTTAAGGCCAGGATGCCCCGTTGCAGTGATTGAAAGTTACCCTTACGCTTCCCTTGATGGTGAAAAAGTTTTCGACTATGCGATCGCACATCTGCCAGTGTTAGTGAAATAAAATACGAATGGTCGGATAATACACGAATTTCAGATATTATCTGACCGTCTGGTAACTCAACGAGACCGTTAAAAGATGTTTACCGACAAAGAATTGAATGTTTAGTGACTAATAATGAATGACGCTTTGCACTAACAGTAAATGGACTGACCTCGCGGAATATTCCAACGAACTACCAATCCATGGCGACGAGGTCAGTGCGCAGGATAATATACAGTCCGTTGCTATTATTTTTAGCTCTCCGTGCTTAGCTGACTGCCCTTCGCATAATCGATAAAAAAATAGCAATTATTTTGTTTAGCCGTTTATTATATAATCAAACAAGTGTTAATTTTTTGACCGCTATCGTTGTATGCCTTCCGGCTCGCTGGCGGGTTCAGTATAAGATATAAAAATTCATCCTCAGGCCTTACTTATTCAGGCCTGAGGATGAAACGTTACTTACCTTTGTCGTTGTAAGGGTCTTCTTTATGGTCGTTGCTGCTATCACGCGTACGCGGGATTTCACCATGCTCTTTCGGACTCCCCGTGACCGGGCGGTCATCCTCTTTTTTGCGTTCCCGATCGGTATCGTGCTTGCTCATCTCACTTCCTCCATTTAGCATGCGGTCACTCAAGCCTGGAAGAAAAAGTACGTTTCAACAAGAAATTATGATTCTATTTATAAATATATCCCTGTTACATATCGCCGCTGGCCAGGCGAGACATGCTTACCAGGTAAGGGTTCTGCGTTTCCATACGGTAATATTTTTCTTTTTCTCCCGTGCCAGCAGCGTCTTGTAAACGGAAAACCATGCCGCCAACGACAACAACACACATGCCGCTACCAGAAGCCACAGATGTTCGGTAAAAAAGACGGACAGTAAAAGGATTACCGCCGGGATTGCCGCCGCCGTACCGGCAAACACTCTTATTTGAGTACGGGCTTCACGGGAAACATAGTGATCTATTTTATGGGCATGACAATGCTCACAAACCTCAGCCTCAATGGGGATAAGCTCATTGCAAGAAGGGCAGTGAGTATGGGAATTGTGTGTGTCTGTCATATTTCTCTCCCGATGCTATGAGTTACTTTTCAATTTTTAAAATTGGAACTCAATACTACATTTTTTTTACCACGCTTTTTTTAGAAGCGCACGAAAGGCAAATAAACATAGTTCATTGCAAGAGCACGGCATTTGCTGACGCAAAGAGAATAACGTTTCCAGAACAACAGCTTAATCACAATTCCCGTTATAATCGATTGCGATAAGCACACTTTTTTTAAGATGTTTCCATTTTTTTAGGGTGTTATTCCATCAAACTTTACCCCAAAAAATAACACACGCATTGTAAATGGGTTTGCCCCAGGACGTCCAATAACTTTTAAATCCCAGCCGTAGATTTCCTACCATTATTGGTGGATGAATTCATTTAAACTTTCATTTGAAGGCACATAACCGCTATAACGTGTTGTCAAAGAAGATAATCGCAGGCAAGTTTATATAGCTTAAAACAAGATACTTATAGATTAGTCTTATATTCAAAGTTATAGTGACATCTCTCGATTACCTGGCCTGGGGCAACCGTACGTCAGCCAAGAGGATGATGCATAACCCGGTATTTCGTTCAGGAGAGAATAATGTCCACGTTTGCTATCATTGCAATACCTTTTTTTGTAGTCGCGCTGGTTTTCTTATCGCTCGCTTTCCAACAGAGAAAACCCGTATGGTTTATTCTTGGCGGCGTATTTATGGCGTCATCGCTGGTGAATGCGGTCATTGGAATGGCCTCATACAGTTAACAATTATGACAGAGGATTTATGAGATTAGGCATCGCGTTTCCCGTCGTTATCTTTTTTGTTGCCGTGGCATTTCTGACGTGGTTTGTCGTGGGTGGTTATGCCACACCGGGATCATGATGTTAGCGACCAAACGCTTACTTTTACGCAACGTCGCCGCCGGGGATGCTGACGATCTTTTCCGTATTTATGGCGATCCCTGTACTCATACCTTTAACCCTGCTGGCCCCTGGCCCAGCGTAGACTATACGCGTCAACGCCTCGCCGGATGGATAACCGAACATGAGCAATACGGTTATGGCAACTGGGCGATCGCGTTACGTGATACCCCCGAACGAATTATTGGCTTCGCCGGAATAACGCTAAGGGAGCTGGATGGGATACCGACTTACAATTTGGGTTATCGTTTTGCACCCGACGCATGGGGCAAAGGCATAGCCAGCGAGTTTTGCCAGTTTGCCCTGGGTTATGCCTTTAACACGTTAGGCCTGCACGAAGTCACTGCGGTCGTCAGACCTGCCCATCTTGCCTCACAGCGGGTTCTGGAAAAATCAGGCATGATCAAAACCGCAACGGTAAATGATGTGCCTGGCGCAGAACCGAGTCTGGTTTATCGCCTGTCCGTTACACAGTGGCACGAACATCCTTTACGTGACACTCACTAATGCCAGCGCCCCGCTGGCTTATTTCAGCGCCATAAATGCTCGTCCTGCAAGGCGTGCTATCTCCAGCAAGCGCTCCGGATCATAACCCGCTCTGGATTTGGCTGAGAGTCCCGCCATTACCGTACCCATATAATCGGTAAATTGCCTGGCGTCCTGCGGATGACGCTGAGCAATATAATTATGGATAACTTTCTCGGCGGCAGAATGAAACTCACAGGCGGCCTCACGGGCTGAGGCATCATCACAGTGCGTTCCCTCAACAACAAGGCAACCCGCCGCATCCAGATCAGCCGCATACAGCCTCGCCGCTTCTTCAAGCACCTGTGACAGACACTCCGCAACTGGCCGGTCAGCGCGTAAAAGAGCCTGAAGTGGGATCGCGCCGGTACAGGCATAGCGCTCCAGAACGCGCGCGTATAGCCCCATTTTGCTGCCAAATGCCGCATAAAAGCTCGGCGGTTTAATCCCGATCGCTTCGGTCAGATCCGCAATACTCACCGCATCATATCCCCGCGCATGGAACAGGCGTTGAGCCGTGGCTATCGCCGCTTCAGGATCAAAGCGACGGGGACGCCCCGGGGTGCGTGCTAATTTTGTAGTCATCGATACATAATTCCTTGACAGGCTTCTTCTCTCAACCATATTGTAATGGTCACTACAATATGATTCAAGGAAACACGTATGTCTGTATTTCAGAATAAATCCGTTCTGGTGCTTGGGGGCAGCCGGGGTATAGGGGCAGCAATCGTGCAGCGTTTTGCCGCCGAGGGGGCATCTGTCACCTTCAGCTATTCAGGCTCGCAAGATGCGGCAGAGCAGCTGGCGAAAGCCACCGGCAGTAACGCTGTACAGGCCGACAGTTCAGATCGCGATGCGGTCATTCGCGTAGTACGCGACGCCGGGCCGCTGGATGTGCTGGTGGTTAATGCCGGTATCGCCCTTTTTGGTGACGCGCTGGAGCAGGACGCGGATGCCGTCGATCGCCTGTTCCGTATCAATATCCACGCGCCTTACCATGCCTCGGTGGAGGCGGCCCGTCAGATGCCGGAAGGCGGACGAATTATTGTCATTGGTTCTGTCAATGGCGATCGTATGCCGATCCCGGGCATGGCTTCTTATGCCGTCAGCAAGTCGGCACTACAAGGGCTGGCCCGTGGCCTGGCGCGTGACTTTGGCCCACGCGGGATCACGATTAATATCGTGCAGCCCGGCCCGATTGACACCGATGCCAACCCGGCAGAGGGCCCGATGCAAGAGTTGATGCACAGCTTTATGGCGATCAAGCGGCACGGGCGTCCCGAAGAAGTAGCGGGGATGGTGGCATGGCTGGCAGGGCCGGAAGCATCGTTTGTGACCGGCGCGATGCATACCATCGATGGCGCGTTTGGCGCTTGATCTGCAGCTTACTGCGCCCAGTCCGGTTTGTTTAAAATGTGGTCCTGCCAGTCCTGGACTTCAGATTCACGCACGGCGATGTGCCTTACTGAGATGCGCTCGCCGTGCATGGCCGCCTTTGAACCCGCTACCAGCGGATGCCAGTGCGGCAAATCTTTGCCTTCCGCCAGTAATCGATAGGCGCAGGTATGCGGCAACCACTCAAAAGTGGGCAGATTTTCGCGGGTTAACTTTATGCAGTCCGGCTCATATTCAAAACGGCGCTCGTAATTACGGCACTGGCAGGTTTTGATATTTAGCTGGCGGCAGGCAACGTTGGTGAAGTAGATCTCATCGGTGTCTTCATCCATCAGCTTGTGCAGACAGCACTGCCCGCAGCCGTCGCACAGCGATTCCCACTCGGCGTCGGACATATCGTCAAGGGTTTTGCTCTGCCAGAAGGGTAAATTGCTCATAAAAACGTCCACGATGATGATCCAGGGTGCACCTTATAACCACTCCGGCACCCTGATGCAAGTATTGCCACCAGAAACGATGGCAAAAACAGGTTACAGCACGCGTGTGGTCAGTGAATTACCGTTAAAACTCACTTCAAGCTCGTCGCCGCTTTGCAACGGACCGACGCCGTCAGGCGTGCCGGTTAATACCACATCCCCAGCTTTAAGGGTAAAGAAGCGACTCATATAAGCGATAAGCGGCACGATTTTATGGATCATATCGGCAGTTGTCCCCTGCTGACGCACCTGGCCGTTTACTTTCAGGCCCAGTGGCGTGGCCTGTGGATCGCCGCTAAATTCGGCGGCCGGGATAAAACCGGAAAGGGGGCAGGAATTATCAAAACCTTTGGCCTTTTCCCACGGCTGCCCTGCTTTCTTCATTTTGCCCTGCACGTCGCGCAGGGTAAGATCGAGCGCCACGCCATAACCAGCAATCGCTTTGGCAACGTGTTCTTCAGATGCCTGACGTAGCGTAGCGCCAATCAGAACGGCCAGTTCCACTTCATGATGCACCGAACCATAGCCCTGAAGAAGTGACAAGGGCTGGCGGATATCGCACAGCGCCGTTTCAGGTTTGATAAACAGCACCGGCTCTTCCGGCGTTTCGCTGCCCATCTCTTTAATGTGCTTTGCGTAATTACTGCCAACACAGACGACTTTGCTAACCGGGTAATCCAGCAGAGCGCCCTGCCAGTTATGATGTTGATACATATTTTCCCCTACAGTTAATCAAATGTACGATGACGTTATTTTTTACCTGTCGATGCCAGATGTTGCTTGAGTAAATTTTCCGGTGGCGGCGGAAGTTGTAAATAATAGCCCTGCTCCAATAATGCCTGCTTCACTTTATCCAGATCCGCACCGGCTAATTTTTTACGCCCGTCGAGTGGCAGAAGCATCGCAAGCTGTGGTTTGCCAAAACCGGCCATCAGTTCAGGAGGCACCCGTGAGAAATCGTCCTTTTTTTCAACATACAAATAGGTTTGCTCGCGTCGGGTGCTTCGGTAGATCACACAAAACATAACTTTTACTCTGAATTAAGAGGGAGGTGACTTGCCTCAATATAATAGTGACTATAACATGCCTGAGAGTCTTCGGAATATCATCCCACACCGGTGATGGTAAAAAGCAAATTGAGTAAGGCCAGGATGTCAAACACGCCAATCGAACTTAAAGGAAGTAGTTTTACCTTATCAGTGGTGCATTTGCATGAGGCAAAGCCGGAGGTTATTCGTCAGGCGTTAGAAGACAAAATCGCTCAGGCACCGGCGTTTTTACGTCATGCCCCGGTGGTAGTAAACGTGAGCACGCTGGAGGCCCCTTTCAACTGGTCGCCTGTTCAGCAAGCCATTACCGCTACCGGCTTACGGATTATCGGAGTGAGCGGCTGTAAGGACCCTGCGCTTAAGGCAGAAATCGACAGAGCGGGTTTTCCTCTCCTGACAGAAGGCAAGGAAAAAGTGGTACGGTCTGCCCCTGCTGAAGTGCAACCGCCGCCAGCGGCGGTGCCCCCCATCGCAAAAACACGGCTGATTGACGTTCCGGTTCGTTCTGGCCAGCGCGTCTACGCTCCACAGTGTGATTTAATTGTCACCAGTCACGTAAGTGCGGGCGCAGAATTGATTGCCGATGGAAATATCCACGTTTATGGCATGATGAGAGGCCGTGTACTCGCAGGTGCCAGTGGCGACAGAGAAGCACAAATATTTTGTACGCACCTGACGGCGGAATTAATTTCCATCGCCGGTGAATACTGGCTGAGCGATCAAATACCAGCCGAATTTTACGGCAAAGCCGCGCGCTTACGTCTGGCGAATGATGCTTTGTCGATTGAACCCCTAGAGTAATCCCTTTTAACAAGGAATTTTTATGGCACGCATTATTGTAGTTACATCGGGTAAAGGGGGCGTTGGCAAGACCACCTCCAGCGCGGCCATCGCTACAGGTTTAGCCCAGAAGGGTAAAAAAACCATTGTTATCGATTTCGATATCGGCCTGCGTAACCTGGATTTAATTATGGGTTGTGAGCGTCGGGTGGTGTACGATTTCGTTAACGTGATTCAGGGTGATGCCACGCTGAATCAGGCCATGATTAAAGATAAGCGCACGGATAATCTCTATATTCTTCCTGCATCACAGACGCGTGATAAAGACGCGCTGACCCGCGAAGGCGTGGAAAAAGTGCTTGAAGAGTTGAAAGGAATGGATTTCGATTTCATTGTCTGCGACTCCCCTGCCGGTATTGAAACCGGCGCGCTGATGGCACTCTATTTTGCTGACGAAGCCATTATTACCACCAACCCGGAAGTCTCGTCGGTGCGCGACTCCGACCGTATTCTGGGTATCCTGGCCTCAAAATCTCGCCGGGCGGAAAACGGCGAAGAGCCGATTAAAGAACATCTGTTGTTGACCCGCTACAACCCAGGGCGCGTGAACAGAGGTGATATGTTAAGCATGGAAGACGTTCTGGAAATCCTGCGCATCAAGTTAGTTGGTGTGATCCCGGAAGACCAGTCTGTCCTGCGCGCTTCCAACCAGGGGGAACCTGTCATTCTGGATACCATTTCAGATGCGGGTAAAGCATACGCCGATACGGTGGATCGCCTGTTGGGAGAAGAACGCCCTTTCCGCTTCGTCGAAGAAGAGAAGAAAGGTTTCCTCAAGCGCCTGTTCGGAGGATAAGTTATGGCATTACTCGACTTTTTTCTGTCACGGAAAAAGAATACGGCTAACATCGCGAAAGAACGATTGCAGATTATTGTTGCGGAACGTCGTCGTAGCGACGCCGAGCCGCATTACTTGCCGCAGTTAAAGCGCGATATTCTGGAAGTGATTTGCCGTTATGTGCAGATCGACCCTGAAATGGTCACCGTGCAACTGGAACAGAAAGGAGATGATATCTCTATTCTGGAACTGAACGTCACTCTGCCTGAAGCGGAAGAGTCAAAGTAGCCGCACGCTACCGGGTGGTCAGCGCCACCCGGTATCTCACACCTTAACTGCGCGGGTAATCAGCCAGCAACGTCTGTAGCGGCTCACCCATCAGCTCACCACGCCAGCCGGAAATCAGTTCTGGCAGGGTCGCCGTTATTTTCAGCTTCCAGTGCCAGTTAAGTAGCTGGTTGATTTGCCGACGTGATGCCAGCAGCTCGGCCCCAATGCCCTGCGCTACGCTAATATCCTGTACCGCTGATTTAATGTCTTTGAAAACCTTACGATAGCCAGGCATATCCATCAGATTCAACAATGGCTCAGGTAACGCTTCCTCGGGAATAGCCTGTGCTTTTTCTACCAGGCTAAGCAGCGTTTTGCCATGAAAACGAATTTCACTTCCTGAAAGCCCGAGGCTATCGAGTTCACCGAGGCTGCCCGGCATATAGCGCGCGACGGACCATAAGTGTTCTTCGCGCACCACAAAGTTCACCGCCATGTCGCGGTCGCGGGCTTTGCGTAAGCGCCACGCTGCCAGCAGTTGCAGACAGGCCAGCTGGCGAGGGCGCAACTGCCAGGCGTTGGTGATCTCGCGCCACGCCTCATCGGGTTCGAGGATTTCCTGACGACGATTTTTCATCAGCTCGCATTCATCCAGCGCCGCAGAAAGCCAGCCGGCACGATCGGTTTCCGCCAGTAACTGCCGGGCGACGGGCAATAAATACCAGACATCGGCCGCGGCATAATCGCACTGACGCTCGGTCAGTGGACGCGCCAGCCAGTCGGTACGCGACTCGCTTTTGTCCAGTTTCAGGCCGGTAAATTCTTCAACCATTGAGGCAAATCCCCATGACATCGGACGGCCGCAGAATGCCGCCAGGATTTGTGTATCAATGAACGGCTGCGGCATCACGCCGAACTCATGAAGAAAGACCTCCAGGTCTTCGCTACCGGCATGAAGAAACTTGGTCACCTCGCCGTTCAGTAGCAGTTCGCGCATCGGCGTCCAGTCGGTGATGCCAAGCGGGTCAATCAATGCTACGTGCTGACCATCAAACAGCTGGAGTAAACCCAGCTGCGGATAGTAGGTACGGGTGCGCACAAATTCAGTATCCAGGGCAATGGCCGGAACCTGGCTTGCCGCTTCACATAAAGTAAGTAGCGCGTCATCAGTGGTGATCATCTGGTAATTCAAATCATATTCTCTTAACTTGCGCCCATAAAAAACGCCGGCTTAACCGGCGTCTGGCGACAGGCTCGTGACTCAGGCTTTATTGTCTACTTTACTGCGCGCTTCGTCACGCAGTTCTCGTCGCAAAATTTTACCGACGTTGGATTTTGGTAGCTCAGTACGAAACTCTACCTGTTTCGGCACCTTATAGCCAGTCAGTTGCCGGCGGCAAAAAGCAATCAACGAATCCTCGCTGAGTGTGGTGTCTTTTTTAACCACGAAAATCTTTACCGCCTCGCCGCTGCTGCCGGAGGGTACGCCGACCGCCGCCACTTCCAGCACGCCTGGATGCTGCATCACAATGTCTTCGATCTCATTCGGATAGACGTTAAAGCCGGAAACCAGAATCATATCTTTCTTTCGATCGACAATGCGCAGGAATCCCTCTTCATCCATCACCGCAATATCACCGGTATGCAGCCAGCCATCTTTAATGATTTCATCGGTGGCATCCGGACGCTGCCAGTAGCCCAGCATCACCTGCGGCCCTTTAATACACAGTTCGCCCGGCTCACCCGGAGCAACTTCATTATCATCATCATCCACCAGTTTCACTTCGGTAGACGGGACCGGCAGGCCAATACTGCCGCTGTGGTAGTCAATGTCGTACGGGTTAACGCTAACCAGCGGCGAGCACTCAGTCAGACCATATCCTTCCAGCAGATATTGCCCGGTCAGCTTCACCCAGCGGTCAGCGACCGCCTGCTGGACGGGCATCCCGCCGCCGGCGGAAAGATGTAAAGTGGAGAAGTCAAGCTGCTGAAAGTCTTTGTTATTAAGTAGCGCGTTAAATAGCGTATTGACGCCGGTCATGGCGGTGAAGGGATATTTTGCCAGCTCTTTCACCAGACCGGGAATGTCTCGCGGGTTGGTGATCAGCACGTTTTGCCCGCCCAGCTCAATAAACAGCAGGCAGTTTATGGTCAGGGCAAAAATGTGATACAGCGGCAGCGCGGTGATCACCAGTTCTTTACCGCGATGCAGCAGCGGCCCGTAAGTCGCGTTGACCTGCTCCAGGTTAGCCAGCATATTGCGGTGAGTCAGCATCGCCCCTTTCGCCACACCCGTGGTGCCACCGGTATATTGCAGAAAGGCCAGATCGTCGGGTACCAGGTCCGGCTTAACGTACTGCATCCGGTAGCCGTTATGGAGTGCGCTACGAAAGGAGATGGCATCCGGCAGATGGTATTTCGGTACCAGCCGCTTGACGTATTTAACGACAAAGTTCACCAGCGTACCTTTGGTGGCAGAAAGCTGATCGCCCATACGGGTGAGAATAACGTGCTTCACCTGGGTTTTATCGACCACTTTTTCCAGGGTGTGGGCAAAGTTAGAGACGATAACAATGGCTGCCGCGCCGCTATCATTAAGCTGATGCTCCAGCTCGCGCGGCGTATACAGCGGGTTAACGTTTACGACCGTCATCCCGGCGCGCAGGATGCCGAACAGCGCCACCGGATATTGCAGCAGGTTTGGCATCATCAGGGCAACGCGATCGCCCTTCTGCATCCCCAGCCCCTGCTGTAACCAGGCAGCAAATGCCCGACTACGCTCCTCCAGCTTACGAAAGGTCATCACCTCCCCCATATTAACGAAGGCGGGCTGGTCAGCATAGCGGTTCGCTGAATGTTCGAACAGTTCAATCAGGGAGTGATAACGGTCAGGATTGATCTCCGCAGGTACGTCCGCAGGATAACGGTTTAGCCAAACCTTTTTCAATGCATCACCTCTAAAACGTGAATTTGTCGTCATCACAACCCCAGATAATAAACAAGCCGTTAACATTATATTAACTCAGCGTACCAGTTTATTAATCAGCCAGAATTCAGGTTGCGAAGCGCGTCACTATTTATTTTTATTTGTTACGTCAGCCATAAAGAAGCAGCGGACTGGCCGCTGCTTCTTTATTATATATTACAACAGGTTACTCGGTAACCACGCTCTGCACCTGCGCAGGTCCGGGGTTATACCAGCCGCCATATCCCCATGCCCACGGATGCGGTCCCGGCCCCCAGAACCAGGGATCAATCGGCTGCGGCGGCAGCATAACCTGCTGCGTCACTCGCCAGCGTTTGTAGCCGTTCACCTGCATGACCATAAATGTATACGGTGTATTGCCCACCTTCCCTTCCGCGGTACCGGTGATCGGCCCTACCACGGTGACAAGCTGATTACGGAAGTCGACCGGGTCAAGAAAACCGCTGACGTCGGCGTAAATACGACCGCGTGACGGCTCACCCAGCACCGGGCGCGCGCCGTCATCCAGCGAGACGGTGGCGATTTCCAGACGGGTTTTTCCCTGCTGGTTTTCGATGCCCACCACTTTACCCCCGAAGCGGGCTTCCTGGCCCACATACAGCTGTGGTGCGTTCATTACCCGCACCAGATCCTGCTGAGGCGTGGGACTGGAGCCTTTAATGGCATCAGGAATGGTGACGCACCCGCTCAGTGCCATGGCCAGCGCACCTGCGGCTATCCAGCGTACAATCTGTTTTTGAACCGCCATGATACAACCTCTTTATACTGAGTCTCTGATACTGAGATTCATTCCCGGCCAGGAAGTTTCTTCCATGCGACTTCATTGCGTAAATAGATGGGTTCCGCCATTTCCACCGCGACGGTCTGATGACGCGAGAATAGCTGGCAGGCCAGCGGCAGCATATCTTCCGCTGCCGGTAACAGCATTTCGCCATCGGTTAAGGTAAGACCACTGTCCTGGGCTAAATCGGGCCAGGCAGCCCAACCGGTTCCCACTGTAGCCCAACTGCCGCTCAGGTTTTTCAACCGTGCATTAACCACCTCTGGTTTAAGCACCGCTTCGGTCTCTTCGCCGTGCCAGACGCCCGCTTCATCTCGCTGGTATTCTGCCCAGTACACTTCGCCCATACGGGCATCAATGGCCGCCAGTACACGGGTAGCGCCGGTTTTTCGCCAGGCTCCTTCGGCCATCGTCATTAACGTCGAGACGCCGATCATCGGCAGGTTGGCACCCAGCGCCAGCCCCTGGGCAATGCCAATGCCGATACGTACGCCGGTAAAGCTGCCCGGCCCACGTCCAAACGCCAGCGCATCAAGGTCCGCCAGTGTGACGCCGCCGTCGCTCAGTTGCTGCTGGACTAAGGGCAGAATACGTTGGGTATGTTCCCGCGGACACAGTTCAAAATGGGCACCGGTTTTACCGTCATTCCACAGGGCAACGGAACAAGCCTCCGTGGCGGTATCAATAGCCAGAATTCGCATGGGGATCGCGTCTTACACTCCAGATCAAAAAATTGGCTCTATTTTATCACAGCCGCCGCTAAATTACCGCGCTGGCGGAACGGCCAGAAAACGCACTGCCCGGCCGATGTCACGGGTGCGCGGCGTCGGCGGCAGGCTGGCCAGAAAAACCGCGCCGTAAGGCCGCATCACCAGACGGTTATCGCAAATCACCAGCACGCCGCGATCGTCAACATCGCGGATAAGACGTCCCACGCCCTGTTTAAGGGTAATCACCGCGTCGGGAAGCTGGACCTCATCAAACGGATCGCCGCCGCGCAGGCGACAGTCTTCCATCCGCGCTTTCAACAGCGGATCTTCCGGCGAGGTAAACGGCAGTTTGTCGATGATCACCAGCGACAGGGTATCGCCGCGCACGTCCACGCCTTCCCAGAAACTGCTGGTCGCTACCAGCAGCGCGTTTCCGGCGCTGACAAACTGCTGCAAAAGCTGGCCTTTGCTGGTCTCTCCCTGAAGCAGCACCGGCAGGGTCATGGTGGCACGAAACTGTGCGGCCAAATCACGCATCATGGCGTGGGAAGTGCAAAGCATAAAGCAGCGGCCGTTATTAGCCTCAATCATCGGTTTGAGCATTGCCGCCAGATGACGCGCCGCGCCCGGCTGATTGGTCGCAGGCAGATTACGTGGCACGCACAACAGCGCCTGATTTGCGTAATCGAAAGGACTCGGCAACAGTAAGGAATGCGCCTCGTCAATACCGAGGCGGGAAGTGAAATGATGGAGGTCGTCATTCACTGACAGCGTGGCGGAGGTAAAAATCCAGCTTCCCGGCTTCTGCGCCATCACCTCTTTAAATTTGTCCGCCACCGTCAGCGGTGTGAGCGCAAGGGTAAAATGGCGGGAGTTACATTCGTACCAGTAGCTGTAACCTGGCTGGTTAATCTCTTTCAGCCGCTTCAGGCGGGCACGATACAGCGTGGCGCGCTCAAATGCCGCATCCAGTAACGCCGAGCGGCCGAGCGAGAGTTTTGCCACGTCGTAACACAGCTCAAGCGCATCATCGAGCAGCAGCAGCGCACGTTGAATATTGGCGTCCGCCAGCAGCTCACGCAGATTACCGCGATAGCCGGGTTCGCCCAGCTGCAGGCGAAAATCCTGGGCACTCTGCGCCAGCCGGTCGGCACATTTTTGCAACTGCTGGGTGTCTTTGACTTCCGTGCGGTAGGCAATGCTGATGTCTTTCGCCAGGTCCAGCAACTGACGGCTGGAGAGCGACTGACCAAAATACTGGCTGGCGATATCCGGAAGCTGGTGCGCTTCATCAAATATCATCACATCCGCCTCAGGGATGAGTTCACCAAAACCGCTGTCTTTGACCACCATATCGGCGAGGAAAAGGTGATGGTTGACCACCACCACGTCGGCGTCCATCGCCTTTTTACGCGCCTTGACCACGAAGCAGTCTTTATACAGCGGGCAGTCACTGCCCAGACAGTTATCGTTGGTGCTGGTCACCAGCGGCCACGCCTGGGAATCCTCCGCCACGCTGGCACAGGTGCTGATGTCGCCATCAATTGTATTATTAGCCCATGAGCGCAGGAGGATAACGTCGCTAAGCGTTTGCACCGGCAGGTCGCCACCTGCCAGCGCCTGCTGCTCCAGACGTTCAAGGCACAGGTAGTTTGAGCGCCCTTTCAGCAGCGCCAGTTTGCCGGTAAAGTCCAGCGCTTTCGAGACGGTGGGTAAATCACGGCTGTAGAGCTGATCCTGCAACGCTTTTGAGCCGGTAGAGATAATGACTTTTTTACCCGCACGCAAGGCTGGGGCGAGATAGGCGTAAGTCTTCCCGGTCCCGGTCCCCGCCTCAACTACCAGCGGTTGAGTTTTCTCAATCGCCCCGGCGACCGCCACCGCCATCTGGCGCTGCGGCTCGCGCGGTTTGAAGCCGGGTATGGCTTTGGCTAACTGGCCGTCTGTTGCAAAATCGTCCGTCACGCTACCCCCTGGTTAAATCGCCAGTGATTATGTCAGGGTGAGCTGGTTTTCGCCAGCACGAAGAGATGACGAAACGCGGACAATATGGCAGTCTTGAACACTATCTGTGAGAATTTAAAAAGGAAAATCCCATGACCATTACCCGTATCGATGCCGAAGCCCGCTGGTCTGACGTCGTGATCCACAATCAGACGCTGTACTACACCGGCGTACCAGAAAATCTTGATGCTGATGCCTTTGAGCAGACGGCGAATACGCTGGCGCAGATTGATGCGGTACTGGCCAGGCAAGGCAGCGATAAAACTCACATTCTGGACGCGACAATTTTTCTCGCTAATGCCGATGATTTCGCCGCAATGAATAAAGCGTGGGACACCTGGGTGGTGGCAGGCCACGCGCCGGTGCGCTGTACCGTACAGGCAACGCTGATGAAACCGCAGTATAAGGTTGAAATTAAGATTATTGCGGCGGTATAAATATAGCAGGCCATCAGGTCCTGCAATTGGATTGTTCGGGCCTGATGTATGAGCGAAATGCAATGGTTAACATTGCGAACTTAGCGCCAGAAAGCAGGGCAAAAGGAGAGCAAGGATGCAATTAACTGACGGTGAACGAAAACAAATTTCGCGCATTCAGGAAAAAATACCACAAATTCATCAAAAAGATCCGCACTATAAAATTTTTGGCTCAGAGAAATGGCATTATCAATGGCCTGAGCCTGCGGAAGAAGGCAATATCGCGACGTGGGAAGAAAAACATAATATTATCTTGCCACGCTCCTACCGGATTTTCTTACGCTATATTGCCAACGGTGGTCCAGGCTTTGCCTGGGGGCTGTATCCACTTGAAAAAACGCGAGTCGATGGTAACTTGACTCAGGATAGCGTTATCCCTCTGGATATGACTCAGCAAGAAATGGATGCAATTAATGACCGCCAGCAGAAATGGTATGATGCCAGCGATGATGTGGATATGCTTATTGCCTATAATGGCCTTTTAACAATTCTGACGGAAGGTTGTACTTACGATATCTGCCTGGTTGTTACAGGAGAATATCGTGGGCGCTTGATTGCAACTGATGGTAATTGTGATTACCCATTTGAATTTATTTATGATGAGGATTTTCTCGACTGGTATGAGCGCTGGCTTGACGGTATTCTCTGTAGTATGGACATGGATCGTTTTGGCACAAGCGTTCCAGGCTCACAGATGCAGCTAAGGGCCATGTACAATACGGCGGATGCCCCCGTGATGCGCCTGCGTATTATTTCTTCATTGTCTCGTTTTGCCTTGCCGGAATATAAAACCCTGGCATTAATGGAAAACATTTGCCGGGAAAAAGAAGATTTACAGCTTTGCGCAGAAGCGCTGAGAATTTTATTTACTTTTAGAGCCAATAGCGCCCATGATCTTTTATGGCAATTTTTTAACACCCCAGGGAAATGGCGAGAATTTGTTATTAGCAAATTAAAATTTATAGCCCGCCGTGGTGAAAACATAGACAGATATATTTTTCCTTTATTCAGGCTACTGCCAGAACTCAATGAGCGCGAATTTCCCTCTGCTATTTTTGCCATTCAGGAAACAAAATATAATCGGTTTAAAAACTTTACCCATCTTTTACATAAAGTCACCGATCGACGTCTTGTTACGCTACTCTATGCATTACAAAATACGCCAGATTTTATCTCCGATGATCATCACATTGATATGTTATTACCGCTTTTCGCCCATGCAGACTGTGCAGTGATTCGCCAGCTCATCGAGACATTAGGACGAGTGCAAGATCGGCGAATTCTGCCGCTGGTAAAGCAGGCTGTACAACGTTTTCCGGAGTTATCAATGCTGTATGAAAGGTACTATCCCGGATCTTAAATAAACCCCATCAATTAAGGACAATCATGATGACTGAAGAATGCCAACAAATTATCGATCTTTTACACTGCGAATATCAGCTTTTCATTGATGAAACTGATGACAAACGTCTGCTGGCGACCTGGCAGCAATGGCGTGAGGAAGGTGAAAAAGCCGGGTTCATTCCGCTGATCATTGTTCCGGATAGTACGCTAACGGACATGCTGGAAGAATTCGATCCAACCTCTTTTGCAGAAGATCGCAGGCAAATGATTTGCGAAGCTGAAAAGCTGGACGCGCAGGCGTTATTCGCCCGTTATCCTTCTGGCGATGGAATGACTGGCGAATTTACTGACACTATGCCCAACGACCAGTTTTGCTCCTGGTGGCATGACGAGGAGCAGCTCTGTAAAGAAATTTTGCTGGTCAAAATCCCTACCCGGAATCCGTGGGAACTCGCCGCGTGGGTGCCCATGGGCGGGTTTAATAGTTGCCCGTCACCCGCGGAACAAATCGCCGTTTTTCGTTGGTGGTATGAACAATACGGTGCAATACCGGTTGCGGTAACACATGATGTCTGGGAGATGTCGGTCTCACGCCCGCCGCAGAGCGATGAAGATGCAGAAAAGCTGGCAAATGAGCAATTTGCCTTTTGCGAGGATATTGTGACGCAGGGGATGGAGAGTATCAGAGCGCTGGCCAGTATGTTAAAAAACGCCCCGGTCTGGTATTTCTGGTGGGATTGAACACGGTTAACATCGAATTAGAGCGGTAATATACTGCCGCTCTCACGGTTGTTGAGGCCGGTTATGCCTGATGGCATTTCGTTTGCGCAAACCGACCTCACAGCTTTAATCCGACAATACTTTCCATGCCGGATTAAGCAACGCGATCGCCAATGATGTCAATCAAAGAGCGAGGGCGAAAGTTGGCAAAAGTAAATGCCATTGGCAGTACAAGCCAGGATGCGGTTACTACTCATATACCAGGCAGCGTGCGCAAAATGCTTTTCATCCGGATGAGCAAATTGCAGGCTGTCCTGTTTTTTTAGCTGCTGCCCGGTCAGACGCCAAAGCGTAAATTTATTATGCTGATTATAACCGTTGTCGGTAATGATCCACGGGTTGCAGAGCGCGAAATCCTGCATACCCTGGACCGGTATTTGATAACTCACTGAATCACTGCCGCTAAGATGCACCAGTTTAAAGTCCATATAATAGTAAAACCACACGGACTGCGGGTTTTCGACGTTAAGCGCATAGCAGTCACAAATATCAAACTCGTCCTGTTGCCAGAGTATATTTCCGCAGAGATCGTATTTTACCAGACCGGGCCGGCCCATTGGCTCCTCCCAGCCATAATTGCCGAAAACACCTTCATCGAAATAGCTGACCCATATCGCGCCGTCCTCTGTAACGGAAATATCCTGAATACCATCGCCTAACGTAAAGCGGCGAACCACAGTGCTGTTTAGCGTATAAATCGCCGCATTTTTCTCTCCTTCACCATTTTGGTAGCGGCTGCGACCACAAACCAGTAAGAGGTGGTCATCATCCACAAGCTGAATATGATGAAAATTTATGTCATCTGTAATTACCGGCAATTCCAGACGACGTAAATCTGGAGAATAAAGGGTGATATACCAGCCTTGCTTCTCTGTTCGCGTCGGAACAAACATGCCATCAATACGCTCAGGTATTTTTTCGGTTTCCAGAATAGCTATCCGCCCATCCGCGGCCCATGAGCAGGCAACAAACTGCCCCCGGGAGTGATGGTTAAGACGTGTAAGGGGAAGAGTGATCATAAGTAAGCCTCCTGCATGGTGTTATTCCATAAAAATTAGCCTGAGTTAATGAATCGAAAGCAGATTCATTCATCATCAAACGTCAGCGTGGCATCCAGCGCATGATGAAACCAGTCGGCAAAACATTCGAACGTCTCGTGCTGTTCCCAGCCTGGGCTGGCAAAGTCGTGAACGATGAAAACCTTTTCCCCCTTTCCGGCTTCCCAGCAGGCGACATCGTCATTATCTTCGCGCCTGGCGAAAGGAATTAATCGTCTTTGCGGATAACGTGACCTGAGACCGTCATAGCGTATTTTAAGGTATTGGCCGGTCAGCACGATCCATGGGTCAAAATCGAGTAAGTTCTGCCCGATCAGTCGGCAAAAACGGGCGGGGTAACAAAATCCATCAGGAAGATCGGCTGCGGGTAATAATAATGTGCCCATGTGAATAGCCCCCCACGCCTGCGGTTCAAAACCTTCCGGCCATTGCGTTTGCGCATCATAACGTGCGTGCTGAAAATCACAACCCTCATAACGAGCAAAGCGTAGATTCGCCCCACAAAGGTTGGCGCAGGTAAATTTTGCACCGTGGACATCGGCATCGCTAAAATCCGCGCCTTGTAAAGAAGCACCGATAAATGAGGCAAAAAAGGGTCTGGTTGCACGGAAATTACAGTGCATAAGGCGGGCCTGATCGAGTGAAGCACACATTAGCGCCGCCCGGGATAAATCTGCGCCCACCAGAGAGGCCCGGATCAGGCTGGTATTGCGCAGATGGGCATCCGCAAAATCAGCCCCGTCAAGACAGAGATCATCCATTATCGCCCGATGTAAATTCTGCCCTGCAAAGTTCCAGCCAATTAAACTATTGGCGGGAATGTTCAGAACGTCATCCGTTAAGAAATGAATCGTAATATGTGCCTGAACATCCTCGTTGTTCATCACTATCCTTGCTATTCCATATCCAGAAAATCATCATAGTCGCTGTAGTGGTTGAGCGCACGGATAATGTCCTCTGCGCTGACTGCGGGCTTTTGCTCAACGGCTAGCTCTACCACGCTGCGGAACTGGTCGCCAGCATAAGCATAATGTAACGTCACCCCGTTAACCTGAAAGGCCAGCGGATCACCCTCACCCGTTTCAGGATCAACAATATAAACCTGCTCCCCCGTGTGAAACGCCTCGCCGCTTGCCGAGTAAATATCGTAATAAACGCCGGTTTCCTGGCCCGCTTTGACGCATTCGATAAGCGCTTCAACCGTGAAAAAAGCATTCAATCGGAACGTTTCCAGCTGAGGTCCCTCAGGCTGAAACGCTACGCTTGCGCCAAGGGCAGAAAGTGAGGCTTCCAGCGGACGCAGGCGGATATGAAAATCTTCGCCAGCAATAATCGGCGGTTGAGCAATAAACGCCATCACCTCAGAAAGAGAGAGGTTGAGCGTTTTTCGCAAAAGGTGGGCGACCTTCAGTTTTTGCCCACCGACCTCAGTCACTATCAGTTTCCCCCGCTGCCAGTCTGCGGGATCGGAGGGGGCAGCGATTTCATCTTCAACCGGGTCTTCACGCTCCTGCCTTTCACTACGCACCTCGGCCCAGAACGGCTCCTGCCTTTCAGGGAGCGAATCCAGA
Source organism: Superficieibacter electus (assembly GCF_002915575.1). GTDB lineage: Bacteria > Pseudomonadota > Gammaproteobacteria > Enterobacterales > Enterobacteriaceae > Superficieibacter > Superficieibacter electus. The sequence goes on from NZ_PQGD01000010.1 coordinate 22,129, forward strand.
TAGTGCACAAACGCAGAATCATCTTCAGCCAGATCGTGCAATGCTACCAGCCGCTCGTGAAAGTTTGCCAGGGTGGGAGCAACCCGTTGCGCCTCCCAACGGCCTGCGCCATGCGGTGCGTAATAAACCGGAAAGCCCTGCGCGGCGTCGTTGAGATCGACAAAAAAGGGATCGTCAAAACCGTTGAGCGCGATGACGACCCAGCCGGGTTGCCAGGCTCCCGCGCGGCTGGCGGTCAGGTCCTCTCCCGTGATGCCGTGAACACGAAATCCGCGTTGCCACTGTATCCATTGCTCAGGCTCGGGATAATGAAAAGGCAGCGTCATATCGCCAGGCACCACGGCGGCAAGAAGAAACTCGCGAACGGCCGCCGGTAATACGATCTCAGGCATACGTCTCCCGTGAGTTACTCGTCTTCATCCTCAAAACGCGCCACGATCCGCTCACCGGTGTGGCTGGCACGCAGTTCATCCGCCACCTGGGAAATGGCCTGGCCACTGCTCATCCCCTGCGCCATCAGTTCCTGAATACGCTCGACCGCTTTTTGCTGCTGCTCATGGCTGAGCGAAGGTAAACCTGCAAACATGACACACTCCTGCTACATTATTGTCGCTTATTATTTCATGCTGTCCGGCACTTAGCCAGCAGGACAGCACAGAGTCAGGTACGATGAACACGCATTCTCCCACCGTTATCGCTTTACCGTGGCGTCAGGACGCCGCCGAACGTTATTTCTCCGCGATTAGCCATCTGCCGTGGGCGATGCTGCTGCATTCAGGCCATGCCGATCATCCGCACAGCCGGTTCGATATTCTGGTCGCCGATCCGCGCGCTACGCTGATTACGCAAGGCGATACCACCACAATAGCCAGCGGCGGAGAAGAACGCCGTTCACAGGACAATCCGTTAACCCTGCTGCAAAACAGGCTCGACGCGCTGCATTTACAGCCTGGGCCACAGGACGATCTGCCTTTTCAGGGCGGCGCGCTGGGGTTGTTTGGCTACGATTTAGGACGGCGTTTCGAGACGCTCCCGACAAAGGCTGAAGCCGATATTCCACTGCCGGATATGGCGGTGGGAATTTATGACTGGGCCTTGATTGTCGATCATCAACGCCAGCGGGTCACACTGCTCAGTCATGGTGATGTTAATCAGCGGCTGGCCTGGCTGGCTGACAGAAGCTTACCTGAAGCTGCGGGCTTTCGACTCACCTCCGGCTGGCAGTCAAACATGACCCGCGTCCAGTACGGTGAAAAGTTCCGCCAGGTACAGGAATATCTGCACAGCGGCGACTGTTACCAGGTTAATCTGGCGCAGCGTTTTCAGGCACGTTATGAAGGCGATGAATGGGCGATGTTTCGCCAGCTCAATGCTGCCAATAAAGCACCTTTCAGCGCCTTTTTACGCCTTGAAGAAGGTGCCATTCTCAGCCTGTCGCCGGAGCGCTTTATCCAGTTGCATGAGGGCCACATCCAGACCCGGCCCATTAAGGGCACACTGCCTCGGCGGAATAACCCCGATGAAGATGCACAACAGGCCGCAAAGCTTGCCCGCTCCCCTAAAGATCGTGCCGAGAATCTGATGATTGTCGATTTAATGCGTAATGATATTGGCCGCGTTGCCGTGCCCGGCTCGGTGGCGGTGCCGGAACTGTTTGTCGTGGAGCCGTTTCCGGCGGTACACCATCTGGTGAGTACCATTACCGCGACACTCCCTGCATATTTACACGCCACCGATCTGCTGCGGGCCGCCTTTCCGGGCGGTTCTATTACCGGCGCGCCAAAGGTGCGGGCAATGGAAATCATTGACGAACTGGAGCCACACCGACGCAATGCCTGGTGCGGCAGCATCGGCTACCTGAGTCTGTGCGGCAATATGGACACCAGTATTACCATCCGTACCTTAACGGCTTATCAGGGGCAGCTATATTGTTCCGCGGGCGGCGGGATCGTCGCCGATAGTCAGGAAGAGGCGGAATATCAGGAAACCTTTGATAAAGTTAATCGTATCCTGCAACAACTGGAGATGTGATCTGTGGATGTTCCCAATCTGACGCTTGATGATTTTCTCTCACGCTTTCAACTCCTGCGCCCCCAGCCCGGACGCAGCACGCTTAACAGCCGCCAGGCGGCGGTGCTGATCCCGGTTGTTCGCCGGGAACAGCCAGGCCTGCTACTAACCCAGCGCTCACCGCATTTGCGCAAACACGCCGGGCAGGTTGCATTTCCCGGCGGCGCAGTAGATGCCAGTGATGCCTCCCTGATTGCCGCCGCGTTACGCGAAGCGCAGGAGGAGGTCGCTATTCCGCCTGAGGAAGTAGAAGTGATTGGGGTATTACCGCCGGTTGACAGCGTAACCGGATTTCAGGTCACGCCGGTCGTGGGTATTATTCCACCCGATCTTCCCTGGCGTGCCTGCGAAGACGAGGTCGCTGCGGTGTTTGAAATGCCGCTGGCGGAAGCCTTGCGTCTGGGTCGCTATCATCCTCTTGATATTCACCGTCGCGGGAATTCACACCGCCTCTGGCTTTCATGGTATCAGCACTATTTTGTCTGGGGCATGACCGCAGGCATTATTCGTGAGCTGGCGCTACAAGTGGGATTCAAACCCTGACTATAGTAGAGGGAACGGGGACTGCACTCATTAGTAAATCAGCGGTTAGACATTAGTTTAATTCATGTGAATAGTCAGGCTGAAAACGCCGTTCCCTCTTACACTAAGCCCAATTTTTACATCGTTACTAAGAGTCAGTAACCCTGTCAGGAGTACATACCGTGATTAGTCTATTCGACATGTTTAAGGTGGGGATTGGCCCCTCATCTTCCCACACTGTAGGGCCAATGAAGGCCGGTAAACAGTTCGTCGATGATCTGGTCGAAAAAGAGCTGCTGAAAACCGTCACCCGCGTGACGGTGGATGTCTATGGTTCGCTGTCATTGACCGGTAAGGGTCACCACACCGATATCGCTATCATTATGGGTCTGGCGGGCAATTTGCCGGCAACCGTCGATATTGACAGTATTCCGGCATTTATTCGCGACGTTGAAGCGCGCGGCCGCCTGCTGCTGGCGAATGGCGCGCATGAAGTGGATTTCCCCGCTAATGACGGGATGCATTTTCGCAGTGACAACTTATCGCTGCATGAGAACGGGATGCAAATCCACGCGTGGAACGGCGAAAAGGTCATCTACAGTAAAACCTATTACTCTATTGGCGGCGGTTTTATCGTTGATGAAGAGCATTTTGGTAAAGATGCCAGCAGCGAGCTGAGCGTCCCCTATCCATTTACCTCGGCGAAAGAGATGCTGGGTTATTGTAAAGAGACTGGCCTGTCGCTTTCCGGCATGGTGATGCAGAACGAGCTGGCGCTACACAGTAAAAAAGAAATTGAAGACTATTTCGCCGACGTGTGGCAAACCATGCGCGCCTGTATCGATCGTGGTTTGAATACCGAAGGCGTGTTACCGGGTCCGCTGCGCGTACCGCGTCGTGCGCCCGCCCTGCGCCGGATGCTGGTCTCCAGCGATAAGCTGTCTAACGATCCGATGATCGTTATTGACTGGGTCAATATGTTTGCGCTGGCAGTCAATGAAGAGAATGCTGCCGGTGGCCGCGTAGTGACCGCGCCAACTAACGGCGCATGCGGTATCGTCCCGGCGGTTCTGGCCTATTACGATCATTTTATTGAGTCGGTTAGCCCGGATATTTACATCCGCTACTTCCTTGCCGCGGGTGCTATCGGCGCGCTCTACAAGATGAATGCGTCTATTTCAGGTGCGGAAGTCGGTTGCCAGGGCGAAGTGGGCGTCGCCTGCTCAATGGCAGCAGCAGGCCTGGCGGAACTGCTGGGCGCAAGTCCCGAGCAGGTCTGCGTCGCCGCCGAAATCGGCATGGAGCATAACCTTGGCTTGACCTGCGATCCGGTTGCCGGCCAGGTTCAGGTGCCCTGCATTGAGCGTAATGCTATTGCTTCGGTAAAAGCGATCAATTCGGCACGAATGGCCATGCGCCGTACCAGCGAGCCGCGCGTTTCGCTGGATAAAGTCATAGAGACTATGTATGAAACCGGCAAAGATATGAACGCCAAATACCGTGAAACGTCACGCGGCGGTCTGGCCATTAAAGTACAGTGTGACTAAAACCTCTCCTTGCCCACCTTTCACAGGTGGGCAACCTACACGCTATTTTCTCGTCGCATCCGTCTTTGCACACTACAATTTTATTTAGGGTACCGCTGGCACCTTCGCCAGTTATGCGAGAAAGATTAAAGCCAACTATGCAAACAGCGCAGCGGATTATCGTCAATTATCAGCGTAAGCGATTTCTCATCAGTGCTATTGTCGCGCTGGTGACGCTGAGCCTGACCTTAGGGATACGATTTATTTCGCAGCGTAGCTTAAATCAGGAACGCATCCACGAAGCCGCAACGCAGGCCGTTGCCACCCTGGATAAAATATTGCTTCCGCTCGAAGATAGCCGCGAAGAAACGATGCGGCTGGTGGGATTACCCTGCGCTGAAGTACAGCCGCTGATCCGTAAAAAAGCCGCGATACTGCAAACTGTCCGCTCTATTGCGCTGGTGAAATCCGGCATTCTTTATTGCTCGAGTATTTTTGGCGCGCGCGATATTCCGGTGAATCAGCTACAGCCTGCGCTGCCGGCAAGCGAGGCGCGATTACTCCTTTCAACCGATCAGTCTCTGCTCAGAGGCTCGCCAATTATGCTGCAATGGTATCCGGTCTCGGCTGACGGTGAAGATGGCGTGATGGAGAGTATTAACATTGAGCTGCTAAGCAGCCTGATTTTGAGTCCACGCGCGCCGCTTATTTCCGCCCTGAGCCTGACATTAGGCGACCGCCACTATATAGAGGGTCTCGGCGTGGTCGACAGGTTAGCGGACGACCAGGATCATCCGTTATATCGGCTGGCGTCGGCGAACTTCCCGTTTACCATTAACGTCAGCACACCGGGCGCTACCGCACTGGCATTACGCGACCTGCCCAGCCAGCTACCACTGGCATTGATTCTGAGTACTCTGCTGGCATGGATTGCCTGGCTTGCCACGGCAGGACGAATGAGTTTTACCTGGGAAATTAATCTGGGCATTGCCGCCCGGGAATTTGAAGTTTTCTGTCAGCCGCTTCTCAATACCCGAAATAATGAATGTACAGGCGTGGAGATTTTACTTCGCTGGAACAATCCCCGGCAGGGTTGGATCTCACCGGATGTTTTTATTCCCATTGCTGAAGATCACAATCTGATCATTCCTCTGACCCGCTATGTGATCAATGAGACTGTACGTAACCTGGCCGTATTCCCGCCAGACCACCATTTTCATATTGGTATTAATGTTGCCGCCAGCCACCTGCGTCGAGGGTTGTTACTTAAAGATCTTAACCGTTATTGGTTTGATACAAACCCGATACAGCAACTGGTGGTGGAGTTAACCGAACGTGACGCGCTGGATGATATCGATTATCGCCTTGTACGGGAGCTACATCGTAAGGGGATTAAGCTTGCCATTGACGATTTCGGTACCGGCAACAGTTCCCTGTCGTGGCTGGAAAAACTGCGCCCTGACGTGCTGAAAATCGATAAAGCGTTTACCGGCGCTATTGGTACCGATGCGGTCAATTCAACGGTGACAGACATTATTATCGCGCTCGGACAGCGGCTGAATATTGAACTGGTGGCTGAAGGGGTTGAGACCGAACAGCAGGCAACCTATTTGCGTCAGCATAATGTACTGTTATTACAGGGCTACCTGTATGCCAGACCCATGCCGCTGGCTGAATTTCCGCTGTGGCTGGCGCAGCGAACGCCCTTACCCGTGCGGCATAATCACCCTTCCGGGCCAATTATGCCGCTACGTTAGACGTTACTCTTCTTCGTCGTCCGCGGAAGGTTCTTTAACGACGCGAACCAGGTCCACGCGGTAGTCATTGGCTTTCATAATCGTAATACGTAACGGAGCCAGTTCGATTACCTCCCCGACCGCCGGAATATGACCATTAACGGCAATGACCAGACCCGCCACGGTGGCAACATCGTCTTCATCGTTCACCAGGTTATTGAGCTCCAGCGTGTGTTGCAGCGCATGAAGATCGGTTCCGCCCTTCACCAGCCAGCCGTCGCCATCCGCAACGATTTCCGGCGTTTCGTCGGCGTCCGGAAACTCACCGGCAATGGCTTCAAGCACGTCGAGCGGCGTAACCAGCCCCTGCACTACGCCGAACTCATTGGTGACAATGACAAAACTGCCGCGTGCACGACGCAGGACGCCGAGAAGATTGATGGGGTCCAGGGTTTCAGGAACCACGATAGCTGGCGCGCTGGACGCCATCGCGGCGACATCTTCACCCGCTTCCAGCGCCACCAACAGCTCTTTGGCGCGGACAATACCAATTACTTCATCCAGCTCACCGCGGCACACCGGAAACAAGCTGTGCGGAGAAGAGAGAAGCTGCTGGCGAATGGCATCCGGGCTCAGGTTAGCATCAACCCAGCTAATATCCCCGCGCGGCGTCATGATGCTACGCAGCGATCGTGAGGCCAGCGTGAGAACGCCATTAATCATGTAACGCTCTTCATCAGCAAAGGCTCCATCCGGGATCGGAACGTGGGTATGGCTTTCCGATTCGGCAGGCGGGCCATTACGCTTGCGACCGCCCATCAGGCGAAGGATGGCATCCGCCGTACGTGCGCGCAGCGGCAAGGTTGACTGATGGCGAATAAAGTTACGGCGCGCCACCTGGTTGAAAAACTCGATAATAATGGAGAAGCCAATCGCCGCGTACAGGTAGCCTTTCGGAATATGGAAGCCAAAACCTTCTGCCACCAGGCTAAGACCAATCATCAGCAGGAAGCTTAAACACAGCACCACGACCGTCGGATGCTGGTTGACGAAGTTGGTCAGAGGCTTCGAGGCCAGCAGCATCACCGACATCGCAATCACCACCGCTGCCATCATCACCGGCAGATGGTTCACCATCCCGACCGCAGTGATCACCGCATCCAGGGAAAAGACCGCATCGAGCACGACAATCTGTAACACTACCACCCAAAAACTGGCATAACCTTTGCCATGTCCACCGTCATGCTGGCGATTTTCCAGACGCTCATGGAGTTCGGTGGTCGCTTTGAAGAGCAAGAAAATCCCTCCAAGCAGCATGATCAGATCGCGTCCGGAGAAGGCATAGTCCCAGACGCTGAATAGCGGTTTGGTGAGCGTCACCATCCATGAAATAACCGACAGCAGCGCCAGTCGCATAATCAGCGCCAGCGACAGGCCAATCAGACGGGCTTTATCGCGCTGTTTCGGCGGCAATTTGTCAGCAAGAATGGCGATAAAGACCAGGTTATCAATGCCCAGAACGATCTCAAGGACGACCAGCGTAAGTAGCCCGACCCAAATTGAGGGGTCCATCAACAATTCCATGATCTGCTCCTGCTGGGGACGTGTTTAGCCAGCGCCGGGGGTATTTCAGGCGTGACAATGACGGAAGGTATAGTGAGATGTTGACGGATGGCACGAGCGTGCGTGATTGTAAAAAGACGTCGGTGACGGTCCATATGACGGGCGGCTGCCCTGTTCTCCTGCTATGTTAAACGAAAGGTAAACATAACAGACTAAAATGTCCTTTGGCAAAGATTTACCTGTCTTTGCATTCTGTGCGATTTTTTGCGCTGCGAAATTAATACCCGTACAAATTTAAATTACGGATCTTCATCACATTATTTATTTTTTTACTATCTAAAATAATTCACTGTAGTAATCACTTTTCGGGCCAAACAGAGATCTGAATCGATTCGGTTTCTGACGACGATTCGCAATGCATCTGAGAGTCGATGTATTAACGATAATAAAGGAGGTAGCAAGTGACGATTGCTATTGTAATTGGTACACATGGTTGGGCTGCAGAACAACTGCTGAAAACGGCTGAGATGCTGTTAGGCGAGCAGGAAAACGTCGGCTGGATTGATTTTGTTCCAGGCGAGAATGCAGAGACGCTGATTGAAAAGTATAACGCTCAGTTAGCGAAACTCGACACCACTAGCGGCGTGCTATTTCTCGTCGATACATGGGGAGGCAGTCCGTTCAACGCTGCCAGCCGTATTGTCGTCGATAAAGAGCACTATGAAGTCATCGCGGGTGTCAACATCCCGATGCTGGTCGAGACATTAATGGGTCGCGATGATAATCCGACTTTCGATGAACTGGTTGCCCTGGCGGTTGAAACCGGTCGTGAAGGCGTAAAAGCACTGAAAGCGAAGCCGGTTGAAGTCGCCGCTCCGGTGGCAGCGGCTGCGCCACGCCCGGCAGCACCGGCGAAACCAATGGGTGCCAATGACTATATGGTTATTGGTCTTGCACGTATCGATGACCGCTTGATCCATGGTCAGGTTGCCACCCGCTGGACCAAAGAAACCAACGTTCGTCGCATTATCGTCGTCAGTGACGAGGTTGCAGCAGATACCGTACGTAAAACGCTGTTAACCCAGGTCGCACCGCCAGGTGTCACCGCGCACGTGGTTGACGTTGACAAAATGATCCGCGTGTATAACAACCCGAAATATGCAGGTGAGCGCGTCATGCTGCTGTTTACTAATCCAACGGATGTCGAACGTCTGGTGGAAGGCGGCGTGAAAATTACCTCCGTGAACATCGGTGGTATGGCGTTCCGTCAGGGTAAAACGCAGGTCAACAATGCCGTTTCAGTCGATGAAAAAGACATTGAGGCATTCAAAAAACTGAACGATCGGGGCATTGAACTGGAAGTCCGTAAGGTCTCCAACGATCCGAAACTGAAGATGATGGAACTGATCGGCAAAATCGGTAAGTAACGCGTCACGCTGGTTATCATTTAATTTTCATATATTAGTCTTACGTTTATAGGAGAAGTACAATGGAGATTACGGTTCTTCAAATTGTGCTGATATTTATCGTAGCGTGTATCGCGGGTATGGAGTCGATACTCGATGAATTTCAGTGTCACCGTCCGCTGGTCGCCTGTACCCTAGTGGGTATCGTTCTTGGAGATATGAAAACCGGTATTATTATCGGTGGTACTCTGGAAATGATTGCGCTGGGCTGGATGAACATCGGTGCCGCCGTTGCACCTGATGCTGCGCTGGCCTCTATCATCTCTACCATTCTGGTTATTGCCGGTCATCAGGGTATCGGTGCAGGTATCGCGCTGGCTATTCCTCTGGCTGCTGCAGGCCAGGTTCTGACTATCATCGTGCGTACTATCACTGTTGCTTTCCAGCACGCGGCGGACAAGGCGGCCGAAAATGGCAACCTGACGGCGCTCTCCTGGATACACGTCTCTTCCCTGTTCTTGCAGGCGATGCGTATTGCTATCCCGGCAGTAATCGTTGCGGTTTCAGTCGGTACCAGTGAAGTCCAGAACATGCTGAACGCCATTCCTGAAGTGGTGACCAGCGGTCTGAATATTGCCGGTGGTATGATCGTGGTCGTTGGTTATGCGATGGTCATCAACATGATGCGCGCAGGCTACCTGATGCCGTTCTTCTACCTGGGCTTTGTTACCGCCGCCTTCACCAACTTTAACCTGGTAGCACTCGGCGTTATCGGCGCTGTGATGGCTGTGCTGTATATTCAGTTGAGCCCGAAATACAACCGTTCCGCAGGAGCCCCGGTTCAGGCGGCAGGTACTAACGATCTTGATAATGAACTGGACTAACAGGTGAACGAAATGGTTGATATCACTAAAACTACCACCGAGAAAAAACTGACTCCGGGTGATATTCGTGGCGTGTTCCTTCGTTCTAACCTGTTTCAGGGTTCATGGAACTTCGAACGTATGCAGGCGCTGGGTTTCTGCTTCTCCATGGTTCCGGCGATTAAACGCCTGTATCCGGAAAACAACGAAGCGCGTCGCCAGGCAATCAAACGTCACCTGGAATTCTTTAACACTCATCCTTACGTTGCTGCGCCGGTACTCGGCGTTACGCTGGCGATGGAAGAGCAGCGTGCTAACGGGGCTGAGATCGACGATGGTGCCATCAACGGTATCAAAGTAGGTCTGATGGGACCGCTGGCTGGTGTTGGCGACCCGATTTTCTGGGGTACGGTTCGTCCGGTATTTGCCGCGCTGGGGGCGGGTATCGCGATGAGCGGCAGTCTGCTCGGGCCGCTGCTGTTCTTTATCCTGTTTAACGTGGTGCGTCTGGCGACACGTTACTACGGTGTGGCATACGGCTACCGTAAAGGTATCGATATTGTTAAGGATATGGGCGGTGGCTTCCTGCAAAAACTGACTGAGGGGGCGTCAATCCTCGGCCTGTTTGTCATGGGGGCGCTGGTTAACAAGTGGACGCACGTGAATATACCGCTGGTGGTGTCGCGGATCACCGACCAGACCGGTAAAGAGAACGTCACGACTGTTCAAACTATCCTTGATCAGTTGATGCCGGGCCTGGTTCCTCTGCTGCTGACCTTCGCCTGTATGTGGCTGTTGCGTAAGAAAGTTAACCCGCTGTGGATCATCGTTGGGTTCTTTGTCATCGGTATTGCGGGTTATGCTGTTGGCCTGCTGGGTCTGTAATTAAGTGTTATGCCGCCGGGGCTCTGCCCCGGCTTTTTTTTGAGGAAAATAAATGAACCTGACCGATATCGTGCTGGTGGTGTTTATCGCACTGCTACTGGGATTTGCCCTCTACGATCAGTTCATTATGCCGCGCCGCAACGGTGCTACTCTGCTCGCCGTGCCGCTGCTAAGACGCAGCCGCCTCGACGGTATTATCTTCGTCGGGTTAATTGTTATTCTTATCTATAATAATACGACCGGTAATGGTGCAATAATAACCACATGGTTATTAAGCGCGCTGGCATTAATGGGCCTGTATTTGTTCTGGATACGTACGCCTAAGATCATCTTCAAAAAAGAGGGCTTTTTCTTTACTAATGTATGGATAAAATATAGCCGTATTAAAGAGATGAATTTATCGGAAGATGGTGTTCTGGTTATGCAGTTAGAGCAACGGAGGTTGCTGATAAGGGTACGAAATATAGACGATCTGGAGAAAATATATAAATTACTTGTTGCAAATTAGTAAGTTAGATTGATAGCCGTTGCTATATTTCCGTGATATCAGGGTAAAGGTATATAGCCACGGCTATATTGCTTTCGCAATACACCCGTATTTATTAACGTTTTATTTACCTACAAAAGTAAATGAAAATCGTTATCAATTAGATAGCGAAATAATCATTCTTTGTTATTGTCTGGTATTAATTAAATATGGTAAGGTTGCGCCCGTCATTGGGGAGTAGCTAATTTCCGGGTTGCCGGAAATGTACGTGTCAACATACTCGTTGAAAAACGTGGCGCGTACGGATTGCACTACAGCGATCAGGCGAGACCATAGGCGCATCAACCGCTGTTTACTGGGGGTGGTGGTGTGTTTATTGGTTCCCGGTCAGGACGCTCTTATGAATCTATCCGCAACCGTTCTTCTTGCCCTCGGCATGTCAATGGATGCCTTCGCCGCCTCTATCGGTAAGGGTGCCACTCTACATAACCCCAAATTTTCTGAAGCATTACGCACAGGTCTTATCTTTGGTGCCGTTGAGACACTCATGCCGCTGATTGGCTGGGCGCTGGGTATGCTCGCGACCCAGTTTGTACTGGAATGGAACCACTGGATTGCCTTTTTTCTGCTGCTTTTTTTAGGCTGCCGAATGGTGATTGAGGGCTTCAGAGGCAATGACGCTGAGGATGCGCCGCCGCTGCGTCACGGTTTCTGGCTGCTGGTAACAACGGCCATCGCCACCAGTCTTGATGCCATGGCCGTCGGTGTCGGGCTGGCATTTCTTCAGGTCAACATCCTGACTACTGCGCTGGCGATTGGCTGTGCTACGCTGGTCATGTCCACCACAGGTATGATGATCGGCCGCTTTATTGGCCCGCTACTGGGTAAACGGGCTGAAATTCTGGGGGGCATCGTGTTGATGGGTATCGGCGTGCAGATCCTCTGGAGCCACTACGCCGGTTAACTGTCCCGCTGCCAGCAGTGAATGCTGAAATCCGTCTGGCAGTGAAATTCTTGTTGCGTCTGTAACGTCTCCCAAACCTGCGGTTTAGCCCGCCATGCGAAAGGCGTCATTTGCAGTAATGCCACCGCCTCTGTGCCGCTGAGCACCATGTTATAGCTCAGAGCCTCATGCTGGCGAAGCACAAAACCGGCCAGTTGCCCGGTCGACAGTTCATGTAAATGAATACGATCGTAGATAAGCCCTTTCAACTCCACTAAATGTCGGGGACCCGGTGTTACCGTGATCACCCAGCCACCCGGTTTTACTACCCGCTCCAGCTCCTGCGGATTGCACGGCGCATAAATACGCACGATGGCATCCATACTTTGCGCAGTAAACGGGAGTCGCTGACTGGAGGCAACGCAAAAATTCACCTGTGGATAGCGTTTTGCCGCCGGACGGATCGCCGCTTTCGCCACGTCCAGCCCCCAGGTCTCCTGCGCGCAATCAGCAAACGCATGGGTGTAGTACCCTTCTCCGCAGCCAATATCCAACAGGGCTGTAGGGGCTAAAGTGCGCAGTTTTTCCACCAGCCTGTCACGCAAGGGCTGGTAGTACCCGGCATCAAGAAAAGCCCGACGCGCCTGCATCATCTCAGCGCTGTCGCCCGGATCGCGTGAACGCTTATGCTGAACCGGTAACAGGTTTACATACCCTTCTTTTGCCCGATCAAACTGATGCCGCTGTGGACAAAGATAGCTGTTTTCATGCCGGGTCAATGGCGCATGGCAAAGCGGGCAACGGTAGGACATAACAACTCCGGGAAAAAATTGAGGGCGAAAGTGTAACGCTTATCGCCCTGCGGGGAAATCATTACAGTGCAGGTTGTTCGCCTGAAGCGGTATGCATGACCAGAAGATTTTTCGAATCCTGCGGCATGCCATCTGGCATCACGTTCTCCAGACGTAGTACATCGCCCATGATCTGACTAAAAACAGGGGCCGAGACTGCCCCGCCATAATAGCTGCCGTTTTGCGGATCGTTAATCACTACCACCAGCGCATAACGCGGATGACTGGCAGGCGCAACCCCCGCGGTATAGGCGATGTATTTATCAACGTACTTGCCATCATCACCAATCTTTTTAGCCGTCCCGGTTTTGACCGCCACGCGATAATCACGCACGGCGGCCTTAATACCGCCGCCGCCCGGCAGCGCCACGCTTTCCATCATATGTTCAACCTGATGAACAATCTCTTCGGGCATCACCCGCTTCCCCATTACCGGTGGATCGATACGGGTAATCGATAACGGCCTTTCAAGGCCAAAGCTTCCGATAGTGGCATAGACATGTGCTAATTGTAGGGGGGTGACCATCAAACCATAGCCAAATGAAAAGGTGGCGCGATCAAGCAGCCCCCAGTACTGACGCTGTGGTAAAAGGCCCCTGCTTTCGCCAGTAAGACCAAGCCCGGTAGACTCGCCAAAGCCGAAATTTTCATACGTATCGATTAGATGCTGTACAGGCATCGCCAGCGAAAGTCGGGAGACGCCGGTATCGCTCGATTTCTGCAAAATACCGGTCAACGTCAGTTCAGGATAGTAACCGACATCGCGGATGCGGTGTCCGTCGAGGGTGTAGGGATGGGTATCGACCACGCTGCCAGGTTGCACAATCCCCTGCTGAAGTGCGGTCATAATAACCAGTGGTTTTACTGTCGAGCCTGGTTCGAAAGTATCGCTGATCGCCCGGTTACGAAAATCGTCCAGCGTCGCGTTTTCCCGATTATTGGGATTAAAATCCGGGAAGCTTGCCATTGACAGGATTTCACCGGTATCAATCTTGATCAATACCGCCGCTCCCGACTGCGCTTTGTTCCATCTGACCGCATTATCGAGTGCATCCTCGGTTACAGTTTGCAGGCGTTCATCAATGCTGAGCTGGATATTATGAGCCGGAACCGGGGTGATATCGTTTAGATTTTCAATAACCTGCCCATGGCGGTCGCGGCGCACCAGCCGCGCGCCCGCCTTGCCCGTCAACTGAGCGTTGAAACTCTTCTCTACCCCCTCAATGCCCTGACCATCAATATTCGTAAATCCGATCAGGTTGGCGGCTACGTGGCCTGCCGGATAAAAGCGGCGGGATTCTTCGCGCAAATTAATGCCCGGCAAGTTGAGTTTACCGACCCATTTTGCCTGCTGCGGATCGACCTGACGTGCCAGATAGAGAAATCGTGATTGCGGATGTTCATGTATGCGCCGGGTAAGCGTATCCAGGGGCATATGCAGCAGTGACGCCAGCCCCTGCCAGCGAACATCCGTCCCCGGCCCACCTTTTTGCAATAGTGTATAGGGATCGGCCCAGATGGCATCAACCGGCACGCTCACGGCCAGCGGCTTTCCGTTACGATCCTCAATCATTCCGCGTGGGGCCGCCGAGGGGATTTCACGCAGCGATCGCATATCTTCTTGTTTCACCAGCTTGTCGGGTTCAACAATTTGTAGCCATCCGACCCGCGCCAGCAATATCCCAAGACATCCCATAATCGCCATACAAACCAGTGCAAAGCGTAGTGTAGTGAAAGGCTGGCCCGCATTAATACTTTTGTTCTGCACTCTGACTCCAGTCGTTCGATATAAAGCGATGCGGACAGGAGAATACCCGTTACACCGGGCCAGTGGTGAGAATTATGGTGTCGTTTTGCAACAAACCACGACGAGAAGAGGGGTGCTGTAACACTTTGAAAAATAGTCGTAAAAAAGCCCCGCATCAGCGAGGCTTTAAAACTGAAAGTGATGCGCCTGCGCGCGACAAGATCAGTGGTATTAAATTCAGATTGCGGTTACGTTAACAGCAGCCGGGCCTTTCTGACCGTCCTGAATTTCAAACTCAACGTTCTGGCCTTCAGCCAGAGTTTTGAAGCCATTACCCTGGATTGCAGAGAAGTGTACGAACACATCTTTGCTGCCGTCAGCAGGGGTAATGAAACCAAAACCTTTAGATTCGTTGAACCACTTAACTTGACCTTTGATCTTCGCCATTTGCAAAATTCCTTAGAGAGTTTTCTTCGCCCGGAGGCTCTAACATGGATAAACCTGAGACATTACATTACTGCATGAGGCACTAATAAAAGGTTCGGCAGAGAAGCGGTATTCAACGCAACGTGTTTACTCAGGACTTCTTTACTGAAAATGCCACACATAAACAGAACTGTACCTCGTTTAACCTGAAGGTGTTATCACATACAACGTAAATTATGGCAAGCCATTTTTAAACGGGTATCGATCTATCGCACATATTTATTAAGTCTTTTTTGCCTGATCCGCATTTTATGCGCATTTTATGATAAAGCAAAATGGCTTCTAACCGGACGGGGGAAGCAGGTTTGAGGCTGTGAGTCAGGCGTTACGCCATAGTGTAACGTCTTTCAGAAGCTAAAAAGATGCTGACCGTTCATCATTTGTTCAGGGAGTTAGATGATTTTGTGCATAGTTATGCATAAAAAATCATAGCTAACAATTAGCACTGGTGCTCATAAGGAGACAGGTCACTAAAATTTAATCAATGCTTAATACTAATTAAATAGATTTATAATGTGCACCAAAATAATGAACCTCGGATAATAATGCATCATAAAAAGGCAATAAAAACGTTTCGATGAAGATAAGCTCATTCTTAATGAGATAATGATATCAGGATTTACGTTCAGACTGTGCTAATAAGGCAAGATGAGAAAGAGGAATGACACCTAAGGCAGAATCAGATCGTGTGCACCACTGGTGTGCAACGCGGCGGAAATGACCCGGCAATGATACTGCATCTTTGCCGGGGAGTCGGTTACCGTTCTGCAACCAGACGAATGAAATCGTCATCATCGGCCTGTGGCTGCTCAGGTTGCGCGGGAGAGTCAACTTTTTCAGGTTCATTCGCCTCACACAGTCTGCGCAGCAACGCATTTTGCCGTTTTTGCTGATCGAGCAATTCTTCCAGCAACTCGATTTGCTCATTCACACGAGAACTGGCGCGGTTAACGAAAAACCACAGCAGCAGTCCCATAACCAGCACGACAACCGAAACCAACAGTGAGGCCAGATTAAGCGCCCCGGTACTCATTAAATCGTTCATTTCACCACCTCAAAGGAAACACGCTATCTTACCACTCGCGGCGGGGAAGGAAATCACTGATAGCAAAAATGCTTACCACGGGATGAATTTGTTGACTGCACAGATACCGCTAAAAAACTGTACATCCTGATCGCACAGTACATTGAGCAACTGGGTCCAGATGAGCAAACCGAGAACGATGGCTCCCATCAGTACCACCCACCTAAATTTTTTCACTCCGGGCTCCAAATTATCACCTGATGCGACCAGGTTAACATGCGTATCTTAAACAGGGGGTTAACTGTTCGCGCTTCGAATTATTTAGAGACTTTTCGCCTTGTTCTGGCCGCTCATGCCTGTAGTCTAACGCCCACGATAACAGGATAAAAGGAGTCGTTATGCGCCAGGTTATTCGAATCATTATGTTGCTGGCACTGATCTGGATTGGTTTATTGCTCAGCGGTTATGGCGTGTTAATTGGCAGCAACGTTAACGCAGCGGGCATGGGACTGCAATGTACCTATCTCACCGCTCGCGGCACCAGCACCGCCCAGTATGTGCATTCTGATAGTGGGATCATTGGTATTAATAATTGCCCGCTGTTGCGTAAAAGTGAAACGGTGATAGAACACGGATAGTCACTGGCAGCACGCCGCCCTCTGGCGGCGTGCTCAGGCTCAGAATGGATAGGCCGTGTACCCCATTTGTTCTGAAATTTTACGCGCCGCCGTATGCAGCATTGCGACATATTCATGTAAGCGCTCTTCCGAGAAACGCAGGGTTGGAAACGAGATGCTTAAACCAGCAATGACCACACCAAAACGATCAAAAACCGGCACGCCAATGCAACGCAGCCCTTCTTCTTGTTCTTCGTTATCCTCACCAAAACCCTGTTCACGGACTTGATCGAGAAGTGGTAGCAACGCTTCAGTACTGGTTATGGTACGTCCTGTGCTGCGCTTATACTCAACGCCTTCAAGAATTTGCTGTACCTCGTCACGATCGCGCCAGGCCAACAGCACTTTACCAATTGCCGTGCTGTAGAGCGGGTTGCGGCGGCCAATGCGTGAATACATACGCAGGTTATACATCGAATCAATTTTATGGATATATACAATACTGTCTTCATCCAGCGCGCCAAGGTGGATAGTTTCTTTCGTCAGACGCGACAGTTCGCGCATCTGAATATCCGCGCTACGGATTAAATCGACATTCTGTAGCGCACGTGCGCCAAGCTCAAAGAGTTTAAGGGTCAGTGAATACTTTTCTGATTCCCCTTCCTGAGCAACATATCCCAGTGATTTCATGGTCTGCAAAAAGCGATAAACGGTGCTTTTTGACATCATGACGCGCTGCGACAGCTCGGTAATCCCAATTTCACGCTCTTCACCAAGCGCCTGCAGGATGCCAAAAACCTTCAATACTGAAGAGACAGAATCTGGCTGCTTGTCCAAATCTGCGAGTGCCATTTATCACCTCTGGGTTTTGTTTTATAAAAATCAGAACGAGTTTTTATTATAAATTCGCGTCTTCCCTGCCGCAACGGTTCTTCTGCCACTTCCTTACAAATCTGCGAGCAATCGTTGAATTATCAGTGCTAAAATTATTTTCTGAATAATAATTTTCTTTTCTTATCGTTTTTCATATGAATAAAACCGCTTCGGATGGTCTGCCTGTACCCCAACGTTATGGGGCAATTGTCACTATTATTCTTGGTATCGCGATGGCCGTGCTGGATGGTGCCA
The DNA here is from genome assembly GCF_002915575.1 of Superficieibacter electus. GTDB lineage: Bacteria > Pseudomonadota > Gammaproteobacteria > Enterobacterales > Enterobacteriaceae > Superficieibacter > Superficieibacter electus. Next base: position 39,983 of record NZ_PQGD01000010.1, read on the forward strand.
TTGCCAATGTTGCCCTGCCCACCATTGCCGGCGACCTGAATGCGTCGCCCGCAGCGTCCATCTGGATAGTCAATGCGTATCAAATTGCGATCGTCATATCGCTCCTTTCGTTGGCTTTTCTTGGGGATATGTTTGGCTACCGGCGTATCTATAAGATCGGATTGGTGGTTTTTACTTTTGCTTCGCTGGCTTGCGCGTTGTCGGATTCTCTGTTGACGCTGACGATTGCCCGCGTGGCACAGGGCTTTGGCGGCGCAGCGTTAATGAGTGTCAATACTGCGCTTATTCGCCTTATCTATCCGCCACAGCAGCTGGGACGTGGCATGGGAATCAACTCTTTTGTTGTTGCTGTCTCCTCTGCCGCCAGCCCCACAATTGCGGCGGGTATTCTCTCCGTCGCCTCCTGGCAGTGGCTGTTTTTAATTAATGTTCCCCTTGGCGTGATCTCGCTGGTGCTGGCACTGCGGTTTCTTCCGCCAAACGGTGCGCGCAGTAACAGCCCACGCTTCGACGTGCCAAGTGCCGTAATGAATGCCCTGACGTTTGGATTACTGATTTCAGCCTTGAGCGGGTTTGCCCAGGGACAGTCGCGGACATTAGTTATGGCGGAGATCGGAGTAATGCTTGTCGCAGGATTTTTTTTCGTCCGTCGTCAACTTCAGTTGCCTGTTCCCCTTTTACCGATAGATCTGCTGCGCATCCCGATTTTCTCGCTCTCAATTTGCACCTCCATCTGCTCATTCTGCGCGCAAATGCTGGCGCTGGTTTCCCTGCCCTTTTTCCTGCAAACGATCCTCGGCCGCAGTGAAGTGGAAACTGGATTGCTACTGACCCCCTGGCCACTGGCAACCATGGTCATGGCACCGCTGGCCGGATACCTGATTGAGAGAGTACATGCTGGATTACTGGGAGCGCTGGGAATGGTAGTGATGGCCTGCGGTTTATTCGCACTGGCATGGTTGCCCGCGGCACCAGCAGACTGGGCAATTATCTGGCCGATGATCCTGTGCGGTGCTGGTTTCGGCCTTTTTCAGTCGCCCAACAACCACACTATTATTTCCTCTGCGCCACGCCAGCGCAGCGGCGGAGCCAGCGGGATGTTGGGCACCGCAAGGCTGCTGGGACAAAGTATCGGTGCCGCGCTGGTAGCATTACTGTTTAATCTGAATGGTGACGCCGGTACGCACGCTTCACTGCTCCTGGCCGGAACGCTGGCGACGATTGCAGCTATTGTCAGCGGCTTACGGGTTACTCAACCCCGGGCGCAGGCGTAAAAAAAGCCCGGTCGCGGATTCACGGCCGGGCATGTCATGCAGAGCAATTACTTCAGATATTCGCCGCTACGCAGCGCCTCAATACGCTTGTCCAGCGGCGGGTGAGTCATAAAGAACTCGCTCCACGATTTAGCTTTGCCGTTAATGCAAAATGCCATCATGCTGCTCGCCTCCTGGGGCTCATAGCTGGTTTTCAGACGCTGCAACGCAGCAATCATTTTTTCACGTCCTACCAGACGTGCTGAACCGGCATCGGCATGAAATTCGCGATGGCGTGAGAACCACATGGTGATCATGCTGGCAAGGATACCAAACAGCAGTTCCAGCACCATCGCCACCGCAAAGTAGATCAGCGGGTTGCCATTATTACCCTCCCCTTCATCCCGATTGCCACCCAGAAAACCGGCGGCGATCTGGGCAAGAATGCGGGAGATAAAAATGACGAAGGTGTTTACTACCCCCTGAATCAGCGTCATCGTGACCATGTCACCATTGGCAATATGACTAATTTCATGCGCAATGACGGCCTCGGCCTCGTCGCGGCTCATGTTCTGCAACAAGCCAGTACTGACGGCGACCAGTGAGGCATCACGGCGTGCGCCGGTAGCAAAAGCGTTGATATCCGGCGCATGATAGACTGCCACCTGTGGCATGGCGATGCCGGCCTGATTTGCCTGCGTAGCAACGGTCTGCATCAGCCAGCGCTCGGTTTCGTTGCGCGGCTGTTCAATCACTTCCCCCCCAACAGATTTGAGGGCCATCCATTTCGACATCATTAGCGAAACGATCGAACCACCAAAACCAAACAGCAGCGCCATGATTAGCAGGCCGGTCATACTGCTCGACTGAATTCCTGTCAGGCTTAGCACCAGCCCGAACACCACCATTACCGCCAGGTTGGTTAACAGGAAAAGCGCGATTCGCATCATAATATTTTTTAACCTCGGTTTAACAAAACGCACTATGCGATAACCATATCGTATGGGTATTACCGCTTTTTTCAAGCGAACAGAGACGCTAAGTCACGAGAATCACGCAACTTTACATTTTGAAGGGGGTTTTTTACGTCAGAAGAGACTGGTAAAAAAACAGGCACAATTGCTTGTGCCTGTTGGGAGGTTATTTGTTTTTTGCGGGTTGTGCCGCGGGCTGCTCTTTTTGCAGGTGAGCAAGATCAACCGCAATATGCACCGTCTCATCAAGATACGGATCGGGTTCCTGATAATCCTTCGGCAAATCGTCGAGTTTTTTCAGCAGCGGTTTACCCACACGCGTAAAGCGATCGTTAATCCGCGCCAGACGGGTGGCATCATCTTCGGCATTCTCTTTTTCACGCTGAGCGTAATTAAGAGAAACGTTGTTCCGTTTGTCTTTTAGGGCATTGAACCGTGCGATGTCTTTGATAATGTACTGGAACTCATGATCCTCCGCGATACGTGCGTTGTGATCTTTGAGCAATTCAGGGCCAAAGGGGGTCAAATCGCCTGACTTCACGAAAGTCGCCGCGTTGATGCTGTCCCATGGCAGCGCATTATCTTCGAACTTCTCACCGGTTTCCGTCTCTTCAGTGCCGGTCGGCATGATGATATCCGGGGTAACGCCTTTACGCTGAGTACTGCCACCGTTAACACGGTAGAATTTCTGGATGGTATACTGCACCGAACCCAGGGCCGGCCACTCAGGACGCAGCATCTGATCGTAAATACGATTCAGGGAGCGGTACTGCTGTACGGTACCTTTACCAAAGGTTGGCTCGCCGACAATCAATGCCCGGCCATAATCCTGCATGGCTGCAGCAAAGATTTCCGATGCCGATGCGCTGAAGCGATCGACCAGCACCACCAGCGGGCCTTTATAATACACCACACCATCGGTGTCGCTGTCTTCGCGCACCTTACCGTTGTTATCACGTACCTGTACTACCGGACCGGACGGGATAAATAGCCCGGAAAGAGAGACAGCTTCAGTCAATGCTCCGCCACCATTGGTGCGCAGGTCAATAACCACACTGCTGACGTTCTGTTTTTCCAGCTTCTGCAACTGCACCTTAACGTCATCCGTCAGGCCAACATAGAAACCCGGTATATCCAGTACGCCGACCTTCTCTTTACCCACGTTTTTTACCGACATCTTGACCGCACGGTCTTCAAGGCGGATGCGTTCGCGGGTCAATGTGATAATGCGCGTTTTGGTGCCTTTACCCGCAGGCAGGACCTCAAGACGCACCTTACTCCCCTTAGGCCCTTTGATCAGCGCTACCACATCGTCCAGACGCCAGCCGATAACATCCACCATGCTCTGACCCGGCTGGCCAACACCCACAATGCGGTCGCCTACAGCAATCGCTTTGCTTTTCGCGGCTGGTCCACCGGCGACCATGGAGTTAATTACCGTGTAATCATCATCCATCTGCAATACTGCGCCGATCCCCTCAAGGGACAGGCTCATTTCAGTATTAAACTGCTCGGTATTACGTGGCGACAAATAGTTGGTATGCGGGTCAATCTCATGGGCGAATGCCGTCATCGCCAGCGAAAATACATCTTCGCTGTTGGATTGGGTCAGACGACGAATGGCAAATTTATAGCGACGACTCAGGGTGTCGCGGATTTCTTTGTCCGTTTTGCCGGTCAGCTTCAGACTCAGTTCATCATACTTAACTTTGCCATCCCACAACGCATTCAGCTCAGCCTCATCTTTTGGCCACGGAGACTTACTGCGATCGAGATTGAACGTATCGTTACCGGTAAAATCCATCGGCCGTTCCAGTACTTTTAATGCGTACTGATAGCGTTCAAAACGCCGTTGCTGCCCAAGGTTATACAGCGCGTAGAAGACGTCGAGTTTACCGGAACGAAGCTCGTCGCCGAGCGTCGTGTTTTTATAGGCGAATTTTTATACGTCGCTGGCTAACAACACGTTATGGCTGTAGTCGAGCAAATTCAGATAACGATCGAAAATTTTGGCCGAGAATGCCTTATCCAGATCGAACTGGCGGTAGTGCGAGCGCGTAAAGCGCGATGTGACGCGCTCGCTTACCGTAGAGTGCTGAACCTCTTCCTTAAGAACCGGAATTTGATCGGCACGGGTGATCTCGTTCGCTGCAAAAGCATGGCCTGCTGCTAAAAACATGCCTGCGATTGCAGTGAGCTTAAAAAATGTGTTCATGCCAGGCCTGGCCTCCGTTTCAGAACACCAGGTGTTCTGCGCGTACAATCATTGACATACCAGACGTCAGCTGTACTCGAACGCCATCTTTGGTGATTTCCAGGATGGTAGCATCCATGGCGTTATTTCCTGCCTTCACCTTCAGGGATTGTCCCACCGTCAGCGCTGACAGATCGGAAACCGGCGTCAGTTTCTCTTCACGCACCGCAGGCTGCGCTTTTGCCGCAGGTTTAGCGCTGCGAGGTTTGCGTTCACCCTCTTCTTTACGCCGTACCTGAGGACGCGGCTTACGTTCGCGACGTGGTGCATCGTTAGCCTGCTGAGCTTCACCGGCGGCTTCCCGTTTTTTTGCCTGCTGCTCGGCACGTTGTGCCTGAACGCGAGCTTTCGCCTCTTCAAGTTGCTGACGGGCATGAAGCACATGCTGCTCGTCCAGCTCACCGCAGGCATTGCCGTCGAGGTCAACACGGGTTGCGCCAGCTTTGATACCGTACAGGTAGCGCCAGCTGGAGGTGTAAAGGCGCAACGCGGAGCGAAGTTGAGTTTTGCTGAGATTCATCTCACCTTCAACGCGCGCGACCAGATCCTGAAAAATGCCGATTTTAAGCGGACGCGCCTCACCTTCAGCACTGAAGCACTGAGGGAAACGTTCGGCCAGAAATGCGATAACTTCTTTACTACTATTCAACTTAGGTTGATTTTCCATGAAATTTCCTGATTACAACGGACGTAGCCAACAAGCCCGCAGGCATGAACAGGCGTCATTATAATGACGCTATCGGTAATTGCTACGTTATCCGTTGATTATCCTGCTTTGAGGGCAAAGAATTTTTGATAATCGCTGGCAGCAAGCAGCGTCTCAAGATGCCCGACCAGTTCACTCAGCCCCTGCTCGTCCTCGGTGGTGAAGCGCGAGAAGAGAGTACTGTCGATATCCAGAACGCCAATAATCTGATTTTCGACCGTCAGCGGCAGGACGATTTCGGCGTTGCTGGCGGAATCGCAGGCGATGTGACCGGCAAAAGCATGCACATCATCCACTCGCTGGATACGGTTTTCAGCCACCGCCGTGCCGCAGACGCCGCGCCCGATTGGAATACGCACACAGGCGATTTTCCCCTGGAAAGGTCCTAGCACCAGGGTTTCCCCCTCCAGTAAATAAAACCCCGCCCAGTTTACCCCTTCCAGGCGCTCAAAAAGTAGTGCGCTGGTATTAGAAAGAATCGCCAGAAAACTGGTTTCTCCTGCCATTAATGCCTTTAAATCGCGGTTCAGATCCGCGTAAAATTCTGTTTTGTTCATTATCTAACCACTTGTATTAACCCAGTCGCCGGCTCGTCACCTGACGATTTGCACTATAAAATAAGCATTAAATGCGTTTAGGCTCAAGGTGAATCCCATTCATGAGTTAAGATAGTTTTATATATCCATTCCAGTTCTCAATAAATGGCACTTAAAGCAAACACGGTTACACCGACCAAAAAAATTATCGTACATTCGGTTAGCGATCCGCTGCCCCGCGCACATTATCAACGTTGTCCGCAATGCGATACGCTTTTTATGTTGCCGGTGATGAAATCGCATCAAAGTGCGTATTGCCCGCAATGTGAAGCGAAGATCCGCGACGGTCGTGACTGGTCCCTGACACGTCTGGGGGCTATGGCCATTGCCATGCTGCTGCTCATGCCTTTTGCCTGGAGCGAACCGCTGTTACGCGTCTACCTGTTGGGTATCCGAATTGATGCCAACGTGCTTCAGGGGATCTGGCAGATGAAAGAGATGGGCGACCCCATTACCGCAGCAATGGTATTATTTTGTACCGTCGGTGCGCCGCTGGTGCTGGTCTGCGCGATTGCGTATTTGTGGTTAGGAAATGTCCTTGGCATGAATTTGCGCCCGGTCCTTCTGATGCTGGATAAACTTAAAGAGTGGGTGATGCTGGACATTTATCTGGTGGGCATTGGCGTGGCCGCAATAAAAGTCCAGGATTATGCGTTTATTCAGCCGGGTATTGGCTTGTTGGCGTTCATTTGCCTGATGCTGCTCAGCATTCTGACGCTTATTCACCTGAATATCGAACAGCTGTGGGAGCGTTTTTACCCCACGCGCCCCGCCACCCGCGCCCATGACAATCTGCGCGTGTGTCTCGGGTGCCATTTTACCGGCCTGCCTGATGAGCGCGGACGCTGCCCGCGATGCCATATTCCGCTGCGCCTGCGCCGCCGTCATAGCTTACAAAAGTGCTGGGCCGCGTTAATCGCCTCGCTAATCTTTTTACTGCCTGCTAACCTGCTGCCTATCTCCATTATTTATCTTAATGGCGGTCGTCAGGAGGATACGATTTTCTCCGGCATTATGTCGCTTGCGAGCAGTAACATTGCCGTGGCGGCAGTGGTGTTTGTTGCGAGTATTCTGGTGCCATTTACCAAAGTCATCGTACTGCTTACACTGCTTATCAGCATTCACTTTAAATGGGCATACGGGCTGCGATTGCGGATTAATCTGTTGCGCATGGTGATTTGGATCGGCCGCTGGTCAATGCTGGATTTATTTGTTATTTCGCTGACCATGTCGCTGATTAATCGCGACCAGCTACTTGCGTTTACCATGGGGCCAGCTGCGTTTTATTTCGGCGCAGCGGTAATTTTGACTATTCTTGCTGTTGAATGGCTGGACAGCCGCTTACTTTGGGATGCACATGAGTCAGGAAACGCCCGCTTCGACGACGGAAGCGCGAATTAAAACAAAACGGCGTATTTCGCCATTCTGGCTACTGCCGGTGATCGCATTATTGATTGCAGGCTGGTTAATCTGGAACAGCTATGAAGATCGTGGCACGACGATTACTATCGATTTTATGTCCGCTGACGGCATCGTGCCGGGGCGCACGCCAGTGCGCTATCAGGGCGTTGAAATCGGTACGGTGCAGGAGATCCGCCTGAGTGACGATCTGAAAAAGATTGAAGTCAAAGCCAGCATCAAAAGCGATATGAAAGATGCGTTGCGCAGTGAAACGCAGTTCTGGCTAATTACGCCGAAAGCCTCTCTGGCCGGTATTTCCGGTCTTGATGCGCTGGTAGGAGGTAACTATATCGGGATGATGCCTGGTAAAGGTGAGCCGGAAGATCATTTCACCGCGCTGGATACGCAGCCTAAATATCGCCTGAACAACGGCGAGCTGATGATTCATCTACACGCGCCCGATCTTGGCTCGTTGAACAGCGGGTCGCTGGTCTATTTCCGTAAAATCCCGGTAGGTCGGGTCTATGATTATGCCATTAATACGGATAAAGAAGGCGTCACCATTGATGTACTCATTGAGCGTCGCTTCACTAATCTTGTGAAAAAAGGCAGTCGTTTCTGGAATGTCTCGGGCGTTAAAGCCGACGTTGATTTTAGCGGCGCGAACATTCAACTGGAGAGTCTGGCGGCACTGGTAAACGGCGCGATAGCTTTTGACTCCCCTGAGCAATCTAAGCCGGCAACGCAAAACGATGAATTCGGGCTATATGAGGATTTAGCTCACAGCCAGCGCGGCGTATTAGTGAAGCTCGACCTGCCCAGCGGTAATGGGCTTAAAGCGGGTTCCACTCGCCTGATGTATCAGGGGCTGGAAGTGGGTGAGCTGAGTAAAATCAAGCTTGATCCCGGCGGCGCGGTGAGCGGTGAAATGACCGTTGATCCCAGCGTGGTCAATCTCCTGCGAGAAAATACTCGCATTGAGCTGCGCAGTCCGAAGCTTTCTCTGGGTAACGCCAGCATCAGTTCCCTGCTAACCGGCAGTACCTTTGAACTGGTGCCAGGTGAAGGTAAACCACGCGATCATTTCGTGGTATTGCCTGCTGATAAAACGCTATTACAGGAACCTGACGTACTGACCCTGACGCTAACCGCACCGGAGAGCTACGGTATTGACAGTGGGCAACCGCTGATCCTGCATGGCGTGCAAATCGGCCAGGTGCTGGAGCGTAAACTGTCAGAAAAAGGTGTCTCGTTTGCTGTCGCTGTCGACCCGCAATATCGCGATCTGGTACACGGTGACAGTAAATTTGTGGTCAATAGTCGGGTTGACGTAAAGGTCGGCCTGGACGGCGTTGAGTTTCTTGGTGCCAGCGCCAGCGAATGGGTGAACGGCGGCGTGCGTATCCTGCCCGGTAAAAAAGGCGAAATGAAATCCAGCTATCCGCTGTATGCGAATCTGGAAAAAGCGCTGGAAAACAGCCTTAGCGATCTGCCGACGACCACTCTGACCCTCACCGCCAGTACGTTGCCTGACGTACAGACGGGTTCAGTCGTGCTGTATCGTAAATTTGAGGTCGGCGAAGTTATCACTGTACGTCCACGCGCCAATGCGTTTGACATTGAACTTCACATCAAGCCGGAGTATCAAAATCTACTCACTAAAGACAGCGTCTTCTGGGCTGAGGGTGGTGCGAAAGTGCAGCTTAATGGTAGCGGACTGACCGTGCAGGCCTCACCGCTTTCACGCGCGTTAAAAGGTGCCATTAGCTTCGATAACCTCAGCGGTGCGGGCGGCAGTTTACGCAAAGGTGACAAGCGCATCCTCTACGCGTCAGAGACCGAAGCGCGCGCGGTAGGCGGTCAAATCACTCTGCATGCGTTTGATGCTGGCAAACTGGCGGCCGGGATGCCGATTCGCTATCTGGGCATTGATATCGGCCAGGTTCAGACACTGAATCTCATCACCTCGCGTAATGAAGTGCAGGCAAAAGCAGTGCTTTATCCGGAATATATGCAAACCTTCGCCAGGGCGGGAACGCGTTTCTCAGTGGTCACGCCACAGATTTCTGCGGCAGGCGTTGAGCATCTGGATACGCTGCTGCAGCCGTACATTAACGTTGAACCTGGTCAGGGTAATGTACGCCGCGAGTTTGAACTTCAGGAGGCGACCATTACCGACTCCCGCTACCTTGACGGCCTCAGTCTGGTCGTAGAGGCACCGGAGGCCGGCTCCCTGAATATCGGTACGCCAGTGCTTTTCCGTGGAATTGAAGTCGGCACTGTCACCGGCATGACGCTGGGTTCGCTGTCAGACAGGATCATGATCAACATGCGCATCAGTAAACGCTATCAGCACCTGGTGCGTAATAACTCTGTATTCTGGCTGGCATCCGGCTATACGCTGGACTTTGGTATTACCGGCGGGATGGTGAAAACAGGAACGTTTAACCAGTTTATTCGCGGCGGCATTGCCTTTGCGACCCCGCCTGGAACGCCACTGTCGCCGAAAGCGCAGGAAGGTAAACACTTCCTGTTGCAGGAAAGCGAGCCGAAAGAGTGGCGGCAGTGGGGAACCGCCCTGCCACGCTAACCCTCCCTGCTCCGGCGTACCTGCGCCGGAGCAATTGTGGTACACTGCGCACCCGTTTTTTCTATGGTGTGCACCGTGGCGACCCGTTCTGTCTTTTTCCCTGATGAATTTCTGACGCAAATGCAGGCCATCATGCCTGCCTCACTCTCAATGGACGATTTCATTGCCGCCTGCCAGCGCCCCTTGCGCCGCAGTATCCGCGTCAATACGCTTAAAATCACGGTGGCTGAGTTTCTGACGCTGGTGGCTCCTTATGGCTGGCAGTTAACGCCCGTCCCCTGGTGTGCAGAAGGTTTCTGGATCGAGCGTGAGGACGAAGACGCTCTCCCTCTGGGCAGCACGGCGGAGCATTTAAGCGGGTTATTTTATATTCAGGAAGCCAGCTCCATGCTGCCGGTCGCAGCGCTTTTTGCTGATGGCGACCTGCCGCAGCGGGTCATGGACGTTGCCGCCGCGCCGGGCTCGAAGACCACGCAGATAGCCGCCAGAATGGGCAATACGGGGCTTATTCTGGCAAATGAGTTCTCCGCCAGCCGGGTAAAGGTGCTGCATGCCAATATCAGTCGCTGTGGCATCAGTAACGTGGCGCTCACCCATTTCGACGGACGAGTATTTGGTGCCGCCCTGCCGGAGCAGTTTGATGCCATCCTGCTTGACGCGCCGTGCTCCGGAGAAGGCGTGGTGCGAAAAGATCCCGACGCCTTAAAAAACTGGTCGCCGCAAAGCAATCTGGAAATCGCCGCCACCCAGCGTCAGCTTATCGAAAGCGCTTTTCACGCCTTGCGCCCCGGCGGCACGCTGGTGTATTCGACCTGCACCCTGAACCGGGAAGAGAATGAAAAAGTGGTGCAATGGTTGCTGGCCCGTTTTCCACAGGCCGCAGAGGTTGTGCCACTGGGCGATCTTTTCCCCCAGGCTGACGATGCACTTACGTCTGAGGGCTTTCTGCACATTTTCCCGCAAATTTATGACTGTGAAGGCTTCTTTGTGGCCCGCCTGCGTAAAACAGCGGCGATTGATCCCCTGCCCGCTCCCGGTTATAAAGTCGGTAAATTCCCCTTTACGCCGATGAAAAATCGCGAAGCCGCGCAGACGATCGCCGCCGCCAACGGGGTCGGTCTTCGCTGGGACGATAGCCACTCACTGTGGCAACGCGATAAAGAGATCTGGCTGTTCCCCAGGGAAGCAGAAGCTTTTCTCGGCCAGATTCGCTTTTCCCGCATCGGGCTTAAGCTGGCTGAGACGCACAATAAAGGCTTTCGCTGGCAGCATGAAGCGGTTATTGCCCTCGCTGAGGGTGAAAAACAGCGCGTGGAACTGAGCCAGGCCGAAGCCGAAGAGTGGTATCGCGGCCGCGATATTTATCTGCACCATTTGCCTGCCAGCGACGAGGTGCTGGTCACTTTTCAGGGCTTCCCGCTGGGGCTGGCAAAAAAAGTCGGTTCGCGGATGAAAAACAGTTATCCACGCGAGCTGGTGCGTGATGGGCGGTTATTTGCGGGTAAGGCGTGACGAGAAACCAGGATTCAGCATCTTCTGACTGGCGATTTCATCACCGTTGACTACGCTAAAAGATGGGCGACGTAACTGGTCGTACCACGTTTTTAGCAGATCAACGGAGAGCAATATGACGAAAACGAATGTACGTATCGGTGCCTTCGAGATTGAAGATGCTGAGCTGAATGGCGATACTCAGGGCGAACGAACGTTAGTCATCCCCTGCAAATCAGACCCGGATTTATGTATGCAACTCGACGCCTGGGATGCGGATACCAGCGTTCCGGCCATTCTTGATGGTGAACATTCCGTTCTTTATCGCGAACATTATGATCAGCAAACTGATTCCTGGGTGATGCGCCTTGCCTGACCCAAAATGAACCCGTCCATGAGGCGGGTTATTTATCCTCTCACATTTCCCCCGTACCGTTTCATCCCCTACACTTAACCTATGTTTTGGCAGGTCTGAGGAAAGGATGTACGCACTGGTACTGTTTATTTGTTATCTTGATGGCGGCTGTGATGACATCGTAGTCGATGTTTACAATACCGAGCAACAATGTGTGGTAGCCATGCATGAGCAACGGCTGCGTCACGGCGGCTGCTACCCTGTTGAAGAATTTATTGATGGTTTCTGGCGACCTGCCCAGGAATACAGCGATTTTTAATCTCTTGCCTTTATGTTCCGGGTCACTCCCTGGCCCTCCTCCCTGCACCCTATCTCTCCGTTGACCAGCACGGGTATTTGGGCATGCGATAGTTAAGCCACACTAAAATTTCCTGACATTAATAGTAGCTTCATTTAATATCAACTTTCTGTAACAATTCGCGTGGTCATCCTAATAATCAAAAGATAAGAAGCTGAAAAATGGAAAGAATTTACCTTGAGAACAACGCGTATGATATAGGTTTATCCGAAGGGCTTTTTTTCGCACAACCTGCTGAAGGCGATCGTATTTCCGGGACAACGCTGGAAGAATTAGCGAAAAGTTTAGCTTACGTAAACAATTTCTCGTGCGAAGAGATTCTCCAGACGATCATTAATTCTCTCTAATCTTCCTACCCGCTCTCAAAGGCGGGTAAAACGTTTTCCCCTTTTCGTCTATTCCAGCGCATAAAAAAATAGCGCATCGCACCAAAAATAGTGGACGCACGTGGGGCTGAGTATGTTATGGTTTAGGCCGAATACGGAGAATTCATGTAATTTTCGGGGGATTTAGTGGAGAGGCTAAATGAACCCTTAGTATTCAACTAGATAAAAAGAGACCGAATACGATTCCTGTATTCGGTCCAGGGAAATGGCTCTTGGGAGAGAGCCGTGCGCTAAAAGTTGGCATTAATGCAGGCTTAGTCGCTCTGCCTTATAAGAATAGTTGACCGTGCCAGGTTTTCCAGTCTGTCGCAAAAGCGGCCAGAAAAATTCCCTGACATTTGTGTCAAAAAAGAAAAAAACCGCAGCTTTTCATGAAGATAAGCCTGCGGTTTTTTATTGGAAATTAGCCAGCTATTTTCCCTTACTGGCAGAGCTTCTGTGCTCGTTCAATAAAGGGTGCCAGGCTCATTTTTTGCCCCGGGCGATTCGGGTCGTCAATCTGGATGACGCTCAGCGGCTGCCCGCTCATTTTGCCGTCCTTTATCTGCTGCTGAGCAACAGCATTGAGCGGATACTGCACCAGCGTCGAGGGGTTTATCACGACCAACGCATTGCCGGGACGGCACGTCAACATCACCTCTTCGCGATCGAAGGCCCATTTATCCTTACCAATATCAAAGCGGCTAACGGTAATGAGCCCTGGAGCCGCCAGCGCAGCGGCGGCATAGCTCATCAGAACAGCAGAAATCACAATTTTTTTCATGGTTTTCGCCAAATATTTCACTCTTCAGAAAGGCTCCCAGGTAGCGAACAGGCTGACGATAGCCAGTACCAGTGCTCCAAGGCCCATTTCAGCCTGAGTCATGTGAACAAAGAAAGTGTGCATCCGCGTATTGTCGCGGTTCATTCGCGGTACCAGAACATAACGGTTCACCAGAGCAATAGCGACCATTACTGCTACAAGCACACATTTTAACACCAGCGCACGTCCATAGGCGGATGCACTTAACCACTCCCCCTGCACCAGCCAGGCATTATTAATGCCGGTTAGCAGTACGCCCGCGACTGCCAGATGACCATAGCGCGAAAAGCGCAGCATGGTATAAATGGCGGGATGTCGCCAGCGTCCTTTCGCCAGTCGTAAACAATATAAAAAGGGAAGCAGGCCGCCGAGCCAGACGGATGCGCACAATAAATGCAGCGCCTGATTAGCCCGGTGAATGACACTTATCAATCCCACATGCATTGCGGCGTGGCCGACACTTGCCTGAAGAACGATTTGTGCGCAAAGAAGCATCAACACTAAAGCCATATTACGGTACGGACGCATCCAGGCAATCGCCAGCGTTAAACCACTCAACACTATTTGCCATAACCAGACATTACCAAACTGGGTGCCCACAACCGCCCACCAGACCTCAGGACGCCAGACATCTGGCCAGCCCCCGGCCATCATGCCACCCTGCACCATTAATAGCAGCAACGCGGTTGACGCATTGAGCGCCAGCAACAGGTAAAGCGGCAAGCGGAAACGGCGGGCAATCCGCTGACGAACCCTATCGGGGGCCAGCCACGCACTGAAGAAAACGCAGCCGAACGCCAGTAATAGCGCCGTAAAATGCGCAAAACGCAACCCGACCCAGGCACTATCCAGCATTTTATTTCACGCTGAAATTATAGTGCCCCTGCGTTTTATGCCCATCAACTGACACGACGTGCCAGTCAACGGTGTAACGCCCCGGTTTAAGCGGTTGATTCAGGGGGATAATCAATTGCGTTTGATCTTTTTCATTACGCTTTGCTTTTCCCGTCTCAATGACTGACTCCGCTGGCCCGGTTAACGTCACGCCGCTAAAATTCGCTTCGACGCCTTCAGAGAAATTAAGTGTTAATGCCTGGGGAGCAGCGGCAACCTCGGCGTCGGCTGCCGGATACTGATGTTGAAGATGGGCATGAGCTAAAACAGCAGGCGCTGTTAATAACGCCGCCAGCATAAGCACTATGCTACGCGCAGAAGGGGCGATAAAAGCCATTATGTCATTCCTTTTTGTTATGTAATTGCATTAAAGAATAACGCTGTATAATGCCTTAGTCGAGAATAGTCATCGGCGGACTTGTTATTCTGCGGCAGTCTTAGTAACTTTTGCGTGTTTAAGAAAGGAGAGACCGATGCACACCAATCTGGCCCAGCTTCCCCAGCAGGAAATGGATAAAATTAACGTCGATCTGGCGGCCGCTTCTGTGGCATTTAAAGAGCGCTACAATATGCCCGTTGTCGCCGAAGTGGTTGAACGCGAACAGCCGGAACATCTGCGCGACTGGTTCCGCGAACGGCTTATTGCTCACCGCCTCGCCTCCGTTAATTTGTCACGCCTTCCCTGGGAACCTAAAGCGAAATAAGCGTGATTTTTTTTGCCAATTCAGGAGTCAGCCATGCTGCGCGTTATTGATACCGAAACCTGTGACTTGCAGGGAGGCGTAGTAGAAATCGCCTCAGTAGATGTCGTGGACGGGAAGATAACGAATCCGATGAGCCATCTGGTCCGCCCGGACCGCCCCATTAGCCCGCAGGCCATGGCTATCCATCGTATCACTGAAGCCATGGTGGCAGACCAGCCGTGGATAGAAGAGGTTCTGCCATTTTATCAGGGTAGCCAGTGGTATGTAGCGCATAATGCCAGCTTTGACCGCCGGGTGCTGCCTGAGATGAACGGTGAGTGGATCTGCACCATGAAAATGGCGCGTCGCCTGTGGCCGGGAATTAAATACAGCAATATCGGTCTGTACAAATCGCGCAATCTGAAGGTGCAGACCCCGGCGGGGTTACACCATCACCGGGCGCTGTATGACTGCTATATTACCGCTGCGCTGCTGATCGATATTATTAACACCTCCGGTTGGACGCCTGAAGAGATGGTCGAAGTGACGGGGCGTCCAGGGCTCATTTCAACCTTTAGCTTTGGTAAATACCGCGGCAAACCGGTGGCTGAAGTCGCCGAGCGCGATCCGGGTTATCTACGCTGGCTATTGAATAACCTCGACAGAATGAGTCCGGAAATGCGCCTGACGCTTAAACATTATCTGGATAAAGCCTGATCCTCTGCTTTGCCGGGTAAGGTGCCCTGCGCAAGCGCGATAAGGAACGTGTACTCCATTGCCACGCCCTCGTAGCTTTTAAAGCGCCCGGACTTGCCGCCGTGCCCGGAATCCATATCGGTACAGAGCAGCAGCAGATTCTCATCGGTCTTTAGCTCACGCAACCGCGCGACCCATTTCGCCGGTTCCCAGTATTGTACCTGGGAGTCGTGCAGGCCGGTTGTCACCAGCAAATGCGGGTAGGCTTTGGTCTCAATGTTGTCATAGGGGCTGTAGCTTTTCATGTAGTGATAATAAGTTTCATCCTTGGGATTACCCCACTCCTCAAACTCACCGGTAGTCAGTGGGATAGACTCGTCCAGCATAGTGGTCACCACATCGACAAACGGTACCTGCGCAATCACGCCGCGAAACAAATCCGGGCGCAGATTAATGGCGGCTCCCATTAACATACCGCCCGCGCTGCCGCCCATGCCAAAGCAGCACTTCACATCGCCATAGCCCTGTTTTAGCAGGGCATCGCAAACGTCCAGATAGTCATTAAAGGTATTTTTCTTTTTCAGGAATTTCCCTTCTTCGTACCACTGCTGGCCCAGCTCCCCGCCGCCACGGACATGGGCGATGGCGAAAACAAAACCACGATCGAGCAGGCTCAGTCGGCTGCTACTGAAATCCGCATCCATACTGGTACCGTAAGATCCATAGCCATACACCAACAGGGGATTCTTACCTTTACGAAAATGCTGGCGGTGATACACCAGGGACACGGGAACTTCAACGCCGTCGCGCGCAGTTATCCACAGGTGTTCGCTGCGATAGAGGCTACTGTCAAAACCTGCCACCTCTGATTGTTTCAGCACCTGCCTTTCACCCGTATCCATATCCAGCTCAAACAAGGTATCCGGCGTGGTCATTGACGAATAGCCATAGCGCAAACGGGAAGTTTCTGGCTCAGGGTTATACGCAAGCCAGGTCACGTAGGCCGGATCGTCAAAGGCAATGCCTGTCACTTCACGCGTTTTACGATTAATTTGCCGCAGACTGGTTAACCCACGCTGACGCTCTTCCACCACCAGCCAGTCGGTAAACAGGGTAAAACCTTCCAGCATGATGTCGTCACGTGCAGGAATCAACACTTCCCACTGGCGCTCATCCCGCACGCGGCTACGATAAAGGCCGAAGTTTTTCCCCTCACGGTTAGAGCGAATATAAAACTTATGCTGATAGTGATCGATGCTGTATTCATGATCTTTACGCCGCGGCAAAAATGACAGGATCTCCGCGTCGGCCAGCGACGCATCCAGCAGTAAAACGTCACTGGTGGTAGCGCTGGAGAGATAAATGACAATGAAATGCTGAGACGTGGTTTTATGCAACCCGACGTAGAAGGTCTCATCACGCTCTTCATAGATCAGTTCGTCAGACGCTGACGGCGTGCCCACCCGATGCCGCCAGACCTGATACGGTAATAAGGTGACCGGGTGTTTACGCACATAGTAGAGCGTTTGTGAATCGTTGCCCCAGACAAAATCGGGAGAAATATTATCCAGCAACTCAGGATACCAGTTGCCGGTTTGCAGGTTACGCAAGCGCATACCGTACTGACGGCGTGACAGAAAATCCTCTGCCAGCGCCATGATGGTGTTATCCGGAGATATCGCCATTCCGCCAAGCGTATAAAACTCGCTATGCGCCGCCCGTTTATTCGCATCCAGCAAGAGTTCCCACTCATCCCACTCAGCAAGCAGAACTGACTGACGCTGATAAATCGCATATTCGCAGCCCGGCTCATAAATATGCCGGTAGCGATAGCCATTTTTAGTCCATGGTGCTGAAACCTCACGCTGCGGGATACGCGCTACAATCTCTTGCAGGACCCGGTCCTGGAGATCGTGTTGTGAGGCCATAACCCGGTGACCATAACTGTTTTCCTGATGAAGGTAATCGAGCACGTCAGGATCGGTACGTGTGTCATCGCGCAACCAGTAGTAGTTATCGGTACGCGTGTCACCGTGCAGGGTCATGGTGTGTGGTATACGTTTCGCTTTCGGTCGCATAGATTGGTTCTTTTGCTTATATTACATCCTATAAGGTTGGCAAAAGACGCCAGCGATGCAAGCGAAACGCAGGCACTTTACGCACAAATCATTCAGGAAGCGCCTGTTTTTGCTGCTTAAGATCCTGTTCCACCCCGTCCCGGACCTCCTGGGGAATATTTAACGCATCGCCGAGGGCGTTAAGGTAGCTGCGCTCCATAAAGTGATCGACATCGATAGCCGCACAGCTCAGGAAGTATAATTCCAGGGCTTCTTCTTCATTGGGTACGTCCCGCGCCAGCCGCTGCGGGTCGAGAGGTTGCTCCATCGCCTGTGCGACCAGCGCTCTGCCCTGCTCTTCCACACCGGCTTCACGCATCTGCTGCTCGATGGCTTCGCGCTCAAGCTCGTCAATATGACCGTCACTTTTAGCGGCAAACACCAGCGCCAGGATCAGGCGCTCGGTTCGCTTATCCAGCGCCGTAGTTCGGGTGCCGTACTGAGGTTCCTGCTGATGCGCCTCACGGATCTTTTCTTTATATTTATTCCATAACACACTTCCGGCGACCGCGCCGCCGCCCATGAGTAGCGCACCCGTCCCGTATTTACTAAGAAGTTTACGTGAGGCTTTGTTGCTCACCAGCAGCCCTGCCAGGCCACCGAGCGCCCCTGGCACCAGTAACTTATTAAGGCCCTGTTCGCCAGAAGAGGAGGAAGAGACGCCTTTTTGCGCCAGAAGAGACTGTAGCTGATTGAGCCAGTTTGCCATGGGGTAAGCCCTCCGGTTATCTGATAACGATAATTCAGAGTAAGCGAAGAGACGTCAGAAAGTGTCAAGCCGGCAAAAGGTGCGCAAATTACTGTCGATTATCGACTCTGATAGCTTGCACTTCCTGCGGCACAGTCAACTTGTACCAGATAGTGAATATCGGCGCTTCTGCCGCGCACAGTGATGGGTACCTTCCATTGACCTTTAGTGCCCGTCACCTCGTTGCTGTCCACCCACACTACCGGGTCAGCCTGGCCGATTTTTTGCCGATCTTCAGCCCAGCGCACGATGCGATTTTGCTGATAGTCACGCTTAACGCTTGCAGCAACACCGTCAGCATCCAGCTTTTCGCAGTTCGGAAATTTAACCGTCTTTGAGTGCGGGTCTTGACTCACCGCTTGCACTGACGCACTTCCTGCCAGCAGTAGCAGACATAAAAGCGCTCCACGTTTGTTCATGTTTTTCTCCTTAAGACCCGGAATTAGGCAGGGTTAAAGAAAAAGCATGGTACAAAACGGCAGGAGCGCAAGTGACCGTTATGCAGCTTTTGTCCGCTTAGCGGGCGTATCATCGGTGACCGCCTTCGGCGCAGGTAATTTTCCGGCTTTCAGCAAATTACCAAGTACCTCTTTTTGTTCGGCAAGCCACATCGCCATAACTTCACGCTGCTCGTCGTCCAGCGTAACCGGCGACTGACCAAGCCAGGTACCTAATACTTCCGCCAGATCGAGCATTTTGTCGTAAGCATCGGCTTCCTTCTTGCTGGCAAAAGACATTTTTTCCTCACCTTCACGGATCACAACGTATTTAACTTCAACCGCCATTTTGCAGCCCCATATCACTGTAATTTTATACAGTATATCACTCCATTTTCAGGGGATCAATCTTACAGGACCGTATTCCATCAAAGACAGACGCAATCGTTTTCGTTTATACTGCACACAATTGAGTTAAGGGGAAAAATGATGGTTATGTTAGGTACTGCGCTGCGTTCGGCGGCGACCCGCGTCATGCTGTTAGGGTCTGGCGAATTAGGAAAAGAAGTCGCCATTGAATGTCAGCGTCTTGGACTGGAGGTAATTGCAGTCGATCGCTACGCTGATGCCCCGGCTATGCACGTCGCCCACCGTTCATACGTGATTAATATGCTGGACGGGCAGGCCCTCAAGGCGTTGGTCGAAGCTGAAAAACCGGATTATATCGTGCCAGAAATCGAAGCAATCGCCACCGATATGCTGATTGAACTGGAGCAGACCGGGCAGAACGTGGTTCCCTGCGCACGGGCCACACAATTAACAATGAACCGCGAAGGTATTCGTCGCCTGGCAGCAGAAACATTGTCGCTGCCCACCTCAGCGTATCGCTTTGCGGATAGCGAAGACGCTTTCCACCAGGCGGTAAGCGAAATTGGCCTGCCCTGTATCATCAAGCCGGTAATGAGTTCGTCGGGTAAAGGGCAGAGCTTTATTCGCACTGAGGCGCAACTGAGTCACGCCTGGCAGTATGCCCAACAGGGCGGCCGCGCGGGTGCCGGACGTGTCATTGTTGAAGGGGTGGTTAATTTTGATTTTGAAATTACCCTACTGACAGTGAGCGCCGTCGACGGCGTGCATTTTTGCGCCCCGGTGGGACATCGCCAGGAAGACGGCGATTACCGGGAGTCCTGGCAGCCGCAGCAGATGAGTCCTCTGGCGCTGGCGCGGGCGCAGTCCATCGCCCGTGACGTGGTGCTGGCGCTGGGCGGCTATGGGTTGTTCGGCGTGGAGCTGTTTGTGTGCGGCGACGAGGTTATTTTCAGCGAGGTCTCTCCCCGCCCGCATGATACCGGGATGGTTACGCTGATTTCTCAGGATTTGTCAGAGTTTGCCCTGCACGTGCGCGCGTTTCTCGGCCTGCCGGTCGGCGGCATTCGTCAGTATGGCCCGGCGGCTTCGGCGGTAATATTGCCGCAGTTAACCAGCCAAAATATCACATTTAATCACGTCGAAGCCGCAACCGGCGCTGGCATGCAGGTGCGCCTGTTCGGCAAACCCGAGATTGACGGTACGCGTCGGTTAGGCGTTACGCTTGCCACCGGTGAAAACAATGAGGACGCTATCGCGCGGGCAAAAGCGGCTGCGGCCAGCATTGTTGTTGAAGGATAAATAAAGGGCGCTGATGCGCCCTTTCTGATACCCGCGATGCGTTACTGCTTCGCGCCTTCAACGGCTTCACGTGCCAGTTTAGTGATGCGGTCATAATCGCCTGCTTCCAGCGCATCCGCCGGAACCAGCCACGAACCACCGATGCACAGTACGCTTTTCAGAGCCAGATAGTCACGGTAGTTAGCCGGAGAAATCCCCCCCGTCGGGCAGAAACGCACCTGGGAGAACGGACCTGCGATGGCCTGCAACGCTTTGGTGCCGCCGTTGGCTTCAGCCGGGAAGAATTTGAATTCTTTCAGACCGTAGTCCATGCCCAGCATCAGTTCTGAAACCGTGCTGATACCCGGGATCAATGGAATCGTACCTTCCGTAGCCGCTTTCAGCAGAGGCTCGGTCAGCCCAGGGCTAATGGCAAACTGTGCGCCGGCCTCGGTCACTTCTGCCAGTTGCCGGGCATTAAGCACCGTACCTGCACCAATAATTGCATCCGGGACTTCGTTGGCGATGGCGCGAATGGCGTCCATGGCACAGGCGGTACGTAACGTCACTTCCAGCACGCGTACGCCGCCAGCGACCAGCGCTTTCGCCATTGGGACGGCATGTTCCAGCTTGTTCACTACGATAACCGGTACAACCGGACCGGTGGTCAGGATTGCTTCTGCACTTGTTTTCCAGTTTTTCATCAGACTCTTTCTCTCGCCAGATCTACAAATTTGTTATCTTAAAAAGTGATGCAGGTTGCACCCTGTTCGGCACCCGAGAGTTTCTCACGCAGTGCGCCAAACAGTTCACGTCCCGTCCCCACCCGCATTGCGCTCAGATCAGGAATATGCGGCTGGCGGGCAGCCAGCTCAGCTTCATCCACCAGCAAGGTCAGCTCACCTGTCTGTCCGTTCACGCGGATCATGTCGCCATCACACACTTTAGCCAGCAACCCGCCATCATAAGCTTCGGGTGTCACATGGATTGCCGAAGGAACTTTCCCCGATGCGCCAGAAAGTCGTCCATCGGTAACTAACGCAATTTTGAAACAGCGGTCCAATAATACACCAAGTGGCGGCATAAGTTTATGTAATTCTGGCATGCCGTTCGCTTTTGGCCCCTGATGGCGAACTACAATCACACAATCCTTATCCAGCAGACCAGCTTCAAAGGCAGGCAGAACATCATGCTGGCTCTCAAAGACCACCGCTGGCGCTTCAATAACCTGGTTTTCAACCGGCACCGCCGAGGTTTTCATCACGGCACGTCCGAGATTGCCGCTCATGACTTTCGTGCCGCCATGCGGAGAGAACGGTTTATCGATGGTCGCGATAATACTGCTGTCCAGTGAGACCTGAGCGCCTTCACGCCACGCCAGTTTGCCGTCGTTAAGCCATGGCTCCAGCGTATAACGGGACAGACCAAAGCCTGCCACGGTATTGACATCTTCATGCAGCAGGCCGCCTTTTAGTAGTTCACGAATCAGTACCGGTACGCCGCCCGCCGCCTGAAAGTGGTTAATGTCCGCCGGGCCGTTGGGATAAAGACGCGCCATCAGCGGCACAATTGCAGAAATGTCAGAGAAATCGTCCCAGTTAATCAGAATACCTGCCGCGCGCGCCATCGCCACCAGATGCATGGTGTGGTTGGTCGAGCCCCCCGTTGCCAGCAGCGCCACGATACCGTTGACCACCACTTTTTCATCAATCATCTTACCGAGCGGCATCCATTCTGCACCGTTGCTGGTCAGACGCGTTACCTGGCGTGCGGCGGCAGCCGTCAGGGCCTCGCGCAGTGGGGCATCGGGCTGGATGAATGACGAGCCCGGCAACTGCATGCCCATAAACTCAATCACCATCTGGTTAGTATTTGCCGTGCCGTAAAAGGTACAGGTTCCCGGCGCGTGATAAGACGCCGCTTCTGATTCCAGCAGCGCCATCCGGTCAACCTTACCTTCCGCATAAAGCTGGCGAACTTTTACTTTTTCTTTATTTGGCAGGCCGCTTGCCATCGGACCTGAAGGAATAAAGACCGACGGCAGATGCCCAAAAGAGAGCGCCGCCATCGCCAGACCAGGAACAATTTTATCGCAAACCCCCAGCCACAATGCACCGTCGAACATATTATGCGACAGCCCCACCGCCGCTGACATGGCAATGATTTCACGGCTCAACAGCGAGAGTTCCATCCCATCCTGGCCTTGCGTGACACCGTCACACATGGCCGGCACCCCACCAGCCACCTGCCCTACAGCATTGGCTTCATGCAGGGCTTTACGGATTAGCGCGGGATAATGTTCGTAAGGCTGATGCGCCGAAAGCATGTCGTTATAAGAGGTGATGATTGCAATGTTGTTACGCAACATGCTTTTTAAGGAGGCTTTATCATCCGGCTGACAGGCGGCAAAACCATGCGCCAGGTTACCGCAGGCGAGGGTGGAACGCTGAACGGTGCTGCTTCTGGCCGATTCAATGCGAGCAAGGTAGTCAGAACGCGTATCACGCGAACGTTCAATAATACGTTTTGTTACCCGTAACAAATCAGGATTCATAAAAGCTCCTTAAGGTTTTATCTTGTTAGCAGCACCATAAGCGGATTTTAACTATACGATTAATAGCGTATCGGCAGGTGTAGCGCAGCTCAGAGGTAAGTTACTGGGTGTAGTGTAATAAAAAAAGCCCTGCGGGGAAATCCACGCAGGGCCTGAATGTGCAAAAATAACGCGACAAACTGTGTTAGATCATGTTACCGGTAAAATAACACTGAAGGATTACTCAAACTCATTCCATGAACGGCCATCACGAGTAATCATGGCTACCGAAGCCACTGGCCCCCAGGTTCCCGCCTGGTACGGTTTTGGCGCATCCTGATCGGCAGCCCAGGCCTCGGTAATTGAATCCACCCATTTCCACGCCTCCTCCACTTCATCGCGACGCACAAACAGAGCCTGAATACCGCGCATGGTTTCCAGCAGCAAGCGTTCATAGGCATCCGCCAGATGCGTCTGGTTGAAGGTTTCCGAATAGCTCAGGTCAAGCTTGGTGGTTTGCAGATTGTGCTTGTGATCCAGCCCGGGCACTTTGTTGAGGATTTGAATATCAACCCCTTCATCCGGCTGTAAACGGATAGTCAGTTTGTTCTGTGGCAGCTCCTGCCAGGACTCTTTGAACAAGTTAAGTTCGGGGTTCTTGAAATAAACCACCACTTCAGAGCATTTGGTCGGCAGGCGTTTACCGGTGCGCAGGTAGAACGGCACGCCAGCCCAGCGCCAGTTATCAAGGTCGACGCGGATAGCCACAAAAGTTTCCGTATGGCTGGATTTATTGGCACCCTCTTCTTCCAGATAGCCCGGCACTTTTTTGCCCTGGGCAAATCCGGCGGTGTACTGACCGCGTACGGTTTTTTCACGCACATTGGTGCGATCAATGCGGCGCAGCGATTTCAGGACCTTCACTTTTTCATCACGAATACTGTCCGCGCTCAGATCGGCTGGCGGAGACATTGCTATCATGCAGAGAATTTGCAGCAGGTGGTTCTGGATCATATCGCGCATTTGGCCTGCCTGGTCGAAATACCCCCAGCGGCCTTCAATACCTACTTCTTCCGCCACGGTAATTTCGACGTGATCAATGGTGCGATTATCCCAGTTATTCACAAACAGCGAGTTGGCAAAACGCAGCGCCAGCAGGTTCAGTACCGTTTCTTTTCCGAGGTAATGGTCAATACGGTAAACCTGACACTCTTCAAAATACTCCCCTACCCGGTCGTTGATATCGCGCGAGGTTTCAAGCGATGTGCCAAGCGGCTTTTCCATCACAACCCGTGCCGGCTTGGCATTTAATTTTGCTTCACCCAGCCCTTTGCAAATTGCGCCAAACGTATCTGGTGGCATAGCGAAGTAGTTAATAGTGACGCGATTTTTTTGGTCCAGCATTTTCCCCAGACGGGAAAAAGCCGCCGTATCATTGACATCCAGGGTACAGAAATCCAGGCGGGCGCTAAGCTTGTCCCACAACTCTTCATCAATTTTTTCTTTCATGAAGGTTTCCAGCGCCTCACGGACGACTTTGGTATAGGCTTTTTTATCCCAGTCCGCCCGTCCTACGCCCAGAATACGGGTGTCATCATGAATCTGGCCTGCTTTCTCAAGCTGATACAGGGAAGGCAACAATTTGCGGCGAGCCAAATCACCTTTCGCGCCGAATATGACCAAATCACATGCATGAGCCGTTTGCGTTACCGCCATGTCATTCTCCTCAATTGGACATCCTGGTACTTATGCCAGGTCTTACTTGTAATTTTCTTACACTGCACTGTACTGTGTTTACCAATAACCTGAAACCCTTGCCACCGTTGAGCAATGGTAAAAGGCATATTTGGGAAAATAAAGGCGTTGTTGGTTAGGCATCTCCCTAATTTTCCTGTTACTTTTGCCTGGAACGTTGTGTCTGAAATCCGACTGCGATCATGGAATGAAAAAAAACAACACTATTTGCCGTTTATCTTCACCTATCTCGATCTCACCGGGGTATATTCTTGCTTTAACGCATCCGATTCTACTTATTAAGCGATCCTTTATCACCGTGAGCGTATTGTAAATAATGAATATGCTGGAAAAAATTCAGACCCAACTGGAACACCTTAGCAAATCCGAGCGTAAAGTGGCGGAAGTTATCCTGACAGCCCCGGCACAAGCCATACATTCCAGTATTGCTATCCTTGCGGTAGAAGCTGGCGTCAGTGAACCAACTGTTAATCGTTTTTGCCGCAGCATGGACACCCGGGGCTTTCCCGATTTTAAACTTCATCTTGCGCAAAGCCTCGCGCATGGCACGCCCTATGTTAATCGCAATGTTGACGAAGATGACAGCGTTGAAGCATACACCGGGAAAATATTTGAATCGGCAATGGCTAGTCTCGATCATGTCCGTCAGTCTTTAGATATGTCGGCAGTAAATCGTGCGGTTGATCTGCTCACCCAGGCAAAAAAAATCGCGTTCTTCGGTCTGGGTTCCTCCGCCGCCGTGGCACATGATGCGATGAATAAGTTTTTTCGCTTTAATGTCCCGGTGATCTATTCCGATGACATTGTGCTGCAACGCATGAGCTGTATGAATTGTAGCGATGATGACGTCGTAGTGCTGATTTCGCATACGGGACGTACCAAAACCCTTGTTGAACTGGCACAGCTTGCCCGTGAAAATGATGCGATGGTGATTGCCCTCACCTCGCCAGGCACTCCTCTTGCCCTGGAAGCTACCTTGGCAATCAGCCTTGACGTGCCGGAAGATACCGACATTTATATGCCTATGGTCTCCCGATTAGCGCAATTGACCGTCATTGATGTGTTGGCCACTGGATTTACCTTGCGCCGCGGCGCAAAATTCAGAGATAACTTGAAGCGTGTCAAAGAAGCGTTAAAAGAATCGCGTTTTGATAAAGCACTACACACTTATGGGGAACACCCCAGGAAAACGATAACAAAGCTGTAACTTATTTCATCATTCGGTTAAGTTCTTATTGTGTTGTTAACGCGCAGAACGACCGAATCCCTGTTCAGGCAACACCAAAAATTGATTCAGTCAACGGAGTATTACATGTCCAGAAGGCTTCGCAGAACCAAGATTGTCACCACGTTAGGCCCGGCTACCGATCGCGATAATAACCTCGAAAAAGTTATTGCAGCGGGGGCTAACGTTGTGCGAATGAATTTCTCGCACGGCACCGCGGAAGACCATAAATTACGTGCCGATAAGGTTCGGGAGATTGCGGCTAAACTCGGCCGTCACGTCGCGATTCTTGGCGATTTACAAGGCCCGAAAATCCGGGTATCCACCTTTAAAGAGGGGAAAGTTTTCCTCAACATTGGTGACAAATTCCTGCTGGATGCCAACCTGGGTAAAGGCGAAGGCGATAAAGAAAAAGTCGGTATTGATTACAAGGGACTGCCGTCTGACGTCGTGCCCGGCGACATTTTACTGCTCGACGATGGCCGCGTTCAGCTTAAGGTGCTGGAAGTTCAGGGCCTGAAAGTGTTTACCGAGGTGACCGTCGGCGGACCGCTTTCGAACAATAAAGGCATCAACAAGCTGGGTGGTGGTCTTTCCGCTGAAGCGCTGACCGACAAAGATAAAGCAGACATTATCACTGCCGCGCAAATCGGCGTGGATTATCTGGCCGTCTCCTTCCCGCGCTGCGGCGAAGATCTGAACTATGCACGTCGTCTGGCACGTGATGCCGGTTGCGATGCCAAAATTGTCTCCAAGGTTGAACGTGCGGAAGCCGTAGCCACCCAGGATGCAATGGACGACATTATTCTTGCCTCTGACGTGGTGATGGTAGCCCGTGGCGACCTCGGCGTCGAAATTGGCGATCCTGAGTTGGTGGGCATCCAGAAAGCTCTTATCCGTCGCGCCCGCCAGTTAAACCGCGCGGTGATCACCGCGACGCAAATGATGGAATCGATGATCACCAACCCAATGCCCACCCGTGCCGAAGTGATGGACGTGGCGAATGCCGTGCTGGATGGCACCGACGCCGTAATGCTCTCGGCCGAAACTGCGGCCGGGCAATATCCGGCGGAAACCGTAGCCGCCATGGCACGCGTATGCCTGGGCGCAGAAAAAATCCCGAGCATTAACGTTTCCAAACACCGTCTGGATATCGAATTTGATAACGTGGAAGAAGCCATTGCGATGTCGGCGATGTATGCCGCTAACCACACCAAAGGCGTGTCGGCAATCATTACGATGACCGAGTCGGGCCGTACCGCGCTGATGACCTCACGCATCAGTTCTGGCCTGCCGATTTTCGCTATGTCACGTCATGAGCGCACGCTCAACCTGACCGCCCTGTACCGTGGCGTCACGCCGGTGTATTTCGACAGCGCCAATGACGGCGTGGTGGCCGCCACCGACGCGGTGAACCTGCTGCGCGATAAAGGCTACCTGATGTCAGGTGACCTGGTGATCGTAACGCAGGGGGATGTGATGAGCACGATTGGTACCACGAATACGACGCGTATTTTGACGGTTCAGTAAGCTAGTCTTGTCAGGCCTGGTGATACTAGGCCTTTTGTTTATGATTGTGTAATATGCTTACCTGCTATAAGCCGCCTTCCTCATTGATACCTCATATAATATATGCTTGTTAAATACAAAAAATCATTTCATTCAAATATTGTATTATACGCATTTATCTGAAGAGATTATAATCCCAACCTTAAGTTAACTTATTAATTTAACTATACGCAAGAGAGTCAATCGAACAATAATATTTTTTATGAAATAACCGATTACAACAAGGAATACATATGGAAGAGGATAAAATAGCCTTTAATAGATTAAAATCAGATTATCACCGTCAGGCCGATAAATTATGTCTTGCTGATCCTTTTCTTTTTAAACGAGGTACTATTTATTTTAAAATAGAAGGTGCCATTAGAAAAATTCAGATGGATATTGACATGAATTGTTTGTCATACACAGGAGGAATAGATATATTAAAAGAGAAAATTTCAATCATAAACTACCAATACCAGATGGTACTTTTTAATAAAATAATTTCAAATAAAATAGCTACTGATATCTATGATGACGAACGCAGCGCAGAGCGATACAAATTATATTCAAAAATAATTGGTTTTTTAGCCGGTATTGGACAAGTTTCAACTGGTATTGCTATATGCTCTATTCCATCGGGTATCAGTTGTTTACCAGGCACAATAATGGCACTGCATGGATTAAATAACATCTATGAAAATGGTTATTACCTTTTATTTTACAAAGAAAAAAGCGGCCCCATCAGAGAAGCTTATCATTATGGGGCACATACCCTTGGAATAGACAAGCGTTACGGCGATGTTGCTTACGGAACAATAGATCTGGCACTTTCGGGCTACGGTTTAGCGCGGCGTATCCCAACAACGCGAGAAAAGTCATGGAATCTTTTCGGTATAAAATCCCACCAAACTGATTATACCAGAGGAATAAATAGTATGACCCCTCTGATTTTTACCCTAGAAATAGTTAGTGATGAAATAACCATATTATCTTTATACCCTCAGATAACCGAGACGCCAGACAATGCAAGATGAAATATTTTCTCCTGATTTACCATTAATGCCTATAGCGTTATATTTTTTGATATCTTTACTCTTCTTTTTTTTGTTAATTATTGTGAGGAAGTCAATTTTAAAGAAAAATAAATACTTATTCTTTCGCTATGTATACTATCTTACCGCCACGTTGGGCGCAGCTTTTCAGATAATGATTGGGCACGCAACTGCTGTAAACTCTCAATACTGGCATAACATATTTTCGATGCTTAACAGCTATTCTTCGACAGGATATTTAACGCTAATATTTGCAGCGTTATATTTATTTTCGATATACCGCGTGTAATAGTAGAAAAGCCTCATCCGTTGAGGCCTTTTCTTTATTTTTTCTTCGGATACAACTCCCGCCGCCGGTACGGCTCCGTTTCGCCGGGTTTGCGCGTCTTCAGCAGCTTTAACAGCCAGGTATACTGCTCGGGGTTTGGCCCCACCAGGTGTTCCACCTCTTCATTCATCCGCCGGGCGATAGTCACATCATCAGCCGTCAGCAGGTCATCCATCGGCGGACGGACATGGACCGTCAGGCAGTGGGTTTTACTGTCATACACCGGGAAAAGCGGCACGACGCGCGCCTTGCAGACTTTCATCAGCCGACCAACCGCTGGCAACGTTGCCTTATAAGTGGCGAAGAAATCGACGAACTCGCTCTGTTCAGGTCCATGGTCCTGATCGGGGAGATAATAGCCCCAGTAGCCCTGACGGACAGAGTGAATAAAAGGTTTGATACCATCGTTACGCGGATGCAGACGACCGCCGAATCGCCGCCGGACCTTGTTCCACATGTAATCGAATACAGGATTGCCCTGGTTATGAAACATAGCGGCTACCTGCTGACCCTGAGAGGCCATCAGCATCGCCGGAATATCGACGCCCCAGCCGTGCGGTACCAGCAAGATGACATTTTCAGCGTTACGACGCATTTCATCAATAATCTCTTTGCCCTGCCACAGGATGCGATCCTGAACCTTTTTTTCTTTACGCAGCGCCAGTTCCGCCATCAGCACCATCGCCTGTGGCGCAGTCGCATACATCTCGTCGATAATCGCTTCACGCTGCTGTTCGCTTTTTTCAGGGAAGCAATACAGCAGGTTAATCTGTGCACGACGACGGGCACTTTTACCCAGCCGCCCGGCCATACGTCCCAGCTTGCCTAACAACGGATCGCGAAAAGACGGTGGCGTCAGGGCAATACCGGCAAAGGCAAAGATGCCCAGCCAGGCACCCCAGAAGCGCGGATGTAAAAAGCGTTTCTCAAATTGTGGAATAAATTCGCTATTATTTTTCTTCGGTTCCATGCAAGTTCCAGACTGAGAAGAATGACATCAGAAATAATGTCTTAGTGTAGCGAGGCCGGGCGTGAGGTACAAAAGAAAAAGCCGGTGCGTTGAACACACCGGCTTTAAACGACGGCTTTTTAATCGAAGCGCAGTTGCGGCATAACCTCTTTAACCTGCGCCAGATAATCGGTACGATCTTTACCAGACAGACCTTCAGTGCGCGGCAGTTTTGCAGTCAGCGGGTTAACAGCCTGCTGGTTAATCCACACTTCGTAGTGCAAGTGTGGACCGGTAGAGCGCCCGGTATTACCAGAAAGCGCCACTCGATCGCCACGTTTCACTTTTTGCCCCGGTTTCACCAGCAATTTACGCAGGTGCATATAGCGGGTGGTGTAGGTGCGACCATGTCGGATAGCGACGTAATACCCGGCAGCGCCGCTGCGCTTGGCCACCACGACTTCACCGTCACCAACGGCAAGCACCGGGGTACCCTGCGGCATGGCGAAGTCAACGCCGCGATGCGGGGCAACACGTCCGGTCACCGGATTTAAGCGACGCGGATTAAAGTTGGAGGAAACACGGAACTGACGTGAGGTCGGGAAACGCAGGAAACCTTTCGCCAGACCAGTACCGCTGCGATCGTAAAATTTACCGTCTTCGGCACGGAAAGCGTAGTAGTCTTTACCATCAAGGCTCAGGCGTACGCCAAGCAGCTGGCTTTGCTCCGCTTTGCCGTCGAGCATCTCACGCGACATCAGCACTGCGAACTTGTCGCCTTTTTTCATTTTGCGGAAATCCATCTGCAACTGCATGGCTTTAACCACCGAGCTAACCTCGGCGCTGGTCAAGCCGGCTTCCTTCGCGCTGGCAATAAAGCCAGAACCAACGGTACCTTTCAGACTGCTGTTAACCCAGTCACCCTGCTGCAGTTCGCTGCTCATTTTGAAACCGTTGGCGGTGCGATCGTAGGTGCGGGTTTCACGGCGCGACATTTCCCATGTCAGCCGCTGTAGATCGCCATCATCGGTTAATGTCCAGGAGAGTTGCTGGCCAATTTTTAAGTTACGCAGTTCTTTATCAGAAGCAGCCAGTTGGGTAATGTCACCCATATCAATGCCGTACTGATTTAATACACTACTGAGGGTATCGCCGGTGGAAACCACATATTCATGCACGCCGGATTCGTTGCCAATTTTATCATCCAGCTCATCCTGCGGGATGGCTTCATCTTCCTGCGGGGCCTGATCAATAGGCTCACTGGCCTCCGGAAGCAGCGAGCGCACTTCGCTTTTTTCAAGCTCAATCACTTTGACTATCGGCGCGGATTCAGGATGGTAGACGTAGGGTCGCCAAACGGCGACCGCTAAAGTAAGAACCGTCAGCGACCCCAGCATGACGCGATGAGGTCGGGGCAAATTATTAAATGCCAGGGCGACAGAGCGGGCTATCTGTTGCACGTATTCACTTCCTCGTTAATCTCCTTTCAGGCAGCTCGAATACTGATCCGCAAGCTGAGTGAGAAACTGGCTATAGCTCTCTTTCCCCAACTTGATACTGGTGCCAAGCGGGTCCAGTGTTCCCATTCGAACAGAGGTACCCCGGGCAACAGCTTCAACGACCGCTGGCCTGAACTGTGGCTCAGCAAAAACGCAGGTTGCTTTTTGCTCAACCAACTGTGTTCTGATTTCATGTAAACGCTGAGCACCGGGTTGAATCTCGGGGTTTACGGTAAAATGGCCAAGCGGGGTCAGCCCATAATGTTTTTCGTAATAGCCATAGGCGTCATGGAATACGAAATAACCTTTACCCTTCAACGGTGCCAGCTCAGTACCCACCTGCTTATCGGTAGCGGCGAGTTGCGCCTCGAATGCTTGCAGGTTGGCGTCAAGTTTGGCTCGACTTTGCGGCATAAGTTCCACTAATTTTTCATGGATTGCAACTGCGCTAGCCTGGGCAATCTCCGGAGACAACCATAGATGCATGTTATAATCGCCGTGATGGTGATGATGGTCACTATTTTCGCCATCTTCATGCTCATGATCGTGCTCATCACCCTCATCCTCCGCCCCTTTTTGCAACAGCGGTTTCACTTTCGCCAGTTCGGCAATAGTAACTTTTTTGGCCTCAGGTGTGCCCTGCACAGATTTGGTCATAAACGCTTCCATATCCGGGCCAATCCAGACGACTAAGTCTGCGTTTTGTAAGCGTTTTACATCAGATGGACGCAGTGAATAATCGTGTTCTGAGGCTCCGTCCGGCAGGAGGACCTGGGTATCGGTCACGCCGTCTGCGATAGCTGAAGCGATGAATCCTAAAGGCTTAAGCGAAGCGACAACCGCAGCGTCGGCATGCTGTGCAGCGCTTCCCCAAAGTGCAACGGATAAAGCAGCGAAAAGAAACGTATTTTTATGTAACATAATGCGACTTATAATCGTAATGGATGAATGAATTGTGATATTATAACATTCATCATCTTGTGCAACCTTTAATTGAAATGACAACTCTTATCACTCTGGAAAAGGTCTCGCTCTCCTTTGGTCAGCGCCGCGTGCTGTCGGATGTCTCACTGCAATTGAAAAGTGGGAAGATTTTAACGCTGCTGGGCCCGAACGGTGCGGGAAAGTCCACACTGGTACGCGTGGTGCTGGGACTGGTAGCACCCGACAGTGGGCTCATCAAGCGAGACGGTAAGCTGCGTATTGGTTATGTTCCGCAAAAGCTCCACCTTGATGCCACACTACCGCTGACCGTCAGCCGTTTTATGCGCCTGCGTCCGGGCGCACGTAAAGAGGACATTTTACCTGCGCTTAAGCGTGTGCAGGCAGGACATCTGATTGACGCGGCGATGCAAAAATTGTCCGGCGGCGAGACGCAACGCGTATTGTTGGCCCGCGCCCTGCTTAACCGTCCTCAGTTGCTGGTGCTTGATGAACCCACCCAGGGCGTTGACGTTAACGGCCAGGTCGCGCTTTACGATCTTATCGATCAGCTGCGTCGCGAACTGGATTGTGCCGTGCTGATGGTCTCCCATGATTTGCATCTGGTGATGGCCAAGACGGATGAAGTATTGTGTCTCAACCAGCATATCTGTTGCTCGGGAACACCAGAGGTGGTCTCGTTGCATCCGGAATTTATATCGATGTTCGGCCAGCGCGGAGCAGAACAGCTCGGTATTTATCGCCATCATCATAATCACCGCCACGATTTACAGGGCCGTATTGTACTGCGCCGGGGAAATGGACACTCATGATCGAACTTTTACTTCCCGGCTGGCTGGCCGGGATTATGCTGGCCTGCGCCGCCGGACCGCTTGGCTCTTTTGTTGTCTGGCGGCGAATGTCTTATTTTGGTGACACGCTGGCGCACGCGTCATTACTGGGCGTGGCATTTGGTTTGCTACTGGACGTAAATCCGTTTTACGCTGTCATTGTGGTCACACTGCTACTGGCAGCAGGTCTGGTATGGCTGGAGAAGCGTCCGCATCTGGCGGTGGATACGCTACTCGGCATTATGGCTCACAGCGCATTGTCTCTCGGTCTGGTCGTGGTCAGCCTGATGTCAAATATCCGCGTTGATTTGATGGCGTACCTGTTTGGCGATTTGCTGGCGGTGACGCCGGACGATCTCATTGCTATCGCCGCAGGTGTAGCAGTGGTATTAGGTATTTTACTCTGGCAATGGCGTAATTTGCTGTCAATGACCATCAGCCCGGATCTGGCGTTTGTGGATGGCGTAAAGCTCCAGCGCGTTAAGCTGTTGTTGATGCTGGTGACGGCACTGACCATTGGCGTGGCGATGAAATTCGTAGGGGCGCTTATTATTACGTCGCTGCTGATTATTCCGGCTGCCACCGCGCGGCGTTTTGCCCGTACTCCCGAGCAGATGGCCGGGATAGCTGTTGGCGTGGGGATGATTGCAGTTACCGGCGGGCTGACCTTTTCCGCCTTTTACGATACACCAGCGGGGCCATCAGTGGTGCTGTGTGCAGCACTTCTGTTCGTGTTCAGTATGATGAAAAAAACGGCGCAGTAACCTTCTCCTCTTCCCCGGTGGCGCTACGCTTACCGGGGCGATTACAGGATGGGTTTTGTAGGCCGGATCAGGCGAACATTAACGAGCAATAATTCAACTTACGGCATTTGTGGCGGCGTAATGCCAAAGTGATCCCACGCACGCACCGTTGCCATCCGGCCACGCGGCGTGCGCTGTAAAAAGCCCTGCTGGATTAAATACGGTTCCAGCACGTCCTCAATCGTTTCACGCTCTTCGCCAATCGCTGCCGCCAGGTTGTCCAGCCCCACCGGGCCGCCGAAAAACTTATCCAGCACTGCGAGCAGTAGCTTACGGTCCATATAGTCAAAGCCTTCGGCATCAACGTTAAGCATATCCAGCGCCTGCGAGGCGATTTCAGCCGAGATGGTGCCGTCGTGACGCACTTCGGCGAAGTCACGAACGCGCCTGAGCAGACGGTTGGCAATGCGCGGCGTACCGCGTGCCCGGCGCGCCACTTCCAGCGCCCCTTCCTCACTCATCTCAAGCCCCATAAAGCGTGCGCTACGACCCACGATATATTGCAGATCCGGCACCTGATAAAATTCCAGTCGCTGTACAATACCAAAGCGGTCACGCAATGGTGACGTTAGCGAACC
Source organism: Superficieibacter electus (assembly GCF_002915575.1). GTDB lineage: Bacteria > Pseudomonadota > Gammaproteobacteria > Enterobacterales > Enterobacteriaceae > Superficieibacter > Superficieibacter electus. The sequence goes on from NZ_PQGD01000010.1 coordinate 74,416, forward strand.
CGCGCGGGTGGTGGCTCCAATCAACGTAAACGGCGGCAGATCGATTTTAATCGAGCGTGCGGCTGGCCCTTCGCCGATCATAATATCAAGCTGATAATCTTCCATCGCCGGATAAAGCACTTCTTCTACCACTGGCGACAGGCGATGGATCTCATCAATAAACAGCACATCGTGCGGCTCAAGGTTGGTTAACATCGCAGCCAGATCGCCCGCCTTTTCCAGTACCGGGCCGGAAGTGGTGCGCAGGTTAACCCCCATTTCGTTGGCGACGATGTTGGCCAGCGTGGTTTTACCCAGTCCTGGCGGGCCAAAAATCAGCAGGTGATCGAGCGCTTCGCTACGCAATTTTGCCGCCTGGATAAAAATCTCCATTTGCGAACGTACCTGCGGCTGTCCGATATACTCTTCCAGCAATTTCGGGCGAATAGCGCGATCCGCAACATCTTCAACCAGGGTATGGCCTGCTGAAATCAGGCGATCTGCTTCTATCATGCTTTACCTCATAGCGCCGCGCGCAGCGCTTCGCGGATCAATGTTTCGCTGCTGGCATCCGGACGAGCAATTTTGCTCACCATCCGGCTGGCTTCCTGCGGTTTATAACCCAGCGCCACCAGTGCAGCAACCGCTTCCTGCTCTGCATCCTCGGTTGCCGGGCTGGCGGGTGAGGCTAATACCAGATCCGCCGCCGGGGTAAACAGATCGCCGTGTAGCCCTTTAAAGCGGTCTTTCATTTCCACAATAAGACGCTCAGCGGTTTTTTTACCAATACCCGGAAGTTTGACCAGCGCTGCCGGGTCTTCACGCTCTACCGCATTGACAAATTGCTGCGCCGACATGCCGGAAAGAATGGCCAGCGCCAGTTTTGGCCCGACACCATTAGTTTTAATCAGCTCTTTGAACAGCGTCCGTTCCTGTTTGTTATTAAAGCCATACAGCAACTGAGCGTCCTCACGCACGACAAAATGCGTGAACACAATGGCTTCCTGCCCGGCGTCCGGCAACTCGTAGAAGCAGGTCATCGGCATATGCACTTCATAGCCGACACCGCCGGTCTCCAGCAGCACTATCGGGGGTTGTTTTTCAAGAATAATGCCTCTGAGTCTGCCTATCACATGACGCTCCTGCGTTAAATGGCTCATGATACAAAGAGGTATCATAAAAAAAGGCTGGATAGATATCCAGCCGAAAAGCAGTATTTGACGAATTTCATCTCTTAACTCGCGCTAAATCGGTTAGTGCCTGCGGGAAGCGGGTTCTGGCATCAGTTCAGCGGCCCGATTTTTCTGCGCCCTTTCCGGCTTCGAACGGTGTAGTTGATACAGTCTACCAGGGCTTTATTATGTCCGGAACCAATTGGTACGGATGTCTTGTGGTTACTATGGAGTCGATAATGGCCGCGTTCAATAAATTCCATTGCTTCCTGCTGGCTTCTGGTCTCAAATAACAGATGATGTGAGTTGTTATAAATACGGTATAACTCCCCCGCCCCACAGGAGAAAGAAGTACGCCGTTGTTTAAAACGGTACAATAGCATCGTCAACCCAATAAATATCAGGATACCCCACAGGGTAATCAGTGCCGGCAGACGGCTTGCATTAAAGAAAATATTTTTACAAGGTTTGCCGATATCTGGATGTTGCGAAACGATATTAACGCACACTTGCGCAGCAGGTTCCTCCCGCTCATCTTCGGCGTGGTAGATGTAATCTTTGTTTTGCGCACGCCAGGTGACGTCATAGTCGTAGAGCGCGGAACAGTCTTCTCTTCCCCTGAAATGATTGCAGGTATCTGTTATGCGTCGCTCAAGGCTGCTGGTGTAATCCACATTAGAGACAACCCCGGTCGTTATCTGTGCATCGCGATAGTACTGGTATTCTGTGAATACGGTATAGCCGGTAAACAAGAGTAATAAAACCAAAAGTGTTTTTATCAGAACTTTGACGCTCATGCTGACCATGCCGCTCCACGGTGATGCCTAAGAAATCCAGTTTTACATCATTACCCGAATATCTCAACAATGATAGTAAAGATATATTGATATTATAACTGGACGGGTGTAATAGCCAGCGTGCACTGCCAGTCAGGACGTTTTCCTCTTTGATGACACAACATGTATGTCACTTCAGTATTCATCCCTCTAAAATTCGCGACCGGAACGTCAGCATGATAAATGATAAAAATATTGATATGCCTCTCACCATGAATAAATTCCTGCCGCTCATCTTTTAGATCGCGGCGTTTTTCGACATACTACTAATAACCGTAATTGCTATCATTACCGCTTATTTTATCTGCAACAACAGCAATATTGTCCTGACAGAACCGCTGCCCGGGCCATCGCTGCCGTCTTATACCCGAGATTGTAAAATAAGCATGGCAATGATACCCAACTCTAATAGCATATAGCCGAATTAGCTTTTATTACATCGATAAAAAGTAGAGCATACTGAATTTATAGAAAGATTAATTACATAAAAAAACCTGTACTCCATTCAAAATCAGGATATTGCAACTTTTGCTTTAACCTTTATTAAAATAATTTTTATATGTATTCACATCAAGAATAAAAAACACCTTAATGATAACACTGATCATTAAATGCAAAAAAAGCGCTCTTTGCTAAAGTCAAAATCCTGCGCGCATGTTAATAATGTCCCTGTACTACGCCTAACCAAATAACGGCGTTATCTCTGAACAAAGGAATGATGAGAATGCTTTGCACCTATCCGGAAAAATTTGAAACTGGCGATATTGTTTTCACACGCATTGGCAATACGTTATTTGCTCAAATATCAACCGCCTCACGCTGCTGGAGCAATCATGTTGGCCTTATTATCGGGCATAACGGTGAAGATTATCTGGTGGCGGAAAGTCGGGTTCCGCTCTCAACGATTACCACGCTTTCTCGCTTTATTCACCGCTCTGCCGGGCAACGTTATGCAGTACGCCGGTTACAGGGCGGGCTTACAGAGGCGCAAAAGGCGCTAATCGTGGAGCAGGTGCCGTCCCGCCTGCACAAGCTTTATCATACTGGTTTTAAATACGAATCATCACGTCAGTTTTGCTCAAAGTTCGTGTTTGATATCTATAAAGAAGCCCTGTGTACCCCTGTTGGTGATGTTGAAACCTTTGGGCAACTTTTACGCAGCAATCCTGAAGCAAAACTGGCGTTCTGGAAGTTCTGGTTCCTGGGGTCAATTCCCTGGGATCGTAAAACCGTGACGCCCGCCAGCCTGTGGCACCATCCGAATCTGGATCTTATCTACAGCAGTCATGCTACAGAGGCGATTATGCAATAGTTGCCAGGGAGTTAAGCCGTGTCCCGGAAAGCTATTCAAAACTGTATTTATTATTTCAGTTAATAGTGGGGAAATTATGAAAAAGATAACGACCATCATCTCGCTGGTTGCTTCGGCCCTTCTTTTTACAGGATGTCAGCAGAGTGAGGCAAAAAGCCCCAACGCAGGTGTTGCTAAAAGCGATGAACATTCTGCGTACCTGGATTGTTATGGTCATCCGATCAAAAAAGTGGTTATTTATAGTGACAGTATCTCAACCCGAAACCATGGTAATGGCGGGTACGAAGCCAAACTCAAAGCCGCTTTAAATCTGGAGACCGTTTATAATTACGCCATTGGCTCCAGTGGATTATCCACAACGACACCAAACTCTATGGTCGGGCTAATTAAACAATACGATAAAATTCCAGCCGATGCCGATTTAATCATTATCTGGCACGGTACTAATGACTGGTACTGGGGAAGTGAACTTGGCCATGAAGGTGATACCGCGGTAAACACCTTCTGGGGAGGCATTGGCTATGTGATAACACAGTTACGTAAAAAACTGCCTGACGCACGAATTGTTTGGGGAACCCCGATATATCGCTGGCAGGCACCTAATCTGACACCACATACCGGTGAAGCCTATGCGTTACCGAACGCTCTGGGTTATACATTACAGGATTATAATACTGTGCTGGAAAAGGCCAGTCAGCGCTACGGGTTTAATCTCATTGAATTAGGAAAGTTAACGAATATTCATAAAGAAAATGAAGACCGTTATCTGGAAGATCATGTTCATCCTGATGCTAAAGGCTATGACATTATTAGTCATGTGTTTGCCAGCGAGATTAAAAAAGTCTGTGGTCTGTAACATTAGAATATGTGGGTGACGCTCAAGATGCAATAATAACACCGTCAGCCAGAAACGATGCTGGCTGCGGTGAGTTTTACCACCGGGGAAATGCTCACAGGCACAATTCTAGCGTAACCTTCCTCGCGCCAGATTCAACCGCGACTCGCTCATTTGCATGGCATTCTGGCTGACGTGACAGTGAGTAATGGCAATTGCCAGCGCATCCGCCGCATCCGCCTGCGGATTAGCAGGAAGCTTCAGCAGGGTACGCACCATGTGCTGTACCTGGCTTTTCTCCGCACTACCAATGCCAACCACCGTCTGTTTAACCTGACGCGCCGCATATTCAAATACCGGTAGATCCTGATTGACCGCCGCGACGATAGCCACACCGCGCGCCTGCCCCAGCTTAAGCGCGGAATCAGCATTTTTCGCCATAAACACCTGCTCAATGGCGAAAAAATCAGGCTGGAACTGAGTGATGATTTCCGACACACCTGCGTAGATCAACTTCAGGCGTGACGGTAAATCGTCAACTTTCGTGCGAATACATCCACTGCCCAGGTAAGACAGTTGTCTGCCAACCTGGCGGATCACACCGTAGCCGGTGATACGCGAGCCGGGGTCAATACCGAGAATAATCGACACGCTATGCCCCCTGCCCGCAGGCGTTTAACAGCGCCATTACAGGGTCGCCGCAACCTCATCAGAGATGTCGCCGTTGTGGTAGACTTCCTGCACGTCGTCACAGTCTTCCAGCATGTCGATCAGGCGCAGCAGTTTCGGCGCGGTTTCAGCATCCATGTCAGCTTTGGTTGACGGGATCATGGAGACTTCTGCTTCGTCCGCTTTGAAACCTGCTGCTTCCAGCGCATCACGTATGGCACCCATCTCTTCCCAGGCGGTATAGACGTCGATAGCGCCATCGTCGAAGGTCACAACGTCTTCCGCACCGGCTTCAAGCGCCGCTTCCATAAGCGCATCTTCATCACCAGAGGCAAAAGAGATCACCCCTTTTTTGCTGAACAGATACGCCACCGAACCATCCGTGCCCAGGTTACCGCCGGTTTTGCTGAAGGCATGACGCACTTCGGCAACAGTACGGTTACGGTTATCGGACAGGCATTCTATCATCACCGCCGTGCCGCCAGGACCGTAACCTTCATAAATGATGGTTTCCATGTTCGCGCCTTCGTCACCACCGACACCGCGTGCGATCGCACGGTTTAAGGTGTCACGCGTCATGTTATTGGACAGTGCTTTATCAATGGCCGCACGCAGACGCGGGTTAGAACCCGCATCACCACCGCCCAGACGCGCTGCCGTTACCAGCTCACGAATGATTTTGGTGAAAATTTTACCGCGCTTGGAATCCTGTGCCGCCTTGCGGTGTTTGGTGTTGGCCCATTTACTATGACCTGCCATAAATATTTCCTCAAAAAGCACGCCCTTTCAGGCAATGTTAATTACAAATTCTTCAATCGCCTGCCGGTTACTCCACGATTTAGTTAACGCGGCCGCAGCAGGTGCATCAAGCCAGCGGTAGGTCAGATGTTCAGTAAAAACAATCGGCCGCTCATGTGGCAGCGCAAGACAGAACCAGGATTCCGTATTGCGCTCAATACCCGGCGCATAGCGATGACGTAAATGACTAAAAATTTCGAACTCCACCGTGCGCTGGCAATCAATTAGGGTCAGTTGCTCAGCAGCAACATCAATGGTGACCTCTTCATGGACTTCACGCGCGGCGGCTTGCGACGCGGTTTCACCCTCTTCCAGGCTGCCGGTAACCGACTGCCAGAAATCGGGGTCGTCGCGTCGCTGCAACATCAGCACCCGTTTCGTGTCCTGCGCATAAATTACCACCAGGATGGAAACGGGACGCTTATAGCGCATATTACTTGTTCTCCAGTGACTCTTTTTTGATCACTTCGATACCCAGCTCCGTTAAAGCAGCCTGGTTGGCGAAGCTTGGGGCTTCGGTCATCAGGCAAGCGGCGGCGGTGGTTTTCGGGAAAGCGATTACGTCACGGATGTTGTCGGTGCCGGTCAGCAGCATGGTCAGACGATCCAGACCAAAGGCCAGGCCCGCGTGCGGCGGGGTACCGTATTTCAGCGCATCCAGCAGGAAGCCAAATTTTTCGCGCTGTTCCTGCTCGTTAATGCCAAGAATACCGAACACGGTTTGCTGCATATCGCCACGGTGGATACGCACAGAGCCACCGCCCACTTCATAGCCGTTGATGACCATATCGTAAGCGTTCGCGACCGCGTCTTCTGGTGCCGCTTTCAGTTCATCAGCGGTCATGTCTTTCGGCGAGGTGAACGGGTGATGCATCGCGGTCAGGCCACCTTCGCCGTCGTCTTCAAACATCGGGAAGTCGATAACCCACAGCGGTGCCCATTTGCTTTCGTCCGTCAGGTTCAGATCTTTACCCAGCTTGAGGCGCAGCGCCCCCAGCGCGTCGGCAACTACTTTTTTATGGTCCGCGCCGAAGAAAATCATGTCGCCATCCTGCGCGCCGGTACGTTCCAGAATCGCTTCAACGATGTCTGCATTCAGGAACTTGGCAACCGGGCTGTTGATGCCTTCCAGTCCTTTCGCACGCTCGGTGACTTTAATATACGCCAGGCCTTTCGCGCCATAGATTTTGATGAAGTTACCGTAGTCGTCAATCTGTTTACGGCTGAGCGTCGCCCCGCCCGGCACGCGCAGCGCAGCAACGCGGCCTTTGGCATCGTTAGCCGGACCGGCGAAAACTGCGAATTCGACGTTTTTCAGCAGGTCAGCAACATCCACCAGCTCCATCGGGTTACGCAGATCGGGTTTATCGGAACCGTAACGACGCTCGGCTTCGGCAAAAGTCATGACAGGGAAATCGCCGAGGTCTACCCCTTTGACGTCCTGCCACAAGCCACGTACCAGCGCTTCCATCACTTCACGCACCTGCGGCGCAGTCATAAAGGAGGTTTCGACGTCGATCTGGGTGAACTCCGGCTGACGGTCAGCGCGCAGGTCTTCATCTCGGAAGCACTTCACAATCTGATAATAGCGATCAAAACCTGACATCATCAGCAGCTGTTTGAACAACTGGGGCGACTGCGGCAGCGCGTAAAACTTCCCTTTGTGCACGCGGGAAGGCACGAGATAGTCGCGCGCCCCTTCCGGCGTGGCTTTGGTCAGCATCGGCGTTTCGATGTCGAGGAAGCCGTGGTCATCCATAAAGCGACGCACAAAGCTGGTGATTTTGGCGCGCGTTTTCAGGCGCTGAGCCATTTCCGGGCGACGTAAATCCAGATAGCGGTACTTCAGACGCGCTTCTTCGGTATTGACGTGATTGGAGTCGAGCGGCAGTGATTCAGAGCGGTTGATGATAGTCAGGTCGGTGGCAAACACTTCCACTTCACCGGTCGCCATCTCTTTATTGGTGTTTTTCTCGTCACGCGCACGCACGGTGCCCGTGATTTGGATGCAGAACTCATTACGCAGTTCAGAGGCCAGCTTAAATGCCTCGTCACGATCGGGATCGAAGAAAACCTGAACGATGCCTTCACGGTCGCGCATATCAATGAAGATAAGGCTGCCGAGATCACGACGACGGTTGACCCAACCACACAGAGTCACCTGCTGCCCCACGTGGGACAGTCGTAGCTGTCCGCAATATTCTGTACGCATGAGATATCCCTTAACTTAGCCGCAGGCTGGTTGTCGCCTGCCGTGCAGGCAATACGGTCGCAGCTTGAGCTGAATGTCACAACTGGATGAAAAAAGGGGGCTATTATACTGGAATTTCTGCCTCGCGATAAGCCCGATACGCACAGGAAGCACGTTTGCTGCGCGGTTATTGCGTATTCTCACAAAAATTAACAAAATTTGTTGCGCTGGCATCGTAGGATTAACGACTTACATCACACATAACGGGGAAGAAGATGCTTGAATTAAACGCGAAAAAAACGGCGCTGGTGGTGATTGATTTGCAGGAAGGCATTCTGCCCTTCGCCGGTGGCCCCTATGCGGCTGACCAGGTGGTTGACCGCGCCGCACAGCTGGCGGCGAAATGCCGCGAGCAGGGTTCCCCGGTGGTGCTGGTGCGCGTCGGCTGGTCCGCTGATTTTGCCGAGGCCCTGAAGCAGCCGGTAGATGCGCAAACCGGCGGCGGCACTCTGCCGGACAACTGGTGGCAGTATCCCGCGGCGCTGGGCAAACAGAATGGTGATATTGAAGTCACTAAACGCCAGTGGGGCGCGTTTTATGGCACCGATCTTGAACTGCAACTGCGCCGTCGCGGAATTGAGACTATTATACTTTGTGGTATCTCCACCAAAATCGGTGTGGAATCCACTGCCCGTAATGCCTGGGAACTGGGCTTTACTCTGGTCGTGGTTGAGGATGCCTGTAGTGCCGCCAGTGCTGAACAGCATCAGGGCAGCATGACGCATATTTTCCCGCGCATTGGACGAGTGCGCAGCACGGAGGACGTTCTTAACGCGCTATGATTTACATTGGTCTGCCGCAGTGGTCGCACCCGAAATGGGGGCGGCTGGGCATTAACAGCCTTGAGGATTACGCCCGCCACTTTAACTGCGTGACGATGGAATTTTAAAAATCGACAAATATCGTCCAGGAGCCCCGTTTTTAGCGGTTGGACATCTCGGTAATTATGTCTGGTTAGTGAAATTCAGTGAATATCGCTAACCTTTCATGCCCCATATATGCCCCACGCATGCCCCACTACATAACTGGGCAATCATCCTCTCTGGTGCGATGGATGAAAAACGTCACGACGCCGATGACGTTAACTTCGTCTAACGCCTCACCTTCTATCGCATCTCCATCATCGGTAATGAACGCCTGGCCCAGCAGCTTTGCGAACTGCGAATGACCATGAAACTGGATCAGCACCGTACTGCGCTGCTGGCAGCGTAACGCCCGATTAATAACAGCATAACCAGATGATGTCTCAATCACCAGGCTGTTATTGTCAATCTGGCAATATGCCTCCGCCGACATGCGGCGCTCGACGTAATCCTGAGCCGGTGAGGGAAATCCCATTAGTGAATCCTCCCCATGTTGCGCAAAATCCAATACCGGTTCTCGCTAAGATCTGGGGTTTTATCAACGAAATCAGGCTGGTAACGTTCAATCCATTTATTCGCCTCCGCTTGCGTAAAATGCCAGTTTCTGGCACGCAACTCACGGATAAAATCATCTGATCGCAACCACAGGTACCCTTTCGGGTTTTTCATAACGGCAGCACTGAACGCAATGTCAATCTCATATCTACGAGGCATTATTATTCTCCTCTTTATAATTACTGTGTATACATACAGTAGTTTTAAGAAAGACGAAGATCAACATGGCAGCGGCTATTAATTCGCAGTGCAGAATCAGGCTCCGGCATCAACAAAAAACCACAAAAGCACAGATCAACCTTGTGATTCAGGGAAAGAAAGTTACTCTTAGCGTTACTGCCAGGCTTTCGAGAAGTGTCGTTAGTACATCAGATGTCTGTACAGACATCCTGACAGTCCTTAAGTGAAGCCACAGTCAGATGTCTGTCTGCCCAAACTTTCCTTCCTGAGTTCATCGTAGTTTAAAAATTTAAGTGGATGTTATGTATAGCGAAGACAAAAAACTCACCGACCTTATCCTTGGCGAAGCCGTAGTGAAAATACTGGATGCAGACGCGCCGGTTAGTTTTGACACTCTTCTGACTGAGCTTGAATCAATGCTGATGGCTGAAAGAATTGCTGAAAGAAAAAAAGCAATCCTTTCGGCCATTAATTTTATAAAGGCTAACCTAAAAAAATCTGACACCTCAACACCGGGCAAGATGAATAGCGGCAGGGAGATTGTGTTTTTTTCAAGGTATATACCCATGGATATACCAAGTGAATAAGTAACTTTTCAGACTGGAATTTTCGTAACTTCCGATGCGCCAGGAATGGCGGTTATTTTTTTGGCAAGAAAATAATGAAGTTAAAGTAAATCATCGACAGATTTATTGCTGAGAAACCAGTTGAGCTTTTAAATCGTTAACGGTGTTTTGCAGGTCGGTGATCTGGTCTTTCATTGCCTGCATAGCCATTGTCATTTTTGCCATCATGGCGATCGGTTCAAGTGTGTAGGCTTTTAACGGGTCTGGTTCGTCCCCTTCCTCCAGTCCCTGACCCGAAACACACTCCGGGCTGACGGCTTTCAGGTCGTTGGCGATAAAGCCCAGCATCTCAGGCGACTCGGGAATAACGTCACCCCTGGCCCGCATTTTAAATGTCGCCGTGGCCCAGCGCATCACCTCATCCAGCGCCACCAGCCTGTCATCCAGCGGGGTATACTCGATGTCTTTCTTCAGCCCACGGTCTGACGTTGACGTGGTGTTCAGGGACCCTACCGCCGTATTGTCAACGTAGAGGACCATACGCGACCCATCCCATCCGTAGCAGTACAGGTTATTCCCGCTGGCGCTGCCGAGTCCCATGTGCGACTTGAAACCCCTGACAGCATCCAGTGTTTGCGGCAGGTACAGACCGCCTCCATTCCATGAACACACATCAACATTACCGCCAACGGTAATAATAAACGTATTGTCATCCCCGGCTTTTAGAATCACCTTATCTTTTTTCAGATGCATCCCGCCAGGCATTACAACCTTGCCCGAAAATTCCGGATCACTGGTAAAGGCCAGCTTTTGCCATCCCGTCCATGAAGTGATGCCACTTGCGTTGGCGATACCTGTTCGCAAGTAGGTTTCATTGCTGTTATAAACGAAATATACCTGCGTACATCCTGCCGCCCCGTTAGCGTTGTTTTGCGTTACGAGTAACGATCCAGCCTGGTTTACGGGATAGTCACGCGCCGTCGTAGCGTTAGCATTAGAATTCTGGTTCCACCACCCTTCATTTCTTCCGTCTACTTCATTAAGACGACGGGTTCCTAAATTACCATTTTGCTTAAATGTGCCTATAGTTGCGGCCATCATTTTTGCCCACGTAGCCGCCGCGAACGTCGAGCCGTCCGCTCTTGCTATCGTGACGTCACCATTACCGTTAAAAAGTTTATCCAGATTCTGAATGTCGAGCTGCGCCTGACTGAATATTTTCGTCATCGCGGCGGCCAAATCGTCGGAAATTGTTGCCATGTTTATTCCTCAAAAAAAGGGAGGCAAGGCCTCCCGTTGAATGGTTTTATTTAACTGAAATGTTTATCAGTTTTTTACTACCAGAAAGGTGTAATTCTGAGGGAAGCCAGACGGCCCCACTCCACCGCTGGCACGATAGGTCACTTCATAGTAAACACCCGCGTTAAGGAGCCAGCTTCCTTCAGCAACGTCAAAAACGGTCTGGTTTGAGTTGCTGGCGGAGATATGCTTATCAAAAATATTGGCGGTCCCTCCGTCACCCGCAAAAAGTTGCAGGGTCATATGTGCCTGGCCATACAGGTAAGTAACCGTACTGTTTTCAATCCTGGTGGCGGTGGCCGCCATCATGGGTGCGCTTATCGCAACGATCCTGCGTGGATAAGGCGCGGCTTCGATTTTAGCGGTTCCGTTTATGCCTATAGTGAACGACTTAACGACATCCCCTTCCAGCTTCTCCGCATAAACAGTCCCTTTAAACCAGCCGTCATTGGCTTCAATGCGGCCCTGAACAGTGCAGGTCTCTTTGATGAGGATATTATTCATCTCGCCGGCATTCGCATAAACTGTACCGCGAATGGTAACGTTGTTCAGTTCAGCATTGCCGGTTTTTGGCAGGTTCCATCCCTGCTGACCCGGAACAAAATTAGTGGACCTCAGCGTGTCACTGATTTTGCCGAAATCAATGCTTAAATCCTGAATCATTGCCGCACGAAGGTATGCGGTCGCGCCGCTCACCGCGAACGCCAGCACACGGCCGCCAGCTGCATTCGGGTTATAAATCCCGAACGTGTCAGCATCAATCAGAAACTGAGAAGCTCCATTGCCGTCAATACCCAGCTGAATGCCTGCAATATAAGAGCGCCCCTGCGCATCCACCTGAACTTTAACGCCCCACTGCGCCGACAGTTTGCCGGACACATCGGCCAGCGCGGAGGACGTCACCTGGATTGCGGCAGCATTATCTCCGACACTGGCCTGCAACGTACTCATCTGCTGCGCCAGTGCGCCCGTCTCGCTGGCGATGGTCACATTCACCTCGTTGATAGAGGCAGTGATTTTCGTGTCATTGTTGACGATTTCTGCGCGCTGCTCGTAAAATCCTCTGAACTGCGCCAGCCCGGCCTGGGCGAGGGATTCAAACGTCTGGTTCAGCCCCGATTCCGCGCCCTCCACACGCGTTTTCAGCTCACTGACAGACTTGGTATTGGCGGTAATATCCTTGCCCTGCTGCGTTACTTTCGTGACAGTTTCATTCAGCGCCTTCGCTTCAGCCTTATCGCCCAGGCTGGTCTTCAGCCCCTGGATACTTTCAGCCTGTGCCGTCAGCGTATCGCCATGTTCCTCAACGGCGGTATTTAGCTGAGTGATGGCTGTTGCCGTATTTGTACTGAATTCCTTAAGCTCTGACTTAAGCTGTGTCGTCGCCGTGGCGTTGGCAACCGTATCCTGCCGGGTGGTGGTCGGTGGAACGGCCAGCGGGTCATTCAGTCCGATAGGTTTGATGGTGATATCGTTCTGAGTAAAATCAGTGGTCCTGATAACCGGATCAGGCAGAGATTTCGGGAGAATAAAATTGTAGTTGGCCCCACCCCGGAGATAGACATACTCCTGAGAGCTGCGGCTCATCTGATTTATTCCGACCGCAGGAGACTTCGCGGCAAACGTGTACTGGAATTCCTCAATATTCCGGTCAATGTTGTTTGCTCCCCACCCACTCCCGATCGTCGTCCACTCCAGCGTCAGCCCAAAGTTTTTATTTGTGTGGGTACTCCAGACGGGTTTGGTCCAGTCGCTGGTAGAGTTGAACGGACGAACAACACGGATGCGTTGTCTGATCTGGGCCTGGTTAGCCAGCGCCAGCGTTACGGGATAATACGTATCCGGATCAAGTGTCGACAGGTCCACCCTGACCGTTTTTGTTTCAACGGCATCGAGACGTTCACCCTGACCTTTGATCGTCGTTTCCAGCTTGCTGACCGCAGTGGCATCAGCTTTATTTTTAAGGCTGTTATTCAGCCCGGTGACTGCCTCCTGCTGGCTTTCAATGTCACCCTCGGTATCAGTGACACGCTGGCTCAGTTCACTTAACGCCTTTTGACTTGCTTTCCCTCCCACATCCGTTTTCAGCTGAGTGATGGCGTCAGCCTGAGTGCTGATATCTTTACCCTGCTGCGTAACCTGCGCATCAAGCGCGGTCGTGGCGGAGGCGTTAGCGTTGGCAATAGCCGATGCGCCGGCACCCAGACCAACCATCGTCCCGTTGATGAACTCAATGGCCGCGAAAACACGAGCATCAGGTCCATTGGCGGATGGACTTACCAGCTCTTGCCCATTACCCTTACCAACTCCTTTACAGCCCAGCAGGATGTACGCGCTTCGGACTGCCATTGTTCCCATGGCTTCACGACTACCCCCCAGGCTTTCAATAGCATCAAAGATTAGAGATTTGTACCCGTTAGGCTCGTCCCATGTTGTGACGGCTACATACGTCCCATTGGGTAATGCAGCTACAGCATCATTAAAAGATGATGCCGCTGACGATCCAGAGTAAACATCAAAGTTAGTAGATGTAAAAGTTGTAGAGCCATCCGCATTGGTTCTGAAAACTGACAGCATGTATGACCGCGCCGGTGTAGCCAGCTTAGTCCCATCTTCCTTAAAAATACCCGCGGCCCCGATGCCACCAGTGCCCCCGCTGCCGACAGACACAGCACGGAAGACAGTACGGCGACCAATGCTTGCCTGAACCTGCGTCAGCGCGGTGCCCTGCGCATCCACTGTATCGCCAATGGCCTTCACTTTGCCGTCCAGCGTGGATACAGCGCCAGCGTCGGCTTTCGTCTCAATGGCTTTGGCGTCAGTAATGTCCATCACACGGACAAGGTCAACGTCCATTGTCCCGGCAGACAGAGCGCCAGTAATGGCGAGTTGCACAACGATGTCAGAAGTACCGCCGAGTTTGTAATCAAAGCTTTTTTCAGTCCAGACCGTCGGTGGCGTCTCTCCGTTGGCCAGAAAGCTGACGCTGCTGATCAGGGCGTCTGACGCGTTATTCCTGATAGCAAGCTTGGTGTTATCTCCTGCCAGGGCGACAGCGTCCGACGAGCATTTAACGACAGCGGAGATCCGATAAGTTCGTCCCTTTAACAGAAGAATGTTTTTCTGGTTCAGACGCGAAGGACGTGATTTAGCCGTAAACCGAAGTACCTTGCTTCCGCTGTATGCACCACCGTTAACGATCGACTGGTCATCCGCGTTAGTCCGGCCTTCCCAGTACTCCAAATCAGACTCAAACGAGCCGTTGGTCAACAGGTTGTCACCGTCAATATTGGCGTATTTGAGCGCAACATTGATGTTGGTGATCGTCTGCCCCTGCGCCGTTTGGGCATCGGTAAGGACGCCGAGGCGCTGCTGAACTGCCGCCTTGTTGTCGTTGAAGTTAACCTCAAGCGCTTCGACATCCTGCGCGATCGCTTTTTCAGCACTGATACGCACCTGACGTTCGTTGTAAATCAGGCCGCTGGTCAGTTTCGACGGATCTGTGCCGTCGGCACCGCCACGCAGCTGCGCCGCCAGGGTGCTGCGTGCCGTGGCTTCGGCAGAGTCTGCCGCGATACGCGCTGTCGCTTCATCTTCAAGCGCCGCGGTGCTCGCGCCCGGTGCCGGACGGCCCACTGCTATCCAGTCAATCAGGAAATAATCGCTGGCGGTCTGTGTTGCACCAATATCCAGGCGGATCTGTGCCACGTTCGCCAGCGTATTCCATTTAATATCGCTGAAATCGATGGTGGCCACGCCGCTGGCATCAAAAACAGGCTCAGGCAGCGTCACCATATTCGTGTCATTAAAGGCTGCCGTATCACGCCAGCGCAACTGGCCCCGCCAGGCAGGTTTGCCCACCTTTCTGATACGCAGCTTAACGAAGCGATAAGACGCCGCATCTACTGCCAGCGATGCCGGAGAAACAACGTAAGGGTTATTAGCGTGGTTCGCAGGGCGCAGGCAGTTATCGACCACAGTCGGCGTGCTGTTGCCGGTCCAGCCCTCAACGCTCGCAGAGTTAAAATGCCAGATTTTGAGGGAATCGAACTGCGTGCCGCTGCCCGCCGCCACCTGTGCGATCGACTGCGCCAGCGAGTCCGTTTTGTTCTGAATAATCAGGTTAGTTTCGGTAATTGCCGCTTCGCGCGTCAGTTGCTCGTTAAGCAATCCATTCGCTGCGTCAGCTGCGACCTTCTGATCCTGCTGCGCGCGGGTGGTTGCCTCAGCCGCGATTGCTGCGGTACGGTCAGTGGCTTCTTTAGTCAGTGCCTGCGTGCGGGCCGTAGTTTCCTTAGAAATTGCAGCAGCGCGATCGCTGGCCTCTTTGGTGAGAGCAGCTGCACGGTCAGTAACTTCTTTAACGATCGCGGTCTGGTTGTCCTGAATCGACTTATCCAGTTCTTTGTACGTGTCAGTGTCGCGTATCGCCTCGTCCATGTTGTCGATGTAGTCAGCGACATTATCAGCTGGCATGCCGCTGACCCAGCCGGTCCAGGCGCTCTGGTTACCGGTTTTGTCCACCAGCCGTGCGCGGTACCAGAACGTGACGCCGAATTTAAGGCCAAGCTGCTGGTACGATTTCTGAGGGTAAGGCACATCGGCCAGCAACAGCGGATTTGCGCCGGTAGACGCCGCGCTGTACTGAATTTCGGTTTTGAGGGTATCCCCGGTACCGGCCGGAAAATCCCAGTTCAGCACCACACCAAACACGATGCCCTGTGTACGCAGCCCTTCCGGTTTCGGCGGAGCGCCGGTTTTACCCGTCAGGACGGTTTCCGGGCTGACGGCCCAGACTGACGACACATCGCTGGCGTTCACTGCCCGCACCCGCACCAGATAGCGGCCTGAATAAATGGCTGGCACTTCAAAGCCCAGCGAGGAGGTACGTGGTACGCTGACCCAGTTTCCTGAATCCTTGCGCCATTCGGCTTCATAAGCCACCGCCCCGGTTACCGCTTCCCAGGAGGCGCGCAGGGTGGTAATGGCAATGCCCTGGCTGACGCTGGAATAGCTGTCGACCGTCACATTCACCGGCGGACCCTGAACGCCTGGCGGAATGACACTGATCGGGCGCTCATCCAGACGGGTGCCGTGATCGATGGCAGGATAAGTGTCAGGATTGTAGGTGGTGCCGGTGATGGCATACGTACCGTCATTGTTATCGCTGACGCCCGTCACGCGGAACAGGGCAATAAACAGATCGTCGGCTTCAACCGCCCAGTTGGTTTCCGCTTCCGGCGTCTCACTCCAGCCGGTGGTCACGGTCACGGTTTTACCGTTCACCGCCTGAACCGTGCGCGCCTGCGCCGGACCGGACGGCAGGTTCACGAACAGCCGATCGCCTGGTTTGATGTCAGCGATGCGATCGAGGGTAATATTCCGCCCGTTCACTGCGCTGACGCGCCCGCCGATGATCTGCCCGGCCAGTTCGTTCGCTGCGATGCCAATAACCTCACCCACCGGGGGCACGTCCAGCCCGGTGGCAAAGGACGCAACTTCCCCGGCCCCGTTCGTCAGCAGCACCCAGCGCCCGCGGCGGTTCGCCTCGGACTGGCGATCACAGCCAATCGCCGTCATTTCCATCTGGCGGAAGTCATACCGCATCGCCAGATCGTTGTCGTACACCACTTCCGGCGTGTCTTTGTAATGGTTTTTCGGATCGGACCAGTTGACCATGGCCGAGGTATAGCGGGTGGTTTCGCTCGGATCGGAGAAGGTAAATTTACCGTCGACCACACTGGCATGGTTATAAACGTGCCAGATGTCGCGCGCCATGTCCGCCAGCACATACAGGCGGTTGTCCCCCCAGTAGGTCATCCCACGGAAAATACCGGCCAGGTCGCGCAACACCGTCCAGGCTTCAGCACGATCCTGAATATATACATTGCAACGGAAGCGCGGCTCCATGCCTGTGCCGCCCTTGCCGTCGGGCACCAGCTGATCGCAGTACTGGGCAATGCGGTACAGTTCCCAGCGGTCGACCTGATCGGCGGTGATGCGCTGGCCGAGACCAAAGCGCTCGTTCAGGATCAGATCGTAAAAAATCCATGCCGGGTTATCGGTCCATGCCCATTTAAACGCCCCGGTCCAGGTGCCACTGTAATTGCGGGTTTCCGGATCGTAGGTATCCGGCACACGAATAATGCGCCCCTTCGGGCAGCACACCACCTGCGGAATACCGTTCGGAAACTGTTTTGCATCAAACTCGATATACAGCAGCGCGGTATGCGGGTAACGTAGCTTCGCATCAATGATTTCAGTGATGGCCTGAACCTTCATCGTGTCCACGATGTTCACGGACGTGGCATCAGGCGTGACGCGGCGGATGCGTAACTGCCAGCCGGTCGTGGCTTTGGGCAGGTTAATGCGGTGGCTGCGCTCATAAAGCGTGGTGGACTTGTCGTCCACAATGCCATTCAGCACGGTCTGGTACGCGCCGCCATCAACAGACAGATCGATGGCGTATTCAACGCGGGTACCAACCTTATCGCCGTTGTCTTTCTGCCAGAGCAGGGTTTCCCAGCCGACGCGCACGCGCACAGCAGACAGTTGGGTGTTGGAGATGGCGCGCACATAAGGCACATTCTGCTTCAGTACCTGAGAGACCTGGAGTTCGTTTTCAATGCCCGGAAAACCCTGGATATAGGTCTGATCCTGCGTGCCGGGACGAAACTCCCACACGACACCGGGAAAGTTTTCTGAACCGTCGGCATTCAGCAGCGGCGTGTAAGCGGTACCGTCACCGAGAAAAATTGTTTTTCCGTCAAGCCCGCCCGCAAACTCCCCTTCGCCCAGCGCGATAAGCATTTTTGCGCGGGCGATGGACTGAATGCTGTCCGGAGATTCAACCGGCGTATGCCCCTGCTTACTGCCACCCTTTGCACCAATAATCGTTGCCATATCGCATCCATAAAAAAAGCCGCCATAAGGCGGCCGTGGTAACTGAAAGATTCTGTTGCTGGTCTACTGCTGGTCTTCGGCGTAAATGCCGGCTGAAATAATCGCGCCGCCGATATCGCGCTGACCGTAGAGAAGCGGAACCGGATTTCCGGCAGCCGTGGTGTTTATCGGACCACCGAAGGCATATGAAGGTTTGTTGTCAGGATCCTGCCTTGTGCGCATTCCGGCCACCTGTGGAGAAAGCATCTGCACAACTCCACCGACAGCCATCGATCCCGCCGCCGCATAAATTGCCGCTTGTGTTCCGGCAGCCCATCCCACCGGGTTCCACCACGTAAAAGCAGCGATAGCCACCGCTGCAACGATCTGAAAAACGCCCGCACGCTTGCTGCCGCGTATAACCGGGATGATCCGTAGCTCGCTCCCGGCGCTGACCATTTCAAACTCGTCCTGTCCGATATTCCGGCGGTCGCGGAAGATGACAAAGTCAAGGCCCTTTGCCCGCGCCTCCCGCAGCCAGGCATCAAAGCCATCAAGAGTGGCCGACAGCGCGCGAAAAACCTCTTTCGAGGTATCAAGTACGCGGTAATGCGTGCGACCAAAACGCTGTGCCATTGAGCCGCTGAGTTTAATCACCGTTGTTTTCATTACATCAGCTCCTTATGCCGCACGATCTTGATGGTTCGATCGAGGTAATAGCCGCCGTAAGGCACCCGCTGACTCAGCTGGCCGTACATGTGGTGCAGCAGCATGTTGCCTTCCAGCAGGACCCCGGCATGGTTCGGTACCGGTGACTGGACCTGCATGATCACCACATCGCCGGGCTGCGGCGGGCCATCGAACTCGCGAAAGCCGCAATCGTGCCAGTTATCCATATAGAGGTTTTCGCCCTGTTCCCACCAGTGGCGCTCCACACTGTAGTTGGGCAGTGTGATGCCGTGCTCAGTGCGAAAATAATCCATCAGCAGCGACCAGCAGTCGGCGTGCCCCAGCACGAACTGGCGGCCCGTAAGCGGGCGTTCGCCGCGCGGCATAACCGTTCGGATATCGCCTTCCGGCCATGAAACAATGACCCAGGGTATTTCCGTGGCGTCGCACATCAGCATATCCAGCTCGCTCGGCTGGGTGGTGGCGCCGTCGCCGGGGTGGCTGTGTACCACCGCCACCACGGTACCCTGATCCTCTGCACTGGCATAATCCTCCGGGGCGATCTCAAACTGTTCATCAGGCGATGCAGCCCGGTTTTCACAGGGAATGTACTTCTCGACGCGGCCCTTCTGAATGACCAGCCCGCAGCATTCGTCCGGGAAAACCGCCTCAGCATGCGCCAGGATGGCGCTGATCGTTTTATCTTTCATTATCAGCTCCTGAGCAGGGATGCGCCGGGGAAGCCGCCAAAGTCCAGCGGTTCGTTCTCGCCAAAGCGCGGTTTACAGCCCGTGGACAGCAGGCCGGAACAGACGTCCTGTGCCGGATCGTCCACCGGTTTACCATCCTTATCAAACCAGCCGTTCTGCCCGGCATAGGCGCAGCCGTTCCCGGTTTTGTACCACCCCCGCATGCACCAGGTGCAGAGCGGCTGGATCTGGCGCGTCGGGATTTGCTGGCCGCGAAGGTCGGCCGGACTCGAGAGTTCGAACTCCACGGTTTCATCGTCACCGCCGGATTTGCGATCCACATAAAACACCTGCTTACGCTCTTCCAGCGGATTGGCATCCGCGTTACCTTCAGGGAAATTACGCGCATCGAGGTAATGCACAAAGGTGTCGTGAATAATCACCTTCGCCCGCGCCATACCCTGAAAACGGCGGCACAGCGCACCGATCGTGCCGTTGATGTTGGCAACGGTCAGCTTTGGCCGGGCGCTCTGCCCGTCGCTGCTGACGGAAATCCCTTCCAGCTCAAACGGCCAGGCCCCGTATTCCTCGCCCTGCCACCAGACGGACTTTGCTTCCAGCGTTGACTCATCGCCGCCGGATGCCGCCAGCTCAGCTTCTGTGTGCGGGATGTTCTCCTTATGAAAGCGCAGGATGCCCGCGCCGAAGGCGGAGCCGTCCACTTCAATCAGCCGGATGCGGCTGCCCGGCTCCAGTTTCTGAACGTCAGATGAAATACTCATGGGTGATATGCCTGTATGAAGGTACTGCTGAGGGTATGAATGTTATTGCCGTGGGACGAAAGCTGGAGGGTTTCTGCGCGGTACAGCCCCTCCGGCTCGAGCGGGGGTTTCCAGCGGAAAGATTTCCACCCGCCGTGCCGCTCAATGAATGCCTTTATTGCCAGGATATAGTCTTCATCACCGGTAAAGCTCACGCTCCACTGCGGCAACTTAGGATTAATGCCGTCCCCGGCCACCTGCGCGTAAGCGTCCCCGAACTGCGCCTTTCGCGTGCGCAGGGTGATATCGACCTGTGACGTGATACGCGGACACCATTCAAATGTTTCTGTCGCCACGCTTACACTCCTTTAATAGCCCGCCACAGCGGCGTACCCGGCCGGCTGACCTCTTCATTTACCGTGCGCAGGATGGCATCCGTCAGCTGACGGCCGGCTGCGCTGGCCGCGCCCTGACTGACCGGCTGCTGTGACTGTGAATTGATGTTGATATCGCCGATGATGATGGAAGGCGCGGCGCGTTCGGTCTGAATACCGCCCATCGCCCGCACACCCAGGGAGCCATCGGCCGCGCGCGTGAGCGGCATAATGGCTTCCGGCCCGGCCTCGCCAAACACCCCCGCGCCTTTGGCAAACGCAAAATACTGCGGCGTGCTGTACACCCCGTTGGTGTAGGCGCTGAGCGAGGGCGAGTCATAAACATCGCCTTTGGCGTTAAATTTAAAATTAGCCGCAGCGCTCTGAATAGCAGTACCGCCACTGCCTGCCGCAGAGGATGCGCCGAAGCTGAACAGCGACCCGATAGAGCTGGCGGCATTCGCCATCGCCATGTTCACCAGCACGTTCTGGACAATCTTCAGCACGCTGACGCCCCAGTCTTTCCAGCCCGACACATTGCCGTTGAGCATATCGGTCACACTGGAAACGGCACCATCCATCGCCTGCCTCATGCCATCGGCCGCCAGAGCGGAATAGTTCGTCGCTTCATCTGCCCAGTTGGCATAACCTTCGCTCAGTCCGCTGAACCAGTCGTTACGCTGTGCATCTGAGGCGCTGTAAAAGCCCTGCTGGTCTCGCAGACGTTCATCAAGGTAACGTCGGTTAAGCGCAAGTTCATGTTGATAGGTCCCTTCTTCAATGTCGCCCGCCTGCCGCTGTCGGAGCAAATCGGTATTCTTCTGCTCAAATTCCTTACGGATATTGAACTGCTCCTGCATACGTTCACGGAACCGGGTTCCCTGCCCGTAGCCAGTAAGCTGGGCTTCATTCGCTGCGCGCGCGCTGGCGTTGCTATCGGCCAGTTGCGCTTCGTAGTTGCGGAGTTGCTCGCGTAATTTAACCTGATCGATAAGCGCGGCATTGCGCATCAGATCGGCTTTTTGCGCCTGATTCAGCGTTGCCAGCTCACCCTGACTGACCTGGTATTTCACTTTTGCCAGTTCGGTATTCTGGCCGGACAGCGCGATCTGCTCTTTTTGCTGCTTGATGAGTCGCTTATATATATCTTCGGTTTTCTCAGCTTCAGATTTTTGGCCTTTTTTCTTGGGCTTATTGGCCTCGTTATTTCTCCATTCATTAAGACCATTGTTGATGATCTCTTGTCGCCATGTCTGGAACTGAGGTTCATTTTTAAGACCAAGATCATCAGCAGCATATCCAAGCCTCGCCCTTTCTTTTTCCTCTCCTTTTAATTTGGATAAAGCTAAATCTCGACGGCTTTTTTCAAGGGCATCGTTTTGCTTTTGATCGAGGTCCGCTTGAGGGAGGCGCATCGGTGCATTAACTAAACCCTGACGGGCCATTAATAAATTATTACCTAACCCAAGCAGGCGATTAAATTCAGTATGCTCCCCGTTCATTAATAAAAGAGATTGGTAAGCAGCATTTTGTTCAGCCGCCTGTTGGCGAATTAATGCCACTCGCTGATGCTCAATACCTTCAAGAACATCCTGAATAGATTGGGATTTAGCCTGCATTTGCCATAAGCGTTCCTGCTCTACGGCTAAAGCTTGAGTTGCATTTGACAGGTCGAGAGTTGCATCATCAAGGCTTTTAAGGTGGTTGATCATATATCCACCCACTGTTGGCCCTGGATTAGCCAACATATATTGATATCCGGAAATTTCTTCCTTTAACCCCCTGACTTTTTTTGCTTGTTCATCTACCAGTCGATTTTGCTCATCCAGAGCCTTACGCGTTTGAGATTCATTATCGGATGCCTCAGTGAGACTCATCGACTTAGTTTTTTCGCGTATATCATCCAGCGTATTAGCATAGTCGAGCGCTGACTTTCTAACCTGCTCTTGATTTTTGTACCACGTATACCAGGCCCCGGCACCCAAGAGAATTAGACCAGGAAATCCCCCGACTAAACTTAGCGCGCCTCCCATCATGCGAGAACCAATCGACGTCACATTATTTAAAGAGGTTTGGGCTGAACTTCTCGCAGCAATATTTCTTGTTAATGATTGTTGAGCTGCGCTCAATCTTTTCTCTGCGGCCGCCTGAGCATCCGTTCCTCTGGCTGCAACTAAAGCTTGTTGAGCTCTGTATACTGCTGCCCTGGCTCTGGCTGTGGAGATCTGGGTACCTCTAACCTGAGCGTCTGCGAGTGCAATTTCCCTTTTGGCGGCGCCAATGAGACCTGTACTGGCTGAAATTGCCCCAGAAGCCATACCACCTAAATATCTTGCGAGACCAATTGAAACCAAAACACCTGCGGCAGTGGCAACGCTGTCAATATTTTTTGAAACGTCATCCATTACACCAGAAATTGTAGCTGTCGCGCCGCTCGCTTTATTAGCACCACCTACCCATTCCATAAAGGCATTTTGAATACGTGTTGAGGCTGCGCTGACGCTGTTTGGCATGGAGTCAAATTCAGATCTTAATTTGTTAAGCTGACTGATAAGGGCTGGGACTATTTTATCTGTCGTTAACTGCCCAGCGTCAGCCATGCCTTTCAGGTCTTTTTGGGCAACGCCCATACCATCAGCCAGCGCTTTCATAATTCGCTGCCCGGACTGCGCCACAGAGTTAAAATCCTGCCCGCGCAATACGCCACGTCCTAATGCTTGTGACAGCTGAACAATAAGAGAAGATGTCTCTTCGGCGGACGCGCCTGACACCTGAAGCCCGTTAGCCAGGGCATCAGTCAGCTTAAGTATATCCTGCGTGCCAAATCCCCATTCACGTAATGATGTAGAGGCACGACTGAAAAGTGCAGCGTTATCAGCAAAAGCTGAGCCAGTACGCTGGCTAATATCCATTAAACCTTTTTGTGCCGCCGCGAAATCGGTAGCATCACCGGTGGCGAGTTTTACCCTTGCTGATAAAGAATTGTATGAATCCGCCAATCGAATAAGATTTGCCGTGGCGAATGCACCAGCAAATGCGCCAGTTAAACCTAATGCAGCAGTCCGAGTGGTATTTAATTGTGCCGTTACAGAAGCTAAAGCCCGCTGTGTTTCTCGCTGCGCTGAAGCCGCTTGCCTCCCGCCATTCTGCATAGTGCGATGATAGTCCTGCCCCATACGAGAAGCACGAGAAATTTCTGACTGGAAAGATTGAGAGTTAGCAGAAATTTTAATTATTAGTTCGCGCAGCGTAGCCATAACAAGCTCCAGAAACAAAAAAACCGCCGAAGCGGTTTTGTTTATCATTCATTTATTCCAGCCTTTCGCCTGGCCTCTTTTAAATATTCTTCATCAGACTTTATTGGGGCCTGATGCTGATTATTTCCACTGAGATCACTACCACAGTGTTTACATTTTATTGCCTCAGCCTTGATCATTTCTGCGCAAAAAGGACATTTTTTCATTCCATCGAAGGCAATCATTTCTTTTTCTTCAGCCTTAACATCTTTGCGAATGACTACTGAGTGAACGAGCGCAATAATAAATAATAAGGCACCATAAATCCACCAAGCGAAGAACGAACGGCCTTTGCTTTGTGCAATTAGTGCCGGGATAATCCCCAACACAGCAGAGATAAGCAGTAATTCCATATAACCCCCTATAAACTTTATGGGGCAAATCCTAATACCTTATTTCTAAAAAGTCACTGTGTTGCTGCGTCTAACGCAGCCTCAAGGCTGGCAAAAGGATCTTCCGCCTCTGCATTTTCATCCCCGGACCATTGCAGCAGGACATCATTCAGAGCCACTTTCGCCCCCTGCGCACCGTAGACAGCGGATGTTATTTGCGCCGCCTGGATGTCGCCACGCACATCGCCAACAGGGCTATGACGATCGTATTCAATCCACATCATCAGCTCGCTGGCCGTCATGCTCTGACGCAGTTCAGCCAGCGTGCGTCCCAGCCGGAGCGCCAGCGACATCAGGAATTTTACGCCGGGGGTAGCGACTTTTCCCGTGCATCGTCCGCAGTGCTGATGAGATCAAGGCCTTGCTTTAGCAGGCGCGCATGGATTGGGCCGTAAATCGCCCGCACCTGCTCTACATCTTCAGGTCCGAATATCGGTTGCTTGTCCGTATCGCAGAGGACATCCATAAACAGTACGACATCCGCGCACAGGTTACGGTGCGCCCGTTCAGATACCGAAATTTCCTCGTCGTCATTGCCTGATCTGACGATTTCCTGCCAGCGTAACCAGCCTTCACCGGAGGGCTCACGCAGCATGACTTTGGCGTTATCCCACTCAGGCACGGTGGTTTCTTTAAAGCGAAAGCCCGAGTCTTTAGCCAGGGCGCGTTCTTTAAGCGATGTCATGTTTTTCCTTACGAGCCGGACTCGATGTTTTCAGGTTTGCCTTTCAGACGCAGGGAGAACGTGGCGGCCACCACGCCATTAGTACCGGATGACCAGGTGTGCTGGCGCACTTCGGCCAGGAACTTATACCCTTTGCCGGACGGGAAGATGACCTGAAAGCCATAGGTCGTGTCATTGTCATAGGCTGTCCGCAGCGCATCCTGTGCAGGGTTTCGGTAGAAGTTACCTGACATGGAAATTTCAGACGGAGCTGGCAGGCCGTTGGTATTTTCCTGCTCTTCTGAACAGAACGTTGTGGTGTCGATATCCTGTTTCTGACCGCCGGTAAACTGCACCTCTTTAAGCGTGCAGCTCAGATCAAGGAATTTGGCCGTTTTCAGCGTGTCTTTGGTGGCAGGAACTTCAGTGATCAGGATTTTGGTGTTTTGCGATTTTTCATACAAAGAGGACATGGCTGTCTCCATAAAAGCAAAAACCCGCCGGAGCGGGTTATTCAGGGTTGATTAACGTTTCAGGCTGTAACCTGAAATTCGAGCGTGGCGCGGTAAAGCCGGAAATCTGGCTCGTAGCCTGGAATTTTCGTTACTTCAGTCGGAGCCAGGGGCTTAACCGCCTCCAGCGCATGATCACGAATGGATCTGGCTTCCTCAATGGTCAGTGAGTAAACGTCAATCTGCACCGAAACGCGGTATTCCGCCTGACCGCACAGCACATCACTCGAAACGTCAGAGACAAGAGAGAAGATCACCCACGGCGGAGAAATGGACGGCTGGCCATCGTCGCTTAACGGTGCGACATAGGGATAAACCTGCCCGTCAGCCAGGTGCGATAACAATGGGTAAAAATAGGCTTCCGTCATTTGCTCAGCACCTTATCGATGGCGCTGTTCATCCTGGCAATAGCGGCTTCGGCGGCCTCTTCCTGCCGGGTATCAAAAGCGGGTCGCACAAACGGATGCGCAGGCATGTTCACCGTGCCCAGTTCAACGAAGCGCCAGTAGAACGCATTACGCGGGTTGCTGGCTTTCATGGTGTTATCACTGTTGCCGGTGCGGGGATTAACGCCGCGAATATGCACGCCGGACGAAATTTCACCCCGCCGGCGCGATCGCTGCGTGACCACCACCACGTTTTTTTTCATTTTCCCGGTGCGGACCGGAGCACGGTTAATGACTTCAGTTTTCAGCACGTCAGCACCCGCGCGTGTAGCATCGCGCAGCACCTTGTTATTTTCGGCCCGGCTCAGGGTTTCAAGGTCGCGGGCAATATCCTCCAGCCCGGAAAAATCCAGATTAACATCAATCATTTTTCGCTCCCGAGTTTGCAGAGAATTTCAAACTGGCTGCCTTTTGCATCCGGGATCGGCATCCCGATCACATTCAGCACAGCCCCCTTGAACGGTCCTGACAGCACTTTCAGACGGGATGCCGCGGTGACGTCACGCCGAAAGCGCATCCAGACCCGGATAGTCGCTTCAGCCGTTTCCGCACCCGCTGACATCTGCTCATTCCCGCTGATGCCTTTAACTTCTGCCCAGACTGTAGGACCGTCAGACCAGGCTTTCACGGGCTGGCCGGTCGGTGATCGTATTGTTGTGGGATTCTGAACAACGAGACGATCGCGTAAGCGCCCTGCCTGCATATATCCCCCTAAACGCCATAGATCCGGTAAGGCTGAAGCAGCGCCTCAACGGCAAGCGGTACCGTATTTGCACTTGCCGGACTGACAGCCTCGCGGTTTGCATACCAGTGACCGGTAAGCAGCAACATCGCCACACGGATGTCGTCATCGAGCAGCAGAGCATCCGGATCGTCAGCAAAGCCGGGATCGGCGTTGGTTTTATAGAGCTTTCGCCGCGTCCATTTTTCGACGTAGCGTTTCGCCGCGCCGGTGTAGATTTCAAGCAGCGCATCATCGCCCCTGAAATCATCATCGATACGGCAGTGCTCCCTGACCGTATTCAGTTCGATCATGGCATTATCCGAATGGGTAAAAGAAGACGCGGCCCGCAGGCCGCCAGGGACATCAGCTGCCAGCGCCACCGGTGAACGCACCGTAGATGAAGGACTCAGGACGTTTTACCGCCAGCGCCAGACGTTCTTCGCAACGAATGGAGATCATGTTTTTCTCGAAGTCGTCGGCGTTCTCGGTAGAAATCACCACGTTTGCATCTTCGCGATCGAAGATTTGCGCCCCGGCATTGAACGCGCCGGTCAGGAATTTACCGATGAACTGAGCGGCCTCGGTCGCCACCACCGGCAGACCCCACAGGGTCGGCCCGGTCAGACCTGCCGGGTTCGCCAGGATATAGCGGCCCAGTGAGTCTTTGGTGAGTTCGATTTTCGCCCAGTCGATGAAGTGCAGCACATGGCCGGACGCCGGGAAGCGGGCCAGCTGTGCCTGCAACATTGCCAGACGCAGATCATCGATACCGTTCTGCTGTTCCACCTGAAACGCCGGATCGAATTTTGATGCCTGCGGTACGATGCCGTGCAGGTGCACACCAGAGCCGTCACCGAACAGGATTTCCTGCTCTTCGGCATATTTCAGGCCGTAACGCATTTCTGCATCCACCGTGGACTGGAGCTGCGCGAAGTCATCCAGGATCTGCTTGGATGCCTTGAACATGTGCGCGATGGTGGTCACCGGCGTAATTTTGGTGGCGAACTGGATGTCGCTGTAGGGCTTGGTGGTATTCTCCGGCACCACTTTCGCGTTATTGGTGAAGCCGGTCTGTTGCACCCAAAAAATAGCCGGTGAAGTGGTGCGCCCCGGTGCGATCAAATCGCGGATGAAGAGTCGCTGCTTCGGTGCGGTATCGATGCCCGGCAGGCGTTGTGGCTCTACCACCCCCTCGGCCACGTCTCCGGACAGGATAGCCGCTTTAACCGGGATGCTGACGCGCTTACCGCCTTCAACACTGGCGGCAAATGCTTTAAGCGCTTCAGCCGAAATCACCTGCTGGCCTACAGTTTCGACAACTTTAAGGGCATTCGCCAGCGGCATCTGTGCAACATGCTGCTCAAGCTCGCCGAGCGTGGCTTTCAGGGTCTTCTCTGCTTCTTTAAGCCCGTTAAGTTCAACCGCCATCTTATCGACGGTCTCTTTGGTTTCAGCAGAAAGCTGGCCCTGCTTTTTGGCTTCGTTCAGCGCCTCTTCTGCTTTCGCATTAAATTTGCCAGTGGCCTCCTGGATACTTGCAGTGACCTGTTTCAGAATATCGTTTACTTCAGACATGAGTGTTCCTTAATTGACTAACGCGGCCAGCGCGTTTTCAAGAGATGAGCGGGTTTCTGGATTGATTTCGTCGGTAGCGCACGGCTTACCGTCAGGGGTGGTGGCAGCGCCAGGCATACCACCGGATAATGCTTTAATCAGTTTTCGCCGTTCAGAGCGCGGGGTATTGGTCTTCGCCAGCAGCGCATCAAGTTTACGCAGCGCTGCGGCAGGGGAATCATCGCCGCCGGCGACGGCATCAGCAGAAAGCAGGCTGTCGGCCAGCCCTTTTTCAACCGCATCGCTGCCGCCGATATAGCTTTCGTTGTCCATCATCAACTGGACCTCAGCCATATCCAGCCCGGAGCGTGCCGCGTAAATGTCGGCCATCGCATTGTCGAACGGCGCGAGCGAGGCGGACAGTTCGGCGAAGTCGTGACGGTTTCCCATCGCGAATACCCAGCAGTTGTGGATCATCAGGAATGCACCGCGACCGATCTGAATCTCGTCACCGGCCATGGCAATCACCGATGCAGCGCTGGCGGCAATCCCCAGCACCTTAACGGTCACTTTCCCCTGGTATTCGCGCAGCAGGTTGTAAATCGCCAGCCCTTCAAACATGTCGCCGCCGGGTGAGTTGATGTTTACCGTGACATCCGCGCCGTTCATGGCACGCAGCGCACCAGCAATGCGCTTTGCGGTGACGCCTTCACCCCAGTAGTCCTGGCCGATAACGTCAAATACCGAGATGCTGTTATCACCGGCGTCCGCTGCTTTAATGCCGCCGTCCCAGCGATCAAGCGCGGAGGGAAGCGTTTCACAGGTAACACGCGCGCAGGGGCGGCCCGCCGGTGCAACCGGAAGTTGTTTTTTTGTCATACTGAAAGTGCTCCTAAGCGGCCTGTCTGAGCGGTGATTGCTCGAAAGGAATATCGGGGAAAACGTGGCTGTGAAGCTCTCTTAACGCCAGCGCCTGCACCGCAGGGTTGCTGTTTTCGAGGTTTTTAAGCTGGGTCAGGTTAAGCTGAACGGTATAAATATCGCCGCCGTCAATCGGTGGCATATTCTCAAGACGACGAACGTCATTGCGCGACATCCAGCCATTCTGAAGCGCACTGGTGTAGTACGCTGCCCGGCCTGCACTGTCGGCACGAAGCAGCCCTTCCACCGAAAACTCGGCAAAGATGTCATCATCGCTGTCCAGCAGACACCGGGCGATCTCCTGCTCGATATTGACCAGCAACGGTCGCAGCGTGTGAGTCAGAAACTGGAGGTTCATTCCCTCAAGGCTTGATGCCCAACTGCTTTGCTTTGTGGTATGCCCCACCATAAACGGCGGCACACGAAACCAGCGGCAGATTTCTTCGATGCTGAAAGAACGGGACTCCAGCATCTGCGCGGCCTCGGGGTTCATGGTGACATTCTGGTATTTAAGCCCACCCTCCAGTACCATAATTTTCCCGGCGTTTCTGGAGCCAGTAAACGCCGTCATATACCCGCGCATTCGCTCACGCTGTTCTGGATCAAGTGCATTCTCAGAGGAGAGAAACCCTGAACTCTGAAGACCATTTTCGAAAATCTTCGCTGCTGACTCTTCCACCGCCATCGCGGCACCGATCACATCCCGTCCGGTCATCATTGGCATCATGCCGCAGACACCATCAAGACCGAAGCCGCGAATATGCATGATGTTTTTGACCGGTATAACACGCTTCGATCCGCTGTCGGTGTAGGTATATTCCAGGCTGCCATTTTCCAGCCGTTTGACCACCATGTTCTGGGGTAACAGCGGCACCAGCGATACCAGGCGGCTGCCGATGAATTTCTTTTCGATAAAGGCATTGCCACGCAGGCAGATACTGGCGACCACCATCAGCATGAAACGTGACGGCGTCATTTCCGGGTTCGGGCGACGGCACAATACCGCCCAGGCAGGGTGGCCCGTCGCCGCCTTACGCGAGCCGTCCGCCTGCCGCTCGTAAATTTTCAGCGGCAGTGTTGAAACGGACTCACTGAGTAACCGGACGCAGGCCCAGACGGCAGACAACCGTATAGCCTTATCGGCTGATACCGTTTTTCCACTGCTGCTGGTCCCCATCCACTCTTCCCAGAATGTGCCGGTGGTCAGGCTGATGGGTACGCCCAGCCAGTTGAGCAGGGCGCTTTTTACCCTGCCCGGCTGCTTATTTTTCTTCATCAGAAACCTACCATGATGGGATTATCGAAGAAGCCACTCAGATCCTGCTGGTCGTTACCGCCGTTGACGAGCAGACGGCTCATAGCGGTAAATAATGCTGCCGGTCCGTCAATTTTGGCTTCAGGTGTTGATTTATTGGGGAAGATGTTGTCGTTGCGATCCGGCTTAACCGTTACGTTCGACATCATCCAGTTCATAACAGGGTGATTGCTGTGGTGCAGGCGACCACCATATACCAGTGCCTCAACTTCCTTCATCGCCTCAGAGAAGTTGCGCACTGTCTGCGGAACCTCCACCAGCGGCAATCCTTCCTCGGCAAGCGCCAGGCTGAACTGGGTAGCGCTCCACGGATCAAAGCCAATTTCTTTAAGACTCTCGCCTGTCACCCATGCCTGTAGTTCCTCTTTGATCTGGGCATGGTCGATAACATCGCCATCAGTCAGGATGAGTTTTTCCAGCTCTGCCCATTTGCGATATAACTCCGCCATTTGCCGGGAGCATTTCTCCAGCCGCCCTTCGGGTAACCAGAATTTAAAGTCAGCATGGACATGACCATCGGGGGAGCGCCAGGCTTTGACGGCGGCGCAAATGTCGATTTTGTTCGACAGGTCGACACCAACCCACAAAGGGTAAGTTTTCAGTTCATGCGCCGGTGCGATAAATTCACATTTTTCCCACTTCATCATGTCCATCCAGGAAGACTCAGCGGTCACCCAGATATTCATGTGTTTGGTGAAAAAGTTAACCCGCGCAGATACCTGCTCTTTGGCTTTCTTCGCCAGGCGGCGCAGGTCATCCCAGCGCTTACAGATGCCGAGGCCGGGATTGGCCTTCTGCCATACCGTTTCGTCGAAGGGATCGTCCCCCTCGTCCAGCGTGTAAATGATGGCGAAGAAGGTATCGTCTTTAACCGCGCCTTCCACATCGCTGTTAAACCCACGCAGCACCTTGATGGCGTAATCGCGCAGCTCGTAACAGATGCCTTCTTTATTAAAGCCGGCGGTAGTGATCCCGAAAAGCAGCGACTGAAGGCGCGCACCGGTCGCCGTCTCCAGAACATCCCATACGTCACGGGTTTTATGAGCGTGCAATTCGTCAACAATTCCGCAATGGATGTTCAGACCATCAAGATTATTTGCATCACTCGAAAGGGGTTCAAACTTGGATGCGCTTTGCTCCTGGTAGATCGCCAGCTTGTTAAACTCAAACAGCCTGCCCAGCGTCGCTTTAGCGTTCTTGACCATGTTCTTGGCGTCTTCGAAAACGATACGCGCCTGATCGCGGGTTGTAGCCGCCGAGTAAACCTCAGCGCCGCCCTCTCCATCCGCGCCTGCCATATATAGGCCCACGCCGGAGGAAAGGGTCGATTTCGCGTTCTTACGTGCCACCTCGTTGTAAGCGGTTCGAAACCGCCTCACCATCACCGGGCGGCCGCTGCCATCATTGCGCAGAACAATTTCGCCCGTTTCCTCGTTCACAAGGGGGATCACAAATCCGAAAAGATTAATGAGGATGAATACATGCCAGTCCATCAGTTCGATAGGCTGACCAGCCTGCGCACCCTTAACATGGGGGATGAATTTATAAAAATTCAGTATGTGCTGCGCCCGGGGTTCGCTGAAGAAGATGCCGCGCGCTTCCCCGTTTTTCAGGTCGTCCAGAAAACGCTGGCAGGCCAGCCGAACAAACTCACAGGCAATAATTTCCCCCGCCACGACGCGCTCGGCGTAGCGAATACCGTCGGCAACCTTAGCCATTAATCCCTCGCTTTCATAAACTCAGCCAGTGGATCAACCGCGTCCGGCGTTTTGACACTCACCTTTGACCGGCTGGCGGGCGTCATGCCGAACTCAGCCAGCATGGCACGGAGCCGTTTCCATGCATCGGCTTTCATGATTGCCGCCGGGTGCGCCTTAATCATTCTGATTTCGCGCTCTTTACCTTCGTCGGGTTCATCTTCGCTGTAAACTGCGTAGGTGTACCCTTCCCGATCCAGCGTATCGCAGTGGTGCCGGTACTCGGTGTAAGCCTCGACCAGCAGCTCAAGCGCGCGGGCATCCATCTGAGAAATGACGCCAACAGCATCGAGTTCTTCAGCCATGCGCTTAAACCAGTATTTGCCCTGCTTGTCGAAATGCTTCGGCGTTGGGGGTACCCCAGCAGCGGGTTTTGGTTCATTCTCGTTGATTGGTCGTTTTGATGGGTTACCCCTCACCAGACGTAGATGGGTCGGGGTTTTCGGTGGTCCTGACATAATCGAAAACTCCTGTTAATCATCGTATGGGGGACCCCATAAAAAAGTTTTCTAACCTGCGGCGATGCGAAAAAAGGTTAGGCGGCGGTCCTGTAGCGCAAGGCTCCTGAACTTTTTCCCCGCCCTCCCCCTGATGATGCGAATCGTTATCATTCACTTCGATATAATTGCAAATGCAATTATTTTTATGATAATGATTCTCATTTAATCCGCTCAGTTGCCGTCTTTGCCCGATGGCATGACCAGCAGAGGCTTTCAAGGTTGGACATGTCATCGGTACCCCCATGTGCTTTGGGGGTGATGTGGTCGACTGTCTTTGCGGGTTCAGCACGACCATTGCGTTTGCAGCTCTGACACAGGTGTTTGTCGCGGGTCAAAACTTCAAGCCTGAGTACGTCCCACTTGCTGCCGTAGCCGCGCTGGTGCCTGGTCTGCCCGCGCTGGTGCTGTTGCCAGCCTTCATTACGATGCTTTTCACAATAACCTGAGCGATCCGTGGTAGTGCCGGGGCATCCGCGCTTCCTGCATGCTCTCGGTATCAGTGCTGGCATCAGGCTAACCTCCACGCCCGGCGGCGTTCTGTTCGTGGCGCTGCGTCGGGATGACGCTCAACCGTTTCGCCGTCGGCATGGTCCACCAGCGACCAGCACGGATAGACGACATCACCACCATACGCATCACCCACTGCATAATCAGCAGGCTTGTCGTTGTCCCAGCGAGTCAGCACCCTTTCGATATGCTGCGGCGGTACGCTGTAGCAGACGCCGTGAATCAGGCGCGGTAGCGTGATGTAGTC
The DNA here is from genome assembly GCF_002915575.1 of Superficieibacter electus. GTDB lineage: Bacteria > Pseudomonadota > Gammaproteobacteria > Enterobacterales > Enterobacteriaceae > Superficieibacter > Superficieibacter electus. The sequence goes on from NZ_PQGD01000010.1 coordinate 107,941, forward strand.
AGCGCGCGTCTTGTCAGCAACGATCAACCGCTCAGCAATCTGCATCTGGTACTGCGGCGGGCGGCCGGTACCGAGGTAGAAACTGAGCAGGTTATCCGGGAAACGGGCGAGCCACGGGGAGACCTTAAACATGAAGCCTTCAACAGGCCTGGCGTCATCCTCCAGCACAATCACCCGACAACTCTGCTCGGCTGCCCATTCAAGGGCGCGACGATGATTCCACGCTGCGCCATGATCACCTTCATCAAGTAGCAAATGAGCATCCAGACACATAGCCAGCCGCTTTGCTCCCGTCCTGCGATGGTGTCCCACGACTACAAATTTATATTCCATCAGCGTTTTACCTTCGGCTTTGGTCTGCACTCGCTACAAAATTTGGAAGGAGGCTTAACATAACTGCCACAGCGATGGCACTGGAAAGGGCTTGGGGCGCTCCCAGGTGTGAAGACAATAATGAAAACAGCCAGTGCAGCCAGGATGAAGAAAATTAATGTTCCCACTTCTACCTCACTTATGCCGCCAGAATGCGAACTCCTTACCGATCCCGTTCGACCTGAACACTGTGTGGACTTGTGGACCAGTGACAACCCTGTCGCCGAATGACTTCGCCACAATACCAAACGCCAGCATATCGCCTACTGCCGGGCAAGCGAGTTCAGTCTGCCAGAAACGATGACTCTCGATGCGGTAATACAGACGCACAATGCCATGCGCGAACGCCATCACATCTTCACGCGTACCGCCCAGAAGCCCAGCATTAAGCATGACTTCATTTTTATTTTCGATAATGAAGCGTTGGTAAACTTTCTCTGGGTGATTTTCTTTAGCCCAGGCGTCGGCATAGGTCTTCGGTTCCGATCCGACATAAACCTGACCGGCGTCCATCTCATCCCACGGCGCGTGCAGCATCTCGACATCTGTACCATCGGTACACCAGACGAATCCATATTCTGGATGTTCGCGCAAGTGCTGATAGATATGCAGCCAACGGGCAAAATATGGGCTCATGTTCACGGAAGGAACTTTGAAAAGTAACGCATCAAAAGGTGGTGCTGTAAGTTCATCTGCCAATACTACAACTTTTGCGCCAGCAATCGATGAGGCCCAATGCTGAAGTAAGTTAGGGTCTGCCTGCATCTTATTTCCGCGTTGCGGGTCTGGCTGACTGGTTAACAGAGTGGTGATCACCACGTTACGACGCGGGCGGTATTCCACATAACCGGTATAACCGGTATAACCGGCATCCCGGCGCTCGTTGTGGATTTTCACGTTGCGCGCCACCAGCGCCTCACGATCAGGGCGGGAAACAGAGCGTGTCACCTCTTCGTGCTCATCCATCGAATGAATCAGCTTTTCCGAACCAGCAACATCAGCGTACGCCCACGTTGTCAGCCCGGCATTGTGGATGCGCAGGGCAAGGTCGCTATGCTCGTACATCCCGCGACCGTAAACCGGATCAAAGCCGCCTACTCTCTCAATAGCGCTGCGGTGGTAATAGAGCATGACGCCGCGCTGCCCGGTATAGGCCACATGCTGATCGTCACGGTAGAGCACCGCCAGATCGTTAAGCTTGCGCGGCCCGGCCAGATCGAGAAACTGATAAGAGAGATGCGGCTCAGGTGATTCGATATAGGGCAAATGCCAGTCACCGGCGATCGGCCAGGCGTCATCATCCCACAGAAACAGATGCTCGCATCCGGCGTCCATCAACACGGCCAGGCTGGTGTTCTTCGATGCGACGATGCCCAGTGATGCGTCGTGCCTTATCAGTTGTACGCCGTCAGGAACTGTAGCTACCGGTGCCGAGCCATCGTCTATCACCACCACCAGCGCACCGACTGGCAAATACTTCAGGTGCTGCTCAATGGCGCGCTTTAAAACTTCTGGCCGGTTGTGGGTGGTAATGCATACACCAATCCGGTTTGCTGGTGAGTCACAGACAGGCGCGAACAGAACACCATCTATTTCTACTCGCATCGCTCAATCCTCACCGTTCCCTGTAGCGTTTGCCGCTTAACCTCTCCGCATTGCAGAACGATCCGCCCGTCTATAAATACTCCGCAAATCACCTGGCCTTTTTCATCGTCAGCGGTAAAGCAATGTTTAACCTCTTCACCATTGAGGAATACCTTATAGCGCTCAACAGTGGGATTAATTTTTTTGCCGAGATCGTCGTCGAGTACTGTTATTCGCATGGGGGCTCCAGATGTCAGCGGGAATGGTGATACAGCAACCCGCCTGGCTTGGTCTGTTCTTTGATAACATTCAGCACCACTTTGCCGATGGCCTCATTCATCTCTTTGGTCAGGACTACCCTGGACTCAGCGGCGGCAGCATTGACAGCCACCTTGCCTGTGAATAGTGCGCCGGGGTAGCCCCCGAAGGTAAGCATGTCATCTTCACGACTGGCTTTAATATCTTTCAGTGAAACAGGATCGTGAGCATCGGGCTGGTGGTCCATAAGTTCATGCGAATCCACCTTTGGGAGGTTGCCAGTCGAATCCATCTTTACTCCCCACTGCTGACTCATCTTGCCACCAGCAGCATCAACGCTATTCAGGGTCTGGAATGCTGACTTAACAGCCTGACCGAGTTTAAAGGCAGCGTCTCCAGCCTGGGCAGCATCGACCAGGTGTAATGAGTTAGACAGCACTGCCGACAACGTGCGCTGCTCAATTGTTTCGTTGCTGGTACCGGATTCACCGAAGATAGCAAAGCGCTCTGCTACAATCTCACTTCGCCGCTTCAGAGCTTCTTTGGCAATGGACTCAAACCTTGTTGCTGCTTCCTCCGCAATGGCACTTGCTGCAATTGAAACGGGCTGGATCATCGACTCTTTGATGCTGGCTGCCTTGTTAAGGGTTTTAAAGGTCTCACTATTGCGAATATGCTTATCAATCTCTTCAATAGCTGCCTGCGCAGCACTGGTATCCACTGCGATTTTCAAAGTAATCGCCGGTGAGTCATTACTGTCACTTTTCTGCGCAACGCCAAAACAAGTATTTACAAGGTAGTCGATGGCGAATTGCTGCCCTTCTGCTGTCAGGTAAGTGAAATAATCCTCGCCGCCGAAAGGTGTGGCGGTGTGCTTTGAACAAGTCAGACCAGCATCCAGCAGTTCGTTAGCGCCTGATTTAGAGGGCACATCACCACTCAACAAAGCGCCTCGAAAGAAAACTGCATAAAGGACGTCAGTTGCCGCATCTGTAAGCGTTGTCAGTTTTGAATCGGGCATGATTATTTCCTTTTAGAGGTGAGCCTGTCGCACGGGAAAGCCGCCCGAGACAAGCGGTATCCCCAGGCTCACTGCTGAAAGTGTCTCGTTGATGCACGTGCGATGGGCATAAAAAAGCCCCGCATATGCAGGGCTGCTAATGTTTAGCCTGGGTCGACTGATCCATGCTCATTTTTTACTGTAAAAAGATTCTCTTCCAGGAGGACGGGTCTTAAATCGACGATGTAACCACATATATTGCTCCGGAGCTAATCTGATTGCCTCTTCAATCGTCTGATTAATTCTCGTGGCGACAAATTCCTTTTCCCTGCCAACCAGCTCTTCAATGATATCCGGTAAAATAATCAGCTCATATCCTTTCCGGCCTGGCAGGCGCCGCGGGACAAATGGAACTACCGCCGGACGAGCGCCTCTGACAAGCATGTAGCTACCTGCTGTCGTTGCAGCATCAGGGACCTGGAAAAATGGCACAAATACACTGTTCTGCGCACCATAGTCATGGTCTGGCGCATACCACATGATTTCATCCTGCTTAAGGACTCGAATCATTCCCTTCAGATCATAGCGGTCCAGCATCGTTTTATTAGAACGCAGACGACCGCGTGTCTGTAACCAGTCAAACAACGCATTATTATTTGGCCTGTAAACACCAATTCCAGGATTAAGCATACCGAAAATACGTGCACCAAGCTCAAGCGTCAGGAAGTGCATACCAATAAGAAGCACTCCACGCTGACCCGACCGGGCTTTTTCCATATGCTCATAGCCCGTTACCGTAAACCATTTACGTATTCTTGCATCGGACCAGAACCAGGCCATACCTGTTTCAATGACCCCCATGCCGACTGACTCAAAATTTTCAATGAGCATTTTTTCATGGTCATTTTTTGCCAATCCGGGGAAGCAAAGCTCCAGATTTCGACGCGCAATATTTACACGACGTGACATTATTCGCATACCCAGTCTACCCAGACCACATCCGATCCGGCATAAAAGAGGGTATGGAAGCAGAATGAGGCAGCGAAGCAGGAGTATTCCCAGCCATAACAGCCAGTAACGGGGGTGAAAGAACGAAAGCGAGAATTCTGGCAATCTGGTCATTGAGTTGAGCGAGTCCCTTTTATCAACAATCGCGACTGTATGTAGCATGTTTCGGGCTGTAATGAAGTATGTGAAATTATTGCATCACTCCAGCTTAGGCATTTTATAAAAAGAGGGGAGATATGGTTTATCTTTTTTTGCGATGTGGTTAGCGTATCGCTGATTTTTTGCAGTCACTCAAGCCACTTTTCCCGGAATGCTCATTAAAGTATCTTTTCGATGCTCGCGTATGCTGCGCATAATAAAGCCCCGCTAATGCGAGGTCAGATTGATGCATGATACTGCCTGTGGCAGATATATTAAGTAGAAAGGCGGCTCCGGTTCAGTAGCTTCTCACTTACCGTCAGCACCTCCCGCCACACAGGATCTGTTTGCCACCATCGTGGCGTAACCAGCCTCAGCAGGGCTATCCACGTATCCTCTCTTTGATCGTACGGTATGCTTTGAATCTGTTCGCCCACACTCACAGAAATTTCAATCACTGAAGCCAGTATCAGGTTAACGTTTTTACCTGATTTATATTCGCTTTCAATATGCTTCATCTCAGAAGCATAAAAAGCTATTACTTCATTCTTAATAATCACCCGCTCCCCACAGATAGTTTCGGTTTACACTTAAGAATGAGTTAAATACAAAAACGAAACTTTTTTTTAACATAAAGAGCCCAGGCAAGACCTCAGCAATCGTCGTCAGGCTTCGCTACCGAGCGGCACGCAGACATACATGCCTTCTGCATCTCAGTTTTTGCCATTGCCACCCAGCGCGGATCCGCGCCAGTTTCTATGGCAGTGTCCAGCAGGTTCAGGAAATGACGACTCACATCTTTAAACCGGTTCATCACTTCGATATCGCCAGCAGTTAATGTGCGGTAGCCCTTTACGGTGCTGCCGTCCTGCGGTTTAGCTTCGCTCATTTTATTTGCCTTTCAGATAATTTGTCAGCGCCGGAACGCGGCGCTTCTCAGGGGGCTAACCGCGGTTGTGAAGAGTGGAGAACATTATCAGACACACTCGTAAATGCGCCTTGCGATGCCAGCCACACTCTCGCAGTGGCCGCGCCCATGCCCCTGCGTCTGTGGCGCATCATAGCCGTTAATAACCGGTACGCGTCTGGCGTCCGCGCTGCTTTACCGGCACACCTATTTCTTCATTAACCCTCACCAGCGGTATGTTGCAGTTTGGACTTGCATCTGGCTCTCTAATCGGAGACTCGGGGCCGCATCATGACTGCAGCATGCATGGACGGTCTCACCGCTTTAGTGCTTCATGGCATCACCTCATACATTGTTGGCGGACATACTGCTGTAACCCAGTCAGTTGCTTTGTGACGGTTTCGATTCGCTCTCTGAGGGTGAAATAATCCCGCTCAGCGGCGTCAGTAAGTCGGGGGCCGGTGCCATCATCCACGCTGGTGGTGCCGGGCGCTCCGTTCGTTCGACAGGTGGCGTTGAGTTGCAGCCGCTTACGGCCAGCAGCAACATCACGTTCAAGCTGGTCAATATTCGCTTTGGCATCTGCCAGTTCTCCGTAGTATTTCGCATCGAGTGCGGCGACGTCGCGCTGGCGCACCTTCATATCGCTGATGGCATCGTTAGCCAGCAGCAGGTCGCCCTTCGCTTTGTCGCGCTGTTCTTTATAGGCGATGGCATTATCACGGTAGTGATTGACCGCCCACCCGAGCGCCACCAGCAGGCCAGCGATAACCAGCGCGCCGATAAGTTTTGCTTTAAAGGTCATTTTTACCTTCCGCCAGACACATGGAACGCTCCATCTCGCGCCGGTTCTGAAGGCCCTTCCACTTCATGCCACCAGCGTAAACCCAGCCACGCATCTCTTCGCAGGCCCCGGCATGGTCGCCTTTATTGAGTTTCCGCAGGAGAGTTGATTTGGAGAACGCATCAGAGCCGACGTTAAAGACAAAGCTGTAGAGCGCCGCACGCTGATACTCGCCCACCGGCACCTTTACCAACCGGTCAACGGTGCGCTTTGCCGGTTGCAGGTCTTTCCACAGCAGGGCATCACATTCCCGGTCGGTATAGGTTTTGTACCGGACGATATCGCGCCCGGTGTGACCGTCGCAGACCGTCCAGACTCCGGCAACATCTTTGTAGGCTTCGTATTTCCTGCCTTCAACGCCGTCTTTACCGCCGATGAAAATAGTTGCTATAGCAAACGCACCAGCACCGGCAGCACCAATCAGCTTTCTGCGTAACGGAGTTGAAAAAGGCATTACTCCTCCTTAAAGGTTGACTGGTTAGGCCACCGCTGGTAAGCCTCAATCTGCGCCAGTGTGGTTTTGCGTTTGTAATACCAGTTGATGCCAAACGTCAGAAGCGCCACAACAATGCCGGCAATTACGCCAACGGCACTCCATTCATCAGGGCTTAGCCTGGTCAGTACGCCATTAGCCACCGTCCCGGCTGATGCGCCATAGGCAGCGCCAGAAGCTAATTTGCTCATGTTGGACATGTCTCTCACCTCCGATGATGTCGGGGTGCTGTGTTGAAAAAAGGATAAAAAAAAGCCTGCATCGCAGGCTTGTGAGATATTTTTTTGACTTGTGGTGCCGGGTGCCTCCCGGTAAGTTCGAGCCAGCGACTGAAACTTGCGTGTTAGGTTGTCTTGCTGTTAACCGGGTGCTGATTACGCCCCTCCGCTCAGGGGGATTCACCACAAAAGAATCTTATACCGTTTCGCTGTAATCACCTATTTATGGGGCTAAAAAAGGTACCCTATCGCACGATATGTCAATGATGGCTAAAAAAAAGCCTGCTCGTAAAAGCAGGCAAAAGGGTTTTTTATTTTCAAGATGAGCGTGGTGCCGGGTGCCTCCCGGTAAGTCCTAGCCAGCAACTGGAACTTGCGTTCTGATAACGAACAATAAACAGCCATAGATGCTGATACGCCCCGCCGCACAGGGGGATTCACCACATACATATTAATAACTAAGGAAATTAGTCTGTCAAAGCCACCAGCACGAACGGTCAAAACGTATCAGCAGATGCCCTTTACGCCGTGTTGCTTTTTTAATTACGAAAAAATTTTCCGAACCGAGGCGTATCCATACCTAAAATGCAAAGGTTTTGATGAACCATAAAAAGACCATTGTTGAATCAAAAACGATCTTTATCAAATCCTTACAAAATGATTAAATATTACCCTTGTGTAACGTCATGCCCTAAGGCTCACCATGTCTGAATCAGATAATCCGGGTAAATTAATCTGGCACGTTGCCTGTGACGAATCAGGTATTGACGGTCAGCGCTTTTATGGTTTTGGAAGCCTATGGATGAAGTATCAGCGTCGCGGCGACTTTTCAAAAATCATTCGCGACTTGAGGCAAAAACATGGTTTCTTTCAAGAAATTAAGTGGAAAAAAGCCAACTCAAAACATTTTTATCCATTTTATTCTGAGCTAATTGATTTATTCTTTAACCACCAGTGGCTTGCCTTCCACTGCATCGTTGTTGAAAAATCAATAGTTAATAAAAGCTTTCATAATGGCGATTACGACCTTGCAATGCGAAAGCACTTTACAAAATTGGTGACAACAAAAATCTCTGGAATAATTTGTGCACATCCAGATCGTGACTGTTACTTTAGAGTTGAAGTTGACCCAATTGCATCACGCTACAAAAAAGCCGATGAAGCATTTCATGTTATAGCCAACAACACGTTAGCTCGTCAGCATGGAGTAAAAAACCTAATTACGCGTGTAGTCACTAAGGACTCCAAGGAATCAGAAAACATTCAAATTTCTGATTTCTTTTTAGGAGCAGTAATGAGCGCATTTCAAGGGAAAGCCTCATCAGACACTAAATTATTGCTTACAAATAGAATTGCTGAGCATTTAGGATGGGACTCCCTTAACTACGACACCTGGCCAAGTGAGAGGAAATTCAACATTTGGTTGTTCTATGATCGCTCTCGCGGACTCAGAGACATTCAGACAAAATCAGTGATACTAAAGACACCATTACCAACAAGACGTTTAAAAACCAGCGCTTAGGTTATCGACCTCTCAGCCGACATGGTTGGAGTTCCAGGCCTTAGCCGAAGTGACCAACTTGGCGGTTTACTTCTGGGAGCCGCCTCTTTATTCCCAAAATTGAATATGCATTGAATCTACATGCGGGACACAATTCAGTCAATGCAGACCTGTTATAAAACCCCGCAATCGCGAGGTTTCGATTGTTAAGCTACGTGTCTAAGTGACCACTCTTAACAGGTTAAATAGCTTTTTGGAATTCCACAACTTTTTTTACCTTAGTTGAGTAAAAATTCTGCTTCTGGCATTCACGATCTATTTCAAGCGTTACATCAAGCATGGCAAGAACGCCCTCAATAAAACCTTCCCCGGCCTGTAAGCGTTTGAGAATTTGAGTGTGTGATACCCCAAGCTTTACTCCCATAGTCCTTACAGGAATGCACAGAATGTAGTACCACTCAAGCATGATACACAGGAGCGGATCATGCTTTTTTAGTCGAGCCATTGCGCCATTGATAATTAACCCATCATTATCACTACACGATGAGCGGGACTTTCTGGAAGCGGGGAGAAGCCCTTTAAAACCTGCGGCTATCGGAGCGTAATAACCTTCATTACCACAGCCCGCCGCCCACGCACCATAACGTTCGAGAACCATCTGAATATCACGCATTGCTGTTCGCTCCAACACTGTCGTTAATATAAATACACTGGGGACTGAAATACTTAAGTACTGCCTCCAGTTTCATGCGGCCTCCTGCTGTTTTTTATAGAAAATCAGCTCACGAACCTGATCGCCGTTCATAAGCATATTGTTGAAATCATCGTGATCCGGCCAGTACACGCTTACGCGCTCCAGGTCGTTCTTTGCCAGCAAATTGGCATGGGCGCATTCGTAGGCCGCTGCCAGCCCGGTGGCACTGTTCTCGTCACGGTCGGCAAAAATAATCAGGTGCTTAACGCCTGAAGGGACGCGGAATTTTTTCATGAAGCCGCTATTGATTGTTGCCCAGGTATTTACCTTGTAAATTTGGTGAGCAGACAACGCCGTTTCGATGCCTTCAGCGATGCCCAGAGTAGTGGAGACGGGGAACATTCTGATCGCAACTGAACGCGCATAATCCAGGTAGTTATCTTCCTGTAATGATTTGAGGCGCTTGGCGCTGGAACCGATGTCTGCTTTTTTGGCTCCATCCAGCAAGGTCTGATGCAGGTAGCACAATTCCCCTTTATCGTCTGTGGCCAGAGAATAAAGAGACTGAAACACGCGCCCGTTATGTCTCTGCTTATCGTTGAATCGGATCGCCTCAGCAGGCAGGTTGAATATTCCACGACAATTCAGATATGCAGCACCGGTTGTACCGCGCAGCGCCACCAGCTTCGAAAATTTGCTCAGCACTCGACTGCGAAGACTGGCAGCATTGCTTGTTACAGGAATTTTGACACGCTGGAAATTATTACCGATCAAACGGTCTATTTCGGTGCAAATCTCGTTAAAGGGTTTCCCCTGTGTCAGGGTGACAAGCTTCATGCCGTCACCGCTGCCGCAGGTACAAATCCACGTCCCGGCACCATTACGATCATCAATGCGGAATTTTCCGCGAGCGCTGCATACAGGGCATTTCCCTTTGAAGTGATTTTTTCCTGTAATTGGTGGCAGGCGGTAATGCTTGAAAATCATGGCCCACTGGCCCTTTGCTGCTTCTGCTGTTTTCATACCTGCGCTCGCTTAGATAATTCCTGCCTTATCTCACTAATCCGGTCTAACGCTTGTTGAACTTTTGGAGCAATGGGCTTCTGCTCTTGTTCATTAATTCGCTGTCCCCGTTGCTCCTTTTCTCGCCGTTTAGCAAAAGCGATCAGTTTATGTTTGATGAAGTTAGAAACCACTGGAGTGATTTCCATGGGGTAGTAATTCAGATCTCTGGGCCATTCGTTAAAACGATCCCGAAATGTATTTGCACACCAGCCATCACTCACCGGCTTTTTGCCCAGCGATACTCGCTGGCGCTGATAAAACTTGATTTGACTCCACCAGGCTTGTTTCTCAGCCGTGGTCGGTTGTGGCTGAACTTTCCCCAGCTTCTTGAGCTTACGTCCGGAGTCGGTATCAATGTCCTCACCTGCCAGGGGCTTATGCCCACATTTTGGGCAGACGTAAACGCCAGCTGGTTTCATGTAGTGGCATTGCGAGCACTCATGCGGCAGCTTTTCTTCGCGTTCTTCAGCTACGCGGCGCGCACTTTCCTCCATACCGTCAGATTTACCCGGGAGATCGTCATACTCAATAGAATCCGGGTATCCCAGGCGGTGCACAGTGCCACTGTGATCGAAGATAAGGCAGGATTCTTTACCCGGAGCTGTGCGCAGGCCCCGGCCGAGCGCCTGCAACCAGCGAATTTCACTTTTGGTTGGCCTGGCATAGATGATGCAGCGAACGTCGCTATCGAAGCCGGCCACCAGCACGCCAACACTGACAATGATTTTTGTCGCACCCTTTTCAAAGCGGTGAATGATTGTCTGCCGTTCGTCCGCTGGCGTGTCGGCGGTCATAACCTCAGCGTGAACACCCGCCTGATTAAACTGGATTGTCAGGAAATTGGCGTGGTTTACGTTGACGCAGAATGCAATTGTCGGCAGGTCCCGGCCATTTTCCAGCCAGTTCTGTACGATGTCGCCCACCAGCGTCGAGCCGCACATGATCTCCGCCAGTTGCGCTTCGTTGTAGTCAGTGCCGAAATGCAGCGATGGGCAAGTTTTAACCCCTTTCAGATCCGGCTTAGTCGGTGCGTAAAATTCGTATTTGCTCAGATCACCGCGCTGAATCAGCTCGCCGATAGTGGTTGGCTTAATCAGTCGTTCATAGTATTTGCCCAGGAATGGGGAAAATGGTGTACCCGACAGGCCGATAACTTTCACGCCCTTAGCGCGCAGGCGTTCAATATCCCGCAGGATGCGTTTTTTTCGCAGGTGCGCTTCGTCGATAATCAGCAGATCGATGTCGTCTGGAAACACACGACGAATCAGTGTGTCGGCGCTTGCAATCTGAATTTTCAGAGACGGATCATAGTTCGGGTGATCAGCCCAGATATAACCGATTTCGTCACCCGGCAACCCATACTCAACAAATCGGTTAGCCGTTTGAGTAATGAGGATCTGGTATGGAGCGCAAAACATTACTCGCATGCCACGGCTGACGAACCCGGCAACGATGAAGGCAGCCAGACCTGTTTTACCGCTGCCGGTCGGAGCGTAAACCATAAAGCTGTCGTGTGCCTTCCAGTTACGGCGCAACATGTTAAGCGCGCGCTCCTGTGCAAAATTCGGTGTGATCGTCAGCTGCATTGTGCGGACCCCGCGGTAATGAGATAATAATTTTGTGATGTGGTTTTCACGTATCCCCCTCACATGGCTGGTGGCCTCCCCAAAAGTTGCCAGCCTCCCTTCTGATTCAGCCCCCCTGAAAATTACTCTTCCAGAAAGAACCCTCTGAACATTTGACTGCTGCGTACTACTTAGCTGATACAGGCGTTTTTTTAAAACCCCTTTGAGACAGAGATCTACTTAACCTATGAATCTTTCCTGTTGGAAAAGGACACGGTTCCTGCCCCTACACCCAATCCCCCCTAACCCCCCTTTCCCTCTCCCCCATAGAAATGTACTACCTAACTAGTACGAATGAGGTTTTGAGTCAGTTTGTTGCCTGCCTGAACAGGCACCTTTAAGCCTGTTTCTGTTCGGATACCTTTAAACCCGAAATCGTCAGTAGCGCGGTCGCGTTCCAGCCAGGGGAGGTTCGGCGGTATACCCCTGTAAAGCCCTGCCCTGATTTATCACAAACAAGCGAAGCCGGGTATTTGCTTCATGCCTTGCCCGGTTGTCTTTTCGGTATGAAACTGGCTCAGCATCGAAAGTTTCCTGATACACCGCCGCATAACGTTGAATTGCTTTTTGCCTTGCAGTGGGAGTCAGGCGATGTAACTGCTCCTGAATCCACTCGAAATCTGCTTGGCAAAAAGATGACGGTAATTCCAGTTGAGAAATCAAATTCAGTCCTTCAGATGATTTCAATTGGATGTGGGAAAAGCTCAGGTAAATCTGGCCGAATTTGGTGAGCACTAATTTGACCGCCAGCCGCAGCCACAATCCTTAAAACATGCTCAGCCTTAACCCTTTTTCCATGACGCCATTTCCAAACTGTGGCCTGCGATACACCGCACAATTTTGCTAATGCGCCCTGGCTGCCAGCGCAGCTAATAGCAATGTCAATCGGTTCTGAAATCATAAAACCCCCTTAGTAATAATTATTACTTTAGCGATTAAGTATGGTTGTAGCAAGGTTAATAATTACTTTTTGACTTACCTATTTGTATGGGCTACATTTTTAACAACTTTTGGAGTATTCGATATGACAAACAATTCTTTCGCGGACAGATTGTCCGAAGCGATGAAAACAGCAGGGTTAACACAGGCATCTCTTGCAGAGTCGGTGGGGATGTCACAATCAAGCATATGGAAGTTAACTTCCGGAGCAGCTTCAGGCTCAAGAAAAACAGTTGAGTTAGCCAAGGCACTCAAAGTAAGACCTGAGTGGCTGGCTTCTGGGGAACTTCCCAGAGATGATTCAAACCCGGCTACCATGGTTTCGACCACTCCCCCTCCATTACCAGGAACATTTCGCATCGATCTGCTTGACATACAGGCAAGTGCGGGGCCGGGAACATACCTTTCTTCGGAGTTCGTAGATACTATAAGAGCAATCGAGTTCACAGAAGAACATGCCAGAAGTATGTTTGGTAACCGCTCTGCCTCTGCTATCAAAGTCATAACAGTCCGCGGAGACAGCATGGAAGGAACAATTGACCCTGGAGACTTTGTTTTCGTTGATACAACAATAAATTACTTTGAGGGTGATGGTATCTATGTCTTTGTTTTCGGTAAAACTATCCATATTAAACGCTTGCAAATGCAGAAAAACTCACTAGTAGTGCTCTCTGACAACAAGCTTTATAGCTCATGGGAGATTGACGCTTCTGATGAAGATCAATTTCATGTTTTAGCGAAAGTTCTGGTTAAACAGTCGCCTGCCTTCAAAAGATTTGGATAAGATGAAGATCACATAAAAGACCGCTTAGGCGGTCTTTTTTTTGCTTAGCAAACAACAAATTAAAACCAAAGTAAAAAATAAAACCACTTTAGTGGTTGACCAAGGAATCATTTCAAGCCATGCTTATTAAAACTTAAGTAATTGAGGGCTTGAAGATGGAAGTTGCAATCACCAAAAAATTCTTTCAAATCGTAGATATTCCTGATTATCGCTACCCTGGCAATAAAGATGCGATCATGAATATCGATTTCAATAGCGTCGCTACTGATTGTGATACTAAAACTATCTCCCTGCTGGAAGCGATTAACATCTTAGGTATTAATATTCTTAACGAAACTGACGGGAAGAAAACTGATAGCAGTAAGATTTCTATGTTATCAGGCATTATCTGTGACTTAGCGGAACTTGCAATTGCCACCAACAAAATATCTCAATCCGCTGCTTATTCTTCAGGTTATAAGGATGCAGAAAATGTCTGATATCACATTGCAAAAAGCGGCAACTAAGGCTTACCAGGCTGAGATTGTTGCGAGGATGCTTGAGAACTATCCTCATAAAATGACCGACTCAGAGGTGGAATCCGTTGCATCAATTTTGGTAGATCTCATTAGTCCGGTGGCTGCTTACCTTATTGAGGAAGAGTCCAAAAACCCTGCTTAAAAATAAATTAGTCATTTTAATCACAGGAATAATTCTGGGGATTCCTGCAATCAAATTAAGGTGAATCATGATTAATCCACAAGCATTTAAAACAGCAAAATTATTGGCATCATCAGGTTACTGGGACATAGCTTTGCTTTTCCTTCGTAAGGCATATGGGAGATGAATATGGATAATGTAATAAACACATATCGCCGCCGAATCATGAAGGCCGCATTAATACGCCACCAACGTAAAACAGGTAGTACCTGCATTATTATCCATCTCCCTAAAGGTGGAATTAGCACAATTGAGTTAACAGAAATTTTACTGGATGGGCTGTTACGTAAATTCGAACGACTTGCAATCAGTGAATATGGAAATGTCGAAGGTGTAAAAGCTATTAAGGGAATCTACAGCAGATCTGTAGATGTAAATGGCTGCGGTGAATTTCTGACAGAAAGCGGGAAGGAGTTAATCGACGAGTTTATTTCTGAGCTGGTGGAGTTCGTCAAAAACCAGAAACCAGTTACTGCGGAGACCAGCAATGGCTAATCAACAAACAATGCTCTATCAGGGTGTGCATATTCCACGGCCTGTATTGAACGTGGATCTGCATGTGCTTCCTGACTTTACCGGCCGTGTTGTTCTTTATATCGAGAACGGGAAAGTTAAATGCGACCGTCGGTTACTTGAAGAGGAACATATTTGCGCTTTAGACACTTTTATTGAAATGGCGCGTGAAATGGAGTTACGGATACAGGAGGTAGCTGGTGGCACTGACAGCGATACGAATTCCTGAATGGGTTCACGGGCAGGCAGTACACATTCTTCGCCAATACAGGGCCGGGAGAATACATCCCCGCCGTATGCACAAGACAGGCTATCTGAGTCTGAAAGTTAATCTGCGCTGGCGGCTGTTGTCCCGCGATGGCGGCCAGAACTGGGCAGTAATGAGTCACGAACGATATAGCAAATTAAAGGATAGAAAATGAAAAACAACCGCACTAATTCTGCAATTGACCAGGCGATCAGAGTCTATGAGACCCCAGCTGGTCCGTTATTCGTCGCTGCCCGGCATGGCCGTATTAAAAAATGTTTTACTCGCGATACTGCGATCCGCTACCTCGCTTATTTTATGACTACTCAGGCGTTTGGTATGTCAGGTTTTAAACAGCGGCATCCACGGGTACGCATTGATCGTGACGATATGGAAATCTGGCGCGAGAGAGAAACTACCGCTGAGTATCTGTCTGCCCATCAGCGTTGCATGCGCCGTCTGCGTCGAATCCTTGCCCGCAAACGTGCAATGCAGAAATGGCATGAGCGCTGGGAGTCCATGCATGACCGCTATGTGAAAGACGTTGCTGAGCTTCAGGCCAGTAAACCAGCGGGGGTGCGCTGATGGCAAAGAGACGAGGCAGCAAAACTCACCAGGGCTTGTGTGGTGCTAGCACAAGGACACCGACTGACACGAGAGCCAGTTCGTGAAAATGCTCATTGTAAGCAGTTTGTAGAACAGTTCAGTACAGGTGACGGCAATGTGCAGATGCCACTGAACCGCAGCATGCGCCGTTATGCAAAACACATCGGGATCGAACTGAAGAAGGTTAGAAAACATGACAATGAAAAATGAAGTTACCAATGCAAGCACTCAGCCAGTGATGAGCAGCAATGAGATTGCCAATCTGACCGATAAGAGTAAGTCAGATATCCACGTAGATATCTGGAATATGCTGAAGCAGCTTTATCGCATCGAAAAAGATGATGGAAATATCCATCATCTCAAAAATCAGAAGGTTACAGTTATCAGAGGCGTCATAACCTGCTTTGATAATCGCGGTTATGTCTCTGAGTTCTTACTCGATCGCCGCCATACTGAAATCCTGATCACCGGGTACGACGTTGTACGCCGTGCATCCGTTATTGACCGCTGGTTCTCTCTTGAATCAGGCGAGGCGCAGCCACGCATTGCAGTTCAACCACCGCAGCCAGCACCCCCCGCAAGCCACGACATTCTCTCACTTGCCCGTGTAGTAGCCGAGGCAACCGCATCAGCGACGATGAAGGCTGTAATGGAAGTGAGCGGCGCTAACCTGATTGCTGCTGCGCCTGCATCCCAAGCACTTCAGCCGACGCAGATCGGCGCTGGCGCTGAATTTGTGAATACCGATTCTGAATTTACACCAGTACACAAGGTGTCATGGGAAACCGGGCTGTCCGATCCATCCTGCCGTCGCCTTGTTCAGTTCGCAAACCTGCCATCCAGACAACTATTGGGCGTTCGCGGCCTGTGCGTGCATCGTGAATCATTCCTGCATGCCTTTCAGGTGCTGCTGGAAGAATCCGTTCGCCCAACCGGTAAGCGCAAGCGCTGGCAGCATCCTGAGTTCGGCGGTTTTATTCTGCGTAAGGAGGTTTCCAGTGGCGAATAGCGAATTGCATCCGGACCACCAGCAGGCGCTGACATGGGTATGCGATGCCTACCTGTTCTATCTGGTCAGTCTGCACCGTCGCCCGGTTTACCGCCACCAGCACGGCGATATTTCACTTAATCAGCCAGCGCTACGAGAGTTTATTGATACCTACCTTCTGGACAAAGGGTGGGGTCCTGAACGACGTGTGGTGCGCTACACCCACTTGCTGGATTTCAAAGCGCATGTGGACGGTATTAATTCCAGTTTTATCGACTGGGGGACCGTACCAACGTTAACCCCACGCGGTATCCGCTGGATGAACGCCTGCTTCTCCCGCCTGGGCGAAATGGTTAACAGCTATGGCGGGTGGGAGAGTTATGTTGCAGCAGTTCAGGAGGTGAATACTGATGAAAGTCGACTTTAACGATCAAGGGGCGGTTTCGACCATCACTGTGACCAGCACGGTGTTCGAGTTCCGCAAGCATAACCGTGTGGTCGATACCACACTGTTCTCAACCCCGGCCATAGTTGTAAACCGTACTGGAGTGTTCTTTTTGAGGTCGGTCTTTTCCGGCAAATCAAGAGACATTCTGCGGGCGTACAAAACTGTTCAAAGAGAAGCTGCGCGATGAATAAAGCATTTGAAATGTACGTGAGACAGCGTTACGGAAGCCGCTATGACCTGACACGTGATCAGGATGGCTGCTATTGCCGGGAAGTGGTTAAGCGGATGTTTGATGTGTGGTGCCACTGCCGTGGCCTGAGCGTGTTGTGAGGTGCTTATGCAGACAATAATTCAACTTGAGCCAAACGAGTGGGTTTCTGAAGATCTGCTGATTGCAGTGACAGGTATGAAACGCGGCACGATCACCCGCGCCCGTAAGAAATCCTGGCTGCTTGGGAGGGAGTATAAGCACGTCTCTCCTGAGGGCGAACCGAAGCCCACCAGCGAGTGCATGTACAACCGTAAGGCTGTGGATGCGTGGATTGAAGCACAAAAACAACCAATTTGGTGATCGGGCGGTATGAAACAGGTAAGCTTATACCGCTCCTGGACGTCGGGAGGGAAAAATGAGTAAAGCATCGTACCCAACGGGCGTTGAAAATCACGGCGGATCACTCCGCATATGGTTTATTTTTAAAGGCAAGCGTGTCAGGGAAAATCTCGGTGTCCCTGACACCGCTAAAAATCGTAAAGTTGCGGGGGATTTGCGTACTTCTGTCTGCTTCGCTATTCGCATGGGTAGCTTTGACTATAGCGCGCAGTTCCCGAACTCACCAAACCTTAAGATCTTTGGTGTAGGCAAGAAAGATATCACAGTGAAAGAACTTCAAAAAAAGTGGCTGGATCTGAAGAAGATGGAAATCTGCGCGAATGCACTCAATCGCTATGAGTCTGTAGTGCGGAATGTCGTGCCATTAATTGGTGAAAACCGGCTTGTGTCTTCAGTGACAAGTGAGGAATTATTGTACGTCAGAAAAGATTTACTTACCGGCTATCAGGCATCCTCGAAAGGGAAGCAACCTGCGAAGGGGCGAAGCGTCGTGACAGTAAATTATTATATGACAACAATTGCCGGTATGTTCCAGTTTGCCAAAGATCATGGCTATGTGGAAGCAAACCCTTTTGATGGTATTAAGCCATTAAAAAAAGCCAGGGCAGAGCCAGATCCTCTAACTCGTGAAGAGTTTATTCGTCTGATTGATGCATGTCGTCATCAGCAGACGAAAAACCTGTGGTCACTGGCGGTGTACACAGGAGTTCGTCACGGGGAGCTGATCTCCCTGGCATGGGAAGATATAGATTTCAAATCTGGAACAATCACCATCCGCCGCAATTATACAAAATTGGGCGAATTCACTCTACCGAAAACTGATGCCAGTACAAACAGAGTTGTGCATCTGATTCAGCCAGCGATTGATGTTCTGAGAAATCAGGCAGAAATGACAAGGTTGGGTACTCAACATCATATTGATGTGCAGATGCGCGAGTATGGACGTTCGGTTGACCATGAGTGTACTTTCGTCTTTAATCCTCAGGTTGTAAGGCGATGTAAAAAGGTAGGGTTTATCTACCAGGTCGATTCGGTAGGTGACTCATGGGATATTGCGCTTAAACGGGCTGGGATCAGACACCGAAAAGCTTACCAGTCGCGACATACATATGCGTGCTGGTCATTATCTGCTGGTGCAAACCCGAGCTTCATTGCCAGTCAAATGGGACATGCAAGTGCCCAGATGGTTTTTGACGTATATGGAGCGTGGATGGCGGACAGTAGTGCAGAGCAAATCGCTATGCTGAACCATAAGCTATCCGATTATGCCCCATCAGTGCCCCACGAGACACCGAACACCAATACAGGCTTATTAAAATCAGTATGTTAAACAATGTTACCCGTCATTTTAACTGCGTGGAGGGCAATACCACGCTCTATGCACTCCCCAAAGCGGAGATCGTGCAACGCTGGCGCGAGCAGACCGATGACAATTTTCGCTTCTGCTTTAAATTCCCCGCGACGATTTCTCATCAGGCGGCACTGCGCCATTGCGACGATCTGACCGATGAATTTTTGCGCCGCCTGTCGCCGCTGGCGGACCGTATCGGCCAGTACTGGTTACAGCTTCCGGCAACGTTTGGGCCGCAGGATCTTCCTGCACTCTGGCATTTTCTGGACGCGCTGCCCTCAACCTTTACCTATGGCGTCGAAGTGCGTCATCCGGAATTCTTCGCTAAAGGCGATGCTGAACAGCAATTGAATCGCGGCCTTCACAATCGCGGGGTTAACCGGGTGATCCTCGACAGTCGTCCGGTACACAGCGCCCTTCCCCACAGCGAAGCGGTAATTAAGGCGCAGAACATGAAGCCGAAAGTGCCGGTTCACGCTGTCGTGACGGCCAGTAACCCGATGGTAAGATTTATCGGTAGTGACGACATCGTCCAAAATCAGACATTTTTTGAGGTCTGGCTGAAGCTCCTGCCGCAATGGACACAAACCTCCACGCCCTGGCTGTTTTTACATACGCCTGATATCGCTTATGCCACTGAACTGGTCGATGCGCTGTGGCCCGCATTACGCGAGGCGCTCCCCGATCTGGGCGACGCTCCCGCTATTCCACAGCAATCTTCGCTTTTCTGATGACAGCGGCTGGCTTAGACTGTGCGGCATGCCTGCCTGAAAGGAAATGTGTATGGTAAGCGCGCTGTATGCCGTGCTGGGTGCGTTACTGTTAATTAAGTTCTCGTTTGATGTTGCACGTCTGCGTATGCAATACCGTGTCTCCTATGGCGATGGCGGTTTTAGCGAACTGCAAAGCGCGATCCGTATCCAAAATAATGCGCTGGAATATATCCCTCTGGCGCTGGTTCTGCTGCTTTTTATGGAAATGAACGGCGCACAAACCTGGATGGTACACGTCTGTGGCCTGCTGTTGCTGGCCGGAAGGCTACTGCATTATTATGGCCTGCACCAACGACTAAGCCGCTGGAAACGTTCAGGGCTCAGTGCGACCTGGTGCTCGCTGTTGCTGATGGTGCTGGCTAACCTCTGGTATATGCCGTGGGAGTTGGTTTTCACCCTCCATTAGCGCACAATACGCCACTTTTTTTATTTTAGGTTTTAACGTTATGTCTGATCGCGACACGCTTTTCTCTGCGCCTATCGCCAGCCTCGGTGACTGGACCTTTGATGAACGGGTAGCCGAAGTCTTCCCGGATATGATCCAGCGTTCGGTTCCTGGTTATTCCAATATCATCTCGATGATCGGTATGCTCGCTGAACGTTTTGTTCGCCCGCAGACGCAGGTGTACGATCTAGGCTGTTCGCTGGGGGCCGCCACCCTTTCCATCCGTCGCAACATTGCCCATCAGGGCTGCAAAATCATTGCCATTGATAACTCCCCGGCAATGATTGAACGGTGTCGTCGTCATCTTGATGCCTATAAAGCGCCAACGCCTGTCGAGGTCGTTGAAGGTGATATTCGCGAGGTGACGATTGAAAACGCATCAATGGTGGTGCTGAATTTTACCCTGCAATTTTTGGCGCCCCCCGAACGCCAGGCGTTGCTGGACAAAATTTATCAGGGTCTGAACCCCGGTGGTGCGCTGGTGCTGTCGGAAAAGTTCAGCTTTGAAGACGCTACCGTCGGTGAGTTGCTGTTCAATATGCATCACGATTTCAAACGCGCCAACGGCTACAGCGAGCTGGAAATCAGCCAGAAGCGAAGCATGCTGGAAAACGTCATGCTCACCGATTCAGTGGAAACCCATAAAGCCCGCCTGCAGCAGGCCGGGTTTGAGCATAGTGAACTGTGGTTTCAGTGCTTTAACTTCGGTTCACTGGTGGCGTTGAAAGCTGAGGTTCCGGCATGATTGAGTTCGCAAGCTTCTATCAACAAATTGCCAAAGGGCCGCTGGCGCACTGGCTGGAAACACTGCCGGCGCAAATCGCCAGCTGGCAGCGCGAATCGCAACACGGGTTGTTCAAACAGTGGTCCAATGCCGTGGAATTCCTGCCGGAACTGTCGCCGTATCGCCTTGACCTGTTGCACAGCGTTACGGCTCAAAGTGAAACCCCGTTAAGCCAGGGCCAGTTAACCCGGATTGAAACGCTGCTGCGCAACCTGATGCCGTGGCGCAAAGGCCCGTTCTCACTTTGCGGTGTGGACATTGACACCGAATGGCGCTCTGACTGGAAATGGGACCGCGTGCTGCCGCACCTGTCCGATCTTAGCGGGCACACGATCCTCGATGTGGGCTGTGGCAGTGGCTATCACCTGTGGCGGATGATCGGCGCGGGTGCACAACTGGCGGTCGGTATTGACCCCACACATTTGTTTCTCTGCCAATTTGAAGCGGTGCGCAAACTCTTAGGCGACGATCGGCGCGCGCATCTTCTGCCGCTGGGTATTGAGCAACTTCCGGCGCTTAACGCTTTTGATACCGTCTTTTCGATGGGCGTACTCTATCATCGTCGCTCGCCGCTTGAGCATCTCTGGCAGCTTAAAGATCAACTGGTCAAAGAAGGTGAACTGGTGCTGGAGACGCTGGTGGTAGAAGGTGATGAAAACACGGTACTGGTGCCGGGCGACCGCTATGCGCAGATGCGCAATGTTTATTTCATTCCCTCGGCGCTGGCGCTGAAAAACTGGCTGGAAAAGTGCGGCTTTGTTGACGTGAAGATTGCCGATGTTTCCGTGACCACCCCGCAAGAGCAACGTCGTACCGACTGGATGATCACCGAGTCGCTGGCTGACTTCCTCGATCCGAACGACAGCAGTAAAACGGTGGAAGGCTACCCGGCCCCGTTACGTGCCGTACTGGTGGCCCGCAAGCCCTGAAGATAAAAAAAGGCCCCTGTAAATGCAGGGGCCTGGTACAAGCAAGCATCATATGGGCGACATGATGCGCGGTAAAAATCGTTAATTCTGTTGGCTGAAACGCGTGATGATCGCTTTCATCTCCGCCACCGCCTGGCCGTTGACCGCATACCGCTGATACTCGTCAGCATTCGGGTCCGTCGACATGGATAACCCAGGATTGCGGTAGCGCATTGTGGAAGGTGTCCACCCACCGGCAGAACTGTGAACCTCGTTAATACCAGCACTCAGGAACGTTTCCAGGTTACCCGCGCGAACGCCAGCACCCGCCATAATGATTGGAACACGGGAGCGGGCAATAAGTTCCGCAATTAATGAAACTCCTTTTTCTGCGCTGGACTGCTGGCCGGAGGTCAGGATGCGGGCAACGCCAAGTTGCTTAAGGTTATCAAATGCTTTGTACGGATCGGCACACATATCAAACGCGCGATGAAATGTGACGGCAAGACTGCCCGCCACCGCCATAATTTGCGCCATGCGGGAAAGATCGACATCGCCGTCTTCATCCAGCACACCGATCACAAGGCCCGGGAAACCCAGCTCACGGACGGTGCGAACATCCTCCAGCATGGTGGAAAACTCGTCTTCGCTGTAGCAAAAGTCACCGCCGCGTGGGCGGATTATCGGATGAACCGGGATGCTCACCTGCTGGCGCACCGATTTCAGTACCCCATATGAAGGCGTTAATCCTCCCTCCAGCGGCGCGGCGCACAGCTCTATACGATCCGCGCCGCGACGCTCGGCGGCAAGCGCGCACGCCAGGCTGTAACAACAAATTTCCAGTAGCGCCGTCATTTTTCTTCTAGTCCTTTATCGCTGTTAATAAACGGTGGTGCAGAAGCTGGCGCGTGTGCCAGCGGGCCAACACCAGTACGGTGGTTATCGCGCCGAGTAGCGCGCAAAACATGTCTGACTGGGTATCCCACGGGTCACCCTGAGTACCAAGGAAATCATCCGCCCCCTGCCCCATCGCCAGCGCAGCCCACCATTCAATCAGCTCATAGGTCGCGCTGATCGCCAGCGCGATGCAGCAGACAATAAACGCCAGCATTTTTTTACCGCGGATGATCTGCCCACGCAGCAGGATCTCTCGCGCTGCCAGCGCTGGTACCAGCCCCTGAAAGAAGTGACCAAGTTTGTCGTAAGGATTTCGACTCAACCCCAACCACGCCTGAACATCGAAGCCAATCGGCACTTTGGCATAGGTATACATGCCGCCGACGATCAGAATAATGGCGTGGAAGAAAATCAGGATGTAGAGCAGCGGCGTTAAGGGATAACGCCGCTGCGTCAACAGTAGCAAAGGAACAATAATGATCACCGGGGTGACTTCCATAAGCCAGGTCGCACTATCTTTGGTCATCACGCCAGTATAAATCAGGATCAACAACAGGATTAGCACACCGGTTTTCATGATCAGCGAATTTAGCGTCGGAGTCATTAGGGGCCTATTCGTGAGAAAAGAAGTTAACTATCAATTCTACACGAAAAATTTTCATTCCCTGCCCGCGCTTCGCTGGCGACAATGGCCTCAATAGACCACGGATGAAATTTAATCGTGGTTTTGCCATCCGTGACCGCAAGCGTAGGGTTAGGCAGACGTTCGTGCTCACCTTTGGGTGAACTGGTTTTGACCGCAATCCCCGACTGGCTAAGCCCTTCGTCAGACATCAGCGCCAGCGCGCGGGCATTAAGCGTTTCCACTGCGCCCGGCAGCACAATTTCAATATGCTCCCAGCCTTCGTGCGGATAGCGTTTCTCTCCGGGCCAGGGCAACTCAACAACGGTAAAGCGCCAGTGGGCGACATTAAGGGGTTGCGCCAGTTTAAAAAGGCAAATGGGACGACCGCTGATAATGTTCTCTGACAGCAACTCACCGCACTGTTCAAAACCGCGCCGCCAGCGTTCGGCAGTGGTATTTTGATGACAGCGCAGCGAAATATGATCCGCCTCCAGTGAGGTAATATCCAATCCCAGCCGTGCGCTGAACTGTATCAGCGCCTGGGTGAAACGCGGTAAATCTTCGGCAATATCCTTTAACGCATCAATTGTCTGCCACTGGGTCATCGTGTTACCTGAAATGATCTGCAAAACCGGTAATTTACCCTGTCGTCGTTAGCGAACCAACCTTTGATTACTCGTGCTGACGCTCCCCGGCAAATGCAGTATAATAGCGGGCTAATTTTTCTCATGTCGGCGCGGCGCAGTTCCTTCTATGACGCCACGCCATCAACGTAAGGTATTCCGGTGAATATTCAGGCTCTTCTCTCAGAAAAAATCAGCCAGGCGCTGATTGCGGCTGGTGCTCCCGCAGATTGCGAACCGCAGGTTCGTCAGTCGGCAAAAGTGCAGTTTGGCGATTATCAGGCAAATGGCGTGATGGCCGTTGCTAAAAAACTGGGCATGGCACCGCGACAACTGGCAGAACAGGTTCTGACTCACCTCGATCTTAACGGTATCGCCAGCAAAACGGAGATCGCCGGGCCGGGCTTTATTAATATCTTTCTTGAACCCGCGTTTCTGGCAGCGCAGGTGGATACCGCGCTGAAATCCGATCGTCTGGGCGTCGCTCAGCCACAACCGCAGACTATCGTCATCGACTACTCTGCCCCCAACGTGGCAAAAGAGATGCACGTCGGGCACCTGCGTTCGACCATCATCGGCGACGCGGCGGTGCGCACTCAGGAGTTTCTTGGTCACAACGTGATTCGTGCTAACCATGTTGGCGACTGGGGGACCCAGTTCGGCATGTTAATCGCGTACCTGGAAAAACAGCAGCAGGAAAACGCCGGAGAAATGGCGCTGGCCGACCTGGAAGCCTTTTACCGCGATGCCAAAAAACATTATGACGAAGACGCCGAATTTGCCGAACGTGCGCGTGGTTATGTGGTCAAGCTTCAGGGTGGTGATGAGTACTGCCGCGATATGTGGCGCAAACTGGTGGATATCACCATGGCGCAAAACCAGATTGCCTACCAGCGCCTGAATGTTACCCTCACCCGCGACAACGTGATGGGTGAAAGCCTGTATAACCCGATGCTGCCGGGCATCGTGGCCGATCTCAAAGCCAAAGGGCTGGCGGTCGAGAGTGAAGGCGCAACGGTGGTTTTCCTTGATGAGTATAAAAACAAGGAAGGCGAACCGATGGGCGTTATCATCCAGAAAAAGGACGGCGGCTACCTTTACACCACTACCGATATCGCCTGTGCCAAATACCGTTACGAGACGCTGCATGCCGATCGTGTGCTGTATTACATTGACTCCCGCCAGCACCAGCATCTGATGCAGGCGTGGACCATCGTGCGCAAAGCGGGCTACGTGCCGGAGTCTGTGCCGCTGGAGCACCACATGTTCGGTATGATGCTCGGTAAAGACGGTAAACCGTTCAAAACCCGCGCGGGCGGTACGGTGAAACTCGCCGACCTGCTGGACGAAGCGCTGGAACGCGCCCGCCGCCTGGTCGGCGAGAAGAACCCGGATATGCCTGCTGACGAGCTGGAAAAACTGGCCAACGCGGTGGGTATTGGCGCGGTAAAATACGCCGACCTGTCGAAAAACCGCACCACCGACTATATCTTCGACTGGGATAACATGCTGGCCTTTGAAGGTAATACCGCGCCGTATATGCAATATGCTTATACTCGCGTGCTCTCGGTGTTCCGCAAAGCGCAGATTGACGAGCAGGTACTGCTAAATACCGCAGTCCGCATTAGTGAAGATCGTGAAGCCCAACTGGCGGCCCGCCTGTTGCAGTTTGAAGAAACGGTAACCGTGGTCGCGCGTGAAGGCACGCCGCATGTGATGTGTGCTTACCTCTACGATTTGGCCGGTCTGTTCTCTGGTTTCTACGAGCATTGCCCAATTCTCACCGCTGAAAGCGAAGAGGTACGCAACAGCCGTCTGAAACTGGCGCTGCTGACGGCGAAAACGCTGAAGCTGGGACTGGATATGCTGGGAATTGAGACGGTAGAACGGATGTAATTTCAGTCGGATGGCTCTGCTTTGCGCAGGGCCATTTCTTTTTACATCAGCGGCTTTTGACAAGCGTGCGCGATTTTTATTAATTTTCCGTTGTCTTTTAGCCAGACGAATGTCGCATCTATATCAACGATTTCCCAGTCATAAATTTCATCATAAAATCTTTTAAGATGGGGACGGACCATGTGGCTGAAACAGGGGCGTTGTAAAAGTTTCTGCCAGCGATACTGGTAAATATTGACGTAAATATCAGCATATTCCTGATCGCCATAGCCGAATGTTTCATCGTATGTTTTTTGTATAGTGAAATTATTTGCATTGATACTCACCGCATAGTTATTAATCCATCTGAACGCAACCGTTTTATAATAGCTTTCAATAACCGTTATCGAGTGAAAAATGAACCAAACGAATAAAACACATAGCATATATCGCCATAAGGATTTCATATATTTCAGTTCCATCTGATGAAATTTTGCGGAAGAATATAGCCCTTATTCCCAATTTCAATATTACCGTCTGCTTTACATACGATCTTGCCCCACTCTTTTTGTGCGGTTCGCTTATCAGCAACGATGGCAATAGGCTTTGAATAATTTAACCAGTAATTATCGAATACACTCGATAAAAGTGTATTATAGACTTGCACACGTAAAATATACCGTCCATCTTCCATTTGCTCAGTATACAGATAGAACCCCAAATATTTTTCCCAAACCTGCTGTTGTATTAAATCCCTTCCATAACACCACTTTATAGCTATAATATCATTAGTTTTAAGCAACTCATCTTTAATGGCGGCAAATGACAACATAGCCCCTGCAAAGATAAAAATAAAAATTGAATCTATAATTTTTTTTATTATATTCATCGTGGTTTACATCATCCCTTCCAGCCAGGTATAGTGGTCAGAAAATTTTCCCCATATATTATACTCCCTGGCAAGGCCTAACTGGTGATAGCGGCCAAAATCATCATCAGTGACCGGAGATAATAAACCAACACGTTGCCCTTTATTCCAGTTATAGCGATCAAATAAGTTAAACTCAAATATTAACTGATACTGATAGCGTGCGCGATTGTGGGATTTACCGAAGTTGTCATAATAATAAAATGCTTTTAAAGAATCCGTCGCTTCCTTATAATATACTTTTCCTTTCCCCCAGAACTGATACCCTCCTATCGCACGGAAAAGATCTTCATTGCTACCCATAAAATCACCGCTGCCAATTGATGATGAAGTTATGTCGTACCATTTTTCAGGTGGATTAGTCAGTGATATCTTCTCGCAGAAGTGTTTTGCTTTGATAAGCTCACTATCAAAAATTCTTTTAAAAGCTGAAGAAACATCCATAAAATATTGCATCGCTTTTTTATCATAAAAGATATCTTCGGGATCAGATTTTAACCCACCATGATTTTCAAAATAATGAATCAAATGATTAGTAGCTACTGGATAACGCGTCTTAATAAAGTTTCCTTCTTTATTAAGGTATTGCAGAATCCTTTCCACCTCTGCGGTCTTTCTTATTTTCTCTAAACTTAACAGTAATGATTTAAACATCGACCATACATGCCCGTTTGTATACTCTGAGCAAAGTGTGCACCATGGGCCGGAGCCATAGTCTTCGATGTAGTGAGGGTCTTCCTTCCCGAGTTTATAGTCTGGCATTGATAAGATTCCATTATCTTGCATCAGGAAAAACAGCATGTGCTTTTACAATCAGGATTTCAACAGAATTACGTGAAAAAACTCACTCTAAACTCTTACTGTTATCTTAAAAGATAAAATATTTAACACCTCAATAAAATTGTTTATTTCTATCCATTTTTAATATATAAAAATAACATATAATTATTAGTTTTATATATTAAACAGATATGTTTTAGCAAAAAAAAAACCAGTCAGTTTCCTGACTGGCTTACTCACCTGACAAAGGAATCAAAAATATTTGCGCAAATACTCCGTCAGACACAGATTCGCCATCGCCTGCCCGTAAGGCATCGAGGTCAGTGGGATCTGGCGATAAAACTCGAGGTTCGATCCCATACCGGTGCCAAAGGAGGTCTGCATCAGCTCTCCCTCTGGTGAAATGTGCGCCACAATACCTTTAATCGCCTTCTCTGCGATCTCTGCATACTCTGGCCCGACATAACGTTTACGCACGGCTTTTAAAATCCCATAGGCAAAGCCAGCGGTTGCGGAAGCCTCAAGGTATGAGTGCGGATCGTCCAGCAAGGTGTGCCACAGGCCGCTGTCATCCTGGCATTTCGCCAGCGCGGCAATCTGGGCGTTCAACACCTGCACCAGATAGCGGCGCACGGCATTGTTAGCGGGCAGGTCGAGCAGTTCAAGGAAATCCGGGATGACGATAGTTAACCAGCTGTTGCCCCGCGCCCAGCGTGCCTTCGCGAAGTTATGCTGGCCGTCGTAATTCCAGCCGTGAAACCACAGGCCGGTTTCCCGGTCCATCAGGTTCTGTACGTGAAGCAGGAACTGATAGGTCGCCTCCTCGATGTATTCAGGGCGATTAAGCAGCTTACCGATTTTCGCCAGCGGCAGAACGGTCATCATTAGCGTGTCGTCCCACATTTGCTGGTGATTTTCCTCCGCCAGCGTAATGTGCTGCATCCCACCATGATCGGTGCGCGGCATCTCATACATCGCCCACTCGGCCCATGTCTCCAGCCACGGTAGCCAGGCCGGATTACGATTTTCTTCATAACGATACGCCAGCGTCAGGAATGGTGCCATGGTATTGACGTTTTTCGTCGTCGCGCCCTCGGCAAAACGGTCGGCGAACCAGCCGTCGATGATATCGCGCATCGCAAGATCGCCCGTCTGCTGGTAATACTGCCAGATGCCGTACAGACCCACGCCGTGCGTCCATTCCCATCCGGCCCAGCCTTTAGTGTCGATCACTCGCCCGTCGTCCAGCCGCAGCAGGAAATCACCGCGTTCATCGCGAATATTGACCAGATTATTCGTCACTTTCTCGATCAGCGCCTGAAGTTGCTCCCTGCTGAGAAAGCGCTCAGGCTGACGGAGTAATGCGCTATGTTTGACAGGCCAAACCTTCATATCCTTAACCTCTGTTATATGTCGAATTCAATGGAGCACCCTGGCTGAGCGGACGCGCAGCGGGTTTATTACGATTCAGATAACCAATATTGTTGTTCCCCCACAACGTGTCGTAGGGCAACCCCGCCAGCATCTCAACGGTGGCACGGGCCTCGGGGGAAACGTTTTCTGACAGCGCATGTCCCGCTTCGCGCATTCTCGCGGTTTCTTCACGCAAAATGCTGTGGGTTTTCAAATTCAGTTTGAAGCGCAGAGAAACCAGGAAGCCACAGGCCAGGACCACCACCGTGCCGACACTCAGGATCATCAGAATGGTATGACTCACCTCCGGCGGCTGCGTTTTTTGTCCGGAGACGAAACCAGACATCTGCATGATGATCCCCACCAACATCACCGCCCCCGCCTGCGAGGCTTTGCGCGTGAGGGTCATAATTCCGGCAAAAATGCCTTCGCGGCGCTGTCCGGTAATCACTTCGTCTACATCAGCAATATAGGTGTACGTGTTCCACGGCACGTAGTTGATCCCTCCACGTCCCAGCCCGGCGACGGCAGAAAGTAACAACAGCAGCGAATACACATCGCTTAATCCGGCGTAATAAAGAACGGCATAAGAGATTGAGGCGAGACCGAACAGCACCACAACCATCCGATAAGATGGTGCAGGTCCAAAACGGATGCACAGCGGGATCATCGCAATCACCGCGATAAACTGGAAAATGGCCATCGTACCCAGCAGATTTGAGGCCAGCGAGGCTTCCTGCATCAGAACAAAAACAACATAGTAGGTAAAGACCGCGTTAAACACGTCCTGGGCGATATAACCGCCAAGATACATCCCCAGATGCTGACGGAAAATCTTAATCCGCAGCGTGGAGGAAAGCTCAATCACCAGCCGGTTCAGACTCTGGCCGAGCGTCAGGCTACGTTTTTCTTCTTCCGCCCGCAGCGCTGCTTCGGTCCACGCTTCACGCGGCCGCTCCCAGGTAAAGCACCAGACCAGGGTCAGCATGATCGCGCACAGCACAGAGAACACCAGGCTCGCATAAAAAAATGAAATCGGATTATCTTTGCCAAACGCGCTCAGCAGTACGCCCGGCAAGAAGGACGCGAGAATGGCCGACATCTGTGCCATCGAAATGCGCGCGCCTGAAAATTTAGTTTTCTGTTTGAAGTCGTCGGTCATTTCCGGGACCAGTGTTTCATATGGCACCAGGATCATGGTATAGACCACGTCAAAAATCAGATAGGTGAGCAGGTAATACCAGAAGCTCATCTCGCCAACCCACATCAGCGAGTAGCTGAAAACGCAGGGAATGCCGAGCAGGATAAAGAATTTACGCCGCCCGAAGCGCTTGCCGAGCCAGTTGGAGCCGAAGTTATCGGTCAGAAACCCCATCAACGGGCTGACCACCGCATCCAGTACCCTGGCGGTGGCGAAAATAAAGGTGGCTTCGATTGGGGTTAAACCGCAAAACGTAGTGTAGAAATATAAAAGCCATGCGGCAGTAAGCGCTGTGGTTCCCGCGCCGAGGAAATCACCCGATCCATAAGCGAGATAGTTAACGAGTCCTGGTTTACGTGTATTCATAGCCGTACCCTGATTTTATTTTGGGAGCTCCCCGCGCCAGGGGAGTTATTACACGGCTACAGTAAAAGTATGCTGTAAGGCTTACCTTTTCGTTTTTGCCATCGCCTTGACGTATATGGCAAAAACGCAAAGAGTCGCGCCACTCACCTCACTGATTTATAAAACAGCGTTTCTTTTGTATCAAAAGGACGGACCAAAAATGCGAGCCAGGCATCAGTTTTTGCTGACGCCCGGTGAAAAAGGAAACGGTTAGCGGTAGTTAACGATGACCTGATTACGGGAAACATTGAGCGCAGGTAGCAGCCGTCCGCCGCCGGGGACCTCCCAGACAAAACGCAACGGCTCCACGGCAGGCACGCCGGTCAAACCGCGGGTGGTGCCACTCTGGCCATCCAGTGCAACGCACCGGCTTTGTGAGCACAGGCGCACGTTGAGGCCGGCAGGCGTCGGCCCGTTCAGCTCATAACGCCAGGCCACCAGGGTCATCAAACCGTTTACCGGTTGAGCGGAGGAGAGCGGTGCGGAGGAAGCCGCCACGCCGCGATGATTTAACATCACGCCGCGCCCGCTGGCCTGCCACGCCCCTTCGCCTGCGGCCATTGCCCCCACGGGCAGCAGCAAAAGCCAGAGTAAACTGCGCATTATTTTCCTCCAATGGTGGCGGTCATGCGGATGCTCCGGTTGTCCGACAGCTCCATATTCGACAGGACAATTAGCTGCGGCAAACTGCGGCGCAGGAACCGCGCCAGCAGTGGGCGTAGCGCATGATTAACCAGCAACACCGGCGGCGCGCCCAGCATCTCCTGACGCCCCAGTGCTTCCTGCGTTTGCGCCAGCAGACGATCGGCAAGGCCTGGCTCCAGCCCGCCGCCGCCCTGAAGCGCCTGAAGCAGCAGACGCTCGAGCGGGGTATCAAGCCCGATCACCTGAACTTCCCCATTGCCGGGGAACCACTGCTGAGTAATGGCGCGGCCCAGTGCAACCCGTACCACCGCCGTCAGTTCATGCGGATCGTTTTGCACCGGGGCATGTTCCGCCAGGGTTTCCAGAATGGTGCGCATATCGCGGATAGCCACTTTTTCTTCCAGCAGATTTTGCAGCACTTTGTGCAGCGTGGTGAGCGTGACCACACCCGGCACTAAATCTTCTGTCAGCTTCGGCATCTCCTGCGTCACCCGCTCCAGCAATTGCTGTGCTTCCTGACGGCCAAACAACTCGGCAGCAAACTGGCTTATCAGATGATTAAGATGCGTGGCGACCACCGTACTGGCCTCAACCACAGTAAAGCCCTGTATTTGCGCCTGCTCTTTGAGAGCGCTTTCAATCCAGATCGCCGCCAGGCCAAACGCCGGATCGACCGTCTGCTCACCGGGCAAAGAGCCAGCCGCAGTGCCGGGATTAATCGCCAGCCAGCGGCCCGGGTAGGCTTCGCCGCTGCCAATCTCCACCCCTTTCATCAGAATGCGGTAGCGTGCCGGGGAGAGATCCATATTGTCGCGGATATGCACCACCGGCGGCAGGAAACCCAGATCCTGCGCAATCTTTTTACGAATGCTGCGAATGCGTCCCAGCAGCTCGCCATCCTGCTGAAAATCGACCATTGGGATTAAGCGGTAGCCGACTTCCATGCCCAACGTATCCTCCAGCTGGACATCGCTCCAGGTGGCTTCGGCGGCCTGATTGTTTTCCGGCATTTTCACTGGCGCAGGCTCAGCAACAACTTTCGTTTCCCGTCCGCGACTCCACCAGGCCAGCGCCAGCAGAGCGGCGGTGAACAGCAGAAACACGAAGTTCGGCATCCCGGGGACCAGACCAAGCAGGCCCAGTACGCCCGCACTTAGCATCATCACGCGCGGATTATTAAACAGCTGGGTGACCATCTGTTCGCCGACATCCTGCTCGGTGCTGACGCGGGTAACAATAACCCCCGCTGCGGTCGAAATTACCAGCGCCGGGATCTGGGCCACCAGACCGTCGCCGATGGTCAGCAGAGTGTAGGATTCTGCTGCTTTCGCCATCGGCAAACCATGCTGTAAAACGCCGACCAGCAAGCCGCCAATCACGTTGATCACCATGATCAGAATGCCCGCCACCGCATCACCGCGCACAAACTTACTCGCCCCGTCCATTGAGCCGTAAAAGTCTGCTTCCTGGGTCACTTCGGAGCGGCGTTTTTTGGCTTCGGCTTCGCCAATCAGCCCGGCATTAAGATCGGCATCAATCGCCATCTGTTTGCCCGGCATCCCGTCCAGTACAAAGCGCGCGCCGACTTCCGCGATACGCCCGGCACCCTTGGTGATAACCATAAAGTTGATGATAACGAGGATAATAAAGACCACGATGCCAATGGCGAAATTCCCGCCGACAAGGAAGTGGCCAAACGCTTCGACCACCTTCCCGGCCGCCGCACCGCCGGTATGTCCGTCCATCAGAATGATACGCGTAGACGCCACGTTGAGTGCCAGACGCAATAAGGTGGTGAACAGCAGGATCGTCGGAAAAGCGGCAAATTCTAACGTGCGCTGGGTGAACATCGCCACCAGCAGCACCATAATCGACAGCGCGATGTTAAAGGTAAACAGCATATCGAGGACAAATGCCGGCAGCGGCAGCACCATCATCGACAGGATCAGTAAAATCAGCACCGGCCCGGCCAGCACCTGCCATTGGGTCGATTTCAGGTTATTGGGCAGACGTAACATTGCCACCAGGTTAGCCATCAGTGTCCTTCTCATTCATAAAATCCAGCGCCTCTGGCACCGGAAGATTTTCAGGTTTTTGCGGGCGCTGCCCACCCGCCAGCCGCCAGCGTTTAAGCTGCCAGACCCATGCCAGCACTTCCGCTACCGCCGCATATAACTGGCCGGGGATCTGCTGACCGATTTCCGCATGACGATAAAGCGCGCGCGCCAGCGGCGGGGCTTCCAGCACAGGCACCCGGTGTTCAGCCGCCAGCTCACGAATACGCAGCGCCACCAGCCCTGCCCCTTTCGCCACCACTTTCGGGGCACTCATTTTGCTTTCGTCATACTGTAACGCGACCGAGTAATGGGTCGGGTTGGTCACAATGACATCGGCTTTTGGCACATCGGCCATCATTCGCCGCCGTGCTGCCGCACGCTGCATCTGGCGAATACGCCCTTTCACATGCGGGTCACCTTCGCTCTGTTTAAATTCATCGCGGATATCCTGACGTGACATACGCAGTTTTTTCAGGTGGCTGTGGATTTGCCAGAAGACGTCAAAACCGACCATTGGGATCACGCCGAGTGTTACCAGCAGTGCGCACAGACCAACCAAATTCAGCGCATTGCCCATCGCCGTCAGCGGCGACTGGCTAATTAAGTGCATCATATCCGGCCAGTGCGACCAGAGATAAAACCCGGCGACGGAGCCGACCAGCACTGCTTTTAATAGCGCTTTGACCAGTTCTGCTACCGACTGCGCTGAAAACATGCGCTTCAGGCCGGGCAGCGGATTAAGTTTATCGAGCTTCAGGGAGAGCGATTTACCACTAAACACCAGACCACCCAGCATCACCGGTGCCACCAGCGCCACCAGCACAACGCCAGTGATGAGCGGCAATAGGCCAAACATCGCTTCGCGGATCAGGCGAATGATTTGGCCGAGTATCAGATTAGGATCGTTGATAATACTGTGGTCGAAACGAAGCCCGGCGGACAACAGCCCCGCCAGTCTGCGCGCCAGCGATTCACCGCCAATCCAGATGACGCAAACGCCAACCAGCAGGATCAGCAGCGAGGTCAACTCACGGGATCGCGGAATTTGCCCTTCCTCACGCGCTTTTTCAAGTCGCTGGGGTGTGGGGGACTCTGTTTTATCCTCGCTATCTTCTGCCACGCGTTGTGCTCATCATGCCTTTTACCAGCCGTTATGATGCCAGAATCAGTAAAAGCTAATACGCAGAATAGCTACGGTAAAAAGGGCCTTTTCAGGCCCTTCAAAAAGCAGACAAGCGGTACAGCGTGGAATGTGCGCCTGCCAGATGTGCCTCCATTTTAGTGCCTTTCCAGACCCTAAAGAGGAGGTGTCATTTACAGGGGATTAAATGTCAGGTATTCAAAATGATAATGCCCCGAGCCGGTAACGCCGCTGAAGACATGGTTATTAATGTCAAAATTAACGCCATCATCCGCCATGACGCTGTCCACATCCAGCAACGTAACCGTTGCCTGAGTATTCGCGGGTATTTCAACATCCATCGTGACATGGGATAACCCGTTGTCTGCCGGGGCGACTTTCCAGCCAACCTTAATATCCCCATACAGCGAATGGTAACGCGCGTTCAACCATTCCAGTCCACCGCCAATAATCGGTTTAATGCGGATATGTTTGAAGCCAGGTGCGGATTCATCAGTGTCAATGCCCGCAGCCGCACGATAAAGCCATTCTCCAATGGCACCATAGGCATAATGGTTAAAGGAGTTCATATCGGGACTCCACATAGAGCCGTCCGGTTTGATGCCGTCCCAGTGCTCCCAGATGGTAGTGGCACCGGCTTTAACCTGATAGAGCCAGGAGGGGAAATCATCTTTTAACAGCAGTTGCCAGGCTTCTTTCGCATGGCCATTCTGGCTCAGGGCATGACAAAAATAAGGCGTTCCGACAAAGCCGGTCACCAGATGCCCGTCGTGCTCAGCGAGCAATTCCAGTAAGGTATTGACGGTGCGTTCCCGGAAAGCCTCCGGCACAAGGTTAAAGTAGAGCGCCAGAATGTGGGCGGTCTGCGTGCGGGCGGCAAGACGGCCGGTGGGGGTAAAAAACTCCTGCTGGAAGCTGTGTACAATGCTCTCGTATAGCGCAAAATATTCCTGATAGTCTGCCTCGTTACCCAGTACTTTTGCCGCTTTAGAAAACAGTAACGTAGACCAGGCGTAATACGCCATGCAGGTTAATTCATTTGGCGTGGCACCAAAGTAGCTGCCCTCCTTCGCATCCAGCGCCACCCAGTCACCAAACTGGAGCTTATAGCGCCAGTGGTTATTCACAGAGTGGTTACGCATAAAATTAATCCAGCCTTTCATACTGGCATACTGGTTACGCAAGGTTGCCGTATCGCCATACATCAGGTACATCGTCCAGGGATTGATGACGGCAGCATCGGCCCAGGCGGCAGCAGAGTGGGTGTTACCATTAGCAAGAAAACGATCTTCATCGCATCTGTTTGTGAGAATATCCGGAACAACATGGGGAACCCCACCCTCTGCCGTCTGATCGTAGCGGAGGTCGGTCAGCCATTTCGCGAAGAAATTACGCGTCTGCATCAGATAGCTGGCGGTACGGCAAAAAATTTGTGCATCCCCCGTCCAGCCAAGACGCTCGTCACGCTGGGGACAATCAGTAGGGACATCGACAAAATTCCCCTTTAGACCCCACAGGATATTGTGATGAAGCTGATTCAGATCCGGGTTAGAACACGCAAAGTCGCTGGTGGGCTGCATTTGCGAGTGAACAACTACCGCCATGAGGCAATGGATGTCGAACGTTCCCGGCCACGACTCCACTTTCACATAGCGAAATCCCTGGAACGTAAAATTGGGCTGATAATGTTCTTCCTTACCGCCTTGCAATGTATATTCGATACGCTGTTTTGCGGTACGAAGGTTATCCAGATAGACATTGCCGTCAGCGTCAAGAACTTCAAAATGTCGCAGCACGACCTTGTCACCAGCGTGGCCCTTGACGGAGAAAGACACCCAGCCGGTCAGGTTCTGTCCAAAATCAACCACTGTATCACCCTGCGGCGTTGTCACAACGGCGACGGGTGCAATGGTTTCAATCTGCTGGACTGTGGCTGAACCCTGGGGACATAAAACCGCTTTATTGGCATCAATCAAGCTGACCGGACGCCAGGGACTATCATCAAAACCCGCTGTATTCCACCCAGCCTGTTCCCGTTGCGCATCATAGATTTCGCCATCATAGATTTCAGAGAACAGCACCGGCGAGTCTGAAGCGCACCATTGATCGTCGCTGACGAGGACCTCCTGATGACCATCCTTATAATTGATAACCATCTGGCAAATAAAGGCCGTCCTGTCGCCATAGTAATGACGGTAACGGTTAAAACTCATATCACCTTTGTACCAGCCAGCGCCCAGACTCGCAGCAATAACGTTGTTACCGTTGTTGATGAATGGTGTCAGATCGTAGGTCTGATAGAGCAAATGATGATGGTAGCTCGTCCAGCCGGGTGTTAATTCATCATTACCCACTTTGCGGCCATTGCAATAAAGCTTATAGAGGCCAAGTGCACTGGCGTGTACGAACACCGAGTCAATCTCCGCCGCCCGCTCCAGGGGAAACGCTTTTCTAAGCAGGGTGCCTTTGGAAGTGTCTTTATCTTCAGGCGCTTCACCAGAAATAAATGCCGCCTGCCATTTATCCGCTGGCAAGCCGGTAATAAATACGCCAGGCAGACTCCATCCACTGCTCTCACCCTCATTATCACTGATATTTACCCGTACATAATAACGATGGGAATGATCAAGTTCGATGCCAGTCAGGTGAATGTTCTGGGATTGTTCACTCTGGCGGCATCCCGTATCGTGAACGATCCGGGTAAACGCCTCATCCCGGCTGACCTGTAAATGCCAGCTCTGCTGAGTGACATTTTTTTTGTCACTTTTAATCAGCCAGCCAACAACGGGAAAGTGTTCTGTGCCCTGCTGGGATTGTGCATAATCAAGCAGGATTTTTTCAATGGTTAGCATAATTTTGCCCCGGATTCATTTCTGTTAAAGTGGAATGATCTATCGTTGAATCTGCTACTTCAGACTCCGATTTAAATTCATTACGTTGTTTGCCATGGAAACACAGCCAGCCGGTCACTAAGCCGATGGCAACAACCACAGCAAGAATCGTATAAAGCGCGGCAGGTCCTGCTTCCAGTAATACCGGCGTGACGAATGCCAGTATTCCGCAAAGTAAGCGGGCAATAGCGACAATTAAGCCCTGAGCAGTTGAGCGCAGCATGGTAGGGAAAGATTCTTGCGACCAGACTTTCATTATTCCTTCAAAAGCCAGCCCATTACCTACATTGCTGAAAAGCACAAAGCAGAACCATGAAACCGGAGAAAAGTTGAATACCACCGGGGTGAGGAAGGCAATAACCAGCAGGAAGGCTCCTGCTACAAAGAAAGGCATCCTTTTAGCTGTATCCACAATACGCATAAACAACAGATTCGCCAGGATACCAAAAGGTAAAATAATAAGGCCCCACAATGAATTTTTACTTACAGTAATGCCTACCACGTTCACCGCGACATAGGTACCAAATTGTCCACCGGTATTTGCCGCCAGATTGGTGAAAGCGTAAAAGACGCTTAACGCAATAAACGGCCACAAATATTTACCGCGGAAAAGATCCTTAAACGAATTATTTTGCGCACGCACCGTAGCCACACCACGGCGAACTTCATCTTTTGCTGCCAGCCAGAGCGGGGACTCAGGAATAGCTAATCGCAAAAACATCAATATGGCAGCAACAATACCGACATGCATAAACATGATCTGCGCGCCCAGTGTCCCCCAGTCACCAACGACGGCTGAAACCGCCATCGCCGCACAAATGCCTGCTGTCCATAGCAAATTAGATAAGCCTATAATTTTACCTCGATTATTATCATTGGCCGCTTCGGAAATAGTGGCCAGAGACACTGGAAGATCTGCTCCGGTGGCCAGCCCCACTAAAATCGTGCCTAATGTTAACAATGGGAAATTCAGGCCAAATGACAAAAACAATGCGCCAATAATAATCATTAACATTGTTATGATGAAAACTTTTCGGCGACCAAGGCGATCGCCTAACCGCCCTCCACAAAGTGCCCCGATGGCAATGCACAGGGTGAGCACGCCTGATAAGATACCTATTTGCGCTGCGGTTATCCCTATTGTTTTTTGATAAATAACCAATGCGGTACCACTAGAGATAATAGCAGTAGAGTCAATATATGATGCCATCCCCGATACCACTCCAACGTACCATGGATTAGGTGTTTTATTAATGTGCATTTTTGCAATCCTTAATAATAATTTCCTTGTGCATAATGACAACCTTCGCATTCTGATGCCTTTGCTTTTTTGCCAGTTACTTTCATTTCATGACCAGCACTGACAATAGCTGTAGAGGCATTTCACATTTTCACCATTGCTAAAGGCGAACTGGCAGTTAACGCAACACGCTCTTGCGAAGGTGAAATCGAAAATATTTTACGATAGGCGTTAGATAACTGCGCAGTGGAACTGAAACCGCAGGCTCGGGCGATGTCACCAACTAAAAAATCTGATGTCCTTAGCATTTCCTGAACCTTAATGAGTTTAAACATCATATAAATTTTTTCAGGCGTCATACCAATATTCCTTTCGGTATAACGATGAAACGTTCGTCTCGACAGCTTGAATGAATCACATAATGCATCCCAGTCCATTTTATATTCACAGTGTCTATAGATATAATCCAATAAGGTATTCTCGGGACAATCGTGTGTTTGTGTTACCACTTGCCTTAGAAAAATAATTAACTTGAGGAGAGCAATCTCTTTTTGTGCCTGCGCCGCTATGTCGTCTGTATTAACATCGTAATTAATAATGTCCTGAGCCAATATTATTGCTGCATCAAGATCGGTTTTGATATTTTTTGGTTGTCGATCAACAGAATACAAACTGCATAACGCCTGCATAAGCGAATCGATATTCCTGATAAACAAAAATGGCCCCGCAGGAATGATGTCTATCACAATAATCGTCAGATTCCTCAATGCAGTAAGACAATAGCGCTGTGTCGGGTCTTTAAGGAAGAAATCACCGGGCTTTAAAAAGTGGGACTGTTCAGAGCCATTGATGAATCCATAGCCGCTATTTACAATAACTATTTCATAATGAGCATTCTGTTGGCTATAATATCTTACTAAAATATTTTTTTTAAAAACGGTTACTGCATGTCTCGCATCCGGCAAGAGGGAAACCTCATGAATCGAACTCATGATATTCACCTTAATTATGTAGAAGTTATTACTTTAACGTTGTCGATTACGCTCCTGTGAGGGAGGATAACTAAATTGCCTTTTGTATGATTCGGTTAATCGAGTGGCATTCTGAAAACCGCAACTGGCCGCCACTTCTTTTACAGATTTATCCGTGGTACGGAGTAATTCCTGGGCTTTTAACAAACGAAATAATAGTTGAAATCTAACCGGCGTGTAACCAGTGATTTCTTTTATAAAACGAAAAAGCGTACGCTTTGCTATACCGCATTCTTCGCTCAGCTCGCTCCAGTTGATATGCTGTAAGTAATTATGTTTCAATGAGTGGATCAGCTTTTTTCGTCTGGCATCCTCGACTTTCTCCAGCAAATTTTTTCGCGCTGCACTTTGGCACAATTGATTGATCATCATCATCACGATGCTTTCGGTGGCAAAAAAGTAAAGCGCATCATAATCATCATCATTTCTGGCATTAATGGCGTTGCTATAAGCGACGATCTGAGCAACCTCTTCTGTAGACAAGCACGCTGCATGCACTTTATCCTGCCGGCTATCGCCACATAAATAACGTAGCAATACATCAAGGTTAGTAATATATTGAAAATTACGTTCGCGACGAATCAGAAGGTTGATAACCGACAAGTGATTGGTAGACAGATAACTATGAGTATCATTAAATGTGACAAAAAAGAAATCTCCCTGATAGATAAACTCAACACTATCATTAATAATATGAAAACCACTGCCAGCAACAACAATCACCAGCTCATCAAACTCATGCCCATGAACCTCTTCCATTTGCTGATTATTGAGGATAAACAGGCAAAAGGCATGTTGTTCAGAAAGAAAGAATTCATTGCTGCGCAGAATTTTCATTTCACCCTCATTTGTAACAACAGGTAAAAATAAAATATCACTCCTCGCCGTTACGTAAACGCCGTAAGAATAAAGCAGTACCGGGAATCAGTTTATTGGCTTATTTAACCGTAATAATTATGACAAGTCTATGGGGTGAAATGGCACTGAGGCGTAAGACAACGTGATTAAGTCATCATTTTTGGCACAATCACGCGATAAGAAGAAAAATGCGCCACCACAGCGGGCAGCGCATGACATCAAAAACCTAAGCTGTCCAGCAGATCGTCAACCTGATCCTGGCTGGCGACCACACCAACTTTCGAGGCGTCAACCTGCGGGCCATTTAGCAGACTTTCGTTTTCACGTTTTGCCCGCGCGCCCGGTTCCGGCATGTTTTCCAGCAGTACCATCAATAACTGGCGTTCGATTTCCTGGATAACGTCCATCATGCGTTTGATCACCTGGCCGGTGAGATCCTGAAAATCCTGAGCCATCATGATTTCCAGCAGTTGGGCGTTGGTGAAGCTGGTGTGTCCCGGGACGTCAGCCAGATAGCTACGGGTGTCACTGACCAGTTCACGGGCGTCCGCCAGTTCAATCGGGTTTTCAAACCACTGATCCCAGCGGCCGGAAAGCGCTTTGGCCTGGCTTTCCAGCTGGTTCTGGTGCGGCTGGGAAAGTTCCACACAGTTAAGCGCCCGTTCTGCGGCTTGCGCCGTCATCTGAACCACATAATCAAGACGGTCGCGGGCATCGGGGATCGCTTCCGCCGCTTCAGCGATAGCCTGATCCAGACCAAGTTCGCGCAGACTGTCTCGCAACATGCGGGTCAAACTACCGATGCGGGCAATAATATCCCCGGCTGAATGTTCTTCAGCAAGATTAAAAGATTGCATCATAACCCTTCCTTACATGCCAAGTTTCTCGAAAATCTTATTCAGCTTTTCTTCCAGAGTAGCGGCGGTAAACGGTTTAACCACGTAGCCGCTGGCCCCCGCCTGTGCGGCCGCAATGATATTTTCTTTCTTGGCTTCAGCCGTTACCATCAATACCGGCAGGGATGACATGCCACCATCTGCACGAATGGTTTTTAATAACTCCAGACCGTCCATGTTGGGCATGTTCCAGTCGGAGATCACGAAGCCAAATCCACCCGCCTGCAATTTATTCAGTGCATCCACGCCGTCTTCCGCTTCTTCAACGTTGTTGAATCCCAGCTCTTTAAGCAGGTTACGCACAATGCGACGCATGGTGGAAAAGTCATCCACAACCAAAAACTTAAGCTCTTTATCCGCCATAAAAAATTACTCCTGGTTCAAATACGTATTGCCTGTCCGGCACTGATTTTCGCCAGCATCTGCTGGCTTATCTGACTAAGATCGACCACTTCGCTTACGCCACCGCTATTGATGGCTTCACGCGGCATGCCGAACACCACACAACTTGCTTCGTTCTGCGCAATGGTCCAGGCACCCGCCTGGTGCATTGCCAGCATTCCGGCGGCACCATCGTTGCCCATCCCCGTCAGGATCACTCCCACGGCGTTGCGCCCCGCATGTTTTGCCACGGAATGAAACAATACATCGACTGAAGGACGGTGCCGGTTAACCGGCGGCCCGTCATGAATTTTGATTTGATAGTTGGCCCCGCTACGCGCCAGCTCCATATGCTTATCCCCAGGCGCAATGTATGCATGGCCCGGTAACACACGTTCGCCGTCCTCGGCTTCTTTCACGCTGATCTGGCACAGTTTATTCAGACGTTCGGCGAAAGAACGGGTGAAGCCCGGCGGCATATGCTGGGTGATCAATACTGCCGGGCTGGAGAGCGGCAGCGGCTGGAGCACGTGACGTATCGCCTCGGTGCCACCAGTAGAGGCCCCAATGACCATCAATTTTTCTGAGCTGAGTAGCGGTCCGGTTTTCAGGGTCACAGAGGCTGGAACCGGTTTATGAGCCGTCAATTTAGCGCGGGAAGCGGTACGCACTTTTTCGGCAATCATTTCGCTGTAGGCCAGCATGCCTTCGCGAATGCCTAACTGCGGTTTGGTGACAAAATCGATGGCCCCCAACTCCAGCGCACGCAATGTGACCTCTGAACCTTTACCCGTCAGTGACGAGACCATCACCACCGGCATTGGGCGAAGCCGCATCAGTTTTTCCAGAAAATCCAGCCCGTCCATGCGCGGCATTTCGACATCCAGCGTCAGCACATCGGGGTTGTATTTCTTGATGAGATCGCGCGCAACCAGCGGATCGGGAGCGGTAGCCACCATCTCCATGTCGTTGTGGCTGTTGATGATTTCCGTCATGATTTGGCGCATTAAAGCCGAATCATCTACCGAGAGCACCCTGATCTTGCTCATGCTTTTTCCTTATTCAGCGCGTAAACCGTCTGCCCGCGCAGCGTAAAATCACGCACGAGATGGCTGAAGTTCTCTGAATGCCCGGCAAACAGTAGCCCGTCGGGTTTGAGCAGCGGTACGAAGCGGCGCAAAATATCCTGCTGCGTCGTTTTATCAAAATAAATCATTACGTTGCGGCAAAAAATGGCATCAAATGGTCCTTGTACGCTGTACTGTTTATCAAGCAGATTCAGCGGTGAAAACTCAACGTAATTCGCCAGTTCCTGCCGCACCCTTACCAGCCCGGAATGCGGCCCGGTGCCGCGCATGAAGTAGCGCTGAAGCTGCTGCGGCGACAGGGTTTTTAACTCTTCCTGGCGGTAAATCCCTTCCTGCGCTTTACGCAACACTTCAGTGTCAATATCGCTGCCGTAGACTTTCCAGCGTCCCGGCGCGGTGCCCAGCGTGTCGGCAAGGGTGATCGCCAGTGAGTAAGGTTCTTCACCGGTCGACGCCGCCGCGCTCCAGACCCGGTATTCTCCCTGACGTTTGCGGGCATGCTCTGCCAGCACCGGGAAGTGATGGCCTTCACGGAAGAACGCCGTCAGGTTAGTGGTCAGCGAGTTTATAAATGCCTGCCACTCGGCACTGTTTGGGTTCGCTTCCAGCATGCCGAGATAATGGCCAAAGTCCTCCAGCCCGAGGGTGCGTAAACGGCGCACCAGACGGTTGTAGACCATGTCACGTTTGTGGTCCGCCAGCACGATCCCTGCGCGCTGGTATATCAACTGACATATCCGACGAAAATGCGTGTCGGACAGCGCGAGGCGCTGCGTCATCTGCATAAGTAAAGACGTTTGCCCGGCGGGCAGCGATGATGTCATAGCGCCTTCTCAGTTACCTTCAGGAGATCTCTGACGCCACCACGGGCGGCGTCCGTACTTCTTGCGTTGCAGGTTGCTCTTCAAGCTGAAAACGGGAGACCAGCGCGGTTAAATGATTCGCCTGGCTGGTTAATTCGCTGGTGGCGGCTGCGCCCTCTTCGACCAGCGCGGCGTTCTGCTGCGTCACCTGATCCATCTGGCTGACGGCGGTCGCCACCTGTTCAATGCCTCGACGTTGTTCATCCGAGGCCGAGGCAATTTCGCCCATGATATCGTTCACCTGGGTGACGGAACGGACGATTTCACTCAGGGTTTTGGCGGCGGTGCCCGCCTGGGACGATCCGTCCTGAACGCGTGAGACCGACTCTTCAATCAGAGTTTTGATCTCCTTCGCCGCCTGGGCGCTACGGCTGGCGAGATTACGTACTTCGCCCGCTACCACGGCAAAGCCGCGCCCCTGCTCACCCGCGCGGGCGGCTTCCACCGCTGCGTTAAGCGCGAGGATATTGGTCTGGAACGCGATGCCGTCGATAACGCTAATAATGTCGCCAATTTTCTGCGAGCTGGCTTCGATATCGCGCATGGTGTCGGCAACGTGCGAGGCCTGTTCGCCACCTTTTCGGGCAGTGTCTGCTGCGCTGCGCGCCAGACCGGATGCCTGACGGGCATTGTCGGCGTTCTGGCCGACCGTGGCGGTCAGTTGCTCCATGCTGGCAGCGGTTTCTGCCAGCGATGCCGCCTGTTGTTCCGTACGCGAGGAAAGATCGTTATTGCCCTCGGCGATTTCAGAGATACCGGTATGCATGGCAAAACTGCCCTGGCGCACTTCGCTTACTGTTGTGCGCAGCGCCGTTTGCATCGCCTTCAGGCTGGCAAAAATAGCCGAGATTTCATTTTTACCGTACACCGCAACAGGACGGGCAAGGTTGCCACCGGCTATGCTGTCAAAGTGGCTGGAAATGATTGCCAGCGGCTGAACGATCATTCTGCGCGACCAGAACAGCGAGGCGGTGGTTAGCAGGCCGGCAATAATAATCATCGCGATAAAAATCGCGGCCGACATATGGTAATTATTTTCACTACCCTGACGCGCCTTTCCTACCAGTTCGTCGATGTGTGATTGCCAGGCGGTAAAGTTTTTATCAAACGCCTGCTGGGATTGTTCAACCGGCGCACTCATAAAATCAGATAGCTGGTTGCTTTCGAGCCAGGTGGCCTGATGCTCCAGATCGTTGCGCCAGGCACCGTAGCTTTTTTTGGTTTCTGCTTGCAGCGCCTTGCCGGTTTCCGTCACCGCTGGCAGCGCCAGCACGTCTGCAATATAGGTGTCTGCCTGTTTCATGCTGGCGCGTGCGCGGGCCATCAGCGCTTTGA
The DNA here is from genome assembly GCF_002915575.1 of Superficieibacter electus. Lineage (GTDB taxonomy): Bacteria > Pseudomonadota > Gammaproteobacteria > Enterobacterales > Enterobacteriaceae > Superficieibacter > Superficieibacter electus. The sequence continues at coordinate 152,916 of NZ_PQGD01000010.1, forward strand.
TCTCGTCCGGCGGATAGCTTAATGCCGTCAGCGTTCCGGCTTTGTTAAGGGCATTACTGGCCTGAAGCATTACCGCCCGGCTTTGCATCAGCAGCGTGCGCTGATGGTTACTGCGCTGAATCTGGTTGACGTTCTGCACGCCATCGCGAAAGGCCCAGAAGGAAAGGCCATTGCTTCCCACCTGTAGCACACCACAGAGGACGAGGATCAAGAATAAGGTGGTCGAGATACGAATACGATTAAACATCAACGCTCCCATTACGCGGCAAGCCGCCGCCATCACAAAAAGTAAAAGAGTTCCTGGTTATTATCCGCACCGGCAATTGCCGGAGATGAATGCTGTACTGCCACCGCGTCGGGCATCACTTTCCCAATGACTTGTTATCGAGGTTATCGGCAACCCGGAAGGGAACTTTATATTTGCATTACGGAATAATCTTACGACGTCACGATCAGAAGGCGATGTCGATGAGCAGGGTGTCGCTGTAGTCACCCACCGGGGGAGTGGCTTGCCCGCTAAGGATACGGGCGGTGTAGTTGTAAGTGCGCAGTAAACCATCCTGACTTATGGCAGAGGAACTGCTGCTGGCCCAGCGCTCGGTGCCGGAACTGCCCCAGCGAGTGCCGGTACTCCCTTTGTAAATGTCATAGCTGAGCCGGTTCGCGCCGTAAGCCATATTTCTCACGTTGCCATTGGCCCAGCTTCCATTATTGATGCCCACCGTATAGGTGCTGCCTTTGGTGCAGGTAATGCCTATCGACTGAGAAATGATGGGGAAATCACGCACCAGCGGCGCGCTGCCAAAATTAATATTGGGCGCATTGATGGTAATGCAGTCGTTAGTCACCGTCAGATCGACCTGCATGCTCAGGGTTCGGGTACCGGTTTGCGCCGTGGTACACAGCAGGGAAACGCCCAGCGAACAGACACTATAGTTGACGGAGAAATTAAGCGTGACCCGGTACGGCCCGGCACCAACGCTTTGTCCGCCCACCGTGCGCAGATAGAGCGGCAGCGTATAGCGTTTTGAATTGAGCAGTCCCAGTAACGTATTGCCGCTCCAGGTGTAGCTTTGTCCGGTCGTGGTTTCGGTGGTTGCCGAGCAGTTTTGCCTTGTGCATAAGCGCACGGGGATTGCATCCGGGTTAGCGGGTGTATCAGTACGGCGTAAGGTGGCGCGGTTGTCGGCGCTCAGGGAGGCACTGGTATAGTTGAGCGTTATCGAATCGTTGGTTAACAAGTTGAGAATAGTGTCGCATTCAATCACCAGATTTACCGCGACCTGGGATTCGTTACTGCTCACGCTAAACGAGGTGAGCGTGCCGAGCGCCGCATTGCCGACGCTTACCGCGCAGGCGGCGCGCAGCCCGGGTGCGAACAGAAACAACAGGGCCAGCAGAAAAAATCCACGTTTCATCACTGGCCTGCCTTACAGGTCAGCGGCCCGTAGGTTTGCAGTTTATGCAGCGGATTTTCCCGCAGCGTAAGCGTCACATGGCAGGTAGTGCCGTCGGTCTTGGCGATTTTCAGTACGTTTACCGCACTGAGATTTTCCAGCCAGGCGATGCCATCATAGCCCACCACCGTGGTTGCCTGCTGGCTGCGGTAAACCTGACTTCCCGGCGCGATATCCTGGCCCTGTTCATCGTGCAGAATAACGCTGGCCACTTTGGTTTGGGTCATCGGAAATTCCACCAGATAGCCGCTGTTGCGGCGCAGTGCCACCCGCTGTTCCGTTTCCCGTAGCCGTGTATCGGCAGGTAAATTCAGGGCGTCGATCCGGTACGTCGCCGGATAATAAGCCGAGACGCCGCTGACCAGCAGGTAGCCATTTTTGTCGGTTTTACCGACCGGCTGGTTTTCATAGCTGACCGGGATGTCGGAGTAACCATCCGTGCTAATCACCACAAAGGCGTCGTTAATTTTATTGGCGGCGAAGAACTGGCCGTCCATCAGTACCAGCGATCCCATCGCTTCACCCCACCAGGTCATCATGTCGCGCTCACCGTAACCGCCGCCCTGCAATTCGACATTGTTATTGCGCCAGCCAAGAGAAGCCTGCTGGTACTGACTTGCCTGTGACTGCCTGGCCCACGCCAGATCCCAGCCGAATCCGCCGTCGGCAGGCATTGCATGGCTGTAGTTAACGCGCTGGGTACTGCCGGCATCCGGCGTTTTTTCAAGGCTTAACCCCATGCCGTCCCGCTCGCCAAGCGGAATTTGTATCGACATCGCCATGGTCCAGTCGTCCCGCTGCCGGTCGTGACTGGCGGCGAGGTAAATACTGCTGCTGCCCCACAAATTTCGGCTCCAGGAAACGTTCAATAAATCGCTGCGCTGCCCGTCGAAACTCTGCACACCAATCCAGGCGGCACCAATATTGCCGAACTCGTTAAGATTCATGGAAAGCGAATACTGATCGGCGCTTTTACTCAGGCTGGCGATCGGATCATTATTGGCGTCCATCATGACCGGGCGATCGTAGAGCGCCAGATTACCAAAGGTTGCATTACGCCGTGTATGCTGGGTGCCCAGGCTAAAGGTGCTGGTGTTATACTGGTATCCCCAGTTGAGTTGATGGCCGTTTCTGCCGCGCATCTCGCTCTGGCTCCAGGCACCGTTGACCACACCAAGCCGCCACAGTCGGATGATGCTCCCAAGGCCACCCAGCGCCAGTGATTCTGCCCCCTCCGCATGGCTTTCCATGGTCAGCCAGTCCGTGACGCCGTAGCGATACGAGCCGCTCCCCACCGCCGGACCATAGTCAAAATTATCCACACCGTAACGGCGACGCAATGCCCCCAGGGTAATAGCACCATCGCTTAAACCAGCGCTGAGCAACTCACTGTCCACATAAAACGGCAGAACGGTGCTGACCTGGCGGCCCAGCGCATCGGTGGTGACCAGAACCGCATTGCCCGCCCCATTCACATAAGGAAGATTGGTCAGCGAAAAGGGGCCCGGCTGAAGCTGAGTGCTCCCGGCGCGGTAGCCGTCGATAAATAAATCCACCGAGGTCGGCACTGCCGCCTCGCCGGAAAATGCCGGTAGCGGCCAGGTGACCAGATCGGGACGCAGGGAAAAATCCCGTCCATAACGCAGGCCGCCGATGCGCACGCTGTTACTCCAGTTCAGTGATTCGCTGATGACATCGCCCACGCTCCACTGCGTAATATCCTCTTCGTCAGTCAGATTAAGCGTCGTGTCGTAGCGAATATAGCCTTCCTGTTGGGGATAATTGCCGCTCAGGGTACGGCGCAGGCTGCCTGTTGAGGTAAGCGATCCGGCGTCGTAGAAATAGCGGAATTCATGCCAGAGCGAAATCTGCCCGGCACCGTGTTCAGTCTGGCTGGTGTAAATGTCATAATTGATAAGCGCGCCCTGCCCGTTGACCGGCTCCGTGCGTGCGATACCGTCACGAAAGGCGGTAGCCCGCGCAGGCATCCAGTCGCGCGGCACGCTCAGCAGCAGGCGCTGACCCGTGCTGTCGTACTCTACGCGCACATCCGGCAGCGCAGACACATTGACATCGCCCGGTAGCAAATGCTCGCCGGGCAGTCCGGCACGCTGTAAATCGGCGCTGGCAATGTAATAATTCCCCTGCCGTTGTGCCACCGGCACCACCTGGCGGGTATCGTAGTGATTGATCACCAGCGCCAGATGATAAAGCGACTGCGCGTTGATCGCTGTCGCATCCGGCGGTGGCGGCAGAGAATCATCCACTTCCATGGCGTTCACCGTGCCGGCGCTGGTTACAAAGGTCAGCAGCATCAGCGAACTCAATTGCCCGGTGCGGCGTGCCATTTTGCATCCCTTGCATTGATGGTCGCCCGCAGTTCAGTGGGTCGACTGACGCCCGACGGTAACGACCAGCGGCGGAACTGCCCGGGCAACACGTACCCCAGCAGCCCTTCCCCCAGCTTGTACTTCTGACCGCCCTGCTGCACGGTGACCTGACTTAACCGCAGATGAACACTGCCGCTGTTCGTCACCTCGACTGCCGGTTTACCCTCCTGCACCACCATTCGCCAGCGCAGCCGCTGCGGGTCCACCTCAGCGTGATTGGCAGCGTTAACCTGGGTGCGTATCCCGGTACCATACACAAAGAGCGGCAGTGAATAACGCATCTGAACGTTAATCGCCAGTTTCGGCGTTGAAGGATCATTGGGCTGGGGGATCTCATCAATGATAATGCGATAGGCTTTTTCCACGCCTGCCGGTGCGCTGGTTTGTTTTATCAGGCGAATAAGCTGCTTACTTCCGCGATCAATACGCAGGATCGGTGGGCTGGCAACAACGTCCTGCTGCGCCTGGTAACGCTCATAGCCACCTTCCTGCGTCCAGCGCACAATACGTACCTGCATGGTGGTGGCGCTGTTTCCCTGATTTTCAATCCACAGCTCGGTCGCATTCATATCGGCCCCCAGCCAGGGGTCAATGGGCCACAGCAGGATCGTGGCGGCGGCACAGGCGTGGCCGGGCAGGAATAGTAATCCTGCCGCTGACAGATAAAGAGAAAGGGCCAGCGCGTTAATCACTCTCATTTTTACATCTCCCTGAATTACCACGATAAGGTCACAGTTAACTGATCGCTATACACCCCTGCCGGACTGAAGCCGGAGAGTTGTGCCACCCCGAACAGCGTGAGGGCGATATTGCTGGCGTCGCTCACCGAAACCGACACGGCCTGGTTAAGACCTATCTCGCTATTGGCTGCCAGGGAGCTATTACTGTAGAGCCGGTACGGCACGCGCTCCGTTCCCTGTGCGCGCTGCATATGACGTACAGAGTCGTAGTGCTGTCCGCCATTAATACTCATGGTCAATTCGACGCCCGGCGTGCAGGCGAGTGACAATGCGGTATTGGGAACGAACTGCGTATTCACCGCGCCTGACGCCACGCCAGAATGGGAGCCAAAATTCAGCGTCCCCCATTCACCTCCCGTTCCGGCAACCACTGAACAGCCACGCACGACCGACGCGTTGACCTGAAAGGTCTGTGTGGTTATTGCCAGCGCCTGAGCACAAGGGAAAAACAAGCCCAGCAACAAAAACAGGCGTAAAGATCCCCCGGCCTCTGCCTGGAGACCTTTTTTATTTCTCTGCATGGTGTGACGCTAATACGTTACGCTGACATTAATTGTATCGGTATACGTTCCAGGTACCACGGTGACACTATTACCGCCATCCTGTATCCGCCCGTAAAGGGTATAGTTGTCAACGCCTCCGGTATTTGAAGCAATAGGGATTGGCGCATCGTTGGTAATTTCGTTATTAAATCCACTGTCGCTATACAGGTTATAAGCCACTCCCTGAGTCGCATCAGCGGTATTAACTAAATAACGGGGGTCAGTACCTGGCGTGCCCACGGCGGACCCAGGGTTGGCGGTATTGGTATTACCGGTTACCTGTACGGTATAGCTGTTAGTGGTGCATTGAATGCCAAAACTATTACCGCCCGTAGCCCCGGTTAATTGTGTGGTCAGGGTCGAGAATGTTGCCGGATGGGTACCAAAGTCCAGCGTACCAAAATTAATTCCATTCTGGCTGGGAGAGCCATTAATTAAGCAGCCGTTGGTTAACGTCAGGGTTGCCCCGATAGTCCCGCTGCTGGTCACTGCCTGGGCCTGCGAACTCATTAAAACCAGAATACCACTCGTAGCAATAAAAAGACGCATTCGGTTCATTGTACCGTCTCCGGTAAAGGGGATGAGATCGGCGCTTATACCCCGTATATTGCTGGTTGCTGGCGTATTGGCCGCGGTGGTTCACCCCAAATACACTCGCAGGGATCTACTCGTTTGCCGCCTTGCTGCAACCCGAATTATTGGGGTATAGATTGACGCCGCAGTTCATTAATAGCCGATACGACAAAGTCATCTGCCGCATGGTTAAAATTTAGTTTAGATTGCCAGAATCGGATAGTGAGCTGGCCCTCCCCAATTTTGGTAACAGTTTAATTTCCCCATAAAATACAGAGAGTTAATTTTTGATAACTTTTTCCATCATTTAATTTCATAGAACATCGCTTCTTTTTGTGAGCGTTATCACACGGGCGCAGTCGGCTTTTTTAAAATATCTAAAATGGTCATAAGGAAATATTAACGTGGTGGTAATAAATATCTTTGTTAATTTAAAGGCGGCTTAACTTAATATTACCGCTAATTAATACAGGCGAGTTATTATTAAAACCTTAAGTATGCGGAGGTAAAAAGGATGGAGGAGAGGGAGACGTTTCCTTGCTCTGTTGCAGAGCAAGGAAAGAGGATATCAGGCTGCGTGATTCGCCGCTGAGTCAAGTAGCGCCATTTCTTCGCTATTGAGCAGTTTCTCAATATTGACCAGAATCAGCATCCGCTCGCCCAGCGCCCCAAGGCCAGTGAGGTATTCGGTGGACAGCGTTACCGCAAATTCCGGTGCCGGACGGATCTGCTCAGCAGTGAGTGAAAGGACATCAGAAACGCCATCAACAACAATGCCGACCACACGCTGACCAAGATTGAGCACGATCACCACGGTGTTATCGTTATACTCCACGCCCTGCTGCTCGAATTTCACCCGCAGATCGACAATCGGCACGATGACACCGCGCAGATTGGTTACGCCCTTAATAAAAGCAGGCGTGTTGGCAATGCGAGTAACCTGATCGTAGCCGCGAATTTCCTGCACTTTCAGGATATCGATGCCGTACTCTTCATCGCCCAGCGTGAAGACCAGAAATTCCTGGCCCGATGGCTCACCTGCCAGTTTTGTCACGTTATTCATACCGGTCATTTTTTTACCCTTTCTTAATCAGGCTGCTGTGTGCGCCATACGTTGTTCACGATTTAATCCCTGGAGCGCTGAGACATCGACAATCAGCGCCACGCTACCGTCGCCAAGAATAGTGGCGGCAGAAATGCCAGGCACCTTGCGGTAATTGCTCTCAAGGTTTTTCACCACCACCTGATGCTGGCCGATAAGCTGGTCGACCAACAGCGCATAACGGCGTCCGGCGGTTTGCAGGATCACCACAATGCCCTGGGTGGCTTCAGTTCTGGCTCCCTGTACATCGAAGACTTTCCACAGTTCCACCAGCGGCAAATATTCACCACGGACTTCCAGTACGCGCTCGCCACCCGCCAGCGGATGCAGATCCTCTTCACGGGGTTGTAAGGATTCCATCACTGCATTGAGTGGCAGGATAAAGACTTCATCGTTCACCTTCACCGACATACCGTCAAGGATCGCCAGTGTCAGAGGCAGCAGAATACGGATCGTGGTGCCGGTGCCCTGCTTCGACTGGATCTCAACGTGGCCGCCCATCTCCTGGATGTTACGTTTCACCACGTCCATACCGACGCCACGCCCGGAAACATCCGTTACCTGTTCAGCGGTTGAAAAGCCCGGTGCGAAAATCAGCATGCCGACCTCTTCGTCGCTCATGTTTTCATGCACGGCCATTCCCTGCGAAACCGCTTTCGCCAGAATGCGTTCCCGATTCAGCCCCGCCCCGTCATCGGTGACTTCAATGCAAATATTGCCGCCCTGATGTTCGGCGGAGAGGATCAAATTGCCGACCGCCGATTTTCCGGCGGCAAGGCGCGTGTCCGGCGATTCAATACCGTGATCGAGGCTGTTACGCACCAGGTGGGTGAGCGGATCGATAATGCGTTCAATCAGGCTTTTATCAAGCTCGGTAGAGCTGCCCATTAACGTCAGTTCCACCTGCTTATTCAGCTTGCTCGCCAGGTCACGTACCAGGCGCGGGAAACGGCTGAAAACGTATTCCATCGGCATCATGCGGATCGACATCACCGATTCCTGAAGGTCGCGGGCGTTACGCTGAAGCTGTCCCATGCTGGTGATCAGATCGCCATGGGTCACCGGGTCCAGCTCATTGGAACGCTGGGCCAGCATTGACTGGGTGATCACCAGTTCGCCGACCAGGTTAATCAGTTGATCAACCTTTTCTACCGCGACGCGAATGCTGGAGGATTCGCTGACGCGGGCTGGTTTTTCGGCGCTGCTGCGGCTGGCCGGGGCCTCCTTCGGCACCGCAACCAGTGCCGGAGCGGCAGGTGCTGGCACGATGACGTCTTCTTCGTGGGTCTCAATCTCGTCGGTTGGAACCGCTTCAAAAGCAATCTGATCGGCTTCGATAACAAAGCACAGTACGGCGATGATATCGTCCTGAGCCACGCTGCCATCAAGAATAGCTGACAGCGAATCCGCCGTTTTCACCACGCCAGTCAGCGTCGCCAGGTTACCCAGCTCTTCTTCCAGTAAATCAGGCTCGCCGGCTTTCAGGCGTGAAAGCACAATCCGCGTCTGTCCGCCATCTGCTGCCTGCGGTTCCTCTTTTTCAACCACCGTCAGCTTTGCTGCGGGCGGCGGTACGGCTTCCCCTTTTGCCTCCAGCGCTAACTGACGCAGCGCATTGCAGATATATTCAAAGCTGGCAGCATCCGGCTCCTGAGAGCTTTTATAGGCATCGAGCTGTTCCTGCATAATATCTTTGGTTTCCAAAAACAGGTTGATAATGTCGGTGTTGAGCTGCATTTCCCCGCGCCGGGCTTCATCCAGCAGGTTTTCCATCAGATGCGTGGTTTCCTGCAAAACAGAGAACCCGAAAGTTCCCGCGCCGCCTTTGATAGAGTGCGCCGCGCGAAAGATCGCATTTAGCTGCTCTGCGTCCGGCGACTCGGGGACCAGATCCAGCAGGTGCTGCTCCATGTCGGCCAGTAATTCATCGGCTTCATCAAAAAAAGTCTGATAAAAATCACTAATATCCATGCTCACGCTATCACCTCGACTCGGCTTGTGGCGATGTGGGACTGACCGCCTGCGGTGCTGCCGCAGAGGGCGATAATTCACTAAAGGGAACGTTTTGACTTTCAGCATTCTCGTTGAGAATGGCCTGCTCGGTGCGTTTATTCAGCACCACCAGACTGATGCGACGGTTAATGGCGTCATCGCCACCCCGGTCGGACAGGCGCATGGTCGCGGCCATTCCCACAACGCGCAGGACTTTACCGCTATCCAGACTGCCGGCCACCAGCTCACGACGTGAGGCGTTGGCGCGGTCGGCAGACAGCTCCCAGTTGCTGTAGCCCTTATCTCCACCGGCGTAGGGGTAATCATCGGTATGTCCGGACAGGCTGATTTTATTAGGAATTTCATTGAGCACCGGCGCGATGGCGCGCAGAATATCGCGCATATAAGGTTCCACTTCCGCGCTGCCGGTTTTAAACATCGGTCGGTTCTGGCTGTCGATAATCTGGATGCGCAAACCTTCCTGTACCAGATCAATTTTGAGGTGCGGCCTGAGCGCTTTAAGTTTGGGATCGGCTTCAATAAGCTGGTCAAGCTCGCCGCGGATTTTTTTCAGGCGGCTGATTTCCATCCGCTCCCTGAGCTGTTCAACATTGGGCTGTTTATGTACTTCCCCCTGCTGCTGAGTGTAATCATCACCGCCGCCGGGGATTGGGCTATCGCTGTTTGAGACGCGCGGGCCGCCCGCCACGGCGGTGGCCAGCGGGGTACGAAAATATTCGGCGATCTGGATCAGTTCTTTTGGGCTGGAGATGGAGATCAGCCACATCACCAGAAAAAACGCCATCATCGCGGTCATAAAATCGGCATAGGCGATTTTCCACGACCCGTGAGCGCCGCCGCCATGATTTTTATGTTTGCGCCGTTTGACGACGACGATGGGGTGCGCCTGATTCTTCATGCGTCCTCAGTCGTGGTTTGCTGGGCAGAAGGATTTCTCACCGCACGCACGTGTTCTTCCAGCTCCACAAACGACGGGCGTTCGCTGGAATAGAGGGTTTTACGCCCAAACTCGACGGCAATTGGTGGCGCATAACCGTTGAGATTAGATAGCAGCGTGATTTTGACGCACTGCATCATCTTGCTGGTTTCCGCGCTTTTCTGGCGCAGGACGCTGGACAGCGGAGAAATAAAGCCGTAGGCCAGCAAAATGCCGAGGAAGGTGCCGACCATCGCATGCGCGATAAGTGCGCCCAGTTCAGCCGCCGGACGGTCTGCTGATGCCAGCGCGTGTACCACACCCATCACCGCTGCCACAATACCAAAAGCAGGCAATGAATCGCCGACCGACGCCAGCGCATTGGCTGGCACCTCAGATTCACTTTCGTGCGTTTCAATTTCCTCATCCATCAACGCTTCGATTTCGAAGGTATTCATGTTGCCGCTAATGATGAGGCGCAGGTAATCGACAATAAAATCCAGCATCACGCCGTCGGCGAGGATGCGCGGGTAGCTGGCGAAGATTTCACTCTCTTTCGGATTTTCAATGTCGCGCTCAAGCGAGAACATTCCCTGTTGGCGCGACTTGGCCATCAGGCGATAAAGCAGCGCCAGCAGGTCCATATACATGCTTTTGGTGTATTTGGAGCGGCGAAACAGCAGCGGGATCGCCTTCAGCGTTCCCTTGATCGACTTACCGTTGTTGCCAACAATAAACGCACCCACGCCTGCGCCGCCGATGATGATAAGTTCAGCCGGCTGATAGAGTGCTCCAAGGTGTCCGCCGGTCATCATATAACCGCCGAAAACTGTACCGAGAACAACCAGGTAACCCAATAAGATAAGCACGACATCATCCTTTCTGTTGACCAGAGCAGGATGCACACATCGATCGTTAACACGTCAGGGAGGCAAAAAAAAGCAGCGGTAATTGCTTACCGCTGCTGGAGTGTTGACCACACCGTATCGGTTAAACAGCCTGTTCGATCTGTTCATCCAGCAGTTGTGGAGTTATATCGGCAACATCACGGGAAAGTTTACGTCTTTTTACGTCACGGGATGGTGGCTGGCATAAACTACAGACAAAACTGCCCACGGGCTGATGCGCATGGGTAATAAAATTGCCGTTGCAGCAGCTACAGTGCGAAAGCTGGAGCATGCCGCTCTCAACAAAACGCACCAGCGTCCACGCCCGGGTTAGCGCCAGCAGCGGACCTTCGCCGTCCTGCTGCGGACATTGCTCAAGATACAGGCGATACGCTTTAATGACCGCATCAACACCGCTACACAAGCCGGTTTTCAGCAGGTATTGCCAGGCATTGCAGAACATCGACGAGTGAATATTCTGTTCCCAGGTCATAAACCAGTCGGTAGAAAACGGCAGCATGCCTTTCGGCGGCGGGCTACCGCGCAGTTCTTTATACAGTTTGATAAGACGACCACGGCTCAGCTGTGTCTCACTTTCCAGCATCTGTAAGCGAGCGCCCAGCGTAATCAGCTCCATTGCCAGCTGAATATCACGGGCTTCCTGAACAATGCTTTTTTCGCTCATCATCAGGCCCTTTTCTTGCGCGCAGCGGCAGCTTGACCCGCCTCAGAGAGCAAACGGGTGGAAAGAAGAATACCGGTATGAATCTGTTGCAAATCGTCAACGCGAGAGTCTTGCGTCAAGCGGGTGATAGTCTCATGACTATCAAAACGGAATTCACAAATAAGCTGATTAGTTTCAGCCAGTTTAACCATTTGCGGCAAAGTCAGCCCGCCAAGCGTTGTTGCCATCTCTTCATTAATACCGAGACGGAACATGGCTGAGGGCTTGTCCTGACTAATCAGGCGCTGCGCAAGGAGTAAATATGACAGGTTGATGTCATAAATATGTTTCAGCAACTCGGATGTGTGCATTTTTCCCATCCAGAATAACCAACCATTGTTTTATGCGGCATAACCGCACCCCGTGATGTCGCCGGGAAAATCCCGGTAAAAAAGAAAAGGTCAAAATGCATAGTTGTACTTAGATGCTACCGCGCTGGAGAAGTCTCTTTAGGTGGACTATGTCATCAGAAACACGTTAAAGAATTCTTACAAATGTCTAAGATTTTTCCTAATTCGACGCAACTTTACTCGGGAGCCTTACCACATACAACGAGGCGCTGCCGTGATTTTAGGAACTATGTGATCGACATCACATAATGTACGCAAATATTAATCATAAATCTATCAATACTGGTGATTGGTTGATGTATTTTTATGCAAATACGGTGTTTAAGTGGTCAACAAAGGCAACCAGACCTGTCTGAAAGCGGAATAACAGTATGTTAATTTTCTAAAAGCTGCCACTGACAATGAGAAAAATAATTTAACAGGACGGGATTAAAACCCTCTTTTAAAAAAAACATGCATAAACATAAGCTTAGTATTTAATGTAACAAAAATAATCGCCTACTGAAACCATCTTCATAATGTTAATTTATATATCATTTTATTAACAAAGACCGATAATGATTATCATATCCATGTCATATCCTGAGATAATTTATTCCTGATATTTCCACTTTTTGTATTTTATAAGAATAATTAATGAATAATTTGAAGAATCACACAAAACCGTGCTTTCCCCTCTTGCAGACACCGACTAAATGGCGTAAGGAATGAAGATAGCCTTATTTTATGCGTCTGAAAGGAGGTCCGATGCGTTATCAACATCTGCTCGTTGCTATTGCAGCCACGCCGGAAAGCCATCGTCTGGTAGCAAAAGCCGTTTCCATTGCCCGTCCGCTTAATGCCCGCGTCAGCCTTATCACCCTCGCCACCGATCCCGAAATGTATAACCACTTCGCCGCACCGATGATGGAAAATCTCCGCGAAGTTATCCAGGAAGAGACTCAGCACTTCTTACGGGATGTTGAGCAGCATGCTCATTATCCGATTGCAGAAAAGGTTATCGCCTCTGGCGAACTCAGCGAGCATATCCGGGATTTTTGTCGTACCCGCAACGTCGATTTAGTGATCTGCGGCAACCATAACCATAGCTTTTTTTCGCGGGCAACCTGTTCGGCTAAAAATGTGATCGGTCAAAGCCAGGTGGATGTCCTGCTGGTCGCGCTGGAATAAAGATGCCCGACAGCAGAGGCTGCCGGGCTGGGTGTGAGTAATTCAGGCAAGTTTCTGGAAGGTCGCCACTTTATGTTGCAGCTGACTTTCCTCGCTGCGTGGCGCGATCTGCTTTAGGTCGCGAATAAACCTTTCTTGCCAGTGATTAATGTCATTATCACGGATAACATCCATCATTTCAGCGTGGCGCGAAATACGTTCGGCCAGCGGCATATTTAATGCCCGATGCAAAGCAGCCGCAACATCATCACGATCGTAAGGGTTAACGATAAGCGCAGAGGTCAGCTCGTTGGCTGCCCCGGCAAACTGCGACAATACCAGCACACCAGGGTTTTCCGGGTCCTGCGCCGCCACGTACTCTTTGGCAACAAGATTCATCCCATCACGCAGCGGCGTGACCAGCCCGACATCCGAATAGCGGAAGACTTTCATCAACAACTTACGATCGAAGTGCTGATTGAGGTAATACAGCGGCGTCCAGCCCAATTGACCGTACTGACCGTTAATCCGTCCAGCCAGATTTTCCAGTTGATGACGGATATCCTGATATGCCTGAACTTCACCACGTGAGGTGGGAGCGATTTGCGTATAGCGAATTTTCCCGTGATGCTCCGGAAATTTTTCCAGCAGGGTTTCATAGGCCATAAATCGTTCCGGCAACCCTTTGGAGTAATCCAGTCGTTCAACGGAGAAGATATTTTTCACGTTTTTCAGCTCGCTTTTGAGCTGAGCCAGCTTTGGCGGTAGCGGACCCGTCGCCTGACGGGCTATTTCGTCAGGCTCAATCCCAATGGGATAAACTTCCGTGCGGAAGTGTTTGCCCCAGGCCGTATGCGACTTGTTCTCACGGGTTGTCAGGCGGGTTTGTGCCGCGACGCTATCGAGAAACGCAAGACGATCATTTTCGGTCTGGAAGCCCAGTAAATCGTAATCGCATAGCGCTTCCAGTAATTCTGCGTTGGGTGGCAGTGCGTTAAAAATCTCGGGCGTCGGAAAAGGGATATGCAGAAAGAAACCAATCTGGTTGTGAATGTTTCGCTTACGCAATTCACTGGCAAAAGGCAGCAGATGATAGTCATGTATCCACAGGACATCATCCTTTTCCACCAGCGGTAACAGCTTGTCGGCCAGTAACGCGTTAACACGCTGATAGCCCTCCCAGGCCTCGCGCTGGAAATTAACTAAATCAAGGCGGTAGTGAAAAGCAGGCCACAATACAGCATTTGAGAACTGACTGTAATAATGCTCATAATCCTGTTCGCTGAGGTTAAAGGATGCCCACGTGATATTGCCTTTACTAACGGTCTTTAGAGGCTGGTCTTCATTACCCACCTCTCCGCTCCAGCCAAACCAAAGACCACCCGCAGCTTTTAACGCGCCGAGGACCCCTACCGCCAGGCCACCGGCGCTGGCCTTCTTATCATCGGGCGGGGCAATTCGATTAGATACTACGACTAAGCGACTCATGGCCATCTCTCCTGTCTGTTAGCGCTTTTTCTTGTAATAGTTGGTTATCAGCAATGGTTTGCAGCCACTGATGCACATCGGCGACACTCGCCAGACGCCACTGCGCCTGGGTTGCCCCCGGTCCTACTTTGATGGAAATCCCGTTTAACTGGTTAACCACCCGAAATCCGGCTTCATCGGTAAGATCGTCACCAACAAAAACCGGCGTTCTACCGCGAAAAGGTGCTTCCTGCATAAAGGCAGCAATCGCTTCACCTTTACTGATCCCCTGCGGTTTAAGTTCAACGACGCACTTGCCAGGTTGAAGTGCCAGTTGCGGATAAAGCCCCACAATGCCCTGTGCCAGCGCCATAATACGTTCTTCATACTGAGGAGCCTGACGATAGTGCAGCGCGAACGCCATGCCTTTTGCCTCAAGCTCACAGCCGGGCATTACCGCCAGCGCGGTAGTAAGCTGGTCATGCAGCGTATGCACGACGTCGCTCGGCAATTCAACAGTATGCGTTTTGCCATTGAAATCACGTCGCTGGGCACCGTGTACGCCCGCCAGCGGAAAATGCAGCGGGCTGGCGAGCGTGTCCAGCTCGGCCATTGAGCGCCCGGAAACCAATGCCACCGCGCCCTCATTTTTCTGCGCCAGCAGATGAAGCGCGTTACGGACCTCTGAGGTCAGGAACACCTGATCCGGATGCGGTTTGATTTCAGCGAGAGTACCATCGAGGTCAAAGAACCAGGCGTGATTTCCTTTAAGTACAGGCGGTACAGATAACTGGTCAGCCACCCTGATTTCCTCCTTACATTTACAGCCCAAAGCGGGTAATTAATCAAACGTTAGCCATGTAAGTATAGACAGTGTGACCAGCCTCGCCATTTTCAAATGAAAACGCCAGCGACATTGGCCGCTGGCGTTAGGTTCGCGATAGAATTAAAAGTTAAGGCAATTTATCAGACGGTACGCTTCGCTTTTTGTTTGTAGCGGTCGAATATTACTGCCGCCAGCAAGATCAGACCGCGCACCACGTACTGCGAGAATGGCGAAATATTCAGCAGGTTCATCGCGTTCTCGACAGTGCCAAGAATGAGTATCCCCGCGACCACGTAAGAAATCTTACCAATCCCGCCTTTCAGCGAGACCCCACCCAGCACGCAAGCGGAAATGACGATCAGCTCATAGCCGATGGACGTCATCGGCTGACCGCTGGTCATCCTGGATGCGAGGATAATGCCCGCGGCTGCCGACACC
Organism: Superficieibacter electus; assembly: GCF_002915575.1. Taxonomy (GTDB): domain Bacteria; phylum Pseudomonadota; class Gammaproteobacteria; order Enterobacterales; family Enterobacteriaceae; genus Superficieibacter; species Superficieibacter electus. Next base: position 168,490 of record NZ_PQGD01000010.1, read on the forward strand.
AGCCCCGAGAGAACAAAAATGATGATTTTGGTGCGTACCACCGGCACCCCAGCCAGCCGCGCCGCTTCCTCATTACCGCCGATAGCCAGCGTATTACGTCCGAAGGTGGTTTTATTAAGCAGCAGACCGAAAATAATCAGACAGCCGACGGTCAGCCAGATGGGCGCTGGCAGCCCCAGCCAGTTGGCATAACCCAGGGTAAAGAAGCGCTCGTCTTCAATCCCCACCGCTTTACCGTCAGAGATAATGTAGGCCAGCCCACGCACGATCTGCATGGTTGCAAGGGTGGTGATCAGGGCGTTAATTTTCAATCTGGCAATGACAAAACCGTTCACCAGTCCGCAAATAACGCCGAGCATCAGTCCGGCAAATACGCCCAGCCACAGGCTTTCGGTGGCGTTAATCACCACCGCCGTGGTCACCCCAGCACAGGCAATGACCGATGCCACCGAAAGGTCAAAGTCGCCGGAAGCCAGGCAAAATAGCATGCCGCAGGCCACCATCCCGGACATTGAGATAGCCAGCCCCAGCCCTTTCATATTGATAAACGAGGCGAAATTTGGCACGAAAATCGCGCAGGCAATAAAGACCACGGCAAAAACGACCAGCATACCGTACTGGTCCCAGATTCGCCCGATACTCATTGACGACTTTGACGCGCCCGTCGTAGTAAAAGATGACATGTTCAACTCCTTCTCAGGCAACAGCCTGGCTGACTTTGGGCATCGCAAGGCTGAGGGCCTGCTGTTCTTTGGCATCGTGATGCAAAAGCTCGCCGGCAATTTCGCCTTCGCGCATTACCACGATACGATCGGCAACACCGAGGACTTCCGGCAGGTCGCTTGAGGCAAAAAGCACCGCGACACCGGAAGCAGCAAGCGCGTATATCACGTTATAGATTTCATGCTTCGCGCCAACGTCAATACCGCGCGTTGGTTCGTCAAGCAAAATGACTTTCATCTCCTCTGAGAGCCAACGCCCGAGGATCGCCTTCTGCTGATTTCCCCCGGACAGGTTCATGATCAGCTGTTCAGCCCCGGGCGTGTTAATATTGAACGACTGGATATGGTGAGCGGCATTGCGCGCCTCCCACGCATTGTTAATGACACAGCCTGCGTGGATATGCTTGCGCCGGGCGCTGATATTAATGTTATCGCGCACCGAGTGGACCGGGATAATGCCCTCCGCTTTGCGGTCTTCCGGACAGAGCATCATTCCGGCACGAATAGCCTGCGAGGGTTTATCGATGGAAACAGGCTGACCGTCGATATACACCTGCCCGCCGGTGATGCGCGTGCCACCAAATAATCCTTTCATCAGCTCACTGCGCCCGGCTCCCACCAGCCCGAACAGACCGACGATCTCGCCGCTACGCACCGACAGGCTAATCGGCGTGCGCACGCCAGGCGCTTTTACGTCTTCCAGCCGCAGGCGTTCCGCACCATAGTCACGTGGCTGCCAGCCATAGATATCGCCGAGATTACGGCCAACCATCGCCTGTACCAGCGCGTCGTGGTTAACCTTCTGCATATCGGTAAAGGTGCAAACATAGCGACCGTCTTTAAATACGGTGATAGCATCACTTAAGGCAAAAATCTCTTCCATCCGGTGTGATACATAAATAATGACGCGTCCTTCTTTACGCAGCTCGCGGATAACCCGAAACAGGTTGTCGATTTCGCGGGCGGACAGGGAGCTGGTAGGTTCATCAAAGGCAATCACTTTGGCATTGCGCGCCAGCGCCTTGGCGATCTCGACCATTTGCCACTGGCCTATTGATAGATACTTAAGCGGGGTTTGCGGATCGATGTTCAGGCCTAAATGTTCAAGCTGCAGCCGCGCCTCGTAATTCAACAGCGAGCGATTAACGATGCCGCCTTTATGGGGAAGCTGGCCGAGATAAATATTTTCCGCGACGGTCATTTCCGGAATTAAATGCAGTTCCTGGTAAATAATAGCGACACCCGCATTCAGCGCGGCGGTCGTGTCGGCAAAAGAAACATCTTTACCCTGTAGCGCCAGGGTCCCGCTGGTCGGGGCATAGTTGCCGCTCAGAATTTTCAGCAGGGTAGATTTCCCGGCACCATTCTCGCCCATTAGCGCATGGATCTGTCCGGCATAGCAGTCAAAACTAATGTCGGACAGCGCCTTCACGCCGGGAAAGGTTTTACTGATACCGCGAAAAGAAAGATAAGGGGTAGACTGCTGCATAACGACTCCGCCATTCATAGTGGGACGTAACTGGCCCCTCGCATACAGGCAAGGGGCTGAGGCATGGTTGACTGAAATCGATTAAAGACCTTTCTTCGCCAGCTCTTCTTTAAAGTTATCGCGGGTGATCAATACGACATCAGTAACGGCCGTAAATTTCGGCGGCTCAACGCCCTTCTCAACCCAGTTGTAAAGCATCTCACTGGTTTTATAACCGTGGATATCCGGACTCGGTAATAACGAGCCGTAGAAACCGGTTTGCTGGTTTTTCGATAGTTCACTGACCGCATCGACACCGTTGATGCCAATACCAATAACATCAGGAGCTTTAAATCCCTGACCTTCAGTGGCACGCACGCCGCCAAGAACGGTGTTATCGTTCATGCCGACCACCAGCCAGTGTTTCACCTCCGGATGTTGCACCAGCAGCGAGTTACCGGCGTCGAATGCGCCCGGGATGTCATTCGATTTGGTGGGAACCTGATAAATTTGTTTTTCCGGGAAACCCGCCGCCTTCAGGGCATCCATGGAGCCGGTGGTGCGACGGCGGGCGGTATCCAGCTCGTTAGCAGTGATCGCCATCACGCCGGTTTCCTTCACATCCCAGCCCCGCTTTTGCATCTCTTTATACAGCTCCTGCCCCTGGCGCGCGCCAATTTCGCTGGCTGCCATCATCACCAACGGAACGCTTTCCATTGGCTTGCCTTTAGCTGTGACAAACTGATCGTCCACAGCAATCACTTTCATGTCATAGCCGCGAGCTTTGGCAACGATGGCCGAGCCAAGTTTGGGGTCGGGAGTACAAATGACAAAACCTTTGACGCCGCTGGCCGCCAGGCTATCGATAGCATTGAGCGTTTTTTCGCCGTCAGGCACGGCAATTTTGACCACTTCAAACCCTAAATCTTTACCGGCTTTGTCGGCAAACTTCCATTCAGTCTGGAACCAGGGCTCTTCCGGCTGTTTAACCAGAAAACCCAGCTTCATGGATTCAGCAATAGCTGATTGTGACATAATCGCAGCCAGTCCGATGGCTGCCAGTGCTTTAGTGAATTTGTGCATGTTAAACTCCAGCGTTAACATTCTTTTATGTAGGGTAAAGTCGTACTAAAAATTTTTTATCAGACATAAAACAACGCATTAGCATTCAGAATGCCGATGATGCCTTTGCTGGAACATTAATAGCGGGAAATTAATTCTCCATAGGAGAGCGCCATCACATCGCAGAATTACAGTCATTGCGTACATATATTCAGCAATTAATGACATAAAAAGGTGGGATATTGTCAGACAATTAGCATGGGTTATAACAGGATTGTCTATATCCTTAGCGTGCTTATCCTTGTCCCGGATGAAAGCGCATCCGGGACAAGCGATTACCAGGGATAATAAATATGGTCAGCGTGGTCGCGGGCCGGGGCTTCATCGCCCAGCAGTCGGGCGGCAACGGTCAGCGCAAAATCAAAAACGCGCCCCAACCCTTTACCGCTAATTAAATTGCCATCTTCAACGACCGCTGCATCTACATACTGGCCATCCGTCACCGACTGCCATAACTCGCCCGAACACACGTAGCGACGTCCTTTCAGTAGCCCATGAGCGCCCAGCACTCTGGCGGCGGCGGAGCAAATGGGGCAAATCAGTTTACCGTCGTTGTCATGTGCGCTCACAAATGCAATGACGTCTTCACTGGCGGCGAGGTTGATACTGCCTTGTGGGCCACCCGGTAAAACTACAGCGTCATAGCGTTGCGCCTGACGTTCACTGAGAGTCGCATCGGCAACCATCGGAATCGCATGATAGCTGACGACTGCACGGGAGGTCGCGCAGGCCAGGGTTTCCACATTAATATTCAAACGACGTAATATATCAATGGTGACAATGGCCTCCGCCTCTTCAAATCCAGGGGCCAGCAGTACGGCAACGTTCTTCATTTTTTACTCCGAAAAATTCATCTGTGAATGTTTTACGCATGCATTAGACGCTCAGGCTCAAATAGTGTCGTCTGAGGTCGTATAACGTGTCGGAATGAAAATGATCTGGCTCAATTTTATCGCATATTTTGCGCTTTCACGATGTTCCCTTCTGACCCGTATCGCTACGTCCGGCGAGTACCATTTTCCACTCCTGGTGCAATACTACTCTTTATGAAATATCATTTCAACTATATCAAAATGGTGTTACTCCATTTATTATCAAAGAGTTATGCAAAAAATCATCTTTTTTGAGTAGTCGTCATTCTTTTTTCAAAAGTTGTAAATATTGATGAATGCCAGGATTTGAGACTTTCCTTATATAAGTAATGGTTTTATTCTTTCTGCAGTAATTACGGAAAATTAACCACCGATCACATACAGCTATAACGGGATTTAATTATTCTGTTCTCAGTATCGGTGGCGCATGAAAACGTCTCTTCCGGTGTTTTCATGAATTATGCGATCTCGTATAAATCGTCTCCCCTGGTAATAAGGATATTGGTATGACTGCTTCAGGAATGGTTCAAAAACTCAACGCCCAGATGAATCTTGAATACAACGCGTCGAATCGCTACCTGCGCCTGAGCGAATGGTGTGCAAAACGCAGACTCAATGGCACCGCCATCTTTCTGCGTTCTCAAGCTCAAATCAACGTTACCCGGATGATGCGTGTTTTCGACTTTATAAAGAAAGCGGGGGCAAATCCCGTGGTGACCACCACCACACCTATAGAAGAGCAGTGCACGAACCTCGAAGAACTCTTTTCGCAAACAATGATCGATTTTCAGCGCCGTAGTGAAACCCTGGCAAAATTGATAGAGGAAGCGCGAAAACTCAACGACGCTGACACACTGGCGTTTCTCATCCAAATTGAAGCTGAGCGGGAAGAACATGGTTTGTTGTTACAAACCATTGTTGAAGAAGTACGCCATGCTCGTCAGGCTGGAATGGCGATGGAACAAACTGACCGCCATCTTTTAAATGTGGTTAATTACCAAAAACATTAATCCTTCTATTCGCTCCTGCCTGCAGGTGGTGGGAGCGAACCGTACCCTTTCCTGCAAGTATGGCCTCTTCCCTTCGAATTAAATGTTAATAAAATGTATATAACATTATGTTTTAATTAACATTTTATAAATTAGATCTATATCTCATCGCTTAACCTTACAAAATGCAATGCTTCAGGAAAATCTGTTAAGGTGCAAAAGGTGCTATATGATTACCCTGGAGTTTGTGGTCATTATTCTCTGCCTGCTGGTAGGCACACGTTTTGGTGGGATGGGGCTGGGTTTAATTAGTGGAATTGGCCTGTTTATCCTGACGTTTATTTTTGGTCTTGAGCCCGGTAAACCCCCTGTCGACGTGATGTTGACGATTCTTGCGGTGATAGGCTGTGCTGCCACACTGCAAACAGCAGGCGGTCTGAATGTTATGATGCAGTTTGCAGAGCGTTTACTGCGTAAGCATCCGCAGCATATTACCCTGCTGGCTCCTTTTACCACCTGGTCACTGACCTTTTTGTGTGGTACGGGTCATGTGGTGTACACCATGTTCCCGATTATCGCCGACATTGCGCTCAAAAAAGGTATTCGTCCTGAGCGTCCGATGGCGGTCGCCTCCATCGCCTCGCAGATGGCCATTACCGCTTCGCCGGTCTCGGTGGCGGTCGTGTCCCTGGTTTCCATTATTGGTGCAAACCATGGGGTTGGTCAGGCATGGGGAATTCTTGAGATCCTCGCCATCTCTGTTCCGGCATCACTGTTTGGCGTTGCCATTGCCGCCCTGTGGAGTCTGCGGCGCGGTAAAGACCTGGCTGATGATGCTGAGTTCCAAGAAAAAATCAAAGATCCTAAACAGCGCGAATTTATATACGGCAGCAGCGAAACATTGATGGATCAACGTTTTTCGCCGCAGGCCTACTGGTCAACATGGATCTTTTTCGCCGGGATACTGGTGGTGGTGTTACTTGGGGCTATTCCGGAGCTGCGTCCTTCTTTTGAACTAAAAGGTAAACTGACGCCCCTGTCAATGAACCTGACGATTCAGATGATGATGCTGATTGCCGGGGCCATCATGTTAATGGTGTGCAAGGTCAACGCGACAACTATTTCTAACGGCGCGGTATTTAAAGCAGGCATGGTGGCGATTTTCTCGGTCTTTGGGGTAGCATGGATGAGTGATACATTCTTTCAGGCGCACCTGACCGAGCTAAAAGTCGCCCTTGAAGGGGTTGTAAAAACGCATCCCTGGACGTATGCCATTGTACTTTTTCTGGTGTCAAAACTGGTAAATAGCCAGGCGGCAGCGCTGACTGCCGTGGCACCGATGGGGCTGATGCTCGGCGTAGAGCCTAAAATGCTAATAGCCTTCTTCCCGGCCTCTTACGGCTATTTTGTTCTGCCAACCTACCCAAGCGACCTCGCCTGCATTGGTTTCGACCGCTCTGGCACCACCCGCATCGGTAAGTTCATCATTAACCATAGTTTCATTCTGCCGGGCTTAATTGGCGTTAGCTGCGCCTGTGCTGCAAGTTACCTGCTGGTCCAGACTTTCTTCTGATGTTCAAAGGCCTGGCCATGCCAGGCCTTTGTCTGCTGATAAATGTTATTACGCGAAATGATGCCTGCCGGTGCTTCGCTTACACAGGTCTACAATAACGAATTGAGATTATTGTTTTTCAGACCGTGCAATATGAAGCCACCTTCCGGCAGACGACGCGCAGAATAGCAAAATCAAGTTTGTCATAGTCTGAGGCCAGGCCTCACTCAATGCGTTTCATCCTGCGGCGTGAATTTCAGCTCAATCAGGGCGATGGCTTTTTGTATACCACGTAAGGTAACGGGATCAGCAGCGGCGGGATGGCTGGTAAAATCAATCGCTTTGAGTTGCGCGGACATTTTTTCGCGCACTTCTGCCGGGGCGATGATTTCAATCACATCAAGAAGTTGTTTAATGACCAGTTGGCAGGCTACGATATCAGATACCAGTTCCTGGTCAGCATTCAGGTTGTCAGACATATTGCGCTCCTCGTTTCAGGGGCGTAATAGTACCGCACGTGCTCTGAAATGCCAGTGGGGAAATGCAGAGATAAAAAAACCTGCCGCAGCAGGTTTTTTTATCAGAACATAGCGCCAGGCGGTACGTCTTTGAAGGTTTTGCAGTAGTTTTCAAACATGCTTTTCAGGATTTTGCGAAATTTCATCATTTACTCCGTTTTGTTATGCAGGTGTTACTGTCTACCCGTCTATAATATGACCTGCGTCACAAAAATCAACTACAACGTGATAAAAATCACATAAATTTTACACGTATCGGTAAAGTATTAAACAAAAGTTATGTAAAACTACGGCTTAACATCTACGTTGGCAGCAATTTATTTGGCAGGCATGAGATGAGTGATTCTGTTTCTGGCAGGGAGAAGCGCGGATTATCGCCAGCGGCCTTACTGGTCGCTGGGGCGTTTTTTATGGAGTTTCTTGACGGCACGGTCATTGCTACTGCCTTGCCGGATATGGGTAAAACCTTCGGCGTTGAGGCGGTCGAGCTTAACATTGGCATCAGCGCTTACCTGATTACGCTGGCGGTGTTAATTCCTGCCAGCGGCTGGATTGCCGATCGCTTCGGGGCGCGAAAAGTATTTACGCTGGCGCTGGCCATTTTTACGCTGGCATCGGTATTGTGCGGGCTGGCCACCAGCGTGGAGAGTTTTGTCGCAATGCGCATTTTTCAGGGGGTTGGCGGCGCGCTGATGGTACCCGTCGGGCGGCTGGCTGTGTTGCGCACAACGCCGAAGCACCAACTGATCACCGCCATCGCCACGCTTACCTGGCCCGCGCTGGTGGCCCCGATCATCGGCCCACCGCTGGGAGGATTTATTACCAGTTATGCCGACTGGCGCTGGATCTTTTTTATTAATCTGCCCATTGGGTTAGTGGCAATCTTGCTTGCGCTACGAATTATTCCCGATATTCGCGATGAACAGCGCAGACCTTTCGACTTACCAGGTTTTCTCGCCACTTCGGTTGCCATGATTGCTTTTGTGTATGCCATGGAGGCGCTGGGGGCTGACCAGATTCAGCAAGGGATCACTTTTACACTACTTACCGTTGGTGCGGTTGCCGCTTATTACGCGCTACGCCATTTTCGCCGCGCCGCGTGGCCGATGATTCGCCTGGACGCCCTGCAGGTTCCCACCTTTCGCGTCACAATGTATGGCGGTTCGCTATTTCGTTCGTCCATCAGTACCGTTCCTTTTTTACTGCCACTGCTGTTTCAGGTGGGGTTTGGCATGGACCCATTTCATGCAGGCTCGCTGGTACTGGCAGTTTTCGTCGGCAATTTAACCATTAAACCTGCCACCACCCCCTTGATCCGCTGGTTAGGTTTTCGTCGCCTGCTTTTGATTAATGGCGCACTTAATGTACTGGCATTACTGGCCTGCGCTTTATTGACGCCTACGACGCCAGTCTGGCTAATCCTGCTCATCCTGTATCTGGGAGGCGTTTTTCGTTCGGTTCAGTTCACCGGCATTAGCACGCTGGCATTTGCCGACGTCCCCACCGGCCAGATGAGCTACGCGAATACCCTGTTCAGCACCGCCACGCAACTGGCCGTCGGGCTGGGCATTACTCTTGGGGCTATCGGTATTCGCCTCGGTGAACGCGTCAGTGACTGGCTGGCACTTTCCGCCGTGCCCGGCATTAGCTTCCGGCTGGCGTTTGTGTTTATTGCGCTGATTTGTCTGGTGGGTATGTTTGACACTTTCCGGCTGACCAGAGATGCGGGAAGTTCAGTATCTAAAAGGGCGAAATAAGACGGAGTATAGATTATCACTGGACGGGGGGTTACGCTGTATCTCAATATGCGCCTTGCCCGGCCAGGAAAAGATACATGGCCGGGCCGTTACGCCCTTCCCTTGTCGGCCCGGTAAGCGAAGCGCCACCGGGCAGATCGTCACCGGGCTATCAGCCAAGGATTTCACGTACGAATGCTTCAATCTCTTTGTTCTGGCAGTTCTCAAAGAAACACTGCTGGAAGCGCGGACCGGAAACTGCCGTCTTCACCAGCTGCGGATCGATGGCGCGAAGCGTATCAAGATAGTTGTCTTTCACCACCGCCGCCTTCACCTGATTTAAAATGCCGGCATTACGTACCTGCGGTTCTTTACGTTCTGGCGGATACCCTTCACCTGTACGGCCGGTAAATGCTTTTTCAAAGATGAAACGCACATTCAGCTCGGCACCCCAGCCAAACCCCTTCGCAAAAGGCAGCGCCAGGGCGTTACCGTTATTGATTTGCGCAAACAGAAACGCATCCGCTGGATCAATGCAATAACCGCAAATCACGCCGGGATGGATATTCAGCGACATCAATGCGCCTTGCCCGGTCCCGCAGCCAGTCACGACAAAATCCACCGCTTTCGAGTTCAATAAAATGCTGGCCATAATGCCGAGATGGATATACGTAAGGTGATGATCGTTCTCATCACTCATCCCGACGTTATATACCGGAAAATGCTTCTCACTCGCTACCGCGTTTAACTCTTTCAGGATGACGGCATTTTTACTGGCCTGGCTGTTTTCCATCATCAATGCAATTTTCATTTCTAACTCTCCTGAGTGCTGCGCGAGTTGCCTCGCGGGATGTCATCTGTAATCAACTTTACTACCCCGCAAACATACTTTCAAATTTAATGAAAAATGGTTTTAAAAATTACAGATAGCGTCACAATTTTCTGCCGCCGGGGCAACCTCTCGTTTTTCTCTCATTGTCGAAAAATTTCTATTCGCTGCGCGGTGGGTTGGTTAGACTTCAAAGTAAACAAAACGATAACAGGAATCATCTGAGTGGATCAGCACAGCCCGCCCTTTCGAACCCTGGTGTTTTCTGTAGTCTGGATATTTCTGGCGCTCATGTGCGCATTCCCGCTGTTTGCTGCCCCTCCCGCACAGCCACAGGCCGTGCCCGTCTGGCTTTATGACGCCCAGAGCTACGAGTTCTGGCGCGACAAGAAGGGCAACTATCAGGGCTTTTACCCGCAATTAATACAGGCGCTCAATCAACAATATGGCTATAACCTGCAAATTCGGCCCATCGGCGGTAATGAAATCAGTCAACGTTTCAATAACGATAGCTATGGCCTGTATGCTGGGGTGATCCGCACGGAAGCCCGCGCGCGAACCAAAATTCTCTCTGCACGTTTGTTCAGTAATGATGTCCTTGCCGCCAGCCTGACGCGCACTGTGACCACACCGGACGAACTCAATCAGACGCGGGTAGTGTTTCGTCGCAACGATGCCACCTGGGATCAAGTTCATCTTCGTTATCCCGATCTGCATTTCAGCCAGCTTCTTTTCGCAACAACCAGTGAAGACGCTTTCCGTCTGCTCAGTGAAAATAAGGCGGATTTTTATATTAACGATGCTACCGAAATGGAGGAAACACTGCGTTATTACACGCTATCCCGCCCATTCCCCGATCTGCATATCGCCTCAGTGCTGGCGTTCAGCCCTGAGTTGCGTGGTCTGAGAACCAACGTGAATCAATTGATTAATGACTGGCAACGCAGTGGCAAGCTGCGAAAGCTGGAAGATCAAACCCGGCGCGATTTTTTACTTAGTCGTATTGCCCTCAGCGAAGACGAAAAACGCTGGTTTACCGATAATAAACTTACCGTCTGGCTACCCAAAAACGAGAACTTCGCTCCGCTTATCTGGAAAGATGGTCAGGGATATCACGGCTCAGTAGTGGATATGATCAATGACATGCGCGATCTGCTGCATGTCGATGTCGATGTTATTTATGTTGATAACTATGTGATGCGAATGCGGCAAGAGAAATGGCCCATTCGACTGGTTAACCTGTTTAATACGAACGACGCCAGCCAGTCTGACGGCATGATTGGGCCGGTTGTCGCCTGGCACAATGTGTACTATAACCGCATCGGTCAGCCCTTTTTATGGGATGAAGAACAAATACGTCATCAGCGAGTCGGCGTTCTGCGGGGGTCTTTTGCAGCCCTTTATCTTCGCCAGCGATTTGGTAATGATATTTTTATCGTCAGCGGTGCCTCCGTTGAAGAGTTGCTGGATGCCATTGAAAATCACCGGATCGATTATATTCTCGGCGACCTGAGTTCGCTTGAGCTTTCACTACGGGGAAATGAACTTTTTCGCGGTGTGCTCAAAGTCGCGGGCCTGACCCGCATAGATTATGAAATTGGCCCGTGGGTCGCGCCTGACCATCCGCTGCAGCATTTATTAGCGCAGATTCACCGCATTTCCAGCTTCCGTACCCAACTGGAGCGGCATGTGGAACCTGCCCTGATGCCGGATCTGACAAAAAATACCTTCAAAATGATCAGCATCGTGCTGCTGATCACGGCCCTCTTCAGCCTGTGCCTGCTTTTCATAATGTGGCGGCAGATGAAACAAACCCGGGCGGTAAACCGCAGTATCGTCGAGGCGATGGAAAAAGTTAACAGCGCTCACGATGACGAGACCGGCAGCCATATCCACCGCGTGGCGCAGTATTGCGGTTTGATGGCGCGTGAACTAAAACTCCCGCGCAGGATGATCCACGAAATACAACATTTTGCGTCCTTACATGATGTGGGGAAAATCGCGGTGCCCGAGCGCATTCTGCGCAAGCAGGGTCCATTATCAGCGGAAGAATTTAGCGAAATGAAACTTCATACTCTGAAAGGCTGGCGCATTATACAGGGATTGGGACTGGGGCCTGTCGCTGAAAATATCATTCACTTTCATCATGAAAAATGGGACGGTAGCGGATATCCGGAAGGACTTCGTGGCGAACAAATTCCTATTGAGGCACGCATTCTGGCGCTGGCAGATGTGTATGATGCCCTGCGGCAAAAACGCGTTTATAAGCCAGGCTATTCGCATGAACGCGCCTGCGAGATGATTTTTCAGGGGGCGGGTCATCATTTTGATCCGCAACTGGTAGCGCTGTTTCGCCAGCAGCATCAGAAATTTCAGGCCATCTTTGACGCTCAGGCGGATTAATTCAGCCGTTGTGATAACTACGTGTAGATCCCATGGCTATTCCGCGGATTGCCTGTAAAGGCAGACGTTAGTATGGATGCATTCCTTTTAAAGCAGAACCGCGTCATGAATAAAGCCGTCTTTCTCTTTTCCCTGCTAATACTTGCAGGCTGTTCGGTTAACCGACAGGCTGATGTCAGCGATGTTGATACCACCAGCGGTATTGTGCGTTTAACCTACGGACAAGCCATGCTTCAGGCGGCGACTACTGACCCTTATCTTGCCCAGGGCACAGCAACACGGCAGTGTCAGGCAGCGGGTTACGCGACCGCCGTTTCTTACGGTCAGCCCATTACCACCTGCACTGTCACCAGCGGTTCTCTTTGCCTGAATGAAAAGGTCACACTGCAATATCAGTGTCGTGGTCTCGCCGTAAGTCAGAATTCAGTGGTAAGCTACTGGTGATTTTTTTGCGCCAGCATCGCGGCTGGCGCTATTCATGCGGAATTATTCTTATTCGCACTTTTATATTAATTAACGCAAATGCGTATTATTCCTGGTCGCGTTTTCGCTAATTAATTTTTTATTTAACCTTTTGCAAATAATTAAATAACAAATTATAGTGGCGGCATAATAACCCCTGGCAGATATTGCGGAGCAAATGATGCTTAAAGCCGATATGATCGAAAAACTAAATGCACAAATGAACCTTGAGCTTTACTCTTCTTTGCTTTATCAGCAGATGAGCGCATGGTGCAGCTATCACAGCTTTGAAGGCGCAGCCGCGTTTCTACGTCGTCACGCGCAGGAAGAGATGGGCCATATGCAGCGGCTGTTTGATTACCTGACCGATACCGGCAGCTTGCCGCGCATCGAAAACACCGCGTCACCATTTGCCGAGTATGAATCTCTGGATCACCTGTTCCACGCCACCTATGAACATGAACAGCTGATCAGCAGTCAAATTAATGCCCTGGCGCATGCGGCGATGAGCAGCCAGGACTATCCGACCTTTAATTTTCTGCAATGGTACGTGGCTGAACAGCATGAAGAAGAAAAACTGTTCAAATCTGTTATCGACAAATTATCACTGGCAGGTAAAAGCGGTGAAGGTCTTTATTTCATCGATAAAGAACTCTCCACCCTCGACGCACAAAATTAAGTCTTCAGGCCAGCGCAAATGCTGGCCTGAATTAATGACGGCAAATTTTACTTTCGTGAGTTGTAAACCCTTCCGCTTGCGGAATAAATTTGCCCTTGCGCTGTAAAAAGTCGACTAATTCCCCGGCAGTCATATTTTCGGCAGAACAAGTATGAAACCGTGTTTGTTCGCCAAAGCGGGCAATAATAGCCGCCTCCAGGCTTACCGTTGAATAGCTCTCGCCCGAATTAAGCATCATTGTGAGTACATCGTGCCCATGAACCGATTCCATAATCCCTCCTGAAAAATCACAGCATAGCGTTATTGGTGCAGGGCAGAATTGCGCCAGGACAGGTTCTGATCCATTGACACCAACAATGTTGTAAAGATTTAAATACAGTAACTGTAACAGTGATTTGACGATTATCACGATTTAACATACTCTGCGCGGCATAATTAACCTGAAGAAGCCGTAAGCTGTAGAGGAATACGTGAGAAACCGCGCTCTGGGAAGTGTTTTAATCGTTGCGGGCACCACCATTGGTGCAGGAATGCTTGCCATGCCCCTGGCGGCGGCAGGCGTGGGATTTGGTGTAACGCTGGGGTTACTGTTCGGTTTGTGGGCCCTGATGTGTTATACCGCGCTGCTACTGCTGGAAGTTTATCAGCACGTCCCTGCCGATACCGGTCTTGGCTCGCTGGCGCAGCGCTACCTCGGTCGATATGGTCAATGGTTGACTGGGTTCAGTATGCTGTTTTTGATGTATGCCCTGACCGCCGCTTACGTCAGCGGCGCAGGGGAGCTGCTGGCATCCAGCCTTAACGACTGGCTGGACATCACGCTGCCACCCACAGCAGGCGTACTACTGTTCACCCTGGTCGGCGGATCGGTGGTCTGTATCGGCACATCGCTGGTTGATCTGTTCAATCGTTTTTTGTTTACTGCAAAAACAATTTTTCTGCTGCTAATGCTGGCCCTCCTGCTGCCGCATATTCATCAGATCAATTTACTCACCTTACCGCTGGAAAAGGGACTGACACTGTCAGCAATCCCGGTTATTTTTACCTCGTTCGGCTTTCATGGCAGTGTACCCAGTATTGTCAGCTACATGAATGGCGACGTTAAAAAGCTCCGGCGGGTATTTATGGTCGGCAGTTTTATTCCGCTGGTGGCGTATATTTTTTGGCAACTGGCGACCCTCGGCAGTATTGGTTCTCCTGCTTTCGCCGCGTTGCTCGCGACGCATGCGGGTCTAAATGGCCTGTTACAGGCGATCCGGGAAGTCGTCGCCTCAACGCACGTCGAACTGGCAGTACATTTGTTCGCCGATCTGGCGCTGGCAACCTCTTTTCTTGGCGTGGCACTAGGGTTATTCGACTATCTGGCCGACCTTTTTCAACGTAAAAACAGCCCGGCAGGACGGTTACAGACGGGTGTGTTAACGTTCACCCCGCCGCTGGCCTTTGCGCTGTTTTATCCGCGCGGCTTCGTGCTGGCGCTGGGTTATGCGGGCGTTGCACTGGCCGTGCTGGCATTGATTATTCCCTCTTTGCTGGCGATGCAAAGCCGTCGGCGTAACCCGCAACCCGGTTATCGGGTCGCCGGCGGTCAGGTAGCGCTGTGGCTGGTATTGAGCTGCGGCGTGCTGGTTATTGCGGTGCAGGTTGCGATAGTAGCCGGCTGGCTACCGGCGGTGAGCTGATTAACGTCCAGGGACGATAATCTCGTCCCTGATGAGAAATTAATGCAGGCAGCACTGCTTGAATTTTTTACCGCTGCCGCACGGACACGGATCGTTACGACCCACGGTTTTCTCCACCCGCAGCGGCTGCTGTACCGGCTTAGCCGGGGCAGTTATCTGATGCGCGGACCACCAGGCAAACAGACTAAGCGCCGCCGGTGCCAGCTTGTCGATACTGCGATCGAGCTCTTGCGGGGTCAATGTTTCAATCTTGTCAAAGTTTGCCTCCAGGCCATGCAGCGCAATGGCATCAAGCTCAGGCTGGAGCGCTTCTGGCAGCGATGACCAGTCGGCCAGCGCAACGCCACGCATATAGCCAAAGCACCACTCTTCAACAATCGTCAATTCAGCCCCTTCGAATTCACGCAAACCAAATAGCGGTTCAAATTGCTCCGGGTAGTTTTCCAGCCGCTCAGCAATGTCCGCCATGTGCTGGAAGCAAAGCGCCATAAAACGCTCCATTTCTTTTTCCGACGTCCAGGCAGGCACACGATGCGCCCCACCCCAAATCGCCAGCAGCCAGTCAGTTGGCTCGATTTCATACGGTGCAGAGAGCACTGCCGTAAGTAGTCCGTCAAGTTCAGCAACATCCAGAATACTGTCATCATTGCCGTACTTTAGCAGCACATCGTCAAGCCATTGCAGCTCGTTTTCGTTGAGTGGTCCACTGTTCATAAGGTATTTCCTCTGCGACGTGCAATAAAGGGGATGTTAGCGCAATGGCGCGTACAAGTCTTAGATTATTAATCCCCTGGCTTTTGCCAGCAAAAAAGCGGTGACCGAGGTAGCATCAGTCACTTTTCCGTTCAGGATGAGCTGCATAAAGTCGTCGTTTTTTATCCTGCGCGCGGTTAAACCCACCTCTTCCGCATCAAGCGACGGCGCATGATGCGACAACTCGCTTGCCAGATAAATATGATACCCCTGCCCGGAGTACCCCTGCGCCAGCTTCTGATAGCCTATCCAGATCATTTTCCCGGCAATAAGGCCGGTTTCTTCCCGTAGCTCACCGGCAGCAACCTGTTCTGGCGTCGCGGTTAATGTGTGCTCCCACGACCCTTGCGGTAACTCGATGGTTCTCGCGCCCAGCGGATAGCGGAACTGTTCGACAACATAAATGGCGTCATCTTCAATGGGGAGGATCACAACAAAATCCGGCTTTTCGATCACCGAATAAAGCCCTTCGCTGCCGTCGGCACGCAAAATACGGTCTTCGCGCAGCGCCATCCACTTATTACGATAAATTTCCTCAGATGAAAGCGTTTTGATTTCCACAGTCATAATGTCCTCCTGTCTGAGATAAGTTTATCCGGCAGCATACCTTCTGCGGGGCAAAGTATGAAGGCGTTTACCTGCTCTACCGACCAGTCAACGGAGGAAGATGGCGATTAAACACACTAATACACTTACCTTAAGCATTATTAATCCATTGAAAATAAACAGTAAAATTTACTGGCACGCGCTTTGCTATTTCTGAGTAACGCTCTTGTTATGAGGAACAGAAATGGCTACTGGTACACTCACTAACGCCACTATCAAACTGGCGCACTCGCTGGGGGAGCAGGTGCATTTACGTTCAATACGCGATGCCTTCGCCACCCTGATGCCTTTTTTTATTATTGCGGGCCTGATGGTTCTCGTGAATAACGTGTTCCTGAAACCGGATAATTGGCTGGCAGACATTATTGGCAATGAAGCGATTAAATCCTGGCGAACCGTCGGCGAGGCAATCATCAATGGTTCACTGAATTTCATCGGCGTGCTCATTGCTGCCACTGTCTCCTGGCATCTTTGTCTGAATAAAAACCATGCAAATCCGATAGCCCCGGTGTTGTTATCGGTCGCCACTGTCATTGTGTTTATGCCGGATACCATCAGCGCAGCGCTGGTTGCAGGCAAAGAGAATGTGCAAGTGACAGGGGCACTCTCCTACTCGTCCACCGGGACATCGGGGATGTTCCTGGGGATGATCACCGGGCTGCTGGTCACCACCGTTTTTATTCGCTTATTAAAATCTGAGCGGCTAAAAATTACCATCGCTAACGACGGCTCGGTACCGCCCGCGGTAATTGACTCGTTTAACGCCTTGATTCCGGTATGTATCACCCTGCTGATATTTTCATTGATTTCGTTCTCCGCCAAATACTGGTTAGGCAAAGATATTAATGCCCTTATAGCGCTGACCATCCAGACACCGCTGAAGAATATCACGACCGATCTGCCGGGTTTTTTGTTTATTTACACGGTGGGTAATTTATTCTTTGCGATAGGTATTCACCAGAGCGTGATCAACGCGTCTATTTTACGGCCAGGCTTACTGGCCAGCATGCAGGAGAACATGCTGGCTTATGCAAATGGTGATGATATTCCGAATATCATTAATTATGCCTTCCAGACGACATTCGGGCAGATTGGCGGCACTGGCAATACGCTGGCACTACTCCTCGCCCTGTTCATCTTTAGCCGCCGCCAGGCATCGCGGAATATCGCCAAAATTTCATTTTTTATGGGGCTTTTTAATATTAACGAGCCGGTAATTTTTGGCCTGCCGATTGTGTTTAACCCGATTCTGATCGTGCCGTTTATTCTCTCACCGGTAATTTCTCTCACCCTTGCCTGGCTCGTCACCCTGTGGGGCTGGATGGACCCGGTAGTGATCCAAATACCATGGACGACGCCACCGTTAATTTCCGGTTTTCTGGCGACTGGAGGTGACTGGCGGGCGGTCGTTTTTCAACTCGTCATTATCGTGATGATGGTGATGCTGTATTTGCCATTTATCAAACTCTCCGAACGGGTGCATACCCTCAACGCCTCCGATTAAGGACCCAATTATGAGCACAACACATCTTCCGCTTGCCAAAAACTTCCTCTGGGGCGGCGCGATGACCTCTTTTCAAAGTGAAGGGGCCAGTCATGCCGATGGCAAAGGTCTGTCGCTGATTGACCAGTTACCGGTCGCGGATAACGCCTCTGACTGGGAAGTCGCTATCGATTTTTATCATCGCTATAAGGAAGACATCGCCCTGTTTAAAGAAATGGGTTTTACGGCACTGCGCACCAATATTGCCTGGAGTCGGATTATTCCCGACGGCGAGGGTGCCATTAATGAAGCGGGATTGCAGTATTACGATCGTCTTATCAATACCTTACTGGAAAACGGCATTGAGCCGGTGCTGACGCTGTACCATTTTGATATGCCCGCCGCGCTGGCGGAAAAATATGACGGTTTTTATTCCCGCTACGTCATTGATTGCTTTGAACGTTTTGCGCGGGTGGTTTTTACGCGTTTCGGTGACCGGGTGAAAAAATGGCTACCCTTTAACGAGAGCAATCTCGCCCACATTCATGCGCCGCGCTTTGGCGCACGCAAGAGCGGGAAAGATGTCGCACATCGGGTTAATCATCATGTGCTGGTTGCTACCGCACGGCTAGTCAAAGCTCTGCATGAGATCGTCCCCGACGGCATGCTGGGTGGGATGATCACCTGGACCACTGCGTATCCGGCCAGTTGTCGGCCAGAGGATCAACTGGCCTGCCAACAGTTTAATCAGCTTGCCAACCTGCAATATTTACAGGTTTTA
The DNA here is from genome assembly GCF_002915575.1 of Superficieibacter electus. Classification (GTDB taxonomy): domain Bacteria; phylum Pseudomonadota; class Gammaproteobacteria; order Enterobacterales; family Enterobacteriaceae; genus Superficieibacter; species Superficieibacter electus. The sequence continues at coordinate 187,147 of NZ_PQGD01000010.1, forward strand.
CGCGGCGGCGAGTATCCGGGTATCTATACCCGCTGGCTGGAGGAGGAAGGCATCGAGGATATAGTCTTGCCGGATGACCTGCTTGTGTTCAAAAAACATCCAGTTGATTTCATCTCCATCAGCTATTATCGCAGCAGTTTGATCCGTCCGGAAAGTGTGACCATCCTGAAAAACCACCAGCGAGAGATGATCAATAGCAACCCGTTTCTTACAGAAAATGAATGGCGTTCGGCGATTGATCCGCTTGGTCTCGGCATTGCCCTGCGTGATATCTATCAGCGCTGGCAGTGTCCAATTTTAATTAGCGAATGCGGGCTGGCGAAAAAAGAAACGCTTAATGCGCAGTGCACGGTAGAAGATGATTACCGCATCCGCTATCTGGGCGATCATATCAGCGCTATGCGTGGAGCGATTGACGAAGGCGTTGAGGTGATGGGCTTTTTAGTCTGGGGGCCGATTGATATTCTCAGCTCGGTCGGTGAGATGAAAAAACGTTACGGGCTGGTGTATGTTAATCGTGAAGAAAAAGAACTTCTCGACCTGAAACGCTACAAGAAGAAAAGCTTTCATTGGTTTCGTCAGGTAATTTCCTCTGCCGCAGACGATCTTAGCCTTTGATTCACGCCGGAGCGTCGGATAACGTCGCTCCGCTAACCAACGGCACACTGTTTTTTATCCGCAATAGCAGTTCGTGAAGCGCAAGAATGTCCCGCTGGGGAATAACAACGTTGAAGACCTGCTGTAAACGCGCCAGATGTTTTTGCAGGGTGATGAAAAGCCTGTCCTCAGGGAGAGCCAGATTATCCCCCTCTGGCTGACAAGTCACATCAGCGATTCGGTCAATCAGGCAGGCTACATGCATCGTCACCCCAATTAAAATATTGAATGTGTAGTGAATATCATACAGCGCCTGTACCTGCGCATTGAATTTTTTAATTTCACTCAGCAGTCGCTGGCGGTCAACATGGTGGATAACTGAATTCAGTGCATCCTCCAGCAGGAAGTAATTCCGCTGCGACGCAATACAATGAATAAACCGCGTGATACCGCTGGCGGTGAATAATTCATCGCAGGCAAACTGTGGGATTTCGGTTGCCACGGGTAGCAGGGAAATTAACGCGGCAATATGCCACTGCTCACCGATACCCAGTAAATATTCCTGAATGGCATCGGGCTGTTGCAGATTACAGGTTTTAATCGCAATTTGCCCCTGCTGATCTTTCAACAGCGACTCAATTTTGTGATGCAGCACCACCGCTTTTTCCCCTGCGCTGCTGCATACAATGATCACCAGCTTTTTCATTTCATCCCGCTGTACGGGTGGACATTGTGCACAGGCATTACGCCGATTATCCTGCTGCTTCTCACTGTCGATCACAAGCAGATCCTGATAAATCGTATCCAGTTCCTTTCCGGCCAGCGCACCCTGGATGGCGTCAATAATGTGCATCGTGCTGACATAGGTAAACGTGCGGGTGCGCATGCCCAGCCGCTCGCGCACTTCATCGGCAAACATCTTTAATGAGCCCATGTCCACCAGAAACAGCACTTCGCTATGTGCGCTCTCCCCTTCCAGCAGGGTGATGATGTCTTCCATCACCTCACATGTTTTTTTCTCCAGGGGAACGTCGAACGCGTTGGCATATTCTACGGCCAGTAACGCATGCGCCGTGGCCGTCATGGCGCTGGCAACCTGTGCCCCGTGGGCGGCAACGATAATTTTCACCTGCCGTTTCGCATTATTGCCATACTGCTGCTCCCAGGCGAAAAACTGCGCCAAAAAGCCCGCCTCATCGATCGGCAAACGCACATCCGTCATTTTTTCGATGAGCTGTAATACGTCCAGCGCTACGTTGAATTCCTGGGGGTATTGCGTGCGGATTTTGTTAAGCTGCGGATGCCGTATGATCCGGTTTTCTTTAATACGGCTTATGGCGTTTTCGAGGTGCGTGGCGAGACCATAGTATACTTTGTGGCTCAGTGGATAAGGCAACTTCTGAGTGCTTAAACTAATGACCTGCCCGGTCAGCGTTAACGTCTGTAAATCCACGACGTTATGTAGCGCGGCAGGATGATAATTTGTCAGCACCTGACGAAAATAGGCCAGCACATCTCTCTCCAGTGCCTTTTCAATATCCTGATCGCCGAGTCCTCGCATTTTCAGCTCGCTGGCGCGGCTGTCCATCCTCTCGTACAGCGTGTCATTATTCCCCGCTGGCACGATAATGCTCTGCTCATGGCCGGTAAACTCCAGGGCTTTATGATTTACCGCAGGCAACGTGCTCCACATTTCCCGGTGATGGGTATCAGAAATAAAATCCTCTTTCACATACCACGGTAAATGCTGTATACCGACACGCAGAGCGCCGGGGCTACTGGACTGATTCGCCGCATATGCCATCGCGCAGGCAAAGCGGATGTCTGATTTCAACTGACCCACATTATTCTTGCACTGGTAAGTTAACAGCGCGCGCAAAACGTTACCGGAAACGGTAACGTGCTGTTTCAGGGTCGCTGATTCAATATTAAAAAAAGTCTGGATGAGTTGAAAACGCTCATGCGGGTCCCGTTCACGCAGCGGGGGCAGCATAATACTCATGGCAAAGCGGCGCAAAAAAGTACTGAGTAACTGCGACTGAGTATCTTCCGTCGTCGCCGCGAAAATACGCACGCTGGCCGTGCGCGTGGCCTCGGCCTCACCCAGCCGTCGGTAGAGGCCTTTATCCATAAAAATAAAAAACATCTCCTGGCCTTCCGGCGGCAGGCGATGCACTTCATCAAGAAACAAAATACCATTCTGTGCCTGTTCAACCAGCCCGGGTTTATCCTCCACCGAACCGGTATAGGCCCCTTTACGGCAGCCGAAAATATGACTCAGAAGCAACTGGGGGTTATTACTGTAGTCGGCACAGTTAAAAACGATGAAAGGCGCACTGGCCGCAAGAATGCCCATTTTTTTGCCCCAGCAGTGCAACATTTCAACGAACATTGACTTGCCGACGCCAGCCTCACCGAGGATCAACATATTCATGCCGTTCGGTGGATAGAGTATTGCGGCCCTGGCCTGACTGAACGCCTTGCGCAAGCTGCGATTACTGGTGAGAAACGTCGCCAGACTGGCATCGTCAACGTCATGCTTTTCGTTTGCTACCGCCGGGAAATAAAGCACTGGTTTGCCGCGCATTTTGCGGGCGCGGCCCTCTTTTACCAGTTGGTTGAGGTCGTTGCTGACATTGGAGCGCGCATAGCCAAGTCGGTTAGCAATCGCCAGTGCCGTCAGCCCTTGTTCACCCGCTTCCTGCTCCAGTAGCGTCCAGACCTCATCAATGCGCATCCCTGCCTCCTTTGTGGCCTCAACTACAGTTCCAGTGCCTGTTCAACGACATGCTTCCCGTTCATCGTGCCGTAGTCGAGACCGCTAATAATCATTTGCTTAATGTGCGGCCACTTCTCTTTGAAATCTTTCTCAAGAAATGAGATTTGCGGAGCCAGCAACAGAATGTCGGTGCTGGTGGCGTATTCGACAAAATTGTTCGCCGATGTCGCCCTGATTTGTGCGTCTATATTGAGCTCAAGACAAGCCGCTTTCATTTTATTGACCATAACGCTGGTGGAAAATCCGCCCGCGCATAACAACGTGATTTGCAGCATATAATGTCTCCTTGAAGATTTTTGCGATTCAGGCATATTTTTTTATCTGTATCGATACAAGGTCATTGATGGTAATAGCGTTCATTAAATGATCCTGGGCGTGGATCATTAGCAGCGACACCGGGTGATGGATGCCTCTGGCTTCATCTTCAATCAGACGGGTTTGGGTTTTGTGCGCCTCGCGCAAAGCCAGCTCCGCCGCCGACAGTCGCGCGCGCGCCTCAACCAGGTTACCTTCACCCGCCAGCGATAACGCCTGAAGGCTCTGACTCCGGGCCTCGCCGGCGTTAACAATAATACTCAGAACGATCTCTTCAAGATCGAGGGCCGTTGCTGTAGTCACAATCCATATCCTTCTGTTAAATACACAGAGGAATAGCAATAAGCAGGCCAGAAGTTAAAAGGTTTATTTTTCAGCAACAAAGGAGAGATGATGGGGATGTGTTTAGACGTGTTTTATCAGAGTGCAAAGGCTGGCGGCGTTCGCCAGCCTTTGCACTGCGTTTGATTACCAGTTAAAACTTTTCACCAGCGTCAGCTCTCCTGCTTCGCGCATCGGCACAATAAAGGTTTCCTGCTTTTCATTTGCCGATCCTTCGTCGGTAATAATGCTCAACTGTGCCGTGGTAAGTTCGGTTTCGCTTCGTCCGCCAAAGTAATTAACATATACCAGATAGCGCCCCTTCAGCGGCGCAGGCATGGCGAAGATTTCCGGCCCATAGCCGGTGGTGACGTCAATATCCAGCGCACCGCCATTATTCAATGCCTGATTACCGTACCAGGCATGTTCACCATCCGGCGTAATGACGTGCATATCCAGATCGGTATTATCCGTATCCCATGACAGCACCAGCCGCAGGCGGGCGCGGATAGCCCCTGTCCCCGGCGTCGAATAAAACTGCACCCGATTACGGCTGTTACCATCAGGACTCACCACCTCAATACTGTTGCTGCCTTCCGAAAAAATATAGGGACGGGCAAAGGAGCCATCAGTTTCCACACGCTGCGGCATACTGACGCCGTTTACCACCAGTCGGCCGGGGACCTTTTTACCGGACGGGGTGAAATTTTTAATCTGCCCCCGGATCTGCGCGGAGATGTTTTGGTCGCTGGCCATATTGACGGTTGACGCCGGATAGTTTACCGACTGCGAGAACGATGCATTGTCGCCTTCTGCAGCATGCCAGCCGGACAACGGAGCATCGATTTGCACCTCCTGAACGCCCGTACTGTCGGCCAGCGTCGAAAGCGATACCAATAACAACGGGAACAAAATAGGTGACATTGTACGCATAGCATTAGTCCATTAATAAATGACGGGCCAGGTTTTCCACGTAAGACTCATCCAGCCCGGAAGGATAACCATCGAAGGCCAGATGCAAGTATTCGTGTGCTAAATCAAGCCGGTCCTGAAGCGTAAAGAAATTGCGAATATACAGGCGCTTTTGCTGCCTGTCGGTAAATGGAAAACCAGAAACCAGTTTGCAAACCGCAAAGGCAGGCGGCTCGCTGTAACCAGGCTCCGGGTTCAGTTGTGTACGCCACTGCTCCATTTTTGCCACTAGCCAGCGTTTTGCCTCCGGCATCGGCTGGCAGGTGGCTTGCGGGTCGTCCCAGCGACTCAGACTGGCATCCGGGAAGGCAGCAGAAAGAATCGCATCTACGCGTTGCCCTCTTTCTGCCTGCTCGCGCGCCATTTGCCATGAGAGCAACCCCGTCGCGGCGCGGTCTCTGTGATAATTAACCGCTCTTCCGGCGAGGATCATATCCTGCGTCCAGGCCGTGACCTCACGCGAGGCGCGGCTGGCGGGCGACGGCGAGACACGCTGGCTTGCGCTGCTGTCATTGATGACGAGACAGTCTCCCTCACGCTGCGCGTTTTGCAGTAAATAACTACGGATGACGATGGTCATCGCTTTTGCCGCCTCCAGCGGCGTCGCTGCCGCCTCGCGATCCAGCACTCTGGCAACGTACTCTTCACGATCAAGATGCGCCTGAAGGCGTGGCACGCCCTTCTCGGTCAGCAACATCGTTTCGCCGTTACTCACCAGGCTAATATGATTGCCATTACTGAACGTCACCCGATAACGTCCGTACAGAGGACCCGTTGTGATGCTACGTGTGGTGTTTTCTTTGACGACTGACTGCACCGGGTAACGGGCGAACAGATGCACCTGCACGCACTGACCGCTGGCGACACCTGACGACACAGGTAAAAACTGATCCAATACTGACGCATAGCGCATCAGTACCGTTTTACTGGTGCCGCTGCCGCCTGCCCATACCGGCGTACCGTCGGTCAGCCAACCGGCGAATCCTCCCCGCCGGGCCTGCGTTTCATCGCCGGAAAACCAGCTCCAGGTTTTCACCCGTAGCCGTCCCCCGAGCGCGGCGGCAAGCCCCTCTTTCGTACCATCCAGCATCACATCCAGCAACACGGTCCGGGCTTTTTGCTGTGCGGGCAAGACGGCTAACGAATCGAGTAGCGCGCTGACCCCAACCTGCGTTTGCGGCTGTAATGAGGAAAGCGAGAGCGCCCACGATGGGCCGTTGTGCTGACGCCAGTACGCTTCCCATGCGCGGGCATCAATATGTAACCGCGAGGGTGCAAAATAAAGCCCACAGGAGCGGACCAGTGCTGTATCACGCGTGATACGCTCTCCAGGATGGCAGCAATAAACCTCCCCGACGTCCTGCCCCTGACACTGATAAGGCTGCTCCGGCTGATGGGTATCTTCAAGCCAGGCGTAAACATACAGTTTCCATACGCTCCCCAGCGGCGTGAGCATCTTTTCCGCCAGGGGCATTGCGCGTGTTACGCCCGCCGTGGTTAAGGTATAAAGCTGGTTTCCCTGAGCCTCGCGTAGCGCCAGTTGCAGTGCAGGCTCCTCTGCCGTTGCCAGCAAGGGAAGAAAACACAGTAGACATAGCGTGCCGGACCACTTCATTTATTTCACCCGCATCTTAGTCCAGTCTGTATTCGGTGCCAGGCTCTGCTGATCCGTGGCGTAGCTGCGGATATAGCGAGCGGGAGGCAATACAAATTGCCCTTTTTGCGAGAAGCGCAGCAAATGACGGAAGGTTACGGTTCCGCTCAACGACTTCACGGGGATCATGTACGCCAGTTCGCTCGTTTCATTGCGCGCTTTTTCCAGCGCTGCCCCCTGCTGGTCTTTCGCCCCCGGTTTGCTGACGGAAATGCCCCAGGTGGTGCGTTCCACATCCGCTCCCGGTGGGAGCGGGACTTCAACCTGCCCATAACGTAGCGGTGATGCCTGCTCGCTGGTCAGCGTAATTTCATCAAGATAGAGCGCGTCACTGTCAATTTCATCATCGATGACGGGTTGCAGGATAAAGCTCATGGCGCTCTCGCCTGCCACCAGTTTGAATAAATGACGTTCGATGTTCACCCCCGGCATATTTTGCTGCGCATTGTCAGCCGGTGCGCGCCAGCGGATCTGCACATTGAGTGGCATTGCATCATCAGGTAGCGAGATGACCTCGGGCACATCCTGCCCGCTCCAGCGCCAGAACTCGCCACCATTTGCCGCATAGCGCTTCGCCCATGCGCCCGCAGGCGCGGGAAGGGCTACCGCAGGCACGGTATTCATGTATGTCGCCAACCAGTTCAGTGCCAGTGCACGATCCATGCCCGACTGCTGCGCGGTTAAGCTGCGAAGAATAGCGGCCGCCTGAGCGGCATCGCCGTTGCCGCTGAGCAAGACCACCGTGCGTGCCAGCGGCTGAGCGCTATCCGCCGCCAGACGCAGCGCAGCCGCCTGCGCCGCCTGGCTGCCAACGGAAGTCAGATTCGCTTTTTTCAGCAGCGTCGAGGTTAATACGCTCGCTACCGCATCCCCCAACGCCGAGTCGGGTTGCCAGAGGATCAGGCTATCATCCGGCGCAAGATTGTCATCACCGTTTTGCGCTGAACGGCTGGCCAGGGTTTCGTCCAGCCCCTTCAGCAGACTTTTCACCGGCAACCCCATTTCCTGCGCCCAGGCCAGCACCAGCGCCCGATGAAGCAGCGGCATCGTGTTGGCCTGCCCGGCATAGCTGTCCAGCATATGCTGCCAGTATTCAGGTGATTGAGGTACCCCTAACGCTTGGCTGGCCTGCCAGTCGGCGTACCATGCCCAGGCGGTCAACAGCGCGCTGCTATCTTCACTGTCACCCCACCAGGCGAAACGCGCGTCCGGTCCTGCCAGTTGCATCAGACGCAGGCGGTTGTTTTGCATCATCTGACGCAAATCGGCGGCGGCGGCACCGTCATGAGTGGGCAATGAACGCCATGCCAGACTCAAGGGAATCAGACGGCTGGCAGTATTGACTACGCCGCCATAAGGTTCATCAATAAGCTCATCAAGATTATTACGGAAAATATCCTGCACCGTGTCACTGCTTTGCAGACGAATGTTGCGCGCATGTGCCGGCAGTTCTAGCAGGTTATCTCCGCCGCTTAGCAGCACGTTTTTCTGCTCATCGACCCACCAGGCATTATGAATAAATGCTATCTGCGCGCTGATGCCATCCTGCCTCTGGCCGTTCTGCCACAGCTCGGCACTGAACAGACCGGACTGCTGAATCGACTGGGCCAGAGGAATATAGTTTGCGCCCTGATGAAGCGTCAGCGGCTTACGCTGCTCTTGTCCGGCAAAATGTGTGACCAGCTCAGCGGCGGCGTTATCCTGCTGGCTGAAGATAAACAGCCCGGCGTCAGGTTTATCTCCTTCACGGAACACCGTCGGCATGCTCAGTTTCATGTAGAGATTTTTTTCCGAGCGCAGGAACGACTGACTTTGCCCTACCAGGCCGTCAGCATTCATTCCCCTGGCGGTAATACGCCAGCGGGTCAGGGAATCCGGCATCAGGAAAGTAAAGTGCGCCTTGCCTTGTTTGTCCGTCGTCAGCGATGGCAGCCAGGCGGCGGTATCAACCTCTTCCCGGCGCGGACGTTCCAGCATTTTTACCCGCCGCTCGCTGCGGTTGGTCGCACCCGGCGTCGTGGGTTCGCTGGAGAGTGCCTGATCGTAAGTAATGAACGATAAACTGGAGCTGGTGCGCACATTGTCACGTCCCAGCGGGTAGAAAAATTTGCCGATATCCGGGGCGATTTCCGGCTGTAGCGCATAGATCATTTCATCCACCACGCTAACCGTCAACTGCGCAGAAACCGGTTTGCCTTTAAGCAGCGTAGTGAGTTCAACATTGACCAGCTCACCTGGCTGGTAGTGAGTTTTATCGGTTTTTACCTGTAGATCCAGGTGCGGCGTCGCCACTTTAATGCCAGCGTTCTGGAAACTGTACTGGCCGTGACGAGTATAAAGCACTGAAAAGGTCATATTCGGCGCAAAGGCTTCAGCAACCGGGACCAGGGCAATGTACTGGGTATCATTCAGACGCTGTAGCGTCAGCCAACTGGCAGGACGTGAGAGCAGCGACTGTTTCTCGACCCTATCGCGCTCCAGGGTTAGCAGCGCTTCTTGTACCGGCTCGGGAAACGTAATGAGCATTTTCGCCGTCTCACCCGGCTGGTACTGGGTTTTATCGGGCGTGATGTCAATGGTGCCAGTCTGCGCCTGACTGCCGGTGCCGCTGACGATATGACTGATACCGCCGATGATTAAATCGTCTTTATCGCGCAGCGTCAGCGTGTAGTTACCTGGTTTATCAAACCGCACGGTGAACGATTTCCCGTTTGCAGAGACACTCCCGCGTTGCGTGGCGCGATCCTCAAGACGGACCCACTCGTACTGCGCGGGTTTTGGCCCTGCGCCATCGAGTAGCGAATAGTGAAAAGCGACATCGTCACCGGCCTGGCTGAACCGGGAAGTCGTTTGCAGGGCATAGTGCGCTTGTCCACGTTCAATAAGGATCTCTTTGGTCGAATTGACCCGATACGCCGCGCCGTCACTGGCAGAAATGGTTAACAAATAACGGCTTGGTTTGTCTGCGGCGGGCAGATTTATCGCCACGCGCCCCGCCTCATCGGACACCATGTCGCTACTGGAGAGCTCTATCGGAAAGCGCCCTGCATAGCGCAGATCGTTGCCAACCATCGACAATTGCTGCGATCGCAGGCTTAACTGGACACGCGCTCCTTTTACGGCTTTACCATCGGGATAAAGCAGTTGCAGATGACCCTGCACCGCGTCCCCGGTTTTGAACTCTTTTTTATCCAGCGTTAGCGCCACTTCAAAGTGCGGTTTAATATAGCTCGCGACCCGAAACGCGCTGCTGTAAAGATGATTGCGGTACGCCAGGCGGAGTTCATAGCCGCCGGATACGGCGTTGTCAGGCAAGCGGAAGCTGGTCTGCCCGCCACTGCGCCCATCAAGGGTTATCTTCTGCGATTGCAGCACGCTGCCATTGGCATCAATCACAGAGAGCGTCGCGGGGGCACCGGTAATGGCCGATGAATGCAGCGCATCGTGGAATTCGCGCCCCAGTACTTTCACATCGACCCGATCGCCCGCACGATAAAGCGGTCGGTCGGTAAAGACGTACAACCGGGTATTATAAATTTCACTGTCGTAATAGAAGTTTTCTGAGACGAAAACGCCACCCTCTGCGTCTTTACCCAGAATGTACGACCGCTCCGGCGAAATATGTTTCAGCTTCAGAGCACCCTCATTGTCCGTCTTACCGCTGGCTAATATCCCCAGTCCGTCCGTCCACAGAATGTCCGTACCGGGTTTCACGTCGCCGTTGGTTTTTCCGGCCGTCCACACCAGCAGATCGTTGCCAGAGACTTTACTGAGCGCCACAGTATTAGAAACGAAAACCACGGTTGTGGCCCGATATTTGCCGATCATAGCTTCAACGAGATAAAGCCCCGGTTCCAGCTTGCCGAGCGGAATATAAACGTTGCCCGGTTGCGCCTGTACAAAGTTACTGGACGATCCTTCCAGTTCAACGCCTTTTGGCGGCTGGATAGGGATAGCGCTCCACAACGGATAGCGAAATTGCTCAACCAGCGGATATTTTTTCAACGGTGAGAACAGGTTCGTCTGAACATACTGCGAGGGTTTCGTTATGGCATTGCCGAGCTGTAATTCTGGCAGCGCCTGCGTTACCTTCTGGCGAGACTGCGAGGAAAACGAACGTTGCATAACGCGGCGAGATTTTCCGTACCAGTTGTCCCACAGAAAGGTGAGCGTGTTTGCCAGCCCGTCGCCTAAGTACTGCGGTTGAACAACGATGCGATGCAGGTTTTTCTGCTGACGCAGAAAGGCCAGCGGATCGGGAATGCGATAGAGGCGAATATCGGCTCCACCATACTCCTCCATACGGTAACGCTGGTAATCGCGGCCGGGAGCTTCAAGTCTGACTTTGGCTTCTTCCGTATTGGTAAAACTGCTATCGGCCAGCAGAAAAAAACTGTCTCCTGTCGGTGATGAATAACCGCTGTCGGGAAGCTCCTCACCGGCATGGGCACATGGAACCCCCAGCGCCGTTGCGATCAGCAGGGGAAGACAAAGGCGGGAAAAACGCTGCCCGCCTATCGCGCCAGAAAGTTTAAGCGATAAACGCCAATGAAATTGGGGTTTGAGTCGTTGGGTATCCATCGGGTATCGTTCCATGTCATGAGTTGTTGCAGACTGACGGCGCGCATTCCATTATCCGCGTGGGTAGCACTTCCGGTGTGGTAGATGACGTAACGTCCCATCCAGACCATTAAATGCTGGTCGTCGCCCTGATCAAAAAAAAGCATATCGCCAGGCAATGCCTGGTTCACATCCCGGCCAATAAAACGACTATTGTACTGGATCAATTTGATTGCATTGACATAAGGGCCAATGTTGCCGTTGCCCTGATCCCAGCGTTGCGCTAGCTGGCGCTGCTGCGGCGTTAAGGTCATTTCCGGCGGCAAAAAGCGGTTTGACAACCCGTTGCTGCGTAGCCACGAGGTATCGTGCGGTTTTAGGGCCTCATTTGCGGCAAAACGCACCAGCCCGGCACAATCCTGCTGATACCAGCGCGGACTCGGCCCCTGACGCAGTTGTTCTTCGGCAATACGCATAAACCACGAGCGAAACAGCGTCGATTGTTCGGCATCAAGCGTAACGGTCTGCGCCGCCGTTGCCAGCGCACAAACAAGCCAGCAGCATGCCGCCAGCAGACGGATCATAATGCCTTCCAGCTCACCGGTAGCCACTGCCAGGCGTCACCGGGTTCCGGTTGAGCCAGCATCATGACGTAACGAGGCTGCGCGGCTAATGCATCGATTTTCGGCATTAATAGCGTTTGCGCCGCGTTAAAGAAAACCGGCTCGGCATTTTTTGGCAGGCTCTCCAGCGTTTCGCGCCTCAGCAGTTTCGCCATGCCCTGAGGGTTAATGTAGAGCGGGACGAAATTCCCGTCGGGAATGACATCAGCCATCGGAGGTCGCGTTTTATTCAGCGTCTGCAATGCATTATTGACTAATGTATCGTCCAGAGAAAATGCCACCGTTTTGTCCTGTATTGCCAGCGATACGCGAAAGAATGCGGGCGACATCAGTTGCTCCGGGGAGGCAGATTTCGCTGCCGGATACTGGCCGTAACGCGAACTGACCTCGCGCTGCCAGATCGTCGCAGAGCCTGACTGTGTCTTTTTCACCGGCATTCGTCCCTGCGGCGCATTGCTTTCGCGCGCGCCGATGGCGTTCTCAAACAACATGGCCGGAAGTTGCGCCTGCTCAGCGCCGCCGTTAATGTTGCCGATAAATAACGGGCTCTGAAGTCTGGAGTTCTCATACCAGCAAAGCCCACCGGCACCGTCCAGCAGCCCGTTCAGTTCTTGCGAATTCGCACTGAGTTGCGAGAGCATTTGCTCTGCAATACCGTGGGAATACGGCACGGCCACACAAAAACTGGCACCTGAGGGCATGACGCTCCATAGCGGCGCGAAATCAAAGCTGGTGTCTTCGCTGGCGGATTTATCATTTAGCGCAAGCCAGCTATGCCATCCCCCGGCGTCCATATCAAACCGCACCCCGGCAAATGCCGGGATCAGGCGCTGATAACCAAAGCCCAGCAGGTTGGCATTCACCACGATGCGCTGGCGAACCTGTTGTTTGCCGGTTGCAGAAGGCACTCGCGCATTTAACCCAAACTGCGTATTCCAGTGCTGTTCACCGCTTAGTAAGCCACGGGCGATACTGGTTGCTGTTGCATCCTGTTCTTCGCCTTTAAACAGCATGTCGCTGCTGGAAAAAATCAGCATATTGTCATGATAAGTTGCAAAAAGCAGAGAGCGATTACCGTTATAACTCAGCGCATAAACAGGCACAGTCTCGCTGTTAATCCTGATGCCGCTGATTTCGGTTTTACTTAGCTGCCGATCGCTGGTCGCCGCAAACAACACTGGCTCAAGCAGTTTGCTCAATCCACTTCGCTGGATTAGCACCATGTAGTGCGACAGGCGACCTTTTTTATCGTGCCATAAGGCAGCCTCGGCAGGCTGATCCAGCAGCGAGGTCAGCAGTTTGTCCTGTAGCGTTAAATCATGCTCGTAGACAATGCGCCGGAGGCTGCCTTCAATGCCAAGGCGGTCAGGGTTGTGCTGGTAATAGAAAACGAAGTCTTCGCTGAGAACATCATGCAGAAAAGGAATTGTCAGAAGATCTTTGGGAAGCTGACTTAAGGAGTCGCTGTCAATCAGTACATCAGGCGTGTTGAGGTCTATCTGCAAATTGTTTTGCACGACCAGCGGCGTGAGCGTTTTTTCACTCACCGTGGAATAATGCTGCCATCCCCAGACTGCGGCAGAAAGCACTCCGAAAGCGCATAAGGTGATAGACGCATACAGCTTGCGCCCTTTCGCTTTCCTGGCGAAGGTATTTAATTCGGTCATGACTACTATCCCTGTCTTTTTACAGCCCACTATTTCCAGCAGCGGACTCAAACCGACCCGATGCAGTAGCGTTATTCAGTTGTACGTCAGTACTGCTGAAGAAGCTTATGCTTATATCCACTAAAAGCAACAGGTAATAAAATTAATTTCGCGATACAAAAAAACCACCCGAAGGTGGTTTCACGACACTGCTTATTGCTTTGATTATTCTATTTGTTTCCCATGGTGCCCGGGGCGGGACTTGAACCCGCACAGCGCGAACGCCGAGGGATTTTAAATCCCTTGTGTCTACCGATTTCACCACCCGGGCGCGGGAAAAAATTGGAGGCGCGTTCCGGAGTCGAACCGGACTAGACGGATTTGCAATCCGCTACATAACCGCTTTGCTAACGCGCCTTTAATACTCTAACACCCGCTATAGCCGATGCTTTAAACTGGAGCGGGAAACGAGACTCGAACTCGCGACCCCGACCTTGGCAAGGTCGTGCTCTACCAACTGAGCTATTCCCGCAATATCAAGCTATATAATCACTTGATTTTATTATCGTCTGGCATTCAGTGCTGCCGTTCGATGCGTTGCATTCTACTTACCTGAGGCGATGAGTCAACGATATTTTTCGCAACGGCGGCTCGTTTGCTGAAATTTACGGCGAAACGATCACGGTTCAAGCAAATCGCTGCGTGCGGCATTCAGATATTGCAGCATCGACCACAATGTCAGGATTGCCGCGACGAAAAATAGCGCGATACCCGCCCATGTCACCCACTCGTTAGGACGCCACAGCAGCCAGGTTAAGGCGACCATCTGGGCTGTGGTTTTTACCTTGCCAATCCATGATACGGCAACGTTGCTGCGTTTGCCCAACTCGGCCATCCATTCGCGCAGTGCGGAGATGATAATCTCCCGCGCAATCATCGTTGCCGCCGGTAAGGTGACCCACCAACTGTGATAATGCTCGGCCACCAGCACCATCGCAATGGCCACCAGCACTTTATCCGCTACCGGATCGAGAAATGCACCAAAACGCGTGCTTTGATTCCAGCGGCGGGCCAGAAACCCGTCAAACCAGTCAGTGACCGCCGCGATGAGAAAAATCAGCGCACAGGCAAAGGGTGCCCAAACGAACGGCAAATAAAATGCCAGCACGAAAAAGGGAATCAAAATAACGCGAAACAGAGTAAGCAACGTAGGGATATTAAATCGCATAGTGACGGGTAACTATCTGTTGTTAGTAAAAATTAGCCCTATGTTGCTACAAGGCACCTAATGTTTCAACGAGTAGAAGATCTTTTCTGCCAGACCCTGCGATATACCCGGTACTTTTGCGATCTCGTCAACGCTTGCATTCTGCAAACCCTGCAAACCGCCCATGTATTTTAGCAGCATCTGCCGCCGCTTGGGTCCCACGCCTTCAATCGTTTCCAGCGAGCTGGTATTTTTCACTTTCGCCCGTTTTTTGCGGTGCCCGCTAATGGCATGATCGTGGGATTCATCGCGAATATGCTGGATCACATGCAGCGCGGGTGAGTCAGGTGGCAGACTGAACCCTTCCCCTTCAGGCTCGAAAAACAGCGTTTCCAGCCCGGCCTTACGATCGGTCCCTTTCGCCACGCCAAGCAGGATGGGATGATGTTTATCCCAGGGGACTTCCAGCTCAGAAAACACGTTTTTCGCCTGTCCGAGCTGCCCCTTACCACCATCAATCAGGATCACGTCCGGGATTTTACTCGCTTCAATCGCTTTGCCATAACGACGACGCAGTACCTGATTCATGGCCGCGTAGTCATCACCGGGTGTGATCCCGGTAATATTGTAGCGACGATACTCGGCCCGTAGCGGACCATTACTGTCAAACACCACGCAGGAAGCCACCGTCTGTTCGCCCATCGTATGGCTGATGTCGAAACATTCCATTCGTCTGACTTCCGGCAATTTAAGCAGCGTGGCAAGCGCGGCGAGTCGCTGGTGTACCGTTGACTGCTGCGACAGTTTAGTCGTCAGCGCCGTTGCCGCGTTGGTGCGTGCCAGCTTCAAATAACGAGCGCGATCGCCACGCGGTTTGGTCTGCACGTTAACGCGTCGCCCGGCAAGTGTGGTGAGCGATTCTTCGAGCAGCGTTTTATCGCTGAGAGTAAAGTCCAGCAGGATCTCGCCCGGCAGGGTACGCATCTGGCTGCCCTGGAGATAAAACTGGCCGACAAAGGTTTCCACCACTTCACTCAGCTCCGTTCCACCGGGAACTTTAGGGAAGTAGCTACGACTGCCCAGCACTTTGCCCTGACGGATAAACAGCACGTGAATACAGGCCATGCCCGCATCAAAAGAAACGCCGATAACGTCAAGGTCGTCACCATTATTGGAGACAAACTGTTTTTCTGTTACCCGACGCACCGCCTGGATTTGATCGCGAATACGCGCAGCTTCCTCAAAATCCAGATTTTGACTGGCTTTTTCCATACGGGCGATGAGCTGTGTTAGTACCTGATCGTCTTTTCCGGCCAGGAAAAGGCGAACATATTCGACCTGCTGCGCATAGTCATCTTCACTTACCAGCCCTGCCACACACGGGCCAAGACAGCGCCCGATCTGATATTGCAGACAAGGACGTGAGCGATTGCGATAAACGCTATTTTCACACTGACGAATAGGGAAAATCTTCTGCAGCAGTGCCAGCGTTTCCCTTACCGCGTAACCATTAGGAAACGGGCCGAAATACTCGCCCTTCGCATGTTTTGCGCCACGATGCGTTGCCAGACGAGGATGCGTATCGCCACTCAAAAAGATAAACGGATACGATTTGTCGTCGCGCAGTAAGACATTGTACCGGGGCTGATAGAGCTTGATGTAATTATGCTCAAGCAGCAGCGCTTCGGTTTCCGTGTGGGTGACCGTCACGTCAATCTGGGCGATCAACGCCACCAGCGCCTCTGTTTTGCGCGAGGCAAGGTTGCCGCGAAAGTAGCTCGACAAGCGTTTTTTCAGATCTTTGGCTTTACCGACATAAATAACGGTGCCGCCAGCATCGTACATACGATAGACACCGGGTTGGCTGGTCACCGTTTTTAGAAAGGATTTTGAATCAAATACATCACTCACAGATTTGCTAACGACTCCGCATTACACAGGCCATGGCGGATTGCCAGGTGCGTCAGCTCGACATCACCATGAATGTTCAATTTGCTAAACATACGATAGCGATAGCTGTTCACCGTTTTAGGACTGAGATTCAGCTGTTCTGAGATCTCATTAACCTTCTGACCTTTGGTAATCATCAGCATAATCTGCAATTCGCGTTCAGACAAACTGGCAAACGGAGATTCCGTTTTTTCTGGCTTGATTTGACTGAGTGCCATTTGCTGTGCGATATCCGAGGCGATGTAGCGCTGACCGGAGTATACAGAGCGGATTGCGCTAACCACTTCCTGCGGAGCTGCGCCTTTACTCAGATAACCCGCAGCGCCTGCCTGCATTACCCTGGCTGGCAGCGGATTTTCGGTATGAACAGTGAGCATAATAACTTTTGTGTCGGGCGCAGCGCGGGCGATTTTGCGCGTCGCCTCCAGGCCACCAATACCAGGCATGTTCATATCCATCAATACCACGTCAACGGAATTTGCCCGGCACCATTTGACGGCGTCCTCGCCGCAGCAGGCCTCACCAACGACTTTTATGCCCTTAATATCTTCAAGAATGCGTCGTATCCCTGCGCGCACCAGCTCGTGGTCATCAACAAGAAAAACGTTGATCAAAGGAATAATCTCCTGAAAAGGGATAACGCTACTGACAACTGATTTTTCGTATATTACCGTTTTTTTGCTGAACATTGAAATGCAAAAAAAGACCAGAGATAAGATTTCGCCCGCGTTTTTCGAATTTTAATACCGCAGGCGATGCGATGTGAGGCGGCGCAACATCAAGAAGCGGATTTTTTTTCATTTTGCGCGTTATAACATGAAGAATACTTAACCAGGGCTTTAACAATAATTAACGCAATGAGAACAAAAAACAATTATTGGATACCGGGATTTAATCTTTTCAACGATTTTATCTAATTAGCGGCCGCGCAGACAAGCTGAACAAAAAACAACCACTCCTTTTTTTGCCTCAGCTTATGATATACTCCGCCGCCTTTGCTTTTAACATCGCGCCAGCGCGCAAGAATCATACGAGGAAAATAAATGAGCGCACCCGATTTTTCCACTTCTGACAATACTCAGCAACTGGCTCAGGAAGTCTCCTGCCTGAAAGCCATGCTTACGCTGATGCTACAGGCGATGGGACAGGCCGATGCTGGCCGCGTAATCATTAAGATGGAAAAACAAATCGCCCAGATCGACGATGAAAATCTGGCAGCGGTTTATTCCAGCACGGTTAAGCAAATTAAACAGGCCTACCGTCAGTAGTAGAATGGCCGGCTGAGAGCGAAACTCACAGCCGGTTATGCGTCTGGCACGCAGAACGTCGGGGCGGTCAGATTAAGCCAATCGCCACCGCGTAGCAGGCGATTTGCGTTTTATTGGGCGCATTAAACTTCCGCTGCATATTTTTCTGATGAAAGTTGACCGTATTTTCCGATATCGACAAAATAATAGCGATTTCAGCAGAGGTTTTGCCCTCGGCGGTCCATTTCAGAATTTCCAGTTCTCGCTTGCTAAACTTCATCTCGGGTGAAGCAACGAGTTCATCATTCAGCCGTAACAGTGCTTCGGTACTTAACTCAATTAACGTTCTCAACCGCAACTCGGTTTCGTCATCACTCACTTTTTTATTCTGTGCATGCTGACTGGCGACTGACAAGAAACCGGTAGCCCGGTTAGGTAAGACCGCACATTGGGTGATCCCCCCGCGCAATCCGTGGTCGCGAGCGGCATCCCAGAGGTTGGTTGCCTCGCAAAACAAATCATCGCTCCAGTTGACACAGCCATGCTGATAATTGTCCGTTTTTAAAACAGGATCGATCGCAAAATAGTTCTCAGACTGATAATGCTTCAGCCAGGACGCCGGATAGGTTGCGTGGAGCGATATTTTAGGGCGGGTAAAGGGCACCGGATGCCGGATACACAGCGAAAAAAAGTCATATTCAAGCCACTGAATTTGCTGTTGCAGCAGAGTATAAACCTCTTCTGCCACTGTCGCCGATTGAAAACGGTACAGCATCTCCCGCCGCCACGCGAAAAAGTCATTCTCCCTCATAACTGCCAATAATTCCCCTGCACTTCAATAATTATTATGTATACATCAAGCTAACACATAAAACTTATTTATTAATATAAAATATCCATTCTGAACAAATAAACAGTACCAAAACAGGACCAGACGCAGATAAGGCAAGGCCAAGCTCCGGTAATTTATGATTTTTTGGTTAAAACAGAGGCATACGCCGAGTTAAACGAAGCGGCAAATTACGCAGAGAACTTAAGTGAAATTTATATTCCATCGGGGAGAGACGGCACATCCGCAGGCCGGGCAGATGCGCCTGAATGATATTACTGGCTGAGAAACTTCTCCAGAAACTGCTTTGTGCGTGGCTGCTGTGGTGAAGTAAAGAGGGTTTTTGCCGGCCCCTGCTCAACGATGCGTCCCTGGTCCATAAAAATCGCCCGATCGGCCACGTCACGGGCAAAACTCATTTCATGGGTAACGATGACCATCGTGCGCTTCTCCAGCGCCAGTTGGCGAATGGTGTTGAGTACCTCGCCGACCAGCTCCGGGTCCAGTGCAGAGGTCGGCTCATCAAACAGGATCACATCCGGACGCATCGCCAGCGCGCGGGCAATCGCCACCCGCTGCTGCTGCCCGCCCGAAAGACGTTTGGGGTAGCTGTTCTCTTTCCCGCTAAGGCCCACTTTTTCCAGCAATTGCCGGGCGCGAGTCATTGCATCCTGTTTGTCTTCACCTTTGACGATGACCGGTCCTTCAATAATATTTTCCAGCACGGTGCGGTGGGGGAAGAGATTAAAGCTCTGAAAAACAAATCCCACGTGCTGGCGCAGGGTACGGATCTTCTCTTTTTGCTGGCCTAAAGGGCGGGCGGTATCGATGGTGATAGCGCCGACCCGAATCGTACCGCCTTCAGGCTGCTCCAGCAGATTAATACTGCGCAACAATGTGGTTTTCCCTGAACCACTGGGACCAATGATAGCGACGACTTCGCCCTCCTCCACGTCAAGATCGATACCGTGCAGCACCGTTTGCCCGTGAAATTTCTTCAGCAGTTGTTTAACTTCAATGGCACTCATTTCGGATCGCGCTCCTGACGGTTTAAGCGGTATTCAAAGTGATTTTGCAAAGCCGAAAGCGCCGTCGCCATCACCCAGTAAATCAACGATGCCGCCAGATACATGGTGAAGACCTCCAGCGTGCGAGAGGTAATCAACTGCGCCTGCCGGAAAAGCTCCGGCACCTGAATGGTCGCCGCCAGCGAGGTGTCTTTTACCAGACTGATAAAGCTGTTGCTCAGCGGCGGCAGCGCAACGCGTGCGGCCTGAGGCAGGATTGCCCGGCGCAGCGTCTGACCCGGCGTCATACCGATACTGGCCGCCGCTTCCCACTGGCCTTTATCAATAGATGAGATAGCAGCGCGCAGGGTTTCGGAGGTATACGCTGCGGTATTAAGGGATAAACCAATCATCGCGGCCGGGATCGGGTCCAGCTCAATGCCAAACTGCGGCAGACCGTAATAAATCATAAATAGCTGAGCAATCAGCGGCGTGCCGCGAAAAACGGAAATATAAAACCGCGCCAGCCAGCGGATCACCAGCACCGGCGACATGCGCATCAGCGCCAGGATAAAGCCCAGCAACAGGCCAAAAAACATCCCGCCGATACTCAGCTGTAAGGTAAACACCGCCCCGCGCAGCAGGAAAGGCGCGGAATCGAGGACCAGTTGTAGACTCTCTTGCATTGTGAGTAGTATGCCTTAAACGTGCGGATGATAGGCAAACAGCGCAGGTGCGCCGCCGGTATGAATAAACAGAATCGGACCGTCGTCCTTAAAGCGCTGGCGAGTAATACCATCAATCAGACCTGCCATGGCTTTACCGGTATATACCGGGTCGAGCAAAATACCCTCCAGTTTAGCCAGCAGCTTAACGGCTTCCAGACCTTCTTCGCTCGGCATCCCATAGCCGGGCGCAAAATAGTCATCCCAGAGATGGATCTCAGCCGTGGCGGACAGTTCCAGACTCTGAGCGACCGCCTGTTGCAGGGCAACCACTTTGGGTAACTGATCGGCCACTTTTCGTGACACTGTCACGCCAATCAAATCGGCTTCCGGCATCAGTTGTTCCAGCCCAACGGCCAGTCCGGCGTGGGTTCCGGCGCTGCCGGAGGCCACCACCACCGAAGAGATATTGACCGCACCTTCGCACTGTTGAGCTATTTCCAGTGCGCTTTCAACATAGCCTAATGCACCCAACGCGTTAGAACCACCCACCGGTATGACATACGGGCGAAAACCCTGAGCTTCAAGACGCATCGCCAGTTCACCGAGCTGCTGGTCAGGGTTATCCAGCGCTGAGCACATTTCAACCTGGACATCGAACAGATCCAGCAGCAGGCGGTTGCCGTTAGTAAGATAGTTTTCTGCCGTGGTACCAATGGGGTTTTCCAGCAGCGCCACGCAATGCAGCCCCAGCTTAGCCGCCACCGCCGCCGTCTGACGGACATGGTTAGACTGGATCGCACCCGCGGTCACTAAGGTGTCCGCGCCTTCACGCAACGCATCGGCGGCAAGAAACTCCAGGTTGCGCAGTTTATTACCGCCGAGCGCCATCGGTGTCACATCATCGCGCTTGATAAAGATTTCGCGGCCAAGATAGTCCGAGAAGCGTGGCAGATATTCCAGTGGCGTCGGCGCGCCAATCAGTTCCAGACGGGGAAAGCGGGTTAAGTTGTGCAGCGACATGCAACCTCCTGACAAATTTCTTTTTATTATGCACGCTATGGGCGAGAAAGAAAAAAAGTACCGTGATACCCCCCCTTTCGCCTGCGGTTTGCTACTGTTTCGCAGTTAAATGGGGCGAGAATCAGGCAGATAGCTGATAATTTACACTTTCCATAGCGGATTACCGTCCAGCAAAAGCCTCTCTGAAACAGGCGTTTTAAACAAACCTAAGAGGCATCGGGTATTCACGTTATGTCATTCATTATTTCATCGTCAATCCCCGATCAACGTGGGGAGAAATAACCCTCTCGTTAATCAGTGCTACCCTAAGTTAAATTATTTGCGCAAGTTGCCGGATACCCTGTCGCAGAACATCCGGGGAATGATTCGCAAAACCAAGCAGGATGCCTTCCTTCGCTGGAGGTCGTTGGCAATAGCGATCAAGCGATTGTATTCCCATTCCATGTTGGCGCGCTTTTGCTTCAACCTCTTTTCCCTTTAATCCATTCTGTAACCAGCAGACTAAATGAATACCTGAGTCCGAAGGATGGACAATCATCTTGTGTGCTAAATACTCATCAATGGCAGCAATGAGCGCCATCTTACGTTCATAGCATTTTTTACGAATACGCCGTACGTGGCTGGCGTAATGCCCTTCTTCGATAAAACGGGCCAGCACAGCCTGCTCGAGATAGCCGGTGCAGACATCGGAAATATATTTAGCGTTCAGTAAATAATCCTGTAATCCTGCAGGCGCGACTAAAAAACCCAGCCGAAATTCCGGGTACATCATTTTAGAGAATGTTCCTGAATAAATGACCCGATTATATTTGTCCAGTCCCTGGAGAGCCTGCACTGAGCGAGTGGCGTAGCGAAACTCACTATTGTAATCATCTTCGAATATCCATGTCTGATTGACGTGCGCCCACTCCAGTAACGCAAGCCGCCGAGAAAGGCTGAGGGTGCCACCCAGCGGAAATTGATGTGATGGGGCGGTATACACCAGACGGGGAGTGGAATAATGCGCAATACCGTCGTTAATATCTATGCCATCGGTATCGACCCGGACGGGCCTGACAACAGCGCCACCAGCAGTAAATGCGCCTCGGGCTCCATTATAACCCGGGTCGTCCAGCCATACCTCGCTACCAGGCGAAAGTAGTGCTTTCGCCGTAATGTTCAGTGCCTGCTGGATGCCATTGACAATGATGACCTGGTCTTCATGGCAATGAACGCCTCGGGTGGTCTTAATATAAGCACTGATAGCTCGCCGTAGCGGTTTATACCCTCCGGGGTGTGTATGCAGGCCAAGCTCCCGCTTTGATTGCCGCCAGACCCGGCCAAGTAGTCGTCCCCACAGCGCATGAGGAAACAGATCGGTACAGCCGACCCCAACGGTGAAAAGACGGTGGTTCTTATTATCTTTCTGACTTTCTATCCATAAAGGGCTGACTGCAGTGATATCAGCGTTCAGTTGATCCGTAGAAAAATGCCGTGATTCAGGGGAAATACCCGGTTGACATACGCCAATCGCACTCTCTGGAATGCTTTGTGCCACAAAGGTGCCTGAACCTTTACGCGTTTCGAGATAGCCTTCATCTAACAGACGGTGAAGGCCAGCAATCACGGAATTGCGAGAAATCGCCATCATCTCTGCCAGTGCACGGCTGGACGGTATTCTTGCGCCAGCCATCAGAACTCCGTCAAGAATGGCATTGCGAATCGCACTGTACACTTGATCCTTAATGATGCCATCTTTTAAGAGCAAATCCTGAAAAAAGGGGGCAATCGCTTTTTTAGTGGACATCTTCATCCCTGGTACGCTTAAAAGTGGACCCTAAAAATATATAAAAACTGTCCCTTAATAGATACCAAAACTGCGTTTATTATGGCGTCCGAAATTGACCCGTCACCGTATGAATGTGAGGAAAATTATGATTATGGACAGTGACATCAAGAACGTAACTATTCAACAGGCAATTAATGAGGATTACGCACAGTGGATACCCTTATGGAAAAGCTATCAGGAATTTTATGGTGTCGACATTCCCGAACCGATAACGCGTTTGAACTGGGGCCGCTTTTTTGATGCTGGTGAACCTATGTTTTGCGCTGTAGCAAAGGTCGATGATCACATAATTGGGTTTGTACATTACCTGTTTCACCGCTCCACCTGGGCTGCGACAAACTACTGTTATCTCGAAGATCTCTTTGTCAGGCCAGATGTCCGTGGTAAGCAGGTCGGAAAACAGCTCATTGACTATGTCAGACAACAGGCTCATGCCCATGAAGCCTCACGTCTGTACTGGCATACTCATCAAACCAATTTGCGTGGGCAGCGCCTGTACGATTGGGTAGCGAAAAAAAGCGGCATGATAGAGTACCAAATGCCGATGTGATAACCGGCGTTTGTTTAACCGCCGCAAGTACCCACTGACGTGACGTCGTAAGTTAGGGGAAAAGAGGGGGACAACGTCCTGGCGTCTTGTCAGGACGTTGTCAATTTCACAAGTGATTTGTTGACGGTGGGTGTTATTTACCTGGTCACGTCCGCGCCAAACCATTTCTCGGACAGAGCCTTCAGGCTGCCGTCTTTCTGCATATCCGCAATGGCGTTATCCACCGCTTTCAGCAGATCGTCGTTGCCTTTACGCACCGCGACGCCCGCTTCCTGGCGAGAGAACGCATCACCCGCCACCGCCAGCGTATTATTGGTTTTCTTAACCAGATCCAGCGCTGCCAGGCGGTCAACCAGAATGGCATCAATACGGCCTACGCGCAGATCCTGATATTTAGTCGGATCATCATCATAGGTACGAATATCCACGCCCTGCACGTTCTGGCGCAGCCACTCTTCATAGTTGGTGCCAAGACCCACGCCAACCTTTTTACCTTTCAGATCGGCGGCGGATTTAATATTGCCCTCATTGCCCTTTTTCACCAGCGCCTGGATACCGGAAACGGTGTACGGCGTGGAGAAATCGTATTTCTTTTTCCGCTCGTCGGAGATGGTGACCTGGTTAATCACTACATCAATACGTTTGGAATCCAGCGATGCCAACATCCCGTCCCACTTGGTGGGCTTGAGAGAGGCTTTCACACCCAGATGCTGGGCCAGTTGTTCGGCAAATTCGACTTCAAAACCGGTCAGCTTGCCGTCATCACCCTGAAAACTGAACGGCGGATAGGTGCCTTCCAGCCCTACCAGTAGCGTGCCGCGCTCTTTCACTTTGTTCAGCAGACCTTCATCGGCGAAGGTTTTCGCGCTCACGCCTGCCATTAATGCTACTGCCATTACGCCCATCAGCGCCTGACGACCCAGAAGTGCTAGTTTCATAATTGCCCCGACCAGAGAAAAATTGACTGTATTGTAAGGCGTTAGCACAGGATCGCCAGCACCTTTGCGCTACAACTTATTCACTTTTAATATATATCACAAACCTCGGCGTGCGCGATGTCCTGTGTGTCGGCCAGCGCATGACGCGTCTGAAACTGGACATACTTGCGTAAGGCAATGCGGTAGTTATTCGTGCTGGTCGTTGGCAGCCAGGGTTCGAGATTTTCATCGGGGAAACCTTCATCCAGCAAGCGGCGAGAGACGTTCTGCTCAGTCAGATGATTACCAAGACGGCGCAGGCGTACGACGTATTCACGCACGGTACCGTGACTCATCTCGGTGTGTTCAAAAAGATATTGCTTAAAGCCGATAATATCAAAATAGTCGCTCTGCGTTTTGCAGTGCAGATCGCCGCAGAATCGGCAGAGTGCGACCCATTTTTGCTGCTCGACCAGCCAGGTCTCATCATCAATCAACATATCGAGGCGGGAAATAGCGATTTTGTTGACGATTTCGCCCTGGCGGACCAGCGTGATGCGGTCAAGCAGCTTGTGGCAATGGGCGCAATGCGTCTGGCTGTGTTTAAAGTCTTTTAGGTAGCGGCTTAGGGGCCGTCTTTTTACTTGCTGCACCGTCATGATAACTCCTGGTTGTCATTGCGTTGTGCGGCACTTTTCAGGGGCGGTGAATTCACCTCCAACCTATAACTTACCCAGGCGGCTCCTCAGGCGTTTAATCGCCTGACTGTGCAACTGGCTGACCCGCGACTCGCCGACTTCCAGAACTGCGCCGATCTCTTTGAGGTTCAGCTCTTCCTGATAGTACAGCGTGAGCACCAGCTGTTCGCGTTCCGGTAAGGCTTCTATCGCCTCCATCACGCGCTGGCGCAGGTTGCTGTCCAGCAATTGTTGCAGCGGATTTTCCCGCTGATGGTCGTCCGATACCAGCTCAATACCGTCGCCATGCTCTTCATGCCATTCATCCCAGGAGAAGAGTTGACTATTATTGGTATCCAGCAGCATCTGGCGATAATCTTCAACAGGAATGCCGAGATGCTGCGCAACTTCGGTTTCGGTTGCGTTACGTCCCAGCTGTTGCTCCAGCTGTCCCATTGCCTGCGCGACTTCACGCGCGTTGCGGCGAACGCTGCGCGGCACCCAGTCGCGACTGCGCAATTCGTCCAGCATCGCCCCGCGAATGCGTTGCACTGCGTAAGTTGTAAATGCCGTTCCTTGCAGAGCATCGTATCGTTCAACGGCATTTAATAACCCAATGCCACCCGCCTGAAGCAGATCGTCCAGTTCCACGCTCGCTGGCAAGCGCACCTGAAGGCGCAATGCTTCATGACGCACCAGAGGTACATAACGCTGCCATAGCGAGTGTTTATCCATTACACCTTCAGCGGTATAGAGTGAAGTCACGATAAACAGCCCTGCGTTAATGAGTTATCGGCATGATTATCCGTTTCTGGAGGGCTTTTAATCGGATGAATAGTGGGTGAAATGGGGGGTTATTTAGGGATTACGACAGATCGGAGCAGTAAAAAAACCCCGCCGAAGCGGGGTTTGACAGGTAAGAAAGGCGATTAGCCCTGCAGCAGAGACAGGATCTGCTGCGGTACCTGGTTAGCTTTGGACAGCACGGAGTTACCAGCCTGCTGGATGATCTGCGCTTTAGACATGTTCGACACTTCGGTCGCATAGTCGGCGTCCTGAATACGGGACTGCGCTTCAGACAGGTTGGTGGTGGTGTTGTTCAGGTTGGTAACGGCGGAATCCAGACGGTTCTGCACGGCACCCAGGGAAGAACGGAATTTGTCGACGGAGGCGATTGCATCGTCCAGCGCTTTCAGCGGATCTGACGTTGCTGCTGACGTCGTGGCAGCGTCGGTAGTGAATGCACCTTCAGCATTTTTATAAACGGCTTTACCGCTACCGTTAGTAACAGAACCATCATCCTGCAGGAACAGGTGTTTAGTGTTATCAGTGGTCAGAGCACCGTCAGTGCCAGTATAGAGCTGGTCATTGGCCGCGCCTTTAGTAACAGCACCCGCATTGCTAACCTGAATTTCGTTCGCGCCAGTGCCTACAGTGAAACCGGTAGTTTTCGCAGCGGTTTGCAGCGCAGAAGCTGACATCACAGCATCTTCAACATCGATGGCACCAGCAGTAACACCACTGTCGCCACTACCCGCCAGAGTGAACTTAGCGCCATCGGCTGCAGTAATCGTTGTTTCAACCGCGGCAGCACCGGCATGGTTTTTAGTCAACGCATCCAGGGTTGCGTCTGTCACTGCGCCAGAGTTGTTCTGGGTAAGGTTGCCAGTAGTATCAATGAACAGGGCAGAACCGTCTTTTGCGGCGATTTTGCCATCACTTGAAAGCACAACATCGACAGAGGTAGTACCCACTGTGACGCTCAGTGATGCGGTGTCACCTGCTTTTGGTGTCAGATACGACTGTACAGATGAAGACGTGACTCCAGCGCCAGAAGCATTAAATGAGAATGATTTGTTTGTCGCATTATACGTGTAGGCTGTATCAGTTGCTGCCCCAAAGCCATTAGCAATGGTGGCATGGACAGTATCGGTTCCTTTCAGGCTATTAAGAACGTCAGAAGCAGTAGTCTTATTCAGCCCGGCGGATACTGTGTAATCATTGCCTACCGCATTGCCAATTTTTGCTGCTTCAAGATCGGCTTTGCTGGCGGCAGTATTGGCAACAGAGCCTTTACCATTAACGTTAAAATTGCCAAGTTTCAGCGTATTAGAATCAATTTTCTGCAGATCGATAGAAATAGTTTCACCATCGTTTGCACCAATCTGGATTTTCAGAGAACCGTCTTTAGACAGTACGTTCACGCCGTTGAACTGGGTCTGGCCAGATACGCGGTCAATTTCGTCCAGACGGGATTTGATTTCGTCCTGGATGGAGTCCAGATCGGAAGAAGAGTTAGTCCCGGTGGTTGCCTGAACGGTCAGTTCACGCACACGCTGTAAGTTGTTGTTGATTTCAGACAGAGCGCCTTCAGTGGTCTGCGCCAGAGAGATACCGTCGTTGGCGTTACGCGCAGCCTGAGTCAGGCCTTTGATGTTAGAGGTGAAGCGGTTAGCAATCGCCTGACCTGCGGCATCGTCTTTCGCGCTGTTGATACGCAGACCGGAAGACAGACGCTCGATGGAGGTAGACAGAGCAGACTGGTTTTTGTTGATGTTATTCTGAGTGATCAGCGAGAGGCTGTTGGTATTAATGACTTGTGCCATGATTCATTTTCCTGTTTATCAAGTCTACGATTAACGTGTTGGGTTTCCACCCGTCGGCTTCGTCGCCGTCAAACCTGTTATCGTCTGGTTGCCAACAACCTTTAGACTTTTTTTTCGTGCCGCCGATATTTTTCCTGAGCGCCGAAATACCCTTTTCTATCCCCCTTATTCTTGCCATTAAATAAAGACAATTAAGCATAAACTTTGCTTCATTCAGGCCGATAACACCGGTATTCGTTCTACGTGTCGGTACATTAAGGAATTACTATGGCAAGTATTTCAACGCTGGGAGTCGGGTCGGGCCTGGACCTGAGCAGCATTCTGGACAGTCTGGAAGCAGCAGAAAAAGCAGGCTTAAAACCCATCTCGGCTCAGCAGACCTCATATACCGCCAAGTTAAGCGCCTATGGCTCGTTAAGCAGTGCACTGGAAAAATTCCAGACCGCCAATACCGCCCTGGGTAAAGCAGACTTATTTACCGCGACCTCAACCACCAGCAGCAGTACGGCCTTTACGGCTACCACGTCCGGTAGCGCGATTGCCGGTAAATACACCATTAAAGTCACGCAGCTGGCCCAGGCGCAAACGCTGACCAGCCAGCAAACGCAGCTCGATAATAAATCTGCGATTGCGACGTCAGACAGTAAACTCACTATCCAGCAGGGTGGCGACAAAAAGCCGGTGACCATTGATATCAGCGCCGCGAATTCATCATTAACGGGCATTCGTGACGCGATCAATAATGCAAAAGCGGGCGTTAGCGCCAGTATCATTAATGTGGGTGGCGGAGAGTATCGTCTTTCTATTACCTCCGACGACACGGGCGCTGACAATGCCATGAAATTAAGCGTCAGCGGCGACAGCGCATTACAGGATTTTTTAGGCTATGACGGTGCTGACAGTAGCCTGGGCATGAAAGAAAGCGTCACCGCCCAGGACGCTGAACTGTACGTTAACAACGTTAAAATCGTTAACAGCAGCAACACGATTAGTAACGCGCTGGAAGATATCACCCTGAATCTGACCGACGTCACTACGGGTAATCAGACGCTAACCATCACTAAAGATACGTCGAAAGCAGAAACAGCGATTAAAGACTGGGTGACGGCGTATAACGCCTTACAGGACACCTTCAGTAGCCTGACAAAATACACCGCCGTTGATGCCGGTGCGGATAGCCAGAACGCCAGCAACGGCGCGCTGCTGGGTGACTCTACCCTGCGCACGATTCAGACCCAGTTGAAAGGTTTGCTCACCAATACCTCGGGGTCGACCTCAATTAAAACGCTGGCGCAAATTGGCATCACTTCTGACCCGAGCACCGGACAGTTAGAAGTGGATGATGACAAGCTGGAAGCCGCGCTGAAAAAAGACGCCTCCGGCGTAAAAGATATGATTGTTGGCGACGGCAAAAAAACTGGGGTGACGACGGCCATCGGCAGCAACCTCACCAGTTGGCTGTCCAAAACTGGCATTATTCAGGCGGCCAAAGACGGCGTGAGCAAAACGCTCAACCACTTGACCGAGCAATATAACGCTGCCAGCACGCGTATTGATTCGCTGGTCGCCCGCTATAAAGCACAGTTCACCCAACTCGATATCCTGATGAACTCATTGAACTCAACCAGCAGCTACCTGACTCAACAATTTGAGTCTACGGATAGCAGCAAAAAATAATTAATGCAGGAGACGTCATGTACGGCGCAAAAGGCACG
Source organism: Superficieibacter electus (assembly GCF_002915575.1). Classification (GTDB taxonomy): domain Bacteria; phylum Pseudomonadota; class Gammaproteobacteria; order Enterobacterales; family Enterobacteriaceae; genus Superficieibacter; species Superficieibacter electus. The sequence continues at coordinate 216,835 of NZ_PQGD01000010.1, forward strand.
CAAACCTACGCAAAAATCGGAGTGGAAAGCGCAGTGATGAGCGCAAGCCAGCAGCAGCTGGTGACGATGCTGTTTGACGGCGCGTTGAGTGCGTTAGTGCGCGCACGCTTATTTATGCAGGACAACAATCTGGAAGGGAAAGGACTATCCCTTTCTAAGGCGATCAACATCATTGAAAACGGCCTGAAAGTAGGCCTTGATGAGGACAGCCGTGACGAGTTAACGCAAAACTTGTTGGCGCTTTATGCCTACATGGTGAGACGCTTGCTGCAAGCGAATCTTCGCAATGACGTTAATGCCGTCGAGGAGGTTGAAGGTCTGCTGCGCAACATCGCAGAAGCCTGGAAGGAATCATTACTTACGCCTAATTTGATTCAGGACCCTGTCTAATGAACCACGCACCGCAACTGTATACCTCGTATCAGCAGCTACTTGAAAAGAGTAACGTTATGCTGCGCCTTGCCACCGAAGGACTGTGGGAGGAATTAATCGCGACTGAAATGGATTATGTCAGTGCGGTGCAAAAACTGGCGCAGCTAACGCAACAGGTTGCGCCCTCTTCCGTCGTGCAGGAGCAGCTTCGCCCCCTGCTGCGGTCGATTTTGAACAACGAGAGTGAAGTAAAACGGCTTTTGCAAATCAGGATGGATGAGCTGGCTAAGCTGGTCGGACAGTCGTCCATCCAGAAATCCGTGCTCAATACCTATTCCAGACAGGGCGGCCATGTGCTGGTGCCGCAGGACAATCTCGACATCAGTCATTAATTTTGCTTATCACCGGTCTTTATGGCGCGAGAAAAATAATCTGACTCGTGCCAGGCGCTTTTCAAACGGATATCCCATACTTGTGACACCTGGTTACATGGAGATGACGTATGCGCAACCCCACGTTGTTGCAATGCTTTCACTGGTATTACCCTGACGGTGGCAAACTCTGGCCTGAGATAGAAGAGCGCGCCGCCACACTCAACGATATTGGTATCAATATGATTTGGCTGCCCCCGGCCTATAAAGCCGCATCGGGCGGGTATTCGGTTGGCTACGATAGCTACGATCTTTTCGATTTGGGTGAGTTCGATCAAAAAGGGTCTGTTGCGACAAAATATGGCGATAAGCAGCAATTACTGTCCGCCATTAACGCATTGCGACAAAACGACATCGCCGTCTTACTCGATGTCGTGGTGAATCATAAAATGGGGGCTGATGAAAAGGAGTCTGTTCAGGTACAGCGTGTTAACGAACAGGACCGCACGCAGATTGATGATGAAATCATCGAATGTGAAGCCTGGACGCGCTATACCTTTCCGGCACGTGAGGGCAAGTATTCGCAGTTTGTCTGGGATTACAAGTGTTTCAGCGGTATCGACCATATCGAGAATCCGGACGAGGACGGGATTTTTAAAATCGTCAACGACTATACCGGCGACGGCTGGAACGAGCAGGTTGATGATGAACTCGGTAACTTCGATTATCTGATGGGCGAAAACATTGATTTTCGTAACCATGCGGTTACCGAAGAAATTAAATACTGGGCGCGCTGGGTGATGGATGAGACGCAGTGCGACGGTTTTCGTCTGGACGCGGTAAAACATATTCCGGCGTGGTTTTATAAGGAGTGGATCGATCACGTGCAGGAAGTGGCACCAAAACCGCTATTTATTGTGGCGGAATACTGGTCGCATGAGGTTGAGAAATTACAGCATTATATCGATCAGGTTGAAGGCAAGACCATGCTGTTCGACGCCCCGCTGCATATGAAATTCCACGAGGCGTCGCTTCAGGGCCGTGATTATGACATGACGCAGATCTTCACCGGTACGCTGGTGGAAGCCGATCCGTTCCATGCCGTAACACTGGTGGCAAACCACGATACCCAGCCGCTTCAGGCGCTGGAAGCGCCGGTCGAGGCCTGGTTTAAACCGCTGGCTTATGCGCTGATTCTGCTGCGAGAAAATGGCGTGCCGTCGGTGTTTTATCCTGATCTCTTCGGTGCCAGTTATGAAGACACCGGTGGCGACGGTAACACTTATCAGATTGAAATGCCGGTTATTGAACAGCTAAGCGAGCTGATTATCGCCCGCCAGCGTTTTGCTCATGGTATTCAGACGCTGTATTTCGATCACCCGAACTGTATTGCCTTCAGCCGTAGCGGCACCGATGAGGCCGCCGGATGCGTGGTGGTCATGTCCAACGGCGACGACGGTGAAAAGACCATCGAACTGGGAGAAAATTACGGCAACAAACGCTGGCGTGATTTCCTCGGCAACCGTGAGGAAGTGGTCGAAACGGATGAACAGGGTACGGCAACTTTCCTGTGCAACGGCGGCAGCGTCAGCGTATGGGTGCTGGAGGACGTGCTGTAGCGTAAGAACGCGGGTGAGCGGTTTTACCACCCTCACCCCAGCCCTCTCCCTGAGGGAGAGGGAGCGGCGCGGCAATGTCCATGGTCTTGAGGGTCATATGCCGCCCCGGTTCATGCTGTTCCAGGCCCGGTAAGCGCAGTACCCGGGCATTTCAACGTCAGTAGCCCAAAGCGACCATAATGTGGTTGTGATGCCGGATGGCGACTTCGCCTGATCCGGCCTACCTGCTATCCAGCCTGGACCGCCCCCCGTAGGCCCGGTAAGCGCAGCGCCACCGGGCAGGTAGCCCAAAGCATCCATAGTGTGGTTGTGATGCCGGATGGCGGCTTCGCCTTATCCGGCCTACCTGCTATCCAGCCTGGACCTCCCCCCGTAGGCCCGGTAAGCGCAGCGCCACCGGGCAGGTAGCCCAAAGCATCCATAGTGTGGTTGTGATGCCGGATGGCG
>NZ_PQGD01000011.1 GCF_002915575.1 Superficieibacter electus
TTCAGCGGGTCCTGGCTCAGGTACTGACCAGTGCCGGAGTCCATGTAGCGGTGTAAATTATACCACAGCCCGCTCTCCTCATCCTGCCACTGCCCCATAAAACCCGCATCGCAGCTTTCATGGTCACTTCCACTGAACGGTGAGTCGTTCGCCGCCAGTCCCCACAGGCTCCTTTGCCGCGTCCACACCTTCCGCCCGTTCGCGCTGTACATCTCCTCCGGTGCGCCGTCCGGGCCACTCACTATCGGGTAAAAATAGCTCCTGTCGTCATTCGCTGCCCGGCTCTCCTTCGCCAGCAGCTCAAAGCCCCCTTTGTAGTGCCACTGCTCCCGCAGCGCCGGGCTGCCGTCCGCATACCGCTTCTCGCTCACCGACAGCGCCATCCCCAGCCACTGATAGCGTACTTCACTGATGGCGTGGTGTTGCTGCTTCCATGCTGCGCGAATCACGTTACGCTTCGCCGTCCGCCTGCCGAACGCATCGTAGCGGTACTGCCACACCTCACCGTCCGGCGTCCTCACCTCCCGCAGGCGGTCGAAGTCGTCCCAGCGGTAGCGCCATTCTTGCGGCCTGAACCCCGTTTCTGCTCCGTGCATTTGCATCACAACTTTCGTGTTCCTGCCCTGCTGCATTATCGCGTTTCAGTTGCGCCCCGGTGTCACAGACAGAACGGACAATTATTACTTATCAAGTTCAAAAAACCATTCCAGAAATGAATTAAAATCATCCCATTGTGGTTCTAATATTCCATTCATGAAATCATGCCATTCCTTTCCTAAACCAAGGCATAAAACCGCCCCACTATCCTTGTTATAAAAATAACCATAATCTCCCGCAAAGTTATCCAAGGGAATATAATTAACAGGTAATTTTAATGTTTCATGCGTTCTTTTAACCCCTAACATATAATCATTTGTATTTAATAAAAACCAACATATTTGATATATCTCTCTATTCCTTGACATGAAGGTAGGGTTATCTTCAACATGCAAATAAAATATAGAGAAATCGGATTCAATATCAACACCAATATTTAATAAGGCTTGTTTATAGTTATCTTCAATGTCATCAAACCACCATTTTTTTTCTTTAAAAAATTGAATTAATCTTTCTGATAACATATTAACCTCAACATTTATCCTCGGCCATTCGACGTTCCAATTCAGCTAGTGCTCGTTGCTTCCAATATTCAATCCGATCCTTATCGAATAAAGCTCTATCTACAGGATCTGTAGGATGCGCTTCTGGTAAGTATGGATGAAGTGCATTTGTATATCTATACTGCTCGTGCATTTTCGTTGAAGATTCAAATAATGAACCATGACCCTGTTGGTTTGAGTGATGAAGTGTTACTATAGAATATTCACCATTTTTAACAACCATAGGACTTCTCTGTTCCTCAAGAATTAATTGAAGGTTTGTTTTTACACCATTCCTTGTATTTACTGGTAAATCCCAATCGATATTCTGCTGATAAACAGTATAAGTTATTCCTGATGGACCAGTAAAAACGGATGGAGTGAAAAAACCACTTAATCCTAATGGATCAGACCATCCCACCGGGTCATGCACATACGACTGCGTTTCCAGCCCGCCGCCCAGCTTCAGCGGGTCCTGGCTCAGGTACTGACCAGTGCCGGAGTCCATGTAGCGGTGTAAATTATACCACAGCCCGCTCTCCTCATCCTGCCACTGCCCCATAAAACCCGCATCGCAGCTTTCATGGTCACTTCCACTGAACGGTGAATCGTTCGCCGCCGCCAGCCCCCACAGGCTCCTTTGCCGCGTCCACACCTTCAGTCCGTTCGCGCTGTACATCTCCTCCGGCGCGCCGTCCGGGCCTGTCACTATCGGGTAAAAATAACTTCGTTCATCGTTGGCCGCTTTTGCCTCCTTCGCCAGCAGCTCAAACCCGCCCCGGTAGTGCCACTGCTCCCGCAGCGCCGGACTCCCGTCTGCATACCGCTTCTCGCTCACCGACAGCGCCATCCCCAGCCACTGATAGCGTACTTCACTGATGGCGTGGCTTTGTTGTTTCCATGCCGCGCGGATGACGTTACGCTTCGTCGTCCGCCTGCCGAACGCATCGTAGCGGTACTGCCACACCTCACCGTCCGGCGTTCTCACCTCCCGCAGGCGGTCGAAGTCGTCCCAGCGGTAGCGCCACTCCTGTGGCCTGAACCCCCGCTTCTGCTCCGTGCGTTTCGTCACCCGCCCGCAGGCGTCGTATTCGTAGCGACTGTCCCCTGCCTGGCTGACACATTCATTGCTGTACTGGTGCTGCGACAGAATGCCGTTTATCCGGCTCTCCGCGATTTGCTCGTTGACGGTGTAACGGTAGCGCTCTTCCTGTGCCGGGCCATCCGCGCTCTGTCGCAGCACGTCCGTTATCTGGTCGCGGCTGTCATAGCGGTAACGGGTTTCCCGCTCCGTCCGGGTTTTTGACCGGACTTCATGCCCTGTCAGCCTGCCCGATTTATCCCATTCGTAGCGGTGCTCGCCCAGCGGCCGCCATGACGCCACGCTTTCGTGACTTCCTGCCAGACGCTCCGCGCCCTGCTTCTGCCACGCCGTCCGGCCGCAGGCATCCAGACCCTTCTCCTCCGTGTACACCGCGTGGTTCAGCGGTGTCTGCCCCAGCCAGATTTCCTCGTCCTCCGACCGGTAGCGGTGTCTGTGCTCCAGCCCCGCCGGCGTGTGCCCGAATTCCATCCGGATCAGAATAACTTGTGTGCAGATGGATATATGAATTTACAATGGCCATCTGACATTTAATGAAGTTATTTAATTATAAATTTAGAAATTACTAATGATTTTCATTATACACCTTCTCATAATGAGAATTATTCACCTCCAGATTAAATACATTAGACCTGGTTTCAAAAAAATCCGCCGCCCTGTCGTCGTTGATAACCACTGGATCTGTCGTTGCCCAGACATTCATATAAAAATTACAGTTATGATTTCCCGGGGGGATAAGATAATTTCTGGCAAGCTCAACATTCCCACTTACTTCACTCTCTCCCGGTTCAATTTTATAATACTCTCCTCGCCCAAGGTTATATCTCGATCCGGAGAAGCGAATGTTTTTACCATCACAAACCACATGCAGTGGGTCAGAAGATAAATATTTCCCTTGCGGAATATACCTGACATCAACATATACCGGTACCTTACCAAGGTTTTTAACACTCATTGTGCCATAAAGTTCATTTTCAGCGGCGTTGACATCCACTACAACCTGTATCACGGCATCCATAATCCTCTCCCCTATTCGAAATAACGTTCGAAATTATAAGCACTGTATAAAGCGGCAGAATCACCATTGCGAGCATCATACTACCAGGTTCGTTTGTACGCCCCCTCATAGTTCATACGCTACCGCCATACCGTGATAAATCCGTCTATCTGCACAAGACCTATTTTACTGTTAAAACATAAAGTTAACCAGAAAAACATTAACTATAAAGTTGGCTCTGTTGGCATCAGCCACACCAACCGTAAAATCAAAGTCCCTACCGGATATTCACGCAGCCCCAGCCTGCACCTTAAAGGCGACTGGCTGAAAGAGGCGGGATTTGACACCGGGCGCGGCGTGACGGTGAAAAATATCGGGAGAGTGCATTGTGCTGATGGCGGATAATCACGAACCGCATGAGCTACGGGAAGAACTTTATAAGTTAAAACAGGTGGTTAAGGGGATTAAGGAGGTGATGGTTTAGTGGGATGAACGGTGGCGGGTAAATAAAAAATAAGCCGGAAAGATTTAAAAACTTCCGGCTATTAATTCAAAACTTACTCTTAATCTCTTTTATCCATTCATTAAATTCTTTTTTAAATAAGGGCCTTTATTTACCAGCAATATTTTTTCCAAATAACCATATGTATTTTCATTCCCCATGTCAGTAACATATAACGCAATGGAATCAAAAAGATTATTTTAAAAATAATTAATAGCAATGCAATATATATCTATCAATTCCGCCAATCCGCTATTAACATCCGTACCGAGTTTATCCAAAGCTTTATTATAACGACAGCGAATATCCATAAAATCTCTCATCAATTATATGGAAAACGTCCTGGGGACATTGGTATGCGGACATTAGCGTTGTGATTTGTTTTTATTCCACGGTCAGAAATTCTCCCTGTTGCTGTATGCCTACCAGTCACATCTCTTGGACGATAATTTCCATTAGAAATATTAAATAGCTGCGTCTAATACCGTTACACTTACCATTTATTGACATGTGGCAGTGACACAAGAGCAACATATAGCAGGCCTGCCGTAGTGTCGTTTAGCGGAGAGGAAAGCTCCAATCCCTTGTCCTGCAAGGGCTGGCAAAAAGTGGAGCACTATTCCGCGCTAATGAAATGGACACCTCCCCACAAAGACTTCAGTGAGCCATGCTGTAAGTGCAAACCAACAGCAATATGAAGAGGTGTCCCATGGAACAAATTATCGGAATTGATCTGGCAAAGCGAGTTTTTCAGGTGCATATCGTATCTGCGCAGGGTGAGAAGAAAGCGAATAAAATGATCACCCGTGAAAAATTGACGACGTTTATTGTTCAGCAGCCTCCGTCCCGTATTGTGATGGAAGCGTGCGGCAGTGCAAATTACTGGTCACGCCAGTTCAGGCAATACGGACATGAAGTTAAACAAATCAGCCCACAGTATGTTGCCCCCTTCAGAATGGGTAGTAAAAATGACAAAAATGATGCAGTTGCAATTGTGGAAGCTGACAGTCGCCCGGGTATGCGCTATGTGCCGGAGAAGTCTATTGAACAACAGGATATTCAGTGTCTGCATCGGGTTCGCCAGCGGCTGATGAAAAACAAAACCGCGCTGATTAACCAGATACGGGGGCTGGGCCTGGAATACGATATCGCCATACCGGAAGGGGCTCATAAAATTATGGCCCACCTGCCTGATCACCTGGAGGATGCAGAAAATGAACTCACCACGCTCAGTCGGGAGTTGTTGCATGAGATGTTGCAGGAACTTCAGGACAATCAGCAGCGGATTAAAATACTGGATCTGCGTTTTGCGCTTATCAGCCAGCAAAATGAGGATACCCTCAGACTGGAAAGCATTCCGGGTATCGGGCCATTGGGTGCTTCTGCCCTGACGGTGGCTCTGGGCGACAGCGCTGATTTTCAGAATGGCCGGCATTTTGCCAGCTATCTGGGGCTGGTTCCGAAGGAGCACAGCAGTGGTGGTAAAGTCAGACTACTCGGGATAACAAAACGCGGAGACGGTTATTTGCGAGGACTGCTTATTCATGGTGCCCGCTCAGTGGTTTACCGGGTCATCAACCTTCCGGAAGAACGATGTGGAGGTCTCCAGCGGTGGCTGAAAGGTATTATTACCCGAAGTGGCGTAAACAAAGCTGTAGTGGCGCTGGCTAACAAAAATGCCCGAATAGCGTGGGCGCTAATAAACCAGAAAACAGAGTATATAGTTAAGTAACTGACTGATTTTGATAAGTCCAAAGAGTTGATGTACTGACAGGTAGAACCGACTCTCTGTGAACCTGGTAAATAGCTGGACTGTAATAAGTCATGGCGCTAATGAGGGCAGAGAGTACGGATGTTCATCAGGGCTCACGAAGCCGGATATATGTGTGTGGCTACTTTGTCAGAAAAAGATCTGCCCGTACTTGCATCGGGGAGGTGTCCATATAAGTTATTTAGGAAGTAAAGCTCTGTAAAATTATTTATGCAACATAAAAGCTATTATATTTTGACATCTTCAGTTTATATCCTGATATATCAAAATTGCCACTATAATTTTTCAGTGGCAATCATCATTGATACAAAATAAAAAGCATAATACTATCTTGTGCTATACCTGCTTACCAGATCCTCAACCATCATCCGGCAACTCTTTTGTTTCAGATCAGCGATCTGCGTTTGTGTTATATCTGCTTTCTGATCTTTTTTCCCGTCAGACAGGACCGCAACCGACTCAGTATTTACCGGAGAATATGTCGCCCATTCCCCGCTGGCGACATCCACTAATGCAAACCGGATCAGATATCGTAACGACAGGCTGGACAGATCCCCGATCCTGAATATTTTTTCCAGATCATTTCTTTCGTAGCCGAATTATACTTCCCGGACTCCAGTTCATCCCAGTAAACAATCACTGCCTTCTGCCGTCCTTTTGCTGAAATATAACGCAATGCCTGCATATAATTAGCATTCATAACATTACTCCGGCTTTCAGTAAGATCGTCCATTACCTCCGACGCCGTTTGCTTGACGGGCGCAATTGGTTGAGCAGGCTGCTTTTTCCTGATGGCCGGAATCCCAGAAAATATGGAGACCTGATAATACTTTTGCATTTCCTTCTGCATAACTGCATCAGGTGCACGCGAGCCTGATTGCACAAGAATAATAGAAGAATTAAGAGGGATTTTAAACTGACCTTGTGCCTGCTCAACTGCACTCTGAATATCATCCTCGGTAATATCCAGCGTCAACTCATCGCCAAACACATCCCGGTCGGTTAACTGAGCGTCAGAGACATGTTCTGTCCGAGGTGACACGCTGCCTGTTTTTCGGGCATCAATAGAAGAAGATTTTGTACATCCGCTAAGTAAAACAAAACCTGAAAGCAGGAGCGATAATAATTTAATGTTCATGTGAGGAGCCTTACTTGCACTTCAGATTTAATAATTAACAGGTGGTAATTCATTATACAAAATCCCACTTAAAACAGGAGAAAAATTAATGATTTATTTTATGAATCATTAATTAATAAATATAAAAATAATAAATAAAACCCATTCAAGGACATTTTTCAGCGAGAGCGCAGAGTAACACCAGAAACAAAAATTTACTTTTACAACTCAATGTTACAGTATTTTTTCAACTCACTTCTCCTACCAAAACGTGACAAACATCACATCTATGCCAGGCTTAATAACACCAGAAACAACGTTGAAGGAGTAAGCATGTCTGAGCAAACCACAAAAACCACTCTCGCCCCGGAATATCCTGCTCCTCCCTTTGTTGAGCAACCGCAGCCTGTACCAGGTCTTGCCAGTAAGATGATCCCGGTTCCGGATCACGGTGAAACCAGCTATCGCGGCTCAGGTCGCCTGAGCGGACGTAAAGCGCTGATCACCGGCGGCGACTCCGGGATTGGCCGCGCGGTCGCGATTGCCTATGCCCGTGAAGGTGCGGATGTCGCGATTAACTATCTGCCCGAAGAAGAATCTGACGCGGCGGAAGTCATTAAGCTGATTGAAGCAGAAGGCCGTAAAGCGGTTGCTATTCCGGGCGATATTCGCTCAGAGGAATTTTGTGAGAAGCTGGTGAAAGAGGCGGTGAGTCAACTGGGTGGACTGGACATTCTGGTCAACAACGCCGGCCGTCAGCAGTTTAATGAGTCCATTAAAACGCTGAAAACAGAAGACTTTGATGCGACGTTTAAAACCAACGTCTACGCGATGTTCTGGATCACCCGTGCGGCGATTGACCATCTGCCACGCGGAGCCAGTATTATCAACACGTCATCCGTACAGGCGTATCAGCCAAGCCCGATTCTGCTGGATTACGCGCAGACCAAAGCCTGTATCGTGGCCTTTACCAAGTCGCTGGCACAGCAGTTAGGTAAAGACGGTATCCGCGTAAACGCCGTCGCGCCAGGGCCATACTGGACGCCACTTCAGTCCAGCGGCGGTCAGCCGCTGGAAAAAGTGAAACAGTTCGGGGCCAGCGCGCCGCTGGGCCGTCCGGGCCAGCCTGCGGAAATCGCTCCGCTGTATGTGACCATGGCATCATCAGAGAGCAGCTATACCTCGGGTCAGGTGTGGTGCTCTGATGGTGGTACCGGCACACTGTAAGTATACGTTTTATCCTGCCCTGCATGGCCGCCGCCCGGTGGCCATGCTTTCAGACCGTCCCAACCTGGATAACAAAAAAAGTGAAGAACGCAGAATATCATTCTCCCGTCCGTGAGGAGGGTTTTGCCGAACTCGGCGACTATGCGGCCATTGGTGAGGGGCGCTCTGTTGCGCTGATTGCGCCAGATGGTTCGATCGACTGGTGGTGCGCGCCTAATCTGGATTCCCCTCCCCTGTTTGACCGTTTGCTTGATCCTGAAATCGGCGGCTTTTTTCAGCTTGAGCCAGAAGGCGCATATAACGTCACTCGCCAGTACCGTCAGGACAGTAACGTACTGGAAACCTGCTTTGAAACCGAAACCGGCAAAGTGCTGCTGACAGAATCCATTAACAGTACGCTGGCGGGCCGTCTGCCGTGGAGCGAGCTGGCGCGGCGGGTTGAAGGTATTGAAGGCGAGGTCACGCTGAATCTCGCCTTACGCTTTGGTACACGTGCAGAAAGCCGTTCGCCGTGGATGGCGGAAACCGCTCAGGGCAACGTTTACCATATTGCAGATTTAATGGCGATGCTGCGCACCAGCGACGAGGTGGAGATTATTGAGGCCGATGATGAGCAGATCACTGCCCGGCTAAAGACCGGCCCCGGCACGCGCGCGCTGGTCGCCCTGCTGGTGACCGAAAAAGAGCCGCTGGCCGTTCCGCCGCTGTCCGCTATTGATAATCGTATCGAAACCAGCCATGTTGCCTGGTGTGACTGGGCCAGAAGCCTGAGCTATGAGGGCCGTTTCCAGAAACACGTGGGCCGCTCGGCGCTGGCGCTGAAATTTCTCTGGTACGCGCCGACGGGCGCGCTGGCAGCGGCGGCCACGACCTCTCTGCCGGAGGGTATCGGCGGTGAGAAAAATTATGATTACCGCTACGCCTGGATACGCGATGCCTGTCTTATCATTAAAGCTTTTGCCTTCCTCGGTGCGCTTGAGGAGTGTAAAGCTGCCTTCTCGTGGCTGTCGAAAACCATTTTACGCCACGGTGTCCAGCTCCATGCCTGCTATACCCTGGAAGGCGATCTGGTGCCGGAAGAGTCATATCCTCCGCTGCGGGGTTACAAAGATTCTAAACCGGTTCGGCTGGGCAATAACGCCCGCGATCAAACCCAGCTCAGTATGTACGGTGATATGCTCGCCACTGCACAATTATTTGTGGAGGCGGGCCATGTTTTGGATCTCTCCACTTCGCGTCTGCTGGGAGAGCTGGCTAATTGCTGCGCCGACCACTGGCGGCAAAAAGACTCGGGCATCTGGGAATTACCGGAAATTCAGCATTATACCCATTCGAAAATGGCCTGCTGGCTGGCGCTGGATATGGCCGTCAAAATGGCGGAAGACAAGAATATTGAGCCAACGTGGGTCAAGCGCTGGCAGCGTGAGCGCGACCGCATCCGCGACTGGATTGAAACTCACTGTTGGTCACAGAGCAAGCAGGCATACCTTTTTTATCGCGGTAGCGACGGCGGCCTCGACGCTTCGCTGGCACTGGTTCACCGCTACGGCAAGAAGGTGAATCCACAGCGGATGCTATCGACCTATCAGGCTATCCAACGCGAGCTGGGCCATAACAGTGCGATGCTCTACCGTTATAGCGGTGTCGAAAAGGAAGAAAATACCTTCGTGGCCTGCTCTTTCTGGCTTGCCGAAGCCTGGGCGGAGATGGGCGAGATTCAGAAAGCCGAAGCCGCGATGGAAGAGATCCTCGACACCATCTGCGACAAAGGCAACGTTGAAACCTTCAATGAAATGTTCGACGTCAAAACCGGCACCTGGACCGGCAACATGCCGCAGGGTCTCAGTCACCTGGCGCTGATTTTTGCCGCCCAGGCGATGACGGCGTACGATCAGAAAGCTGCCTCAGCTGCTGACAGAAAACCGTCTGAGTAATGAACAGGCCGCGCGGAATGGCTGATGATAACGGTACTTCACGTCCTTTCTCATCAGCCTTTCGGCTCAAAACTGATATCAATTGATAATTAATGATGTGCTGAAACAAACGCATCCTGCTACTTCTGCTGGCATTTACTCACAGCAGGAACGCTACGATGAAATTTACCGCTATTACCACCGGGCTAATGTCCGCACTTGCACTGTGTTCTTTTACCGCCCACGCCGGGCCGCAGTCGCACGTGGTTTGTGCCTATCACCATACCCTCGGCGACGATGCCATTATGATGTTTGGCAAACCAGGCCAGGCCATGTGGCACGACTTTTTCGGCAATGCCCATACTGACGCAGTTTCCACTTATCAAACGCTGCGTGAACAGCCACAAACCAGCTGCGATAACCAGGCCGATGGCTCGGCATACTGGGCCCCCACCCTGAAACTGCCCGACGGCGAGGTGGTCAAACCGGCTTACCAGAAGACCTATTATCAGGCAACGTATGTTGATAAATACCCGCTCCACCCTTTCCCGGCTGGACTGGAACTGCTGGCGGGCGACCATCATGGCACGGCCCCCAGCTCTCACATTACGTTTTTATGCGCCAACGGCAAAGGCTATACCAATAAAGCCGGAGAAGTCTGCGGCTTACGCGGGGCCGGTGATGCGGTTCAGTTTAATATCGGTATCGCCTTCCCGAACTGCTGGGATGGGGTGAACCTGAAACCGACGCACGGTCACAGTAATGCCGCCTATGATACTAAAGGAAAATGTCCTGCTGAGTATCCGGTTAAGCTCCCGACGGTAAATATGAACGTCGCGTATGTGCTGCCGCAAATCACCTCGCTGGATACCTCGAAGGTTCAGCTTTCGCTGGACCCGACAATGCACGGCGATCGGCGGGAAGAACACTGGGGCAGTATCTATACCGCGCATGCCGATTTTATGAATGGCTGGACGGAAGACGCCACCCAGTTTATGACTGAACTGTGCATGAATAATAACCTCGACTGCGGCACCACCGTGCCGTGGGCCTATACCAAAGCAGAGGAGAACACGTCGGTCAGCAGCAGCCAGCCGAATAAGCACAATGCAACGCCGGAAAGTCTGACGGTGCAGGATAACTGGCAGGATGGCGGACGCACGCAGCATCCGGAAACGTTAACGCTGGTGAAATTCAAAATTCCATCGCTGCCCGCCGGTATGGACCCGGTGCTGTTTAAATACCGTATTCGTCTTTTTGGTGGCAAAGTAGAACAGAACGGTGCGGATCAGATTTTCTTTTATCCGACCAGCAACGGCTGGAACGCCAGAACCGTCACCTGGAATACACGCCCGGCGGTGAAGTACAACTCCGATGCGATACTTTATCTTGACGACTCCCGCGAGTATCGCATGGTGGACGTGGATAAAGCGGTGCGTAAGGCGCTGGCTGAAGGAAAAACCGAGATCTCCTGGTACATCGGTGGCGATCGTCAGGGCAACCACTATGAATTTAATCCGGCCAGCTCGCGGGAAAGCCTGCTGCTGATGCTGACTGGCTTTAAAAGCGTGCCGCAGAACTGACGGAGTTTGAAAGCAGAGCCGGGTAAGCCAGGCTCTGCTTCAGACTGCTGACAAACGTTATACCGTGGAATCATGCCTGGCGGCGCTGCGCTTGCACAGGCCTACAAATGCTGACAAACGCCACACCCGCGTTTTTACGCCGTTTTCACCACAATCAACGGTTCGATATCGCTCTCTTTTTTGATCACCAGCGAATCATCACCGCGCAGGCAGGTGCCGCCGTAGCTTCCACCGACGGTAAAGGTACAGACCTGAATATATTTCCCGGCAACGTTTGGCAGACACCAGAGCTGCTGGTAAATATTCTTCTGATCGCTGAATTTCCCGCTGGTTTTATCCAGCAGTTCTTCCTGATGACTGACCAGGTCAATATTGCTGCCGCAGCGACCGGCGATTGGCTTCACCGCGTAACCGGTCTGCACCAGTTCGTCATTGACCACGAAATCGGTGTCCAGCAGGTAGCGGTGATGCGGGAACAGTGACCAGAGGATCGGCAAAATCGCCTTGTTGCCGGGGATCACCGTCCACAGCGGTTCGAAAACCATTACTTCCGGGCGCAATAGCACATCAATCAACCTGACCTCGTGCTGGGGATGCCCGGTGCGGATCGGCACGGCAGCATATTCCGTCTCGCTGACCTCGCGTACCTGCTCGATTGCTGTTTCCCATGCCCAGGTTTTCCAGACGCAGTTCACCAACCGGCCTTCGCCGTCAATCAACTGGCCGGCATCGTCCCAGCGGAGCTCATCCAGCCCGCGAAGAATTTTGCTTTCAAAGCCGGCTTTTTCCAGCGCCTGCTGCATAAACTGCGCGTGGTAATTCTCTTCGATGTCCTTATCCTGCATGATATGCACGAACGGACGCGCGTGACTGTGTCTCCACGCGCCGATAAGTTCATTAAGCAGGTCTTCTCCGGGATTATACCCGTCGCCTTTATAGCCCAGCTCAGTCCAGCGATCGAGGATCAGGCTCGCCTCAGTGTGACAGGAGGCAGAATCCGCGTTGTATTCGTAGACCTTCAGCCCGCGCTCATCAAGACAAAAGTCCATCCGCCCGGTGATCATGTCGTGACGCCGGCGCTGCCATGACAACCGCAGGCGTGGCCAGAGGATTTTAGGAATATCAAACAGCGCCAGCAGATTGTCGTCCTTCATCACCTTGTCAGTGGCATGCAGGTACATTAAATGCAGCTCATTGGTGGCTTTGATCAACTCCTGCTCGGCGGTGTCGGTGATGGTAAAATACTGCGCCGGATCGCGGTTAATGACGTGCCCGTTGGCCTGCACATAAGCCTGTTGCAGCGGGTCCTTCTCATCAAGCCAGTTTCCGGCAAACAGCGCGTTATCTTCCAGACGCTCTCCACGGATTGCCAGCGCCTCTCCGGCAATCTCCGGCTGCGGCAGGCTGTGCTCCGTTTCATCGGTCTGGATCATCCAGCCCAGGATCGTGGTGTCATCGAACGTATCGCGAATCGTGTAACAACCGTTCTCAACCACCAGCGCCAGTTCCCGGGTCCACTGCTGACCAGGCGGTAGCGGCGTGTGAATCACATTCTGCTCGGCAATCCTGACCCGGTTATGATGTAACTGGGTGATCACCGCCACATGGCCAGTACCGTTAAATTCACCGCCTTTATCCCAAATCAGCAACGCCCCCGCTTTGGGTGGACGCTGCGAGCCGTTAGCAAATGCCTGCAATGGCAGAATATTGTCGTTAACCACCTCGCGCAGAAAGCGCAGGGAGAAGATTTCCCACGCCATGCCGACGTCGGTAAACACCACGCCATAGTTCAGAAACAAAAACCGGCGGGCGAATTCAACGCACTGCCATTTATGCCCCATATATTCATTGTCGATATAGCTGCGGAAGGCCGCGTCGTCGGCATAATATTTCGGATCGAGCGAGCTGTAATCTGATGAGTAGATGGCGACACCGCCGGGGGCGTAGCCGAGTAGTGTCCCAAACGGGGCATCCTGATGGGTAATTCCTTTGCTCATGAACCTTACCTTAACCTAATACCGTTTGAGCAGAATGCACCCTGCTCTTTGTGCTAAGTGAACAGACGTCGACTTATCATACACCTCATTAACGACTACCATGATCCGGCAAGGGAAAAATTCACAACATGGTTTTTAGCATCAGGAGTCAAAAATGAGCCAATCACACTCTCTCGCGCAGCCACTGGAATGGGGTCATGGTCCGCGAACGTTTGAAGTTTTTCTTGAGCCGACCTGTCCGTTTTCAGTGCGAGCGTTTAACAAACTCAATGCGCTACTGGAACAAGTGGGCGACGATAAAATAACCGTGAAGATCCGTCTGCAATCGCAGCCCTGGCATCTGTTTTCCGGGGTGATTGTTCGCTGTATCCTGGCGGCGTCAACATTGCCGGACGGCAGAAACGCGGCGCGCAAAGTGCTACAGGCCGTTGCCGATCATCGCGAAGAATTTGAATTTACCGATCACTGTAGCGGACCGAACATGAACGCCACGCCGCAGGAGATTATTGCGCGCATCGAGAAATACAGCGGCATAACGCTGGCGGAAGCCTTTGCCCGCCCTGCCTTGCAGGCTGAGATTAAATGGCATTGTAAGTACGCGCGCCAGAACGGCATTCACGTCTCCCCCACTTTTATGGTGAACGGGCTGGTACAGGCCGATTTAGGCAGCGGTGACGATATCAGCGTCTGGGCAGAGCGTCTTCTGGCCTGACAGCGCGTCAATCCCACAACACAACCTTAATAAGGCAGGCAACATGTCAGAGAATAACTATCAACCCCCGAAGGTATGGACATGGAACCAGAAGGGCGGCGGCGCATTCGCCAATATCAATCGCCCGGTGTCCGGAGCAACACATGATAAGGAACTGCCGGTCGGGCGGCATCCGCTCCAGCTCTACTCGCTGGGCACACCGAACGGGCAGAAAGTCACGATTATGCTTGAGGAGCTCCTGGCAAAAGGCATCACCGGCGCGGAATATGACGCGTGGCTGATCCGCATCGGTGAAGGCGACCAGTTCTCCAGTGGCTTTGTGGAAGTGAACCCCAACTCCAAAATTCCGGCGTTGCGCGACCATTCAACGACCCCGCCGACCCGGGTGTTTGAATCCGGTGCCATTCTGGTTTATCTGGCGGAAAAATATGGCGCTTTCCTGCCAAAAGATTTGGCCGCCCGCACTGAAACGCTGAACTGGTTGTTCTGGCTCCAGGGATCGGCACCGTTCCTCGGCGGTGGATTCGGTCACTTCTATAATTACGCGCCGGTGAAAATCGAGTATGCGATCGATCGCTTTACCATGGAGGCCAAACGCCAGCTGGACGTGCTGGATAAACAACTGGCGACGCATCAGTACGTTGCAGGCGATGATTATACCATCGCCGATATGGCCATCTGGCCATGGTATGGCAACGTGGTGCTCGGCAATGTTTACGATGCAGCGGAATTTCTTGATGCCAGCAGCTACAAAAACGTGCTGCGCTGGGCCAATGAGATTGCCAGCCGTCCGGCTGTGAAGCGCGGACGCATCGTTAACCGTACCAACGGTCCGCTGAACGAACAGCTTCATGAGCGCCACGACGCCAGCGATTTCGACAGCCAAACCGAAGATAAGCGTCAGTCCTGATAGCCGTCCCGCCAGGCAATCTGGGGGGACGTTTAGCTTAGAATGCCACCCACTCTTCCGTTGCCGCAGGCTTTGCGGTACGCGGCGCACGCGGTGCGTCAGAAGGCGTTACCGGCTGCGTCAGAGGCTCGTCGGACAGGCGGAACGTTTGTACTGAACTGCGCAAATCTTCTGTTTGCAACCGCAGCGAGGATGCTGCTGCCGAGACCTGTTCCACCAGCGAGGCGTTCTGCTGGGTCACGCTATCCATTTGCGCAATCGCAATGCCCACCTGAGAGATGCCTTTGCTTTGCTCATCCGTCGCGGCGGCGATTTGTTTCATGATGGTCGTCACTTCCTGCACCGCCCGCAGAATCGCTTCCATGGTGGTTCCGGCATCGGATACCAGCCGCGAGCCTTTCTCCACGCGGGTGACGGAGTCGGCAATCAGCGCTTCAATTTCTTTCGCTGCCCCTGCACTGCGGCTGGCCAGGTTACGCACTTCGCCGGCGACCACCGCAAATCCGCGTCCTTGCTCACCCGCGCGTGCCGCTTCCACCGCCGCGTTGAGCGCCAGAATATTGGTCTGGAAAGCAATACTGTTAATCACATCAGTAATTTCAGCGATTTTCTTCGAACTGGCAGAGATACCAACCATGGTATCGACAACCTCGCCCACCAGTTCACCGCCTTCGCTGGCGGTAGTGGAGGCGACATCTGCCAGTTCGCTGGCCTGACGGGCATGATCGGCATTCAGTTTCACCGTGGCGGTAAGCTGCTCCATACTGGCTGCCGTTTCTTCCAGCGCCGCCGCCTGCTCTTCGGTACGTGAAGAGAGATCGTTATTACCGGTGGCAATTTCTGTCGCCCCGCGCCAGATATTTTCGCTGCCGGAGCGAATATTGCTCACCGCATCGCGCAGGCTGTCCTGCATCGCTTTCAGTAGCGGCACCAGTTGTCCGACACAGTTACGCCCGAAGTCCTCCATCGGCTGACTGAGATCGCCCTGGGCAATCTGGCGAAACTGCTGACGAATACGGTCCAGCGGTTTTACCAGCATGTTCACCAGATAGCGATCGGAGAAAAGCAGCAGCAAAATGCCAACGATCGCCGCCGCAATAATCGCAATACGGGTGGTGTTGGTGCGCTCATCGACCATAATACGCGTATGATCGAGGATAGAGGCCGCCGCCGCATTAAACTTCTCGGCGCTTTGCCCAAATGCACGGCTCAGCGGCGGGGTGATGGTATTGGCCTGCATGCGGTAATCGTCTATGGTCCCCTGCTGCGCACGCTGCATCTGCGGTACCACGCCCTGCTCTAACAGGGCCTGCCAGTTTTGGATCACCTCAGCGGAGATTTGCGCGTCCATCGCACCGGGAGAGATGGCTTTTAGTTCATCCAGTCTTTTGCGCATGGCGTCCAGCGCCTGCTGGGCCGGGGCGTAATCAGGGGTTCCACCTGCCGCTTTGGTCTCCATAATGCGGCCGAGGCGGGTGACGAAGCGAAAATACTGATCGTTCCCCTGACTTAACAGGGTCATTTGTTTGACCAGTTGCCGATCAATGTCATTTCCTTCTGCTACCTTTGTCAGGGAAATCACGCTGTACAGTCCCACGCCGGACCATAGCACGCAGAAAATGCCCAGAATCGACAGCATGACGAGGCGGATGGTGAAGTTACGAAGAAGTCGCATAAAGATTCCTTGCCTTAGGTGAGGTTACGCCCGCGGGGCGTTCTTACCTCCAGTTATCGGCAAGCTGGCGAAAATTTATAACCTTTTGTGATTATTTTTTGTAAATATTAGTTTTCGTTAAAAGAAATTCAGCACGACTACATTCTAAAATTTTCATCTGATGTACGCCGTTTATGCAACATGTCCTTCTGGTAATTAGGGTTAAACAAGGTAAGGCTTCACAAATGGACGCTGATATTCCGGCCAGACCAGCGCCACCAGCGCAGGATAGGCATCCATACTGAACTCACGAAAGCATTGCTGGAGGTTGACGACATCAAGGTCGGTACGCGGTACTTTTTCACCGTTCTGACAGCGCTGTTTGAGATTATCGTAATATTTATAAACCGCTGAGTTGAGATCGCTACAGCGACGCTGGGCATCAAATAAACCCGGCGTCGATTTTATTTGCGTAACGTCCATCCGCTTAATAGTGGCATGTAAAAAGTCAATATATTCATGGTTTACCCGCCAGTACCATGCCGGCGTAATTGCATTCATCAGTAGAGAGAAATGGTCTTCCCCCTCTTCTTTGCTCATCGCCTGAACCGGCGCGGGGGATTCTTCTACACTTTCCGCCGGTCTTTTATTGAACTCCGTCATTAGTAAGAGAATAATAGCGGTGAGCAATAGCAGTGCAATCACTAAATAAATAATACTGTTCATGGCGCGCTCCATTTTTTTTGATTTTAAAAGTGCGCCATGTTATTGTCAACGAGCCTCACAGTAAAATGCTCCTCATGGTGTTGAAAGTTAAGGAATTTACATGATACCCGAGACCCTTATCCCGGCTCGCTTTCACACATCCGCGACCGGGGAAGAGAGTGAGGAAGCAGGAAATAGCGCCAGTTTAACTCAGGGAAAAAGAACCCTCGTCGAGCTTGAAAGCGACATATTAACCTCGGTGGGCCGCAACGGTTTTTCCAGAAATATGCTGCTGGAAGAGCGCGACCGTCATATAAAAGATCGACTGTTTCGCGTCGTCAAAATTGAGGCATTTTGCCATGTCCTTAATGAGTTACAGTCCAACGGTGATTTTTCAGCGCAAGAATTAAGTCAAATTCTGGCAGATAAAACGCTGGAAATTAATGAGTCCGGAAATGAAATTTGGCTTAATTTGATTACCCGCGAGAAAATTGCGCCTATGTTTTACGATCTCGAGGACGAATAACGTGAAAAAATATGATAGCAAAGACGTTTATTTGACTTTAGACGATACAAAAAGCGATGAAGTTATCTTAAAGCACAATCTTGCGGTCCTCATTAGTGATAAAAACGCCACTATCCAGAATACGGCGAAAGCACTGGTCTCGATCCCTGCCGCGCTGGTCAGAATGAAATGGCAAAATCGCCGTGAGATTTACGCTTATCAGGTGAAAGAAGAAATTTATGGCGCGGTGATCAACGAAATCATCGCCCGCCGTCCGGATCTCAAAGATAAAATCTTTGACCGTATTGAAGCGAGCTACCAGCATTTACGCGAGCGCGAGACCGCCACACTCGGCCTGACGCGTAAACTCTCTGACGGCAACTACCGTACTTCGAATGTACGGATTGTCCCGCTTGAGACTGAAGCAGCGGCTGAAAATACGCTACCACAGCCTCCGGAGGCTGATTAAACCGTCACAGTAAATGACGGAAATTTGCAGTAGCCCTCACCTGCTGTATCGGCAGAACTGGCTGCAAAGACCCCGACTTTCGCGCCAACCCATTTGCCCTTTCCGGCAACAAAAGTCCCCGGTGCAGCCTGCCAGTCATGTTGATCGGTGCGGTAGAAAAAATGACATATTCCGCCAGGTTTAACCACCACCTGACATTCACACTGACCGTCGGGCAGCGTTGCCACTACCTGACGCGTTTCGCGTAGTATGCCCGCATCACTCATCCAGCCATAAAGCCAGACAAGCCGATACCCCGCCGCACAATATTCAATAGACAAACTGGCATAACGTTCGCCGTAGACAATAAGCCCGCCGCTATCGCCATTACGCGTGCTATTAAGCGTCAACGCCGTTGTCGCCGTGAAGGCAAATGCAGGAAATTTTTGCAGCAGTAAATGAGGCGCGTAGTAGAGCGTTTTTTCACCATCAATGGTTTCAAGAGGGACACAACGCAAATGAAGCCCCTGCTCTGCCTGCATTAGCCAGGATGGGTCTGGATTAGCCTGCCATTGCCACTGTCGGTCTGGCCTGCCAGCGGTAAAGTCATCGCTGGTTTGTAGTTGATACTGCGGCGTGAAGGGTAATCCTGCGGGTCTGGACCATTGGCTTACCGGCTGGCCTGCGCCATCCTCACCCAGTGGCACCCCGATCCGCGGCCAGCCATCGTCGCCCCACGTCATAGGCTGCAAGTGGACAATCCGACCGTAAAGATGCGCATCCTGAAAATGGACAAACCAGCATTCACCGTTTTTCAGCTCTACCCATCCTCCCTGGTGAGGACCGTTTATCGCTGTATCGCCCTGGAATAACACATTACGCGCCTCCCACGGGCCTGTCATTTCACGCGCCCGAAGGACCGTTTCCCATCCGGTCTCAACGCCCCCGGCAGGGGCAAAAATATAATACCACTCCCCACGCTTGTAGATTTTGGGGCCTTCCAGCGTCGGCTGATCGCAACTGCCATCATAAATAATCACGCCTTCGCCGCTCAGTGATGTTCCATCAGGAGACATAGGCAGCAGTTGTAACTTATGTTTGATCCCACTACGGCTATGGGCAAATGCGTGTACCAGCCATGCTTGCCCGTTGCTGTCCCAGAATGGGCAGGGGTCGATCCAGCCTGAAGCGCGGCGCAGGCAATGAGGAGCGCTCCATTCTCCCCAGGGATCGCGGGTATTGCACATAAATATGCCTTCATCCGGCGTGCTGAAAAAAACCCATAGCTTATCGTCATGCCAGCGTAAAGAAGGTGCCCAAACGCCTTTACCTGGCTGGTAGCGTTCGTATCCCGGTAGCGGAAGCGCCGCGAAGACGTGATTAATAATTTTCCAGTTAATCAGATCGGTCGAGTGAAGGATCGGGAGCGCTGGCATATGGTTGAAGCTGGATGACACCATAAAGAAGTCATCTCCGACACGCACAATATCCGGATCGGAATAATCGGCGCAGATAATGGGGTTGTGGTAATTCTCCTGATTCATCATCTTCATCCTTATGCTTTATGCCATTCACCATCAGGGACGATAGCCACTTCATCGTCTACGTTAGTGGCAGCCTGCTGCCTGGCTGCCAGATCGCGCTGGATAGTGAGCATGGCCCGATCGTCAAGTTTGTAAAACCGGGCCAGCCACCAGAGGATGAGGTAAGAAATCGATGGCCCAATCGTCAGTAAACCAATGATGCCGGTGGTTGCCAGCTGAGTTTGTTCGCTGACACCCGCCTGGTAACCAAATAACCCCAGGGCGAAACCCACCACGGCCCCGGCAACGGCCATCCCCATTTTCAGGGCAAAAAGGTTACCGGAATAGGATAATCCCGTAATACGTCGGCCAAACTTCCACTCACCATAATCCGCGGCGTTTGCCATCATGTTCCATTTAAAAGGCTGGTACATTTGGTGAAAGAAACCCACGAGGAAATAAAGAGGAAAGATGACCGCAAGCCAGGTCGGCGGCACAAAAAACATGATTACCCCGACGGCAACCAGTAGCAGGTTAATATTTTTAAAAAGCGAAACCGCTTTATAGCGTTTTGCCAGATACCCTGCCCCGATACTGCCGATAATCGTCCCTACGACACTGGTCGAAACAAAAGCCGATTTCATGGCAGTCCCGGCCGCAGCCTCCATTCCCCCCGCCATAAGATAGGTTGCATAATAAAGGGTAGCAGCGCTGCGCATCACGCCTGCCATGCTGGAGAAAAACGTAATAATGGCAACGATACGCCATTGATCGTTCGCCAGCAGCTGACGCAAATCCTCAATAACGCTTCCCTGCGTCTCTATTACCGGTGCCACACGCTCACGGGTAGTAAAAAAGCAGGCAAATAACATCACCACGGCGATAAAGCCCATGATCCCCATTGTCGCCTGGAAGCCGAATTGCTTATCGTCTTTACCCAACCAGTCAACGAGAAAGAGTGTCGCCACGGATACCATCAGCCCCGCTACTGACGAAATAGTGAAACGCCAGGATTGGGCAGATAAACGATCTTTTTCATCGCGGGTGATAACGCCACCTAATGCGCAGTAAGGAATATTGATAAAGGTGTAGCACAGCATCAATAAGGTGTAGGTCAAATATGCGTAGAGTAATTTACCAGAAGCACCAAATGCAGGGGTAGTGAAGGTCATTACCGCGAGAACGGCGTAGGGGATGGCAAACCAGATAAGCCAGGGGCGAAAATGCCCCCACCGCGTTTTAACTCTGTCCGCCACAATGCCGGTAAGCGGGTCGGTGATGGCATCAAGGACGCGCGTCACCAAAAACATGACCCCAACGGCGGCTGCGGAAAGCCCATAAATATCAGTGTAAAACCAGGTCAGGAACATGGTTACCGAGGAGTAAACTATCCCACATGCTGCATCCCCCATGCCAAATCCTAATTTTTCTGCAATCGACAACTTATTGTCGCCAGCCATGATAATTCCCTCATGAAAAGTGGAAGTTTCACTGTAGGAGCGCATGAGGGACACGCCTATTGCAATTTTACGTTCCCCGGTTATGTTTTTTATTAACCGTGAAAGATGTCACACATCTGAACTATTGGTATGACACCATTTTCAGTACGGTATACTCCGATTATTTCTTTTAAGTCAGCCGGGATGACTACGCTTAAAGCATCAGTAACCCACAATGGAGAGCGTATTCATGTCGAAGAATCAGACGACCCCGCAAGATCCCACCACCCAGTACCATACCGGTGAATACCCTAAACAAAAGCAGCCTGCGCCGGGCGTGCAGGCCAAAATGACACCGGTACCGGACTGCGGTGAAAAAAGCTATGTCGGTAGTGGCCGTCTTAGCGCTCGTAAGGCGCTGGTGACCGGGGGCGACTCTGGTATTGGGCGCGCTGCCGCCATTGCTTACGCGCGCGAAGGCGCTGATGTGGCAATTAACTATCTGCCCGCAGAAGAAGAGGATGCGCAGGATGTGAAAGCGCTGATTGAAGCCGCCGGACGTAAAGCTGTACTGATACCCGGCGATTTAAGCGACGAAACCTTTGCCCGTTCGCTGGTCCATAAGGCACGTGAAGCATTGGGTGGACTGGATGTGCTGGCGCTGGTCGCCGGGAAGCAGGTTGCCATTGAGGAAATAGCCGATCTCACCAGTGAGCAATTTCAGAAAACCTATGCGGTGAACGTTTTTGCCCTGTTCTGGATCACTCAGGAGGCGCTGCCGCTGCTTTCTGCCGGGGCGAGCATTATTACAACGTCATCCATTCAGGCTTATCAACCCAGTCCGCATCTGCTGGACTACGCCTCAACTAAAGCTGCAATTCTTAATTACAGCCGTGGGCTGGCGAAACAGGTAGCAGAAAAAGGGATTCGGGTGAATGTGGTCGCTCCGGGCCCCATCTGGACTGCGCTGCAAATTTCCGGCGGTCAGCCGCAGGAGAAACTGCCTGAGTTTGGCCAGCAAACGCCGATGAAACGCGCCGGTCAGCCCGCCGAGCTGGCACCGATTTACGTTTATCTGGCAAGTCATGAGTCGAGCTACGTGACCGCCGAGGTTCACGGCGTGTGCGGTGGGGAGCATTTGGGGTGATAGCCCTGCGATGATCTGCCCGGTGGCGCTGCGCTTACCGGGCCTACATTTGGATGTTACCCTGACCCGGGCCGGATAAGCGAAGCGCTATCCGGCAGGTCAGCCTGGAGCGGTTCCTATAGAATCTTGCTCGTTGGCGCAGCGCCACCGGGCCTACATCAATGGTTAACCATCTGTAAGCGCACCAGCGGGCCAACAATCCAACGTGGTCATTATAAAACTGTAGCCCCGGTAAGCGCAGCGCCACCGGGGGAAATCGCGATACCGAAGCCGGAGCGGTGTCAGGCAATTATTTCGCCTTCGTCACTTCCTCACCCACCAGACCAATCTTCAGATAGCCCGCCTGGTGCAGAGTGTCCATTACCTTCATCATCGTTTCATAATCCACGGTTTTATCCGCGCGGAAAAAGATAGTGGTGTCTTTCTTACCCTCGGTCAGGGTGTTCAGCGCATTAACCATGGTGTCATCGGTGACCGGATCGTTACCAATAAACATGCTGTTATCCGCTTTTACCGACAGGTAAATCGGTTTTTCCGGACGCGGCTGCGGCTGACTGGAAGAAGCCGGTAAATTCACTTTCACATCAACGGTCGCCAGCGGAGCCGCCACCATGAAGATGATCAGCAATACCAGCATCACGTCGATAAACGGCGTGACGTTGATGTCGTGCATTTCGCCGTTGTCATCCAGATTTTCATTAAGATGCAAAGCCATATTGCATTAACCTACGCGGAGTTTCTGAGTGGGGCGAACGGACTGCGCAGCGTTGCTAGCATCCAGATCGAGGTCGCGGCTCTGGAGCAGCAGGATCTGTGCGGCCACATCGCCAAGTGTCGCTTTATAGCTGCCGATCATACGGGCGAAGATGTTGTAGATCACCACCGCCGGGATAGCGGCTACCAGGCCAATCGCCGTTGCCAACAGCGCTTCCGCGATACCCGGAGCAACCACCGCAAGGTTAGTGGTCTGCGTCTGCGCGATGCCGATGAAGCTGTTCATGATGCCCCATACCGTACCGAACAGGCCGACGAAGGGCGAAATCGCGCCGATGGTCGCCAGATAGCCATTGCCACGGCCCATATGACGGCCAAAAGCGGCAACGCGACGTTCCAGTCGGAAACCGGTACGTTCTTTAATACCTTCGTTATCGGCGGAGCCAGCGGAGAGTTCCAGCTCGTTCTGCGCTTCATAAAGCAGGCGGGTACTTAAGCTTCTGCTGTGGAAGGAAGAGGCAATTTCGCTTGCCTGATCCAGAGAGCGGGCCTCTGCCAGTTGCTGCTGCTCACGCTTGATGCGACGCTTATGCGCCAGCATTTCCGCGCTTTTGCTGAAGAAAATTGCCCAGGTGACGACGGATGCCAGGATCAGGCCAATCATCACAATTTTAACCACGATGTCGGCATGTTGATACATACCCAGCACGGAAAGATCCGTCTGCATCAAATTATTACCCACTCTCAATCTCCAGGACATAAGTCACAAAATCTGAGCATAATAATATCAAAACAACGTCGAATTGATAGTAGTTCTCATTAGTATTTACATACTGCCGTAAATTTTGCTCATTTTCCTTGCGCTTACGCAGTAAAAAAGTCGTAAGTCGAATTAAGGTAAATTTTTATCCTGAATATCACTCTCTACGGGTGCATAATACGACAATCGTGATAATTTAGACGTCCAGATGGATGAAACAGGTTGAGCGACATGTCAGAGAAGCACATTGATACCGCCCTGGTAAACGCAGGGCGCAGCAAAAAATATACTCTGGGTTCAGTAAATAGTGTGATTCAGCGGGCATCTTCGCTGGTATTTGACACGGTAGAAGCGAAAAAACACGCCACCCGCAATCGGGCGAAAGGTGAACTCTTTTATGGCCGCCGCGGTACGCTGACCCATTTTTCGCTCCAGGAGGCTATGTGCGAACTGGAGGGCGGCGCTGGCTGTGCACTGTTTCCCTGCGGCGCGGCGGCCGTGGCCAATACCATTCTCGCCTTTGTCGAACAGGGCGACCATATTCTGATTACCAATACCGCCTATGAACCAACGCAGGACTTCGCCAGCAAAATCCTCGCTAAACTGGGCGTCACGACCAGCTGGTTCGATCCACTGATTGGCGCAAAAATTGCCGAGCGCGTCCAGCCCAACACGAAAATTGTGTTCCTGGAATCTCCCGGCTCCATCACCATGGAAGTGCATGACGTGCCGGCCATCGTGGCGGCGGTCAGAAACGTCGCTCCGGACGCCATTATCATGATAGACAACACCTGGGCGGCAGGTATTCTGTTTAAAGCGCTCGATTTCGGTGTTGATATCTCAATTCAGGCGGCAACCAAATACCTGGTCGGTCACTCTGACGCGATGATAGGCACGGCGGTAGCCAACGCCCGCTGCTGGGATCAACTGCGTGAAAACGCTTACCTGATGGGTCAGATGGTCGATGCCGATACCGCGTACATGACCAGTCGCGGCCTGCGTACTCTTGGCGTGCGTCTGCGCCAGCACCATGAAAGCAGCCTGAAAATTGCCGAATGGCTGGCTATTCACCCGCAGGTCGCGCAGGTAAATCACCCTGCCCTGCCCGGCAGCAAAGGTCACGAGTTCTGGAAGCGCGATTTCACCGGCAGCAGCGGCCTGTTCTCGTTTGTTCTTAAAAAAAGACTGAACGACAGAGAACTGGCGGACTATCTTGATAACTTCTCGTTATTCAGTATGGCCTACTCCTGGGGCGGCTATGAGTCGCTCATCCTCGCCAACCAACCAGAGCATATCGCCGCTATTCGCCCTGACGGCGAGGTGGATTTTGACGGCACGCTGATCCGCGTTCATATTGGACTGGAAAATGTTGACGATCTTCTTGCTGATTTAGCAGCGGGGTTCACACGGATCGTGTAATAATAGGACGAGGACGCACATCTTTTCGCAACTTAACAGTGGAAAAGTCTGCAATGCTGCGTCCGGGATCAACAACGCCCGGACGAGAAAAGGATACAATCGTCGAATAGATGCTGTTTCACGGGAAAGTTCATGGCTGTTATTCATAATATCGTCGCCGCGCTCTGGCAGCATGATTTTGCTGCTCTGGCGAATCCGCACATTATTGGTGTCGTCTATCTGGTCATGTTTGCCACCTTGTTTCTGGAAAATGGTCTGCTGCCCGCCTCTTTTTTACCCGGCGACAGTCTGCTTCTGCTGGCTGGCGCGCTGATTGCCAGAGACGTGATGGGGTTCGTTCCAACCGTTGCTATTCTGACCACCGCTGCAAGCCTCGGCTGCTGGTTGAGCTACGCACAGGGACGCTGGCTGGGGAATACGCGTGTGGTTAAAGGCTGGCTGGCTCAGCTTCCCGCCAAATATCACCAGCGCGCCACCTGCATGTTCGATCGCCACGGCTTGCTGGCGCTGCTGGCCGGGCGCTTTCTGGCCTTTGTCAGAACGTTGTTGCCTACCATGGCAGGTATCTCCGGCCTTTCAAACCGTCGCTTTCAGTTTTTTAACTGGCTGAGCGGGCTATTGTGGGTGTTGGTGGTGACCAGCTTTGGCTATGCGCTCAGCATGATCCCGTTTGTGAAGCGTCATGAAGACCAGGTAATGACCTTCCTGATGATTCTGCCCATTTTCCTGCTGGTCGCCGGGCTACTGGGGACCATTATCGTGGTAGTGAAAAAGAAATACTGCAGCGCCTGATGTTATGCATCGCCGTCGGGCGATGCACCATCGGCATTATATTCCCTGAATCGTTCTTATCCGCGCCGCATCTTCCCCTGGCGTAAGGCCAAAATAGCGTTTAAATTCGCGGCTGAACTGTGAAGCGCTTTCGTAACCTACCCGCATCGCCGCCGCGCTGGCTTTCATACCATCGTGGACCATCAGCATTCGTGCCTTATGCAGACGATACGATTTCAGATACTGGAGCGGCGAGGTGCTGGTCACCGACTTAAAGTTGTGGTGAAACGCTGAGACGCTCATGTTGGCCTCAGCAGCAAGCTGATCGACGCTGAGGTTTTCGGTGTAATGACTTTCAATGCGCTTGAGGACACGGCTGATCAGGCTGAAATGGGTCTGACGGCTGACCAGCGCCAGCAGCGCGCCGCCGCGTGGGCCGATTAATACATGATAAAGGATTTCACGGATAATTTGCCGGCCAAGAATACGCGCATCCAGCGGGTGCTCCATAACGTCCAGCAGACGTTCAGCGGCACAGAGGATTTCATCCGTCAGCACCGAAGAATTAATGCCGCTCGCCGACTCCCCAGGCTGAAAATGCTCGTCCTCGCCGATGTCCATTAGCAGTTCCTGCAACTGCAAAATATCCACATTCAGCCGGATACCCGCCAACGGAATTTCCGGCGTCGCATAAGTTTCACATTCAAAAGGGAGCGGCACGGTCAGCAGCAAATACTCATTGGTGTCGTAGCGGAAAACGCGTTCGTTAATATAACCAATTTTATGGCCGGAAAAGAGAAAAATGATCCCCGGCTGGTACATCACTGGCGTGCGGGTGCCGGGCTGCGTACCGTACAGCAGACGCACGTCTGGCAGCAGCGCGCTGAGCGATTTTTCGTTATCTCTGAGCAGGTTAATTTTTGCGGTAAGCTGCTGACACACTTCCTGACGGTTCATAAACGGTCATCTCCGGGGGCGCAATATCACTCGTTTAGTCTGCCTGCATTTAATGGCTTTCTCCAGCGTTGTGGAGAAATGGGCAAGACAACGGCAGAAATATGCATTGAGAGCTCTCCGCCCCAGGACCACAATGAAGCCTGAATTTTTACCCCTATAAAGGTAACGAGCAATGAATAACTTTACTCTGCATACCCCGACTCGCATTCTGTTTGGTAAAAACGCCATCGCCGATCTGCGCGATCAAATCCCGGCGGACGCCCGCGTTCTCATCACCTATGGTGGCGGCAGCGTTAAGAAAACCGGCGTGCTGGATCAGGTTCACAGTGCGCTGGCCGGGCTGGACGTGCGTGAGTTCGGCGGCATTGAGCCGAATCCGTCTTATGAAACACTGATGAACGCGGTGAAAATCGCTCGCGAAGAAAAAGTGACTTTCCTGCTGGCCGTCGGCGGCGGTTCCGTGCTGGACGGTACCAAATTCATCGCTGCCGCCGCGCATTATGCGGACGGCGTCGATCCGTGGCATATCCTGCAAACCAGCGGCAGCGACATCCGTAGCGCCATCCCGATGGGTTCCGTTCTGACCCTGCCGGCGACCGGTTCCGAATCCAATAAAGGTGCGGTTATCTCCCGTAAAACCACCGGTGACAAGCAGGCTTTCCACTCGCCATTCGTTCAGCCAGTCTTCGCGGTGCTCGATCCGGTATATACCTACACCCTGCCGCCACGTCAGGTAGCTAACGGCGTGGTTGATGCCTTTGTGCATACCGTTGAGCAGTACGTTACCTATCCCGTGAACGCGAAAATTCAGGATCGCTTTGCCGAAGGCATTCTGCTGACGCTGGTGGAAGATGGTCCGAAAGCGCTTCAGGAGCCGGAAAACTACGATGTTCGCGCTAACGTCATGTGGGCCGCCACCCAGGCGCTGAACGGTCTGATTGGTGCAGGCGTGCCGCAGGACTGGGCAACGCATATGCTCGGCCATGAACTGACGGCAATGCACGGTCTTGATCATGCGCAAACCCTGGCGGTCGTACTGCCCGCATTATGGAATGAAAAGCGCGAGGCGAAACGCGGCAAACTGCTGCAATATGCTGAACGCGTGTGGAACATTACCGAAGGCAGCGAGGAAGAACGTATTGACGCCGCGATTGCCGCCACACGTCACTTCTTTGAGCAGCTTGGCGTGCCGACCCGTCTTTCCGGCTACGGTCTGGACGGTAGCTCCATCCCGGCACTGCTGGCGAAACTGGAAGAACACGGCATGACGGCGCTGGGCGAACACGGCGATATTACACTCGACGTCAGCCGCCGGATTTACGAAGCGGCACGCTAAGCATTTTAGCTCCCGACTTTCGTTTTTGGCTTTTTCGTCCAGACTTAATGCACACAACTTCGTCGGGAATGCTCCGGCGAGTTTCCAATAAGGAGGAATGCATGACACATCCAGGCGTAATCAAACTCCATGACGGCAACGTAATGCCACAACTGGGTCTCGGCGTGTGGAAAGCAGGCAATGACGAGGTAGTCCAGGCCATCCATAAAGCGCTGGAAGTGGGCTATCGCTCCATTGACACGGCGGCGGCGTACAAGAATGAAGACGGTGTAGGGAAAGCGTTACAGAGTGCGGGAATTGCACGTGACGATCTCTTTATTACCACTAAACTGTGGAATGACGATCAAAAACGGCCTGCCGAAGCATTGCAGGAAAGCCTTGATAAACTTCAGCTCGATCATGTGGATCTCTATCTGATGCACTGGCCAGTGCCGGCCATCGATCGCTATGTTCAGGCATGGGAAGGTATGATCGACCTGCAAAAACAGGGGCTGGTAAAAAGCATCGGCGTCTGCAATTTTCAGATCAACCATCTGCAACGGCTGATTGATGAAACGGGTGTGACGCCAGTGATCAACCAGATCGAACTACACCCGCTGTTGCAGCAGCGTCAGCTTCATGCGTGGAACGCCACGCATAAGATCCAGACCGAGTCCTGGAGCCCGCTGGCGCAGGGCGGCGAGGGCGTGTTCGATCAAAAAGTGATTCGCCAGCTTGCCGATAAATACAGTAAAACGCCCGCGCAGATTGTGATCCGCTGGCATCTGGATAACGGACTGGTCGTCATCCCGAAATCCGTCACTCCGTCCCGTATTGTTGAGAACTTTGACGTATGGGACTTCCGTCTTGATAAAGACGAACTGGGCGAGATTGCCAAACTGGATCAGGGTAAACGTCTGGGACCAGACCCGGATCAGTTCGGCGGCTAATCTCCTTTCACCGTATTAACACCAGTGCGATGACACACTTCCGGCGGCGGCGTTTCAGTCGTCGCCGGCAACTGGCAAATCACGCCAAACGCCGCCCCATCCATTTCATGCGCATTGCCTAATCTGCCCGCGACGGAATAATCATACTGCTGCGTAGCCGTGCGGATATGCAAATCTGCACGATGTATCCAGTCAATTGGCCCTATCGGCAGAAAAAACGTCCATTCATGCTTAGCGGGGAAAGAAAAACGCCCGTTGCTGTCAGATAAGACGCTGGTCTCACCGGCATTACTTGTCAGCGTAACATCAACGCCCGCCAGCGGTTGTCCGTGACTATCCAGCATTTTTCCCTCGACTACTGGCTGGTTTTGATAATATGTAACGCACCCGCTTTGCAGCAGCGTGATGAGCATAAGGCCCGGCCAAAAACGTGTTTGCATTCTGTTTCCCACATAATAAAACCGGAGGTTATTGACTACCGATTTAGTTGTTAAGTCAATTGCCTGGCTGTTTTTCAGAAATTATTAATTCCTGCCGGGGTTAGAGCGTTGCAAGATAGACTGCAATTATTCCTGACCAACATATATAGAATCCCGATGCAACTTACAGATGCAGAACATGCCCAGGTCGAACGGATAAAAAGTAAACTTCCCTACATTGAAGCAAAAGATCCTGAATATAAAGTGTTTGGTGCCTCCAGGTGGAAATATCAGTGGCCTGAACCCGCCAGTGAACGAGAAGTGGCGGCATGGGAGGAAAAACATGGCGTAGTATTGCCACGTGAATACCGGATTTTTCTACGCTATATCGCCAACGGTGGTCCAGGGTTTGCCTATGGACTTTATTCTTTAGACAATACAGAAATCTATGGCGATATTCAGAAAGAAAGCCCCATTCCGCTGTATATGACGCAGCAGGACGTAGATGCTCTGAATGCCCGGCGCAATCCCCTCTATGGCGATCCTGAAGATAGCGAAAAGTGTCTGTTTTTCGACGGTTCGCTGGTTATTATGACGCAGGGCTGCGCCTTTGATATTTGTCTTGTTGTCACCGGACAGCATCGCGGGCGATTGATGCAAACCGATGGCGATGAGGAACAACCTTTTGTGTTTGTTTATGATCAAAATTTTCTCGACTGGTATGAGCGCTGGCTGGACAATTTCATTGCCGGAATGAGTATGGACGGTTTTATCATCAGTGTGCCAGGAAACCAGCAGCAATTAAGAGCCTGGTTTGCAACAGAACAGATTTCCCAGTTACGCCATAAGATTGTTTTCTCATTATGTCGTTTTCCACAGCTTGAATTAGAGACGTTAGCGTTCTGGGAACATATCTGCCGTACGGAAAACGATACGATATTATGCGAGGAAGCGCTGATTCGGTTAAGAGTAGCAAAAGCAGCCTGTATACCTGAAATTATGCGTATGTACTTTGAAACACCCAGCCGGTTACGTGAAATCGCCATTGAAAACCTGCGTTATTCACGCGAGGCAAACGTGGATGTAGAAGAATATGCGGAGCCGCTTCTGACTATACTGCCTCAACTTGATCAGACATCGTTTTCTAACGCAGTGCGTACAATACGTAAAACGAGCCATAACTGCTATGCCATCTATCTGCCGTTTATTTCTATAGTAAATGAAGACTGCAAACGTACGTTGTTATGGGCGATGAAAGAAGCGCCAGATTTTGATGCGCAAAATGGTTATGTTGATCTGATCCTGCCATCATTTGAAGCCTCAGAGATGGAAACGGTGCGCTGGGCAATACTGTCACTATGTGAAATCCAGGATCAACGCATTCCTCCGCTGGTAGATAACGCTACATTACGCTTCCCGGAATTTGAGACGCTGCGAAAAAATTACTATCGCAGAACCTGGGGGAAAAAGCGAGCACCGGAATTGAACATTCAAGGCATTGAGTTGATAAGATAATGAAATACAACGCCAGCATATTTGTACTCCTGTTGGGTCTGTTAGCAGGCCCGGCTTACGCGCTTTCTGAGCCAGTAAGTTCTGCTCCACCTTCACAGCAATGCACATCCGACCCGGCCATCATGGAGGTCACAATTACCGACCTCCTCCAGCAGCCCGATAAATATCAGCTCCACAAAGTGTGTCTTCGCGGTTTTGTTATCCATCAATTTGAGCATCATGCCGTTTACCGGGATCAAGAAACCACGCGGGTAAATAAAGGATTATGGATTGGTGATTTTACAGCTGATTTTGATGGCAGGCCGGGTTGGTCCGACAATGAAAAGACATTCCTGATTGAAGGTATTTTTGATGTCAATGAGACAGGACATATGAATAACTGGCCAGCGGGTATTACACATATTACGCGCTATGAGCCGCTGAAAAACAGAGCGAGTTATGAAAAAGAAAGCAAACTGATTGAACTGGAAAAAGAATTGCTTAAGGCCAGGGCCACGGAGGAAACACAATGATAGACTGTATTTTTTGCCAGATCGCCGAAGGCAAAGCACCCTGCCATAAAATCTGGGAAGACGACCACCATCTGGCGTTTTTATCCATTTTCCCCAATACCGACGGTTTTACGGTAGTGATCCCCAAAAAACACTACCCAAGCTATGCGTTCGATCTGCCGCCACAGGTGCTGACGGATTTAACCCTCGCCACGCAGAAAGTGGCGAAACTACTGGATCGCGCGTTCCCGGACGTGGGCCGTACGGGAATGTTTTTCGAAGGCTTTGGCGTGGACCATGTGCACAGCAAGCTCAGTCCGATGCACGGTACCGGCAACCTCGGCGAGTGGAAACCTATCGAATCACGGCAAAATAAGTTCTTCGAACAGTATGAGGGATATCTGTCATCGCACGATCATGAACGCGCCGATGACGAAAAACTGGCCGCCCTGGCAACGTTGATTCGCCAGACAGAGATTTAACCTCAACAGATACAGGTCTGGTTTCCGGGCCTGTGTTGTAGAAATCATCTTTTCCCGTACGATAATACCGTTTGATATTTTTCAGGATAAAACGCTGACAACAAGGACATGTTGATGAAACACTGGCAAGTAAGTGTGGCTATGCTGGCGCTGTGCGCATTTACGCAAAGTGCGCAGGGCAAAGAGACGTTAGCAGAGGCCATCACGCGGCTCTATCACCCACTGGCATCTGTTGATAGCGATATTCGCCAGGACAAACGCCTGTCATGGGGACTGCGGGAAGATTTATATCTCAACCAATGCGCCACGCCCGGCGGCGTCAGTCCGTGGCTGAATAATAATCTGCTCTGTCGCTGTCAGGATGAAGAATTTATCTCCGGCGAGCTAATCGACACCACGCCGCTCAACGCGGGTCGTGTACACGCGCTGCTGCAACTCACGCTTAATCAAAATCACGTCGGCGCTCACCGACTGCTGGGGCTGACGCTGGTCCGCAATAACAGCGATAACCGCTGGCAGGTGGAAGACACTGATGACGGCGCAGAGACGCCAAAAAGCCTGCGTGCAGAGATCCGCGAGGATACGCGCATTAAACAGACAGCTTCCGCCAGTCAGCCCGATACCAGCCCCTGGCGTGATATTTCCATGATCGCTCTTCTCGCCCAACCTGAAAAATATCATCTGCAAAGAGTCAATATTATCGGCGTTGGCAACATTGAATTTGAAGGAAACGCGGTTTATCTCAATAAAGCATCCTGGGAGAACGACGTCGATGGCGACAGTCTGTGGCTGGACATTGACTTCCCTAATTCGCAGATTTCTTACGGCAAAGCACAGCAGCTTAACGGTGAATATGTCCACATCACCGGCACCTTTGATATGGACATGTCCGGCCATCTGGGTCTGCGGCGCGGCGGTATTACCGATATTACCCGCTATGAACGGGTCACCACCCGCAAAGAGTGGGAGCGGATAAGAGAAAAAAAGATAGCTGAAATAAAAGCCGCACAGGAAAAAAGCGAGAACAAAAAATGAGAAAATACATTCTGTTTGGCCTGAGCATCATATTGAGTTGCCCGGTACTGGCGAAAACACCGCCACTCTCAGCGGAGCAGACCGTCAGGCAGATTTACCAGGATTATGAGCAGAATGACACCAGCATTTATTTTGGCGACATACGTTCCCCGGCGTCCTCACGAATCAAAAATGAGCTGGCCTTAAACGATCTGTTGATGCCACCAGGTGAGATCGGCTGGCTGAATTTTGATCCTATTTGCAACTGTCAGGATTATGATAATTTTACCCTGGAGAACATCACCACCAGCCAGCACGATGCGGATCGTGCCAGCGTAACCGTGCGCTTTCGCCTGTTTGGCCAGGAACCGGAGAGCACAACCCAAACGCTAAAACTGGTCACTGAAAATGGCCGCTGGCAGATCGACGATATTGTCAGTCAGGACGGCAGCCTGTGGCAGATGTTGCATAATGAAAATCAGCGCATCCTCGCCAGCCTGACATCACTGCAACGAGAACAACCCCAGGATTTTGTCGGCGAGTTGTTCCGTCATTCAACGAATAGCTACTGGCCATGGACCGGCATATTTTCTCCCGAATACCGCCAGGCGGTGGATGAGTATTATCGCTCTACGATCAAAGGCCACAGTATGCCAGAGCGGGTACCAGAATTCTTTGGCCGTCTCAGCCATGATGCCTGGCCGTGGCCCTGGACCGGCAGCTGGCAGTTTTATGAGGCGCTGCATGATTACCGCCAGGATCATCTGATGAAAAGGGATGATTCACAAGCGGACATGAAGGAAGAATCGCAATATCTCTATGATAATCCTGTCTGCGGATGTGCAGGAATGCAGTTCGCCAGCCTCGGGGAGATTCGCCTGGTTGAACGCACGGCGGATCGCGCTCAGGTTCACATCCGCTTCACGCTCACCGATACAACCCGCCATGAGCGGGATGTTATGCTACAGCGCGCGGCGGGAAGATGGGAAATTAGCGATATTATCCGTCCGGTTCACGGCAGCCTGCTGAAACAGATGCAGGAAGCCACGCGTAAAAATTTGCAGTGAAATTTTAGTCAAGACGGCGGAAGAATTAACGAGGCCAGGGCTGATGAAACGCACACTTTTCTTACTCAGTATTTTCTTGAGCTTTTCCGCGCTGGCGAAAACACCGCCTCTGTCGCCGGAGCAAACCGTCAGGCAGATTTACCAGAGTTACGCCAGAGGCGCGGAGTCGGTCTACTTTGGCAACGCCATTGTTTCTGCCAGGATGAACCAGACGTTACAACTGGACTACCAACTTACCCCACCGGGGGATCAGGGAGGGCTGGGTTACGATCCCCTCTGTCAATGCCAGGACTTTGACGATCTGGTGCTGGAGAAAGTTGTCATCACCCAGCAGGACGCCACTCACGCCGATGCCACGGTGCGTTTTCGTCCATTCCGGGAGGGTGACACACGAATTACGCAAACGCTTAAGCTGGCGGCAGAGGGCAATCGCTGGCGGATTGACGATGTGCTCGGCGAATCGGGGAGTCTCTGGCAAAATCTCAATGAGAGTAACCAGAAAACCCTCGCCACCCTCGCTTCGCTGCAAAAAGAGCAGCCGCAAGATTTTGTCCGTGAGCTGATTTCCCGTGGGAAAGAGTACACCTGGCCGTGGACTGGCGTGGTTTCTGCAACGTTCAGACAAACCGTTGATCAATACCAGGCGGCAACCTTCCACGATGAGGAGGGCGGTTATCTGAAATACCTGGGTATCAATCCAATTTACGGCTGCGATCCGGGGCAGTTTTCCGCCATTGAAGAGATTCGCGTTGTGGAACAAAATGCAGCCCGCGTTCGGGTTCATGCCCGTTTTACACTCACCCATCAACAGCATCAGGAACGGGATTTTATTCTGCATCGCGCTGATAATAAGTGGATGATTGACGACATTATCTCATCAGACGGCCACAGCCTGCGCCAGCAAATGCAGGAAGCGATTGACCAGCAATCCGCGAAGGGAAAACCCCAGGCGCAATTTCCGGATCTCACGAAGAAAGTGAAGTGAAGATGTGTCAGCACGGCCCGCGTCGCCGTACTGTATCCAGAAACTAATGACTTTTCTCCAGCACTTCATCGGCGGAAAGTCCGGTGATTTTCAGGACCATATCAAGGGAAATACCATTTGCCAGCATCGTCCGCGCCACGCGCAACGCTTCGTTGTGGGCTTGCTCTAACCCTTGCTGAAGCCCTTGCTGAATCCCTTGTTGAAGTCCTTCCTGTCGCAATCTTTCTGCAATAGTCATCAAATTCTCCTTGTTGTGCGGGGAACGTTCGGCAACCGCGCGGATAAATTCGCCGAAACGAACCGCGTCGCCGTGCTGTATCAGATAATTAAACAGGATCTTTATTTCGCTGTCATTAGTGAAACCGCTTACCAACAGCCCGACCAGCCGATCCACCAGTTCCATCAGGTCGCGATCGCGGATATGTTTCTGAATCAACTCCAGCATCGCCATCCGCCGATGCTGCATGATCTCATCGTCCGGCGTTACCGTAATATCCACCAGCGGGAATGCTTCCGTGTAGAGTGGTCGCGCCAGTCCGGGATCGGCGAATTCATCCAGCCAGTTGAGGGTGTATGGGTATGGGCTTTGCTCGCCGTGATAAAACAGAAGTGGCACCACCAGAGGTAGCTTCTTATGTCCGGCATCCAGGTGATGCTGCATGGCCGCGACGGCGTAGCGCATCAGCCGGAAAGCCATATGTGAATCTGCCCTGCTCTGGTGTTCAATGACGCAGTAGATATAGCCATCACCTTCGCGGGTTTTCAGCGACCACAGCACATCGGAGTAATACGCGCGTAAGTTGTTTTCAATAAAGCTGGTTGATTCCAGCGTCAATGTTTGCAAATCACATAATTCACGCAGCGCGGGCGGAAGATGAATATCGAGGAAATCCCGCGCGGCATCGGGAGAGTGGAGAAATTTTTTAAATACAGCGTCATGCGGCGCGGCCGTTGTTGATGTCGTCATGGTTGTCCATCACCTTCGGTACAGAGTAATGCGACATTACCCGCCGTGGGCGCGGGTAGCATCCGGCGATTTTTATCTTTGCGAGGGGCGTTCAGCACTTAATACGTGGCGCTGTAAATTAATCATTTTGTTGGGAAGAGCCGCGCAAAATAGCCAGACATAAGCCGCAAACGACAGAATGTCGGATAGCGTGTGGCGTGAGCCAGGTTCACAGAACATTTGCCGCTTTTTCAAAAATCATTGATTCCCATTGCGTCGGGGTCTCTGTTAATCTTCAGAGCAGGATTTTAACAATAAGGACATTCCCGTGAGAAACTGGCGAGCCTGGTTTGCTCTGCTGATACTGTGCGTCATAAGCCAAAGCGCGTCGTGTCAGGAAACCCTCACCCAAGCCATTACACGCATTTATTACTCTCCTCTGGATAGTGAAAATTATCATCCAGCATTACTGGGCGAGATGCTGGAGAACCATCGCGTCGCCTCCGCCGCCAGTAAGCCACTCTTCAACACGCCAGCCAATGCGCTGTGCTTGTGCAGCAACCCTGCCGATATCTCCCTTGAAGTACGTCGCGCCGTCGACTCTGACAGCAGGTTTGCTGAAGCGCAGATCACGCTGAATGAAAAAAATCGTTCGCGTTGGCTGACGCTCAAACTCTATAAAGTACACGATCGCTGGCAGGTCTCAGACGTTGATAGCATCGATGACGATCTGCCCTCTCTGGTGCAACAACTTCGTGATGATACGCAAAAAAAGCTGGTCATATCGCCGCAACTCGCTACGGATAGCCGCCCGATTATCGAGGTTTCCATTTCCGAGCTGCTTGCCCATGCGGATAAATACCACCAAAGAAAGGTGCGCGTTCGCGGGCAGGTTCAAACCGGCTTTGAGAAACACGCGATTTATTCAGATTCAGGGTCGAAAGACAAGGGACTCTGGCTGGAAGAGATTCTGGTTCCGTATACCTCACCGCGTAACCATGTGCCAGAAGAGAGAATCATTGAAGGCACTTTTGATATGCGTATCACCGGGCATCTGGGTCAGTATCCCGGTGGGATAACGGCTATTACCCGTTATGAGAAAATAGACGCGCAGAAAGAAACACCACAGGTAAAAACACAAGGAGCAATGGAATGAACAAAACGCTGGTTTTACTCCCTCTGGCATTATGACTCGGCGGCTGTAGTCACAATGCCAGGATCGATAATCTGGCAGCCGAAATTCAAACGCTGGATGCCAGGGTGAGTCAGTTGCAGCGGGACGTAGAAGCGCTACGCGTGGAAACCGCAGCGGCGAAAGACAGCGGTGCACAAGCCAACCAGCGGCTGGATAATTACTGCCCTTACGATTACAGATGTGGCGGCACCCACTAAGAAAGTAGCCCGACAGATTCATCACCGCCGGGCATAGATTTTAACGTCCGGCGGTTTTAACGCGTTTTTTCGTCGCGGTCTTTGGCTGCCGTGACTGCGCCGAAGACACATTTTTAGCTTCCGCCAGCCCCTGCCGCTGATGCGCCACCGGGGTATGTTTGGTCAGCGCCGGGCGGGTATTACGGTTCTGCCGCCGCGCTTCGCGCATTTCATCCAGCGTTGGCGCAGGCACCAGACACTCGCGCCGTCCGCCGATCAGGTGCTTTTTGCCCATCGCTTCCAGCGCCTGGCGGATCAGCGGCCAGTTAGCCGGATCGTGATAACGCAGCAGCGCTTTATGCAGACGGCGCTGTTTATCCCCCTTCGGTACCACCACGTCTTCGCTCTTATAATCGATTTTACTCAGCGGATTTTTGCCGGTGTAATACATGGTCGTCGAGTTGGCCAGCGGCGACGGATAGAAGTTCTGCACCTGATCCAGACGGAAGCGGTGACGCTTCAGCCACAGCGCCAGGTTAACCATGTCTTCATCTTCGGTTCCCGGATGCGCGGAGATGAAATACGGGATCAGATACTGCTCTTTACCCGCCTGCTTCGAGTAGGTATCAAACAGCTCCTTAAAACGATCGTAGCTGCCCATCCCCGGCTTCATCATCTTCGACAACGGACCCGCTTCAGTATGCTCCGGCGCGATCTTCAGGTAGCCGCCCACATGATGCGTCGCCAGCTCTTTGATATAGCGCGGATCGGCCACCGCCAGATCGTAACGCACACCAGAGGCGATGAGGATCTTCTTCACGCCCTTCAGATTGCGGGCGCGACGATAAAGGTCAATGGTCGGCTGGTGATTGGTATCTATATGCGGACAAATTTCCGGATACACGCATGACAGGCGGCGGCAGGTCTGCTCCGCGCGCGGCGAGGTGCAGCGCAGCATGTACATATTGGCGGTCGGTCCGCCGAGATCGGAAATCACCCCGGTGAAGCCCGGCACGCTGTCGCGGATCGCTTCTATCTCATTAATGATCGAGTCTTCCGAGCGGCTCTGAATAATGCGACCTTCATGCTCGGTGATCGAGCAGAACGAGCAGCCGCCGAAGCAGCCGCGCAT
The DNA here is from genome assembly GCF_002915575.1 of Superficieibacter electus. Taxonomy (GTDB): domain Bacteria; phylum Pseudomonadota; class Gammaproteobacteria; order Enterobacterales; family Enterobacteriaceae; genus Superficieibacter; species Superficieibacter electus. The sequence goes on from NZ_PQGD01000011.1 coordinate 38,700, forward strand.
AATATTGATGGAGAAGCGGATCATCTCATAGGCCGGAATACGACTGTTGCCATACGCCGGGTGTGGCACGCGCTGGTACGGCAGGGCAAACACGCTGTCCATCTCTTCGGTGGAGAGCGGAATGGCGGGCGGGTTGATCCAAATGTAGCGGTCGCCGTGCTTCTGCATCAGCGCCCGTGCACAGCCCGGATTGGTCTCATGATGCAGAATACGCGAAGCATGGGCGTACAGCACCTTGTCGCCCTTCACTTTCTCGAAAGAAGGTAACAGCACGTAGGTTTTCTCCCACGGCTTCGGACGCGGCGGCTGCACGGTGACGGCTTTGGCTTCCGGCTTTTTCGGCGCAACCGGTTTGTTATCCGCGCACGGCAAATCGTCGCCGTAAGGATGCGGGATCGGGTCGATTTTGCCCGGCGTGTCAAGACGGGTGGAATCCACCCCGCTCCAGCCTGGCAGCGACTCTTTGACGATAATTGCGGTATTACGCACATCGCGGATCTGGCTAATCGGCTCGCCCATCGCCAGACGGTGCGCCACCTCCACCAGCGGCCGCTCGCCGTTACCGAAGATCAGCATGTCGGCTTTGGCATCCACCAGCACCGAGCGGCGCACGGTATCCGACCAGTAGTCGTAGTGCGCGGTACGTCTGAGACTCGCTTCAATACCGCCGAGGATCACCGGCACGTCTTTCCACGCCTCTTTACAGCGCTGAGTGTAGGCCAGAGTAGCTCTGTCCGGACGCTTACCTGACACGTTATCCGGCGTGTACGCATCATCATGACGCAGCTTGCGATCGGCCGTATAGCGATTGATCATCGAGTCCATATTGCCCGCCGTCACACCGAAAAAGATATTCGGCTTGCCGAGGCGCATAAAGTCGTCTTTGCTGTTCCAGTCCGGCTGGGCGATGATCCCCACCCGGAAGCCCTGCGCTTCCAGCATACGCCCGCAGATCGCCATGCCGAAGCTTGGATGATCAACATACGCATCACCGGTAACCAGAATAATGTCGCAGCTATCCCAGCCAAGTTGATCCATCTCCTCGCGTGACATCGGCAAAAACGGTGCGGGGCCAAAGCACGCCGCCCAGTACTGCGGCCAGGAGAAAAGGTCACGATCCGGCTGGATCAGGGATACTGCGCTCATAATGCTTCCGGGGAAAAAATAATCAAAGGGCGGGGATTATAAGCCGAATTCCAGTATAAATCGAAGGGATTCTCTCTGCCGTGAAGCAAATTTTCGGATACACGCACGACAGGCGGCGACAGCTCTGCGCCGCACGTGGCGGGGTACAGCGCAGCATATACATGTTGGCGGTCGGACCTCCGGGATCGGAAATCCCCCCGGTGAAGCCGGCACGCTGCCGCGTTGTCGGGGAGAATAAGATGTTTGCGCCACTATCCGGCAAAACGAATCAGACTTTTACAGCAGTCAGAGGTTAGTGACTTTTTTCCAGCACGTCAGCCGCAGAAAGTCCGGTGATTCGCAAAACGGTATCAAGAGCGATACCGTTTGCCAGCATCATGCGCGCGATGCGCAACGCTTCGTTGTACGTACCCTTTTGCAGGCCCTGTTGTAACCCCTCCTGCAACCCATGGTAATGCCCCTCCTGCCGTAACCTTTCTGCAATAGTCATCAGCTTCTCCTTGTTTTGCAGGGGACGTTCAGCGACTTCGCGGATAAACTCGCCGAAACGGGCGGCGTCGCCGTGCTGGATTAAATAATTAAACAGCATTTGTAGCTGGCTGTCATTAGTGAACTCCGTCATCAGCAGAGTCACCAGACGGTTCACAAGCCCCATTAGATCGCGGTCGCGGATGTGTTTCTGAATCAGCTCCAGCAGCGCGATACGCCGGTGCTGCATGATCTCATCGTCCGGCACCACCGTGATATCCACCAGCGGAAAGGCTTCCGTGTAGAGTCGCCTTGCCAGCGCAGGCGCTGCAGATACGCCTTGTCATTAATATCCTCAAGCTGGCGCAGGTCGCCCTGTTGCACACGCGCCAGCAACTGCGTCACCGTATTCTACGGCCAGATAGCGCCGAGTAAATCCCCACTATCCAGCATAAAAAAGGCCGCAGCAAACAAGCTGTGGCATAAAAGCCAGACCGGAAGAACTCGCCGTGGCCACCACCCCAGCGCTAACGCAGGCAGCAACCCCGCCCATACCACAAAGGGTAAAAGCATATATAACGCCAACAGCGCATCAGTCAGGATATTCAAGTGATACAGTGTCAGTATTAATAGTCCCAACGTCACCCACTGCGGTATCAGCACCCACAGCAAAATTTGCCGACTACGGCGAATAAAAAAAGCCGCTATCAACAGCGCTACTACGATAACGCCGTATATCCATGGACCATATTCTATGACGATATAAAATTCCACTGACTCGTCCTTAAGCTCATCGGTTACTGTGATTTACTCACAGCGCACATCTTCTGCGTCATTCCGCGCAGCGCTGGCAGTGCGCGTTGCTGTTCTTTAGCCCAGAAAAACACCGCACAGAGTCGTGCCTGTGGCATGCCAGCGGCTAAAAATCCTCGGTCGTCAAGCCATCTGTCAGCACACGGGCTATCTGTTCATCCGTCAGCGGCGTTTTCTGCACCAACATGTCCTTCAAAACCAGACGCCAGGTGTCGTTGTCACCCTCATATTTTAATCGCCAGGTTGCTAACAACAGTGGCGTCGTTTTCTCCTGCGGTGCAGTAAAACGCTGCCAGTCGATCGCCCTGGCGTTGATTAGTGCCTGAATCGCGGTGGGATTGCCGAAGCGAACGATAAAATCCAGCACGCGGCGGCCACTTCTGTCTGTAGCCTCCAGCAGCGACGGTTGTTTTAATATTTGCCAGGTGAGTTCTGCCGTTTCAGGGATCGCCGACATCGCCTCAAGGCGCAAAACCGGGTCGGAAGGGGGATGCCTGTGCCAGAGCAGGCGCAGCAATTCCCCATCACCAGTATCAATAGCTTTTGCATACGTCGGTTCGGTTAATAACTCCGGCATAAGCGATAATAATGTTGTGCTGATATCTCGCGCGGCAACCAGATTGGCGGCCAGATTTTCATCGCCAAAAAGACGATCTCCATTCAGGCCCATATACATATTAAATAGCGGATTATCGTCGCGCAGCGTAGCGCGATTGGTCTGCGTCTGTTTAGCATCACCACTGAGGGTGTGGCTGAATGCCCGAATCGCTCGCGCGTTATAGTGCTTAATCGCCAGCGTAAAGAAGGAACGGGTTGAATACTTGTCATCTCCAACAGAGGGAGCGGCGAACGGCGAGATGCGTCCTGACAGGTAGCGAAATGCGCTTTCCGGCGTATTCGTTTGCGGTGATTTTATCGCCAGCAATAGCAACGATTCCAGTAGTTCTTTATCCTGTATAGCGTCCAGCTTGCGGTAATGATCGGCCTCCATTTTTGTCAGCCGGTTCAGCATCTGATGATTATGCCAGGCTTCGCTCAACGTGGGCTGTACCTGGGCGAACATAAACACCAGGCAGAGAATATTACAGGCGATGCCATATTCCCGAAAACTGGACTTAGCGCGTACCATCAGCAGCGTCAACAGTAAAAACGGCCCCAGTATCCATGCCGCCTTCAATAAAAAACTTATTACAAGAGCGCGAAATCCCATAAGGTAAACGCCAGACGCCAGCAGGATCGCCATCACCAGTTGTGGCAGCGCCACCCAAAGCAGGACTCTTCGGCAGTAAGGGGAAAACAGGGCGAAAATGACGACCAGTAATAGTGTCAGCAGATAGCCACCGTACGCCAGCATCGCCAGAGAAAACTGGTGAAGGGCTTCATCGTTACGCATAGCTTAATCCTTTGCTTTTAGCGACAGCGCAATAGCGCGGCACTGCTCCGACAGACCGTCCGTACCTTCCTGTCGCTCTCCATCAGAAAAAAATTCTCCAGGCATGGCGTCGATATCCTTATCGTTTATCTGTTCTTCTACGGTGCCGGATTCACCAGTAATTGCCCTATCGATCCCCGGTCCGCCATTTCCAGCGTCTGGCTGGCAAACTGGAACGGGAAGTGCGCCCATGATGGCTGGCCAAAATACACCAGTAGTTCAACCTGGCCGTCGATCCAGACGGTATCCTTCCAGCCCCGATCCTCCGGGAATGGCGATGCGCCGTTGACGTTGCGGATCTGGAACATCACCCCTTCGATATGGAAAGACTGAGGTTCATCGGCGCGTACCGTCCAGCGCTCCCAGGTGCCCTGCTGGGCAGTAATATCAATGCGCTGCGGGTCCCACAGCTGGCCGTTGATGCCCGGATCGTCACCGAGACTGATATCACGGCTGCGTACCGCTGCACCGCTGATAAGCTCGGCGGGCAGCAGTCGCTGTGGCAGGCTGTCAGTGACCAGCGGCAGGAGGCCGGTCGGGCGCAGCGTCAGAACCAGCGTCGAAATCAGGATGCTCGACGGCTCAAAGAAGCCGCGAATACGATCCATAATGCTCGCCGCTTCACCACAGGTAATGGAAACCTCGTCGCCGTTAGTCATATCCACGAGGATCTCACGCCGTTCGCCTGGTGCCAGCGAAAGCTGCTTGAGCGAGACCGGCGCAGGCAGGAAGCCCTGATCGCCGGAGATGACGTGAATGGCGCGACCATCGCTCATCTGCAACTGGTAGCGCCGGGCGTTCGAGGCGTTCAGCAGACGCAGACGTACCCAGCCACGAGAGACTTCGACGTACGGGCTTTGCGCACCGTTGACCAACAGCGTATCGCCGACAAACCCACCACTGCCCGGCTCGCTGTACTCCGGTGTGCCGAAGTTATCCAGGCGTTTATCCTGAATAATGATCGGAAAATCATCCACGCCATAGTGGCTCGGGATCGGCAGCGATTTGCTGATTTCATCTTCTACCAGCCACATTCCTGCCAGCCCCTGATACACCTGCTCGGCCATCCGGTTAGGCGTATTAGCGTGATACCACAGCGTTGAGGCATTTTGACGAATGGGTAACACTGGGGCCCAGTCGGCATTCGGTGACATCATGCGTGCCGCGCCGCCAATTAATGGCCCTGGTACCTGCAACCCACTGATGGTCATCGCCACGTTCTCGGTCAGGCGATTGCTGTAGATAAGCTTAACGTCGTCGCCGCGCCAGACGCGAATAGTCGGTCCCAGATAGCGACCATTAATACCCCATACAGACGCTCGCGTACCCGGCGTGAACGACCAGTGCGAACGTTGAAGCGTCAGAAAAAGCGGCTGTCCGCGCCGGGATTCAAGCAGCGGAGGAACGGGTAACGCCTGCTGCTGTCCGGCAGCGTTTGCCCTCAGCGGCACCGCACCGGCGCACAGCGCCAACCCTGATGCCTGAACAAACTGACGCCGACTGAGTGACATATATGCTCCATAGAGATAAAAATAGGTAAAAGAGATCCGTTTCCTGGCGGGCGAAAAGAGGATTAACGCTTCTCTGCCGCTTCCCGTTCAGCAACTTCCTGGTCAAGCTCTGCAATTTTCGCCACCATAATTTCGCGGCAATGCGCGGCGAGATCGCGCACCTGATCTTTACCCCATGCACTGGTATCAATCGGCGGCAGCATTTCAACAATCACCAGTCCGTTGTTAAGTCGGTTGAGTTTAATTTTATTTGACGTATTAGAAACGCAAACCGGGATGACAGGCACACCAGCGGCAATCGCGGCATGAAATGCGCCGGTCTTAAAGGGTAATAAACCACGCCCGCGGCTACGGGTACCTTCCGGAAACATCCAGATGGAAATACGGCGTTTTTTGAATTGTTCCACGACGGCGGCAATGGTGCTGTGCGCGCGGGAGCGATTATTACGGTCAATCAGCAGGTTGCCCGTTAACCAGTAAAGCAGGCCGAAAAACGGTATCCAGACGAGGCTTTTTTTTCCTACCGTGACGGTTGGTGGCTGCACAATGCTGGAGGCTGTCACCATATCGTAATTGTTCTGGTGATTGGCAATATAAATCGCATTACCATAGCTGGCGGCATCTGCCGGACGGCGTAGCTCCACTTTCAGGCCAAAAACTGGCGCAAGGCGGCCAAACAGATGGCCGAAGGTAGCAACGTGTTTTGGGTTACGCGGGCTGAACAGACAGTAAATACAGCCAAATATGCATACCAGAATGCTATAAATGACCACAACAATTAAACGCAAAATTGAAAGCATAGCTACCTCTGACACCTGTTCCGCTTAGAATTATACGTTACCGTTATGCGTAACAAGTGTGATGAATTGCAGGTTCCCAAATGGGTATTGTTAATCGCAACGCGTGAATTAACAACGGTTTTACGGCATTTTTTAATCGCGTCCCCTTCCGTTACCGGAAGGGGAAATCAGCGCTTACTCTTCGCTGTCACCTGCGCTCGTCCGATGCGGGGAATCAATATCCACCCGATCGATTTTTTGCAGGCCGCGCATCAGTGAACCGCGACGTCCGCGTTCACCGACCACTTTCTGCAACTCTTCCGGACGCAGCTTGATCTTACGCTTGCCAACGTGGATCGTCAGTGTGCTCTGCGGCGGCAGAACGAACAGATGCGCGAGGCCATCGGTTCCGGCAGCCGCTTCGGCAGAAGGAATACTAATGATCTTGTTGCCTTTACCTTTCGACAACTGCGGCAGATCGCTCACCGGGAACATCAGCATCCGTCCGGCCTGAGTGATCGCCAGCAGCATGTCAGACTCATCTTCAATCACCAGCGGCGGCAGAACGTGCGCGTTTTCCGGCAGCGTAATCAGCGTTTTGCCCGCGCGATTACGTGAGACCAGATCGTTAAAGGTGCAGACAAAACCGTAGCCCGCGTCTGAGGCCATCAGCAGTTTTTGCTCGTCGCCGGTCATCAACATATGCTCAACGGTGGCCCCCGGTGGCAGGGTCAGTTTGCCGGTCAGCGGCTCACCCTGACCACGCGCTGACGGTAGCGTGATCGGATCGATAGCATAGCTGCGGCCCGTGGTATCGATAAACACCACCGGCTGGTTACTCTTGCCTTTCACCGAGGCTTTCCAGCTATCGCCTGCTTTGTAATTCAGCCCTTGCGCGTCGATATCATGGCCCTTGGCGCTACGCACCCAGCCCATTTGCGACAGAACGATGGTCACCGGTTCGGACGGCAGCATATCGTGCTCGCTCATCGCTTTCGCTTCTTCACGTTCCTGCAGCGGGGAACGGCGATCGTCACCGAAGGCATCAGCATCCGCCTGAAGCTCTTTCTTCAGCAGGGTATTCATCTTGCGTTCGGACGCCAGAATGCCCTGAAGCTGATCGCGTTCTTTTTCCAGTTCCGCCTGCTCGCCGCGAATTTTCACCTCTTCCAGTTTGGCGAGGTGGCGCAATTTCAGTTCGAGGATCGCTTCGGCCTGGGTTTCACTGATGCCAAAGCGTGACATCAGTGCTGGCTTCGGCTCATCCTCAGTGCGGATGATCTCAATGACTTCATCAATGTTGAGAAAGGCGACCAGCAAACCTTCGAGAATATGCAGGCGCTTAAGCACTTTTTCCAGACGATGATTGAGGCGGCGGCGCACGGTGTCGCGGCGGAACACCAGCCACTCGCTTAAAATCTCCAGCAGGTTTTTCACCGCCGGACGACCGTCGAGACCAATCATGTTCAAGTTGATGCGGTAACTTTTTTCCAGATCGGTGGTGGCGAACAGGTGGTTCATCACCTGATCCATATCCACCCGGTTAGAGCGCGGGACGATCACCAGACGCGTCGGGTTTTCGTGATCTGACTCGTCGCGCAGATCGTCGACCATCGGCAGCTTTTTGTTACGCATCTGGGCGGCAATTTGCTCCAGCACGCGCGCACCGGAGGTCTGGTGCGGCAGCGCGGTAATGACGACCGCGCCATCTTCTTTTTTCCACACCGCGCGCATGCGCACCGAGCCGCGTCCGGTCTCATAAATCTTACGGATCTCGGCGCGGGACGTGATGATTTCCGCCTCGGTCGGGTAATCCGGCCCCTGGACAATATCCAGCAGTTCATCCAGCGTCGTTTTTGGCTGTTCAATCAACGTGATGGCCGCTTTTGCCACTTCACGCAGGTTGTGCGGCGGAATATCCGTCGCCATCCCGACCGCGATGCCGGTGGTGCCGTTCAGCAGAATATTTGGCAGACGCGCAGGCAGCATTTTCGGCTCCTGCATCGTGCCGTCGAAGTTCGGCACCCAGTCTGCAGTACCCTGCCCCAGCTCGCTCAGTAGCAGCTCGGCATATTTCGACAGGCGCGATTCGGTGTAACGCATCGCCGCAAAGGATTTCGGATCGTCCGGTGCCCCCCAGTTCCCCTGACCGTCAACCAGCGGATAGCGGTAGGAGAACGGCTGTGCCATTAGCACCATCGCTTCGTAGCAGGCGCTGTCGCCGTGGGGATGGTACTTACCGAGAACGTCGCCAACGGTACGGGCGGATTTTTTAAATTTCGCGCTGGCATTCAGCCCCAGCTCGGACATCGCATACACAATGCGGCGCTGTACCGGCTTAAGGCCATCGCCAATAAACGGCAGTGCCCGGTCCATGATGACGTACATGGAGTAGTTCAGGTAGGCGTTTTCTGTGAATTCATGCAGCGCAAGGCGCTCTGCCATATCGCTCATTGATTGTGATTCCTCAACTTACACCCGACTATTGATGGGCAATATTGCCGCAGATACTACCCTATCTGCGGCGTTGAGTCACAAAGAAAAGGGCCGGAGAACCGGCCCGAAGGAGAATTATTTAGCGACTTTATTGATACGCTTGACGTCAATCTCAACGCCATTTCGGCCTTTATCCACTTCCCCCTGAATTTCAACCACATCCTGCGGGGTGATGGTGACGCCGTTCCAGCGTTTGTCATCAATATCAACGTTGATGGTGCCGGAGGCATCTTTAAACAGGTACAGTTCATCGGAGACGCGCTCGGTAATGCTACCGCGCAGGGTTACTGGCGCATCGTCATTCAGCTTTTTAGCGTTCTCAATCGTCGTCGCACTACTGTTCGGGCCGTTGAATCCACCGTTTTGCGTGGCGTTCTGCGTCGCCCCAGGCCCGTTGAACCCGCCCTGGTCGGCAGCAAAAGCCGGAGCAGCGCACAGCGCCAGGATAGCAGTCATTGCAGCAAATTTTTTCATGAGATCCTCTCCCTTCAGTTTATTTCACTTTCATTACACAGTGTAATACTTAACAACTTCTTAAGCGGACAAAATATAATTCTCTGCATACCGTCCGGTATGAGAATATCGGCTGAGTTAACACGGAGAGTCTGATGCGTATTTTGCTGATAGAAGACGACAAGCTGATCGGCGACGGCTTAAAGGCCGGTCTGGCGAAAATGGGCTTTAGCCTCGACTGGTTTACCCGGGGCGAAGACGGGCGTTCAGCGCTGTACAGCGCACCCTATGATGCGGTGATCCTCGATCTCACGCTGCCTGGCATGGACGGGCTGGATATTCTGCGCGAATGGCGTGAGAAGCAGCACGACGAGCCGGTGCTGATCCTTACCGCCCGCGACGCCCTCACCCAACGCGTCGAAGGGTTGCGCCTCGGCGCGGATGATTATCTTTGTAAACCATTCGCTTTAATTGAAGTAGCCGCCCGGCTGGAGGCGCTGATCCGCCGCGCTCACGGCAAATCGCGCAGCGAGCTGAGTCACGGCCAGGTCACGCTCGATCCCGGCAGTCTGGTCGCCACGCTGGCCGGGGAGCCGCTCTCGCTTAAGCCCAAAGAGTTTGCCCTGCTGGAACTGTTGATGCGCAATATCGGTCGCGTGCTGCCGCGCAAGCTTATCGAAGAAAAGCTTTATTCCTGGGATGATGAGGTGTCGAGCAACGCTGTTGAGGTGCATGTCCATCATCTGCGCCGCAAGCTCGGCAGTGAGTTTATCCGTACCGTTCATGGCATTGGCTATACGTTAGGTGACGAATGATATTTACCCGGCGACTGAGCCTGGGCCTCAGGCTGACCCTGCTTTTTTTACTGCTGGCGCTGACCGCCTGGTTTTGTGCCAGTCTGGTGGCATGGCATCAGACATCAAAACAACTTAATACCCTGTTTGATACCCAACAGCTCCAGTTTGCCCGACGGATCAGCGCAATGGATTTCAACGAGATCCGCTCACCGCAGCCGCCGCTGACACCGTCACGAAAAGTCAAAAACGGTCATTACGACGATGACGTGATGGCCTTCACCATCTATACGGCTGACGGCAAGATGGTGCTCCACGATGGTGAAAACGGGCGTGATATTCCGTTTATCTATCATCAGGATGGCTTCGAGGATGGCTATCTCAGTACCGATGATGACAAATGGCGATTCCTGTGGCTGACGACGCCGGATAACCGCTATCGTATCGTGGTCGGTCAGGAGTGGGAGTATCGCGAGGAGATGGCGCTGAAGATCATCACCTCGCAGCTCACGCCATGGCTGATTGCTCTGCCGATAATGCTGGCGCTGCTGATCGTGCTGCTCAACCGCGAACTCGCCCCCCTGAAAAAACTCGCCCGCACCCTGCGCCGCCGTGCGCCGGAAACGGCGGATTCACTAAGCACGAAAGGCGTTCCCAGTGAGGTGCGCCCGCTGGTGGATGCGCTCAATCACCTGTTTCACCGCACGCATGAAATGATGATCCGCGAACGACGATTTACCTCGGATGCCGCACACGAGCTGCGCAGTCCATTGACTGCGCTGAAGGTGCAGACTGAGGTGGCCCAGTTGATGATGGACGATCCGCAGGCGCGGGAAAAAGCGCTGGCGCAATTGCATACGGGGATTGACCGTGCCACCCGGCTGGTCGATCAGTTGCTTACGCTCTCGCGGCTGGATTCGCTGGAAAATTTGGATGATGTGCAGCCTGTTCCCCTCGCAGAACTTCTGCAATCCGCCGTAATGGATGTCTATCATCCGGCACACCAGGCGGGAGTCGAAGTGAGCCTTCACCTTAACGCAGAAGACGTAACCCGCACAGGGCAGCCGCTACTGCTGAGCCTGCTGGTTCGCAATCTGCTCGATAACGCCGTACGTTATTGTCCACCGGGTAGCCATGTGGATGTTACGCTTTATCACCGCCGTTTCTCGATCGAGGACAATGGCCCAGGCGTTGATAACGAGACGCTGGCCCGACTTGGCGAGCGTTTTTACCGTCCGCCCGGTCAGGATCAGCCTGGAAGCGGGCTGGGGTTGTCAATCGTACAGCGCATCGCCACGCTACATCAGATGTCGGTGACGTTCGGCCGTGCGCCCGGCGGTGGGTTTGCCGCTATTGTACAGTGGTGATCTTATTATTGCGTTATTAGCAAAAGTCTTTGCACATTTTGCTAATTTCTCTGCGTTTCGCCCTGGCGTAATATAGCGGGCAAACGTCATTTATTGGGAACGCATCATGAGCAATATTCTGATTATTAACGGGGCGAAAAAGTTTGCCCATTCTAACGGCCAGCTTAACGATACCCTGACCGACGTGGCGCAAAGCTATCTGCGCGATGCCGGTCATGAGGTTCGGGTAGTGCGCGCGGAAAGCGATTACGATGTGAAAGAGGAAGTGCAGAACTTCCTCTGGGCTGACACCATCATCTGGCAAATGCCGGGCTGGTGGATGGGCGCACCGTGGACGGTAAAGAAGTATATTGATGATGTGTTTACTGAAGGCCACGGTTCACTCTACGCCAGCGACGGCCGCACCCGCTCCGATGCCAGCAAAAAATACGGTTCCGGCGGTCTGCTGCACGGTAAAAAATACATGCTTTCCCTGACCTGGAATGCGCCGATGGACGCCTTTACCGATCCGGAGCAGTTTTTCCACGGCGTCGGTGTGGATGGTGTGTATTTACCCTTCCATAAAGCCAATCAGTTCCTGGCGCTTGAACCGCTGCCAACGTTTATCGCCAATGACGTGATCAAACTTCCGGATGTCCCGCGCGATATCGCAGAATATCGCAAGCATCTGGCGGCGATTTTTGGTTAAATGTGGGGATTAATTGCACAAGGAGTTGAGTAAATCATGTTGACCGTTATTGCTGAAATTCGTACTCGTCCGGGCCAGCATCATCGTCAGGCGGTGCTGGACCAGTTTGCCAAAACCATTCCGCTTGTTCTTCAGGAAGCGGGCTGTCACGGTTATATGCCGCTGGTCGATCATGCGGCGGGCGTCAGTTTCCAGACCACCGCCCCGGATTCCATCATCATGCTTGAGCAATGGGAAAGCGTGGCGCACCTTGAAGCGCATCTGCAAACGCCGCACATGAAAGCGCACGGCGAGGCGGTAAAAGGTAGCGTGCTGGAAACCCATATTCGCATTCTGGAGCAAGGGGTGTAATCCACCGCTCTGCCTCGTTTGCCGGGCGGCACTGCGTTTGCCCGGCCTACTCGCTCTTCGCGCCACCGGGCAGGCATTAACCCCGTTCCGGCCGTGCCATACTCTGTATGTAGGCCCGGTAAGCGCAGCGCCATCGGGCACGGCATCCACCCCAACCCGGCCGCGTCATACTCTGTATGTAGGCCCAGTAAGCGCAGCGCCACCGGGCACGGCATCCACCCCAACCCGGCCGCGTCATACTCTGTATGTAGGCCCGATAAGCGCAGCGCCACCGGGCACGGCATCCACCCCAACCCGGCCGCGTCATACTCTGTATGTAGGCCCGGTAAGCGCAGCGCCACCGGGCACGGCGCTTACCAGTACAGCTTCCAGCTTTGGCTGATCCTCACCAGCGCCTCTACGTAAAAATAGTCTCCCCAGCTACAGCACTCATCCACCCCTTTATCACTGGCAAGATGATAAACCGAATGCTTCAGCAGTCCGTTCCCCGGCTCGTCTAATCCGGTCAGATAATGCTTCGTCAGCGACGAGAAAATCTTCAGCGCCCACTGCTGATACGCCTCGCGGTCCGGATCGCTCACCGGCAATTGCTTCACCAGTTCCAGTAGCCCGCAGACCGCGATAGCCGCCGAGGAGGAGTCGCGCAGCGCGTCGGTGCCCACCAGCGCCAGATCCCAGTGGCACACACCGTCTTCCGGCAAACGGTTGAGGAAGTAATTTGCCAGCCGCTTCGACAACATCACCATGGTTTTATCACCGGTATAGAGATAGCTCAGCAGGAAGCCGTAAATCCCCCACGCCTGCCCGCGCGACCAGCAGGAATCATCCGCATAGCCCTGCTGCGTATTGCCGAAGCGCGCTTCGCCGGTAACGACATCCATATAGTAAGTATGAAACGTCGACGCATCCGGGCGTATGAGATACGTTGCCGCCTGCATGACGTGCGCTTTTGCCGCGTCGGCATAGCGCGGGTCGCCGGTCTGCTCCGTCGCCCAGTAAAGCAATGGCAGGTTCATGTTACAGTCGATGATCATGCGCCCGGCCTGCTCAGGATCGTTAAGATCGCCCCATGCCTGAATGATATTAGCCTTTGCGTGAAAACGCTCCAGCAGCGCTTCCGCCGCCTGCAGGGCAAAGCCGCGCGCTTCCCGGTTGCCGGTCAAGCGCCAGGACGCCATGCAGGAAAGGGTATATAAAAAACCCAAATCATGGGTGCTGGTATCGTGGCGGCTGGCAATACGTACGCCAAACGAACGCACGTGTTTCTCTGCCATCTGGCGGAACGCATCGTCACCGCTCATCTCCCACGCCAGCCAGAGTTGCCCGGTCCAGAAACTGGTGGTCCACTCCACATTCTCCGTCAGCGGATATTTTCCGTTCACGCAGGCTTCTGCCGGAAATTTTTCCCCGAATTCCGTTAAATGACGGCGAATCAGTTCAAGGGTGTGATGACGTGCTGTCGTTAATTGATCTTTCAGCACCTGTGGATTTAGCGGCGCGTCCGGACAAGCACGTAATCTTTCCTCGGCGATTTGACTTAACATATTTCGGTTCCTTATTTAGCGGTACTATTTTCAACGACATCATATTTCTTTCTGCCCCGTGCCTGACAGGCAGAAAGGGTGAAAGCAGAAATAAACGTAAAGAACAACGCTGTTGCCCCCATGATGATATAAGTATGCTCAAAGCCAATACGGTCATACAAAATACCGGCCGGAGAGGAGACCACAACGTTACCGACATAGAGCATTGCCTGATAGCCCAGTAAATACATAGTGGCATTCACACGCTTATCAAAATGCTCCGCAATATATTTGAATACTGAAACCAGCAGCAGGCAGATTTCCAGGCCATACAGCGGTTTGAGAACAGAAATCAGCAAATGGGAGTCGCATATCCCGGAAATAATCAGACGTGCGCCGACCAGCGCACCGACCAGTAGCAGGCCACGTTTCGCGCCGATGGCGTTGACGAAAAATGGGATCACCATATACATGATGAATTCCATCCCGGACTGCACCGTACCGAGGTAGCCGAAAATAGCGTTACCCTGATGGACATCATTAAAAAAGGTGACGAAATAGCGCGAGAACTGCTGTTCAGCAATAAACATCATCCATGCGACGCCAGCCACATACAGACAAAAAGCCCAGAATTTGCGGTTTTTCAGTAACTGCCAGACATCGGCCGGGACGATTTTTTGTTTCGTCAGGACCTCGCCGGCCTGGGCCGAATTTACATTGACCTTCAGGCTCAGTAGCACGATTAGCATAATAATCGACGCGATGCTGCCAAGAATAAAGTTATACGCCGGAGAGAGGTTAAACAGCAGGCCGGAGAACGAAGACGCCACTGCCCAGCCCAGCGATCCCCACATGCGGATCTGCCCGAACTCCATACCGTTCAGACGGCTGAAGCGATCGGAATAAGATTCACAGGCGGCGACGCCTGCATACCAGGCGAAACTCAGGTAAATTGCACCAACGATAATGCCGATGAGTGTATTAGAGAGTAACAATGGCTGGTAAATATAAATAAAAAACGGAGCCATTAATGCTGACATAATCACGACAAAATAGAGCAAATATTTACTCATGCCTATTTTATCGAGAATATAGCCGTAGATCGGTTTCAGTATTACCGAGAAAATGCCGTTAACGGCAAATACGGTGCCGATTTCGGTTCCGCTCAGATTAGCTTTTTGCCCCAGCCAGATCGCCAGCAGACCAATACTTGCCGACCAGGTAAAAAAGTAGAGAAAGATAAAGGTGCTGATTTTATAATATTCAGCCCTGTTTTTCGTTGGCGTATTTTCCATACATTCCTCGACGAAAAGAGAATAAAGTTAATTAGTTTTGTGTCGGGACTGACCACCCTCACCCCAGCCCTCTCCCTGAGGGAGAGGGGGTATTACGTACAACCCCGCAGGCCCGGTAAACACAGCGCCACCGGGCACGGCAGCACTGACCACCCTCACCCCAGCCCTCTCCCTGAGGGAGAGGGGGCATTACGTACAACCCCGCCGGCCCGGTAAACACAGCGCCACCGGGCAAGGCCTGACCACCCTCACCCCGGCCCTCTCCCTGAGGGAGAGGAGGTACTCCGTTCAACCATGTAGGCCCGGTAAGCGCAGCGCCACCGGGCGCGGTATCGCCGGACTTACAGCGTGATAACCACCCGCTTACCGCTCACTGGATCGGTGACAATCACCTGCTGATTGTCCATGCTCAGCATCGGTGTCTGTTCAAAGGTCTTATTGCCCTCACCACTCGCCGCCACCGCGCTGTAAAGCCAGCTCTCGCCGATCGGGATCTCACCGCGCAGCACCGGAATGGCGGCACATTCAGCAAACATCACGCTACTGTTTGGTGGCGTAATAATGCAGTCGCCCTGACGTCTTAGGGTGGAGGCAAGACAACGGATGGTGCTGGCACCGTTCGCCGCCTGAACCAGGCAGCCTCCTTCCGTGATCCGTGGTGCCGCTTTCATTACCGCAAATCCCCCTTCCACACTGCTCAGATGGCGGGCACTGTTGATACGATGCAGGCGCAGATGCCACTCCCCGCACGGAATCAGCCAGCTTTCGATGTGCACATCATGCCAGGGAGACCAGCGGGAGAAGATGAAGTCGTCATGTACCTGTACCGCCTCGCAGCCACGGCGGCCACGAAAATAGTCGTCATCTTCACTCAGCAGTAGCATGTTGTCGCAGGCAGCGTGTTTGATGCCATAACGCCCGCGTTCAATGGTGAAACCGAAGCGGCTGGAGTAAGCAAATTTGGTGTACTTCGCTTCGGTATTAACGTAGTTATTCAGCTCCAGTTGCCCGGAAGTCAGCATCACGACATGTTGTGAATTCTCGTTATGCATCAGGATCTGCTGCGCGTGCGGGATCGCGCGGGTAGCCGCAAGCGGCGGCAGCGGCTTCTCCTTTGCCTGCCAGAAGGGATGTTCTGCGGGCAACGCAAGGATCAGAAACACTTTCAGCGCCCAGTATGGCGAGCCGGGCGAGTTGTAGTCTTCGCACATTGCCAGGTTGGGATATGCAAAACCCAGCGTCAGAATACCGTCGCGATCGAAAATCGGCTTTTCCAGCCACCAGCGCAGATGACGCAGAATTACGCCTTTGATTTCCCCCGGCGTCAGTACGTCCAGCCCGGCGAACGCCACCGCGCTCCAGAAAGCAACCATCGCAAAACGGTAAGTCAGGCTGCGACCAAACGGGACTGACGCGCCGTCTGCCGCCGACATATAGATAAAATCCCGGGCAAACAGGCATGAGCGCTCACGCAACCGGGCCGCACGCTCAGGATCATCTTCCGCGTTCAGCGTGGCATAAATCAGGCCGTAAAAATGAAAGGCCATCGAGATATAGTAATCTTTTGGCCGTCCGGGGCCGTCGGAGTACCAGCCATCACCGAGATAATAGGCCTCCATCTGGTTAAAACGACGCTCGATGGCCTCACGATCCCACGGTAGCCCGGCGCGTTTAAAGCCCAGTTGCACCATGATGGCAAAATAGTTCCAGTTGCTGTCCGGCATTTCGGCATCGCTGATTTGATCCAGCCAGCGGTGCAGGTTATGCAGTTCGCGCTCGCTGAACGCGTCGGTCAATTTATCCTGCAACAACGCCAGGCCCAGACCGTAGGCTGCCATCTCTACCAGCCGCTGATCGAAAGGCGCGGTCTCGCCCCAGTAGCCAGCGTGTTGTGGATCGGTGCCGAGCCTGATGGCATCCAGATATTTACCACTAAGCGGTACATCACCACCGCCTGCCAGCAACGGGAAAAGCCCCCACAGCGCACGCGATAATCCTTCCATATTGGCGATTGCCACATCGTAATGTGCACAAGTATTACCTAACGGAAACTGCGCGCTCCCGGCGGGAAATTGCTTATCCAGCGCCTCCAGCATGGCCGTGAGAGCGGCGATAATATCGTCACGTGAAGACAATGATATTGATTTTTGTTCTGTTGCTGTAGCCATCAGTTTATCCTCCCCGAAAGTGGCTAAAGCATAGAGAACCGCGACTGCTCAGAAATGTTACCCGCGTCACAACTGAACACTTTAACTGAACCCGCTATTGAGAAAATTTAAAATAGTGGTTTATTTATGAATTTCCCTCCGGAAAAATTTAATTAGGTTGCACATGGCCGAGAACTGGAATGCTGAGCGTCTGGAACCTATTGCCCTGAAAGATACCATTGTGTCTTTCAGTCGGCTTTTCGCCAATACAGTACGCTATCACCACTGGCATCAGTGTCTGGAAGTCCTGTATGTGGAAGAGGGTTATGGGGTGGTGATGGTTAATAATCGCCAGTACACCATGCGTCCCGGCAGGATGTTTTTCTTTCCCCCTTTTACGCTGCATAAAGTGATGGTGGATGAAAAAGTACAGAACAGTTATCGCCGCACTATTATCCATGTCGATCAGCATGCAGTCGCCAAAACGCTGCGCGATTTTCCGCAAAATCAGAGTTGTTTGCTGGCGCTTTCTACACGCGGTGGCCCGGCATTTGTCGCCGATCTAAGCGAAATGCACTCACATATTGATGCCCTTTTTAGCCGCTACGCACGTCTGGCAGCACAGACAGCACTTACCACAGAAAGTGTCGCCTGCCTGTTGATAATGTTGTTCAGCATGCTACCTGCAGACCGGGAAAAAATGCCGGAAAATCAGCGGGGGATCGCCAGCGAGGTGATGTTCTGGCTGGAAGAAAACTACCGTTTTAAGTTCAGTCTGACGCAGTTAGCAGGGGATCTACAAAAATCACGTAGCTACGTTTCTCGTCGCTTCCATCTGGAAACGGGTGAGAATATCCATGATTATCTGAATACCATCCGCCTGCGCAAAGCTTGCGAGATGCTGTTACACAGCGAATTAAGCATTGGCGACATTGCCAGTCAGGTTGGATTTTCCGATGTAACGTGGTTTATTACTTCCTTTAAAAAAGGTATCGGAGAGACCCCTCTGCAGTATCGCAAAAATCACCGGTGAGAGCTGGCCAGCAACGATGAAAAGGAAAAAAATAAAATACACAAAGTAAATATTTAACGACCAATACATTCACCATATGAATATTTATAAATCTTAATGAAACACTTTCATACAAAATAACAATACCCAACATTCAACGTTATTTATTTTCGTCAAAAAAAACCCTGTCACATTGTGTATTATCAGCGCCCCTCATTGGTATATTTGAGAGCTGTAATACCCCTATGAATGCAGAATCTCCTGACACGCTGTTCTACCATGGCACACCAGTTTCGTCCTCGTGGGAACTAACTGGTTTATTATTGCGCGATTTTTTCTATGCTGCCGATACTGCGGCGTTGTCGCAAAGCCTCACTGCCATGAGTAACTATTTCATTCAGGAACAGCACGTTACCATCAAAGAAGTAAACTGGCGCGAGGTTGAGTATGACTTCAACCGCCTGTTTGTGGGGCCTCAGGCCGTGCTGGCCGCCCCATATTCATCCGTCTACCTGGATGCCGAAACCTTATTAATGGGGAAAAGTACGCAGCAGGTAAAAGAACTTTATCAGGCGCTTGGGATCATTATTGCAAATGAGAATCAAACGCCCGAAGATCATATTTCCTATGAGATCGAAGCCTGTCTTCTGTTGGTAAAAAATAATACAGCTAACGCCCATCACGATGCACTTTGCTGGTTTATTTCTGAACACCTGGCGTTATGGTTGCCTCAGTTTGTCGAAAAAATAATAAACAATGCAGTAACACCCTCTATTAAAGCCGCTGCAATGCTGCTGACCAATTGGTTTGGTGAATTAAAATCGAGAGTATTATTATGAGCAATGATTCCGGACGTCTTAATCGACGTACCTTTTTAAAAGGACTCGCCACCTTAGGCGCGGCGTCTGCCCTGCCAGGCGGATTATTAACCTCACGCTGTGCGTTAGCGCAGCCACCTATTCCCTTTAATCCTGATACCTACAAAATTTTTCGTAACGCCTGCCCGCGTAACTGCTACGACACCTGTAGCCTGAAAACCTGGGTGAAAGATGGGGTCATTACCTATGTCGAAGGTGCGAAAGAGTCCACTTATACCCATGGTATGCCCTGCGTGAAGGGACTAAGCTACCCGCGTCGCGTTTACAGCCCGGACCGCATCAAATATCCGATGATCCAGGACGTACGCGGCAGCGGCAACTGGCGTCGCATTTCGTGGGATGAGGCCATGGACCGCATCGCGCGCAAGATGCTGGAAATTAAGAAAAAAGATGGCTCCATGCTCGGGCTGGCAATGACCAAATACTCCGGCAAGTTCGGCGTGCTGAACTATGCCGTTGAAGGGATGATGTCCTCCCTCGGCTATACCACCCGCTTTGCCGGTACGCCATGCTGGCCTGCCGGTATTGACGCCCAGAACTACGACATGGGCGATATGTGGTGTAACGACCCGGAAGATATGGTGAAGGCAAAGTACATCATCATCTGGGGCGGCAACCCGGCGTGGTGCTCAATGCACTCCATGAAGTACATCTATCAGGCGCGCGAAAAAGGCGCGAAGATTGTAGTAATCGACCCGCTGCTGTCGCAGACCGCCGCCAAAGCGGACCTTTACCTGCGCGTGCGCCCGGGCTCTGATGGCGCGCTGGCGCTGGGTATGGCGCGGCATCTTGTCGATAAGGGCCTGGTCAATCGGGATTTCGTTGATAACTACTCCCACGGCTATCCGGAGTTTGAAGCCTATCTGCGCAACAACATTACCGTCGAATGGGCGGCTGAAATTTGCGGCCTGTCAGCTGACGTCATCCGCACCCTTGCCGAAGAGTTTACCGCCGTAAATCCGGCCACCGTATGGATTGGCTACGGCATGCAGCGCCACGTCAACGGCGGGGCCAACGTCCGCGCTATCGACGCCTTTGTTGCCATGACCGGCAATATCGGCGTGGAGGGCGGCGGCGCGCGTTACGGTCATCTGCACACCTGGGGCTTTAACTATAACGCCATGATGCAAAAGCCACCGGCAGGCTCAATTGGCTTTGTGGGTGCGAAAGGCGCAACCAGCGAGTTTGGCGGCAGCGCTGAAGGCGGCGCAGCGGCGCAGTATTCCGATCGTTCGCTGAACATCAACCAGACCGCGCAAAGCATTCTCGACGCTAATGATCCGCCGATCCGCATGCTGTGGGTGGCCTGTAAGAACCCGTTCTCGCAGGATTTCGACCGCAGCAAGATGGAAGAAGCGTTCGCCAAACTGGAAATGGTGGTGTGCGCCGAGCAATTCTTCAATGAAACGGTCCAGCATGCGGATATCGTCTTGCCGGTCACCACCGCCTTTGAAGAGTGGAACGTTGACGCCTCCTACTGGCACTACTGGCTGTCGATCAACCAGCCCGCCATTAAGCCGATGTACGAAGCAAAATGTGATCTGGAAATCGCTACCCTGCTGTCACGCACCATCAATAAGCTGGAACCGGGTTCCTGCACCTTCCCGCAGGAGTTCGATCACAAACGCTGGCTGGATCTCGAGTTCAACGACGGAATGGCGAAGATGTTCGGTATTTCCTCATGGGACGATCTGCTGGACGGCCCGAAAAAAGCCATTATGCCCAGCACCGCCGCCTGGTATGACCGCAAGTTCAAAACTCCGTCGGGAAAATACGAATTTAAATCCGAACTGTGCGAGAAAAACGGCCATACCGCATTGCCGGAGTATAAACCGGAGGCACAAAGCAGCCTGCCGTTCCATCTGTTTACGCCACACGTTCAGTTCGGGCTGCACTCGCAGTTCATCAACCTCGACTGGATGCAGGTGTTCTATCCGGAACCTTTCGTCTACATGCACCCGGCGTCAGCGAAGAAAAAACAGATTGCCGAAGGCGACCTGGTCAAAGTCTTTAACGACACCGGTGACGTCGAACTGCGCGTTAAGGTCACCACCAACGTGCCGGAAGATTTCCTCGTGATGTACGAGGCCTGGTTCCCGAAACGCAAATATAACGTGCAGAACGTGGTGGCTGACACCCCTGCCGATATGGGTCTGATGAAAACCGGCGCACCAGGAGCCGCCATTCACAGCCAGTTTGCTGACATCGTGTTGATCCGTAAGGGAGAGTCTGCCGCATGAGACGCGCATTTTTAGTTAATAGTGATAAATGTATTGGCTGCCGTGGCTGTGCGATGGCGTGCAAGAGTTTTAACCATCTGGAGCCGGAGCGTTTCTGGCGCTACGTCTATCCGCTGGATAAAGCCATTTTCCCGCACGAAGAACGGGCGTTTTATTCGCTTGCCTGTAACCACTGCGAAAACCCGGCCTGCGTAGAAGCCTGCCCGGTCGGTGCCTATCATCGCCGCGAAGACGGCATTGTGGTGCATAACCAGGAGCTGTGCATTGGCTGTAAAAACTGTATTCGTAGCTGCCCCTACGGCGCGCCGCGCTTCAACGAAGAGCTGAAGAAAAGTGAAAAATGCAGTATGTGCTACGAACGTCAGGATATCGGCATGAATCCGGCCTGCGTCGATGCCTGCCCGGTGGGCGCACTGACCATTATCGATCTGGAGAGTAACGACCTGCCGACCAACGCGGTGCAGTATCCGCCAGGCTACCCACAGATGCCGAAGCTGAACCCAGGAACGCGCTTTATTCTGGCGCACGAGCCAAAACAGCCGGGAGATAAATAATGGAAAAATACGAATTACCGCTGGTTATCTTTACCGTCTTAAGCCAGACCTCGGTGGGTATGGCGCTGGTGCTGACCTGGCGTACCTTTAAGGGCGAGATCGAGGGCAGCCGTATTTACTGGCTGATTACCGGTCTGGTACTGGGTGTGGCATCTATTGCGGCGGTGCTGCACCTGGCGCACCCGCTGTTTGCCTATAACGCGCTGCGTAACCTGCAACACGCGTGGCTGAGCCGGGAGATCCTCGGCGCGACGCTGTACGGCGCGGCGATCGGCATTACCTTCCTGGCGAAAGGGCATAAAATCCCCGCCCTGATTGCCTCGCTGCTGGGCGTAGCATTAGTGGCGGTTCAGGGGATGACCTACGCCGCTCCCGCCATGATGGCTATCGCTAACGGAATGACGATGCTGTTCTTCTTCCTCACCGTCTGGGTGATGGGCTGCGCCGCCATTCCGCTGCTGCGTATTAACCCGCTGGTACCGGCGCTGCGTCAGGGCATCCTGATGTTCATGGTGGCAATGATTGCCGCGCCGTTAGTCTGGACCAGCGGTGGCACTGTTATGAAAATGACTGCCAGCACCTGGCTGACCTCGCCGCTCTATCTGGCAAGCCTGGTCTGTTTTATCGCAGCGTTCATCATGACGCGCAAAAACGCCGTCATGCCGAAAGCCACTCTGCTACTGACGCTGGCCGCCGTGCTTCTCAGCCGGTTGACCTTCTTTGGCGATACGGTGAGTTCGATCGTTAATCTTGGTCATCTGTATTAATTAAACGCGGCATAAAACCTCGCTCCCCGCTGCGGCCGGGGGCGGGGACTGACTAACTCCATTTCTGCGGAATACGGCCTATGCATGAGCTGACACTGGCGCTCAATATTGTTCAGATCCTCGAAGAACAGGCGGTAAGCCGAAAGTTTAACCGGGTGAAGCAGGTCTGGCTGGAGATGGGGACGCAAAGCTGCGTGGAGGAAAGCGCATTACGCTTTGGCCTCACGTCGGCAACCCGCAACACGCTGGCAGAAGACGCGCAATTTCATATTGTGCAAACGCCAACGCGCGGCTGGTGCCATAGCTGCTGTCAGGTATTCGAAACTCGCCAGCCAACGGCGGGTTGCCCGCTGTGCCACTCCGTGCAAATTCAGCATGAACAGGCCGACGCACTGCGTATTCGCGAGCTGGAAGTTGAATAACCCGGACGCCGTTCGTCATTTATCGCCGTATTAATCAGCAAAGACATTCAAACCATTAAGAGTATCCTGGAAACTAAACCATGAGTGAACGAGAGAATACGCTCTTTAATGAGGGCGTAAGCCGTCGTAGTTTTATTACGCTCTGTACCGCGCTGGCGGCCTCGCTGGGGTTAAGCGGTAAGGCCTCCGCGCAGATTGCCGGAGCGCTGACCTCCCCTTCCCGTCCGCCGGTGATCTGGATTGGCGCGCAGGAGTGCACGGGCTGCACCGAGTCACTGCTGCGGGCAACGCATCCGACCGTCGAGAATCTGGTGCTTGACGTTATCTCGCTGGAATACCACGAAGTGCTTTCCGCCGCCTTTGGCCAGCAGGCAGAAGAGAACAAACATAACGCCATCGAACGCTACAAAGGTCAGTATGTGCTGGTGGTTGACGGATCTATTCCGTTAAAAGATGGCGGTATCTACTGCATGGTTGCTGGCAAACCAATCGCTGAACATATTCGCGAGGTCGCCGCGAATGCCAGCCACGTGATTGCCATTGGCTCCTGCGCCGCGTGGGGCGGTGTACCGGCCTCCGGCTGTAACCCGACCGGCGCGGTCTCGCTCCAGGACGTGATCCCGGATATTCCGGTGATCAACATTCCGGGCTGCCCGCCGAATCCGCATAACTTTCTCGCGACCGTCGCGCACCTCATCACCTTTAACCGTGCGCCAAAACTGGACGATAAACGCCGCCCCGCGTTTGCTTACGGTCGGCTAATCCACGAAAACTGCGAACGTCGTCCGCATTTTGACGCCGGACGCTTTGCCAGAGAGTTTGGTGACGAAGGCCATCGTCAGGGCTGGTGTCTGTACCATCTGGGCTGTAAAGGGCCGGAGACTTACGGCAACTGCTCCACGCTGGAGTTCTGCGACGTTGGCGGCGGCATCTGGCCGGTGGGGATCGGGCATCCGTGCTACGGCTGCAACGAAAAAAATATCGGCTTCACCAAAGGTATCGCTCAACTGGCGAATGTCAGCCAGCCGACGCCGCGTGCGGAAGTGCCGGATGTCCGGCGTACCGAAGGTGGTGCCGTTTCCCTGAGCGCTATCGGACTGCTGGGCGCGGTCGTTGGCGCGATCGGCGGCGTTAGCGTGATGGCAGTCAAGCAACTGGGGCAACCGCAGGCGACGGATAAAAAAGACGTGAAGACGGAGGAGCGGGCTTGAACAGACGTCACTTCTTTAAGGTCGCCTCCGGCGGACTGCTGCTGGCCGGGGCTGCGCCTGCCCTGCGAGCCGCAGAAACGCCGCGTCAGGCTGCCCCCGGCGCGGTAGGGATGCTATTCGACTCGACGCTCTGCGTGGGGTGTCAGTCCTGCGTGGCGGTCTGCCAGCAGATCAACAATCCGGGCGAGGCCGATTATCATCCCACTGATAATGGCCCGTCTGACAACACCTCGTCGGTTAACGACAAGCTCAGCGCGCGGACCAATAACATTATCCAGATCTGGCGCAGCGGTAACGGCGAGCATAAAAACCAGCTTCAGGACGGGTACGCCTTTATTAAAAAGCAGTGTATGCACTGTGTGGACCCGAACTGCGTCTCCGCCTGCCCGGTCTCGGCGCTGCAAAAAAATCCGGCCACCGGCATTGTGGGATACAACCCGGACGCCTGCACCGGCTGCCGCTATTGCATGGTCGCCTGCCCGTATAACGTGCCGAAATATGATTACAGCGATCCTTTCGGCGCGATCCATAAATGCGAACTGTGTAACCAGAAAGGCGTGGAGCGGCTGGACAACGGCCAGCTACCTGGCTGCACCGAAGTCTGTCCTACCGGCGCGGTGATTTTCGGCCATCGCGACGCGCTGCTGAAAGAGGCAAAAGCGCGCCTGGCCCTGACGCCCGGCTCGCGCTACGACTATCCGCGCCAGCAGGTCGGCAGCAAAGATACGTATTCGCAAACCGTCGCGCATTATCAATCGTCGGTGTATGGCGAAATCGAAGGCGGTGGCACGCAAGTGCTGGTGCTCTCCGCCATTCCTTTCCAGGAATTTGGCTTGCCCGCGCTGGGGCCGCAGTCAACCGGCTCCCGCGCCGAGCACGTCCAGCATACGTTGTACAAAGGCATGATGCTGCCTGCGGCGGCGCTGGCGGGTATCACCTGGCTGGTACACCGTAACAACAAGCAGCACGATGCCGCCCAGTCTGAAGAGGAGAAATCTCATGAGTGATCATACCCATCCGCTTCGTCCGCTGGGCGGAAAATTGTTTACCCGCGCGATCTATCTGTTCGCGCCGTTTGCGGCGATCTGCGGTCTGCTGATCGTCAAACGCCTGGTGATGGGAATGGGCGATGTCACCGCGCTGAACGGTGGCTACCCGTGGGGCGTGTGGATCTCTTTTGATCTGCTGGTCGGCACCGGCTTCGCCTGCGGCGGCTGGGCGCTGGCGTGGGCGGTGTATGTGTTTAATCGGGGGGATTATCACGATCTGGTCCGCCCGGCGCTGCTCGCCAGTCTGTTTGGCTATGGGCTTGGCGGGCTGTCGATCACCATCGATCTGGGACGCTACTGGAATGTGCCGCACTTCCTGATGCCCGGCTACTTCAATACCAATTCGGTGCTGTTTGAAACGGCCGCCTGTATGACAATTTACATCGGCATTATGTCGCTGGAAATGCTGCCCGCGCTGCTGGAGCGGCTGGGCTGGCAACGTCCATTGCGCAAGCTCAACCGGGTGATGTTTATTTTCATCAGCATCGGCGCGCTGCTGCCCTGTATGCACCAGTCATCGATGGGTTCCCTGATGATGATTGCTGGATACAAAGTCTACCCGCTCTGGCAAAGCTACGAGTTTTTGCCGCTGTTCTCGGTGCTGACCGCGTTCCTGATGGGCTTTTCGATCGTAATTTTTGAAGGGTCGCTGCTGAGAGCCAGCGCAACGTTTACCGCTGATGAAACGCCGCTGTTCAGCAAGCTCAGCCGGGTGATTAAGGCGTTGCTGTGGATCTTCGTCGTATTGCGGGTGGGCGAGATTATCTGGCGCGGCAAAGCTGGCCTGGTGCTGGCGGGTAACGGCTATTCCTGGCTGTTTATCACAGAACTGGCGCTGTTTATCCTGCCGCTGCTGATTTTGCATTCCGCCAGCCTTTGCCGCAGCCCGCGCGCCCTGTTCCTGTGCGCACTGTCCGTGCTGCTCGGCGCGGCGATGTGGCGTATCGATTATTCGCTTATCGCCTTTGATCCGGGCAACGGCTATCACTACTTTCCGACCGCCAGTGAACTGCTGATTTCCATCGGCTTTGTGGCGATTGAAGTCGTCGCTTACATCCTGATTATTCGTCTGCTGCCGATTTTACCGGCCAACGCAGCCCCTGTTGAGGTAAAACCATGAGTCAACGTATCACCATTGATCCTGTAACACGCATTGAAGGTCATCTGCGGATCGACTGTGAAATTGAAGACGGCAAAGTGGTGAAGGCCTGGTCGTCCGGCACCATGTGGCGCGGGATGGAGGAGATCGTCAAAGGCCAGGACCCGCGCGACGCGTGGATTATCGTCCAGCGTATTTGCGGCGTCTGCACCACCATTCATGCCATCGCCTCGGTGCGCGCGGTGGAAAATGCGCTGCAGATGGAGATCCCGCTGAACGCGCAGTATATCCGTAACCTGATCCTCTCCGCGCACCAGATCCACGATCATATCGTGCATTTTTATCAGCTCTCCGCCCTCGACTGGGTGGATATCACTGCCGCGCTGAAGGCCGATCCGTCTAAAGCGGAAGCCATGCTGAAAAATGTGTCCACCTGGCCGCTGAACAGCGCCGCAGAGTTTACCCGCGTACAGCATAAAGTTCAGGCGCTGGTGGACAGCGGACAACTGGGAATTTTTGCCAACGGCTACCAGGGCCATCCGGAAATGAAACTGTCGCCGGAGGTGAGCCTGATTGCGGTGGCGCACTATTTGCAGGCGCTGGAATGCCAGCGCGACGCCAACCGCATCGTGGCAATCCTCGGCGGCAAAACGCCGCATATCCAGAACCTGGCCGTCGGTGGCGTGGCAAACCCGATTAATACCGATGCGCCCGGCGTGCTTAACCTTGAACGTCTGATGTACGTGAAGTCGTTTATCGACAAGCTCAGCGATTTTATTGAGCAGGTGTATAAAGTGGACGCGGCAATTTTTGCCGCCAGCTACCCTGACTGGATGAAACTCGGTAAGGCGGCGGATTATTATCTGGCGGTGCCGGATATGCCGGTCAGCCGTAAAGGTGATGTATTCCGCATTCCCGGCGGGTATATGCAGGGCGCTGACTTCAACACTTTCCAGCCGATCGCCTCCCATAGCGATCCGTTTTTGATCAACGGCATTGAAGAGAGCGGCAAGCACGCCTGGTATCAGGATAACAGCCCGCAGAAACCATGGCAGGGCACCACCATTCCGCACTATACCGGCTGGCATGAGGACGACAAATACTCGTGGGTGAAAGCGCCAACCTTCTACGGCAAAACCGTGGAGGTCGGCCCGCTGGCGTGGCTGCTGTGCGGTCTGGCGTCGAAGCACGCCGGGACCGTGACGCATTATGACAGTATTGCCGCGCAGTATCAGGCGCTGACTGGCCATGCCTTAACCCACGATGCCCTGCAATCAACCTGGGGCCGCATTCTGGGACGCGCGGTTCGCACTTCCGTGCTGTGCGACGAACTCCAGGCGCAGTATCAGTTGCTGGTGGACAACATTGCCAAAGGCGATTGTGAGACCTTCATCAAACCGGTGTTCCCGGAAGGTGAAATTCGCGGCGTCGGCTTTGAAGAGGCGTCGCGCGGTATGTTGTCGCACTGGATCGTGATCAAGGACGGCAAAATTGCCAACTACCAGGCGGTCGTACCGTCAACCTGGAACGCCGGACCGCGCAATTTTAACGACGAACCGGGGCCGTATGAGCGCGCGCTGGTCGGCACGCCGGTGGTGGATGCGCAAAAACCGCTGGAAGTGGTGCGTACTGTTCACTCCTTTGACCCGTGCATGTCTTGCGCGGTGCATATGGTCGATTTACGCGGTAAGACGTTGAGTAAGGTAAAAATTCTGTAATGAATATCCTGCTGCTTGGCGTCGGAAACCTTCTGCTCAGTGATGAAGGTGTCGGCGTGCGGACCCTTGAAGCGCTGGAACAGCGCTTCTCTTTTCCCGACGGTGTAGTGCTCCAGGACGGCGGCACCTCGGGGATGGAACTGCTGGAAGTGATGGCCAGCCGCGATCTGATCGTGGTGGTGGATGCGGTACAAAGCGACAGTGAACCCGGGAGTCTGTTTATTCTTGAAGATAAAGACGTGCCCGCGTATTTCACCGAACGCCTTTCTCCGCATCAGCTTGGGCTGGCAGACGTGCTGATGGCGCTGCAAATGACCGACGAGTTTCCGCGCAAGCTGGTTCTGCTCGGTATAGAGCCTGCGTCGCTGGCACCGGGTATGGTACTCAGCCCGGTGGTGGCCCGCGCCATGGAAGCCGCCATTACTCAGGTTATTCGCATTCTGAATAATCACGGTATACAGGTTACCGCGCTGGAGGACAATCATGCCGGGTGAACGCATTGAAGGCTATGCTACCGATCCGTCTGCCCTGATTGAGCGCCTTTTTCAGCAGGTGGCGGAGCGCAGTATGGTCGGCCTGCCCTTTTACCGCCCGCAATTGCCAATTAAAGCCTGCGCCTTTCAGTTGCTTGAAGGGCAATTGTTCGGCGCGCTGCTGACGCCGTGGATGCTACAGCTAATGCTGCTGCCGGGACCGGGGCAGCGCTGGGATTACCGACGTGCCGACGAGCGGCTGGCGCTTGCCTTTCCGCAGGGCGAGATCCTGTTTCGCCCGGGAGAGATCGCACCGGATCTTTACTACCTGTCGTGCTCATTACTGTCGCCAGTCGATCCGGCGCTGAGCGCCGAGCGGGCGGTGGCGCTGGCGGAAAACAGCGTCAGGCTGGCGCTCTCGCTGCCGGTACGTCAGACGTCGGTGATTAATACCGGACGTCGCGCACTTCTGCGCGGCGCACTTTCCGCGAATAAGGGGTAGCCATGTGCATCGGCGTACCGGGAAAAATTGTCGCAGTGGGCGATTGCGTCCACGAACCGGCGTGGGTGGAAATTAATGCCATCAGGAGACAAATCAATATCTCCCTGATTTGCGAAAATTCGCCGCAGGAATTACTGGGCTGTTGGGTGCTGGTTCACGTCGGTTTTGCGATGAGCATGATCGATGAAGACGAAGCCGACAACATCATGGAGATGCTGAAAAAAATCACCGGGGAAGCCATGCTTCCCTGACTCCTACTTCAATAATGCCGCCAGAGCGGCGGTATTTTTTACTGACTATAAGGTTCCATCATGGGCGAAATTAGCGTTACCAAATTATTAGTGATCGTGGTGCTGGTTGCACTGGTCTTCGGCACCAAAAAACTTAGCTCGCTGGGCTCCGATCTCGGGACCGCGCTAAAAGGGTTTAAGAAAGCGATGGGCGACAGCGATAGCACGTCCCAGGATGCCGACTTTCATAATGAGCAACAGGCAGGAAGCCTGAAAGACACCGCCAGCAAATCAGAACAGGCATAACCATGTTTGGCTTTGGCTTCGGCGAACTGCTACTGGTTTTTGTTATCGGGCTGATTGTCCTGGGTCCGACGCGTCTGCCGGTGGTCGCCAGAACGGTGATATCGTGGATCGCCACCATCCGCTCGCTGGGTCAGTCGTTGCAAAATGAACTGGCACAGGAACTAAAGGTGCTGGAACTGGAGGACAAGCTGAAAGCGCTGGAATCCCTGAGCGCAGAAAGCCTGACGCCAGAGTTGAAAAGCTCGCTGGAGGCGCTGCGTCAGGCAACGGATGCCCTGCGACGTCCGCTGGAGGCTGAAGTGATCCCTGCGCCGACAATAGGGACAATCCAGTCAGCACCGGAGGAATGACGCTTTTCGCGCAGCCTCGGATTAGCGTCACTCTGTACCACGGTTGCCCGGCGGCGCTGCGCTTGCGCGGGCCTACGGGTTACGCATAACTTATTGATGTTGATGACTTTCGTAGACCAGGTAAGGCGCAGCCGCCACCCGGCAGCGCAACACCCCGGCGTAAGACTGTACCACGGTTGCCCGGCGGCGCTGCGCTTGCGCGGGCCTATGGGTTACGCATAACTTATTGATGTTGATGAGTTTCGTAGACCGGGTAAGGCGCAGCCGCCACCCGGCAGCGCAACACCCCGGCGTAACTCTGTACCACGGTTGCCCGGCGGCGCTGCGCTTGCGCGGGCCTACGGATTACGCATAACTTATTGATGTTGATGAGTTTCGTAGGCCGGGTAAGGCGCAGCCGCCACCCGGCAGCGCAACGCCCCGGCGTAAGACTGTACCACGGTTGCCCGGCAGCGCTGCGCTTGCGCGGGCCTACGGGTTACGCATAACTTATTGATGTTGATGACTTTCGTAGGCCGGGTAAGGCGCAGCCGCCACCCGGCAATACGGTGTACAGAAGGGAGAAAACCGTTAACCGTCGATTTCCGCCAGGTCGCCTTTCTCCTGCAACCAGTTACGGCGATCTTCGGAGCGTTTTTTGGCAAGCAGCATATCCATCATCGCATTGGTGCGCTGGTCATCTTCGTCGCTGATAGTAAGCTGCACCAGGCGGCGGGTATTCGGATCAAGCGTGGTTTCACGTAGCTGCATCGGGTTCATCTCGCCCAGCCCTTTAAAGCGCTGCACATTAGGTTTGCCCTTTTTACGTTTAAGCTGCTCCAGCACGCCGGTCTTTTCTTCTTCGGTCAGCGCGTAATACACTTCTTTCCCCAAATCGATACGGTATAACGGCGGCAGCGCGACATAGACGTGGCCATGTTTGACAAGGGTGCGGAAGTGCTTCACAAACAGCGCGCACAGCAGCGTGGCGATGTGCAGCCCGTCAGAGTCGGCATCTGCAAGAATACAGATTTTGCCGTAGCGCAGCTGGCTCAGATCTTCACTGTCCGGGTCGATGCCGATCGCCACCGAAATATCGTGCACTTCCTGCGAGGCCAGCACTTCGTCGGAAGAGACTTCCCAGGTGTTGAGGATCTTACCCTTCAGCGGCATGATCGCCTGATATTCACGGTCGCGCGCCTGCTTGGCGGAGCCACCTGCCGAATCCCCTTCCACCAGAAACAACTCGGTGCGATTGAGATCCTGCGCGGTACAGTCCGCCAGTTTACCCGGCAACGCCGGACCGCTGGTCAGTTTCTTACGTACCACTTTCTTCGCCGCACGCAGGCGGCGCTGGGCGCTGGAAATCGCCATCTCGGCCAGCATTTCTGCGGCCTGTACGTTCTGGTTCAGCCACAGGCTGAAGGCGTCTTTCACCACGCCCGAGACAAACGCTGCGCACTGGCGCGACGAGAGACGTTCTTTAGTCTGCCCGGCAAACTGCGGGTCCTGCATTTTCACCGACAGCACGTAGGCGCAGCGGTCCCAGATATCTTCAGCGGAGAGCTTCACGCCGCGCGGCAGAATATTGCGGTACTCGCAGAATTCGCGCATGGCGTCGAGCAGCCCCTGGCGCAGGCCGTTAACGTGCGTGCCGCCCTGCATCGTCGGGATCAGGTTAACGTAGCTTTCAGTCAGCAGCTCACCGCCTTCCGGTAGCCACAGTAGCGCCCATTCCACGGCTTCAGTGTCGCCCGCCAGATTGCCAACGAAAGGTTTTTCCGGCAGCGTAGGTAAACCGTTGACCGCCTCGCAGAGATAGTCATTAAGACCATCTTCGTAGCACCAGCGCTGTTCAGCGTTGTTTACGTTATCTTTAAAAGTGATTTCCACGCCCGGGCAGAGCACCGCTTTGGCTTTCAGCAGGTGCGTCATGCGCGAGACAGAGAAGCGCGGACTGTCGAAAAAGCTTTCGTCCGGCCAGAAATGAACGCTGGTACCGGTATTGCGTTTTCCGCAGGTACCGACCACTTTTAAGTCTTCGACTTTTTCACCGTTCTCAAACGCGATGCGATAAACCTGCCCATCGCGGCGGACCGTCACTTCTACGCGCTTTGACAGGGCGTTAACGACGGAGATCCCCACGCCGTGAAGACCACCGGAAAACTGGTAGTTTTTGTTAGAGAATTTGCCGCCCGCATGCAAACGGCAGAGGATCAGCTCAACCGCCGGTACGCCCTCTTCCGGGTGAATATCCACCGGCATACCACGGCCATCGTCAATGACTTCCAGCGACTGATCGGCATGTAAAATGACGTCCACGCGTTTGGCGTGGCCTGCCAGTGCTTCATCCACACTGTTATCAATGACTTCCTGACCCAGGTGGTTAGGACGAGTAGTGTCAGTATACATTCCCGGACGGCGGCGAACCGGCTCAAGCCCGGTGAGTACCTCAATGGCATCAGCGTTATATGATTGCGTCATGGTGTTTTCGTAGGTCGTTCTGGCCGCTTAGCGCAGGCCGAGAAAATCGATAATCTGTGAGAAATGATCGTCAAAGCCAACAAATGCATGATTTCCGCCCTCTTCAACGGTCTGACGGCAGGCGTCAAAATAGTCCACCGCCTGACGGTAATCAAGCACCTCGTCCCCGGTCTGTTGCAGCAGCCAGATAAGATCCGGCGCTTCCAGCGGGTCGATTTGCATCACTTTGAGATCGTAAATATGGCGAGACTCTAGCACATATTGCTGGCCTGTGTAGGGATTCTCGTTATGGCCCAGGTAATCCGCCAGCAGTTCAAAAGGACGAACCGCCGGATTGACCACCACGGCCGGTAACATAAAGCACTGCGACAGCCAGGTGGCATAATAACCGCCCAGCGACGAGCCGACGATACCCAGCGGCTCGCCACCCAACTCCAGCACCAGCGACTCCAGCAGTTCCGCTGCCTGGGCCGGGAAAACGGGCAACTGCGGCGTCACCATCTCAATATCAGGATAGTGTGTTGCCAGCCAGTCACGCAGCGCGGTCGCTTTTGCCGAGCGCGGCGAGCTATTAAAACCGTGCAGATAAAGAAGCGTAGACATCAATATCCTTCTGAGGCGGTATCCGGGCTAAATTGGGTGCTCTGTAAACGGCACACCTGCGTTACCACCGTGCCGTCGTCGTGCAACTCCAGCCAGCGCCAGCCGGGAGCGATGGTGTCGAGCGTAAAGCTGGCGCAGTGAGGCTTAAATTGAACGCAGGTGGATGGCGTTGCCATCATCCGGCGGCCGTTCCAGTCGAGGTCCAGCTCCTGGTGAATATGCCCGCACAGCATGTGTTTTACACGGGGAAAGCGCGTCAGCACGTTATCCAGCTCTTGCGCGTTGCGCAGGCTGTGTTGATCGAGCCAGCCGCAGCCGGCCGGGAGTGGATGATGGTGAAGTAACAGCAACGTATGGCGGTCGGTCGACTCGGCTAACTTACGCTCCAGCCATTCAAGCTGAAACTCGCTTAGCTCACCGTGTGGGACGCCGAACACCTGGCTGTCGAGCAGCAGAATTTGCCAGTGGTCACCCACCCACACTCGCTTTGCCGGCGAAATACCAGCTTCCTGAAGCGCGCTGTACATGGCAGGCTGAAAATCATGGTTCCCCGGTAACCAAACGCAGGGCGCAGCGAAGCCTGCGATACCCTCAGCAAAGTGCTGATAGGCCGCAGCAGATTGATCCTGAGCTAAATCACCTGTCGCCACGATGAGATCGCATTCACGCTGTTGGGCATGAATAGCGGTCAGTACCGCCTGATAGCTTTCCCAGGTATTTACGCCCAGTAGCGTCTCGTGTTTTTCAGCAAACAGGTGAGTATCAGTAATTTGCAGTATCTTCACTTTGGCCCCACCAGCCAAAGGAAGCGTTAACAGGCTTTCCAAATGGTGTCCTTAGGTTTAACGACGCTATAAAACCGGAATCGCCATCGCTCCATGTGCTAAACAAAATCGTAGCCAGTCGGCTAAAAACTGATTAATTTGATGCTTTTCGTCGCGTTGATGCAACTTTTTATTCGGATAATCATACCGCGCTTTGAAGCGAAAGATCTGCTGGGTTGAACACACTTCCGCGACCATGGCGTCATGATACAGGCGAACCGACATTGATGGCAGGCTCCAGTAACTGACGGCGGGCGCGGTTTGCTCAATCTCCACCAGCGTAGTGTAGCGGGTAGACTCCTGAATAGTTAACCGGTACTGCGCGTTGGCCACCTGATAACTTGCGGTCTCGCCTGGCGCGTCATTTCGCGGCAGCAGACGGCGGAGCTGGGCGAAATTGGTTTCGCACAGACGCATCATTTCGGGGAAGTCAGGTGTATAACGCTTCATTTTTTCCACTCATTCATTAACTCTTGATAATGTAGCTGTAGCCATTGCAGCGCGATGACCGAAGCCGCGTTGTCGATTTTCCCCTCTTCAACCCATTGATAAGCCTGTTCCCGACTTACCACATGAACCCGAATATCTTCGTTTTCATCAGCCAGACCGTGGATTCCTTCTGCGGTCGTGGCGTCCACTTCCCCCACCATTAAGGAGAGGCGTTCACTGGTGCCACCCGGACTTGCCAGATAGCTCATAAATTTTTTTACGCGCCCGACGTCAAGGCCCGCTTCTTCTACCGCTTCGCGCCGCGCGACCTGCTCGACACTCTCGCCCTCTTCAATCATTCCGGCGACCAGTTCCAGCAACCACGGGCTTTCGCTAGTATCGTAGGCGGCAATGCGGATCTGCTCCACCAATACCACTTCATCGCGCACCGGGTCAAAGGGTAGCAAGACGGCGGCGTGCCCGCGTTCAAAAATTTCACGCTGCACTTCGCCGCTCATTTCACCGCTAAACAGGCGATGGCGGAAACGGTATAAATCGAGTGAAAAAAAACCGCTGTACAGTTTTTCACGTGCAATAATTTCTATATCATTTTTTGTATAGGTTACCGCCAGTCCATTTTGTCTGGTCATGATTATCTCCGGGTGACAATAGTGATGAAATTGTGGATTTCTCGCCAGTTTAACTACGGTTTCACAAACTCTATGGTAGATTGGTGCCCATTGATGCCAGATGGCACATAACGCCAACCTTTGAGACTGGCAGATTCTGATACAATCGGCGATTATTTTTTGAATTTGTTTTAGCGCTAAAAATGCTTCTCAACAAGGAATGCAAATGAAGAAATTGCTCCCCATCCTTATCGGCCTGAGCCTGACCGGCTTCAGCGCAGTAAGCCAGGCAGAGAACCTGTTGCAGGTTTATCAGCAGGCGCGTTTAAGCAACCCGGACCTGCGTAAGTCAGCAGCCGATCGCGATGCGGCATTCGAAAAAATTAACGAAGCGCGTAGTCCCTTACTGCCACAGCTGGGCCTGGGTGCAGATTATAACTACAGCAATGGTTTTCGCGATAGTAATGGTCTGGACACCACGTCAAAAAGTGCCTCCCTGCAATTAACGCAGACTATCTTCGATATGTCGAAATGGCGCGCCCTGACGCTGCAAGAAAAATCAGCCGGTATTCAGGACGTCACCTGGCAGGCCGATCAGCAAACGCTGATCCTGAACACGGCCACAGCATATTTTAATGTACTAAGCGCCATCGATGCACTTTCCTATACCGAAGCGCAGAAACAGGCTATCTATCGCCAGTTAGACCAGACGACCCAGCGTTTTAACGTCGGGCTGGTGGCAATTACCGACGTCCAGAACGCCCGTTCACAGTACGACACCGTGCTGGCGAATGAAGTTACTGCCCGTAACAATCTGGATAACGCAGTAGAATCACTGCGCCAGGTCACCGGTAATTATTATCCTGAGCTGGCCTCACTGAACGTCGACACATTTAAAACGAACCGCCCTGAAGCAGTGAACAATCTGCTGAAAGAGGCCGAAAAACGTAACCTGACGTTGTTACAGGCACGTCTGAATCAGGATCTGGCACGCGAGCAAATTCGCCAGGCGCAGGATGGCCATCTGCCCACTCTGGATTTAACCGCTTCAACCGGCGTGTCTGACACCTCATACAGCGGTTCAAAAACCCGTGGCGCGGCCGGATCGCAATACGATGATAACAACGCAGGCCAGAACCAGGTAGGCCTGAGCTTCTCGCTGCCAATTTATCAGGGCGGGATGGTGAATTCTCAGGTTAAACAGGCGCAGTATAACTTCGTCGGTTCCAGCGAACAGCTGGAAAGCGCGCATCGCAGCGTCGTGCAGAACGTGCGTTCCTCTTATAACAACATCAATGCTTCTATTAGTAGCATCAATGCCTATAAGCAGGCCGTGGTTTCCGCCCAAAGCTCTCTGGATGCTTCTGAAGCCGGTTACACCGTTGGTACGCGTACTATTGTTGATGTACTGGACGCGACCACCACACTGTATAACGCCAAGCAGCAACTCTCCAGCGCTCGCTACAACTACCTGATTAATCAGCTCAATATCAAAAATGCCCTTGGCACGCTGAACGAACAGGATCTGGCCTCGCTGAACAGTACGCTGGGTAAAACCGTGCCAACGACGCCGGAAAGCGTGGCACCGGAAGACGCCTCGCAGGCGGCCAGCGCGGACGGCTATTCCGCGACGGCAGTGCAACCCGCTTCAGCGCGCCGTTAAGCCATTTCGTCAGGCGGGACGCCAGTCCCGCCTGAACGTAAGACAACGTAAAGATCCCCTTCCCGCTTCATTTTCGCCCCCCCATCCTCTATCCTGAGCACTATTCATCACGCAATACCTCTGGGTCTGGAAAATAACGATGAAACGGACAAAAACCATTAATTATGCCACGTTCCGCAAAAGCTGGAGCGCGCGCCACCTTCCACCGGGCGCCTTTGCCGTTACTGCCGCGTTTATGCTGGCAGGCTGCGAGAAAACCGACGAAACGGTGTCAACTTATCTCAACGCTGACGACTGCGCCTCGGCGAACCCTGGCAAGAGCGCGGAATGTACTACCGCGTATAACAACGCGCTGAAAGAAGCGGAACGTACCGCACCGAAATACGCCACGCGGGAAGACTGCGTCGCGGAATTCGGCGAGGGCCAGTGCCAGCAGGCTCCCGCGCAGGCGGGTATGGCCCCGGAAAATCAGGCGCAGGCCCAGTCCAGCGGCGGCTTCTGGATGCCGCTGATGGCGGGCTATATGATGGGCCGCCTGATGAGCGGCGGCGCAGGTTTTGCCCAGCAGCCGCTGTTTAGCTCGCGTAACCCGGCAAGCCCGGCCTACGGACAGTACACCGACGCCAGCGGTAAGAATTACGGCGCTGCCCAGCCGGGCCGCACTATGAACGTGCCGAAAACCGCGATGGCCCCGAAACCGGCCACCACCTCAACCATCACTCGCGGCGGCTTTGGTGAATCGGTAGCAAAACAATCCGCCATGCAGCGCAGTAGCGCCTCGGGCAGTTCCTCCCGTTCAATGGGCGGCTGACCGGCATGGAAAGGATCAGCATTAGCGAACGCC
The DNA here is from genome assembly GCF_002915575.1 of Superficieibacter electus. Taxonomy (GTDB): domain Bacteria; phylum Pseudomonadota; class Gammaproteobacteria; order Enterobacterales; family Enterobacteriaceae; genus Superficieibacter; species Superficieibacter electus. The sequence continues at coordinate 76,229 of NZ_PQGD01000011.1, forward strand.
CCAACTGGCGGGAGAAGGCCACCGAATACGGGTTTAATTTTCACACTCTGTACGGCGAGCCGTACTGGTGTGAAGAGGCTTACTACAAACTCACGCTGGCGCAGGTCGACAAGCTGGAAGAGGTGACGGCAGAACTGCATCAGCTATGCCTGAAAGTGGTGGAGAAAGTCATCGCCAGCGATGCGCTGATGACCAAATTCTGCATTCCGAAGCATACCTGGGGTTTTGTTCGCCAGTCGTGGCAAACCCATCAGCCCTCGCTGTACTCGCGCCTCGATCTGGCGTGGGACGGCACCGGCGAACCGAAGCTGCTGGAGAATAACGCCGATACGCCAACCTCGCTGTATGAAGCGTCTTTCTTCCAGTGGCTGTGGCTGGAAGATCAGCTTAATGCAGGCCAGTTACCTGCGGGAAGCGATCAGTTTAATAGCCTTCAGGAAAAGCTGATTGAACGCTTTAGCGAACTGCGTGAGCAGCATGGTTTCCAGCTCCTGCATTTAACCTGCTGCCGCGATACGGTTGAAGATCGCGGCACGGTACAGTATCTCCAGGACTGCGCTGCCGAAGCGGGCCTTGCTACTGAGTTCCTGTATATCGAAGATATTGGCCTTGGCGAAAAAGGTCAGTTTACTGATTTGCAGGATCAGGTCATCAGTAATTTGTTTAAGCTGTACCCGTGGGAATATATGCTGCGCGAAATGTTTTCCACCAAGCTCGAGGACGCTGGCGTGCGCTGGCTCGAACCGGCGTGGAAGAGCATTATTTCTAACAAAGCGCTGCTGCCGATGCTGTGGGAAATGTTCCCGGATCACCCGAACCTGCTGCCGGCGTACTTCGCGCAAGACGATCATCCTGTAATGGATAAGTACGTTGTGAAGCCGATTTTTTCCCGCGAAGGGGCCAATGTCTCGATCGTCGAAAACGGCAAAATCCTCGAAGAAGTTGAGGGGCCATATGGTGAGGAAGGGATGATCGTCCAGCAGTTTCACCCGCTGCCGAAGTTCGGTGACAGCTATATGCTGATTGGCAGCTGGCTGATTAACGACCAGCCTGCGGGGATTGGGATTCGCGAAGATCGGGCGCTGATTACCCAGGATTTGTCACGGTTTTATCCGCATATTTTTGTGGAGTAAGCCACGCGATCCCTTTAACAGGGGATACATGTGACAAAGGTGGTCCTTCCGTTCACTTCAATTTCCCGGGATCAACGGCATTATCGTGTCGGTGAACGTGCCAGGGCGGCTCAAAAGCCGCCGCCCAGGCGACCCGGGCGTCCGGCCCGTAAATCGCCGCTTCGCGGTTCCCTCGTCTTATTCCCTCCGGCTTCGGGTCGGGCGCGAGCTTTACATCCTGTAAAGCACACGCCCGCGACGCGCGTCCATGCGCGTCGCCCCGGCCTGCGGGAAACGACTCGGCGATTTACAGCCGGACACAACCCGCGCTGATAGCCTGAAAACTCACTCAGCCGTTTTGCTTACTGATAGCTTTAATTATCTATCCCACCAGCACCGACAACATACTCAAACTCCCCATCTCAATGCCGTCAACCGGGATGGTCACCGGCTCTTCACCATCCCATGCGCCGAGAATATAAAGCAGCGGCAGGAAATGGTCTGCCGTCGGGTTCGACAACGCGCCGCCCTCGTGATCCAGATAGTTCACCAGCGGATGTTCCTCCACCTCGCCCTGCCAGGTCAGATTCGCTTTCACGAAATCGTTAAACGATGTGGCCCACGGGTACGGCGTGTTTTCACCGTGCCAGCGCACGGTGCGCAGGTTATGGACGACGTTACCACTGGCAACCAGCATAATGCCTTCATCGCGTAACGCGGCCAGCTTACGCCCCATTTCAAGATGCCACGCGGCCGGTTTGGTGCTGTCCACGCTGAGCTGCACCATCGGAATATCCGCGTTGGGGTACATTTTGATCAACACGCCCCACGAACCGTGGTCAAAACCCCATGCTTCTTGATCCAGCGTAACCGGGACCGGCGCAAGCAGATCGACCAGACGCTGAGCCAGCGCGGGCGAACCCGGTGCCGGGTAATGCGTGTCGTACAGCGCCTGCGGGAAACCGCCGAAATCATGGATTGTTTTTGGGGTTTCCATCGCCGTCACGCCAGTACCACGCGTGAACCAGTGCGCGGAGATCACCACAATGGCTTTGGGACGCGGCAGGCTTTGACCCAGTTGCTGCCAGGCTCGTGTATAACGATTATCTTCAAGCACATTCATCGGGCTACCATGGCCTAAAAAAAGTGCTGGCATACGGGAACGGGACATGGTGATATCCTTACAAAGAGTATAATTTGATAACATCACAGTACGCCTTTTTTACATCTGATGAACTCAGATAAGCGTGATGATGATCGTCAGAAAATTTGAATGTAAGGATTGTTAAAGGCCGGGCATACCCTCTCGGACATTATGGAAGATGCCTCTATCATGAATGAGAATCATTATCAAAAGGAGTAGTAAATGTCAGTACCTTTAATTCTGACCGTGCTCGCCGGCGCTGCCACCTTTATTGGGGCAGTTCTCGGCGTACTGGGCCAGAAGCCATCCAACCGCTTACTGGCGTTTTCGCTCGGCTTCGCCGCCGGGATCATGCTGCTCATTTCGCTCATGGAGATGCTACCTGCCGCGCTGGCGACGAAGAATATGCCGCCGGTCCTCGGCTACGGCATGTTTATCGTCGGGCTACTGGGCTACTACGGGCTGGATCGTCTTCTTCCTCATTCTCATCCGCAGGATCTGATGCAGGAAAGCGCCCTTCCTGCCACGCGTAAAATCCGCCGCACGGCCATTCTGCTGACGCTGGGTATTAGCCTGCACAACTTCCCGGAAGGTATCGCCACCTATGTCACGGCGAGCAACAATCTGGAGCTGGGGTTCGGCATCGCGCTGGCGGTTGCGCTGCATAATATTCCGGAAGGTCTGGCAGTTGCCGGTCCGGTATACGCGGCGACAGGTTCGCGGGGGAAAGCGGTATTCTGGGCGGGGATTTCAGGCCTCGCGGAAATTTTCGGCGGGGTGCTGGCCTGGCTTATCCTCGGTAGCATGATGTCGCCAGTGGTGATGGCCGCCATTATGGCTGCCGTTGCGGGAATTATGGTGGCGCTGTCGGTAGATGAACTGATGCCACTGGCAAAAGAGATCGACCCGCATAATAACCCAAGTTATGGCGTGCTGTGCGGGATGTCGGTGATGGGGTTAAGTCTGGTGCTGCTGCAAACGATTGGATTTGGCTGAAGTTTTTAGCGCCGGGAAGTACGTGCCCGGTAATGCCACGCTCAAACCATAGGCCCGGTAAGCGCAGCGCCACCGGGCAGGATTGCCGCTCTTAGCTGGCTTTTTGCTCGTGTTCCTGACGATACGCTACCAAATCTTCAATGGTGACCACTGCCATATTATGCTCGCGCGCAAATGTAATACACTCCGGCGCGCGCGCCATCGAACCATCGTCGTTGGTTAACTCACACAATACGCCGGTCGGCTTAAAGCCCGCTAACGTTACCAGATCGATGGTCGCTTCAGTATGACCACCACGCGTCAACACGCCGCCCGGCTGCGCGCGCCGCGGGAAGACATGGCCAGGACGGTTAAGGTCAGACGGTTTTGCGTTATCGGCAATCGCGGCGCGGACGGTGGTCACACGGTCAGCGGCAGACACGCCGGTGGTCACGCCTTCAGCAGCTTCAATGGTAACGGTGAAGCCAGTACCGTAAGCGCTGGTGTTGTTTTCAACCATCATCGGCAGGTCAAGCTGCTGACGACGCTCTTCGGTAATGCACAGGCAGACGATGCCGCTGCCGTGACGGATGGTCAGTGCCATCTGTTCAGTGGTCATGGTTTCTGCGGCGAAGATCATATCGCCTTCGTTTTCACGACTTTCGTCGTCCAGCACCATTACACCGCGGCCTTCGCGCAGCGCAACAACAGCCTGTTCTACGCGCTCAAACGCATTACCAAAGGAAGAAAAAAGAGTCTGATTCATGGTAAAAAAACCTCATTAACATTATGGTTACCAGAATCAGGGCAGACTTAGGAGTCAAAAAAATAACGTGCGCAGGCCGGGCCTGTTGGATCGTTACTCTCTCCCATCCGGACTTTAACCGTCGGCCCCGGAATTACACCGGATCTGCTGACCTTCCGGCAAAGCCAGAAGCGCTCGCGGGCTTTCGACAAAGGTCGATTTACCGCCGGTGGGGAATTACACCCCGCCCTGAGAATAAGCACAGCAACTATAACGCTGTTAACCACATTGGGCAATCCATTCATTTCAAACAATTGTTTATAGAGTGGCTTTCTCAAACTACAATAATGGCAGAGCCTATCTGATCAGGAAACGACAATGATTGACCCGAAAAAAATTGAACAAATCGCCCGTCAGGTCCATGAATCGATGCCGAAGGGAATTCGCGACTTCGGGGAAGATGTAGAAAAGAAAATCCGTCAGGTACTGCAATCGCAGCTTACCCGTCTGGATTTAATCAGTCGTGAAGAGTTTGATGTTCAGACCCAGGTACTGCTGCGTACCCGTGAAAAGCTGGCGCTACTAGAACAGCGTCTGACCGATCTTGAGGGCCGTTCACAGACCACCACGACGGAAGTGAAACCTGCTCCGGCGATCCCACCGGTCGATTCGCAGGACTAATCGCCCGGTAAAGTGGCCCGGTATTTATCGGGCCATCGAGTTGATGACAAACCTGTTTTGCTACTGTGTTCGCTGTTTTGCCGGGTGGCGGCTTCGCCTTACCCAGCCTACAAAAAACATGAACATCAATACGTTATGCGTAAACCGTAGGCCTGTGCAAGCGAAGCGCCGCCAGGCATAATTCCACGGTATAATGTTTGTCAGCAGCCTGAATGGCCCGGTATTTACCGGGCCATTATTTTTATTCGCATACCGTCTGACGTTGATAAAACTCGTAGCGCTGACAGAACCAGCTACGATGCTCTTCATCCATATTTCCGGTTACGTTACTGATATCGATCTGGCGTCCTTCCCTCTGCATCCTGGCAAAACTGCGCGCCAGAAAGTCAAAGTTCTGTACCGAGTACAAGTCCTGTTCGTTCATTTCTACCGCATCTCCCATGTTTTTTTTAAGCGTAGGTCAAATTCCGCAAGGCGTACGTGAGAGTGAAACAAAATTGATCTGAGTGGGTAAAAAGTGTGCGATTATTTATGTGCGGGAGAGAATGATGCCGGATGGCGCTGCGCTTATCCGGCCTACGTCTGATGCAATCTGTCGCCCCGGTAAGCGCAGCGTCATCGAAGAATAACAACGCCAGACCGTAGCCCCGGCAAGCGCAGCATCACCGAAGAATAACAACGCCAGACCGTAACCCCGGCAAGCGCAGCGTCACCGCGGAATAACAACGCCAGACCGTAGCCCCGGCAAGCACAGCATCACCGAAGAATAACAACGCCAGACCGTAGCCCCGGTAAGCGCAGCGTCACCGGGGAAGTAGCCGCTTACTTTTGACTGTCTTTCTGGATCTTACGAATGATATTGGTCGTCGAGCAGCCATCTTCAAAATTGAGCACCAGCACCTCGCCGCCGTTGGCCCAGACTTCTTCACTGCCGGCGATGTCTTCCGGTTTGTAGTCGCCGCCTTTCACCAGCAGATCCGGCAGAATGCCAGCAATCAGACGTTGCGGCGTATCTTCTTCAAACGAGACCACCCAGTCCACCGCTTCCAGCGCGCCGAGTACGATCATCCGCTGTTCCAGCGGGTTAACCGGACGCGAGTCACCTTTCAGCCGTTTAGTGGACGCGTCGCTGTTGACCGCGACAATCAGGCGATCGCCGAGTTTGCGGGCGTTAGCGAGATAAGACACGTGACCGGCATGGAGAATATCGAACACGCCGTTGGTCATCACCACTTTCTCGCCGCGTTTGCGCGCCGCCGCTACGGCTTCCCGAAGTTCCTCTTCATCCATCACGCCAAAGCCGGTTTCCGAACGGCCACGCACCGCGTTTTCCAGCTCAATGGGCGACACCGTTGAGGTCCCCAACTTGCCGACCACCACGCCTGCCGCGGCGTTGGCGAAGTAGCAGGCCTCTTCCAGCGTATTACCCGCAGCCAGCGTCGCCGCCAGCACGCCAATCACCGTATCGCCTGCGCCGGTGACGTCATAGACTTCCTGCGCCTGCGTCGGCATATGCAACGGTTCTTTGCCCGGTTGCAGCAATGTCATCCCCTGCTCGGAGCGCGTCACCAGCAGGGCGCTAAGATCGAAATCGGCAATAATCTTCATGCCACGTTCAACCAGTTCCGCTTCGCTCTGGCATTTCCCGGCTACCGCCTCAAACTCGGAAAGGTTCGGCGTTAATAATGTCGCGCCACGGTAGCGCTCAAAATCAGTGCCTTTCGGGTCAATCAGCACCGGCACGTTGGCCTGACGCGCCAGGGCAATCATTTGCCGGACGCTCTCTAACGCGCCTTTGGCATAATCAGAGAGCACCAGCGCCCCCACATGGCTGAGCGCCTGCTGAATACGATCGTGCATCGGCTGCGGATCGACCCCGGCGAAGCCTTCTTCAAAATCGAGACGGATTAATTGCTGATTACGCGACAAAACGCGCAGTTTGGTGATGGTCGGATGCGTCGGCACAGAAACGAAATCGCACTTCACGTTAACATCAGCCAGCGATTGACTCAGCGCACGCGCGGCGTCGTCAATTCCGGTCAGGCCAACCAGACGCGACGCCGCGCCCAGCGAAGCTATGTTCATCGCCACGTTCGCCGCGCCGCCAGGACGCTCCTCGATGGTATCCACTTTCACCACCGGCACCGGCGCTTCCGGTGAAATACGGCTGGTAGGGCCGTACCAGTAGCGATCCAGCATCACGTCACCAACGACCATGACGTCTGCGCGGGTAAATTCTGGCAGCGTTACTTTCATTCCTGTCTCCTGAGAGATTCATCAGTCATACGTTTTATTGCGCGCGATAATATCACACCTGTTCTGATGTGCACGGCTCCACCAGCCACTTCTGCCAGCTGGCGCTAACCAGCGCGCGTTCTGCGGCAAACGCATCCTGCGGCAAATGCCCCGGCTGCTCCTGAAGCGCGAGGTGGTGCAGTTCATCGCGCAGCGTAGTATATGCCCCGGTCAGTGCCTGCGCCTCCTGCTCATCCATAATGTCATTTTGCGCCAGCAGTTCCAGGATGCGCACATTGTCTGACCAGCGGGTGAGCTTCGGTTGTTGATGGGCGTAACGCAGCACCAGATACTGCGCGATAAATTCGATATCAGTAATGCCGCCCGCGTCGGTTTTGATATCAAAGCGATCGCGGTGTTTGTTGCCAAGATGGGCGCGCATTTTCTCGCGCATCTCACGCACCTCGGTTTGCAATTTCTCGCCCTCACGCGGCGCGCTTAAAATATCACGGCGGATGGCGTCAAACTGCTGATTGAGCAACGGATCGCCGTACACCACCCGGGCGCGTACCAGCGCCTGATGCTCCCAGGTCCACGCCTCATTTTTCTGATAATCAGCAAAGGCTTCGGCAGTGGTGACTAACATCCCCGCCGCGCCAGAAGGCCGCAGCCGGGCATCGACGTCATACAGAATGCCCGACGAGGTACGGGTACTGAACAGATGCATAATCCGCTGCGCCAGCCGCAGGTAGAACTGACGGCCGTCGATGTCGCGGTCGCCATCGGTCATAACGTCCATTGGACAATCGTGCAGAAACACTAAATCGAGATCGGAACTGTAGCCCAGCTCCCAGCCGCCGAGCTTACCGTAGCCAATCACCGCAAAGCCACGACCTTCACGCTCGCCGAGATGCGCAGGACGTCCGTAACGGGCGACCATTTGCGTCCACGCCTGCTGGACTACCGCGTCAATCATCGCCTCCGCCAGCCAGGTTAAGTGATCGCTCACTTTCATCACCGGTAGCGTCCCGGCGATATCCGCCGCCGCAATACGCAGCAGTTGCGCCTGTTTAAACTGGCGCAGCGCTTCAAGCTGCTGTTCTTCGTCTTCCTCTGGCACCCGCAGCAAATACTGGCGTAGTTCATCGCGGTAGGCATCGGTGGCGGTAGGCTGATAAAGCGTACCCGGATCGAGAAGCTCATCCAGCAGCAGCGGATAACGCGCCAGCTGGCTGGCCACCATCGGCGAGGCGGCGCAGAGGGTAATCAAGTGTTTAAGCGCGCCGGGAAACTCGCTCAGCAATTCGAGGTAGGTCGTGCGGGTGACGATGCCGGTAAGTAGCGGCATCAGGCGGGAGAGCGGCACCGGAACGTCGTCACGCGAGCAGACATCGGCCAGCAGATGCGGCATCAGGTGATCCAGCACCTGCCGACCGCGTGGGCCAATGGTGCGTTTATCCAGCTCTTTACGGAAATCGGCGATCAGCGCCACCACTCGCTGTCGGTCCACATCGCTGAGATGCGCCAGTACCGGCGTCGCGTCTTCCTCCTGCAACGCATCCTGCCACAGTTCGCGCCAGCTTTCCGAAAGTTGCTCGTCATGGCTGTCAGGATCATCATCACCGATCAGCTCGTTAAAGACCTGACGCACGCGGCGCATATGCTGTTCCAGCGCGGTTTCCAGCGTCGCCCAGTCGGCGAGGCGCATCCCCCACGCCAGCCGCGCCCGGTTAAGATCGTCGCCCGGCAGGGTCTGGGTCTGCTCATCGTTAATGCTTTGCAGCAGATTCTCCAGCCGCCGCAAAAACAGATATGCTTCGCGCAGGGCCGTTACATCCTCTTCCGGCAGCAGATGCAGCGCTGAGATAGCCGTCAGCGTCGGCAGCAATGCGCGAAGCTGTAATGACGGTTCGCGCCCGCCGCGAATAAGCTGGAACACCTGCACGATAAACTCAATTTCGCGGATACCGCCCGCGCCGAGTTTGATGTTGTCCTTCAGGCCGCGACGCCTGACTTCACGGGCGATCATGCCCTTCATATTACGTAAGGACTGGATGACGCTGAAATCGATATAGCGGCGGAAGACAAACGGACGCAGCATAGCGCGCAGTTCGCTGGCGTAAACGCCCTCGTTATCGCCCATAATGCGCGCTTTAACCATCGCATAGCGCTCCCAGTCGCGGCCCTGCTCCTGGTAATAATCTTCCAGCGCGGCAAAACTTAGTACCAGCGGGCCGCTGTCGCCAAATGGCCGCAGGCGCATATCCACCCGATAAACAAAACCGTCCTGAGTGGGCTGATCCAGCGCTTTAATCAGCCGTTGCCCGAGGCGGGTAAAAAACTGCGCGTTATCCAGCTCGCGACGCCCGCCCTGCGTGGAGCCTTTCTCCGGCCAGGCAAAAATCAGATCGATATCCGAAGAGAAGTTCAGCTCGCCGCCGCCCAGCTTGCCCATCCCCAGGATCAGCAGCGGCTGCGCCTCGCCACGGGCGTTGCACGGCGTGCCCCACTCCCGGCAGCAGGCCGCGTACAGCCAGTCGCGGGCGGCGACAATCAGCGTTTCCGCCAGCGCGCTGAGTTGCTGTAACGTCGCTTCTTCGCTCACCAGCATCAGCGCCTGCGCCCAGGCAATGCGCACCATGATCCGGCGACGGAACAGGCGCAGGGCGTGCATCAATACCGCATCGTCGTTCACCGACGCCAGCGTCTCCTGCAACCATTGCGCATACTGCCGCCACTCCTCCGCCTGCGGCGGATCGCTCTCCAGCGCCGTCAGCCATTCAGGATGCGCCACCACGCCCTGCTGAACGAAATCACTGAAAGTAAGCACTGACTGCGCCTGCTCACTGAGCGTCTGTACCGGAAAATCGTCCGGCAGGCGCTCAAGTACGGTATGCCAGTGCTGCTGTAAGGGCGTAGAAAGCGGCATCATCGGGGATATCCTTTACCTGAATTAACGTTTACCGCTGTGCAGCCAGAACGGCTCCATGGCCAGCGCTTCATTGCGGAAATGTTCAATTTCAATGTGCTGGCGTTTCTTGATGGCGTAAAGCAGGCCCTGCCAGTTCTCCAGCCACGCCTGGGCGACGACGGGATCGTAATTTCCCGCCAGCAGGGTAATGCTGTCGATATCACGGCTCAGGCGGGGGATCTGATCGGCATAGCTGTCACCCAGCGGATACGCGAAGGTTTTGCGCAGTTCAGCCGCGTGGCGCGAGAGGGAAATATCCGCATAACGCTTGAAGGAGTCAGCAAATTTGGCCTGCGCTTTGGCGTCGAGAAAGGGTTGCCAGCCGCGGGTAATCAGCCATTCGGTCAGGTTGAGTTTTGCCAGCGCAATGTTGGCGCTGCTGGCGGCCGTCTCTGCCGATACGTCTGATGCCAGCGTGGCTTCTGACAGCGTGAGCAGGTCACGTAAGCGAGCGCTCGCTTTGCGCGGCACAATGCCGCCAAACAGCGTAAGCGTATGACGAATGAGGCTGATAGCCGCCTGCACGCCCGCTTTCGCCGCCGCATTGCCGCGGACCCACAGTTCTTCGTGATATTGCCACTGAGAAAGCGCTTTTTCGAGCGCCGCCTCGAACGCCTGCTCAACGCTGGCTTTGCGCGGCACAGACAAGATTGTCAGCGGCCTGAGCGGGCGCTCCGGGTTGCCCTGCGCCAGATGATAACCACGCGCGGCTTTGCTCAGGCTACCCTGGCGCAGCACCTCCAGATTCACCAGTTGGCGCGCCAGCTTCAGCAAATCCTGGGTGTCACCGGATAACAGCTCCAGCTCCAGTTCGCTAATCGGCTCCTGCGCGTCACCGGCTTTGACCTCACCGCGATCCAGGGCGATTTCAATACGGCTCGCGCCAACGTCCACCAGCCATTTCTCCCGCTGGAAATCGGTGCTGAACAGCGGCTGTACCTGCTCTGCCAGATGCGCAGGCAGCTCGCCTTCTGGCCAGACTTCAGCCGGGAAAAGCGACAGATCCAGCTCCGGCTGACTCAGTTCGATATTGTATTCCGGGCGCTGATGCAGCCCGCCAACCACGCGTCCGGCGACCTTAATGGTCATTTCATAACGACCGTTATTGCCGCGAATGCGCAGCCCTCTGTCGTGCTGGCGCAGCCAGTTGTCCGGCGTCTCATAGTAGATATTGAGCAGCGGGCTGGCAGGGATGTGTTCTGCCGACAGCGTGTTCAGGTGATTGCGCAGCGTCTCAACGCCGTCGTGGTTAACGATAAACTTCAATTCGATTTCTTGAGCCATGGCTGAATTCTTATGATTACGTTGTTACGAAAGACAATTAGCACGAACTTACGCGCATCTTTTTTGTCAGTAGATAGTATTTTGCGGCAAAATACCATGCACTGTGCGCGTTGAGGGCATAAAAGTTTGGCTTTTCGACCTGGATGATTCCGATTGCTGCTTACGCCATTACGTCGTCAGACTGTTGCCACGACATTCGTTCCACTTCTATGACAATAACGATGATCTAATGCCTAAATTACGCTTGATTGCCTTAACTTTACTCACGCTTAGCGTTTCCACCGTCACGCACGGTGAAGAAAAGCGTTACGTTTCGGATGAACTAAACACCTGGGTGCGCAGCGGCCCGGGAGATAATTATCGTCTCGTTGGCACGGTAAATGCCGGCGAAGAAGTGGCCCTGCTCCAGACGGACGCGGGCACGAATTATGGCCAGGTGCGCGACAGCAGCGGCCGTACCGCCTGGATTCCGCTTAAAGAGCTGAATACCGAACCGAGCCTGCGCTCGCGCGTGCCGGATCTGGAAAATCAGGTAAAAACCCTCACTGATAAGCTCAACGGTATCGACACCACCTGGAACCAGCGCACCGCGGAAATGCAGCAAAAAGTTGCACAAAGTGATAGCGTCATTAACGGCCTGAAGCAGGAAAATCAGAAGCTTAAGAATGAGCTTATCGTGGCACAGAAAAAAGTCAGCGCCGCCAATTTACAGCTCGATGACAAGCAGCGCACCATCATTATGCAGTGGTTTATGTATGGCGGCGGCGTGCTGGGTATCGGGCTGCTGTTGGGACTGGTGCTGCCGCATATGATCCCAAGCCGTAAGCGCAAAGACCGCTGGATGAATTAAGCCAGATTCGCCTTCTCCTCTACACTTACGTATGATTTGGCAACAGACAACGCGTAAGGAGAGGTGGAGTGAAGAGTTATCTGGTCGGTGGCGCAGTCAGGGACAGGTTATTAGGGCTACCGATTAAAGACCGGGATTGGGTCGTGGTTGGCGCAACGCCACAAGAAATGCTCGACGCGGGCTACCAGCAGGTAGGCCGCGATTTCCCCGTGTTTCTCCATCCTGAAAGCCATGAAGAATACGCGCTGGCCCGCACCGAGCGTAAATCTGGCTCCGGTTACACTGGCTTCACCTGCTATGCCGCCCCGGACGTGACGCTGGAAGAAGATTTACAGCGGCGCGATCTGACGGTGAACGCGCTGGCGCAGGATACCGACGGCAAACTTATCGATCCGTATCACGGACAGGCGGACCTGCAAAACCGTCTGCTGCGCCATGTTTCCCCGGCCTTTAGCGAAGATCCGCTACGCGTATTGCGCGTGGCGCGCTTTGCTGCGCGCTACGCGCATCTTAGTTTCCGCATTGCCGAAGAAACGCTGGCGCTGATGCGCGAGATGACCGCCGCCGGAGAGCTGGCGCATCTGACGCCGGAGCGGGTGTGGAAAGAGACGGAAAGCGCGCTCGGTACCCGCAATCCGCAGGTTTATTTCCAGGTTCTCCGCGACTGCGGTGCGTTAAAAGTACTGTTTCCAGAGCTGGATATTCTGTTTGGCGTTCCCGCCCCGGCAAAATGGCATCCGGAAATCGACACCGGGATTCACACTTTAATGACGCTCTCAATGGCGGCGATGCTCAGCCCGGAGATTGACGTGCGCTTTGCTACCCTGTGCCACGATCTGGGTAAAGGTCTGACCCCCAAAGAACTGTGGCCCCGCCACCACGGCCACGGTCCGGCGGGCGTCCGGCTGGTCAGCGAGATTTGTACGCGCCTGCGGGTGCCGAATGAGATCCGCGATCTGGCAAAGCTGGTGGCCGAGTATCACGATCTGATCCATACCTTCCCGCTGCTACAACCGAAAACCATCGTTAAACTGTTCGACTCCATTGATGCCTGGCGCAAGCCGCAGCGCGTGGAGCAGATTGCGCTGACCAGCGAAGCCGACGTGCGCGGTCGTACCGGCTTTGAAGCCAATGATTATCCGCAGGGACGTCAGCTCCGCGCCGCCTGGGAGGTTGCCCGCGCGGTGCCAGTTAGTGAGGTGGTAAAAGCCGGTTTTCAGGGGCCGGATATTCGTGAAGAGTTAACCCGACGCCGCATCCGCGCCGTGGCTCAGTGGAAGAATAAAAACTGCCCTCAGCCGGAAAGCTGAGGGCGGGCGCTTACATAAAGACTGCGTACACCGCTGCCGCGACGATAAAACGGTAAATCGCGAACGGAATAAACGAGATACGTTTGATGATATGCAGGAAGGTTTTGATGGCAATCAGCGCCACCACGAATGCGGTGATGAAACCGACAGCAAACATCGGGATATCGGCAACCGACAGGAAACCAATGCTTTTATAGAGATCCAGCGCGGTGGCCCCCATCATCATTGGCACCGCCAGCAGGAATGAGAATTCAGAGGCCGCGTAACGGCTGACACCCATCAGCATCCCGCCTGAGATGGTCGCACCTGAGCGGGAAAAGCCCGGCCACAGCGCCAGACACTGAAAGCAACCAATCATAAACGCCTGGCGATAAGTCATATCGTCCACACCCACCGCACGCGGCTCTTTCGGCTTCAGGCATTCAGCGGCGATCAGCAGCAGGCCGCCGACCACCAGCGCATACATGACGTTAATTGGGTTAAACAGCGATTTAATCGTGTCGTGGAACACCAGCCCCAGCACCACCGCCGGGATCATTCCAAGCAGGATATGAATAAGCGACAGGCGACCTTTCCCCGTCCCTTCATGCTGCGGCTTGCGACCAAAATGAATGCCAATGAGGCCAAACAGACGCCGCCAGAACATCACCACTACCGCCAGAATGGACCCTAACTGGATCACGACCTCGAAGGTTTTCGCCGTTTCGTCTTCAAAGCCCAGCAGGTGCCCGACGATAATCATGTGCCCGGTACTGGAAACAGGCAGGAACTCCGTCAATCCTTCGACTACGCCCAGGATCGCCGCAATCAGCAGCGAATGCATATCGCTCATTAAGTAAACCCCTAAAAGATAAATGAATGAAGCCTGTACCCTAAATAATTCAAGTTGCAGAAAGGCAGTGACGCAGTGAACCCCGGGAGCGTACTCCAGTACGTGACTGGGGTGAGCGAGGAAAGCCAACGCATATGCAACTTGAAGTATGACGGGTATAAAATAATCCTGCATTATGACCAGCGTCATCGCGCTGGGTTTAATAATACTTTATTTAAATGTTTTCTTTAGGAATATTGCCACGCTCAATAACAACCCCGACGCTGGCCGCGCGTGCTACCGCCCCCGGTTTGCTGACTTTAATGCGTACCCACGGCGACGGAAAACGTGACAGCAGCAGAGTGGCCACCTCCTCCGCGACGCGTTCTACCAGCGCAAAACGTCCGCCTTCAACATGACTGACCACCAGCTCGCTGACGTCGGCGTAGCTCAGGCAGTCTGCAACATCATCGCTGGCCGCCGCTTTACGGTTATCCCAGGCCATTTCGATATCGAACATCAGCTTTTGTTCGATGGTTTGCTCCCAGTCATACACGCCAATAGTGGTGATTACCGAAAGTTGCTCTATAAATACAATATCCATCATGACCTGCCTGCTTTTTGGCTAAACCGGATACCACTTCCGGCGAATTATGCGTATTATCCACAGATGCAGAGAATAAACCGATTTTTTCTAAACGGAACAGCGTTATGAGTGCAATCGCGCCTGGAATGATCATCCTCGCCTACCTTTGCGGCTCAATTTCCAGCGCCATTCTGGTCTGCCGCATTGCAGGTTTACCCGATCCGCGCGAAAGCGGCTCCGGTAATCCGGGGGCGACCAACGTCTTAAGAATTGGCGGCAAGGGAGCAGCCGTAACCGTACTGATTTTTGATGTCTTAAAAGGCATGTTGCCGGTCTGGGGCGCGTACGCCCTCGGCGTCGCGCCGTTCTGGCTGGGGCTGATTGCTATCGCCGCCTGCCTCGGGCACATCTGGCCAGTCTTCTTTCACTTTCGCGGCGGTAAAGGCGTGGCGACCGCGTTCGGCGCGATTGCGCCTATTGGCTGGGATTTGACCGGCGTAATGGCGGGGACCTGGCTGCTGACGATTTTGCTGAGCGGCTACTCGTCGCTGGGCGCGATTGTCAGCGCGTTGATCGCGCCGTTCTACGTCTGGTGGTTCAAACCACAGTTCACCTTCCCGGTATCAATGCTTTCGTGTCTGATCCTGCTGCGTCATCACGACAATATCCAGCGGCTCTGGCGGCGTCAGGAAACCAAAATCTGGACGCGGCTGAAGAAGAAAAAGCCAAAAGATGCGGGCGAGGACGGCGGGCGTAATGCCTGATGGCGCTTCGCTTATCAGGCCTACAGATTATTCATAATCACTGGCCACAATGGTGTCGTAATGCCTGATGGCGCTTCGCTTATCAGGCCTACGGATTATCCATAACCACTGGCCGCAATGGTGTCGTAATGCCTGATGGCGCTTCGCTTATCAGGCCTACAGATTATTTATAACCACTGGCCGCAATGGTGTCGTAATGCCTGATGGCGCTTCGCTTATCAGGCCTACAGATTATTCATAACCACTGGCCGCAATGGTGTCGTAATGCCTGATGGCGCTTCGCTTATCAGGCCTACAGATTATTCATAACCACTGGCCGCAGTGGTGTCGTAATGCCTGATGGCGCTTCGCTTATCAGGCCTACAAAACGTTTCAGCGTTACGTCTCCATAATAAATGATCCTCCCATCGTAGGCCGGATAAGGCGTAGCCGTCATCCGGCATTACGCCGCGCTGGTCACTTGCGTCACTATCCGCCATTGCTGCCCTTCCGTTATGACTTATAACCAAATGTGATTTAGCTCACTTTCCTGCGCTGGGTACTCTTTCACAACACATCGCCAACACAACTATACAAAAAATGACTGAAATCACTGAACCTGCTGCCGTTACAACGTCAGGCAACGCTCCCGGCGGCGACATTAAATGGGTGCGGAACGCCTCTGATGTTACGCAACTGGTTAACGCCGGATCGCAGGGGCGCGCCAATGCGCGGATCGTCATCGGCATTGCGCTCGGCGGTATCTTCCTTGATGCTTACGATCTCGGCGCGCTGGCGTTTGGCATCAAAGATATTACCCGTGAATTTAACCTGACGCCCGCCGGCACCGGGATGGTGGCCTCTGCTATCACCTTCGGCGCGATTGTTGGCGCGTTAATTGGTGGCTATCTCACCGACAAAATCGGGCGCTATCGGGTATTTATGGCCGACATGATTTTCTTCGTGGTAGCCGCCATCGCCTGCGCCTTTGCGCCGAATGAATACGTGCTCGCCGGGGCACGCTTTGTGATGGGGCTTGGCGTCGGCATCGATCTTCCCGTGGCGATGGCCTTTCTCAGCGAATTCGCCAGGCTAAAAGGCCCCGGTAACAAAGCCGCCAGCGTTGCCATGTGGTGCCCGACCTGGTATGCCGCGATCAGCATCTCTTATCTGCTGGTGCTGTTCTTTTATGCCATTTTGCCGGAAAGCCACAGCGACTGGCTGTGGCGCATCATCCTTGGTTTTGGGGCCATTCCCGCGCTGGTGATTATCGCCATTCGTAGCCGCTACATGAGTGAGTCCCCGGTCTGGGCGGCAAACCAGGGCAATCTGAAAGAGGCCGCATCGATACTGCGTAAGGCGTATAACATTAACGCGCATGTGCCGCAGGATGCGCTGGACAGGCCCGCGCCGGTGGTGAATAAAGCCAGATGGCAAAATTATCTCAATCTGTTTCGCGGCGTGTATTTACGCCGTACCACGCTGGCAACGCTGCTGTCGGTGGTGTCGTCATTTGCCTATAACGCCGTGGCGTTTGGCCTGCCGGTGATTATCTCCAGCTTCTTTGTGCAATCCATGCTGACCACCATTCTGATTTCGCTGGCGCTGAACCTGCTGTTTGCCTTTGTCGGTGGCCTGCTGGCCGTGCGGCTGGTGCCGCGTTTCGGCGCGTGGCGGATGTCACTTGGCGGCTATGCCTGTCAGTTGATTGCGCTACTGGTGCTGGCGCTGATCGGGCGACCGGACGGCGCGACGGAAGGCGTCATTTCCGTTGCCATGCTGGCGCTGTTCTTATTTGGCCAGGGCTTTGGCCCGGGGGCGCATACCATGGCGTTTGCATCGCTCAGCTATCCGACCTCGCTGCGCGGCGTCGGCGTTGGCCTCAATCAGACGCTGATGCGTAGCAGCTCAACATTATCGCTATTTCTGTTCCCGCTGCTGGTAGCTTCGCTGGATACCGCCGTGTTCTGGGTTATCGCCCTCGCACCGCTGATCGGCCTGCTGTCGCTACTGGCGATCCACTGGGAGCCGTCAGGCTACGACATCGACGCGGAAGACTACCGCTAATCCCCCTGAACGGCGCAGCACTGCGCCGTTTGCCTTATCCATCCATAAGCGTCTCATATGACAGAGTTGATTTCTGCCAGGGCATACTGAAGCAGGACATCAAGCGCGGACGGATGCAGTATGGCAGTTGCCCAGGTTACTGATAAAACATACAAAGGCTGGCAGGCTTCGCTTGCGTTGCAGTTTTTTCATACCCCGGAAAAAACGCTGCTGCGCTCGGCCCGTCACTACGGCCCACTTACGGTACAGCGGCCTTTTTATCCTGAAGATGACACCTGTCATCTTTACCTGCTGCATCCGCCCGGCGGAATTGTGGGTGGCGATGAGCTGGATATTACCGTGACGCTGGACGCCAGAAGCCATGTACTGCTCACCATGCCCGGTGCCAGTAAATTTTATCGCAGCGCCGGGGCCACGGCCCGGCTGACGCAACACTTTTATCTGGCCGCAGACGCCGCGCTGGAGTGGCTGCCGCAGGATGCCATTTTCTTTCCCGGCGCGCAGGCCCGGGTGCAAACCGTTTTTCATCTTTGTACCGGCTCCCGCCTGCTGGCCTGGGATCTGCTGTGTCTCGGTCGCCCGGTTATCGGCGAAACCTTTGATCATGGCTGTCTGAATAACCGGCTGGAGGTCTGGAAGGACGACCAGCCGCTGCTGATTGAACGCCTGCACCTGGCGGATGGCGATCTGTCGCCCGTCGCTGACCATCCGTGGGTCGGCACGCTGCTGTTTTACCCGGCCAATGAAACATTGCTGGAAAGCGTGCGTGAAAAACTTGATGTGCTGGGCGCGTTTGCTGGCGCGACGCTGACAGAAGGCCTCCTGACGGTGCGCTTTCTTGGCGACGATAATCTGATTTGCCTGCGGGCGATGCGCGACATCTGGTGTGCTATGCGCCCTCACCTGCTGCAAAAAGCGCCTGTCCTTCCCCGAATCTGGCAGACATAAGAGGTCCCTGTGGAACTGACGCCGAGAGAAAAAGATAAGCTGCTGCTCTTTACTGCGGCCCTGGTGGCGGAAAGACGCCTCGCCCGCGGTCTGAAACTTAACTATCCGGAAGCCGTGGCACTGATCAGCGCATTCATTATGGAAGGCGCGCGCGACGGCAAAAGCGTGGCGGCGCTGATGGAAGACGGACGCCACGTTTTAAGCCGCGATCAGGTCATGGAGGGCATCCCGGAAATGATCCCCGATATTCAGGTCGAGGCCACGTTTCCGGACGGATCGAAGCTGGTCACCGTCCACCATCCGATTATCTGAGGAGGAAGCATGATCCCAGGCGAATACAAGATCCAGCATGGCGACGTTGAGATCAACACCGGACGTCCAACCCTGACGGTGATTGTCGAAAACCACGGCGATCGGCCGATTCAGGTCGGATCGCACTATCACTTTTACGAGGTGAATCCGGCGCTGAAGTTCGATCGTGAACGGTGCAAAGGGTATCGGTTAAACATCGCTTCCGGTACGGCGGTACGTTTTGAACCCGGACAGAAGCGCGAGGTGATACTGGTGGCGGTCGCTGGCGCACGGCGGATCTTCGGTTTTCGCGGTGATGTGATGGGTAGTCTGGAGGCAGATCATGACTAAAATTTCCCGCCGGGCGTGGGCGGATATGTTCGGTCCCACCACCGGTGACAAAGTGCGACTGGCGGATACTGAGCTGTGGATCGAGGTGGAAAAAGACTTCACCACGCCCGGCGAAGAGGTGAAATTCGGCGGCGGCAAGGTGATCCGTGATGGCATGGGCCAGGGGCAAATGCCCGCCAGCGAGTGCGTGGATTTGGTGCTGACCAACGCGCTGATTGTCGATCACTGGGGGATCGTTAAAGCCGATATCGGCGTAAAAGACGGGCGGATTTTTGCGATCGGTAAAGCCGGTAATCCGGATATTCAGCCCGATGTGACGATCCCGATTGGTGTGGCAACGGAGGTCATCGCCGCCGAAGGTAAAATCGTGACGGCGGGCGGCGTGGATACGCATATTCACTGGATCTGTCCGCAGCAGGCGGAAGAGGCGCTGATTTCCGGCGTTACCACCATGATCGGCGGCGGCACCGGTCCGGCAGCCGGCACCAACGCAACGACGTGTACTCCCGGCCCGTGGTACATCGCCCGTATGCTTCAGGCGGCGGACACGCTGCCGGTGAACATCGGCCTGCTCGGCAAAGGCAACGGGTCGAACCCGGCGACGCTGCGTGAACAAGTCGCCGCGGGCGCAATCGGCCTGAAAATTCATGAGGACTGGGGCGCAACACCCGCTGCTATTGATTGTGCGCTGACGGTAGCGGATGAGCTGGATATTCAGGTGGCACTGCACAGCGACACCCTGAACGAGTCCGGTTTCGTTGAGGATACGCTGGCGGCAATCGGCGATCGTACAATTCATACCTTTCATACTGAAGGCGCAGGCGGCGGGCACGCGCCGGATATTATCACTGCCTGTGCGCACCCCAATATTTTGCCCTCTTCGACTAACCCGACGTTGCCCTATACCGTTAACACCATTGACGAGCATCTCGACATGCTGATGGTCTGTCATCATCTTGACCCGGATATTGCCGAAGACGTGGCGTTTGCCGAATCACGCATCCGTCGGGAGACCATTGCCGCTGAAGATGTGCTGCATGACATTGGCGCGTTTTCCCTGACCTCTTCGGATTCGCAGGCGATGGGGCGCGTCGGCGAGGTGATCCTGCGTACCTGGCAGGTGGCGCACCGGATGAAGGTCCAGCGCGGCGCACTGCCCGAAGAAACGGGCGATAACGATAATGCTCGCGTTAAGCGCTATATCGCCAAATACACCATCAACCCGGCGCTGACGCATGGGATCGCCCATGAAGTCGGCTCAGTTGAAGCGGGCAAACTGGCGGATTTAGTGGTCTGGTCGCCCGCCTTTTTTGGCGTCAAACCGGCGACCATCGTCAAAGGCGGGATGATCGCCGCCGCGCCGATGGGCGATATCAACGCCTCCATTCCCACCCCGCAGCCGGTGCACTACCGTCCGATGTTCGGCGCGCTGGGCGCGGCTCGCCATGCCTGCCGGATGACGTTTATTTCGCAGGCGGCACAGGCAGATAACGTGGCGCAACGGCTAAATTTACAAAGCGTTATCGGCGTAGTGAAAGGCTGTCGAACGGTGAAAAAGCGCGACATGATCCATAACGCGCTGCAACCTAACATTACTGTTGATGCTCAGACCTATGAGGTGCGGATAGACGGGGAACTGATTACCAGCGAACCAGCAGACGTGCTGCCTATGGCTCAACGCTATTTTTTGTTTTAAGGAGTCGCAATGCTCTATCTCACCACCCGAATTACCGCCCCTTCCCGCGTGACGGCGACGGTAACGCTGCCCATTGATGTACGTGTCAAAAGCCGGGCCAGAGTCACCCTCAGCGACGGCCGCGACGCCGGATTAATGCTACCGCGCGGCCTGCTGCTGCGCGGGGGCGATGTATTAAGCAGCGATGATGGACGAGAGATTGTTGAGATTATTGCTGCTGACGAACCGCTCTCGGTGGTGCGCTGTGCCGATCCTTTTCTGCTCGCCAAAGCCTGCTATCACCTTGGCAACCGCCACGTGCCGTTGCAGATCCTGCCGGGTGAGCTGCGTTATCACCACGATCATGTGCTGGACGATATGCTGCGCCAGTTGGCGCTCGAGGTGACGTTTGCTCAACTGCCGTTTGAGCCAGAAGCCGGAGTCTATTCCGCCGGGGCCCATTCACACTCACATTCGCACGCGCATTAAATGACGGACCCGGTTCAATTACTGCGCCTGATGCAGCTTACCAGCAGCAGCCTGCCGGTCGGCTCGTTTACCTGGTCGCAGGGTCTGGAATGGGCGACAGAAGCCGGCTGGATTACAGATAGCGCCACCTTTCATCGCTGGCAACGACAGCAGATGGAGCACAGTTTTTTTCGCGTTGATCTGCCGATTTTTGCCCGCCTGTACCGGGCCTGTGCGGAAAACAATATCGACGAGGCCCGACGCTGTACGGCGTACCTGCTGGCCTGCCGCGAGACCCGGGAACTGCGGGAAGAAGAACGTAATCGCGGTGCGGCGTTCACCCGCCTGATAACCGACTGGGAGCCGGACTGCTCCCCGGCATGGCGCGCCCTGTTTGCCCAAAGCCAGCTCTGTGGTATGGCCTGGCTCGGCGTGCGCTGGCATCTCGACCTGCGTGCGCTGGCGCTCAGCCTCGGCTATAGCTGGATCGAAAGTGCAGTGATGGCAGGCGTTAAGCTGGTGCCGTTCGGCCAGCAGGCGGCACAGCAGTTGATCCTTTCCCTGTCTGAGCGCTATGCGGCAGGCATGGAACGGGCGCTCGCGTGTGAAGCGTGCGATATCGGGTCAGCCACCCCGCTCAGCGCTATCGCCTCTGCACGTCATGAAACCCAATATTCGCGTTTATTCCGTTCCTGAGGAGGGAGCATGTCACAGATTACTCATCCGCTGCGCGTCGGCGTCGGCGGCCCGGTCGGGTCCGGTAAAACGGCGCTGCTGGAAGCCTTATGCAAGGCCATGCGTAACACTTATCAACTGGCCGTCGTGACTAACGACATCTACACCAAAGAGGATCAGCGCATCCTGACCGAAGCGGGCGCGCTGGAGCCGGAGCGGATTGTCGGCGTCGAAACCGGCGGTTGCCCGCATACGGCTATCCGTGAAGATGCTTCGATGAACCTGGCGGCAGTCGAAGCGCTGAGCGAAAAGTTTGGTAATTTGGATCTGATTTTTGTCGAGAGTGGCGGCGATAACCTGAGCGCGACGTTCAGCCCGGAGCTGGCGGATTTAACGATTTATGTCATCGACGTGGCGGAAGGGGAAAAGATCCCGCGTAAAGGCGGCCCGGGGATCACGAAATCCGATTTTCTGGTCATCAATAAAACCGATCTTGCCCCGTATGTCGGCGCATCGCTGGAGGTAATGGAGCGCGATACCCTGCGCATGCGCGGCGATCGGCCATGGACGTTCACCAACCTGAAAAGCGGCGACGGGCTGGGGAAAATTATTGCGTTCCTGGAAGATAAAGGGATGTTGAAGCGGTAAATGGCCTGGTACTGTAGAGCGATTTTCCTGGTGGCGCTGCCGGGCTGGTCGGGCCTGTAGCGGCTTTTTTATGCGTCGCTCCCCCTCACCCTAACCCTCTCCCTGAGGGAGAGGGAACCGTACGGAGATAATACCGACCCCGGAGCCTCTTACTCCCTCAGGGAGAGGGAGCCGCACGGAGAGAATACCGACCCCGGGGCCTCTTACCCCCTCTCCCTCAGGGAGAGGGCCGGGGGGAGGGTGGCTTACGCCGCAGGCAACTCCGCCAGCGGCCAGCGCAAGCAATACCGACCCCGGAGCCTCTTACCCCCTCTCCCTCAGGGAGAGGGCTGGGGTGAGGGTGGTTTACGCCGCAGGCAACTCCGCCAGCGGCCAGCGCGGGCGTACGGTCACACCGAGATCCGCCGTGGCCCCGGCTTTAAACCGTACCATTCCGGCATAGGCGATCATCGCGCCGTTATCGGTGCAGAACTCTGGTCGGGCATAAAACACCTCGCCCCGGCGTTTTTGCATCATCTCTGCCAGCTTCGCGCGCAGGGTACGGTTAGCACTGACGCCCCCCGCCATCACCAGACGCTTAAACCCGGTCTGATCCAGCGCACGCTTGCACTTAATCATTAAGGTATCCACCACCGCATCTTCAAATGCGCGGGCGATATCGGCACGGGTCTGCTCGTCCGCCTCATTATTACGGATCGTATTCGCGGCGAAGGTTTTCAGCCCGGAGAAGCTGAAATCCAGCCCCGGACGGTCAGTCATCGGGCGTGGAAACACAAAACGTCCTTCCGTTCCCTGGGCGGCCATTTTCGATAGCATCGGGCCGCCGGGGTAATCCAGTCCCAGCAGTTTGGCGGTTTTATCAAATGCTTCGCCCGCCGCATCGTCAATCGACTCACCCAGCAGCTCGTACTGGCCAATACCGGTGACGCTGATAAGCTGGGTATGTCCGCCGGAAACCAGCAGTGCGACGAACGGGAACTCAGGCGGATTTTCTTCCAGCATCGGGGCCAGCAGGTGCCCTTCCATATGATGCACCGCAATCGCCGGAACGCCCCAGGCAAATGCCAGCGAACGTCCGACCGTGGCACCGACCAGCAGCGCGCCGACCAGCCCAGGCCCTGCGGTGTAGGCCACCGCGTCAATCTCTTTTGCCGCAAGCCCGGCTTCTTTCAGCGCCGCCTGAATCAGCGGCACGGTTTTGCGCACGTGATCGCGGGAGGCCAGCTCCGGCACCACGCCGCCGTAGTCAGCGTGCAATTTCACCTGACTATACAGTTGATTGGCTAACAGACCGTTTTCGTCGTCGTAAATGGCGATGCCGGTCTCATCGCAGGATGTTTCAATACCCAGTACACGCATGGCTTGTTTTACCTCATTTCAGTACCGCGCAGTGTAGGACCAATGCGGGTTGAAGTAAAACTTTGTTCGCCCAGGCCACAAGGCTCGTGTATACTCCCCACCCTTATTAAAGTCCCTTTCAAAATCGCATCGGTGCTTTACAAAGCAGCAGCATTTGCAGTAAAATTCCGCACCATTTTGAAATAAGCTGGCGTTGATGCCAGCGGCAAACCGAATTTATTAAAGGTGAGAGTTAGATGCCGGTAATTAAAGTACGTGAAAACGAGCCGTTCGACGTAGCACTGCGTCGCTTCAAGCGTTCCTGCGAGAAAGCAGGTGTTCTGGCGGAAGTTCGTCGTCGTGAGTTCTATGAAAAACCGACTACCGAACGTAAGCGCGCTAAAGCTTCTGCTGTGAAACGTCACGCGAAGAAACTGGCTCGCGAAAACGCACGCCGTACTCGTCTGTACTAATGTTTTGAGAGCACAGGCTCTCATTTAACAGACTGAGTTGTAGTGGTAAGGCCGTGCTTCCGGAAGGAATGCGCGGCTTATTTTCGTTTACGAGTTGGTAAAATTGTACGGGGCTTATGGCTGGACGAATCCCACGCGTATTTATCAATGACCTGCTGGCGCGCACCGACATCGTCGATCTTATCGACGCGCGGGTGAAGCTTAAAAAGCAGGGCAAGAATTTCCATGCGTGCTGTCCGTTCCATAACGAAAAAACCCCCTCTTTCACCGTTAACGGTGATAAGCAGTTTTATCACTGCTTCGGCTGTGGTGCGCACGGCAACGCCATCGACTTTTTGATGAACTACGACAAGCTCGAGTTCGTCGAAACCGTTGAAGAACTGGCCGCCATGCATAACCTGGAGATTCCTTACGAAGCAGGCAGCGGGCCAACGCAGATTGAGCGTCATCAACGGCAGACCCTTTATCAGTTGATGGATGGCCTGAATACGTTTTATCAGCAATCCCTTACGCATCCCGCCGCAGAACCCGCGCGCCAGTATCTGGAAAAACGGGGGCTTAGCAGCGACATCATTGCGCGGTTTGCCGTAGGCTTTGCGCCACCGGGCTGGGATAACGCATTAAAACGTTTTGGTGGTAACAGTGAAAACCGTCAGTCGTTAACCGACGCGGGCATGCTGGTCACCAACGATCAGGGACGCAGCTACGACCGCTTCCGCGACCGGGTAATGTTCCCGATTCGCGACAAGCGTGGCCGGGTTATCGGTTTTGGTGGACGCGTACTGGGTAACGATACGCCGAAATACCTGAACTCCCCGGAGACCGATATTTTCCATAAGGGCCGTCAGTTGTACGGGCTTTATGAAGCGTTACAGAACGCGGCGGAACCGCCGCGTTTGCTGGTGGTCGAAGGCTATATGGACGTGGTGGCGCTGGCGCAGTTTGGCATCAATTATGCCGTCGCGTCGCTGGGGACCTCTACGACTGCCGATCATATTCAGTTGCTGTTCCGCGCCACGCAGAATGTGATTTGCTGTTATGACGGCGACCGCGCCGGACGTGATGCCGCATGGCGCGCGCTGGAAACCGCGATGCCGTATATGACCGACGGTCGGCAACTGCGCTTTATGTTCCTGCCCGACGGCGAAGACCCGGATACGCTGGTACGTAAAGAGGGTAAAGAGGCGTTTGAAGCGCGAATGGAACATGCTCAGCCGCTGTCAGCGTTTTTGTTTAATAACCTGTTGCCACAGGTCGATTTAAGTACCCCGGATGGCAGCACGCAGTTGGCAGCCCTCGCGCTACCACTGATTAACCAGGTACCAGGCGACGCGCATCGCATTCAGTTACGCCAGACGCTGGGGCTGAAATTAGGCATTTTCGACGACAGTCAGCTTGATCGTTTAATGCCAAAACAAGCAGAAAGTGGCACGCCACGCCCGGCTCCTCAGCTAAAACGCACGACCATGCGTATACTGATAGGACTGCTGTTACAGAACCCGGATTTAGCACCGCTGGTGCCGCCACTGGCCGGTCTGGATCAAAGTAAGCTGCCCGGGCTTGGCTTATTTGCAGAATTGGTCAACACTTGTTTGTCACAGCCTGGCCTGACCACTGGGCAACTTTTAGAACAGTATCGTGGCACAAATGAAGCCGCCACCCTTGAAAAACTGTCGGTATGGGACGATATAGCAGATAAAGCGATTGCAGAAAAAACGTTCACCGACTCGCTTAACCATATGTTTGATTCGTTGCTCAAGCTGCGCCAGGAAGAGTTAATCGCTCGCGATCGCACGCATGGCCTGAACAGCGAAGAACGCCGGGAACTCTGGACATTAAACCAGGAACTGGCAAAAAAATGAATTTAACGGCTTAAGTGCCGAATATCGTTCGGGTAAATCCCGACAGCCGCACTGAAGGGCAGCGGCAAAAATATAAGCAAGCCCTCATTAAGTCATACAGGCCGTCGTTTCACCTGCGTCAGCGCAGCGTGAAAGATGAAATGTATTATGTTGGCGGTTCATTTCGCCGACCGACACCAACCTCATGAATTAAGTGTGGATACCGTCTTATGGAGCAAAACCCGCAGTCACAGCTGAAGCTTCTTGTCCAACGTGGTAAGGAGCAAGGCTATCTGACCTATGCCGAGGTCAACGACCATCTGCCGGAAGATATCGTCGACTCAGATCAGATCGAAGACATCATCCAGATGATTAACGATATGGGTATTCAGGTGATGGAAGAAGCACCGGATGCCGACGATCTGTTGCTTGCTGAAAACTCAAACAATACCGACGAAGATGCTGAAGAGGCGGCTGCGCAGGTACTTTCCAGCGTTGAATCTGAAATCGGGCGTACCACTGACCCGGTCCGCATGTATATGCGTGAAATGGGTACCGTTGAACTTCTGACCCGTGAAGGTGAAATTGACATCGCCAAGCGTATCGAAGACGGTATCAACCAGGTCCAGTGCTCCGTGGCTGAATATCCGGAAGCGATCACCTATCTGCTGGAGCAGTACGATCGTGTAGAAGCGGAAGAGGCTCGCCTTTCCGATCTGATCACCGGTTTTGTCGATCCGAACGCTGAAGAAGATCTGGCTCCGACGGCAACGCACGTTGGCTCCGAGCTGTCCAGTGAAGAAATGGATGACGAAGACGACGACGATGATGATGACAGCGACGATAGCAGCGACGATGACAACAGCATCGATCCGGAACTGGCGCGCGAGAAATTCGCTGAACTGCGCGAGCAGTACATCGTCACCCGTGACACGATCAAGGCCAAAGGCCGCAGCAACGCGGCATCTCAGGGCGAAATCCTGAAATTGTCTGAAGTCTTCAAGCAGTTCCGCCTGGTGCCAAAACAGTTTGATTACCTGGTTAACAGTATGCGCGTCATGATGGATCGTGTGCGTACCCAGGAACGCCTCATCATGAAGATGTGCGTTGAACAGTGCAAAATGCCGAAGAAAAACTTCATCACTCTGTTTACCGGCAACGAGACCAGCGAAACCTGGTTCAACGCGGCGATTGCGATGAACAAGCCATGGTCTGAAAAGCTGCACGACGTCTCTGACGAGGTGCATCGCAGCCTGCAAAAATTGCAGCAGATTGAAGAAGAGACCGGCCTGACCATTGAGCAGGTAAAAGATATCAACCGTCGCATGTCCATCGGTGAAGCGAAAGCGCGCCGGGCGAAAAAAGAGATGGTTGAAGCGAACTTACGTCTGGTTATTTCTATCGCCAAAAAATACACCAACCGTGGTCTTCAGTTCCTCGATCTGATTCAGGAAGGCAACATCGGTCTGATGAAAGCGGTTGATAAGTTTGAATACCGTCGTGGTTACAAGTTCTCCACTTATGCAACCTGGTGGATTCGTCAGGCGATCACTCGCTCTATTGCGGATCAGGCGCGTACCATCCGTATTCCGGTGCATATGATTGAGACCATCAACAAGCTCAACCGTATCTCCCGCCAGATGCTCCAGGAGATGGGCCGCGAGCCAACGCCGGAAGAGCTGGCTGAGCGCATGCTGATGCCGGAAGACAAAATCCGTAAAGTGCTGAAAATCGCTAAAGAGCCTATCTCCATGGAAACGCCAATCGGCGACGATGAAGATTCGCATCTGGGTGATTTCATCGAGGACACCACCCTCGAGCTGCCGCTGGATTCGGCTACCACCGAGAGCCTGCGTGCCGCCACCCATGACGTGCTGGCTGGCCTGACCGCCCGTGAAGCGAAAGTCCTGCGTATGCGTTTTGGTATTGATATGAATACCGACCACACGCTGGAAGAAGTGGGTAAACAGTTCGATGTTACCCGCGAACGTATCCGTCAGATCGAAGCCAAGGCGCTGCGTAAACTGCGCCACCCGAGCCGCTCTGAAGTGCTGCGTAGCTTCCTCGACGATTAATCGCGTCTGCTCTCGAAAAGCTCCCTCCGGGGAGCTTTTTTTTTGGCATTTTTGTAAGGAATAAAAAACTGACAGGGATAATCGTCCCAACATGCGATTGCAAATGATATTTATTTTCATTATCATTTTTCTTTTCGTAAACAACTGTAAAGAAAAATGACATGAATCTCAAAACATTAAAAAATCAATCCCTCTGCGCGCTCACTCTCTGTATGGCACTTCACGCTGGTTCCAGCCTGGCAAAGGACTTCACCGAGAAGCAATTCACTTCTCAGGCTCTGGGTCACGGAGTGTATGAACTGGCTTATGACGCCGGGCAAAAATCTCTCTATGCCGCCTCCGCGCCCTCTTTCGATAAGGACAAAACCGCCGGGGAAGTGTTTCAGCTTGCCGCCGATTCACTGAAAATTGATAAGCGGATCGCCACCCAACGCCGTCCTTTCGCGGTCTCTCTGGATGAACCCAACCACATTCTCTGGTTAGGCAACGCGCTGGACGGCTCCCTGACCCTGCTGGATACCCGCAGCCACAAAGAACTGAAAACCATCCAGCTCGCAAATGCTGAGAATAATGCCCACGTCCGGGAAGTGGTGCTCGATAAAAAGCACCGTCGTCTCTATGTTTCTGGTATTGGCAGTGAAGGTAAAGGCGTGTTGTGGGTTGTCGACGCGCAACACCAGACGCTACTGCATACGCACAAACAGACCGATGCAGTCGGCTTTGCCGTTGATGAAGCAGGTGACAAAGTGTATGCCGTCACTGGCAAAGGCGAACTGATTACCCTGGACGGCAAAACCTCACAGATACTCTCTCGCGTAAACGTTGATCCTGCCGAGCCAAAACATTACTTCCTGAACATCGCCCTCAACACGGCCAAAGGGGTTGGCTTTATTGCCGATACCAATACCGCCGACGTGCTGGTAGTGGAACTCGCCTCCGGCAAGATCCTCCACCGGGTTGCGACGCCAAACTCCATTGCCGCCGTCTATAACCCTGCGCGCAACGAAGTGTATGTCACCCATCGTAATGCCCGTCAGATCAGCGTTATCGACGCCAGTACTTACAGCCTTAAACACACCATCAAAACGGCAGCCATGCCTAACAGTATGGTGCTTTCTCCTGACAGCAAAACGCTGTTCGTCAGCGTAAAGCAGGATGAAAAAGCCAGCCAGGCTGACTACGTGCTGAAAATCGATTTAACCCAATTCTGAGGACGGCGTAATGATTAACCAGACCCGCACGGCGCTGGCGATGTCGCTCGCCCTCGCCAGCCTTCCTGCGTCCGTTTTCGCGCAAGAAACAACGCCTGACAACGAAGAGCAACTTGTCGTGACCGCCACCGGCTTCGCGCAGGAGCGCCGCGAGGCCCCAGCCACCATCTCCGTGGTCGGCGAAAAAGAGTTGAATACCCGCTCTAACCAGAACGTTACTGAAGCCCTGCGGGAGATGCCCGGTGTACTGGTGGGTAACGGCAACGGCAGCCTGGCGACAGGCGACGTTCAGATGCGCGGCATGGATTCGACCTATACCTCTTACATGGTCAACGGTATCAAACAAGCCACCCGCGAATCCCGCCCTTACGGCCACCATATCGGCACCGAAGCGGCCTTTTTGCCGCCGATGGCCGCTATTGAGCGCATCGAAGTGATCCGTGGGCCAATGTCTTCCCTGTACGGTTCTGACTCCATCGGTGGCGTGGTTAACGTCATCACCAAAAAAGCGTATAACCTCGATAAATGGACGGGCGTGCTGGAAGATAACTACTTCCTGCAGGAGAAGAGTAAGTTCGGTAATACTAACCAGACCAACGCCTTTTTGATGGGGCCGGTCATTCCCGGCAAGCTCGGGGTAAGCCTGGCGGCAGATTATCTTGACCGCCGTGATGACGATAGCCAGTCCGACGAACGCTTTGTGAAGCACCAGGCAGGCAATCTTGATGCGACCATTAACATGGCACCGACCGACACCCAACTGTGGGATTTAAACGTCGTCAAAGGCCATCAGGAGAAATCGCACAACGATAAAGCATGGTACTGGGGCTTTGACCGCGACGCCGCATCACTGTCTCAACATGCCTGGTATGGCGACGACCTGCTGGAGGTGAAGAACTTCATCAGCTATGAGAACGCCAAAACGGAATACCGTGTGCCGGGCATGGACTCGCAGTTTATCCGCCAGCGTAACTATGAGGCTAACAGCGCGAACACCTTCTCGCTTGGCGACCACAAGCTGACGCTGGGGATCAACTTCACCCGCAACGAACTGAATGACACCTTCGGTATCGAAGACAAAGTCGTGCCGGGCGTGACGCCGGTCAGCAAAATCACTCGTGACGGCTGGGCAGTATTTGCTGAAGACGCCTGGATGATGGTGCCAGACTTCACCCTGACTACCTCAGCCCGTCTGGATCACGATAGCTACTTTGGCTATCACGCCACGCCGAAGCTGTATGGCAACTGGACAATCGATGAAAACTGGGCGCTAAAAGGCGGCGTATCGGCGGGCTATAAAAAACCCGATCTTCGTGAGAATAACGAAGGCTTCACCAGTGTTTACGGCGCATACCCTTATTCTTTCATTGGCATCGGTAATGATGACCTGAAACCCGAACAAAGCGTTAACACTGAGCTGGGTGTGTACTGGCAGCAGGATGCGCTGGCGCTGGATGCAACGGCATTCTTCACCAAATTCAAGGATAAGATCAGCGACTATACCATCTGTACCGCAACGGCCACGCAAAAATGCATTTACAACGGTTATGAAGCGGAAGAAGTCTCGCAGTATTTCAACATCGGCGACGCACAAATCTATGGTCTGGAGCTGAACGGGGACTGGCAGGTCACGGCAGCGCTGAAGGCTAACGCCAACTACACCTGGACCCACAGTGAACAAAAAAGCGGTCAGTACAAGGGTGAAGCGCTGAGCGACTACCCAAGCAGTATGGCCAACCTGTCGCTGACGTGGAATGCGCTAACCGATCTGGAGTTGTGGACGAAAGCCAGCTGGCGCAGCAATACGCCAGACACCGGCAAATCGACATCAACCGAGGCGTATGCACTGGTCGATACAGGCGCACGCTACCATCTCAATAAGGACATCACGTTAATGGCGGGGATCTATAACCTGTTCGACGCCAACCCGATTTATACCACGACCTACGATCGGTCATCGCTGCTGGAAGGACGTCGCTACACGATGGGCGCACGCGTCGAGTTCTGATAGTAAAGCCGGAGTCTCAGGCTCCGGCTTTACATTCCCCGCGCCATCAGCGCCTCATCCAGCTCCCGATACGCCGCCACCAGCTTATCCAGCGTCGCACGGTTCAGGCCGCTGGGATTGGGCAACACCCAGACCTGCGTCGCGCCTATCGTCACAGCCTGCTTGCCCCACGCCACGCCGCGCTGGCTGAACGCCTGCTCAAACGCCTGCTTGCCGAGGATCGCCAGTGCATCCGGCTGATAATCCTCAATCTTTTTCACCAGCTCACGCCCGCCCGTGCGCAGCTCATGTAAATTCACCTCACTTGCCTGTACCGTCGGGCGTGCCACCAGCATGGTGATACCGCAACGCGTATCCAGCAAATGCTGCTCTTCTTCCGGCTTAAGCTGCCGCTCGGTAAACCCGGCCTGATGAATAACTTTCCAGAAACGGTTGCCGGGATGGGCGAAATGAAAACCGGTATGCGCCGAGGACTTCCCCGGGTTGATGCCGCAGAACACTACCCGTAAGCCAGGGGCGAGGATATCGTTAATCATGCTTTCTCCGGATGAATAGATCGAAGTGAAAGTATAAGAGATTGAAAAGCCATTGTTTATAAAAACAGCAGGCAGTATTTTATGGCTGGATCGCCTCGTCGAGTTACTTTATAATTCCCCGCCACGGCCCCTTAGCTCAGTGGTTAGAGCAGGCGACTCATAATCGCTTGGTCGCTGGTTCAAGTCCAGCAGGGGCCACCAGATTATCGATTAAAATCAGAATACTAAGCCACTTAATGACTAAGTGGTTTTTTTATAGCTGGGACAATGCATCAATCAGTGTTCCACATGTTCGAGTTTCAGTTCTCTGAGGTTCGATATTGCACAGCAAAAGGAATTGTTATGGCACTCACTAAATGTAAAGAATGCAGTAAAGAAATTTCAAACTCCGCAAGAATTTGCCCTCATTGCGGCGTTAAAGATCCCGGTTTAAGCGCAAAACAGAAATATATTGGCTGTCTGATAGTAATTGTCATTGCAGCGGTTATCGTCTACTTCATGTGCAGCGGTGAAGAGAAGAAAGTTGAGGCCGCAAAGGTGTGTTCTGCCACCGATCTCCAGTGCAACTATGATAAAAACATGTATGACGCTATTACCAAATGTAAGCCGTTGGTCGAACAGGCCGCTAAGAATGAATTTGAATGGAATGATGGCATATTTGGTCTTATATTTTCTCACGCCCGCATTAACAGCCAAAAGAACCAGCTAACCTATATTGGTGACAAGGTTAAATTTACTAATATCTTCAATGCTAAAATATATATGACCTATTCATGTACATTGGATCTGAAAACGAAAGACGTTGTCGATTTTAATATTCATGAGGGAAAGATCCAATAACACAGATTTCATGCAGATCAAGGGCCTG
Source organism: Superficieibacter electus (assembly GCF_002915575.1). GTDB lineage: Bacteria > Pseudomonadota > Gammaproteobacteria > Enterobacterales > Enterobacteriaceae > Superficieibacter > Superficieibacter electus. The sequence continues at coordinate 109,149 of NZ_PQGD01000011.1, forward strand.
AGAGGCATCTGAGGCCCGTTATTTTTACAGCAGTACACACTTCTGGTACACCAGAGCCTCGCGAACATTCAGTCATCTCTCAATCTGGAAAGCCGGTTTGCCCTCATCCCCCCCCTGACAGCACCTTGATGAGGCCAGATCGCGCATCGCCCGTCTGGCATAAAAAGCGCGGCAATGCCCCTGCCGTGCCTGGTTCAATCCCCGTATTGAACCTCCCGCCCCACAATGTTACCCTCCCTGTTAAAGACGCATAGACGTCCAGACGACTATAACAACATTCCGACTGCGCTCGCCCCGGCGCAACACCGACTCTGGAGAGACCATGATCCGCGCTATTGTGACCGACATTGAAGGCACCACCAGCGACATTCGCTTCGTGCACGACGTTCTGTTCCCCTACGCCCGTGAGCGGCTGGCGGAGTTTGTCAATGCGCAGCAGTACGCTGAACCGGTGAAAACCATTCTCGATAATTTGCGCGAGGAAATTCACCAGCCAGCGGCAACGGCGCAGGAACTGACGGCAACCCTGCTTGCGTTTATGGATGAAGACCGTAAATCGACGGCGCTGAAAGCATTGCAGGGGATCATCTGGCAGGAGGGCTACGTGAACGGTGATTTTACCGGCCATCTCTACCCGGACGTGCTGCCTGCACTGGAAAAATGGAAGTCACAATCTATTGATTTATATGTTTATTCCTCAGGCTCAGTCGCGGCGCAGAAATTGTTATTTGGCTACAGCGACGAAGGTGATATTACTCATTTATTCAGCGGCTACTTTGATACGCGGACAGGTGCGAAACGTGACGCGCAGTCCTACCGTAACATTGCTGAACAACTGGGACATCCCCCGGCGTCGATCCTGTTTTTGTCTGATATTCATCAGGAACTCGACGCGGCGGAAGAAGCAGGATTACGCACGCTGCAACTGGTGCGTGAAGATCGCGATCCGGCCAGTCATCATCCCCAGGTTCAGCGTTTTGACGACATTCATCCGGAGCAGATCCCCTCATGAGCGCATTAACCATTTTCTCAGACAAAGATGCCAGTCAGCACCTCTGGCACAGCACCGATGCCGGTGAGATCCAGCAGCAACTGAATGCCAAAGGCGTGCGTTTTGAACGCTGGCAGGCTGACCGCCAGCTCGGTAATGCCCCGACGCCGGAAGTTGTCATCAACGCGTATCAACACGCGATTGATAAGCTGGTTGCTGAAAACGGCTATCAGAGCTGGGATGTCATTAGCCTGCGTGCCGACAACCCGCAGAAAGACGCAATGCGGGCGAAGTTCCTTAATGAACATACCCACGGCGAGGATGAAGTACGATTTTTCGTCGAAGGCGCAGGGCTGTTCTGCCTGCATATCGGCGATGAGATTTATCAGGTGCTGTGTGAAAAGAATGATTTAATTTCGGTGCCCGCCGGGACGCCGCACTGGTTCGATATGGGTTCGCAACCGAATTTTACCGCCATCCGTATTTTTGATAATCCGGAAGGCTGGATTGCAAATTTCACCGGTGATGCTATTGCCGATGCCTACCCTCGCCTGCCCTGATGTTTACACGCCCGGCTCACTGTCGGGCAGTGTATTTATGCGTAACGGCGGCGCAGTAGTTCACATTCAAACAAGAATTCCAGCCCTTCCAGTTGACGTCGCGCTTCAGCGACATCTTTTCCCCAGCAGGTCAAGCCATGACCGCGCAGCAGAAAGCCGTAGCGCAGTGGTCGGGTCTGCGCATAGTCTTCGATCCGCGCAGCCAGCGCGTCAATATCCTGATCGTTATCGAATATCGCGATCGGCACGGTGTCCAGATGGTTATGCTGGCCACTAAGGGTTTTTTGCATCTCATACCCCTGAAGCGCCAGCGTCTGGCTGGTTTCAAGGCGGGACAGCACGGTGGCGTTAACGGTATGCACATGCAGCACTACACAGGCCTCAGGGAATAGCCGGTAGATCAGCGTATGCAGCCCCGTCTCGGCGGAAGGCTTACGTCCGGAGGGCGCAGTATTATCGGCAATGGCGACCTGTAAAAAATCATCACTGGTCAGGCTGCCTTTGTCGCGCCCTGATTCGCTAAGCCAGCACCACGTTTCATCCTGGCGCACTGACATGTTACCACCGGTTGCCGGTGCCCAGCCTTTCGCCCCGATCCAGTGACAGGTGGAGACCAGGTGTCCGAGTCTTTCTTGCCACATAATGGCTCCTCAATGCATGGTTTTTAGACGTCTAAACGGCTATTTCTGTGATAGTAACATTGTGAGCCTAACTGGACAATATTTGTTATAAAACGGTTACAGAAAGCCCGTATGAGGGGCTTCCTGCGGAGGGTCAGAGAGAGTAGTAAGAAGGGTGATTCAGATCGGTCAGCAGGTCCGCTTCCTGTGGCTGCCAGTTAAGCAGACGACGAGTCTGTTCACTGCTAACCGCCATATCCGCCGCCGCCATCATGGCAAACCAGCCAAAGTGCTCCGCTTCCCGTTCACCCGAGGGCAGACCAAGATTACGGCCAATGGTTTGCGCAATGGTGCGCAGGGGGATCGCCTCTTCGGCGACTGCATGGTAAACCTGTTCTGTCACGCCCTGCTCCAGCGCCAGGCGATAAACCCGGGCTGCGTCAAGACGGTGTACGCCTGACCAGCAGTTATTACTGTTGCCTGGCCAGGCAGAAATCCCCTTCTCCCGCGCCAGACGGATCAGGATCGGCAGAAAACCGTGATCGCCGATGCCGTGAACCGAAGGTGGCAGACGCACGGCAGCAGCGTGGATGCCCCGCGCGTTCAGCGCCCTGGCGGCGGATTCCGATTTACGCAGCGAGGCCGGATTAGGCAAATCCAGCTCCGTTGCGCCTTTGGGTAAGCCGGAAAGACCGGAAGTTACCAGCAACGGACGGTCAGAGCCTGCCAGCGCGTCGCCCAGCAATTCAATGGTCCGCCTGTCCTGCTCGCAGTTCTCGATAAAGCGGGAAAAATCATGATTGAACGCCGTGTGAATCACCGCATCAGCGTTCGCTGCCGCCTGCGTGAGTACCCCGACGTCCTCCAGCGATCCTTTCACGGCCTGCGCCCCTGCCGCCGTCAATCGGACTGCCTGCTCATCTGCCCGAACCAGACCGGACACCTGATGCCCATTGCTCAGCAATTCTTCAACTACCGCGGAACCCAGCCAGCCGCTGGCACCGGTCACAAATACATGCATCGCTCTCTCCCGTTAACCCAGTTTAATGGATAGTTCTACGTCATCAGCAAATGACACGGACAGGAAGCCGTTTGCTGTGTCTCGTACATATGCCAGATACTCCGGGCTATGATCGGCATCATCAGCCACAATCAGCGCACCTGGCCGCAAATGTGGTTCCAGCAGAGCCAGAATCTCCGGATAGAGTGCCTTAGCCCCATCCAGTAATAGCAGATCAATAGAGGCGGGTATATCCTGCGCCAGGGTTTGTAACGCGTCCCCTTCGCGGATCTCTACAAGGTCGGCCAGCCCGCCAGCAAGCATGTGTTCACGTGCCCGCGCCACTTTTGCCGGTTCAAATTCACTGCTGATAAGTACACCGCCACCGTTATCCCGTAGCGCTGCCGCCAGATGCAGAGTAGAGATACCAAATGATGTGCCAAACTCGACAATGGTCTTTGCTCGGGTGCTGCGTGCCAGCATATACAGAAGTTTACCGGTCTGGCGCGAGACGGGTAACCAGAGATCCTTCAGCAGCCCATAAAAATCCATATATTCGTTTTGCTACGCATCAGACGCTCACTTTCATGATGTGAAAGTGTCGCCAGTACCGGGCTGGTAGCGGCATCGGCTTGTTGCAACAATTTATCCAGTAAGGATGACAGCGGTGCAGAGGTCAGGGTAGAGGTCATATCGTGATCCTGAAATAAAAATATGAATAATTCGTCGTATTGATATAATGCGATGAATTATTCACATTCGCTATTCGCATTCTTCAACTGAGTTTTTTCATCAATGACATCACGCCCGATCCCGCGTATTTCCTCACGTAAACAGCCAAAGCAGGCGCGTTCCGCCGGGCTGGTCGCTGCGATTTTGCAGGCCGCTATTCAGGTTTTACAGAAAGAAGGTGCGGCACGTTTTACCACTGCGCGAGTGGCGGAAAAGGCCGGGATCAGTATTGGTTCGCTGTACCAGTATTTCCCAAACAAAGCCGCGATATTATTTCGTCTCCAGTATGACGAATGGCAACAGACCACCGCCCTGCTGCAACGGATTATTGAAGACCAGCGCCAGACGCCTCATGCACGCCTGCGCAAACTGGTGCATGCCTTTATCCAGTCCGAATGCGAAGAAGCGGCGATGCGCGTGGCGCTCAATGATGCAGCGCCCCTTTACCGGGATGCCCCGCAGGCCCGGGAAGCAAAATCAGCAGGAGAAGCGTTGTTTATGGCCTTTACGGCCGAACTGCTTCCACACGCGCCGCAGGCAGTGCGTGCACTGGCCTGCGAAATGCTCATGACAACCTTAAGCAGCGTGGGCCGTGCTCTTTCAGAAACCCCGCGTTCATTATCCGAAATTACCCTACGGGCAGAGGCGCTGGCGGATATGTTCGATGCCTGGCTGGGCAAAACAGCAGAAGACGCACTTTTGTGTACTTAGTGTGTAAAATTACACACTGATCACACATCTGTTTTTCCTCACATGCTTTAATCTCTCTTAACAAACAACGAGGGATTACCGATGAAACATATGATGATTTGTTGCGGCGCTGGCGTCGCTACCAGCACTATTGCCTTAAATAAATTGCAGGACTTTCTGAAAAAAGAGAATTTGCTCGATAAGGTGAGGATCTCCCAGGGTACGGTCGCGGAGGCAAAAACCCGTGACGATGTTGATTTTATTGTTTCCACCTCACCGGTCTCGCTGTCTGTTCCGGTGATTAATGCCCTGCCGCTATTAACTGGCATGGGCGTGGATAAAGTTTTCAGCAGCGTGAAAGAACATATTCTCGCCGAGGGATAATCTATGTTTATTGTCGATTACATCGTTAATTTAGGGGCATCGGTGATGATGCCGCTTATCTTTATGATCCTCGGGCTGATATTACGTATCCCGGTATCACGGGCGATTAAAGCCGGTTTAATGGTGGGTATCGGATTTATTGGCTTAAGTATTACCGTTAATCTGATGATTGATTCCCTGACGCCAGTCAGCCACGCCATTGTCGAACGCTTCGGATTAAATTTCTCGGTTCTGGATGTAGGCTGGCCTGCCGCGGCGGCCGTGGCGATGGGCACGCGCGTCGGCGCGCTGGTGATCCCGGTGTGCGTGGCGATTAATATGCTGATGCTATATACCCGCACCACCCGCGTACTTAACGTTGATGTCTGGAACCTCTGGCATCACGCATTTACCGGGTCACTGGTTACGGTAATTACCGACAGTCTGTGGCTCGGTATTTTTGCCGCCGGTATTAACTGTATTATTACGATGGTAATTGCCGATCGTACCAGCAACGATGTGGAAAAATACCTGAATCTGCCGTCTATTTCCGTGCCACACGGTTTTTCGGCTTCATTTGTACCTGCGGCATGGCTGGTGAATGCCATTGTCGATCGTATTCCGGTCGTACGGGATATTAAAATTGATACCGAAGCCATTCAAAAACGGCTGTCGATTTTAGGCGACCCGGCCTCGCTCGGGGCTATTATCGGCGCGCTGCTGGGAATTATTGCCGGGATTGAGGTGAAAGCGATTTTACAGACCGCGATTACCATGGCGGCGGTGATGACCATTATTCCCCGGATGGCGAAAATGCTGATGGAAGGGGTTTATCCCATTAGTGAACGTATTCAGGAAATTGCACAATCTCGCGCCGGATCGTTTGGCAAAATTGCGATTGGTCTGGATTCGGCGGTGAGCGTTGGCCACCCCGTGACCCTTTCCGTTTCCATGCTGATGATCCCGGTGATGCTGGTGCTGGCCGCCATCGTGCCGGGTAACCAGTTTTTACCATTTGCTTCACTGACCGGTTTACCCTTCGCTTTCGTGCTGGTTACTGCCGTCTGCCGGGGCGATATGTTCCGCACGCTGCTGACAGGTTTATTAACTCTGAGCCTGGCGCTGTTGATCGGTACCAACCTCGCGCCGATTGTCACCAGCACCGCCGTCAGCACCGGTTTCTCTCTGCCGCAGGGTACCACCAGTATCAGCAGCGTGGACTACGCCGGCGCTATGCTGCCGTGGGTCATTATCCAGAGTTTCTACTTTAAAGTGGCGGGCGTTGCGGTACTCAGCCTGTGCACCCTGGGCCTGGTACTGTGGAACCGACGCAAGCTGCAACAGGAAAACAGCCTGATGGCGGAAGCGGCACAGAAGGAGGAGGCGTAATGTTATTTAGCCCGCAACGTGTATTGATTTTCAACGACCCGGTCAGCCGAAGCGATGCCCTGCGCCAGCTGGCCGCTACGCTGGAAGCGGAAGGTCTGGTTAAAGCGTCGTTTGCTGAGGGCGTATTAGCCCGCGAGGCGATTTACCCTACCGGGATCTTTATGGAAACCCACAGCATTGCCATTCCGCACACTGAATTTGAGCATGTAAACCAGACCGGCTTTGCGGTTGGCATCAACCACAGCGGTATTGAATTTCAGCGGACGGATGAACCTGACGAGACCGTTAAACCTGACATTATCGTTATGATGGCCATCGATCCTGCCTGCGAAAAGGTCGCGATCATCCAGTCGCTGTTTGCCCTGCTGGCGGATAAGGCAAAGGTGGAGAATTTGTGTGAACTCGCCCCGGAGGACATCGCAAAAGAGTTCACCAACGCCGTCATCACACGGTAAACTTCCCGTTGTCGGATTTACTGTGTTGACGCCGGAAACGCAAGGGAAAAAGATGCTTCGAATCAGCGATGTTATTGAGCTAACGATGGTCAGCCGTAAGACCATCTATAACGCCATCAACAGCGGGCGGCTGAAGTATCAGCTGGTCACTGTGGATAATCGTCAGGTTCGGATGTTTCATGAAGAGGATGTCCTGCAGGCGTTCCCGAAAAACAGCCGTTCGCTGACCCAGGAGCAGGAGATCCAGGCCTTGAGGGAAGAAGTTGCTTCCCTCAAGTTTGCCTTAACGGAACTGCAAAAAGCGGTTAACGCCATGGACCCGGAAAGCGAATACGAAATGAAAGCGGTGAAAAGCCCGCCGAAAAAAATGCCGTAATGGATCAGACCCTCTTATCCACGCTCAGCGCTACCGTTTTATGTACTTCAAGAAGCTGTAAACGCCCGTTTAATGCCTCCCGGATAGAGTGATACGCCTTACTGCCCAGCGCCAGACGGAACGGCGGGTGGTCGGCATCCGCCGCCGCAATAATCGCATCCACGGTTTTCACCGCATCGCCGTTAATGGCAATGGTGCCTTCTGCCAGCCCCCGTCGTACCTCACCGGCTGGTGTATTATCATAGCAGGCCAATGGCGCAGCGATATCAACGCCTGCGGCGAAATTCGTTTCCGTTGGCCCCGGTTCCGCCAGTATAAAATCAATGCCGAAGGGAGCGACTTCCTGAGCGACAGATTCAACAAACCCTTCAATACCCCATTTGGTCGCATGATAGAGGCTGAAATTGGGCCAGGCCATTTGCCCGCCCTCGGACGAGACCTGCACGATGCGCCCGCCCTTTTGCTGACGCAAATACGGCAGCGCCGCGCGAATGAGCTGAATGGAGCCGGTGAGATTGGTGGCAATTTGCCGCTCAATTTGCGCGTCGCTGACCTCTTCCGCCGCACCAAATAAGCCGTATCCCGCATTGCTGACCAGCACGTCAACGCGGCCCTCAAATGCCTGCTGTACCACGCGGCGTAACGCAGTAGTGTCAGTGACGTCCAGTATCATGACCCGCAAACGCTCACCATAGATCGTCTGCAGATCGTCCAGCGCGCCGGGTTTACGCAGGGTGGCAATCACGCTATCGCCACGCGCCAGCAGACGCTCGGTCATTAATCGCCCCAGCCCGCTGGAGGTGCCGGTAATAAACCAGGTTTTTGTCTTCATGCTCGACTCCGTAAAAGAGGTTAACTCACCACAACAGGTTATGGCACTATCACTGACATGATAAGACTCACCAAATGGCATGCAGAGGTGAAATGAAATCACCAGTGAAAACCCCGACGCTCTCCGATCTGAAAGCGTTTATGGCCGTTGCGGAACAGCGCAGTTTTCGCCGCGCGGCGGATCTGTCCGGCGTTACCCGCTCGACCTTAAGCCACGCCATTCGCACCCTGGAGGCGCGTCTCGGGGTTCGTCTGCTGCACCGAACCACCCGCAGCGTGTCGTTGACCGCCGCCGGAGAACAACTATTGCGACGTATCTCTCCGCATCTGAACGGCCTGGCGCTGGCGCTGGAAGAGGCGGCAGACGCTCAGGGTACCCTGCTCGGGACGCTGCGCATTAACGGCGGTGAAGAAGCAATCTATTTATTGTTGAACACGGTGGTGCCGGAGTACCAGGCGCGCTATCCCGGAGTGGAGCTGGATTTGGTGGTCGACGGCCGGCTGGTAGATATTGTTGCGGAAGGTTTTGATGCCGGGCTACGGCTGGCAGAAGATGTGCCGGCGGATATGGTGGCAGTGCGATTTAGTGAAGACGTGCGTTTTCTGGCGGTGGCATCGCCGGATTATCTGGCCAGGCACCCTGCTCCCGCGACACCGGACGAGCTGGCAAATCATCATTGTATTCGTCAGCGTCTGCCCAGCGGCAGGCGCTATCGCTGGGAATTCGCCCGCCACGGACAGAGCATGGCGCTGGATGTGCCCGGCACGCTGACGCTCAACAGTTCACCGCTGATGGTGGAGGCTGCGCTTAACGGGCTGGGCATCGCCTATGTCCCGGAAATGCATGCCCGAACGGCGCTTGATGACGGCAGGCTGGTCACGGTACTGGAACCGTGGTGCCCGCCGATCCCCGGTCTGTGCCTGTGGTTTCCGGCTAACCGTCACATGCCCGCCAGCCTGCGGGCGCTTATCGAGCTGATAAAAGAAAAACGCGTTAGTCAGTCGGCAGGCGGGCAATGACTTTAATTTCAAAGCGAAAGCCATACAGCCAGGTGACGCCGACTCCCGTCAGCGTCGGCCAGGGCGCGTCCCCCCAGTATTCCGGCAGCACCTTCCAGACCGTATCCAGCGTGGTTTCAGGGTCAACCAGATAAACGGTGACATCCACCACATCCGCGAAGGTACAGTCTGCCGCCGCCAGCACGGACTGTAAGTTATCAAACGCCAGGCGAATTTCCTGCTCCAGTTCAGGTGCGGGTGAACCGTCTTCACCACTGCCGACCTGCCCTGAGACAAATAAAAACCCGCCGGATTTCACAGCAGGTGAATAACGATTTTGCTCATAGAGAACCTGACGTCCGGCAGGAAAGACGATATCTTCTGGCTTTTTCATATGACCCCCCTCTTGCAACACAACAGCGTGTTAAAAGGGATGATAATTGCCCCTGCGCACAACCACTATGCCTGCAAAATGGGATGCGCTGGTGAAGATGATTCAACGATAGTTTACAGGGCGAGAACATTTACACTGGCGGAAACAACGCAAACGCCGCTTTCATTTCTTTCGCCTCCTCACCCGGGCTGCGGCCAAACTGGCGGCGGAATTCGCGGTTAAACTGTGACGGGCTTTCATAGCCCACCCGAAACGCGGCGGCAGCGGCGGTCAGATTATCGCGGATCATCAACAGCCGCGCCTGGTTCAGGCGGATCGACTTAATATATTGCAACGGTGAGGTGCCGGTGACCTGCTTAAAATGCTTATGGAAAGCAGGAACGCTTAATCCGGCATCTCCGGCCAGCGTATTGACCGGGAGCGGCTGCGCGCAGTCGCCGTGAATGCGCTGTAGCGATCGGGCAATACTGGCAAACTGACCGTGGTGGGCCAGCGCGGCGCGGATGGCGCTTCCGCGATCGCCAATCAGCACCCGGTAGTACAGCTCCCGCACAATTTGCGGCCCGAGAATACTCGCTTCCTCCGGGCAAGCCAGCGCGCGCAGCAGACGTAGCGTGGTATCAGCAAGAGGTTGATCGAGCGGAGTGGAAATAATCCCTTCAGGCGCAGCGTCCACGGACGTTGCCGGGCGCTCCAGTACCAGCGCCAGTTCAGATAGCACGCGCAGATCCAGCGTCACTGCCACGGCCAGCAACGGTTCTTCTGCACTGGCTTCAGTTTCTGTCGAGAAAGGCAGCGGCACCGACAGGACCAGATAATGCTGCGGATCGTAATGGTAAACCCGGTTTGCCAGATAGCCTCTTTTATGCCCCTGGCAAACAATCACAATACAGGGCTCATACACCACCAGCGTACGCGCCAGCGGGCGGTTGGAACGCATAAAACGCACGCTCTCCAGCAATGAGCATGTATAACCTTCGTGCGGAGCCAGGCGGTTAAGGAGCGACACCATCTCATCCATCATGCTACCCCCGTTGATAATTAAGCAATCATACTGCCGTTTATCCGTCCCAAAGTGAACGCCGTAAATACAATCAGGCAATCATCAGAGAGGAATGCGCCTGTTTTGCGCTCCCGCATCTCACTAGCATTGAGCGTGCAACCTTACCCGTTCATTTAGCAAATATCAGGAGTCATTATGAGTAAAACATGGCTGATTACCGGCGCGTCACGCGGACTAGGGCTGGAAATGGCACGAGCCGCGCTGGCGGCAGGCGATAACGTCGTGGCAACGGCACGTAACGTCAGCAGCGCCAGTCGCGCCTTTACCCAACACACTGATCGCCTGCTCTTAACGCCGCTGGATGTCACCGACCCTGCTGCACCGCAAGCGGTGGTGGATGCCGCGCTGGCGCGGTTTGGTACAATTGATGTGCTGGTCAACAATGCGGGTTACGGTCAGTTAGGCCTTTTCGAAGAAACGCCAGAAGACGATATACAGCGCCAGCTTGAGACTAACGTCAATGGCCTGATGCGTATGACCCGCGCCGTGTTGCCAGCGCTGCGCCGCCAGCGTTCCGGGCATATTATCAATATCAGTTCTATTGCCGGGCTGGTCAGCTTTGATTTTTGTACGCTGTACGGCACGTCTAAATTTGCGGTGGAAGGCTTCAGTGTTAACCTCGCCCGCGATCTGGCCCCCTTTGGCATCAAAGTCACGGTAGTGGAGCCGGGCATGTTTCGCACCGACTTCCTTGACGATCGTTCGGTGCGCTTTTCTGGCAATCCGCTTGAGGACTACGCGCAAGCCCGCGAAGACGCAGAAACCCTGTATAAGAACTTTAACCACCAGCAGCTCGGCGATCCGGTGAAATTCGGCGCGGCGATTGTCGAACTGGCGAATACCGCAGAACCGCCGCTCCATCTACTGCTTGGCTCTGATGCACTGAAAATGGCTCGCGACGATTTGGCCCTGCGCCAGGCGGAGATTGAGCGCTGGCAGCACTTATCGGCCTCAACCGATCACACTGATTAACTGCTTAAGCGCCGCGCAATGCGGCGCATGCTCAGGCGGTTTTGAGGTGGCGAACTAAGCTCTTCATGCCGGGATCAAGCGCCTGCCACGAACGGTAGCAAATACACAAGGTTCTTCTGGCCCAGCGATCGGACAATGTGAGTGAGTGGAAGCGAAAGCGTGAATGATATTTATCGGCAATCACGGCGGGCACGATCCCAAACCCGATCCCCTTTTCCACCATTTCACACAGCCCTTCGAAGGTACTCATTCTGACCCTGAGATTAAGATCGTTTCCCAATGCGCCGGCATGGGTACAAATATGATCCTGAAGCGCACTGCCCGGATAAAGTCCGACAAAAGGTTCATGGATAATGTCAGTAAAAGAGACCGCCTGCTTTCCATAAGCCGTATGGCCAGGTGGAACAATGACGACCAGATGATCGTTCGCGATGGGTTCAGTTGTTAATCCACTGGTATCCACCGCATCAGAAACAATTCCCGCATTCCCGGAACCGGCTAACAGAAGCGCGATAATATCCTCGCTGGTACGTTCCTCCAGCTCAATATGCACATCAGGATGCGACGCCAGCCAGGGTGCGAGCCGCGCCGGAAGAAATGCAGTTAACGCCGATGTATTGGCATAGAGTTTTAGTGTTCCGCGCACACCTGACGCGAACGTTTTTAATTCTCGCCTCAGTTGCTGATGTTGTTCCAGCAGCGGACGGGCATATTTTGCCAGCGTTTCGCCCGCTCCGGTCAACGTTACGCCTCTGGGATGGCGTACCAGCAGCGGCACGCCGACATCCGCTTCCATCAGCCGCAGCCTTTCACTGGCCGATGCCAGCGCCAGATGTGCTTTTATCGCCCCTTGCGTAATACTGCCCGTCTCGACAATACACATAAATAACTGTAAATCCGCCAGATCCAGTCTCATGACATTCGCCCTTTTGCCTTCGGTTTTACCGTAGCCTGCGAAGAATAATCCGCATTGTGACCCACACCTGCGGGTGTTTCAATCAGGCATCATTGACGACGAAAAGATAATCCGATGAATGATATTGTCTGGTTTTATTTAATAGCCATCTTTATTGCTGCGGGTCTGGTGAAAGGTGTGACGGGGATGGGACTGCCTACCGTGGCAATGGGTTTGCTGGGCACCTTTATGCCGCTGCCCGTCGCGGCGGCGTTGCTGGTGATCCCTTCGCTGGTAACCAATCTCTGGCAATTGTTTTGCGGCCCGGCCCTTAAGGTATTGTGGTCACGGCTATGGCTGATGATGACAGGCATTGTGGTCGGCACCCTGGCTGGATCAGCATTTTTAATCAGTATCGACCCGGGAACATCTGCTTTTCTTCTCGGGGCGGCATTAATGATCTATGCCGGTTACGCCCTGTATTCGCCGGTCCTGAATGTGGCGAAAAGGCATGAGCGCTGGCTCTCACCGATCACTGGCGCAAGCACCGGGATTATCACCGGCGTAACGGGAGTATTTGTGATGCCAGCGGTACCCTATCTTCAGGCGCTTAACTTGAGTAAAGACGAACTGGTACAGGCACTGGGGCTTTCCTTCACCGTCTCTACCCTGGCGCTCGCTGGCGGGTTATATCTACATGATGCGTTTCAGCTTAACCAACTTTCTCTGTCATTATTTTCCGTGATACCAGCATTAGTCGGAATGGGGATAGGGCAAAAGATAAGAGTGAAAATTAGCGCAAAAACATTCCGCAAATGTTTTTTACTTTTTTTAATACTTCTGGGCGTTGAATTAACCCTGAGACCATTACTGTTTTAAATAAAATGTAACCGCTCCTGAATAGTTACTTTCAGAAATAATATTACCACCCAAGTTTAATTTATTGTTTTATATGGTATTGCCGCATGGTTAGCAAGGTGTTAATGAACAAAAAGTGGCGTATTACTTTACGCGTATTGATTTATAAGTCAGACAAACTAACTTTACAAATGCAGTAATTATAAATCGTAAATTTACGTACTTTTAATATGGCATAAGGAAAAGACTTTGGAGACGTCAAATAGAATACCCAGACTATCGGTCTGGAATATCCTGTTTGCCACCGTACTCATCTTATTTGGGGCCGCCATGGTGTATGGCGGCGTCCAGTTAGTCATGTTAGGTGGAAACTGGTATTACCTTTTAGCCGGTATCGGCTGCATCATCGCAGGCGCACTCATCTTCGCCAGACGGACGAGCGCCGTATACTGGTTCGCGCTGGTCTTTATAGGGACGTTAGGGTGGACGATTCAGGAATCGGGGCTGGATTACTGGCGCTGGGTTCCCCGCTTTGACATCATGCTGCTGCTCGGGATTGTCTTTGCTTTCCAGCTCCCGCGCTTAAAACCGGGGCTGAGCCGCACGTTTTCCCGCACGCTGGCAGGCGTGTTTATCCTGGCGTTTATTGTGGCTGCGGTCATTCCGTTTAGCGATCTGAATACCACGCCTGCAACTCACGTTCCGTCGCCAGGCGAGCACTCTTACGCGGCGGATACCGGAACAGGTAAAGCCTCGCAGCCCGATCCCGGTGACTGGTACACCTACGGCGGCTCGCTTGCCTCCCAGCGCTTCGTTAATGCCTCGCAGATCACGCCTGATAACGTGAAGGATCTGAAATTAGCCTGGCAGTTTCGCACCGGCGATTTACCCAAAGCGCGCTGGGGCGGTGAAAATACGCCGATAAAAGTCGGTGATACGTTGTACACCTGTACGCCGCACAATCAGGTGTTCGCCCTTGATGCCGCTACGGGGAAAAAGAAATGGCAGTTCGATCCTAAAGTGAGCGACAAATCCATTCCCTATACGGCGGCCTGCCGTGGGCTGACCTGGTTTGACGCGCAAACCAACAGTCATCTTTCTGTCGGCGAAAATGCATCTGCCGCCACGCCTGCGGTAGCGACTACTGGCGCGGTATGTGAGCAGCGTATTATTTTGGGTACTCTTGATGCCCGCGTAATTGAACTGGATGCGAAAACCGGCGAGGTATGCCGTGATTTCGGCAACCAGGGTACGGTGAATCTCGCTGAAGATATGGGCGAAGTTTATGATGGCTATGTGGCCATCAACTCTGCCCCGGTGGTGATCCGCGACACGCTGGTGGTCGGCCATCAGACCATCGACGGTCAGCGCGCGTTTGGCCCGCCGGGGGTGATTAAAGCCTACGATGTGCGCAGTGGGAAACTGAAATGGGCATGGGATGCAGCTAACCCCGATGACAGCACGCCCAAAACTGGCCCTGACGCCTACAAACGCGGTTCGCCAGATGTCTGGACCTCATTTACCGGTGATGACAAGTTAGGGCTTATCTATCTGCCCGTCGCGAACTCATCAGGCGATTACTGGAGTAGCTCACGCACTGAGGCAGAAAACAAATACGCGGTGTCGCTGACGGCGATTAACGTGGACACCGGTCTTCCGGCATGGTCCTTCCAGACGGCGCATAAAGACGTCTGGGATTACGATCAGGGTTCACAGCCCACGCTGGTGGATTACCCCGGTAAAGATGGCAGTGTACCGGCGATTATCGTACCGACCAAACAGGGCGAGATTTATGTTCTCGACCGCCGGACAGGGAGATCACTGTTTGGCGTTGAAGAACGCGCCGTTCCCGGCGGCGGGGTAGAGCCGGAAGCGCGCTCGCCTACCCAGCCCTACTCGCTGTTCCATCACCTGAGCAAGCCCGATCTGACGCCGAAAGATATGTGGGGATTAACGCCGCTCGATCAGTTAGTCTGCCGTATTCAGTTTCAGAAGGCCGGTTATAAAGGCCAGTACACGCCACCGGAATCTCAGCGCCATACCATTGAGTATCCAGGGTATAACGGCGGTTCCGACTGGGGCAGCGTGGCGGTCGATCCGCAGCGCGGGTTAATCATTGCCAACTACAATGATATGCCGAACTACAACATTCTCGTGCCGCGCGCCAAAGCCGACAAGCTGGGCTGGAAACCGCGCGATGAAATTACTCATAATCCACACGATGAAGGCCATGCTGAAGGTGCAGGCGATCCGCAAATCGGTGTGCCGTATGCGGTAAACGTTAACGCGGGCTGGCGCTTGCCGATAACGGGAATGCTGTGTAAGGAGCCACCTTACGGTGGTATTCGCGCGATCGATATGCGTGACGGCCGCACCGTATGGGATCGCCCTTTAGGAACCGCCCGGCGTAATGGGCCATTTGGCCTGCCGACAGGGCTGCCTATTAACATCGGTACGCCAAATAATGGCGGCTCGGTGGTTACGTCCAGCGGGCTGATCTTCATCGCGGCAGCAACGGATGACCTGATTCGGGCCATTGATATTACCAGCGGTAAAACCGTCTGGAGCGCCCCGCTTCCCGCTGGCGGCCAGGCGAACCCGATGATCTATACTCAAAATGGACGCGAGTATGTGGTCATTGCCGCAGGTGGGCATCACTTTATGGAGACGCCTGCGGGGGATTATGTTCTCGCGTATGCGCTGCCGGAGAAAAAGTAACAGAGTAAGACGCGCGCCGGGATGGCGCGCTCATATCTGGCTCCGCAAAACGATGCCGGGTGGCGGCTTCGCCTTTCCCGGCCTACAAATAATTACCAGTCAACAACGCATTAACCACCAGAAATATTGTCCACGGCGGTATATCTCACAAGTTGTCCACCCGTAGGTCTGTGCAAGCGCAGCGCCGCCAGGCATATCGTCCACGGCGGTATATCTCCCGGGCGCGTTAACACAAGTTGTTCACCCGTAGGCCTGGGCAAGCACAGCGCCGCCAGGCATATCGTCCACGGCGGTATATCTCTTTTACGACACCTCACCATACAGGAGAGAACTTATGACCACATCACTCGAGCCCCATCGCGGACAGTGTCACTGCGGCGCGGTGCAGTTTGAAGTCAAACTCAGCGATAGTTTCAATACCATTCGTCGCTGTACCTGTTCGTATTGCCGGATGCGCGGCGCGGTGGTGGTTTCTGCCGAAGCGGGCGGGATCACTTTTTTTCGCGGCGAAGAGGTGCTGACCAGCTACCGTTTTAATACCGGCAAAGCACAGCACTTCTTTTGTTCGCGCTGCGGCATTTATACTTATCACCAGCGGCGCTCTAATCCCAATCAATTTGGCGTCAATGTCGCCTGTCTGGAAGGCGTCAGCCCATTTGATTTCCCGGCTGTGCCCGTTTATGACGGCGTAAATCACCCTAACGACAACAATGGGGTTTCACTTCTGGCCGGAACCCTGATCTTCAGGCCGACGGAAAAGGACCAAACCGGGGCCTGAGCATGTTGTCATAACGCCCGGGCGAAAATATCGCTGACCCAGTTCAGGAATACATCCAGACGGCGTGAAGCCCGGCGCTCACCCGCATAGATAGCATTGATTTGTAAAGAGCCAGGTGGATATGCCGCCAACACTTCCACCAGCTCACCGCGCCGCAATTGCTCCTCAAAGCGATAGCGGGGAGCCTGAATAAGTCCCAGTCCCTGCGCCGCCAGCGCTGCCGCGGTATCCGAATTATCCGTCATCACCCGGGCGGGTAACAGGCGGGATTCCGTGCGGCCATTGCGAATAAAATTCAGCGGCATCACGTCGCCACTTTGCGATGACACAAAGCCGATCATGTGATGAGAGGCCAGATCGTCAGGGCTGCGCGGGGTTCCGTATGCGGCCAGATAGTCCGGGCTGGCACAGGTAATTTCCGGCAGATAGCCCAGCCGACGCAGTCGCAAGCTGCTGTCCTCCGGCACGCCAACCCGGATCACACAGTCGATGCCCTCACGCACCAGATTAACAAAGCGATCCGTTTGCCCAAAGGTAATGACGATATCCGGATACTGACGGAGAAAGCCAGGCAACTCCGGCACCAGGAACGTCCGTGTCAGCAGGCCGGAGGCGTTGATACGAAGATGGCCACCTGGTGCTGCTTTGCGAAAAACACTCCAGGTATCTTCAATGTCCCCCAGCACCGCCCTGGCGCGGCGGTGAAACTCTTCGCCCTCCGGTGTTGGCTTGACCTCACGCGTGGTACGTGCCAGTAACTGTACGCCAGTTTCCTGTTCCAGCTGTTTTATCGCATTGGTCGCCGTGGACCTGGCAATCCCCAGCGCCTGTGCCGCGTGTAAAAAACTGCCCCCTTCTACAATGCGTACAAAAAGCTGTAGCTGCTGAATTTTGTCCACCGGATGCTCCTCGTTTCAGTCTCCTATTATTAGTGAGAAATGAATTATCATGTCAATTTTCAGACGATTATTTTTAACAAACCGTTGGCTATAGTGCTTGTGAAGATGATTGATTAACGGGAGCACAAGCTATGCAGAACACAAAAGTCGCAATTGTGACAGGCGCGTCGCGCGGTATCGGTGCTGAGATTGCCCGCGGCCTTGCCGCTGACGGCATCGCAGTTGTGGTTAATTACGCGCGCAGCAGTGAGCAGGCTGATGCCGTCGTTGCCGACATTACCTCCACTGGCGGTAAAGCGCTTGCTATACAGGCCGATATTGCCGGGCCTGATGCGGCAGAAAAGCTGTTCCGCGCCGCTGAAGACGCCTTCGGCAACGTCGATATTCTGGTTAATAATGCCGGTGTGATGGAACTGGCACCGATTTCGGCTACCGCCGATGACAGCTTTGAGCGTCAGCTCGCCATCAATCTGGCCGCCCCCTTTCGCCTGATGCGTGAAGCCGCTAAACGTCTGAACGACCAGGGGCGCATCATCAATTTTTCCTCAAGCGTTGTGGGACTGTATCAGCCGCAGTACGGCGTCTATGCGGCAACGAAAGCAGCCATTGAAGCCCTGACGCATATCCTGCCTAAAGAGCTGGGCGCGCGCGCCATCACGGTTAACGCAATCGCCCCCGGCCCGGTGGCAACGGATCTTTTCCTTAACGGGAAAAGCGACGAACTGGTTGAACGAATTAAAAATATGAACCCGCTGGGCCGCCTTGGCGAACCGCAGGACATCATGCAGGTGGTCCGTTTTCTGGCAGGTCAGGAAAGCGGCTGGATTAACGGCCAGATCATTCGCGTTAACGGCGGCGTGATCTGATCCTTTTATAAGTGGAGAAAACGATGCCTTTCGTGAATATTAAAACGCCAGAAGCCGCGCTGAGCGCGGAGCAGAAAGCGGAAATTGGACACCGGATCACTGACCTGCTGGTCGAATACTTCTCTGAACATGCCCGTGCACATACCATGGTGCTGATCGAGGAAGTTAAAGATGGCGGTTATTACCGTGCCGATGCGCCTTTTAGCATTCCCCCGCAATACCGGGCGAGGTAAATGAACTCCCGGTTGATAAAATATTGGCCGGGATTTGCCACTACTCTGTACCGCTGACCACCTGATTACGCCCCTGTTTTTTTGCCTTATAAAGGGCGGTATCAGCCTGATAAATCAATTCGCTGGCAATACTGTGTAACGGTTGTTCGCCAAAGCGGGCTTTCGCATCATAGAGCGTCGCCACACCGATACTGATCGTTAAAAAGCCCGTCGGACTGGAAACATGCGGAATATTTAACGCGGTCACGCTCGCGCGCAGGCGTTCAGCGACGAGGAGCGCACCGTTGATATCGGTACGCGGCAGGATCACCAGAAACTCTTCGCCGCCATAACGGCTGATGTTATCTTCCGGCCGCAGGCTGGCGGATACCAGCGCTTTAGTAACCGCACGCAGGCAATCATCACCGGACTGATGTCCCTGGTTATCGTTGAAATTTTTGAAAAAGTCGATGTCTGCCAGGCAAATAGAGAGCGGTAACCCTTGTTCAAGCGCAAGCGCGATTTCATTGAGCAGAAACTCATCCATATGACGGCGATTAAACAGCCCGGTCAGATGATCCAACTGGGCAAACTGCTGCAGCACCTGGTTTGCACTCGCCAGCTTTTGTTCTGCCAGTCGGCGAGCGGTAATGTCTACCCAGGTTACCGATAACCCGATAACGTTATCCGTGGCATCATAAACCGGTACCGGCTGCGTATAGTAATAACGCTCGCAAAACATGACCTCCCGTCCGGGAATATCCACGCTGTTATCCGCCGCCACAAAATCCTGCAAAAATTGCTGCCAGCATTCGGGCATGACATCAGGAAAATAATCGGCCACATCACCGCTTCCCGCACTGGCAAGCAGTCGCGTCATCGCCTTATTCGACATGACGATGCGCCCGTTTAAATCAATCATGCAAAGTGCAACGGGCGTAGTGTCATAAATGGTCTCCAGCTGTAATACGCGCTCGCCAAGCGTGGAAATATTGCGATCGATACCGCGATAGCCGCTAAGGTTACCCTGGTCGTCAAACAGCGGAATGCCACTGGTTTCCAGTACCACAATAGTGCCATCAATCCGTCTGTTACGGTTTACCAGCCCGGAAAAGGCTCGTTTCGCGGTCACGATCTCCGTAAACGCCAGCCCAACCCGCTCGGCTTCTTCCGGTGGCATAAAATCGAATGGCGTCCGGCCCAGCACATAGTCCGGCGGATAGCCCAGCAGCTCGGTCACCACCCCGGAAACCCAGGTATAGCGCCCCTGGGCATCCACTTCCCATAGCCAGTCAGAATTATGATTAAGCAGATCAAACAGATGCTTTTCATCAACTTCATGGAAATAAGGACGCGTTTTTTCATTCGTCATGGAGATGCTCAAATTGCGTTAAACAAAAACCAGGCCAGGGCAATAGAAGCTATTAAGATACAGGGAAGCGCGAGGCGAGAATAGTGATCATTGATGCAGTGAATATAAATATTCTTAATATATCCGCTATAAATGATTTTTGAACGTCAGATGACGAAAACAATGGGACAGGATGTGGAAAGAAAAAGCCCGGTGGTGTAAACCCACCGGGCGCGGGGCATATTAACGTTTTGCTTTCAGGCGGCGGCCTTCTGCATCTGCCGCACGCATTGCTGCCAGTACATTGACCGGCGTTACCTCGTAAGGCTCGTTATGCATGGTTTCGCCAGCCTGGCAGGAAGCCTCGGCGGCTTTCAGCAGATCGTCATCGCTGACATCCGACAGACCAATATCCGCCAGTGTAGTTGGCAGGCCCAATTCCAGGCAGAATTCATAAACGGTGCTAATCAACTCCGGATCGCGATCGGTCAGCATCAGCATTGCTAACGTACCAAATGCGACTTTCTCGCCGTGCCAGTAACGGTGAGTCTGAGGCAGCACTGTCAGGCCATTATGAATGGCGTGCGCAGCAGCCAGACCGCCGCTTTCAAAGCCAAGCCCAGAAAGCAGCGTATTAGCTTCGATAACGTGCTCCAGCGCAGGCGTGACTTTCTGCTGCTCACAGGCATTTTTCGCCTGGACACCATATTTCAGCAGCGTATCAAAGCACATGCGCGCCAGACCGTATGCTGACATTGGGCCTGGACGACCGGTCATGTTTCCAGCCAGTTTTACACGGCAATCGTCCGCTTCGAACCAGGTCGCCAGCGCATCACCAATGCCGGACAGCAGGAAACGCACCGGAGCCTGAGCAATAACGGCAGAGTCCACGACCACCACATCAGGGTTGCGTGGGATCATCAGATAACGTTTAAACTGCCCTTGCTGGGTATAAATAACCACCAGGGAGCTGCATGGCGCATCGGTTGACGCGAGGGTCGGCACGATAACGATCGGGCGCTTTAAGGTTGCGCCGGTAGCTTTTGAGGTATCCAGCGTTTTCCCGCCGCCAATCCCGACAATAACTTCCGCGCCACAGGCTTTTGCCAGGCCGCAAATACGCTCAATTTCTTCGTCTGAGCATTCACTGTTGAAAATTTCAACCTGATAATCCAGCTTACCTTTCAGCGCGCCATCGATTTTATCGCCCAGCTTTTGATGAACAATCGGGTCCTGCAGCACGAGGGCTTTTTTACCAAGGCGCAGAATTTCATCTGCCAGAGAGTGTTCGATTGCACCAGCGCCTTGAACATAGCGTCCGGGGAAAATAGCCGTAGTAATCATAAAATCTCCTTATAAATAATTACAGTTCCATATAGGGAACCAGAGTTCTTATCTTCCTACTATCTTTACCCCATATTTAAAATCCGTCAACAACAGAATAGAAGATTCACTTTTACGTTATTCATGAAAAGAATATTTCGTAATTAATTTATTTATATTAATTATGCACGTTAATTGCACGTAAAATATTAACATTTAATATATACAGTCGATCAGATCACATAAATACTCACCACGACATTCCAGCGCAAAATATCTATTGCACCAAATTCTGATTAGGTAAATAATTCTCCGAACAGAACAATGGTTCCACATACAGAACACAAGGATGACAGTCTACACATGAATCTTGATCAATTTAAAGGGATATTCCCCCCCGTTCCCACTATCGTCACCCGCCAGGGCCAGCTTGACCGCGAAGGCATGGCACGCCTGCTCGATAAGGTCATCAACGATGGCGCAAATGGCATGCTGATCCTGGGCAGCGGCGGTGAATTTAGCCACATGTCGCATCAAATGCGCCTTGAAGTTGCTGAATTTGCGCTCGAACACGTTGCAGGCCGCGTGCCCGTCATGATTGGCATTGCTGCGCCGGGAACCGATGAAACCATTGAGTATGGTCTGCATGCTGAGAAACATGGCGCGGCAGCGGTTCTGGTCGTTAACCCCTATTATGCTGTTTTAAATCCCGAGTTCATTTATCACCATTATCGCAAAATTGCAGAAAGCCTGAAAACGCCAGTTCTGCTTTATAACTTCCCGGCCTTAACCGGGCAGGATATTGGCCTGGATGTTATCGAACGTCTTGCCCGCGATGTCCCTAATATTGTGGGTATTAAGGATACGATTGATAATATCAGCCATACCCGTGAAATTATTAATCGGGTGCATGCTTTCCGTCGGGACTTTATTATTTTCTCCGGCTATGACGAATATATGCTTGATACCCTGATCCTTGGTGGTCATGGTGGCATTCCGGCAACGTTTAATATTGCGCCGCAGATTACTGGCGGCATTTATAAAGCGTTTATTGAGAAAAACTACGCAGAAGCGTTTGAAAAACAGCGCACGCTGGCCAAATTGTCTTCACTTTACGCTATTGAATCGCCGTTCTTTGGGGTCATCAAAGAGTGTATCAAAGCCGCTGGTACCGATATCTCCACTGACGTTATCGCGCCAACGCAAAAACTTTCTGCACAAAAAATAGAGCAAGCGAAAACCATTCTTCGCTCCGCAGGCATCATCAAGTAATCCAGCGGAAAATATGCTCTGCGTGTGTCAGGCTACAGCATGTTCTGTAGCCTGACAAAACAGGGAATTTAAGGACACTATGACGATGAACACACCTTATCCAGTCATTAAAATCAACGACAATGACGATGTTGTTGTTGCCCGCTTCCAATCGCAAAGCTGGTTCGCGCACCGATAATCGCCGTACCGACTTCCATAGGTTACGGTATTTCTGCGGGCGGACAGGTGGCGTTAAACGCCTGCCTGGCAAGCTGCGCTGGCGTGGAGCTACGGTCTGCGTCACGCCGTGGATGCCGATCATATCGCCGCCATCGATAGCGTAACGCGTAAAATGCTGCAGCAGAAAAAATATACGCCGGGCGTGGGAGCCTGGTTTTCCCTCGGCCATTCCAGCATTGTGATACTCGCGACCGTCGCCATTGCCCTGACCGCCACGGCTTTTCAGCAACAAATGGGCTGGTTACATGATTATGGCGGCATTATTGGTACCCTGGTTTCTGCCACCTTTCTGATTGTGCTGGCACTCGTCAACCTGATGATCCTGCGCAGCGTCTGGCAGAGCTTTCAACGGGTCAAACAGGGACAAACGCCGGATGCAGCTGAATTGAATCTCTCTGCAGGCGGGCTGATGAGTCGCATTATGGCCGGCAGTTTTAAGCTGGTGAATAAATGCTGGCATATGTATTTCGTCGGCTTTTTATTTGGTCTCGGTTCTGATACGGCAACGGAAGTCGGGTTGCTGGCAATCTCGGCGACCGGAGCCTCCACGGGCATGTCAATCTGGGCGATTCTGGTCTTCCCGGCGCTGTTTACCAGTGGCATGGCATTAATTGATACCATCGATAATTTATTAATGATTCATGCCTATGGCTGGGCCTTTAATAAGCCACAGCGAAAACTCTATTATAATATGACGATTACCGGCACCTCAGTTATTATTGCGCTATTTATAGGCGGGCTGGAGGCATTAGGTCTCATCGTAGAAAAATTCGATTTACAGGGTAATTTTTGGCAATGTATTAACGCCATGAATGATAATTTAGGTGACGCCGGGTTCTGGGTCATTGCCATATTTGTGGTCTGCTGGGTGGTTTCCGTCCTTAACTACCGCTGGAAAAACTACGACGCCCTGCCAGTAAACTGACTTTCCGTTTTAACTGCCCGCGGCAAAATGTCCGCGGGCGGCCATCATTCGTATTGCAAAGGAACTCAAAGCAAGTATAACTATGCTCCTCAATTAGAGTATAATCTTTATCATTCTTCTGGCTGGCTATTGAACTTAATTATGCTATCAAATTCAACCACCTCAGTCCCCGCACTCGATAAGACCATCAGGATCTGCAACTATCTTTTTGCTTCACCGGGTGCCACGTTCAGCCAGATCCAGCAGGACCTTTCTCTCCCTAAAAGCAGCACGTCCTCTTTGCTTAACGCACTTACCGTGCACCATATATTACGCCAGGAAAAAGGCCGCTTTTATCTTGGGCTTAAATTGTATGAGTGGGGGAACAAGTCTCTGGAGCAGTTTGATATCCGCAATATTGCACTACCGGTGCTGGAAAGAGTGCGTAACCAAACCGGCCTGACTTGTCATTTAGGCGTGCTGGACGAGCTTTCTCCCATCTATATTCTGAAACTGGAAAGTAACCATCCGATTGGTATTCGTACCTGGGAAGGGAAAAAATTACCGCTGCACAGTTCAGGCGTGGGCAAGGCGCTGTGTGCCTGGTTGCCGGAAGAGAAAATTAACGTTCTGCTGCCTGATGAAGACCTCCCCCGCTTTACCGACACCACTATTACCAAAAAGAGTGCTCTGATGGCAGAGTTTGCCAGCATTCGAAATCGGGGATGGGCTTATGATAACGAAGAAGATTGTCCGGGCGTGTTTTGCATCGCTGCGCCAGTTTTCGATCACAAACATAATGTCATCGCCGCAATCAGTGCCTGCGGCGTACAGCTTCAGCTTCCTGAAGAGAAGATCGCCGAAATCTCACAGCTGATCATGAACGCCTGTCGCGATCTCTCCGCCAGGATGCTGTAGCCTTTACACCGTCAGCGCTTCAGGGCTTCTTTTTTATGCCAGTAGGCCACGCAGCGTAACAATTGTGGATCACACGCCTGCCCGTCAAACACGGCTGAGAAATTTTTCACCGCCTCGCCTTCTCCGGTCAGCCAGATAAAGTAATCTTCAGGTGGAAGGGTAAGCTGCTCCAGCTGCACTATAATGGCCTGCTCATCGTGACCGACAATCCACGTGATGTTGAAATCCTTCAGGTGAGCCAGATAGTCCTTCAACGCCTCATCATGCACGCTAACGATCGCCTGCACCTGCGGACGCTGTGCCAGACGCTGTAGCCCCTCCAGCCGGCGACGCAGCGCGGGCATACCGGACTCGTCGCAAACATATAGCTGCCAGGCATAATCTTCCGGCACAACCAGCGATCCGCGTGGTCCACCGATCGTCAATGTATCTCCCACGCGAGCGTTAACCGCCCAGGTACTCGCCACACCACCAGCATGGATAAAGAAATCCAGCGCCAGTTCATGGCGTTCAGCATCGTAAAGCGGCGTATAGTCACGTGCCACGGGGCGTATGCCGTCGGCCCAGACAATGCCTTCATCGGTTACCGTGGGTGGAATGAGGCGCGTTCCCGGCTGGGGAAAGAAAATTTTGGTATGGTCGTCAAAACCTTGTGAGGAAAATCCCTCCAGCGCCTCGCCTCCCAGTACAACGCGCTGGAAGCCTGCGCCAATACGTTCCACGCGCAGCACGCTAAGCTCGCGAAAGCGCAGTTCATTACGTACACGCTGTGGATAGCGTGATTTTTCAGTCATCGTGTCGCCTTTTGTGAATTAAGATATATCTAAATACGTTTTCCAAATGATAATGATTGTTAGTTAACAAAAAAGCAAGCGATTTATGATATACAAAGGTAATGACCTTAATACCTTTAAAAAACCATTAAAATCATTACGCTATAAGAGATGCCGCTTGCCTGTAACAGGCATTAAGATATAATTTAGATATATCAAATACCAAAGGAGTTTTTTATGTCAGGGTTTGCACAGGACGATGAACATCATTCTCACGGGCGTAGTGGCGGACGCCGTCAGCGTTTCTTTGGCCATGGTGAGCTTCGGCTGGTGATCCTCGACAGATTGCGCCGCAATTCCAGCCATGGCTATGAGATCATTAAAGAGATCGAAAATCTGACGCAGGGCAACTACATCCCAAGTCCAGGGGTAATTTACCCAACGCTTGAGCTTTTACAGGAACAGCAGTTAATTACTATTACCGACGAAGATGGCGGACGTAAAAAAATCGCCATTACCATGATGGGCCAGCAGTGGCTGGAGCGGAATCGGGAACAACTGGCACAGATTCATGAACGCATCAGAATGCGCTGCGTCGGCTACGAATTACGCAAAAACCCGCAGATGAAGCGTGCCATCGACAACCTGAAGGCGGTGCTGGATTTAAAAGTGAATCGTGAAGAAACCAACGCCGCGCAGCTTAAAAAAATTATCGGTATCATCGACCGCGCGGCGTTTGAGATCTCCCAGCTTGATTAATGCAGCACGGTGACTGCATCTTCCAGGCGGCTGGCCCGGTATTTCACCATCGCTGAAATGGCCGCGCTTTCTTCTACCAGCCCGGCATTTTTCTGGGTGATGGCATCCAGCTCTGCTACGGCACGGGTCAGCTCGGCCAACCCCGTGGCCTGTTCGGAAGTTGAGCTACTGATTTCGCCAATCAGTCGGGTGACGTTTTGCACCTGTAATACGATATCTTCCATGGTTTGCCCCGCAGCGTGTACCTGCTCGGAGCCTGACTGCACTTTGCTGGCACTGGCATCAATAAGCTTACGGATATCATTTGCGGCACTGGCACTGCGGCTGGCGAGATGACGGACTTCCCCCGCCACCACCGCAAATCCTTTCCCCTGTTCCCCCGCGCGTGCAGCTTCTACAGCCGCGTTAAGCGCAAGAATATTGGTCTGGAAAGCGATGTCATTGATAAGCGTGGTAATGGAGCCAATACGCTGGGTGCTACTGGCAATTTCATCCATCGTTTTAACCACCGTTTCCATTGCCTTACCGCCATGAGTCGCCGCACTGCTGGCCGCACTGGAAAGTTTATCGGCCGCCGCCGCCGTCGCGGAGTTATTCTGCACCGACACCGCCATCTGGCTCATGGTTGCTACGGTCTGCTGGACGTTAACTACCGTTTGACGGGTACGTTCATTCAAATCTTCATTGCCCTTCGCCATCGTGTCGCTGCCGTCACGCACGCTGGCCACCTGACCTGCGACATCGTTCATCAACCAGCGGCTCATCAGGCCCAGTTGCCCGACGGCACGCAGGGTTAGTCCCAGTTCATCGCTACGATGAAACGGCTCAACGTAACTCTTTTCACCGGTTGCCACGCTGAGGGCTTCGCGCGCGACCTTTTCCACTGGCCGAATAATCTGCCATTCAACGCAGGCGCTACCCAACATAACCAGTAAAGCGGTATAAAAGAGAGACCATAAAGGCGCAGCGCCCGCACTCAACGCCCCAGCGAGGGCAAGAAAAAGAAACATCATCACGCCGCGTGCGCGCCAGCGTAGCGGCAGGGAATTCAGCCGCCCTCTTATACCTTTACTAATCACCCTGCCCTTATAGATGCGCTTATGGCAGCGACCGGCCTGTAACGCCTGATACAACGGCGTGACGGCCGCCACTTCATCAGCCTGAGCTTTGGTACGAATCGACATGTAGCCGGTAATTTTACCTTCGCGCACCATCGGTGCCACATTCGCCCGAACCCAATAATGGTCACCGTTTTTGCAGCGGTTTTTGACGATACCAGTCTAGGGCTCTCCCTGCTTGAGGGTAAACCACATATCGGCAAACGCGGCTTTGGGCATATCAGGGTGGCGAACCAGATTGTGCGGTTGCCCCGTTAACTCCGAAAGTGAAAACCCACTTACCTGCACAAACGTATCATTAGCATGGGTGATAATACTGCGCAGGTCGGTCGTGGACATAAGGGTCGTATTGTCGTCCAGTAAATGCTCACGTTGGGTAACAATAGAAGCGTTAGACATAGCTGCATCCTTTGCACGTTATTTGGATGTTAATTTTTTGATGTATTGTTATGTCGGCGATAATTTCTTTATCTTTAGTTGTTAAATTTGATTTAGATCGCAATTTGCGATTAAACCTTATTATTTACAGGATTATTTAATTTATTGATTTTTAATATTTTCATCCCGAAATAGTTCTCCGCCGTGCTCATTCGTGGTGCACAACACGCCCTGAAATAGCGCAACCGTCTGATTCGCTTGCCATCTCTGCTTACTGGTTCAGCCATTCCCTTCGTCTGCGGATATTCAACATGATTAAATATTGCCCAATTCTGTTTTTACCTGGTGTTTATCCTGATTTCAGCGAACCTCGTCGAAGTGGCGCAATCCCTGCAATACTTAGTGCAGTATCATGTGATACGCGCGCCCCTGGAGCCTATTTTGAACAGACTACCTTCCAGCGCATCGGCGTTAGCCTGTACCGCGCACGCATTGAATCTCATTGAGAAGCGAACGCTTGATCATGAGGAAATGAAAGCACTTAACCGAGAGGTGATTGATTACTTCAAAGAGCATGTAAATCCAGGTTTTTTAGAGTACCGAAAATCTGTTACCGCAGGCGGGGATTACGCAGCCGTAGAGTGGCAAGCAGGAAGTTTAAATACGCTTGTCGACACCCAGGGTCAGGAGTTTGTGGATTGCCTGGGTGGGTTTGGCATTTTTAACGTGGGGCATCGTAATCCGGTCGTTGTATCCGCCGTACAGAATCAGCTCGCTAAACAACCCCTTCATAGTCAGGAACTGCTCGATCCTCTGCGAGCCATGCTGGCAAAAACGCTGGCAGCACTTGCGCCGGGCAAACTGAAATACAGCTTTTTTAGCAATAGCGGCACGGAGTCAGTGGAAGCCGCGCTGAAGCTCGCCAAAGCGTACCAGTCACCGCGCGGCAAATTTACCTTTATTGCTTCCAGCGGCGCATTCCATGGCAAATCCCTGGGGGCATTGTCGGCCACCGCGAAATCCACCTTCCGCAAACCTTTCATGCCGCTACTACCAGGCTTTCGTCACGTCCCTTTCGGCGATATTGACGCCATGCGTCTGATGCTGAGCGAATGCCAGAAAACCGGCGATGACGTGGCGGCGGTGATCCTTGAGCCCATCCAGGGTGAAGGTGGCGTTATTCTGCCGCCGCCAGGGTATTTACCTGCGGTACGTAAACTGTGCGATGAATTTGGCGCGCTGCTGATTCTGGATGAAGTGCAGACCGGAATGGGACGCACCGGCAAAATGTTTGCCTGTGAGCATGAGAACGTGCAACCAGATATTTTATGTCTGGCAAAAGCGTTGGGCGGCGGCGTGATGCCGATTGGCGCGACCATTGCCACCGAAGAGGTTTTTTCGGTGCTGTTTGATAATCCTTTCCTGCACACCACCACGTTTGGCGGCAATCCACTGGCATGCGCCGCCGCGCTGGCGACCATTAACGTTCTGCTGGAGGAGAATCTTCCCGCGCAGGCTGAACAGAAAGGCGATATGCTGCTGGACGGTTTTAAACTCCTCGCCCGCCAGTATCCGGCGTTGATTCAGGATGCACGTGGTAAAGGGATGTTGATGGCGATTGAGTTTATCGACGGGGAAACGGGATATAGTTTTGCCAGCCAAATGTTCCGCCAGCACATTCTGGTGGCCGGCACGCTGAACAACTCGAAAACCATTCGTATTGAACCGCCGTTAACGCTGACCATCGAACAGTGTGAAATGGTGCTGAAAGCCGCAGGTAACGCGCTGGAAGCCCTGCAAACCACACAGCAGGAACCGGAAGCGGAGCAGTAAGTTTGTTCCCCGTCGTTTTTGACGGGGGACAATTTCTGCAGACTGAGGGCCATGCCCGGTGGCGGCTTCGCCTTACCGGATCTACAAATGGCTGCGCAAAACTCACGCCACCACGATATCTTCAGGCCCGTAACGGCCCGCGGCTTTGTTATATTCCCGAACCCGACCTCAGCTTCTGCCGTCCGTAGGCTGGGTAAGGCGAAGCCGCCACCCGGCAGGCCGCGTCTGACGGCCCATCAGGCGCTGAACGGATCGCGAATGCTTCGCCACTGCACTTCACAATCGCTGGTGCCGCAGAATAAACGCACGTCTTCACCAGGTAAGCCATACAGGCCGCCGGAAAAAACCACGTCACACAGGTCTTCACGCTTGCTGGCCCCGGGTAAAAAATCATCCCGGCAGGTGATGATGTTTATAGGGGTGCTCCCCCCATTGCACGGATCAAAAATAAACGATGCCGCATAATAGTGCCGCTGCTGCTGCGCATCAAAGCGCGCCACGTGCGCCAGCACGCCCACGCGTCCGTCTGCCAGCAGGTGCGCTTCATTGGCACCACACCAGTCGCTTTCATTAACCTGCTCCAGCAGCGTGGCGCGGGACAACCGCTGCGCGTTCAACTCGCTCAGGCGGTCAATGATGGTCCAGCCAATCGTTCCGCGTCCGCCGGGCTGCCCCTGGGGACGGGTAAAGATCAGAATTCGCCTGTCCGCCAGTTGCACCAGACGAATGTCTTTCATTCCCCATGGGCCAACGCTTAACATGCGTAGCCGGTAAAGCGACGGTCCCCACCAGAACTGCGTGCGCCAGCGTAATACGTTGCCATCAGCAGCAAATTCCACCTCTACGCCGCCCAGCATTAACTGGCCATCTATCCGGCAGACAAACGGGTCCTGAAGGGGAAATACCGGTGCATCCGGCAGCAAACGCGCCTCATCGCCGCCCTGCCAGTGAAAAAAGCGCACCTGTGAACGCTCGCTGTCGCGCTGTTCTACCCGCGCGGCGATAAGCCAGCGTTCGCCGTCGCGAAACGGCGCGGTCGGGTTATACACATCAAACCCTTCCACGCCCTGAAAGCGTAGTTTTCCCCGCGCCGAAGGCTGACGTCGCGCCAGATAGTCGCGATACAACGCTTCCACTGGCGCACGCATTTATGCCAGCCCCAGATGTTGCCACAGCGCGTCAAGCGGCATGGTCGCCAGCGCCACTTTCTCATCCGCCGCGCCGTACCAGACGTGCAGCACCTCGTCACGCACCAGCGCACCACAGGTGAACACCACGTTGCCAAAGA
Source organism: Superficieibacter electus (assembly GCF_002915575.1). Classification (GTDB taxonomy): domain Bacteria; phylum Pseudomonadota; class Gammaproteobacteria; order Enterobacterales; family Enterobacteriaceae; genus Superficieibacter; species Superficieibacter electus. The sequence continues at coordinate 139,946 of NZ_PQGD01000011.1, forward strand.
AACCTTCGCGCTCATACGGTGCGGTCGGCTCCAGCAGTGGCACCGGCGACTTCGCCAGTATTACCGTCGGATCGTTGAGATCCATCAGCAGCGCACCGAGACAGTAGCGCTGATCGGCATCCACACCGTGATAAATCTCCAGCCAGCCGCGATCGGTTTTGATCACCGGCGCACCGCCGCCGGATTTACGGCAGTCCCACGCGTCGCCGGAGCGTCCGAGCAAATGGCGATGGTTACCCCAGTGCAGCATATCCGGTGATTCACAGATCCAGATCTCCGGATGCCCGAAGTGGCACGGGGCCGGGCGCGTCAGCGCCTGATATTTGCCGCCCACTTTCTCCGGGAAGAAGCAGACATCGCGGTTATCAGGGCACAGGATCAGGCCCTTTTTCTCCACCGTAACAAAATCACGGGTGACTGCCAGCGCGGTAGAAATACCCAGTGAAGAGACCGCTGAATAGTTGATGTACCACAGGTCATCAATATGAGTGATACGTGCATCCTCGCAGCCAAACTCTTCGTACTGTGTATCTGCGGTGATGAACGGTTGCGTGTCGATGCGGAAGTTAACGCCATCGCGACTACGTGCCAGCCGCAGGTGCGACATAGAGGTCAGCCAGACTTGCGCCGGATCGCTTTTCAGCACGATAACGCGCGGATCGCTGAAGTCATAGCGATCGTCACGGCGATCGAAGGCGCGCGTCGTGACCGTCCACCCCTGCGCCCCCTTCTCCAGCAACGGAACCACGATCTGCTGTGGATCGTCGTTTACCACGCTTTCAGCCACGCGCAGCAGCAGGATAATTTCACCGTTGTATTCCGTCACGCCGGTATTAAACGCGCATTCCACTTTCAAATATGGCTGTGAAGGAACCACATCTGCCGGAACGATCAGAGGATTTTTACTGTGCCTTTCCATGACGACTCCTTTTAATTAAAAACTGATTTTTGGTAATCCATGCAGCATCGTCACCGCTGAGAACGTCAGCCTTAATGTCGTGCCATGGATTAAGAATGGGTTCGCCAAAATTAATGGCAACCCATACCTGCTCATCCGCCGTCTCGCGCGAGAACCAGATGCAGGAATGGGTTAATTTCAGCGTGCTATAACGCCCGTAACGTAGCGCATCGGTAGTGTTACGCAGGGCGATAAGTTTGTGATACGCCTGCCACAGCGACCCGGCATCCTGCTGCTGTGCCGTCGCGTTGAGCGCCTGCGAGCGGGCGTCGATCGGCATCCACGGGGCTGCGTCTGAGAACCCGGCATAGGTGCCGTCGTCCCACGGCAGCGGCGCGCGCGACCCGTCGCGTGAGCGTTCAAGCGCGACGGCCAGCGCCTCGTCTGCCGACATCCCGGCATCAAGCGCGGTCTGATAATGGGTGCGGCCCTGAATATCAAAAATTTGTTCTACCGACCGGGCACGATAATCGGTCAGCCCCAGCTCCTCCCCCTGAAAAATAAAGGGTACACCGCAGGCGGTTAGCTGAAGCGCGAGCACCGCGCGGGCGCGGGCGACATCGCGCTCGCCTTCGCCAAAGCGGCTTATCATTCTCGACATATCATGGCTGGAGAAAAACAGCGTTGGCAGGCCAGGCTGTTGCTGTTGCATCGCTTCCAGTTCGGTAAACAACCGCGCAGCATCGAAGGTTTTCTGGCTGCCGAGATTAAAGTTAAACACCACGTCCATCAGATCCAGCCCCTGATAGCGGCGCAGCACATTAAGATCTTCACTGCCAATCTCGCCAATCAGAAAGAAATCGCCGCGCTGGCGCACATAGCGGCATAACCGCCGTAGCGCATCGACAATCCCCGGCTGGTTAATGTCGTGGTCGTGGCGCTGCTCGCCGTTCTCCTGCGGGTTATCCGCGAGGATACCGTCGGTGGTCAGGAAGTTAATAACGTCAAAGCGGAAACCGTCGACCCCCTGCGCAATCCAGAAATCGACCACCTGGCGAATTTCCTTTTCAACCTGCGGGTTCGCCCAATTGAGATCCACCTGCTGCGGCGCGAATTTGTGGTAGTAGTACTGCCCGGTATCCGGCTCCGCCGTCCATGCGCTGCCGGAAAAGAATGACTGCCAGTTATTCGGCTGGTCGGTAAAAATAAAGTAATCACGATAGCGGCTGGCGGGGTTATTCCACGCGTCTTTAAACCACGGATGTTCAGAAGAAACGTGATTCACCACCAGGTCGATGATTACCCGAATGCCGCGCGCGTGACAGCCTGCCACCACCCGCCGGAAATCGTCCATCTCACCGAAGCGCGGGTCCACGGCGCAATAGTCGCTGATATCGTAGCCGTTATCGACCAGCGGCGACGGGTAAAACGGGGTGATCCAGATAGCCCCAACGCCCAGTGCGGCCAGGTAATCCAGCTTTGTCAGCAGACCCGGAAAATCGCCCAGGCCGTCCTTGTTGCCGTCGCAAAACGACGGCAGGTAAATCTGGTAACAGACGCTTTGCTGCCACCACGGAATAGCGTTCACGCGAATCTCCTTATTTCAGCGACAGCGACATACCCTGCAGGAAATATTTCCGGAACAGGATAAACAGGATAATAATCGGCAGCATCTGCACCACCGCTCCCGCCAGCACCGGCCCCAGATAAATACCGTAGGATTTACTGAAGGTGGCCAGCAATACGGAGAACGGCATTTTGTCCGCCTCGCGCATGACAATCAGCGGCCAGAGGAAGTTGTCCCACGAGCTGGAAAAGGTAAACAACGCCACAATCGCCAGAATGGCCTTATTCAGCGGCATCATGACGTGGCGCAGAATCCCCCACAGGCTGGCGTGATCGAGACGGGCGGCATAGAGATAATCATTGGGCGTGCCTTTAAAGCTTTGCGACACCATAAATATTCCCCAGGCGCTCATCGCATAAGGCAGGATCATCGCGCTGTAGCTGTTAATTAACCCCAGTTCGCGCATCAGAACGAATTGCGGAATAATGAACATAAATGCCGGGAATACCATTTGCACGATGAGTAAGTTTTTAAACGCATGCCTGCCGCGAAATTCCGTTTTCGCCACCGCATAGCCCACCAGCATTGACGTGACGGTCACGCAGGCGGTAATAGTGAGTGAGACAAATAACGAGTTAAATAAGGTGCGCAAAAAGGGTTTATCCGCACGATTACTGTTATCGAACAGGAACGTATAGTTATCGAACGACCAGTGCCCGGAAAACAGCGCGGTGGTGTAAATCTCCGCCGTCGGTTTTAACGAGGCAATCACCATCCAGATAAACGGATAAAGCCAGGTCAACGCCAGTAAAAGCATGGCGGCATGGACGATCAGACTTAGCGGCGTGAGTTTTTTCATTCACACGATCTCTATATTTTTTTCAAACAGTTTTCTGAACAACCAGATAATAAGGAAGCTGCACGCCGCCACAATGATGGACATCGTTGCCGCCCAGGTAGGCTTCATTTTCTGGAAGGCCATCTCATACATCACCACCATCGGGCTGGTAGTACTGTCCAGCGGACCGCCGCCGGTAATGAGATAAGGCTCGGTAAAGATGCTGAACGCCACGGTGATCGCCAGTACCATTACCATCACGATCTGCGCGTTCATCATCGGCAGGGTAATCGCCCAGCCCTGTTTAAAACGTCCGGTTTTATCCAGCAGCGCCGCACTGTAAATATCGTTCGGAATTGCCTGCATCCCGGAATAGAGGATCAACCCGTAATACCCCACGAATTTCCAGGTGACGATCAGCGCGATAGAGAGCATCGCGCAATCCGGGTTAGTAAACCATGGCACTGATACGCCGAGCCACTGTTGTAAAAAATGGTTTACCGGACCAAATTCGCTGAATAACTTCGAGAAGACGATCGAGTACGCCACCCCGGAAGAAATATTGGCCAGTAAGAAACTCAGTGCAATAAAGCTTTTACCATATTTAATCCGTTTCAATCCGGCCGCAAATAGCAGCGAGGCAATAAAGACAATCGGCAAATAATAAAGCAGGAAACGCGCCACGTTGAGCATTGATTTCCAGAACAACGTATCATGCATCACGCCGATAATATTTTGTAAGCCGGTAAATTTGGGTGTACCGATAAACTGCCACTGCGTCACGCTCAATACTACCAGCCAGGCCAGCGGGTAGAACCAGAATAACAGCGAGTACCCTATCCATGAGGAGGCCAAAAGGCCTCCGGTACGTGAATCATATCCTGCCATAGATCCCTCTTATTTGTTCAGCAGGCCGTCAATTTCCGTTGCAGACTGGTTTAGCGCTTCTTTGGCATCCGTATGTTTAAAGATCACCTGTTCAAGCATTTGCGTCATGCTGCGCTGAATTTCCGTAGTCTGGGTTGTCGCAACCGGCGGCAATGCCACATCCACGTAAGAAGCGATCTCTTTTTCCAGCGGGTTTTTAGCAAAGTAATCGACAAAGATGGGGTTAGTCATCAGATCAGAGCGTGCAGGCGGCATACCGGTGGTTTCCAGCCAGGCGAGGTCGTGTTCGGCCTTACCGTAAACCCACTGGATGAAAGCCCAGGCTTCAGTTTTATGTTTACTGGTGCTGAAGATGACAAGCCCTTTACTGTCGCCGAAAGTATGCGGATGCGCGGTACCCTGCTGCGTCAGCATCGGACCGATTTTGATGCTCTTTAAGATTTCCGGATACTGTTTGCGATAGCGGGCGATATCCCATGGACCACGCGCGGAGGCCAGTACCTGACCTGTCGCCAACGGATCGTCTGCGGCGGTAAAGTCGTAGCTGCTCCAGTTGTTGTTAAACACTTTGCCCATGAAATTCAGAACCGCAATGCCCGCATCATCGTTAAACTGCGCTTTGTTGTCGGCCATGTAACTCTTACCGCCACTTTGCGCGTAGTACAGCGGGATCAGGTCAAACCAACGTTCCCACCAGTTCTTGCCGGCGGTCATCTGGATCACATAGCCCTTGTTGTCCGCCGTGCGTTTTTCTGCCAATGAATACAACTCATCATAGGTAGTCGGAACATGATCTACGCCGTACTGTTGCAGCAGATCGCCGCGCCACCACCAGACGATAGGGTTCACATACAGCGGTAACACATTTTGCTGGCCTTCCAGCTGCCATGCCGGCAGAAGCGATTCCATATGACGATTTTTCACCAGCTCGTCATAGCCTGGCATTTTGGACAAGTCTTCCAGTTGGCCCACTTCTGCCAGTTGACTGGCGAAGCCGATAAAGATATTGCTGGAAAGATCGGGTTCGGTTCCGGAAGCCAGGGCGTTCATGATGGCTTCTTCAGAACTGCTTGCTGCCGGAATGGCAGTAAATTCGACGGGGGTATGAGACGGGTCCTGGTTCCACTCTTTCACCATGGTGTTCCAGAAAGCCTCTTCATTTTCGTTAGGCGCAACCCACATTTTAATCGGAGTTTTCGCGCCTTCGCTGGCGGCGGGTTTTTCATCCGGCCCGCAACCTACGATGCATAGACTGAGAAGTGCCGAAGCCGTCCATTTCGCTACTGTTGCAACTTTCACAATTAATCTCCCTGACTCTTGGTAAGAGGTGTCCTGCTTCATCCTACTTGTTAGAACGTGGAGTAAACTAACACCAGTTTTTTATGTTTAACGTTAAACACGTCACATTTTGCTTTTTGTTTAACGTTAAACTTAGCAATCAGGATTTCAGATAAACCAATAACAGTGATTATCAGCATATAACGTTAATAAAATGAAAAATAAAGATAAAATTACAACAAAGTCACTGGCACAGGCGCTGGGGGTTTCACATACCACCGTCTCGAATGCCTGGACTAACCCGGATAAGCTTTCGAGCGTTCTGCGCGAACGTATCTTTCGATACGCTGAAGAAGTGGGCTTTAAAGGACCAGATAAACTCGCCCGGGCGCTTCGCACCGGTAAGTCAGACACCATCGGCATCATTTTTAATGACTCAATGAGCTATGTGTTTATTGATGCGCACGATATTAGCCTGATGCGCGGTATTGCGACCCAGTGCGAGAAGCTGGATAAGAACCTGGTGCTAATCCCGCTGCGTAAGCGCCAGAAGGCAGAAATCGCTCCTATCACCACTCTGGTGGATGGCTACATTCTTAACGCAACGCACAATAATGAGGCGATTATCCAACAGACGCTGGCGCGCCAGCTCCCGGTCGTGACGCTGGATTTTCGTCTGCCGCAATACAGCAGCGTCTCGATTGATAACGCCGGCGCAATGGCGGAAATCTCCCGTTACCTGATTGGTAAAGGTCATCGTCAGTTTGGCATTATCGCTTTCTCGGCCAGTAAAAACTCGTGCGGAATGCGTGAATTAAGCCAGCCGGTGACCGGTGACAACCTGGTGATGGTTACGCGTGTTAACGCCTGTCGGGACACCTTTATTGATCATGATATAGATCCTGCAACCTGCTGGCTGTACGAAACCCGTCACGATGAAGCGCATGGCGCACAAGCCGCTGAGGCCCTGCTTGCAGCACATCCAAGCATCACTGCGCTGATTTGCCTTTCTGACCGCTTTGCGCTGGGCGCGATTCAGCATTGTCAGCAACATAAGATAGCCGTCCCACAGCAGGTGGCGATTACTGGTTTCGATAACTTAGCCATTGATACCGGCGGGCCGACGCTCACCACCATCTCACAGGATGCAGCCCAAAAAGGCGAAATTGCAGTAGAACTTTTGTTACAAAACGGGCCAATTACCCATTATGCGCTGGAGCACCAGCTGATTATTCGGGAGTCGGCCTGAGTTAATCCCCTTAAGAAAGAGCAGATTATGGATGAACTGAACTGTTTTAAAGCCTATGACATTCGTGGCGAAATCGGCGTGACTCTCACACCGGAAATCGCTTTTCGTATCGGACGCGCTTACGGGAGCTGGCTACAGCCTCATCGGGTAGTGATTGGGGCCGACGTGCGTCTCAGTTCCGATGAACTTAAAGCCTCGCTGGCGGAAGGGCTGGCCCTGAGCGGCGCTGACGTTATTGACCTCGGACAGACCGGTACCGAGGAAATCTACTTCGCCACCCGGGAACTGAAGGCAGATGGCGGTATTCAGGTGACGGCCAGCCACAATCCCGCACAGTATAACGGCATGAAGCTGGTGCGTAAGGATGCTCGCCCCATCAGTAACGATAACGGTTTGCTGGAAATTAAGCGGCTTGCCGAAAGCAATCAGTGGCCGCAGGGCGATCGCCGGGGCAGTGTTATTCGCTTTGATAATCGCCCTGCCTGGGTCGCGCATCTGCTGCAATATTTGCCGCATAAACCACAACGTCCACTGCGCATCGTTGTCAATGCTGGCCACGGTACTGCGGGTCCGGCGCTCGACGCTATTGATACCGCCCTGCGTGTCCAGGGTATTGAAATCGACTTTATCCGCATTCACCATCGCCCGGACGGCCACTTCCCGGCAGGGGTGCCTAATCCGATGCTGGAAGAAAATCGTCGCGCAACCTGCGAGGCGGTACTCGCGCATCACGCCGATCTTGGCGTGGCGTGGGACGGCGATTTCGACCGCTGTTTTTTCTTTGATGAACACGGCGAATTTATCGAAAGTTATTATCTGGTGGGGATGTTTGCCGGCAATTTTTTACAGCAGGCCCCCTGCAGCACCATTCTTCTCGACCCGCGCTTGACCTGGAATACGCTTGAGACCGTCGCCCGGCATGGCGGCCGCGCGGTGATCAGTAAAACCGGCCACGCCTTTATCAAGGCGCGGATGCGAGAAGAGAATGCGATTTACGGCGGCGAGATGAGCGGCCACCACTATTTCCGCGACTTTGGCTACTGTGACAGCGGCATGATCCCGCTGATGCTGATGCTCAATATTCTCGGCCAGGGACGCCAGCCGCTCTCCCACTACGTTCAGGAGGCGCAGGCACGCTACCCCGTTTCCGGCGAAATTAACCTTGAGGTCGCCTCGCCAGACGCGGCACTGACAAACATCGCCGCGCATTATGCCTGTACAGAAGCAACGCGCAGCGATATTGACGGGTTAAGCCTGGATTTTGCCGACTGGCGCTTTAACCTACGCGCCTCCAATACCGAACCGCTGTTAAGACTCAATGTCGAAACTCGCGGTAATACCGCGCTGCTTGCGAAAAAAACCGAAGAGTTAAAGCAACTTATTACCCTGAGCCAGCAATAAGAAAGGATGCACAATGACGGCCCTGACACTACGCAACATTCATAAAAAATACGACAAATCGACCATTATCGAAAATCTGTCGCTGGATATCGCCTCGGGCGAGTTTATTGTCCTCGTCGGTCCTTCCGGCTGTGGTAAATCGACCCTGCTGCGCATTATTGCCGGTCTGGAGCTGCCAGACGGCGGGATGCTGAAAATGGGCGAAGAGGACGTCACCCGGCTCGCGGCGGGCAAACGTAATCTCTCCATGGTTTTTCAGTCTTACGCGCTCTATCCCCACATGACAGTGCGGGAAAACCTGGCGTTTGGATTAAAAAACATTAAAACGCCCACAGAGGAGATCGACAAACGCATCCAGCACGCGTCACGGATGCTGAAACTGGAAGAGATGCTGGAACGGTTGCCGCAGAATCTTTCCGGCGGCCAGCGTCAGCGCGTGGCGATTGGCCGCTCCATCGTCCAGCAGCCGGAGCTGTTTTTGTTCGACGAACCGCTGTCGAACCTTGATGCTGCGCTGCGTGTAGAGATGCGCCAGGAGATCCAGCAACTGCATAATACCCTGCACAACACCATGGTTTACGTTACCCACGATCAGGTGGAAGCGATGACCCTCGCGGACCGCATCGTGGTGCTCTATAAAGGCAAAATTGAGCAGGTTGGTACGCCGCTAGAGCTTTACAATACGCCCGCCAACTTGTTTGTGGCGGAATTTATCGGTACGCCAAAAATCAATGTGCTACCGGCGGTATGGCGGGAAGGCGCACTATGCATCACGGATAATTTAGCGCTGCCGCTAAGCAAAGCACCGCAAGGTGTGCAGGAAGGAGATAAGCTTTTCGTTGCGCTGCGCCCGGAGCATTTGCAGTATGAGGGCGATGGCGACTTCACGGTGAGCGCACGCACGCGGTTATGCGAATTGCAAGGGGATTCCACCCTGGTATGGCTGGATCTGGACGGTCATCCCATTTGCCTGAAATCCTTCCGCCAGTTGAGCTTTACCCAGGGAACCATGCTTAACCTGTCGATTGCTGAGCAGCATCTTCACTTGTTTGATAGCCTGGGGAAACGGCTTCCCTGAGATCGGGTTTTACACGCTTTAAGGGGGTGGCGAGGGGCGTGGTCTGGAAATGTTCTGCCCAGGTATTCGCCGCTCCCCCACACCCTAACCCTCTCCCTCAAGGGAGAGGGAACGGTATGGCGTGGCGTCAGCACCGGCGATCATCCGACCTTACGTTGCGACACCGGACGCGCTGGCTCAAGACGGGCCAGCAAACTCACCCCGAACGCCGGGCTGCCCCCTCTCCCTCAGGGAGAGGGCGGAGGTGAGGGTGGTTTCCGCCAGCCTTTTCCCCCTCACCCTAACCCTCTCCCTCAAGGGAGAGGGAACAGTATGGCGTGGCGTCAGCATCGGCGATCATCCGACCTTACGTTGCGACACCGGACGCGCTGGCTCAAAGCAGCCAGCAAAACTCCCCCCGAACGCCGGGCTGCCCCCTCTCTCTCAGGGAGAGGGCGGGGGTGAGGGTGGTTTCCGCCGGCCTTTTCCCCCTCACCCTCTCCCTCAAGGGAGAGGGAACGGTATGGCGTGACGTCAGCACCGGCGATCATCCGACCTTACGTTGCGACACCGGACGCGCTGGCTCAAGACGGGCCAGCAAATTCACCCCAAACGCCGGGCTGCCCCCTCTCCCTCAGGGAGAGGGCGGGGGTGAGGGTGGTTTCCGCCCAGGCTGTACCGCTCCCCCACCCCCACAATCTTTGAATCCCATCACAATCACCGCAACGATCTTTTCCCTTTTCCACCGCGCCCGCTAAATTAGTAACTCATCCGACCACATAACAATAATTTTACATACTGGAAGCAATTATGAGCTACCCGTCGCTATTTACACCGCTCGATCTGGGCTTCACCACCCTGAAAAATCGGGTGCTAATGGGTTCCATGCATACGGGCCTGGAAGAGCGCCCCGATGGGCCGGAAAGGCTGGCGGCGTTTTATGCGGAACGTGCCCGTCACGGCGTGGCGCTGATTGTTACTGGTGGCGTTGCCCCTTCTCTTTCCGGTGTCACGATGGAAGGCGGCGCAGTATTAACGGACCCCGCCCAGGTCGCGCACCATCGTCCGATCACCGATGCGGTACATCAGGAAGGCGGCAAAATTGCGTTGCAAATTCTGCATACCGGACGCTACAGCTACCAGCCACAGCCGGTCGCCCCTTCCCCTCTTCAGGCCCCGATTAACCGCTTTGCGCCACGTGAGTTAACGCATGGCGAGATCCTGGCGCTGATTGATGATTTTGCCTGTTGCGCCATGCTGGCCCGGCAAGCAGGCTATGATGGCGTAGAAGTGATGGGCTCTGAAGGTTATCTGATCAACGAATTTCTGGCAGCACGCACCAATCAGCGTGACGACGAGTGGGGAGGAGATTACACCCGCCGCATGCGTTTTGCGATTGAGGTGGTGCGCGCCATCCGTGCTCGTGTCGGTGACGAATTTATTATTATCTATCGCCTGTCGATGCTCGATCTGGTAGAAAATGGCGGCACGCTGGCAGAAACCATCCGGCTGGCGCAGACGCTTGAGTTAGCGGGAGTCACTCTTATTAACACCGGCATCGGCTGGCATGAAGCTCGCGTTCCCACCATCGCCACCCCTGTTCCACGCGGTGCGTTTAGCTGGGTGACGCGTAAACTGAAGGGAAAAGTCACGATCCCGCTGATCACCACTAACCGAATTAACGATCCGCAGATCGCGGAGGCGATCCTCGCCCGTGGCGATGCGGATATGGTCTCCATGGCGCGCCCTTTTCTTGCCGACCCGGAGATCCTCTCTAAAGCGCAGGCTAATCGGGCTGACGAAATCAATACCTGCATTGGTTGTAATCAGGCTTGTCTGGATCAGATTTTCGCCGGCAAGGTGACCTCATGCCTGGTTAACCCGCGCGCCTGCCATGAAACACTCATGCCCATCCTCCCCGCCCGCAAAAAGAAAAATCTGGCAGTGATCGGCGCAGGTCCGGCAGGACTTGCCTTTGCGGTCAACGCCGCGTCACGCGGGCACCGCGTGACGCTATTCGATGCGCAGGGCGAAATCGGCGGACAGTTTAACATTGCCAAACAGATCCCCGGCAAAGAAGAGTTTTATGAAACGCTGCGCTACTACCGACGAATGCTTGATCTCACCGGTGTAACCCTTCAGCTCAACCATGTCGTTACGGCGGATCGGCTTTCCTTATTTGATGAAGTGATCCTCGCCAGCGGTATTGAACCCCGGCGTCCCCCCATCGACGGCCTCGATCATCCAAAGGTGCTGACCTATCTCGACGTCTTACGGGATAACGCGCCGGTGGGTGAACGGGTGGCCATTATTGGCTGTGGCGGCATTGGTTTTGATACCGCGATGTACCTGAGCCAGCCCGGCGATCCCACCAGCCAGAATATTGCTGAGTTCTGTGTCGAATGGGGAATCGACACCAGTCTTAATCAGCGCGGCGGCCTGCGCCCGGAAGGCCCGCAACTCCCGAAAAGCCCGCGCCAGATAGTGATGCTCCAGCGCAAAGCCAGCAAGCCGGGCGACGGTCTAGGCAAAACCACCGGCTGGGTGCACCGTGCCACGCTGCTGGCGCGCGGGGTAAAAATGATCCCCGCCGTCAGCTATCAGAAGATTGACGACGACGGATTACACTTATTGATCGGCGGCGAGCCGCAGGTATTGAACGTGGATCATGTGGTGATCTGCGCAGGCCAGGAGCCGCGCCGCGAACTGCTCGACCCGCTGAGAGCGGCGGGCAAGACGGTGCACGTAATCGGTGGCTGCGACGTGGCGCTGGAGCTGGATGCCCGACGCGCCATTGCGCAGGGCACCCGGCTGGGGCTGGAAATTTAGCGCCTGCGACCCAACTTGACCGCCTTCAGCACCACAAATTTGCTGTTGGTGGCAATCGTCTCGCAGTTACCGAAAATCTTCTTCAGCTTGTGGAAGTAGTCGAGATGACGGTTGGCAACAATATACAATGCGCCGTTAATTTTCAGACAACGGCGTGCATGATGGAACATCTCCCACGCGATGTTATCCGTCAGCGCATGCTGCTGATGAAACGGCGGGTTGCACAGCACGGCGTTGAAGCGGAAAGGCTCCACGCCGGAGAGCGCGTTGTTGATCATAAACTCACAGCGATCCAGTGCATCCGGCAGGTTGGTTTCTACGTTCAGACGGCTTGACGCGACTGCCATCGGCGATTCATCGACAAACACCACTTTCGCTTCGGGGTTCTTATCCAGCAGCGTGAGGCCAATGACGCCGTTACCACAGCCCAGATCAACCACTTCGCCTTCCAGATTTTCCGGCAGATGCTCGATAAAGAAGCGTGCGCCAATATCCAGCCCGGTGCGCGAGAAGACGTTAGCGTGATTATGGATAGTCCAGTCGGTGCCTTCCAGCGTCCAGCTCAGCGTTGGTGAAGCCTCTGCCAGTGCCGGATTGCTGAAAGTGCAGTTAATCAGCCGCGCTTTTTTCCATGCCAGCGTGGTCGTGGTCGGGCCAAGCACCTTCTCAAAAATCGCCAGCGTGGAAGTATGGATATCGCGGGCTTTCGCCCCGGCAATAATGCGTGTTTGCGGCGTCACCACGTCGCGTAAGGCGCGCAGTTGTTGCTCGAGCAGCGCCATTGTCTTCGGGATCTTAATCAAAACAATACCCGGCGCTTGTGGATACGGCGCAGTGCTGTCGAGGAACGTTACGTTGCCTTCCGGAATATCATTGTGACGTAAGTTTTCCCGCGTACCGAGTTCGCTTAAGTACGAATCGCCGATGCTAAACGGCTTGTGCTCCGCCAGCGCGCAGCTCAATGCGCCGAACGTATCGTTAAAAATCAGGATAGGGCCGCTGATGACGGTATCGTCCAACTGTTGCAGCAGATAATCATCCGCTGCTTCCCACGCCTGTAGCGGGTTGACGTCATCCGTTTCAGGGAAGCGTTTAAGATCCAGTGAACGGAAACCGTTGTCTATGTGGCTCATCGGCCCTCCAGAATGGTAAAATTGCGGTGTTATCCCTAAAAGGGTGCGTGAGTATACACTTTTTATGTTTGGCGTGGGCAAAGATGAATCAACTTACTTATTTACAGGGCTACCCGGAAAACCTGCTGGTTCAGGTGCGCACGCTGATTGCCGAACAGCGGCTCGGCGAGGTGCTGCAAAAGCGTTATCCCGGAAATCACGCGTTCACGACTGATAAAGCCCTCTGGCAATATACTCAGGATCTAAAAAGCCAGTATCTGCGCAATGCGGCACCAATCAATAAAGTGATGTATGACAATAAGATCCACGTATTGAAAAACGCACTGGGTTTGCATACGGCTATCTCACGCGTACAGGGCGGAAAGCTAAAAGCAAAAGCGGAAATCCGCGTGGCTACCGTGTTTCGTCATGCACCGGAGCCGTTTTTGCGCATGATCGTGGTTCACGAACTGGCGCACCTGAAGGAGAAAGACCATAACAAAGCCTTTTACCAGCTCTGCTGTCATATGGAACCGCACTATCACCAGTTGGAGTTTGATACCCGACTATGGCTGACGCATCTGGACCGGGCGTAAATCCGAAAAAACAGCTGACAAGGTAGAATTTCACTTGCACTGGCGTAAAATAACCCTGTTTTTATATACAGGGATTGTTTATGTTGACGCTGACTCCTCATGCGCTGGATGCGCTACTTGATAAACTCATTTCCGCCACTCTTCATACACCGCTGTTTATCTGGGGCGCACCGGGGATTGGTAAAAGTCAGGTTGTGCATCAGGTGGCACAGCGTCATCACTTACCCGTTATTGATGTTCGTTTGAGCCAGTTGATGCCTGGTGATATCCGCGGGTTGCCAGTGGCTGATCATTCCTCTCGCCAGTCTGTTTTCTATCCTCCTGACTTTCTTCCCACCGATCCCGCCGCACAGGGCATTCTGTTTCTGGATGAATTTAATCAGGCACCGCCAGCAATGCAGGGCATCACGCAGCAACTTATTCTCGACAGGCGGGTGGGCAGCTATCAACTGCCGGCGGGTATTACGATTATTGCCGCCGGTAACCGTAAACAGGATCGCACAACGGTTTACGATCTGCCCGCGCCGGTTGCCAATCGTTTTTTGCATCTGACGCTCAGCGTTGATTTATCCTGCTGGCGGCGTTACGCCCAGCAGCAGAATGTACATGAACATATTCTCGCCTTCCTTGCGTTTCGTGGCGACGATTTGCTGCACAAAATAGCAGCCGATAGCCCCGCCTGGCCCAGCCCTCGCAGCTGGATGATGGCGAACGATCTCTATCAGCAGGGGCTACCCGTTGAACTGGCCGTCGGTTCAGGGTGTGCGACCGAATTTGAAGCGTTCACGGAAATCTATCAGTCCCTGCCGGACATCGACCATATTCTGCAAGGTAAAGCGGCCTCCACGAGCCGTTTTCCTCATGATCCCAGCGCGCGTTGGGCAACGATAACCGCGCTGGTGCTGCGGCAACAGGAGGCAAAAAGCGCGTTCAATGCAGCATGCTGGCTGGTGAAACAGGCCAGTGCCGAGTGGCTTCAGCGTTTCTTCAGCGAACTTCTTCCGCTGTTGCGCGAGAATAATCAGCTTTCAGCGTTTGCTAAGCAGGTCGATAAACATGCCGAAGTAAAACGGTGGCTGGATGACTATTTACAACGCTACGCCTGACGACTCGCTCTGGCAGGAAAAATGGCAAACTATGCGTATCCGTTTGATGCGTAAATCGCCCTTTTTCGGCACGCTGGCGCTGTATCTTGCTCTGGAAGAAGACGACCAGTTGCACCATTTCCAGGTCGATGCACGTTCGATGTTTGTTAATCCTGCGCACATCCTGCAACTCGACGAACCCACGCTGGAGTTTCAATTTTTACATGCGCTGCTGCATATTGCCCTGCAACATCCGCAGCGGATGGGAAACCGCGACGCACAAAGATGGGAAGTCGCGTGTGATATTGTCGTCAACGGCATTATTGCCACCCATAACGACACGCTGAAAGCACAGAGAAAAGCGACGTTTCGCCTGCCACCAGACATGTTGCGCGACACTGCACTCGAACAGTTGTGCGTCGAGGAAATTTATCAATTGCTGGTGAAACAGCCGCAACGCTGCCAGGCGTGTAGTAAGGAAGGCCCCGGGGAAAATTGCTTACGCCGCGGCGGGCAAGCCGAATCGCAAACTACGCCGTGGCGTAAGGCCCTGGAGTCCGTCCGTCAGGTGCAGCGCCATCAGGGGGACGATCCGCTCGCGGCTTTTCTTGATGTAGCAGAAGCGGTCGGGCCGCAAATCCCCTGGCGCGAGTTACTCTGGCACTACCTTACCCCTTCTGCCAGCGACTTCTGCCAGTGGGATCGGCGTTTTGTCTGGCAGGAAAGCTATCTGGAATATCTCGAAGATCAACGGGTGACTGTCGCTATTTGTGTTGACACCAGCGGCAGTATCAGTACGTCCGAGCTGTCTGCCATGCTTGAGGAAGTTCAGGCTATCGGACGGTGCTATCCCGATCTGACTATCCTGTTGTGGTATGCCGATGCGGCGCTTTATGGCCCCTGGGAGCTTGACACATCATCCCCGAATATACCTGCGCCCGTGGGCGGTGGCGGGACGGATTTTCGTCCCTTCTTTCAGCGCGTAACATCGCTCACTTGTCCGCCTGCCGTTGTGCTCTACATGACCGATGGTTATGGGAAATTCCCCGCGCAGACGCCCTCTCTGCCGACAATTTGGCTGGTGCCCCCCGGAGGCGCACGCCCTAAGCAGTTCCCTTTTGGTCAGGTTATTCAGCAACTAAATTAAGGATAATCAACATGTTCACGCTCTTAGAAAATGCCCGCAGCAACACGGTTGGAAAAATTCTCGCCGGGACCGAATTCAAGCTTTTACTGCTGGAGCATGGCTGGGAAGGGTTACCTGTCAGCTTTATTCGTACCGTTGCCAAATCAGCCGACGCGCCGTTGAAATCCCTGATGCAAATCATCGGGCGGCTTTCGTTAAAAGAGCAGGATGATGTCATGCGCAATGGTCGCAACACCTTTGCGCAAATGGCGATTTTATGGCCCGAGCTGTTTGATGCCTTGCAGATTTGGCAATGCGAGAACCAGCAGCAGGCGTTTGATAAATTAAGCGCCTTGCAAAACGTGCCGCAACATTGGACCCCGCTTGATTCTCCTGAAAATAAATGGGCTTTTGTTTATTTCTGTGGTTCCCCTTCTGTAGAAGGCCGTTTCATTGAACAGCTCAGCAAGAACACCACCGATAATAGCCTCCTGATTCATACGCTTTGCCGTCACCCTTCCCCGCAGGTACGTCATACGCTGTTGGTGTATTGTCAACTGATCCGCGACGATCTCCTTTTCCTGCTGGATGACGCTGACGCAGGCGTGCGTAGCCTGCTGCCAATGCACTTAACGGAAGACAGCGTCATCCTGGAACGGCTTAGCAGGGATGAAGAAGAACTGGTACGTTCCGCCGTGGCGGAATTTACGCCCGATGAAAACCTCCAGCGGCGTCTGGCGGAAGATGCCAGCCCGCTGGTAGCCCTGCGCTTGCTGCATAATAAAACGCTGTCTGACAATGTACTGGAGAGGCTAACGCGTCATCCTTGTGCGCTACAACCCACCGATCCGCGAAACAATTTCCATGCCCGGCGGCACGAGGAAAATAAGGCTGAACTCGCCTCCAGACTGAGACAACTCATCAACCCCACGCCCGAGTCTTGCGATCGGCTGCGCGACGATCGCATCTTTGAAATGAACTGCTTGCTGATCCACCATCCCCGTGTGCCGGAGACCTTTCTCCAGACCGTTGCCACGTCGTCATATAAAAATCTGAAGCGGGAGCTTGTTGTGCGCGACGTTTTGCCGCAACAGGTGATTGATACGCTATTTCAGGATGAAGACAGCGAGATCGTTAATGCGCTCAGAAGACAGTGCATGAGCAAAGGCATCCCCTGCGAGCTGGATTTTGCCGCGCTGGCCAATTCCAGTGACAAAGATGAGGTATACCTCGCCGCCCAACATCCTCAGTGCCCTGCCGATCTGCTGGAACATATTTACCTTAAAGGCGATTTCAAAGTCCGTTCTTTTGTCATCTGGAACGTTGGCGCACCGCTTTCTCTGCTGGAACGCTGCCTTGAGGAATACCGGGATACCAGCGACATTAATTTGCAATTTTTTGTGCTGGGCGGGCTGGCAAGTGCGCCCAACAGTAGCGAGGAGATCCTGCTTACTCTTGCCGACCATCCAAACCAGTCTGTGCGCTGGAGCCTTAGCGACCGCACACAGTTCTTCCCGGCGCTACTGGAAAAACTTATCCACGATAAAAAAGCAGACGTTCGCGCCTGGCTGGCGCAAAACCCGGCGTGTCCGGAATCGGCATTAGTGGCCCTGGCCGGCGATAAATCCGTTAAGGTACGTCGTAGGCTGGCCAAAAACCCCAACGTGCCCCTGTCTGTGCTGGAGGCACTGGCCAACGACGGTGACGCCCGGACCGCACGCATTTGTAAGCGGCATTATAATGTTCGATTGAAAGCGCAAAAATAAATCAAGGAGTGAAAATGATGCGATCCTTTATTACTACACTCATCAACGCCTGGGACCCAATGACGCTTCAGCCCGGACGGCTGGCTCCCGAAGATGAATACGATCTGGAAATCAAAAAAATCATGCGTTTTCTTCAGACGGCAGAAAAGCTCGATGAAACGACATTGAGCGATGCCATCAGCCACATATTTCACCGAAGCTTTTCAGGGTGTTATGCCTCCAGAGAGGAACGGCGTATTGCGCGGGAAATCCTGCGCCACCTCCAGGCGCGAGACGATGCTGTTGCGGTAATGAACAAGGAACGCGCCTGATGCACATAATAGAAAGCGTAAAGCCCCTGATGCGGCTTGTGTTTTCCCGCCAGTGCTTCATTCTTTGTGCTCTGCTGGCGCTGATTGCCGCTGGCATCATCTTTTATGCCCAGCACGTCATTGTTGAGGCGACCCAACAGCGTACCTGGAATGACGTGCACACCATTCCTGGCCGCAAAGTGGGCCTGGTGCTCGGCGCAAAGCCGGGTAACCGCTACTTCAACCGACGCATTGATGCCGCCGCCGATCTCTACCATGCGGGAAAAGTGAAATGGCTGCTGGTGAGCGGCGATAACGGCAACAAACATTACGATGAACCTTCTGCTATGCAGCAGGCACTGATTGCCAAAGGCGTTCCGCAAAGTGCGATTTTCTGCGACTACGCCGGGTTTTCTACCCTGGATTCCGTCGTACGCACTCACGACGTTTTTGGCGAAAATCGCATTATTATCATTTCGCAGCAATTTCATAATCAGCGTGCCATTTGGCTGGCACAACAGTATGGCATTGATGCGATCGGCTACAACGCGAAAGACTTAAACAATAAGCATGGAAGATATACACAACTGCGGGAAAAACTGGCCCGCGTTAGCGCCGTGCTGGATGCCAAAATATTCCATCGCCAGCCAAAATATCTCGGCCCGCGTGTCGTCATACAGCCCAATGTCAGCAGTGGCTGTCCGGCAACGCCCGCCGCATAACACAGGAGCCAGCACAGGAAGATGATGGAACTTACCGTTGAAACAGTGTTAGCCCAGGCCCCGGACAATGCCTCTGTTAAGGCGGCTCGCGGGTTGGTCGCCCCGGCAAAATGGCAGAGTCTGGCGGGCAACGAATTGACGCTCTGGGGAGAATGCAAAGGTAGCGGCTCCCGTCCCTATCAGGTGCGTGTCGATCTCAATGATATGGCCTGTAAATGCTCATGTCCCAGTCGTAAATTCCCCTGTAAACACGCACTGGCGCTACTGCTTCTGCGGGTACAAAACGGCGACACCTTTACGTCAGGTGAACCGCCGGAGTGGGTAACCGAGTGGCTGGCCTCCCGGCAGCAGCGTGCGGAGCGCAAAGAAGAAAAAGCGCAAAAAGCGAAAACCGTCGATCCCCAGGCCGCTGCTCGTCGCGATGCGGCACGGTGGGAACGGATGGCAGCAGGGGTAGATGAGCTGGAGCGATGGCTGAGCGATCGGACCCGTTACGGCATCGCGCAACTGTCAGGGAAATCAAACCCCTGTCGCGACATCGCAGCGCGTATGGTGGATGCCCAACTGCCCGGAATAGCCGCCAGACTCAAACAGATGGATGAGCTTATTGATGCCGGCAGCGACTGGCCTGCTCGCCTGCTGGGGCAGATGGGTGAAATTCAACTCTTACTTGATGCTTTCCGACAGCGGGGATCATTAACCCCTGAGGAACAGGCTGACCTGCGCACGGCGCTGGGGATCACAACGGATAAAAACGACGTTGCCGATCAAACCGCCATGGACGATAGCTGGCTCATTCTCGGCCAGCATATCGAAGAAGAAGGCAAGCTCTGGCGTCGCCGGGTGTGGCTGTACGGGCAAGACAGTCAGCGAACCGCTTTACTACTTGAGTATTCTCACGGCGCAAAACGCTTCGAACATCTTTATGTCACCGGGCAGGCGGTGCGAATGACGCTGGCCTTTTATCCCGGTGCCGCTCCCGTGCGTGCCCTGCCGCTGACCACGCCCGTGCCAGCACCTGTCTTTGCACCGCCGGTAACTTCACTTGCGCAAGCCCTGGATGCCATGACCGACATGCTGGCAAGCCACCCCTGGCAGTGGCCAATATTAATGATGCTAAGCGGTATCTCACTCACATTGATAGATGCGCAATGGCAGTGTCAAACCGCGCAGGGTCATCTCCTGCCGACCCGCCTCAGCGCCCAGGAGCGCTGGGAGCTGCTGGCTATAAGCGGTGGTACGGAAATAGCGCTTATCGGTGAATGGGATGGCGAATGGCTGCAGCCCCTCAGCGCGTGGGACGGTAGCACTATGATCTGGCAAGCAGGAGATGCATTATGACACTGTTGAATACTCTGGCAAATCAAGTGATTGGTGGCACAGAGAAGCGTGTACCTCAGATCCCTGTCATGGATAATGCTATCGGCCATCTGTTGTCTGAACTGACTGAACAGGCGACGCCAGAGCAAAACGTGCTTCGTGCAGCGGGGATATTGTCGCTATGTGAGCATGCAGGTTGGCAACCCGCGCAGAGGGAGAACCTTACGCTGACGCCAGCACCTGCTGAAACCCGTGAGGTCATTGACGATCGCGGTACGCTGCAAACTCTGCTCAATGATGCCCCCCAGCGCTTACGCTATCAGGCCCTGACACAAGTTGCGACATCTGGCATGCGGCCCGCGCCGCGGTTACTTCCGGCGCTGTTGGAATTAGGGCGCAAAGAAAAGCTGCTAAGTCCTGCGGTCAAAGCGGTTTTAGGCGAACGAGGACGCTGGCTGGCGAATCTCAATCCGCAATGGGACTGGGTGTGCGCGATACCGGATGAAAATACGGCTGCCGAAGCGCGTGAACGGTTGACACAGGATCGTTCTGACTTGCATGCCAGGGAACGGGCGGCCCTGCTGGATGTGCTGGCTCAGGACTTGTCCAGTGCTGATGAACCATTGCTCGACGCTTTTCTGTGCGATCGCAGTAAAGAGGTGCGCCTCGCGGCGGCTGAGATGTTGTCCACGCTGCCTGATAGCGCCTATGTCGCCCGCATGACCAGTCGGGTCAGCGCGTTATTGCATGAAAAGGAAGAGACGTCATTGCTGCTCAGGCTTAAAAAACGGTTATCCGGCGAGCGCGTCCCTGAATATCAGCTTGACGCCCCGGAGCAGTTTGCTGATGAGTGGAAACAGGATGCGCTGGAAGAAAAAAAAGGGGCTGGCGAACGGCTGGGACAACGCGCATGGTGGCTTTATCAACTGATTCGCGCCGTCCCGCTACGCTGGTGGCAGCAGCAGTTGCAGGCTACTCCGGCAGAATTGTTAGCCTGGGCGGCGAATACCGACTGGCAGGCCGTACTGCTTCGGGCCTGGCTGGCGGCCACCCTGCGTGAACGCAATAGTGAGTGGGCAGAAGCCTTTGTCTCGCTGATCCCGGAAGGACACATCAACACTAACTTAGCCGATGTTTATATCGATCTCTTCGAGCTACTGGCACTTATGCCGCTGGCACAACGGCAAGAAAGAATTTTTCATCAGCTTGTCGCCTTTGATGTCAACAAACAAAAGTCCATCAGGCTTGGCAATTTATGCAGCCAGCTGGAACGCACGTTGCCACTTGAGGCATCCCCCTTTGACCCGCAACTGGCAGCGCAAGTCGTGACCACACTTCATCAATGGGTGCAGCAAAAGCACGCGGTGTATGACTATGAGCTACGTCATGCCATCGGCGATATCGCCTGCCTGCTGCCTGCCGATATGCTTGATGACGTCATTAATCACTGGCCGCGCGACGCCAGTCAGGAGCCTTGCTGCGAAGAGGTACTTCATCGTCTTTCTATCGTCGTTGCCTGGCGCAAAAACCTTCAAACCCTTTTTAGCAGAGAGAATGCATTATGAGTAATACCAGCGCAGTGAATATTTTACGTCGGCATGCTGAAGAACAGTTTGCGCAGGAGCTGGCCGAATTACAGAAAGTGGACAACCGCCCGCGCCCCGAAAACTGGGTTATCTCCCCGTGGGCCGTGGCAACCTATCTGCTGGGTGGGCGGCTGGATAATGGTTTTGAGGTGACGGCAAAATATATTGGTAACCGCAGGATCATCGAAACGGCGGTCGCTACGCTGGCAACCGATCGCGCGCTGCTGCTGTATGGCGTACCCGGTACGGCGAAATCCTGGGTATCCGAGCATTTAGCCGCAGCGATTAGCGGTGACTCCACGCTGATCATTCAGGGCACGGCAGGCACCAGCGAAGAGCAAATGCGCTACGGCTGGAACTATGCTGAGTTGCTCTCTAAAGGGCCGTCCCGCGCCGCGCTGGTGGAAAGTCCCCTGATGCGCGCGATGGCGCAGGGCCAGATTGCCCGCGTAGAGGAGTTAACCCGTATCCCGGCGGATGTGCAGGATACGCTGATCACCATCCTGTCAGAAAAAATGCTGCCGGTGCCGGAACTGAATGATGAGGTCCAGGCGGTACGCGGCTTTAATGTCATCGCCACCGCCAACAACCGTGATAAGGGCGTGAATGAACTCTCTTCTGCCCTGAAACGCCGCTTTAATACCGTCGTGTTGCCGGTGCCAGCCAGTGAAGATGAGGAAGTCAATATTGTCTCCCGCCGGGTTGCCGAACTTGGGCAGGCGCTGCAACTCCCTGCCGAGCCGCCTGCATTGAAAGAAGTACGCCGTGTGGTGCAAATTTTCCGTGAACTGCGTAACGGGCAAACGGAAGACGGCAAGATGAAAATTAAATCACCTACCAGCACGCTGAGTACCGCCGAAGCCATCTCGGTGATCAATAACGGTATGGCGTTGGCCGCGCATTTTGGCGACGGCGTACTCCACAGCCGCGATATTGCTGCCAGCCTGGTGGGTGCGGTGATTAAAGATCCGGTGCAGGATGACGTGGTGTGGCGCGAGTATCTGGAGACTATCGTTAAAGAGCGGAGCGACTGGAAAGATCTCTATCGCGCCTGTCGTGATATCGATTAATAAGCGGGTATGAGCTGATATGTCCGATCACACTGTTCATCTGTTCGGTATTCGCCATCACGGCCCTGGCTGTGCGCGAAGCCTGTTGACGGCGCTGGAAGCGTTACAGCCCGACTGCCTGCTGGTTGAAGGCCCGCCCGACGGCGAGGCGATGCTGCCGCTGATCCCGCATGAAAACATGCAGCCTCCGGTGGCACTGCTTATCTATGCACCTGAGCAGTCACAACGCGCCGTGTTCTATCCTTTTGCCCACTTCTCGCCCGAGTGGCAGGCGCTACGTTACGGGCTGGAGCGTCAAATCGCCGTGCGGTTTATGGACCTGCCCATCGCCCATCAGTTTGCACTTGAGCAGGCGCAGGAAAACGAAACGTCGGAGACGCTGGCGCAAGAAGCACACGAGGAAACGGCTCCCTCCGTTGCACCCGCAGAAGAGATGGAAGAAGAGGCCAGCCACTTTTATGGCGATCCTCTCGACTGGCTCGGCCGCGCCGCCGGTTATCAGGACGGCGAAAGCTGGTGGAATCACATGGTCGAAGAGCGCGCAGACGATCTAACGCTTTTTGATGCCATTCGTGAGGCGATGACCGCCCTGCGTCAGGACTCACCGGTCGCCGAGCGCAGCGCAGCAGAGCAGCACCGGGAAGCACTGCGCGAAGCCTGGATGCGCAAAGTTATTCGTCAGGCGCAGAAAGAGGGATTCTCACGTATTGCCGTCGTCTGTGGAGCATGGCACGTTCCGGCGCTGGAGAACGCTCCCCCGTTAAAAACGGATAATGCACTGCTGAAAGGGCTGCCCAAAATGAAGGTCGAGGCGACCTGGACGCCGTGGAGCAATCAGGCGCTGAGCCGGGCCAGTGGCTATGGTGCAGGTATCCATGCGCCAGCGTGGTATGGGTATTTGTGGCAAAATCAGCAGCCTGCAATGCGCAGTATCGGCTGGCTGGCCCGTGCGGCCGCCCTGTTTCGCGAGGCGGATATTGACTGCTCCAGCGCCCATATCATTGAAGCCGCACGGCTGGCCGAAGCGCTGGCGGCAATGCGTGAACGGCCTCAGCCCGGGCTTGACGAGTTGTGCGAAGCGTTGCAGACCGTGGTCTGTATGGGTGAAAGTGCTCCGCTGGAATTGATCCGCTCCCGCCTCATTATTGGCGACGGCATTGGCTGCATCCCGGATGAAACGCCAGCCGTCCCCCTTCAGCGCGACCTCATGCAATTGCAAAAATCGTTGCGTCTTAAACCAGAAGCCAGCCAGAAAACGCTGGATCTGGACTTACGTAAACCGAACGATCTGGCGCGTAGTCATTTGCTCCACCGTCTGACACTGCTGGGCATTGTCTGGGGGCAGCGGCAAAAAGAAGGGTACAGCGCAAAAGGTACCTTCCATGAAATCTGGTCATTATGTTGGGAACCCAGGCTGGCGATGGACATTATTACCGCCAGCCGCTGGGGAAATACCCTCCTTGAGGCCAGTACGGCGAAAAGCCTCGATCTCGCCCGCCAGACCACGCATTTACCGGCGCTGGCATCGCTGATTAATACGGTGCTGCTCGCTGACCTGAGCGAGGCAATCACGCCGGTAGCACGGGCGCTTGAATCGCTAGCTGCGACCAGCGGAGATACCGCGCATCTGCTGGAAACCCTGACGCCGCTGGTAGCAATTGTGCGTTATGGCAACGTGCGTCAGACCGACAGCAGCATGGTCAACGCGGTGCTGGCAAGCCTGGCTCCGCGTGCTGCTATTGGTTTACCGGCAGCCTGCTCGTCACTGAACGATGAAAGCGCAGCCGCCATGAAGCCGCGTATTACCGACGCACACAGTGCGCTGGCCTTGCTGGAAGAGGAGTCGCTACTGGGCGAGTGGTATCAGGCGCTGGGTCGGTTAACCCGGGGCGAGGGTCCGCATCCACTGCTTCAGGGGCTGGCAACACGTTTGCTGTTTGATGCCGGGCAAGGTTCGCTGGAGGATACCGCAACCCTGATGAGCCGGGCGCTCTCGTCTGCGGTGCCACCAGCAAACGCAGCAGCCTGGGCAGAGGGTTTCCTCAATGACAGTGCCATGCTGCTTCTGCATGACGACACGTTATGGCAGGTGCTGGATGACTGGCTGGCCGGGCTGACTGCTGACCATTTTCGCACCATTCTGCCGATGATGCGTCGTACGTTCGGCCAGTTTACCTCACCCCAGCGTCAGCAACTGGGCGAACGCGCCAGCCAGCAGCATAACGCCACCTCCGCCATCGCCAGTAGCGAGGCTGAGTGGGATGTACAGCGTGCGGCGCGTACAGTTCCTTTATTACGTCGAATTCTCGCCCTTCCTCCGGAGGCACCATGCAAAACACAATAAACCACGACAGGGATGAAAACGAACGCCTGCGGCGCTGGCGGCTGGTGCTCGGTAACGATGCCAATAACGCCTGTGGCGTCACGCTAACCGAGCAGGAAAGCGAGATGGATTTAGCCCTCGCCGCCCTGTACCAACCGGATGGCAAAAACGGTCTGCGCGGAGGCAATGAGGCATCGTCGCCAAAAGTGGCGCGCTGGCTGGGCGATATTCGTAAGTATTTCCCCGCTTCGGTTGTCCAGTTGATGCAGAAAGACGCCTTCGAACGTCTCAATCTGCACCGGATGCTGCTGGAGCCTGAAATGCTCGCCAACGTACAGCCGGATGTACATCTGGTCTCGACGTTAATGTCGCTTCGCGGGGTGATCCCCACCAAAACGAAAGAGACGGCCCGGCTGGTGGTGCATAAAGTTGTCGATGAGCTGATGAAAAAGCTCGAAGAACCGATGCGCAGCGCGGTCAGCGGCGCACTCAACCGCGCCGTGCGTAATCGCCGTCCGCGCCATGCAGAGATTGACTGGCAGCGCACAATCCGCGCTAACCTGCGCCACTGGCAGCAGGACTACCAGACTATTGTTCCCGAAACGCTGATCGGCTATGGGCGCAAGTCTCAGCGTACGCAAAAAGAAATCATTCTGTGCATCGACCAGAGCGGCTCTATGGCTTCCTCCATCGTCTATTCCAGCATTTTTGGCGCGGTGATGGCCTCATTGCCTGCGGTCAAAACCCACCTGGTGGTCTTCGATACCGCCGTGGTTGATATGACTGAACAGCTTGACGATCCGGTGGAGTTACTGTTTGGCGTACAGCTGGGCGGCGGCACGGATATCAACCGCGCGGTGGGTTACTGTCAGTCGCTGGTGCGCGATCCGCAAAACACGATTCTGGTGCTGATCTCCGATTTGTATGAAGGTGGCGTGGAACGTAACCTGCTTCAGCGTGCCAGTGAACTGGTGCAGTCCGGTGTACAAACTATCGCCCTGCTGGCGCTCAGCAATGAGGGTGCGCCTTTTTATGATAAGGCGCTGGCGGCTAAGCTGGCGGGGCTGGGTGTGCCCTCCTTTGCCTGTACCCCGGATCACTTCCCCGGCATGATGGCAGCGGCAATTCGCAAGGAAGACATCAACTTATGGGCGGCGCAGCAGGGCATGATTGCCACCCGATAATCTGAAAATTGTCCGCACGTGAGGGCTACGCAACTTTTTCAGCGCCGCCAGTATGCTACTCTGCACGCTGACGCTTTGGCTAAAGGACCTACGATTTATGATACGTTTCGCAGTCATTGGCACAAACTGGATCACCCGTCAGTTTGTCGATGCCGCCCATGAAACCGGTAAATTTACGTTAACCGCCGTTTATTCGCGCCGTCTGGAGCAGGCGCAGCACTTCGCCAGTGATTATCCGGTAGAACATTTGTTTACCTCGCTGGAAGAAATGGCTAACAGCGACGCCTTTGATGCGGTGTATATTGCCAGCCCAAACTCCCTGCACTTCCCGCAAACGCGACTGTTTCTCAGCCATAAAAAACATGTGATTTGTGAAAAACCGCTGGCGTCTAACCTGCGGGAAGTCGAAGAAGCGATTGCCGTGGCGCGGGAAAATCAGGTGGTGCTGTTTGAAGCGTTTAAGACCGCCAGCCTGCCTAATTTCCTGCTGCTGCAACAGTCGCTGCCCAAAGTGGGCAAAATCCGTAAGGCATTTATTAATTACTGTCAGTATTCCTCCCGCTATCAGCGCTATCTGGACGGCGAAAATCCAAACACCTTTAATCCGGCGTTTTCTAACGGGTCGATTATGGATATCGGCTTTTACTGTCTGGCCTCAGCGGTGGCGTTGTGGGGCGAGCCGCACAGCGTTCAGGCTTCGGCCAGCCTGCTGGCAAGCGGTGTGGATGCCCACGGCACGGTGGTGCTGAACTACGGTGACTTTGACGTGACGCTGCACCACTCCAAGGTAAGCGATTCGGTGCTGGCGAGCGAGATTCAGGGTGAGAATGGATCGCTACTGATCGAAAAAATCTCCGAGTGTCAGAACGTGGCTTTTGTGCCGCGCGGCGGCAAAGCGCAGGATCTCACTCAGCCACAGCATATCAATACTATGCTCTACGAGGCGGAGGTTTTTGCACGGCTGGTAGAAACCCGTGAGGTTAATCATCCGGGGCTGGCGGTAAGCCGGACCACCTCAACGTTGCAAACGGAGATCCGTCGCCAGACCGGGGTGGTATTCCCGGCGGATGACGTGAGCACGCAGGTGAGCGCGTAAAACTGTGTAAAAGGCAGGTTGCAGAGCATTGACCCGCTGAATGCCCTGTCATACTTTGTTACCTGCAAAGGGGAGTAACTTCATTGCCGGTGGATCGTCATTACGATACGGAAATCCGTATCCGGTCGCCGGGCAACGCGGGTTACGCTGACGTCTGCCGGATGGCGCTGCGCTTATCCGGCCTACAAAAAGCAGCTCTGATACGCACTGCGTACCCGGCTCTGCAATGTAGATCCGATACGCCAAATGCCATCCGGTCTACCAATCGTAGGCCCGATACGCCAAACGCCATCCGGTCTACCCCATCGTAGGCCCGATAAGCGAAGCGTCATCGGGCAGGCAACCAGCGTGACATGACGTTGTAAGTGAGACCTTGCCGGAAGGCGAGGTCTGTGCATGAAACACGCAACGGCTGACGTCTTCTGACCTCAGCCGTTATTGTTTTTATGCGTAAGGAGTTACTCTATGAATACCGTCGGCACACCGTTGTTATGGGGCGGATTCGCAGTTGTGGTGGTGATTATGCTGGCTGTCGATCTGCTGTTGCAGGGGCGACGCGGCGCTCACACCATGTCGATGAAACAGGCCGCCGCCTGGTCTCTGGTCTGGGTCAGTCTCTCTTTGCTCTTTAACGCCGCCTTCTGGTGGTATCTTGCGACGACGCAAGGTCGCGCCGTCGCCGATCCGCAGGCGCTGGCCTTTCTCACCGGCTACCTGATTGAAAAAGCGCTGGCGGTAGATAACGTCTTCGTCTGGCTGATGCTGTTCAGCTATTTTGCCGTGCCTGCCGCCTTACAGCGTCGCGTGCTGATCTACGGCGTGCTCGGCGCAATTATCCTGCGAACCATCATGATTTTTGCCGGTAGCTGGTTGATAACCCAGTTTGAGTGGCTGCTGTACGTTTTCGGCGCGTTCCTGCTGTTTACCGGCGTCAAAATGGCGCTGGCGAAAGAAGGCGAAGGTGGGATCGGTGAAAAGCCGGTGGTACGCTGGCTACGCAGCCATTTGCGCATGACGGATACCATTGAGGGCGAACACTTCTTCGTGCGTAAAAACGGCCTGCTGTTTGCCACGCCGCTACTGCTGGTGCTGATCCTGGTTGAGCTGAGCGACGTGATCTTTGCGGTTGATAGCATCCCGGCGATCTTTGCGGTGACCACCGATCCCTTTATCGTCCTGACCTCGAACCTGTTTGCGATCCTCGGCCTGCGTGCAATGTACTTCCTGCTGGCGGGCGTTGCGGAACGCTTCTCCATGCTGAAATACGGGTTGTCGATTATCCTGGTATTTATCGGTATTAAGATGCTGATCGTCGATTTTTACCATATACC
Organism: Superficieibacter electus; assembly: GCF_002915575.1. Taxonomy (GTDB): domain Bacteria; phylum Pseudomonadota; class Gammaproteobacteria; order Enterobacterales; family Enterobacteriaceae; genus Superficieibacter; species Superficieibacter electus. The sequence continues at coordinate 168,558 of NZ_PQGD01000011.1, forward strand.
GATCGCCATCTCCCTGAGCGTGGTATTTGGTATTCTGGTCATTACGCTGCTGATTAACTTTTGGGTAAATTACCAGCGCGATAGGCAACAGCAGCGGCGGTAACCTTCCGCCACGCCTGCACACAATGTAGATTGGCGAAATCAATGGCCCGACGGCGGTTGGGCTTTTTTGCTTAATATGTCACAATATTGTTAATTAAAAGTTATAAAACATGATCCGCTCATAAAATCCAGCATATTTCGCTTCCCGAACCTTGTTCTTTCCTTATACTCGACCAGGCAAACACTTTGTTACATCCTGAAAAATTCGTCATTAGAGCGAGCACGGGATGAGCAACAACACAATGAAAGGATCGAAAAATGACAACGCAACGTACACCGGGGCTATTGCAGCGCGTGGCCCAGGGGAGCCTGGTTAAGCAAATTTTGGTGGGCCTGATACTGGGTATCTTAGTGGCATGGATTTCAGCGCCAGCGGCGGTCGCCGCAGGATTGCTGGGCACACTGTTCGTCGGCGCACTTAAAGCCGTCGCGCCAGTGCTGGTGTTAATGCTGGTCATGGCGTCAATCGCCAATCATCAGCACGGGCAAAAAACCAATATTCGTCCGATTTTATTTCTTTATCTGCTGGGCACCTTCTCTGCCGCCCTCGCCGCCGTGGTATTCAGTTTTGCCTTCCCGTCAACGCTACACCTGGCCAGCAGCGCAAATGACATTGTGCCGCCGTCCGGTATTGTGGAGGTGTTGCGCGGCTTACTGTTAAGTATGGTCGCCAACCCGATCGACGCTCTGCTTAACGCCAATTATATCGGTATTCTGGTATGGGCCGTTGGCCTGGGTTTTGCCCTGCGCCACGGCAACGATACCACTAAAAATCTGGTTAACGATGTGTCTGACGCGGTTACCTTTATGGTAAAAATGGTTATCCGTTTCGCACCGATTGGTATTTTTGGTCTGGTTTCTTCGACGCTGGCGACCACCGGCTTTGCCGCCCTGTGGGGCTATGCGCAGCTATTGGTCGTGCTGGTTGGCTGTATGTTGCTGGTCGCGCTGGTAATTAACCCGCTGCTGGTTTTCTGGAAAATCCGCCGTAATCCATTTCCGCTGGTATTTACCTGCCTGCGTGAAAGCGGTGTTTATGCCTTCTTTACCCGCAGCTCTGCCGCAAATATTCCGGTCAACATGGCGCTATGCGAGAAGCTGAATCTGGACAGGGATACCTATTCCGTTTCCATCCCGCTGGGTGCCACCATCAACATGGCCGGTGCAGCTATCACGATCACGGTACTTACCCTGGCGGCAGTCAGTACGCTGGGGATACCGGTAGATCTGCCGACGGCGCTGCTACTAAGCGTAGTAGCCTCACTGTGTGCATGCGGCGCATCCGGCGTAGCAGGCGGTTCGCTACTGCTGATCCCACTGGCGTGCAATATGTTTGGCATCCCGAACGATATCGCGATGCAGGTCGTCGCGGTAGGCTTCATCATCGGTGTATTACAGGATTCCTGTGAGACCGCGCTGAACTCTTCTACCGATGTGCTGTTCACGGCGGCGGCGTGTCAGGCTGAAGATGAACGGCTGGCGAATAACGCTCTGCGTAACTAAAAGTACCGCCTCTCCACTACCGGGTGGAGGGGCTTTCTTGCTGTACGCTTTTTTCAATCTTAAACGGATCGATACCGCGGCGCTGCATGCGCCAGAAGCGAATAATATTCAGGCCGTTCATCACCAGAAAGCTACCCTCAATCAGCGTGCCCCCAATTGAGCCGAGCCAGAAGTTATGCGCTACCCAACAGGCGGTGGAGCACCACATGACGCAGCGAGTCGTCAGCCCTTTACAGCGAAACAATGCCCAGGTGCTGACGGTGGTACCAATAATCGGCAGCAGCTCCATCGCATGTTCCAGCCTGCTGAGGCCAAGCACCAGCGTCAGGACGATAAAAACGCCCATCACCCATAGCCGCCGCGTTTTCATTGAGATGACGGTACGGATCGCATTAAGCTCCGCACTCATGCCCGCGGGAAATGCGCCCATCAGAAAAAAGTGCAGCCCGATTACCGCACTGTATACAGCAAGCTGAAGTTTGAAGCGCCGCTCATCGCGGTTGATAAAGGTAGTAATACCAATCAAAAAGGCGATGACACCAACGCCCTGGGCCAGCCAATACGTGGTCATGACAAATCCTTAGCGGACAGGAGAAATAGAAACGGCGCTTCATTATATGAAACGCCGTTTTAAAATGCTAACTATCAATATTTACAGCGTGACGCCACTTTTAAAAATCGCCAGCTCGCGGAAATCGTTGCGCTCGTTGCAGGCTTTTTTGCCGCTGGCGATGTCGACGATGGTGTCGACGAATTCGCTCAGCAACTGCGGCATGGCTTTGCCGTGAATAAGCTGCCCGGCATCAAAATCAATCCAGTGCTTTTTCTTCGCGGCCAGTTCGCTGTTGGTGGCAATCTTAACGGTCGGCACAAAACCGCCGTACGGTGTGCCGCGACCGGTACTGAACAGCACCATATGACATCCGGCTCCGGCCAGCGCACTGGTGGCGACCGCATCGTTACCCGGCGCGCTCAGCAGGTTAAGGCCTGGGGTTTTCAGCCGCTCGCCGTAGCGCAGCACATCAACCACCTGACTGGAACCCGCCTTTTGCGTACAGCCCAGCGATTTATCTTCAAGCGTCGTGATACCGCCCGCTTTGTTGCCCGGCGACGGGTTTTCATAAATCGGCTGATTATGGGCGATGAAATACTGCTTGAAATCGTTGACCATGGTCACCAGCTTGTCAAACGTCTGTTCGTCGCGACAATGGCTCATCAGCAGTTGCTCTGCGCCAAACATCTCCGGCACTTCGGTCAGCACAGTGGTACCGCCGTTGGCAATGACGTAGTCAGAGAAGCGGCCAAGCATCGGGTTGGCCGTGATCCCGGACAGACCGTCTGAACCGCCACACTCCAGGCCGAATTTCAGCTCGCCCAGTCTGCCCGGCTCGCGCTTGTCGTGGCGCATGACCTCATATAACTGATGCAGATGCTCCAGCCCGGCTTCAATTTCGTCGTCCTGATGTTGCAGGACCATAAAGTGCACGCGCTCCGGATCGAAATCGCCCAGCGTCTCGCGGAACACATCGACCTGATTGTTTTCACAGCCGAGACCGATAACCAGCACCGCGCCCGCGTTCGGGTGACGCACCATGTTTTGCAGCATGGTACGGGTATTGATATGGTCGTCGCCCAGCTGCGAGCAGCCGTAGGTGTGACTAAACAGGAAAACGCCATCGGTGCCTTGCGCGTCGTTGGTCTCTTTTAAAAAACGATTCTGGATCTGCCGGGCGATGCCGTTGACGCAGCCCACCGTCGGTAATATCCACAGCTCATTACGTACGCCAACGTCACCGTTGGCGCGGCGGTAAATTTGAACTTCTCGATCCGCAGGCTGTACTTCTTCAGCCTGGAAATCAGGTTGATAGCGATACTCGTCCAGATCGCTGAGGTTAGTGCGCGTGTTATGGGCGTGGATATGTTCCCCTGGCGCAATATCCGTCAGCGCATGACCAATAGGCAGACCATATTTTGTGACGTTTTCCCCTTTCGCAATGGCACTCAGGGCAAACTTGTGCCCACGCACCACGTCCTGACGCAGCGTGACTGACTGCCCGTCAACGGTCACTTGCGTACCGTTTTCCAGGTCAGCCAGCGCGACGGCGACGTTGTCCTGCGAATGGATCTTAATGTATTGCATATCAACCAACCTCAAGGCTTAGTTCAGTTCAATGGCGAAGTAGTCACGCGCATTGTTAAAGCAGATATTTTTTACCATCTCGCCCAGCAGCTGGATATCCGCCGGGGCTTCGCCCGCATGCACCCAGCGGCCAATCATCTGGCACAGAATGCGACGGAAGTATTCATGGCGGGTATAGGAAAGGAAGCTACGGCTGTCGGTCAGCATACCCACGAAGCGGCTTAGCAGGCCCAGCTGCGCCAGTTGGGTCATCTGGCGTTCCATGCCGTCTTTCTGATCGTTAAACCACCAGCCGGAACCGAACTGCATTTTGCCCGGCATGCCTTCGCCCTGGAAGTTGCCAATCATGGTGCCCAGCACTTCGTTATCGCGCGGGTTCAGACAATACAGGATGGTTTTCGGCAGCAGGTTTTGCTCGTTCTGTTTGCTCAGCAGCTTAGACAGCTCTTCTGCCAGCGGACGGTCGTTGATGGAGTCAAAACCGACGTCCGGCCCCAGCAGTTTGAACTGGCGCTGGTTGTTATTGCGCAGCGCACCGATATGGTACTGCTGCACCCAGCCGCGACGGGCGTATTCTGCGCCAAGGAACACCAGTACGGCGGTTTTGAACTGGGCAACTTCATGCTCGTTCAGGCTCTCACCGGCGAGGCGACGCGCCAGAATGCTGTCCAGCTCACTTTCATTCGCTTCGGCAAATAGCACCACGTCAAGCGCGTGATCGGAGACTTTACAGCCGTGGGCGGCGAAGTGATCCAGACGTTTGGTCAGCGCAGTTTGCAGATCGGTAAAGCGACGGATGTCGGTGTCGGAGACTTCACCCAGCTTCGCCATGTAGTCGTTAAAGGTCGCCTGTTCAATGTTAAAGGCTTTATCAGGACGCCAGCTCGGCAGCACTTTAATGGTAAAGCTGGTGTCTTTGGCAACACTGGCATGGTGCTCAAGCGAGTCAATCGGATCGTCCGTGGTGCCAACCATCTTCACATTCATCTGCTGCATGATGCCACGCGCGGTGAATTTATCCTGCGCCAGCAGTTCATTGCCGCGCTCCCAGATTTCATCGGCGGTAGACGGCGACAACAGCTTACCTGTAATACCAAACGGGCGACGAAGCTCCAGATGGGTCCAGTGGTATAACGGGTTGCCAATGGTTTGCGGCACTGTAGCAGCCCACGCGTCAAACTTCTCGCGGTCGCTGGCATCGCCGGTACACAGGCGTTCAGCCACACCGTTGGTGCGCATGGCGCGCCATTTGTAGTGATCGCCTTTCAGCCAGATATCATACAGGTTTTTAAAGCGGTAGTTATCGGCAATCTGCTGCGGCGGCAGGTGGCAGTGAAAATCAAAAATCGGCTGGTCTTTAGCGTAGTCGTGGTAGAGACGGCGGGCAAATTCGGTATCCAGCAGGAAATCTTCAGTCATAAACGGGGTCATTTCATCTTCCTCTCAGAGAGTGCGTCTGATGTCTATGTTCAATGCTGACAAAGTTATCACACCAATTTCTACAGTCCGAGCATATTTTCGTGAGTTAGATCAATAAAAGAGGATAAAAAAACTACCTCCTGATGAGTAAATCAATGTCAACTCATTGTTATTAAACACCTTTATCGCGCATATCTATATCCTTACAAAGATTCACACATTTGTGACGGCACTCACCTTTTAAAGTTGTATGACAAGTTATCTTTCTGCCGTCGCAATACATAGATTTACACAATACATCGATGACCAATTATTCATCAGATTTACCGGTATGGACGCCGATGACTTACGAAGTCTTTGCATAGCAAGGGGCTGGTCGCAGCGGTAGATGACGCCGTTACGATCCTCCGTTACTAGCGCATCCCATGACAATGACTGAGAGGTGACCGCGTCAAACGCGGACATACCATAACGAAGAGGTTTTAAATGCGTAAAATTAAAGGTTTACGTTGGTATATGATCGCCCTGGTAACGCTGGGTACCGTCCTGGGCTACCTGACGCGTAATACCGTGGCGGCGGCCGCACCGACCCTGATGGAAGAGCTGCATATTTCCACCCAGCAATACTCTTACATTATCGCGGCGTATTCAGCAGCGTATACCGTCATGCAACCGGTAGCAGGTTATGTACTGGATATCCTGGGCACCAAAATTGGTTACGCTTTCTTTGCTATTGCCTGGGCGATATTCTGCGGCGCAACCGCGCTGGCAGGTAGCTGGGGTGGGCTGGCGCTGGCGCGTGGCGCAGTAGGCGCGGCCGAAGCGGCGATGATCCCGGCCGGTCTGAAAGCCAGCTCCGAATGGTTCCCGGCAAAAGAACGTTCCATCGCCGTGGGCTACTTTAACGTTGGCTCCTCTATCGGCGCGATGATTGCTCCGCCGCTGGTGGTGTGGGCTATCGTGATGCATAGCTGGCAGATGGCGTTTATTATTTCTGGCGTCCTGAGCTTTGTCTGGGCAATGGCCTGGCTCATTTTCTACAAACATCCGCGCGATCAGAAAAAATTAACCGAAGAAGAACGTGACTACATCATTGGCGGTCAGGAAGCGCAGCACCAGACTAACAACGGTAAAAAAATGTCCGTCTGGCAGATCCTCGGCACCCGTCAGTTCTGGGGGATTGCCCTGCCACGTTTTCTGGCTGAACCGGCATGGGGTACGTTTAACGCGTGGATTCCGCTGTTCATGTTTAAAGTTTATGGCTTTAACCTGAAAGAAATCGCCATGTTTGCCTGGATGCCGATGCTGTTTGCTGACCTCGGGTGTATCGTCGGCGGCTACCTGCCACCGCTGTTCCAGCGCTGGTTTGGCGTGAACCTGATTGTGTCACGTAAAATGGTCGTCACTATGGGGGCACTGTTAATGATTGGCCCTGGCATGATCGGCCTGTTTACCAGCCCGTATGTGGCGATTGGTCTGCTGTGTATCGGTGGTTTTGCTCACCAGTCACTGTCCGGCGCGCTGATTACGCTTTCTTCCGATGTCTTTGGCCGTAATGAAGTGGCAACGGCCAACGGGCTGACCGGAATGGCAGCATGGATGGCAAGTACCATGTTTGCTCTGGTGGTTGGTGCACTGGCGGATACTATCGGCTTCAGCCCGCTGTTCGCAGTACTGGCGGTATTTGACCTGCTGGGCGCGCTGGTTATCTGGACGGTACTGAAAAATAAACCGGCCGCAGAGATTGTGCAGTCACCGCCGAGGAACGATCCGGCGACGCAGAACTGATTCTTTTTACTTCTGCTGTAAACCAAAAAAGCCGCCTGATGAGGGCGGCTTTTTTGTCGCGCAGTGGTGCCAGACTCGTAAAAGTGGTATAACAAATAAAGGTGCCTTATTCCGTCCGGAGCACAAATGGAAATTACCGAAACCCGTCGTTTATACCAGCAGCTTGCCGCCGACCTTAAGCAGCGCATCGAGCAAGGTGTCTATCTGGTGGGCGATAAACTGCCCGCTGAGCGTTTTATTGCCGATGAAAAAAATGTCAGCCGCACGGTGGTGCGTGAAGCCATCATTATGCTGGAGGTAGAGGGCTACGTTGAGGTCCGTAAAGGTTCCGGTATTCATGTTATATCCAATCAGGCCAGACATTATCATATTCCGGATGAAACCCAGGAGTTTGCCAACTACGGTCCTTTCGAATTGTTGCAGGCGCGCCAGCTGATTGAAAGCAATATTGCTGAATTTGCCGCCACGCAGGTGACGAAGCAGGACATCATGAAGTTGATGGAAATTCAGGAAATGGCGCGTAAAGAGAAATGCTTCCGCGATTCAGAATGGGATCTCCAGTTTCACGTTCAGGTAGCGCTTGCCACACAGAACTCAGCGCTCGCGGCCATTGTTGAAAAAATGTGGACTCAGCGCGTGCATAATCCGTACTGGAAAAAACTGCACGATCATATTGATCTGCGCACCGTCGATAACTGGTGTGACGATCACGACCAGATCCTCAAAGCGCTGATCCGTAAAGATCCGCACGCCGCCAAACTGGCAATGTGGCAGCACCTTGAGAACACCAAGCAGATGTTGTTCAACGAAACCAGCGATGACTTTGAATTTAACGCCGACCGCTATCTCTTTGCCGAAAATCCGGTGGTTCATCTCGATACTGCCGTCGCCAGCGCCAAATAACACCTGTTTTCTGTGGCAGCTCGCTACGAACTGCCATCCTCTTTCCGGTAAGCAAAATACATATTGTGTCAGCGAGTGTAAAACTCCTCGCCTGATTCCCTTTCAGGCAGCAAAATCACACTTCAATGTGCCGTAATTACTGTGACGAATTTCCATACCTTTGTTACAATTAGATGCATTTTGCACTTTAGTGAGTGAGTCATAGCTCACCTCGCTCTACGACAAGGAGTTGTCTGAACGGGTTTATCGCGGCCACGCTTACGATAAATAAAAGGTCGCCCTGTCGTTAAACCGCGTTCCGTCGCGACGTTAACCGATGTACCAGGAATATTGAATGGAACTTTTTACTCAGTTGATGCATGCCCTCTGGAGCCAGGATTATGACACGCTGGCAAATCCTTCTATGATTGGTATGCTCTATTTCGTCTTATTTATGATCCTTTTTCTTGAGAATGGGTTACTGCCAGCGGCGTTTCTGCCGGGCGATAGTTTGCTGGTGCTGGTTGGCGTTTTGATCGCCAAAGGGGCCATGGGTTATCCCCATACCATTATATTGCTTACCATGGCGGCCAGCCTTGGATGCTGGTTGAGTTACATTCAGGGACGGTGGCTGGGCAATACCCGGCTGGTACAAAAATGGCTGTCGCATCTGCCTGCGCATTATCACCAGCGGGCGCACCACCTCTTTCATAAACACGGGCTGTCTGCATTGCTGATTGGTCGGTTTATCGCTTTTGTCCGTACGTTGTTGCCGACTATCGCCGGTATTTCCGGTCTGAGCAGTGCACGCTTTCAGTTCTTTAATTGGATCAGCGGCCTGCTGTGGGTGCTGATTCTGACAACGCTGGGTTATCTGCTGGGTAAGACACCGGTCTTTCTTAAGTATGAAGATCAGCTCATGTCCTGCCTGATGCTGCTGCCGGTAGTATTGCTGGTGTTCGGCCTGATTGGCTCACTGGTAGTACTGTGGAAGAAGAAGCGTCAGGAAGTCGGGGATAAATGATGGCAACCAGGTACAGATTACTGCGCCGTATTAGCTGGGGGTTCGCTGCGTTAATGCTGTTTACCGGTCTGTTTTATGCCGGTGTGACACTACAACGCCATGAATCGACGCTCGCTATTCGCCCGTTAAGCCAGGGCGTTAGCGTCCCTGACGGGTTTTCTGTCTGGCATCAGCTTGATGCCAATGGAATTCGCTTCAAAAGTATTACACCGCATGATGACACCCTACTTATTAAATTCGACTCCAGCGCACAAAGCGCGGCAGCGAAAGAGGTGCTCGATCGCTCGCTTCCTCACGGTTACATCATCGCGCAGCAGGATGAAGACGATCCGGCTACCTTGTGGCTGACTCGTCTGCGCGATACGCCCCGCCGATTAGGCTGATTTCTTCCAGCATTCTGAATCTTTTAACTTATTTTTGTGATTTCCGGTTTACTTACTATTCTTAAGTATGCGCAAGGCAATCACATCATTTATTAGCCTGGACGCGCAGGCACAGTCCCTATGCGCCGCAACATAATGGAATCTATAACCTATGAAATATCGCATCGCTACCGCTTTAGCTCTTTTCTCTCTCAGTGCGGGTGCCTGGGCACAGTCTCCCTGTCAGGAAAAAGAGCAGGACATACAGCGTGAAATTAGCTACGCCGAAAAGCATAACAATCAGAGCCGCATTAACGGCCTGAAGAAAGCCCTGAGCGAAGTTAAAGAAAACTGTAGCGATAGCAAACTGCGTGCCGATCATCAGAAAAAAATTGCCGAGCAGAAAGAAGAAGTGGCTGAACGGCAGGACGATCTGAAAGAAGCGAAGCAGAAAGGCGATGTGGAAAAAGTGACAAAACGCGAGCATAAACTCAAGGAAGCGCAGGACGAGCTGAAGGCGCTGGAATCGCGGGATTATTGAGTTTACGGAACGATAACTTACTCACCTGGAGAGAATATTTATGGCTAAAGACACGAATACAGACCATCTGCGCGCTGAGTTAAAATCCCTCACGGATACGCTGGAAGAAGTGCTGAGTTCTTCAGGCGATAAATCAAAAGAAGAAATTAGCAAACTGCGCAGCAAAGCAGAGCGAGCGCTGAAAGACAGCCGTAAGAGTCTGGGCGAAACGGGCGACGCGCTGGCAAAACAGACGCGTGTAGCGGCTGAGCGTACTGATGAATACGTCCGCGAAAATCCGTGGGCCAGTGTAGGTATCGGTGCCGCTATTGGTGTGGTACTGGGTGTACTACTGGCGCGTCGATAATTATGGCTGATTATCGTCAAGCACAGGGGCCCGGAAAAAGCGTGCTGGGAATCGGGCAGCGGATCATCTCCATTATCATTGAGATGGCAGAAACGCGGCTGAGGCTGGCGGTAGTAGAGCTGGAAGAAGAGAAAGCTAACCTCTTCCAGATGCTGCTAATGCTGGGACTGACTATGCTTTTCGCCGCCTTTGGCCTGATGAGCCTGATGGTACTAATCATCTGGGCGGTCGATCCGCAATATCGGTTGAATGTGATGATAGGTACAACGGCAGTCCTGCTGCTGCTGGCCATCGCAGGCGGTATCTGGACGTTAGTGAAGGCTCGCCGAACCACATTCTTACGCCATACTCGACAGGAACTGGCTAACGACCGTTCTTTGCTGGAGGAGGATAAGTCTTGAGTAGTAAGCAGGAACGCCAACAGCGTAAAGCCTGGCTGCTCAGTCAGATCCAACAGCAGCGGCTGGATTTATCTGCCAGCCGCCGCGACTGGCTGGACGTCACCGGGGGATACGATCGTGGCTGGAATACGCTATTGAACCTTCGCGCCTGGGCGCTGGTAGGCAGTAGCGTAATGGCCATCTGGAGCGTGCGCAATCCCAGCTTCTTAGTTCGCTGGGGCAAACGCGGCTTCGGTATCTGGAGCGCATGGCGTCTGGTGCAGACCACCATACGCAATCAGCGCCTGCGGTAGTCCATACTTCCCGCTAGTAAGCCCGTGCGCAGCAATGCTAACGGGCTTTTTTATTGCCCTGGTTTTTATCATATTTTTTGAAGAAGATTGACAGTTTTCCTTGCTAACAATTGTTATCACTCCCGCTTATGATTCTCTCCATCGACAGCATAACAGCGTTAACCGCCTGTAATGCTGGCCAATAACACTGTTGAGAAATTAAGGTTTCCGGGAGAGCACAATGAAAAAATTAGAAGATGTTGGCATGTTGGTAGCAAGGATTCTGATGCCTGTCCTGTTTATCACCGCGGGATGGGGAAAAATTACCGGTTATGCCGGTACGCAACAATACATGGAAGCGATGGGCGTACCGGGGTTCCTGTTGCCGTTGACCATCCTGCTGGAATTCGGTGGCGGTCTGGCGATTCTGTTTGGTTTCCTGACCCGTACTACAGCGCTGTTTACTGCTGGTTTTACCCTGCTGACGGCGTTTATTTTCCACAGCAACTTTGCTGAAGGCGTGAACTCGCTAATGTTTATGAAAAATCTGACCATCGCGGGCGGCTATTTGCTGCTGGGCATCACGGGTCCGGGCGCATTCAGCATTGACCGTCTGCTGAATAAAAAGTGGTAAGCGCTCTATACTGAAATAAATATCGCAGGGCTGAGAATACGTTAAGCCTGGCGCGTAATTATGCCGGGTGGCGGCTTCGCCTGACCCGGCCTACGTTTTTTACGCGTTGTGCGTCAGAGTAGCAGGTTGCGTGTAGGCCCGTGCAAGCGAAGCGCCGCCGGGAATGATGACGCATCCAGCGCCAGGTTGATGGCCGTATGAACGTTTATCAGCCTGCGCAAACCGGCTTTATAACGGAGGAGAAGATGGGACAACTTGTAGACGGTGTCTGGCACGATACCTGGTACGATACCAAATCCACAGGCGGTAAATTCAAACGCTCCGCGTCCGCTTACCGAAACTGGCTCACCGCCGACGGCGCGGCTGGCCCTTCCGGAGAAGGCGGTTTCGCCGCTGAAAAAGACCGCTACCATCTGTATGTTTCTCTCGCCTGCCCGTGGGCGCACCGTACGTTGATTGTTCGCAAGCTGAAAGGACTGGAGCCTTTTCTTCCCGTCTCCGTCGTACATCCGTTGATGCTGGAAAACGGCTGGACCTTTGGCGATGATTTCCCAAATGCCACTGGCGACACTCTCTATCACCACGATTTTCTTTACCAGCTCTATTTACATGCCGATCCGCAGTATTCCGGGCGGGTCACTGTTCCGGTGTTGTGGGATAAGAAAAACCAGACCATTGTCAGCAATGAGTCTTCAGAAATTATTCGCATGTTCAATACCGCGTTCGATGCGCTGGGGGCTAAAGCGGGCGATTACTACCCTGCCGACCTTCGCGAGCGAATCGACGAACTGAACGGCTGGATCTATGACGATCTGAACAATGGCGTTTATAAGGCGGGTTTTGCCACCAGCCAGCAGGCTTATGATGAGGCGGTGGAAAAGGTATTCTCCGCCCTGAGACGCGTGGAGCAGATCCTCGGACAGCACCGTTATCTGACCGGAGATCGGCTTACCGAAGCAGACATCCGTTTGTGGACCACGCTGATCCGCTTTGATCCGGTGTATGTCACTCATTTTAAATGCGACAAGCATCGGATTAGCGATTATCTGAACCTTTATGGCTTCCTGCGCGATATTTACCAGATGCCAGGTATTGCAGAGACGGTAAACATTGCCCATATCCGCAACCATTATTACCGCAGCCATAAAACGGTTAACCCGACGGGCATTATCTCCATCGGGCCATGGCAGGATCTGGATGAACCACACGGGCGCGACACCCGCTTTGCATAGTCCATCCCGTCGCGCGGCGAATAACGCTCGCCGCGCTTAACGTTGCGCCAGCGCCTGAACTTCAGCCCACACGCCATCATCAGCCGGTATACCTTCTGCACGGTGGCGGGCACGACGGCTCACTTCCCTTTCACCCGGATAAAAGACCTCACCGTTCCCTTCCGCCGGTTCGGAGGATTTAACGTAGTCAGCGATGCTGGCCGCCATGTTTTCACTGAACGCTTTACCACCGAAGTGCTCAGGATCAAAGACCATAAACACCTGGCTGGCCCCGGTGCAGCTTCCCTGCTGAATGTTATCAATTTCATTGGTGGGCGCGCCTGCGGTCAAAAACGCCGCCATCGCATCCAGTAAGATGGACATGCCGGAGCCTTTCCAGTAGCCGGTCGGCAGGATGCGCATGGATTCCTCAATCGGGCCGGGTTCATCGGTCAGGTTTCCGTCTTTATCGAACCCGCCCGGATACGGCAATTTTTCGCCCTTCAGGCGCGTGACCTGAAGCTTGCCGTAAGCGTATTGCGACATCGCCATATCAAGAATAAGCGCCCCCTCTTTCATCGGCACGGCCATGACATAAGGGTTATTTCCCAGCCGGGTATTTTTAGCGCCCCATGCGGGCATGCAGGATTCGGTATTGGTCCAGCACAGCGCGGCAAAGCCTTTGTTTGCTGCGCGCCAGCCGTAAGTGCCGCCGCGCATCCAGTGGGTGGTATTGCGCAATCCTACCAGCCCAATACCATATTCTTTCGCCAGTGCCATCGCCCGATCCACGGCAAATAGCGCGTTGGTAATGCCAATACCGCGCTGACCATCATAGATTTCAAAGCTTGCCGTCGATTTCACCAGCGCGGGCCCGGCGTGAATATTGATCCAGCCTTTTTGCACGTAATCCACAAACCGGGCGACCCGATTTAGCCCGTGGGAAAAAATTCCGTCGCAGCTGGTTTCAGTGTGAATTTGCGCACAGGTGTCAGCCTGTGCTTCACTCAAACCCGCGTTCAAAAAGGCCTGTTTAACCGTCTGTTTCATCTCGTCGAAAGGAACTAATGGCATGGCGAATCCTTGTATAACGTAGTGAAATTTTCGTTTCAGTAAAAAACGATTTATAACAACCGTGTTTGTCTGATGGCATAAAACTACCTTTACGAGATCTACCATACAAGTATGTATAGATAAAAATACGTTTCACTTCACAAAATTAACGCTGCATAAACCATCAATATGCCGAAAAGTTGAACCCTTCAATTGTTACTGAAGCAGGCGAGTAGCGAGGCCAGGCCTTATGGCGTCAACGCTGAACCCTTTATTCTTCAGGCTGAGTAGCGTACTCTGCGACAACATTTGCGAAAAGGATGTCATGATGAAATGGTTTTGGTACTGCCTTAAAAACTATGCCACCTGGGACTGCCGCGGACATCGCCGGGAATATGCCTGTTTTAATGTGACCCTGCTCGCTATTCCCCTTCTCGTGGAGCTGTTTTTGCCTCTGGAATACGCTGTTAGACTGATACCTGTATGGCTGATTCTGGGCGTTTTATTCCTTGTTCCTGTTGTCTGTTCTCATATTCGCAGGCTGCACGATCTTAACTGGTCCGGCTGGTGGGTTATTCTGATTTTATTGCTGGCGCAGGTTCCGCTCGGCAACCTTCTTTTCACGCTGACGCTGTCGCTTCTGCCGGGGACATCAGGGCTAAACCGCTTTGGCGCACCACCTCGTTAACGCCTTCCACTGATACATCAATCGGCTAAATATTTCACCATTTTCATAAAAGCGATTAATATTATATTAATGCTTATAAAACAAATGATTGATAGCTGATTGAGGACTGAAATGGACTGGTATCTGAAGGCTCTGAAGAACTACATTGGTTTTGGCGGCCGGGCGCGACGTAAAGAGTACTGGATGTTCGTACTGGTCAATATCATTCTTACCTTTGTACTGGGCGTGGTGGATAAATTATTGGGCTGGCAACACTCCAGCGGAGAAGGCGTTCTGACCACCATTTACGGCGTGCTGATATTTATCCCCGGATGGGCACTCCAGTTTCGCCGTCTGCACGATACCGATCGCTCTGCATGGTGGCTGCTGTTACTGCTGATCCCGATCGTCGGCTGGATCGTGATGCTGATTTTCAACTGTCAGGACGGCACCAAAGGCGATAACCGCTTCGGCCCCGATCCTAAACTCAATTCCTGGTAATTATGTGGCTCCTCCTCAAGGAGGAGCCACACTGCTGACAAACGCCACGCCGTGGAGCGCTGCCTGGCGGCGCTTCGCTTGCGCAGGCCTACGGTTACGCATAACCTATTGATGTTGATGTTTTTCGTAGGCCGGGTAAGGCGAAGCCGCCACCCGGCAAAATGGCGAACACAGTAGCAAAACAGGTCTGTCATCAACCTCACATCTGACAACCATAATGCAGCAGAATGCTGCCTGACGGCGCTTCGCCTGCACACGCCTGGGTTGCCAATAATCTGTGATGTTGTGCATTTCAGGCCGGGTGATTTAACACCTTTTCAATAGCGTGCGTTAATTAATTGCATATCTAATATTTATTAAATTTATCAAATTCTTTATATTGTCCTAAAAATATTTTTTAGCGCTGCCAATCACAGAAAAAAAGCATATACTCCGAACCACTTTCATTAAACAGGGTAGTTGATATGAACTGGTATATTAGCGTTTTAAAGAACTATGTCGGTTTTTCTGGCCGGGCACGACGCCAGGAATTTTGGATGTTCGCATTGATTAGCGGTATTATAAGTACAATTCTCAATGTCATTCAAATTATGATGGGAATGGAAATTATGTGGCTTAGTTTCATCTATTCCCTGGCTATACTTCTGCCCAATATTGCCGTAACAGTACGCCGACTGCACGACACCGACCGCTCTGGTTTTTGGGCGTTACTTATGCTTCTCCCTGTTATTGGCTGGATAATACTCTTTGTATTTACATGCCAGAATGGCACCTCCGGCACTAACCGCTTCGGTAACGATCCAAAATACAGCGTAAATAAATAACAGTAAAAAGGCATCGTTTAACGATGCCTTTTTATTTCGCTTTAAATTATATTGTTATTAACGCAACGCTAACGCCCCATAAATAATTTCGGGATTTCACGCAGGCACCAGGCTTTGGCTTCACCCATGCTGTCACGTCGCCAGGCCATAATAATGTCAATCTCGCTGGTATATTCCGGGCTAACTACCCGCAGACGCCCTTCGGCAATATCCTGTTCCACCAGCGCATATGGCATAGTGGCCACGCCGAGACCAGCCAGCAGCGCCTGGCGCTTGTCTTCAATGGAGCTGACGGTCAGGCGTGGCTGTTTATCAAGCAACTGGACGGTGAGTACCGGACGCTCGCGGGCGGTATCCGCCACGGCGACACCACGGTACTTCACGCGGGTAACTTCGGAAAGCGGCTCGGGTTCGCGGTGGATAGGATGATCCGGCGCGGCAACGTAAACATTCAGCACTTTATACAGTTTGCGGGAATTAATTTCAGATGATGAGCGAAAATGCATGTCCGGCGCGATAACAATATCTGCCCGCCCCTGCTCCAGCCGTTCCCAGGCCCCGGCGAGCACCTCAGTAATAATCGAAAGCTGAGTACTGGATTTGGTTGCCAGTTTCTCCACCAGCGGAAACAGTTCCTGAGTCGGTACCAGCGCCTCGGTCACTAGTGTCAGATGCGTTTCCCAGCCGCGGGCCAACGCTTCAGCATCGGTGGTCAGCTTGTCGGCGGCTTCCAGCAGGACGCGTCCCCGTTCAAGGAGCATTCGCCCGACGTTGGTAAATTTGGTACGGTGGCCGGAGCGATCGAAGAGGATCACATCCAGTTCTTCTTCCAGCTTTTGCATGGTGTAGCTCAGGGCAGAAGGCACGCGTCCCAGCTCATCGGCAGCGGCGGCGAAGCTACCGCGACGGTCGATGGCGTCCATAACGCGCAGGGCTTCCAGCGTGAGTGCTCTATCTTTAGCCATTTCGCTCTCGTTCAGGAAATTTGAACATACCAGGCAGAATATCTGGCTTACATTGCAGCGTCCATCGCTTTAACATGAGTTTAGTGTAAAGAGAGGTCAAGAATTATGATTACTACCCGAACCGCTAAACAGTGTGGGCAAGCAGATTTCGGATGGCTACAGGCCCGCTACACCTTTTCCTTTGGACACTACTTCGACCCGAAACTGCTGGGCTACGCCTCCCTGCGTGTGCTGAATCAGGAGGTGCTCGCCCCCGGCGCGTCTTTCCAGCCACGTACCTATCCCAAAGTGGATATTCTTAATCTGATCCTCGAAGGCACTGCAGAATACCGCGACAGCGAAGGCAATCATATCCAGGCGAAAGCCGGTGAAGCGCTGCTGATTGCCACCCAGCCCGGTGTCAGTTACAGCGAGCATAACCTCAGTAAAGAGAAATCCCTGACCCGCATGCAGCTATGGCTGGACGCCTGCCCGGAGCGGGAAAACCCACCGCTACAAAAAATCACCCTCACCGACACTGCGCAACAACTGCTGGCGTCGCCGGAAGGCAGCGATGAAAGCCTGCAACTGCGCCAGCAGGTGTGGGTGCATCACATCGAACTGGAAAAAGGTGAACAGCTCAGTTTTCAGATCCACGGACCGCGTGCCTACCTGCAATCCATTCATGGATCGTTCCATGCACGAACCCAGCAGGAGGAGAACCAGACGCTGACCTGCGGCGACGGCGCATTTATTCGTGATGAAGCTAACATAACGCTGGTTGCCGGTACGCCGCTGCGCGCTTTACTGATAGATTTACCGGTGTAGTTCCTGTTAAGTAAGTGAGTAATCCTATGAGCAAAAAAACGACAAAAAAACGGCCTGCGGTGAGTCCTGCTCCCGCCACGCCAGTGGCAGTGGTGCCCCCGGCCTTTGGCTATGAAGATATGCTGAGCGAACTGGAGGCCATCGTTGTCGATGCCGAAGTCAGGCTTGCAGACGAAGAAGTGATAGCAGACGGTGTGGCGCTAAGCCGAACGGGACTATAACCCAGGGCTGCGCCTTGCCGTAAAATATCACGCGCAAACCACCTTGATAGCCAGCCCACCACGCGAGGTTTCCCGGTATTTTGCATTCATATCTTTACCGGTTTCGTACATGGTCTCTATCACCTTATCAAGCGAGACGCGCGGTTCGCTGGTGCGTCGCAGGGCCATGCGCGCGGCGTTGACGGCTTTTACCGCATTAATTGCGTTACGTTCAATGCAGGGAATTTGCACCTGTCCGGCCACCGGATCGCAGGTCAGCCCCAGGTTATGTTCCATGGCAATTTCCGCTGCCACGCACACCTGAGCCGGGCTACCTCCCAGCAGTTCAGCCAGTCCTGCTGCTGCCATTGAGCAGGCGACGCCGACTTCGCCCTGACAGCCCACTTCAGCGCCTGAAATCGAGGCATTCATTTTATACAATGCGCCGACGGCTCCGGCTGCCAGCAGGTAACGGGCAATTGATCCCGCATTGACCGGGCGTCTGAATTTATCGTAGTAAGCCAGCACCGCAGGGATAATGCCACAGGCACCGTTGGTTGGCGCGGTGACAACCCGCCCACCCGCGGCGTTCTCTTCGCTAACGGCAAGCGCAAACATATTGATCCAGTCAATAACGTTCATTGGATCGCTGGACAAGCTATCGGATGAAACCAGCATCCGGCGTAGCGCCACCGCACGGCGCGGAACTTTCAGCGGGCCGGGAAGCACGCCTTCGGTATTCATACCGCGCTGGATGCCGGCAGACATAATCTCCCACAGACTGGTGCACTGCGCGTCAATCTCTTGCTTACTGCGCAATGCTAATTCGTTTTGCATCATCAGACCCGAAATGGACAGACCGTGCGCTTCACACTGAGTAAGCAATTCGCTGGCAGAACGGAAGGCAAAAGGAACCGGAACCGTAACGTCATGATCCTGACCAAAATCCGCCTCTTCGACAATAAAACCGCCGCCGATAGAATAATAGGTTTTACTCAGCAGGCATTCAGCGCCATGCCAGGCACTGATACGCATACCGTTTTCATGTCGGGGCAGCGTTTCAGGATGAAAGAGCATGTCCATGGCGGGAGAAAAAGCCACGCTGGCTTTACCTTGCGCGATCGGTAAATGTCCGCTGCGCATTACCTGCTGAATAAACCCGTCAATGGCATCAATATCGACGCTTTGCGGGCGATTACCTGCCAGCCCCATAATAATCGCCGTATCCGTGGCATGCCCTTTACCGGTCAGGGACAGGGAACCGTACAAATCCACCGTTAACCGCGTCGTTTGCGTAAGCAAATCGTGTGCTTCAAGCAGGTCAATAAAACAGTGACCGGCATTCATCGGGCCTACCGTATGAGAACTGGACGGGCCAATACCCACTTTAAAAATATCGAATACGCTAATCATTTCCGCACCTCAGAGAGATACCCGGGAAAGCAATATCGGTTTTAAAGGGCGGGCTGACGGAATGCGCAGACCGCCACAGGTTTCGCGTTACAGTGCGTCACCGCGCAGGGCGATAGCTTCAATTTCCAGCTTCACGTCCTTTGGCAAACAGGCGACCTGCACACAACTGCGCGCCGGGTACGTCGCCTGGTGCTCATCAAAAAACTGCTGGTAAACCAGGTTGATGGCCGCAAAGTCATTCATATCGCTGATGAAAACGGTGGTTTTGATGATATCGCCCACGGTTAAACCGCCTGCGGTAATAATCGCCTTCACGTTTTCCAGACCCAGCCGCGCCTGATCTGCGACGCTTTCAGGGATCGCCCCGTTCGCAGGATCAACCGGGATCTGCCCGGAGGTGATCACCAGCTTGCCGAGATCGACGCCCTGCACATAGGGGCCGATCGCCCCGGGCGCACGTGGTGTGGTAATACTCTTTTTCATCGTTAAATCGCCTGTGTAAACGTACGGGAGATGACGTCCTGCTGCTGCTCACGGGTCAGGGCGTTGAAGCGCACGGCATAGCCGGACACGCGTATCGTCAGGTTCGGGTACTCCTCGGGGTGCTCAATTGCCGCCAGCAGCATGTCGCGGTTCATGACATTGACGTTCAGATGCTGCCCACCTTCCACCTCCGCTTCATGATGGAAGTATCCGTCGAGCAGTCCGACCAGATTGGTTTTACGTACCGTGTCATCTTTGCCCAGCGCCGCCGGAACAATGGAGAAGGTGTAAGAAATACCGTCTTTGGCATAGGTGAACGGCAGTTTCGCCACCGAGGTCAGCGAGGCGACCGCCCCTTTGCGATCGCGACCGTGCATCGGATTTGCGCCCGGCGCAAACGGCGTACCGCCGCGACGGCCATCCGGGGTATTTCCGGTTTTCTGCCCGTAAACCACATTTGAGGTAATAGTCAGGATTGACTGCGTAGGCACTGCATTACGATACGTCGGCAGCACTTTAATTTTCTTCATAAAGCGCTCGACCAGATCGCAGGCAATGCTGTCCACACGCTCGTCGTTATTGCCATACTGCGGATATTCGCCTTCAATCACGAAATCCACCGCCAGACCAGTGTGGTCGCGCACCGGTTTTACCGTGGCGTATTTAATGGCTGACAACGAGTCAGTGGCCACCGACAGTCCGGCAATACCGCAGGCCATCGTGCGGTATACATCGCGATCGTGCAGCGCCATCAGCGAAGCTTCGTAGCTGTATTTATCGTGCATGAAGTGGATGATGTTCAGCGCACTGATGTACTGCACCGCCAGCCAGTCCATAAAGTGATCCAGACTCTGCATTACGGTGTCGTAATCCAGCACGTCGTCCAGCAGCGGCGCAGTTTTCGGTCCGACCTGAATTTTCAGCTTCTCATCGACACCGCCGTTGATCGCGTACAGCAGCGTTTTAGCGAGGTTGGCACGTGCACCAAAGAACTGCATCTGTTTACCGATAACCATCGGGCTAACGCAGCAGGCAATGGCATAGTCATCGCTGGCGAAATCCGTGCGCATCAGATCGTCGTTTTCATATTGCAGCGAGGAGGTCACAATGGACACCTGCGCTGCATATTTCTTAAAGGCGACAGGCAGCGCTTCAGACCAGAGGATCGTCAGATTGGGTTCTGGCGCAGGTCCCATCGTGTGCAGCGTGTGCAGATAGCGGAAGGCATTTTTGGTTACCAGCGTGCGGCCATCCAGCCCCATTCCGCCGATCACCTCCGTCGCCCAGATAGGATCGCCGGAGAACAGCGAATCAAATTCCGGCGTACGCAGGAAACGCACCATGCGGATCTTCATAATGAAGTGGTCGATCAGTTCCTGCGCCTGCTGCTCCGTCAGCCGTCCGGCACGTAGATCGCGCTCAATATAGATATCAAGGAATGTCGCGGTACGTCCCAGCGACATCGCGCCGCCGTTTTGTGATTTTACAGCCGCCAGATAGGCAAAATAGAGCCACTGCACCGCTTCCTGAGCGTTGCAGGCCGGACGGGAAATATCGCAGCCGTACTTCGCGGCCATTTCCTGAATCTGCAATAGCGCGCGACGATGTTCCGCCAGTTCCTCGCGCTGGCGCAGGGTTGCTTCGAGATCTTCCCCCCACTCCAGTTTTGACTGTAAATCGGCAAACTGGAGTTCACGTTCCCGGACCAGATAACGGATGCCGTACAGCGCCACGCGACGATAGTCACCAATAATACGTCCACGCCCGTAACCGTCCGGCAGACCGGTAAGCACCCCGGATTTACGGCAGCGCAGCATATCCGGCGAGTAAACATCAAAAACGCCCTGGTTATGGGTTTTACGCAGCGCGGTGTACTGATACTCAAAATCAGGGTCCATTTCACGCCCGTAAGCGTCAAACGAACTCTTGATCATGTTGATGCCACCAAACGGATGCAGTGCGCGCTTGAGCGGCTTGTCGGTTTGCAGGCCAACAATTTTTTCCAGTGCCTGGTCAATATACCCGGCGTCGTGCGCGGTAATGGTGGTGGCGACATTGGTATCAAAATCGACGGGGGCATGGGTGGCGTTCTCAATACGAATGCCTGCCATGACTTTTTCCCACAGCGCTAACGTCGCTGACGTAGCTTCTGAGAGGAACGATTCATCGCCCTCATAAGGCGTATAGTTCTGCTGAATAAAATCGCGAACGTTAATTTCATTTTTCCAGTCAGCGCCGTGAAAATCTCGCCATGCATCGGCATAATGCATATCGTTAATATCGATATTTACCTTCATGAAAACATCTCTCTATAAAAATAATAAATCAGGCATATTCTATAGCGGCATTAATATCCGCTAAGCTCAGCGCATCCTGAGCAATCATTTTCTCTTCATTGGTAGGAATAACCGCACAACGGACAGACGAATCTTTAAGCGAAATAACTCTTTCCCCGATCGTATTCGGTAGATTATTTTTACTTTGATCCAGCTCAATATTAAATACGCTGAGATGCTCTATCACCAGCCGGCGAATAAGCACAGAGTTCTCGCCAATACCGCCGGTAAAAATAATACCGTCGAGGCGATGAAGCGCGGCTGCATGGCCGGCAATATGACGGGCGATACGATGAACAAAAGTTTTTATCGCCAGTTGCGCACGCGCATTTCCGTCGTGCCAGGCTTTTTCCAGCGTCCGTAAATCAGAGGAAACCCCGGAGATTCCCAGCAGGCCGGATTCACTATTCACTACCCGTTCCAGGTCACTCAGCGTTTGCCCGGTTTGCCCGGCAATCCATACCATTGCGCCAAAATCGACATCGCCGCTGCGGGTACCCATCATCAGACCTTCCAGCGGCGTCATCCCCATTGAGGTATCCGCACTTTGCCCGTTACGCACCGCGCAAACAGAGGCTCCGTTGCCTAAGTGAGCAATCACTAACCCTGAATCCTGCGGACTAAGATCGAGTAATGCGTGTGCCTGCTGAGTGACATAGCGATGGGAGGTGCCGTGGAAACCGTAACGACGGACCCCCAGCTCTGCGTAATATTTCCACGGCAGGCCGTAAAGATACGCCTCGGGCGACAGCGTCTGATGGAAGCTGGTATCAAATACCGCCACCTGTGGGATGCCGGGAAACAGGGTCTGTGCAGATGCCACGCCACTCAAATTGGCATAATTATGAAGCGGTGCCAGAGAAGAGACCTGACGAATTTGATTTATAACCTCATCGGTAATAATGACTGAAGACTTAAATACATCTCCGCCGTGTGCAACCCGGTGGCCAATTAAGGCCACGCTGGTCATTAAATTACGCGTTTCCAGCTCACTGGCAATCGCTTTTAACGCGCCGTCATAAGTATAGTGGGTCAGTTTTTTTCCCTCACCACCATTCACCGATATAAATGCCTGCTCAGAATTCACGCCGTCAGCGATACCTGCTAATAATACGTCGCAGGTCGCTGCGTCAAGAACCGAAAACTTCACCGATGATGATCCACAATTAATCACCAGTACTACCGGAAATTCATTCATTTCAGACTCCGTTAATCCTGAATTAGCGGATTAAAAAAGTTTATAAACAATATTCAGGATGGTCAGCAGGCCAATCGCTGTCACAAAGATGTTATCCAGTTTGCCTTTATATTTTGCCAGTGACGGTGCTTTGCGGATGGCATACATCGGCAGCAGGCAGAGCAGCGAGGCAATAATCGGCGCACCCATCGCTTCAATTAAATCGAGGATGTTCGGGTTAGCATAAGCAACAACCCAGGTGGACCCCATAATGAAGACCATGCTGATCAGATTCAGCTTACCGGTGGAGACTTTGGTTTTGTCGCCTTTATAGCCGAACTTGAGGATCAGGCCGTTTAAACCTTCCAGGGTGCCGAGATAGTGGCCGAAGAAAGATTTGAAAATAGCCACCAGTGCAATTATTGACGCGCCATATTCCAGAACGGTGGCAAACGTTGATTTAGTGCCGGAAAGCGAAGCGAAATGGTTTGCCAGATAGGAGAGCACCGGAATGTTCTGCGCTTTTGCTTCAGCCATATTTTGTGGAGAAAGGGTAAACAGGCAGCTAAAGGCGAAGAACATCACCACTGCGACCATCAGCATGCTGGCGCGGGAAATGATTTTAGAACATTTACGTTCGGTAAAGTCTCTGCCGAATTCCTTTTCATACTCTTCACGTTTTGACACGACGAACGATGACACAATCGGTGAGAAGTTAAAGGAAAACACCATAATGGAGATCCCAAGCCACACCGTTACCAGAATACCGTCGTGCCCGACAAGAGAAATGTCGCTAAGGTTAACCTGATCGACCACCGCGGAGTTCCAGTATGGGATCAGCGACAGTGAAATAAGCACCAGGCTGGCGATAAACGGGAATACCAGGAAGCTCATGACTTTAACCATCAGATCTTTACCGAAGTAAATCACGAATGCCATCAGCAACAGCAGGAACAACGCCACCACACCGCGGTTCAGCGGCATCATTTGCAACTGGTTTTCCCAGAAGGTCATAAAGGTGTTGGTAATAGTTACACCGTAGATCCACAGCAGTGGGCAGATAGCGAAGAAATAAAGAAACGTAATCACCACGCCGCCGGTTTTCCCAAAATGCTCTTCTACCGTCTCGGTAATATTCCCGGACGGATTGCTGCCTGACAGACACAGCCGCGCCAGAGCACGATGGCAGAAGAAGGCGATGGGATAAGCCAGCACCAGCATCAACAGGATCGGGATCAAGCCGCCGTAGCCGGCACGAATCGGGAAGAAAAGGACCCCGGCACCGATGGCGGTGCCGAATAATCCAAGGGTCCAGGTGGTGTCAGATTTACGCCATGACGAGGGTGTTGTCTGACCAGTAACAAGACTATCAGTGGTACTCATGTGATATCCTCAGCAAAAGTAATTAAGCATCAGCTAAACCGGTGATTTGTGAAACGCGTGACAGATCGATATTACCGCCAGAAATAATACTGACCGTTTTTCTGTTCTGAATATAACTGTCAAGTTTGCCACTCAATAATGCGGCACAGGCCAGTGCACCTGCACCTTCTGTAATCACTTTATTACGTTGAATTAATGCAACCATACTGTTGCGAATGTCATCTTCACTGACTAAAACAATATCATCGACCAGTTCACGAACTATTTCATAAGTGATAGATCCGGGGCGGGAAACATCACAGCCATCGGCTAACGTTCCACTGGTTCGATGGGTGGTAATTTCATTCGCATAATAAGAAGCGGCCATGCCATGTACGTTTTCAGATTGCACACCGATAATTTTAATTGTCGGGTTAATGGATTTAATGGCAATGGCAATACCGGCAATTAATCCACCGCCGCCGATAGGAACGATGACATTATCGACGTCATATAAATCTTCCATAATTTCAAGGCCAATGGTGCCCTGTCCGGCAATCACTTTAGGATCGTCATAAGGAGGAATAAATATCCGCCCTTCCAGCTCGACAATCTCACTGACTTTAGCAATGGTGTCGTTGAAGTTATCGCCGTGCAGCACGACCTCCGCCGAGTAATCGCAGGTGGCAGCCACTTTCGATTTAGGTGCGCCTTTCGGCATGACCACTTTACCATCAATACCCAGCATCGCGCAGGAGAGCGAAACGCCCTGCGCATGGTTGCCCGCCGAGCAGGCCACGACACCTTTACGTCGTTCGGCATCGCTGAGCGAGCTAAGTTTGTTAAATGCGCCGCGAATTTTAAAGGAGCCGGTACGTTGCATATTCTCAAATTTTAAAAATATTTCGCCCTTGCACCGCTCGCTAAAATAGTTAGAACGCGGCATTCCGGTTTTATAAATTTTCCCGGCGAGTCTTTTTTTCGCTTCAAGAACGTCTTCAATAGAGACGGGGAGTTCATAGGTAATGTGCATAATAACCTCTTAAGATAAATTCAGGTATAATTTGGCCGTCAATCTGATTAGTCAGATCTAAAATAGTTAAATGTATTAAATAAAACGTTAGTCTTCTAAAGCATCCGCCTGTCGTCGCCTTGAGTAATTAAAAGATGAGTGTTCTTTTGCTAATTCAACGAGGAAAGAAGCTGATTTTTTTAGTCTATAATTTTTCGACCAGACAGCCGCATAGCGCGCGACGGGTAGTGTGTCTTCAATCGTTAGCGTAATAAATTGATTCGATCCGAAGGGTGCAATCATGTCGCAGGGTATAACGGTCAGGAAGCCAGCATTAAGAACAAGGTTGTAAATGGTCACGACAGAATCGGTTTTAATGATGTTTTCGTTTTCAATGCCGTTATTTTGTAAGGTAGTAAGAAGCTCGCTGTAATATCCCATGTCGGTGTGCGGTAAGATCCAGCGTTCATTTTTCAATGACCCCAGGGTAGTGGGGCCGGTGCACGTTCGCGATTTACTGGCCACCAGCCGGAACTCTGATTCAAAAAGCGGCTCAATGTGGAGATCCTGGAGTTTCATTTCGTCACTCAGCGTGCCGATGGCAAAATCCAGCCGCCCGTCACGCAACGCCGGCAAGAAAGAGGAGAGCTGCGCTTCATACATGCAGACCTGCGCGTTGGGGAAGGTTTCCTGAAAGGTCTGGATCATACTGGCCATAATGGTAAAACCAATCAGCGACGGGAAGCCGAACGAGACATCAGCAACACCGCTACTGCTCATGCTGTTCATCTCGCTCACCATGTTTTTCATTTCCCTGGTGATGGATTCAGAATAGTTCAGTACCACCTGCCCGGCGCTGGTTAATGTTACGCCAGTGTTTTTACGCACAATTAATTCAATACCAAAGTAGGTTTCTATCTCGCTGATAATTTTACTTACTGCCGGTTGAGTTAATCCTAACTGTTTTGCCGCAGAGCCAATTGAACCACTGCGAATAACCTCCTGAAATACGACGAGGTGCTGTGTTTTCGGTAGGGTAAATGTTTCCATCATGCTTAACTCATCTCGTAACATCTTGCGGCTAAGTGTACGTAATTATGTTGATGATGGTATGTGCTGTTACTCACAAATCAGGAGTGGATTATTATTTCTAATGCGCGATTTTATTTTAAAAACATTAAAAATCAATAAGTTAAATAAATAAAATCTGACTTTTTGCTGATTTTCATCAATAAAAAAAGCTAAGATGAAAATATGTTATGGGGATAACTATTTTATGGTAGAGCGCCAATAAATGAGTCTATCGGATTATATTTCAATCAATTAATTAGCCGCTTAAAAAACCTGTTAAAATAAAATTTAAATAATCAAAAAATACTAATTAAATTCGGTTAATTGGCGGTGATAATGTAATAGCTCACATTTTTAGACGTGAGAGCATTCACCTCTGCAATAATAATCATTATTATATTTAATAAAAATTAAACATTTTATTTACATTATAAGCAGCGCTTTACCCTTCTTGCCGGGTGGCGGCTTCGCCTTACCCAGCCTACAAACCATCACTATCAATACGTTGTTCACGCTCCGTAGGCCTGTGCAAGCGAAGCGCCGCCAGGCATCATTCCGCGGTATACCGTTTGTCAGCAGCCTGACACTCATGAGATCGAACGATAAGTCGCGTTCTTTTCATAGAAAGCGGAGTGGACAGTCATTCATCTTCCTGCGAACACATAATGCAAAACGCCCGCCGGATTGCTCCTGCGGGCGTTTTTGAATGGTTGAAGCTGACCGATAAGCCGCGTTCTTTTCATAGAGAGTGGAGTGGACAGTCATTCATCTCTGAGGCCACGCAATGCAAAACGCCCGCCGGATTGCTCCTGCGGGCGTTTTTGAATGGTTGAAGCTGACCGATAAGCCGGGTTCTGTCGTGGACAGTCATTCATCTAGGCCAGCAATCGCTCACTGGCTCAAGCAGCCTACCCGGGTTCAGTACGGGCCGTACCTTGTGAACCCCTATTTGGCCTTGCTCCGGGTGGAGTTTACCGTGCCGCGAACTGTTACCAGCCGCGCGGTGCGCTCTTACCGCACCCTTTCACCCTTACCTGATCCCGCTTGCGCGGGCCATCGGCGGTTTGCTCTCTGTTGC
This sequence comes from Superficieibacter electus, assembly GCF_002915575.1. Classification (GTDB taxonomy): domain Bacteria; phylum Pseudomonadota; class Gammaproteobacteria; order Enterobacterales; family Enterobacteriaceae; genus Superficieibacter; species Superficieibacter electus. The sequence continues at coordinate 196,132 of NZ_PQGD01000011.1, forward strand.
ACTGGTCGTGGGTTTCCCCCCCAGGCGTTACCTGGCACCCTGCCCTATGGAGCCCGGACTTTCCTCCCCTCCGCCCGTCTCCCCCGAAGGAGGACGACGACGAAGCGGCGACTGTCTGGTCAGCTTCGGCGCGCAGTATAGAGTGTTTCCACTCTGCTGTCACCTTTCGGTCAACATTCCCACCTGTAGCGTCGCGGCAATGTTGCGGGATGCGCGGTAGATATTATCAAACGCGCCCCTGAATGCTTCCTCAAGCGTGCTGATACTGGTCAGCACGCTGAACACGGCATCAATGCCATACTGGTGCACAACCCCGACATCTTTCGTCAGACTACCGGCAATGCCAATCACCGGCTTATGGTATTTTTTAGCGACCTGCGCCACGCCCACCGGCACTTTGCCGTTGATGCTCTGGCTGTCGATTCGACCTTCCCCCGTCACCACCCACGTACAATCATGGATGTGCTCTTCGAGGTTAAGCGCCTGAGTAACGATCTCAATACCGCTGCGCAACTCCGCGCCGAGAAACGCCATCAGCGCCGCGCCCATACCGCCCGCCGCACCTGCGCCGGGCACCTGTTTAACATCAATACGCAGGGATTTTTTAATGACATCGGCGTAATGGTCGAGATTGCGATCCAGTTCGACAATCAGTTCTTCGGTCGCGCCTTTTTGCGGACCAAACACGCGAGACGCACCTTTTTCGCCGGTCAGCGGATTGGTCACATCGCAAGCCACGCGGATCGTGCATTCGCGCAGGCGTGGGTCCAGGTCAGTAACATCAATCGTATTCAGGCTTATCAGGCTGCCACCACCGTTGCCGATGTCGTTGCCGTCAGCATCGCTGAGTTTTGCCCCCAGCGCCTGCACCATACCTGCGCCGCCGTCATTGGTGGCGCTACCGCCAATGCCGATAATAATATTTCTCGCACCGTGCTCCAGGGCCTGCAAAATCAGCTCGCCGGTACCACGGGACGTCGTAATTAATGGATTGCGCTGTGCGGGAGGCACCAGCGCCAGCCCACTGGCCGCCGCCATTTCAATAAACGCGGTCTTGCCATCACCGGAGATCCCCCAGCTGGCCTCAACCGGTTCGCCTAACGGCCCTGTGACCTGAGCGGTATATTCCGTCCCCTGCGTTGCGGCGATCATCGCTTCAACCGTCCCTTCCCCTCCATCAGCGACCGGAACAGAGACATATTGCGCATCAGGAAAAATTTCCCGAAATCCTTTTTCTATCGCCTGAGCTACCTCGCTGGCAGAAAGGCTTTCTTTATAAGAGTCTGGGGCGATTACGATTTTCATAGTGAGTAGCCTGTTACCACGCAACACCGAAGGATTTGCCTCTCCGGCCCACAAAGGCGTATTGCATCAGGCCCGGCAGCATGCGCCGCCGGGCAATACGTTGTTAGCGAGAGACTTCGACTTTCGCCAGTTTTTCGTAGTAGCACGCGATGGCGCTATGGTCATCGTTACCGTGACCGTCAGCACGCAGCGCCTGCATCATTTCCATTACCGCCGCGGTCAGCGGAAGCTGCGCGCCCACGCCGTGAGAGGTATCCAGCGCATTAGCCAGATCTTTAATGTGCAGATCAATACGGAAGCCCGGCTTGAAGTTACGATCCATCACCATCGGCGCTTTGGCATCCAGCACGGTGCTGCCCGCCAGACCACCACGAATCGCCTGATATACCAGATCCGGGTTAACACCTGCTTTGGTGGCCAGCGTCAGCGCTTCGGACATGGCGGCAATATTCAGCGCCACGATCACCTGGTTTGCCAGTTTGGTCACGTTACCTGCGCCAATGTCGCCAGTGTGCACCACCGAGCCAGCCATCGCTTTCATCAGATCGTAGTATTTATCGAAGATCGCTTTGTCACCGCCGACCATGACGGACAGCGTGCCATCGATGGCTTTCGGTTCGCCGCCGCTGACCGGCGCGTCCAGCATCTCAACGCCTTTTGCTTTTAAGGCTTCGCTAATTTCACGGCTTGCCAGCGGAGCGATCGAACTCATGTCGATAACCACAGTACCGGCTTTCGCGCCTTCAATAATACCGCCTTCACCCAGCGCCACTTCTTTAACGTGCGGGGAGTTCGGCAGCATAGTAATGATCACGTCACACTGCTCGGCAATTGCCTTAGCCGTCGTCGCGGTTTCTGCGCCTGCGGCCACCACGTCAGCGACGGCTTCAGGATTACGGTCAGAAACCACCAGCGAGTAACCGGCTTTAATGAGGTTTTTGCTCATTGGTTTGCCCATGATGCCCAGGCCAATGAAACCTACTTTAATGGTCATAATCGTTCTCTCTCTTCTTTCGGTGGTGGTTATTTCTTAAAGGAATCGGCGAGTTTTTGCGTCGCGCCACGGAACACGCCTAAATCGCTGCCAACGGCCACAAAGGTGGCACCCATTTCCAGGTAGCGACGCGCATCGGCATCAACCGGTGCCAGGATGCCGCACGGTTTACCGTGGGCTTTGGCGCTGGCAAAAATCTGCTTAATGCACTGCTGAACGTCCGGATGCGAAGCATTGCCAAGATGCCCCAGCGCGGCGGCTAAATCGCTTGGTCCGACAAAGATACCGTCCACGCCGTCGGTCGCCGCAATAGCATCGACGTTATCCACGCCCTGCTGGCTCTCGATCTGCACGATGATGGTGATGTTTTTGTTGGACTGCGCGAAGTAATCCGGCACGGTGCCAAACATATTGGCGCGGTGAGATACGGAAACACCGCGGATGCCTTCCGGCGGATAACGGGTAGACGCGACTGCCAGTGCGGCTTCTTCCTGAGACTCGACGAACGGGATCAGAAAGTTATAGAAGCCGATGTCCAGCAGACGTTTGATGATCACCGGCTCGTTGGTCGGTACGCGAACCACTGGCGCACTGGTACTGCCCTTCAGGGCCATCAGTTGCGGAATAAAGGTAGAAATATCGTTCGGCGCGTGTTCGCCATCCAGAACCAGCCAGTCAAATCCTGCCAGGCCCAGCACCTCGGTGCTGATCGGGCTTGCCAGCGCAGACCAGCAGCCAATCTGTACCTGCTGCGCGGCCAGCGCAGCTTTGAATTTGTTCGGGAAAATATCGTTATTCATCGTGTATACCTTGTAACTTAACCGTGAATTATTTTTGCAGTTCCATACGCTTGATGTCGCCAACGATAAACAGGTAGCAGACCATCGCCATCAGTGCTGAACAGCCTACGAAGATCAGCGCAGCGTTGAAGGAGTGCAATTCGCTCACCAGATAACCAATGACCAGCGGAGTGACGATAGAAGCAACGTTACCAAACACGTTAAACACGCCACCGCACAGGCCGACAATTTCTTTTGGCGCGGTATCGGAGATCACCGGCCAGCCCAGCGCACCAAAACCTTTACCGAAGAACGCCAGCGCCATCAGCGTCACCACCAGGGTGGTATTATTGGTGTAATTACAGAGAATAATCGTTGATGCCAGCAGCATTCCCAGCACAATCGGTAATTTACGTGCCAGCGTAATGGTTGCACCGCGTTTAATCAGGTGATCAGAGAACACCCCGCCCAACACGCCACCGGCGAAGCCGCACAGTGCCGGAATGGATGCCACCAGGCCCACTTTCAGAATCGACATGCCTTTGTCCTGCACCAGGTAAATCGGGAACCAGGTGAGGAAGAACCAGGTAATGGTATTGATGAAATACTGACCAAAAAATACGCCAAGCATCATGCGGTTGGTCAGTAGTTGCTTGATGTAATGCAGTTTCGGACCCGTGGTGGTTACGCCAGGCTTTTTGTGATCCATATCAACCACCGCACCGCCTTTAGTAATGTAGTCCAGCTCCTGAGCAGACATACGCGGATGATCGGTCGGGTTATGAATAAACTTCACCCACAGACCGGTCAGCATAAAGCCAATCACGCCCATTACGGTAAAGACATGTTCCCAGCCCCAGGCAAAGGTCAGCCAGCCGAGCAACGGCGAGAAAATGGCCAGCGAGAAGTACTGGGCCGCGTTAAACAGCGCTGAGGCCGTACCACGCTCTTTGGTCGGGAACCATGCCGCCACGATACGGGCGTTAGCCGGGAAGGATGGCGCTTCCGAGAAGCCCAGCATAAAACGCATGATAAACATGGAAATTCCCGCCCAGGCCAGCGGGAACATGTCCACAAAGCCCTGCAGGAACGTAAACAGTGACCAGAAGAACAGGCTATACGTGTAGACTTTCTTCGAGCCGAATTTGTCCAGCAGCCAGCCGCCGGGGATTTGCATCAGCAGGTACGCCCAGCCGAATGCAGAAAAGATGTAGCCCATCGAGATGGCGCTAAGATGCAATTCTTTAGCGACTTCGGTCCCGGCAATTGATAGCGTAGCGCGATCCGCATAGTTTACTGCCGTCACAATAAAGATAATCAGCAGTATTATATAGCGGGTGGGAATACCCTTTTTAGATGCAACAGCAGTATCCAGCGACATTAATTTATCCTCAGGTACGGAGTCATCTGTTTAATAATTTTTTTCAGATGAGATTACTGATTATTTATTGATGCAGGCATCTCAATAAACAGACCAGACACAATGTAATTGGCAATTAGTATAATCAGCCTGAAGCGAATACACATTGTGTATATGACCAATTAACAGGTGCTTATTTATTAATAGTTATGGCATATGCACATACTTATGGGCGCTAATCCACAGATCTTATCATTGCCCGCCTTACGCCATGCCCTACCGCGAAAATGAGTGATCTGGATCACATTCTTATTTCTTAAGTCAGTGCATTCTTAATCTCATAATATTGAGGTTTTAATCTTTTATACTTTTCTAAAACGCTCAGATTACCGTTTTTTATTATCTACTTTTGCTGGAGAATACTGGACAATGGCCGACATCGAAATTAGACAGCAGTCGCCTGCGGCGTTCTATATTAAAGTGCACGATACCGATAACGTGGCAATTATTGTCAACGATAACGGTTTAAAAGCGGGCACGCGTTTTCCTGATGGGCTGGAGCTGATTGAGCATATTCCACAAGGGCATAAAGTGGCGCTGGTGGATATTCCCATCCACGGCGAAATCATTCGCTACGGTGAAGTGATTGGTTATGCCGTGCGCGATATCGCACAGGGTAGCTGGATCGACGAATCCACCGTTGAGCTGCCAAAAGCGCCGCCGCTGAATACCCTGCCGCTGGCGACCAAAGTGCCGGAACCGCTGCCGCCGCTGGAAGGTTATACTTTCGAAGGCTACCGTAATCCGGACGGTAGCGTCGGCACTAAAAATCTGCTCGGTATTACGACCAGCGTGCATTGCGTGGCGGGCGTGGTGGATTATGTGGTGAAAATCATTGAGCGCGATCTGCTGCCAAAATATCCGAATGTCGATGGTGTAGTTGGACTTAATCACCTTTACGGCTGCGGCGTGGCAATCAACGCTCCGGCGGCGATTATACCTATTCGCACCATTCACAATATCTCGCTGAACCCAAACTTTGGCGGCGAAGTGATGGTCGTCGGCCTCGGCTGTGAAAAACTGCAGCCGGAACGCCTGTTGCAGGGGACGGAAGATGTCAAAGCCATCCCGGTTGATGACGCCAGCATTGTCCGTTTGCAGGATGAACATCACGTCGGTTTTAAATCCATGGTCGACGATATTCTGGTCGTGGCCGAGCGTCATCTGCAAAAACTGAACCAGCGCCAGCGTGAGACCTGCCCGGCATCTGAACTGGTGGTGGGTATGCAGTGCGGCGGCAGCGACGCCTTCTCCGGCGTCACCGCCAACCCGGCGGTGGGTTATGCCTCCGATCTGCTGATCCGCTGCGGCGGCACGGTGATGTTCTCTGAGGTCACCGAGGTACGTGATGCAATCCACCTGCTCACGCCGCGCGCCATCAACGAAGAAGTAGGTAAACGCCTGCTGGAAGAGATGGCCTGGTACGATAACTATCTCGACGTGGGGAAAACCGACCGCAGCGCCAACCCCTCTCCGGGCAACAAAAAAGGCGGCCTGGCGAACGTGGTGGAAAAAGCGCTCGGCTCCATCGCCAAGTCCGGTAAAAGCGCGATTTCCGAAGTGCTGTCCCCCGGCCAGCGCCCGACCAAACGCGGCCTGATTTATGCGGCGACGCCCGCCAGCGATTTTGTCTGTGGTACGCAGCAGGTAGCTTCCGGCATCACCGTTCAGGTCTTTACCACCGGCCGTGGTACGCCTTATGGCCTGATGGCGGTGCCCGTCATCAAAATGGCAACCCGTACCGAACTGGCAAACCGTTGGTATGACCTGATGGATATCAATGCGGGCACCATCGCCACCGGGGAAGAAACTATTGAGGATGTGGGCTGGAAACTGTTCCACTTTATTCTTGACGTGGCAAGCGGGCGGAAAAAAACCTTCTCGGATCAATGGGGTTTACATAACCAACTGGCGGTGTTTAACCCGGCACCGGTGACCTGATTCAGAAAGTGCGTTAACCCTGGCGGGGAGACCTGCCGGGGTTAAGGCGGATAGTTAATAAAGATCTTATTAATTAACAAGTAGGCGCAGAGTAGAACGCGTTGCCTGACGGCGCTTCGCTTGCACAGGCCTACATCTTCAAAGGCTCCCGCCAGGGAGCCTTTGTTATGAACACAGAAAAACATGCGGCGTATCGCTGCCTGGATGGGAACGCACCTCAACCTCTGCGCCATACCATTGCGTAATAACATCGGTTTGAATCACCTGCCGGGGCGTCCCCTGCGCGACCAGTTTTCCGTTATTCAATAGCAGCACGCGGTCGGCCCATAAGGCCGCGAGGTTAAGATCGTGTAATACGATACAAACGTGCAGTTTCCCGCTGACGATGAGTTTTTTCAGTAAGCGTAACAGTTGCTGTTGATGATAAAGATCCAGCGCCGAAGTGGGTTCATCAAGAAACAGCCAGCCTTCAGGCGCACCGTTGTTCCACAATTGCGCCAGGCTGCGCGCCAGTTGAACCCGCTGCTGCTCACCGCCGGACAAGGTGGCATAGTGGCGACGCGCCAGATCGTCACAGCCGGTTAACGCCATTACCTCGCGGACAATCTCTGCTTCATGCAGTGCTCCCCACGGCGCACGTCCCATGGCGACGATAGCCTCCACCGGCCAGTCAAAACGCAACTGCGTCTGCTGCAACATCACCGCACGGCGGCGGGAAAGCGCACGGGCGGGCCATTGTGTGAGCGATTGTCCCGCCAGCCAGCATTCCCCCTGCTCTGCCGACAAATACCCGGTCAGCAAACGCAGCAGCGTGGATTTCCCCGCACCATTAGGGCCAATCAATGCCACCAGCTCACCGCAGGCAAGCATTAACGAGACGTCGTCGATCAGCCAGCGCTGTCCACGTTGCAAACGTAAGTGGCTTGCGATTAGCGAATTATCCATCCGTAGTTCTCCTTTGGCGGAAAATTAACCACAGAAACCACGGCGCGCCGAGCAGGCTGGTAATCAGCCCCACCGGCATCTCCGCGGGCACCACCACGGTGCGGGCGGCGGTGTCGGCAATCAGTAAGAGTATCGCCCCTGCCAGCAGCGAGCCCGGCACCAGCGCCCGATGATCTGCGCCGAGCCACATGCGCATCAGGTGCGGCACCACCAGGCCAAGAAAGCCGATAATGCCGCTGATGGCCACCGCCGCCGCCACCAGCAGGGCGCTGCAAAGCAGCATTACGCGCTGGATCTGCGGCACATTCACCCCAAGGTAATGCGCTTCTTCGTCACCCAGTTGCAGCAGGTTGAGCTGGCGGGCAACGCACCACACCGCCACTGCCGAGGGCAAAATCAGCGTGGTCGCCACCGCCAGCGTGGACCACTGCGCCTGACCGAGGCTGCCCATGCCCCACTGCGAGAGCTGACGAAGCTGGGCGTCGTTGCTGATCCATGACAGCAGCCCGCCCGCCGCGCCGCACAGCGCGTTAATGGCAATACCCACCAGTAACAGCCGCGACAGCGAGTTATCGCGGGCCTTGCTGAGCAGGAAAATGACCGCCATCACCGCCAGACTGCCGATAAATGCCGCCAGCATTGGTGCATACAGCGCCACGATGGCAGGCACTGGCAAGGGTAAAATCAGCCAGCAGGCCACCGCCAGCGCACTACCGCTGCTGATCCCCAGCAAGCCCGGATCGGCAAGCGGATTGCGAAACAGCCCCTGCATCACGCAGCCAGAGAGCGCCAGCGCCGCGCCGACCACCAGCGCCAACAACACGCGCGGCAGGCGAATGGTCAGCCAGATCTGGCGTAGCGCGTCGTCACTGCTATGCCACAGGCGGCTTAACGGCAGCGACATCGCGCCCTGGGTCGTCGCCGCCAGAGTCAGGGCGATCAGGACCAGCAACATTCCCCACAGCGAGTATGTCACCGTGCGGCGCATCAGGGCAGTTGCTCCGCTTTTTTCCGCAGATCCAGCAGTGCCTGCGGCGTGCGCACGCTAAAGCCGAGCAGCGCCATATCATCAATGATCATCACCTGCTTATTGCGCCCGGCAGGCGTCTGCGCCAGACCCGGCAGCTTCCACAGGTTTTCCTCACCGCCCATGCTTTTGACCCCGTCGGCGGAGATCACGATCAGGTCCGGCTGGCTGGCGATAATCCCTTCCTGCGATAACCCGCGATAATGCGCAAAGCCCTGCATGGCATTCTGCAAACCTGCCGCGCGGATCGCGGCGTCGGCGGCAGTCTGCTGGCCAGCAACCATCGTTCCCATCCCGCCGTGACTTAACAGAAACAGTAACCGTTTGTTCACCGGAGAGGTCGGCAGGGCGGCGATTTGCGCCTTCAGCGTTTGTCGTAGCTGCTCGCCCTCGGCATTTTTACCGAGCGCATCGGCGACAACGGCAACTTTTTTATCGATCGCCGCCAGCGAGTTATCGCCGGGTACGTTCACCACCCTGACGTGATTTTCTGCCACTTTTTGTAATACCACCGACGGCTGCGCCTGGCTGCCTGCCAGCACCAGATCCGGGCGCAGCGACAAGATGCCTTCGGTATTAAGCTGCCGTACGTAGCCGACATCCGGCAGTGTGCTGACCTCAGCAGGCCAGGTACTGGTTGTATCACGGCCGACAAGCTGCGACTGAGCGCCCAGCCGGTACACAATTTCGGTAATGTCGCCGCCCAGCGTCACGACTTTTTGCGTGGCAGCACTGGCCACCAGCGGCAGCGCCGCCAGCAGCATCAGGAGCTTTTTCATGCGGCTTTTCCTTCATTGCATAACGCATCAATCTGTTCGCGCCAGCGGGTTTGTTCCGGCTGGCCTTCGCTGCGCTGACCGTAAAGCTGGGCAATCTGGGTGCCGTCAGCCGCGAACAGTTCAAGGCTGGTGACATGCCCGTCGGCGGTTGGCTTGCGGGTGATCCAGCTCTCTGCAATGCCCGCGTCACGCAGGTGCAACGTAAAGTGTTCATTGAAAATATTGATCCAGCCTTTCATCGGCGTCAGCTTTTCCAGCGCGCCGGTGAAGATTTGTACGCAGCCACGGTTTCCGACGAAGATCATGATCTCGTTGCCCTGATGTAAGACGGTATCCAGCAGGCGCGGCAAGGTATCGTTATCGACCTGACAGGCCAGATCGTCGCCCACCAGACGAAAAGCCTGCTGGCGTGAAAGGTTGTGCGTTTTCAGCAGGCCAAAGAACTGGTGAACATCGGTCATCGCGCGCCATTCCCGATCCAGCGCAGCCGCATCGGGGCGTTGCGCATACTGTTCGGCATCGGAGGCGGTGATAGTAAGGGGCTGATTATCTGACGTGGTAAAACGCGCGATCACTTCATCCCATGCGGCTTTGTCGGTCTGCGCGGTGAGGTAAACTTTCAGCACCGCGTCGCCCTGATGATCGAAAAACTGAATGCTCTGGCGTTCACCGCGCGGGCTGTGTTCGCGCAGGCTGAACGCGCTGGCCCACTGAGTGATAAACAGGCGCAGATCGAGCGCGCGCGGATTAAGCACGATCCCGGCGCGTTCGCCAATATGCTGGTTGGTAAAGCTGCCGGTGTGCTCATGCACGGCATAGTCGTTACGGCAGATGCATTTTGTCTCTCCCACCAGCTCCAGCGCGGCGAGAATGTCGCGCATCTCACCCGTTAAACGTACAGCATCGTGACCGACGCGGGCGTGAGCTAATTGCGCTTCACTGACGCCGAGGTCGGTGGCGATATCACGCGCGTATTTGGCGGGTTCCTGAACTTTAACCGACTGATATTGCTGCCAGAGTGTAGATACACCTTGAGATGATACTGACATTATGTTTGCTTCCTTATCAGGTTAAAAACCCCCGGCAGCGATACCGGGGGAGTAAGCACTAAAACTAACGTTTCACTTAAAAGTCGACGTTGACGCCTAACTGCCAGGTACGGCCCGGCATGACCGCCAGCGCTTTGTCATATGCGTCCTGACGGGTGGATTCTTTAATGGTCCGGCTGCTCAGATAGTCCCAGTATTTACGGTCAGTAATGTTATAAACACCGCCGTTAAACCTGACGTTTTTCGCCACCTGCCAGTACGCGGTCCAGTCGAGCAGGCCGTAGCCCGGCACCCGCATATACTCATTGCTGGAGTCCGCGATCGTCGACCCGGTATTGGTGTAAGACTCACGGCTGGTCGCCGTCGCGCGTTTCCCCTTCACAAAGGTGGCGGTCAGCGCTGTCCCGTAGCGTTTCGCCGGATCGTCCCACGCGACGCCCGCAATGGCTTTCATCGGTGCGACGCTGTCGAGATCGATGTACTTGTCACCCATATAGCTGGATTTTGATTTCCCTTCACTATAGCCATACGCCAGGGTCGCGCTCAGGCCATTCACTTCTTCAAACCAGGTGCCGAAATTAAATTTCGCGCTAATTTCACCGCCCCAGATAAAGGCTTTATCACGGTTTTCCGCCTGATAGGTGGTGTAGATATTGGACGGCACGTTGGTGAACCTGTCCGGGTTCCCGGCGCGGGAGTAGCGGGTATAGGCGATAAAGTTTTTATAGGTGTTGTAGAACAACGCGGTGCGCAACGTGATGCCGTCGGTCACCTCACCCTTCATGCCCCACTCCAGGTTATCGCTGGTTTCGGTTTTCAAATCGGTATTGCCGATCAGCGCATATTGCTGTCTGCCCGCATAGCTGGAGCCAAGGTTCCACGAGCCGTACAACTGGCTGGCGTTGGGGAACTGCGCGCCGCGTTTATATTGCAGATAGGTCATCAGGCGCGGGGTAAGGTCATACTGGAAGGTCAGCGAGGGTAACAGTTGAGTATCGCTATTTTTCCCGTACAGCGTCGAAACATCAGATTCGTCCAGCACGCTACTGTTGGTCGTCAGGCTGGAGAGATTATCCGGCTTCGTTGACTGGTGAACCACGCGTGCGCCGGGAATGATGGCGAAATGGTGGCCATCGGCATCGAAATTAATCTGATCCTGGAGGAATGCGCCGAGCGTGTAGCTTTTGCTGTCTGCTTCTGGCTGCATGATTTCGCTGTAGGCCGTGGGCGCGGGCGACTGCCTGAACGGACGTTCGGTTTTGGTGGCGCTGGCGTTAAAACCGGCGCTGAGATCGTGACGGCCCAGCGTTTTCGCCAGCGCATTCTGAATGCCCCAGGTATCGGTATCATAGTCCGAGTAGACCGTCTGCATGGCGGTAGTGATGCTGTCCGGCATATACGTGCGGTCATGCGCCTCAGTGTGCTGGTAGTAAACTTTGGTCGACATGCTGTCCAGCCAGTCATTCATCGGCGTCCAGTCATCTTTCAGGCTGGCTCCCCAACGCCGGGTCTGGCTGGTCTGCTGCGCGTCGCCGAGGATCTGGCTGCCACTGCTGTTCCACGCGTCATAATGGGTATGATTGGTCTTGTGGTAGTAATCCAGCGTGCCGGTGAATTTGTGCTCATCGTTGGGCTGCCAGATGCCGGAGGCCAGCATTGCATCCGAGTGCCAGTTGGCCGGGTAGGCGTCAACAGTATCGCTGTTATTCCGGGTTTGCTGACCGTCACGGCGGCTGTAGACAAATACGCCGCGCAGGGTTTCATCCCCTGCCGCGCCGGTCACACCGTTATGCCAGCTGCGATCGGCAGAGTCATAATCACTCTGATAGCCAAACCCGGTTTCTTTCCCGGGATGCAGATAATCATCAGCGGATTTCGGGCGGAAGGAGACATTGCCGCCGATAGACGTGTTCGCCTGTTCGGTCGAGGTTGCGCCGGATTCAATATCGACATTGCCATACATGTACGGGTCGATATAGTCACGGCCAATTCCAAAGGTGTTCAGCCCTGCCCGGCTCACATAGCTGCGCCCGGTGGCATCCGGCTGCGGTATGCCATCAACATCAATGCCGACCCGGTTACTTTCCAGGCCGCGAATGTTGTAACCAGTATAGCCACCACGGTCAAAACCGCTTTTGCCATTACCGGAGCCACCGCTGGCTCCGGTTGCGCTGATTAACGGTTCGTAACGCATTACTGAGCCAAAATTGTTTGCGCCTTTGTTTTGCAGCTCCCGGGCGCTGACAGCATGCGTGCTTCCGGCCTTCAGTTCAGGCGCAGGTGCGGTAACGATCATCTCGTCAGCCGTATCCTGAAGGTTATTTTTTGCTGTGGTCGTCGAAGCCGCTGTCTCAGCCGCGAAAGCAGGCGTCTGATACAGCGCGGCGAGTAATGACGTCACCAGAACGCTTTTCCCGAAGCGATGTGAAGAAATGTGCGATGTATACATAATGTCTTGTAAGCCTTAGATTTATTAGTATGAGGCTCACATCTCACTTCCACTGAGTGGTTGAAAACGCGCAAACCAAAAAGAGATCACGTACTGTTATAAATTATTCATTGAATACTAATGATAAGTATTATCACTTGCAACAACTTCACAAAGTCTTCACATTTATTACCAATAATGCGTAAATTCTGTGCTATGTCCTGCCGTTAAGATGAGAGAAAAAATGAGCAAAAATGCAGTTACCGTGCAGTACTGTTCCCAATGCAACTGGATGTTGCGCGCCAGCTGGATGGCGCAGGAATTATTACAAACCTTCAGTACCGACCTGCATTCTGTGCGCCTGATCCCCGGCACCGGCGGGATTTTTGTCATCGATATTGACGGTCATGTTATTTGGGATCGTAAGCAGGATGGCGGCTTTCCTGATGCGGCGGAGTTGAAACGCCGCGTGCGGGATTACTGTTTTCCGGAAAAAGCGCTTGGGCATCTCGAAAAGAAAGACGATCGGGCTTAACGCAGACTCATCACCTTCAGCGCGGACCGACAGTTGTCCTGTTTGAATAACAGGTTGTCGTGTTCTGATAAGTTTTCCACCTGATTTGGCATGACACTGGGTTTTCTTTACTAACAGGAAACCCGCCATGCTGAAGACGCCCTCACTCAAATACAAACCACATCCGCCAGTCAGCCTCAAGGACAGGCAATGGCCCAACAATACGTTGACCCGTTCCCCGCGCTGGCTGTCTACCGATTTACGCGATGGCAATCAGGCGCTGGCTGAGCCAATGGACGGGGCCAGAAAACGTAAGTTTTGGGATCTGCTGGTTGCCTGCGGCTTTAAGGAAATTGAGGTCGCGTTTCCTTCGGCCTCGCAAACCGATTTTGATTTTGTGCGATCGTTGATTGAAGAAAAGCGTATTCCACAGGAGGTGAATATTCAGGTACTGACCCAGGCAAGGGAGGATTTGATTACGCGAACGTTTGAATCACTGCGCGGCGTTCATCAGGCGACCATCCATTTATATAATGCGACAGCACCGCTGTTCAGGGACATCGTGTTCCGTCAAACCCGCGATGAAATCGTACAGCTTGCCGTCAACGCCGCCCGGCAAATCCGCCAGTTATGCGATGAGTCACCGGAAAGCGTATGGACTTTCCAGTATTCTCCTGAAACATTCTGTTTTACCGAACCTGAGTTTGCCCTGCAAATTTGCGAGGCTGTCGCAGATGTGTGGGAACCCAATGGCTCCCGCCCGATGATCATCAATCTTCCCGCAACGGTTGAAGTCAGTATGCCTAACGTTTACGCCGATCAAATCGAGTATTTCTGCCGTCATTTCTCGCGCCGCCAGCAGGTGTGTATCAGTGTTCATCCACATAACGATCGGGGGACAGGCATTGCCTGTGCCGAGCTTGCGCTGCTGGCGGGCGCGGAGCGGGTTGAGGGCTGTCTGTTCGGGAACGGCGAACGGACGGGGAACGCCGATCTGGTGACGCTGGCGCTGAATCTTTATACGCAGGGAATTTCACCCGGCCTCGACTTTAGCCAGATGAAAAAAGTGGTTGAAGTGGTCGAAGAATGTAATCAGTTACCGGTCGCGCCCCGCCACCCTTATGCCGGCGAGCTGGTGTTTACGGCATTTTCCGGCTCTCATCAGGATGCAATCAAAAAAGGCTTTGCGGCAAGGCAGAATGCTCCGGATACGTTCTGGCAGATGCCCTATCTGCCGCTCGATCCGGCAGATATCGGATGCAGCTATGAAGCCGTCATCCGGGTCAACAGCCAGTCAGGGAAAAGCGGTGCAGCCTGGCTGCTGGAGCAAAATCACAATCTTATTCTGCCTCGCCAGTTGCAACAGGATTTTAGTCTTCGCGTGCAGCAGGAGGCGGAGCGTGGGGAAAAAGAGATGTCACAAATGGCGGTGTGGACGCTTTTTCGCCAGTCATACGGGCTTGTCGACGCGCCTGCGCTGCGGCTGGAGGACTATGTCTGTAACAACCATGCCGATCAGCGTACCACCCTTTCTGCCGGGATTATCTGCCGGGGTAAACGGTTGAGTTTACAAGGTGAAGGCAATGGTTTCCTGTCTGCGGCCCTGACGGCGCTTTGCAGAGAAGCTAAAGCGGAGCTTGAGATTGTTAGTTATCAGGAGCATACGCTGGGTAAACGCAGCGACAGCCGCTCTGTCGCCTATGTGTGTTGTCAGGATCGGGCGGGGAAATGCGCGTGGGGCGTCAGTATCGACAGTGATGTCAGCCGGGCCTCGCTACAGGCCATGCTGAATGCGGCGGCGGGTTTCATCACTGGCTGAAGTAATCGCTGGGCGGGACGCCCATCACCCGCCGAAACATGACGCTGAACGCGCCGGGGCTGGCATAACCGGAATCCAGCGCCACCCGGGTGATCTGCTCGCCCTGGGCCAGGCGCGTCAGGGCATGCAGGAGACGCGCTCGCCTCACCCATTCACTGAACTGCATGCCGGTTTGCTGATAAAAATGGCGGTTAAGCGTGCGCCCGCTGGCGCTGATCTTCACAGCCGCTTTGGCAATAGACCACGTTTCCTGCGGCGCGGCGCGCACGGCCTGACACAGTAGCCTCAGCCGTTCAGAAACCGGCTCCGGCAGGTGAAACGGCAGCGTGTCCATCAGTCGCAGCTCATCAAGCATCAGTTCATGGATGCGTTCAGCACGGCTGGCGGGGGAATAGTCGGCAGGAAGACGCAGCGCGGAGACGATAAGCTCCCGCAACAAATCGCTTACGCTTACCACCTGGCAGATAACCGGAAGATCGGCCCTCGCCAGCGGCTCAACAAACAGCACTCTGGCTTTCACCTCACCGGTAATATGCAGGGCATGCGGGATATGTGCCGGGATCCAGACGCCCCGCGACGGCGGAACCACCCAAAATCCGTGTCGGGTCTCAATGCGGATGACGCCGCTCAGGGTATGAATAAGCTGAGCACAACTGTGCGTGTGCCAGCTTTCATAATCGCCGTGTTGATAGTCATGCGCATAAGGGATCACTGAGCGGCATGTAAAATCAAAATCGCGTTGTCGGGTCATTACGTCAGCCTCACTGATTTTTTAACGGGCTGCTGTAGAGTATCACTTATACGATGCTTATCATGACGGCTCCGGTATCAGAAGCCGCCGCCGTCGCGCTTTTTCTGCTTTCGGGTAATGCCGCTTATATTACAGGCAGCCAGTATGCCATTCATAACTAACGTGAACGCCGCACGGTGATAACGATGGTATTATTGACGTCAGGCGTGTCGCCAACATCCCTCAGGAGATCCTGTATGAGCAATGAAATTCCACTGAAATATTATGATATCGCCGATGAGTATGCGACCGAATGCGCAGAACCGGTGCAAGACGCTGAACGCGATCCGCTGGCGCACTATTTTCAATTGCTGATCACCCGTTTAATGAATAACGAAGAGATCAGTGAAGAATCACAGAGCGAAATGGCCGCCGAGGCGGGTATTAACGCGCAACGCATTGATGAGATAGCCAACTTCCTCAATCAATGGGGCAATGAATAATTCCGGTCATCCCTTTAAAAGGCGGGAACCCCGCCTCTTTCCGTTGTTTTTACCACGGCGTAATCGTGTCAGGCGGCTCCACGAAAAGCCCCGATTTTTCACTCTGCAACGCATAGTGGACCGGCAGGCGGGCACCTTCCTGCGTGGAAATGACGCCTGTATGGTTATTGAGATCGGATTTAACGAATCCCGGGCTTACCGACGTCACCACGATCCCGCTCTCTTTTAGCTCCTCCGCAAGCTGCACCGTTAACATATTCAGCGCGGCCTTTGAGGCGTTATAGCCGATATATTGCGCGGAATAATAAGGCGAATCAGGGTCGCCATTCAGCGTGAGCGAACCCAGCGAGCTGGACAAATTCACAATGCGGCCTTTTTCTGCGAGCCGGATGAGGGGAAGCATCGCCTGGGTGATAGCCAGCGTGCCGATAAAATTGGTTTCCATCACCCGGCGTACCGCGTCCAGCGAGGCTGTTGCTGGCGGGGCGTCGGCCGAATCGAATATACCTGCGTTATTGACCAGAATATCCAGTCTGCCGTATTTTTGGCGAATATGTTCTGCTGCGGCGGTAATACTGCTTACGTCCGTAATATCAAGTTGAATAGCATCTACTCTGCCCTCAGCACGAAGCGTATCCAATGCGCCCTGCCCGCGCGCGTTATCACGCGCGCCAATAATCACCTGTACACCAGCCTGCATAAGCTGGCGCGCAATCTCCAGTCCAATACCTTTGTTAGCACCAGTTACAAGCGCAATACGTTGAGCAGCCATAAATTATCTTCTCCTGTTGCATGAACGCCTTTAGTATATGAAGGATCATTCAGTTTGAGGATTCGCATTCCGGTATGGCTAAACCACGCTCACTCATCCCCCGAAAAAGGCCGCGTCAGGCACGGGCAACGGCCACGCTGGATGCCATTTTTGAGGCCGCTATTCAGCTTTTGGTCACTGACGGACCGCAGCGTCTGACCACCACGCGTGTCGCAGAACGGGCGGGCGTCTCGGTCGGCACGATGTATCAGTATTTTCCACATAAAGAGTCATTGATATACGTGCTCAATGAGCGCTACCTGGACGCGCTGGCCGAAAAAGTGGAAGCGGCCTGCCTCACCTTCTACGGTTTGCCCGCCTCGCCAATGGTGGAAGGGCTGATTGAAACCTACTGGCGGGCAAAAACGGAACGACCGGAAGTTACACGGGCGTTATATCTTTCTATTGCAGAACTGGATAATGGCCCGCTGGTGGATGCCTTTCGCCGTCGGGTAAATACCGCCGTATCGGCGATGCTGCTTAGCGCATCGGATATCAATCTGTTTAATATTGAGAGTGTCAGTCTGATACTGATCACCGTGATTTTTGGCGCGGTACGCAATACGTTTGAAATGAATCTACCTGAGGCAAAAGTGGCGATGTTACAACGGCAACTGATACAGATGTGCCAGGCGTATTTGATGTCGTTGAATGGTATCGAGGTCGAAGTAACAGATGCCACCGATTATTAAGCAACACCAGAATCTAATAAACGCCCAGTGTTAACACATCCCCTGACGAAGGCAGTCAATATACTTCTCACCTGAACGCCGCACGATGTCATCGGCGTTTTGCACAATGTCCTGACCTTCAAATGCGCCGTAAAGCCGGGAAAATGTCACGCCGCTTAGTCGTCGCATCATGTCGCTGACCGTGGCTGCTGATAGCGGCAGCATATTGGGGTAGCTCCACATAAAAGAGACGGCATCTGCACCGGGCGTCACCTGAAGGATATCGCCTGCCAGCAGCATTCCGCCGTCCTGCGCCCGGTGAAGCACGCTACCGCCGGGGAAATGTCCGCCGAGACGCATGACGGTAACGCCCGTTGCCAGCGCAAGGGTGTCGCCTTCCCATAGCGTGATCCAGCGACTGTCGCGCATAATCCAGTCGCTGTCGCGGGCATGCAGGTAGATCGGCGCGTTAAAGGCGGCAGCCCAGTCCTGCATGGTGGTGTAATAATGCGGATGCGATATGGCGATCGCCTTAAGTCCGCCGAGGGCCGAAATAAGCGTTTTCGTGGCGTCGTCAAGGTTGGCAATACAGTCCCAGAGAATATTGCCCTCCGGTGTCATCAGGATAAATGCGCGCTGATTGATGGCAAAATTCGGTACGGTTTTGAGGCTAAGAAGAAAAGACTCGTGCTGTTGCCATTTATTTGTATGCGACGCCATAAAATGGTCAACCCCGATCCATTCCTGTCCTGTCGCCGGCACAAACTGGCGCTCATCCTCACAGATGTCGCACCGTTCGGGAGAGGAGCCGGAGGTCTCGTAAGCTGTACCGCAAGCCTTACATAACGTGATCATGTCGTTGTCCTCGGGTCCGGTGATATGGCATTGGCAGTGAAAGCGGCGGTGCAGAGCATGTATCAATATCAGGACGTTTGTCCCCGCTACCCTCAGTCCAGTTTATTTACCGTAACTGAACCATAGACCATAAATACGCGCGTGGAACCTGACGCCCCGTTATATCCTCCCTGCCCGCCCCCCAGATGACAGGCAAGCGCGGTGAATTCCCAGGCCTCTTCCATTGATGCGGCAATTTGACGTGTGGTGAGTTTCTCCCTGCCGTATTGCTCGCCAAAGTCACGTACCCGACGGGCAAACTCCCCGAGTGATTCACTGACAGAGGGATGATCCCATCCCCATAACCAGGTGCCGTCGTCAGTATTGTAAGTGCCGATGACCTGAACCGGCGCGGTGATCACCATGCCCTTTTCGTCACTGGTGAAAGTGATGATCCCTTCATCAAGATCCACGGCCCATGACGCGGTATCGATGCCCCACATCTCCACCGCCGCCTGAGTGCGCAATTGCATTTCATTATTCGCACGTGCAATCGTCAGGTCCGGTTCTGACAACACCACCGTCTCTTCACTGCTGTTTTTCCCTTTATGACCAAACAATGTCTTCAAGAAACCAGCCATCTGTACCTTCCTGTTTTGAGTGAATTGATCTCACATCAGCTTAACAACGTACTCGTGAGTTTGCTTAATAACGATATAGCAAAATAAAAATTAATTGAATCATCATTATAACGCTTAAATAACCCAATTTAAGGAGGCGCTTTAACCAGAGAAAAAGTGCGGTAAAAAACAGACAGCCACTACCAAATATGATAATGATTATCATTATTTAATTGAAAATGAAAACCATTCACAATAGATTGTTTGGCGAAAATTTTAATGGCAAGTGGCGACTAAGATGATTAGAAAAACATGTACATTATCGTTTCTGGGTGCCGTTATTGCAGGTAATGCGGCAATAGCTGATGTAAACGCTAATGACGCAAACACCGCAGTAACGCAGGAAATTCCCCTCAACAATGTCAGTCATCCGAACGAAAAAAAAGGTCCCGACGAGCAGGCAGAAAACAGTAGCGAAACCATGGTGGTAACGGCTAAAGAACAGACGTTACAAGCACCTGGCGTCTCGATTATCGACAGCGAAGCCATCAAAAAAAAACCCATCCAGCGTGATGTCTCCGAAATTATCCGTACCATGCCGGGCGTGAATCTTACCGGCAACTCCAATAGCGGCCAGCGCGGTAATAATCGTCAGATTGATATTCGCGGGATGGGACCGGAGAATACCTTGATCCTGATTGATGGTATGCCGGTCTCCAGCCGTAACTCGGTGCGTTATGGCTGGAGCGATGAACGTGATACCCGGGGAGATACGAACTGGGTGCCACCGGAAATGATTGACCGTATTGAGGTCATTCGCGGCCCGGCGGCGGCGATGTACGGTAGTGGCGCTATGGGTGGCGTCGTCAATATTATTACCAAACCGGCGACAGATGAATGGCACGGCAACCTGAACACCTATTACAACGTGCCGCAGCATAAATCCGAGGGCAGCACCAAACGCTATAATGGCAGTTTAAGCGGCGCGCTGGCGGATAATTTGACTCTGCGTCTCTATGGCAACTGGAATAAAACCCAGGCAGACGCTCAGGATATTAACGAAAGCCATACCACGCCGCGTATTGGCACCTATGCGGGTACTTATCCTTCGGGCCGGGAAGGCTTTATAAATAAAGACATTAATTCAGCGCTGCGCTGGGAATTTATGCCGATGCAGGCGCTGGAATTGGGCGCTGGTTACAGTCGCCAGGGCAATCTGTATGCCGGCGATACGCAAAATACCAACAGTAATGCGCTGGTCAAAAAATATTACGGAAAAGAAACCAATGTGCTTTACCGCCAGACGCTCAGTCTGAAATATACCGGCGCGTGGGATAGCGGCGTCACCACCAATAACTATATTCAGTTTGAAAAAACCCGAAATTCCCGTCTTAATGAAGGGCTTTCCGGCGGCATCGCGGGAATTTTCAGCCCCGGTAATGAAGGGTTCTCAACGATTTCGCTGTATGACACTAACCTGCATTCGGAGGTCAACATTCCGGTTGACCTGTGGGTTAACCAGACCCTGACGTTTGGCGGAGAATTTAATCATCAGGCGATGAAAGATCCGGCCTCCAATACCGAATCCACCAGCGGGGGAGGCTCGGTTAATGGCATCGCGGATACTGGGCGAAGCCAATATAGCTCGGCGGATATTTACGGTATTTTTGCGGAAGATAATATTGAATTAACGGACAGCACCCGGTTAACGCCCGCTATCCGTTTTAACCACCAGGATGTGAGCGGTAGTAACTGGAGTCCATCACTCAATCTGTCTCAGGAACTGAATAGCGACTTCACGCTGAAACTGGGTATTGCCCGCGCATGGAAAGCGCCAAATCTCTACCAGACTAACCCCAACTATCTATTATTCAGTAAAGGCCAGGGCTGCTATGGCGGTGGTGCCTGTTATCTGCAGGGCAACAGCGATCTGAAAGCAGAAACCAGCGTCAATAAAGAAATCGGCATTGAATATAACCATGATGATATTCAGGCCGGACTCACCTGGTACCGCAATGACTACCATGACAAAATTGAAGCAGGTTATACGCCGGAATATAGCAACGGTGCGGCAAATATTTTTAAATGGGAAAACGTGCCCAATGCTGTTGTTCAGGGGCTGGAGGGCACGCTCAATTTCCCGATTACCGATACGCTGAAGATGAATAACAACTTCACGTATATCATCGAAAACAAAAATAAAAGGAACAATGATTACCTGTCGGTCATTCCGCAATATACGATCAACTCGACGCTGAACTGGCAGGCCAGCAATGCCCTGTCGGTACAGGGAACACTGACATGGTACGGCCGACAGAAACCGAAGAAGTACAATTATCAGGGGATCCGCACGTCGGGCAGCGAAACCCGTCAGGTATCACCGTATGCGTTAGTGGGAACAAGCGCGACCTGGGCGGTGACAAAATTCGTGGATGTGACGGCCGGAATCGACAACCTGTTCGATAAGCGTCACTTCCGCGAGGGTAATGCCCAGAGCACCGGCAACGCCGCTACGGGAGCCTATTTGTGGGGGGCCGGAGCGAATACCTATAACGAGCCGGGCCGTACGTACTATATGCAGGTAGGGCTGCACTTCTGATAGCCAGGGCGGCCCTCTGTGGGCCGCCATTTTCATTTCTGACAGGCCGAGCGGTCCGCCTCCCGGATACTCATATCCCGTAACGCGCTGTTAAAAGAGGCGTCAAACATCGGTCCGTGGGTCAATCCCGGATAATCCCAATACTCCACCGCTATTCCGTCACCTTGCAGAACAGACACGACGTCGTGAATGCGAGGAAGAATATCAGGTGCCTGAGTCTGTACGTTTTTCCCTGGAGAGGCGGTGCCTTCCATCAAAAACAGATGCTTATCGCAATAGCGCGTTTTATCGACTGCCGTAAGCCGATTTAACAAAGGCAAATAGCCTTGTCCCAGCGACGGGCTGGCGCTGTAGTAACTGCGAAAGAACGAGGATGATAACCACGAGTCGAGAACAAATAAACCGCCGTAAGAATGTCCCCACAGGCCGCGCCGGTCAGGATTAATGTTAATGCCCTGCTCTGCTTTCGCCGCGATCTGCTGCTCCAGCAACTGACGAAAGCCGGTGCTGCCGCCCATCTCACGCCGGTTGCGGCCATTTTCCGCCGCTTTTTCGTCCTTCGCTTCCCGCACGGGCGTGTAATCCCAGGCCCTGCTGTTGGCATCGAACGGTAAATCAGTCTGGTAACCAATGGCGATGATAACGGGAGGCGTTTTTTCGGCCAGTTGCTGAAGCAGCATTTCCGACAGGCGTCCCATCACCGCATTACCATCCAGCATATAAAGAACGGGATAACCTGATGGCGCGGGTTTTTTATTCGGGATAGCGGTCCAGACTTTGTAATGTCTTTTTCCGTCGGCGGAATCGAACTGTTCAACCCGGAAGTGATAAAACGCCGATCCTTTGTCGGCGATATTCGGCCCCAGCGGCTTCATATCCGGTCGGGCATACCCTTTCGCGCCATACAGGAGAACGATGCAAGAGAACGTCGACAACAGCGCCCTGCGCAGGCGGTCGTGTTGACGCGTGCGGCTGTCCATCACTGTGATCTTCCTTTTTAACAGGTGAATTATAATTTTTACAACGGTATACACAGTTACCTGAAAACGCCGACGGATCAAGTCAATCTCTCCGGCTGATGAAGCAGGGTTATTCCATCGTTCAGGCCATAGCTCAGCAGCCCGTTCGCAAGGCAGGCCGAAGAGTTTGTCTACGGCACAATGTGGAGCTGGCGTTTTTGGGGGGGGTTTGGGAGCCCCAAACCCGGGGGGGGGGGGGGGTTTTATAGAGCCGATGGGGGTTTTTTAAGAGCCCCCGCCCCGCGGGTAATTATTGGCGGGGGGGTATAGGGATTAATTTT
>NZ_PQGD01000012.1 GCF_002915575.1 Superficieibacter electus
GAGGGAGTACTCCGTACACCCCGCAGGCCCGGTAAGCGCAGCGCCACCGGGCGAGTGGCACTGACCACCCTCACCCCAGCCCTCTCCCTGAGGGAGAGGGAGTACTCCGTACACCTTTGCAGGCCCGGTAAGCGCAGCGCCACCGGGCATTTACGACGCCAGCCCCCGGCAGTTATATATACAATCTTCCCGGCACGTTAAACCACGCACAATCCAGCGGCACCAGCAGGCTGACCACCCTCACCCCCGCCCTCTCCCTGCGGGAGAGGGAGTACTCCGTACACCCCGTAGGCCCGGTAAGCGCAGCGCCACCGGGCAGGGCTGACCACCTTCACCCCGACTCTCTCCCTGAGGGAGAGGGAGCACTCCGTACACCCCGTAGCCCCGGTAAGCGCAGCGCCACCGGGCAGGGCTGACCACCCTCATCCCGGCCCTCTCCCTGAGGAAGAGGGAGTACTCCGTACACCCCGTAGGGCCGGTAAGCGCAGCGCCACCGGGCAGGGCTGACCACCCTCACCCCGGCCCTCTCCCTGAGGGAGAGGGAGTACTCCGTACATCCCGTAGGCCCGGTAAGCGCAGCGCCACCGGGCATTTACGACGCCAGCCCCCAGACAGTGAAACCTACAATCTCCCCAATACCTTAAACCACGCATAGTCCAGCGGTACCAGCAGCAGATACGTCACCACCGCCAGCGCCAGGCACAACAGCATCCCTGCGCGCGCCGGGACTTTGCCGAGCGCCATCGCCACCACGATGGGCGATGCCTGATACGGCAGTAGCGGCGTCGAATAGCCCGCCACCTGAATCATAATCACGCTCAGCAGCGGAAATCCCGTCGCATCGGAAAAGCTCTGCGCCAGGGTGGTGTACAGCGCCGGCACGCCGTTAGCGGTCATAATAAAATTGAGCGCGGTGGTAATACCGGTCAGGGCCAGGAAACTGGTAAACGGCTGCGTCGGGTCCAGCGGCATCACGTGCAGCAAGGCATCGCCCACCGCGCCGCCGATCCCGGTTTCCGTCACGGTCAGCGCCAGCCCCAGAATGCCGCCGACGTAGAAACAGGTACGCATGTTAACGCCGGAGGCAAACTCCTCGCCGCTGATAAACCCCACACGCGGGAGTAACGTCACGCAGGCCGCTGCCAGCCCTACCCACGCAGGGCCAATACCGTGCCAGCTCTCTGTCACCCACAGGATCAGTACCACCGCCAGCAGCCGGGCAAGGCGTTTTTCGTCACGGCTCATCGGCGTGGAGGGTGCCAGCTCACGCGGCAGCTGCGGCCTGCCAGGGAACAGCCAGCAAATCAGCCCAATCAGGATAAGGCCCTTAAGAATACCCAGCACCGGAGTATGTAGCAGCAGATAGGGCACGTAATTAAGATGAAGACCATACGCCCCCTCCGCCGCCCCGCTCATCACCAGATTCGGCACGTTAGCGGGCAGAATGGTCGCGGAAAGCTGGAAGGTGCCAAAACCGACGGCCAGCGCCAGGCCGAACCAGGCGCGGCTGCCATCCTGAATACCCGCACGCGCCGCCATCGCCGCCACAATGGGCATCAGCAGCGCAATGCGTCCCATATTGGATGGCATCACAAACGCCAGCGCATAGCTCAGTAACACTACGCTTGCGACCATCATCAGCCATGAATCGGTAAGCTTTGACGATAACGCCCGCGCTGCGCGGTCAGCCAGGCCCGTTTTACGGATCGCCACCCCCAGCACGAAGCCGCTGAACACCAGCCAGAAGGCCGACGACGCAAAGCCGCCGAAAATCACTTCCGGCGGGGCAATTTTGGCGATCATCGCAACGGCGAAAAACAATAGCGCGGTAATGAACTCCGGCAGCAGCGACGTCGCCCAGAGCAAAATCGTGACGCCAACAACCAGAGAAGGAAGGAACAGAGGGTGGGAAAGCCAGAGCGACATGCCTGTCTCCTGATGATTTTTTCCACAAGGATACGGGGACAGGCAGCGGGAGTAAACGCCAGAGTTGGTGGGGCTATCCCGGCGAACGTGCTACTTAATGGTAATGAATTTCGCCAAAATACTCTGATAAGACATAGTACCGGCAGTACTCAAAAGGCCTGTCCGCCCCGGCCATAAAGGTTTGTCTGGCCACGGATAATAGCGGTTTACTGGCGGCTATCTGTAATTTTTCACACAGATCGTCAGACGGTAAAATGGCCTCCACTTTTTCGATCGCCGAATCACTGGTCACCTGCAACAGGGAATAGAGCGACGTGCGTTCAAGCGCGTCAGCGGTTAAGGTGAGGTCGGGGAAAAAGCTGAGATCGAGGTAAATTTTTTCGTGGTTAAAAGGACGATTGTTCAGATAGCGAACGCGCGAAATATAAAAATACTGATGATGGGCGGGTAAACTCAGACCGTCCGCCTGCGCATCACGCGCGCGGCGCGGCGCAATCTCCAGAATGCGGTTTTCAATGGCGATGCTGGCGTCCTGTAAGTCGCGGGTGATCCCGCGAAAGGTATGGCCGTAGTTTACCCCCTCCGGCACGGCGCAGACGACTGAACCGCTGCCGCGCTGCGAGGTAATAATCCCTGCATTAATCAGTTCGCTCCAGGCCTGCTTAACGACGATCAGCGAAACGTTATAGGTTCTGGCAACGTCTTTTTGCGTGGGTAGCTGGCTACCGACAGGCAATGCGCCGTTCTGGATCTGCTGGCAGAGGATAAAAAACAACTGCTTATAAAGCGGAGTAAAACTCGTTTTATCAACCTGCAAGCCGCATACCTCATGTCTCAGCCGACAGGGGACGGTGTTGCCGTCCCCGGCAGGACGACGACGCTACCCTGCAATTTGTCTGGCCAGTTCTGCCAAATCGAAATGGTTCATCCGATCCACGGTTGTTAAATAATCGGCAGGGAAGGCGCTCACACCATGAAAGGCACCGGACAGCGCCCCAACCATCGTGGCGACAGTATCGGTGTCATTGCCGATATTAACGCCGGAAATAATAGCATCAACGGCGGAATCCGGACAACATGCGAACAGGCCGAAGGCTGCCGGCACCGCTTCGCTGACGTGCAGCCCGGAGCCGATAATATCAGCAATGTCCACGATCGCCGTTTCCCAGTGGCGATGCTGCTTCCCAATATTTACCGCCAGCTCAATGCGCCGGGCGACCGACGGCCCGGCGACCATCATCGCGCCCTGCGCCTGCGCGAGCACATAGCCTTTCTGCGCCCCATAAACGCCTGCCGCAATGATGCTGTCGGCGCTGGTTTGCGCGTTTAACGCTTCGCTGGTCGCCGCCGCCATTGCCGCCGCGCCGGACATCGCCAGCACGTTATTGTGGGTAAAACGGCAAATCTGGAGTGCACACTGAATAGCGGCGTCGATATCGCCGGGATGCAGCACCGCCGCTGGCCAGATCTTCATGGCTGCCCCGTTGGTGGCCTCGGCATTGCCTTTATTGATAATCTGTACCGACTGTTTTTCCCCTTCCAGCTCGCCCTGCAATGACGCGCGATTGTCATTAAAAATCGCTTTCATCGCCGCACGCGTGGTGGGACCGGTAAAGTTGGCATAGTAAGGGTAATCCAGCCATTGCTGGAAAGCCTCGCGCATCGCCTCGTCGCTGACGTTACGCTGATGACGCAGGAGCGCCTCCATAATGTACTTTGCCTGAATAAAGTCATCGGTACACATTCCTGCGTCGTTGCAACGTCCAAAGGTATCTGCCGGAGGCTTTTGAAAGGTTGTCACCCAGCCACCGAAGTAGTCTTTAATCTGCTGCTGGGTTCGGACTTCCGTTGCGGCACCCATCGCGTCCGCCGCGGCAGCGCCCACCAGGCATCCCAGTACTTTATTGTGATCAACGTGCATGATGACTCCTTATTTCACGGTAGTGACTTGCGCCAGCGCATGGCTGGATAAAAAGGTATTTAGCTGGTCGGGAAACGGCAGCGCGGTCATTGCGCCTTTCGCCGTGACCACCATCGCGCCGCAGGCATTCGCGTTGCCGATGGCCTTAGCCAGCAGTGCTGTAGTCCAGGTGTCAGCCTGAGCGAGGGTATAAAGCAGACCGCCGACAAAAGCGTCGCCCGCGCCGGTGGTGTCGACCACCCTGACGCGCGGCGCGGGGAAGCGATATTCTCCGTCGGGACAAATTAACAGCGCACCATCATCTCCCAGTGAGATGATGGTGGTCTCGCATCCCCGCTCCCGCAGGTAGTACCGCGCATCCTGCCAGCGACTGACGCCGCTTAGCTGACACAGCTCGTCAGCAGACACTTTACAGATGGAGGACAGCGCGGCGGACTGCGCAATCAACGCGGGGATTTCATGGCTGTCCCGCCACATGGCGGGGCGTAAATTGACATCAAACAGCACATGGCCGCCCACCTCGCGCATTCGTCTGGCTCCTTCAAGGCAAGCCTCACGCGCAGGATGGTCGGTTAAGCCAATTGAGCTAAAACAGAACCACTCATTCTGGCGAAACGGTGGCAGGTCCTGCGGCGAGACATACGTGTCAGCGCCCGGATGCACCAGATAGGTAAAGCTGCGCTCACCGTCGTCTGCCAGATTGACGATCAGCACCGCGCTGGTGAGCGCCGCATCCATCCTGAGAAAAGTGACGCCCACGCCGTTATCCTCAAACACCTGGCGCAGAAAACGTCCGGCATCGTCGTCACCCAGGCAGCCGATAAAATCGCATCGGCCCCCCAGCCGTGCCACGCATACCGCTACGTTGGCCGCCGCGCCGCCGGGGCACTTCAGGTAGCTATTTGGTGTTTCCGGCACCAGGTCAACAGACGCGTCGCCAATCACCCATACCTTATTCATGCGCATCTCCTTATGCCTGACGCTGCGCCAGCGCGTGCTGGATGTCGCGATAATAGTGGTTGTTGATCAGGTATTTTTTCATCAGCAACCCCACCAGCAGATGAAACAGCGCCGGAATGAGCGTCATCATCAGCGCAATACCGGCCAATGAACGCGCGCTCTGCTCAACGTCGGCCTGATAACCAAAATGACTCAGCAGGAAGCCGAGCACGCCCCCCGCCACGCCCATGCCGAATTTCTGGAAAAAGAGAATGCCGCCAAACGCCAGGCCGGAAACGCGCTGCCCGGTTTTTTTCTCGCCGTAATCCACCGCTTCGGCAATGGAAGACCAGAACACCGGCATTTGCATGTCGCAGAAAAAGTTAATGAGAAAATAGAAGGCGAACGCCAGCAGCAGATTTTCGCGCCCGACGAAGAAATACATCAGCGCGCTCAAAATAAAGGTGATCAGTTGGGTGTAGCGGAACATTTTTATTTTGTCCCAGAACTTCGTCACCCAGGTGGTGGCGATCATCGCCAGAATGGAGGCCACAACGCCGGTGGTCAGGAACGGTGAAATCAGACTATCCCCGCCGTTGAGGTAATACTTAGCGTAATACGCCGCGACGGAACCGCGAATAACATAGCCGCACATTAACAGCAAAATCACCACGCCCAGAATAATCCACTGATCGTTACGCAGCAGATATGTAAACTGCTTGCCCACCGACAAAGAGGTAATTTCCGGCTCGCTTCGCTCGCGGGTGGTGAGAAAACAGAAGATAAATAAGACCGCGCCCATCGCCCCCATTAATCCCATCGAGAGCTGATAGCCCAGCGCCTTATTTCCCTGCCCCAGCCAGACGGCCAGCATTGGTACGACAATGGTCACCAGGAAAGCGGCAATTTTGGTCATCACGAAGCGGTAGCCATTGGCGCTTAAACGCTCAACCGGGTCGCTGGTAATCACGCCAATCATGGAGATATAGGGAATGGTGATGGCCGTATATACCAGCGTCATCAGAATATACGTGCCATACGCCCACGCCAGCTTAGCCATATAGACCATGTCTGGCGTGATAAACATCAGGTAGACAGCAAAACCAAACGGAATAGCAAACCACAGCAGCCACGGGCGATAACGTCCCCAGCGCGTGTTGAGTTTATCGGTAAGAATACCCATCGCCGGATCGATAATCGCGTCGATCATGCGAACAACGACCAGCAATACACCGACATCCGCCGCCTTCAGGCCATAAATGTCGGTATAAAAATAAGCCAGCAAGAGCTGCATGGCGATAATCACGACGTTTATCGCCATATCCCCCGCGCCAAAGCCGATTTTTTCCACGATAGAAAGTTTCATGTCGATGTTCCTTTAGGTGTAAAGGCGAAAACATGTCGCAGCAATAACGTTTTAACATCATGAAATAGAAGCGTTTTTAAAAAGAGATCAGCGTATTCAGGTTTTACGATGATGACAGAGCGAGTATAACGACAGACTAAAAGATATAAAGGTATACCTTTATATCTTTTGATCGTGCTCACATAATTTGTGCAAATAAACGCCATTAACGGGAAAGAGTTCCGCCAAAAGCATCGCAGAATGATGAAAGGAAAAAGGCAGGATAAAACAACGAGAGATGCCTGCCTGCGGAGGGTTACCGCAGGAGGCAGGCATCACTAAGAGGCTTTCTGTCCGTGACCGTCAAACATCGCCCGCCAGCCGCGCACGTTCTCTGCCAGGCGATCGTCTTTGAACAATGCACTGCCGGAGATAACCCGGTCAATGCCCTGGGCGATCAACGGCGGCACCTGCTCGCGCGTCAGCGAGCCGTCCACCGCAATAAGTTTCTCTGCCCGCCTGTCACCGAGCAGCGCCAGAAGCCGCGCCAGCCGATCGTGTAAATCGGCTGCACTGACTTTGCTACCGTAGCCAGGGTTTACCGCCAGAAGCTGAATAACTTCCACCTCATTAAGTATGGGGATGAGAACCTCCAGCGGCGTTG
Organism: Superficieibacter electus; assembly: GCF_002915575.1. Lineage (GTDB taxonomy): Bacteria > Pseudomonadota > Gammaproteobacteria > Enterobacterales > Enterobacteriaceae > Superficieibacter > Superficieibacter electus. The sequence continues at coordinate 6,796 of NZ_PQGD01000012.1, forward strand.
CCGGACACAGGCTGATGCCACGGATCACCGGCATTTCGCCGCCGGTGACCGGGACCGTCTGCTGACCAAGCCAGCGCAGGGTATGATGAAGATGAATATCACCTTCCGCCTGAAGTGTAATGCAATGCGCACCCGCCTGAACGCAAGCCTGGGCCGTGGTCCACTGATCCGCCACCATCAGATGCACATCCTTAAGAAACGCCTGTGGCAGTTGCCCTACCGCCCAGGGACCGACGGTGAACTGCGGGCAAAAATGACCGTCCATCAGATCCAGATGCAGTAGCGGCGAGTTCAGGTCTTCAAGCTGGCGCAGATAATGCGCCAGCGAGATCCACTGCCCGGCGAGAATGCCGACGCTGAGCGGATAAGACTTCAGCTTCACCACACACGCTTCGCGGCTGCGTCCGGCAAACTCGCTATTCATGGGCGCTCCTCAGGGCATCAGGCCGATAAAAACCGTTTTCTTTCGCGGCCCGCTCATCAGTGGCTCAAGCTGTTCCACGCAGGCTTTATAGTGCGGTGTAGTTTTATGCAGCGCCACCGCCTGCTCATCGACATACGCTTCATAGATGTAAAACCGCGTCGGCATATCCGGGTCCTGGAGAACATCAAAACGCAGGTTGCCCTCCTCCTTCACCGATCCCAGATGATTCTGGCGAAAAACTTCCAGAAACTGCCCGATTTTGTTTTCATGAACGTTAATTTCCACCAGCGTGACGTGCATCATTCCCCTCCTTCTGGCTGTTACCCTTTTTCGCTAAGAAACAGTTCATACGCCCGTGCTGCCGTTTCATTGTTATGCACAACGGCATGGACGGCTTTGATCATCGCCACCGGGTCTTCCGACTGGAAAATGTTACGCCCCATATCCACGCCGCTCGCCCCCTGGTCGATAGCCCGATAACACATCTCCAGCGCCTCGCGTTCGGGCAGCTTTTTGCCACCGGCGATGACAATCGGCACCGGGCAGCCTGCCGCAATGCGCTCAAAGCCTTTATCGACGTAATAGGTCTTGATGATTTGCGCGCCGATTTCCGCCGCGATGCGCGTCGCCAGTGAGAAATAACGCTGGTCGCGCGCCATATCTTTCCCGACGCCGGTCACGGCCATTGTCGGCATCCCTACCCGCAGCCCCGCGTCGATGAGCTGAATAATATTTTTGATCGACTGATGCTCATACTCAGTGCCGATATACACCTGGGCGGCGACGGCGCAGCTATTCAGCCGTACCGCGTCGTCCATAGCCACGGCCACCGCTTCATTACTCAGCTCGGTTAAAATCGAGTTTGCTCCCGAGGCGCGCAGCACCACCGGTTTGTTGGTCGCGGGCGGCACCACGCTGCGCAGGATGCCGCGGGTACACATCAGGACATCCGTATGTTCAAAGAGCGGCGCAATATTAATATCAATGCGCTCAAGCCCGGTGGTCGGCCCCTGAAAATACCCGTGGTCGAACGCCAGCATCACCGTTTTGCCGGTACGCGGATTAAAAATGCGCGACAGGCGGGATTGCATGCCCCAGTCCAGCGCGCCGCACCCTTTCAGGGTAAACGGGGTATTGGTTTGCGGTTTATCGGTATGGAAATCTTTACCGTCTTTGATGTCATCTAAATCAGCCATTATTTACTCCACAGCGAGATCAAAAGTCGTATTTATCGATATTGTCTTTGTTAAACACCACGCGCTCGGGCAGCAGGACGATGCCGTTGCCTTTCGCTTCATAGCTGTAGCCCTGCACGCTGTTTGGCGAGACTTCCACCTGACCTACGCCCGGAATATCCAGCTTGTCGCCGGTATTCAGCGGTTTGTTTTTCAGTAATGCATTCGCTACATGAACCGAGATTTTGCCCTGCTGCACCACGTCCCACAGGCCGAACGCTTTTACGGTGCCGCGCTTCACATACGGGCGCATCACGTTCGGGGTACTGAAGCCGACGATGGCAATATTGTCGCGCTTCAGGTTTTCAGCGGCTTGGGCAGCGGCAGGCAGGGCGTTGGCATCCGGGGCGATAATGGCGTCGAGGTCGCCGTATGCTTTGATGATCCCTTCGGCGGTTTGCAGTGATTTGGTGGCATCGTTATAGCCAAACTGGGTGGTGACGATTTCCCAGCCCGGATGATCTTTGGCGATTTTTGCTTTCGCTTCCTGTACCCACTGGTTCTGGTCGGTCACCGTCGGGCTGGAGTAGAAGAACGCCACTTTCGCCTTTTCTTTGGTGACCTGCTGCGAAGCCATATCCACCAGCATGCCGCCGAGCTGTTTTGGCGTACCCTGATCGATGTAGTACGAGCGGCATTCCGGTTTGGTATCGGAGTCCCAGGTCAGCACTTTCACGCCGCGCTGCATGGCGCGTTTTAACGCCGGACACAGCCCGTCGGGAGACACCGCAGAAACGATGATCGCGTCATAGCCCTGGTTGACGAAGTTATTCACCAGTTGAACCTGGCCGGAAACGCTCGGCTCGGTCGGCCCATCGTAAGTGACATCAATACCCAGTTCTTTACCGGCTTCCTTCGCGCCATTGCCGCCGCTGGTGAAGAAGCCGACGCCGACCAGTTTTGGGATAAACGCGATGCGTTCTGCCGCCTGCACCGTCATGGCCGTGGAGGCGAGGCCAAGTGCGACGAGTAAGCTAAGCGTCTTTAGAGTTTGTCTTGCCATTTTTCTCTCCGTAATTTCAGGGTAATGTCACGCCTGTCGCGCAGTGCGACGCCGTGAGATCCACTCAACGATGTGATGACGGTGCAGGCTGATGGAACGACCCACGACAACAACGATTAATAATGCGCCGGACAGCGCGCTGGAAATCTGATTCGGCACCCCGGCCATTTGCAGGCCCTGCTGTAAAAAGCCCACCAGCAAAACCGCCACGGCAGTACCGAGCATCGACCCGGACCCGCCGTAAATATTCGCCCCCCCCAGCACGACCGCCGTGATCGCCGGCATCAGGAACGACGACCCCAAATCGGAGCGGGCAGAGCCAAAATAAGAGACCAGCAGGACGGCGGCGATGGCGGAAGCGACCCCGGTCATGGCGTAAATGGTATACAGCGTGCGGTTCACCGGCAGGGCGCTGTACTGTGCGACCCGCGCGCTCTGGCCAATCAGAAAAATATTGCGTCCCACGTGGGTACGGTGCATCAGCAGCCAGAAGAACACGCCGCACGCCAGGAAGAAGATCAGCGGGACAGGCACGCCGAACGGCGCGAGGTTGGCGAAATCGGTGAACGCGGCGGGGAAGCCGCCGATGCCTTCATAACCGGTCGCGCCTGACATCCCGGACAGCAGCAGCGCGCTGCCGCCAAACAAATACATGGTGCCGAGGGTGATCACCAGCGGGTTAATCCCGGTATAAATAATTAATCCGGCGTTAATCAGCCCGCACAGCGCGCCGAGCAGCAGCGTCATGATGATGGCCAGCGGTAACGGCACGCCAGCCTGGAATAAGAAGCCCAGCGCGATGGCACACAGGCCAATGGTCGATCCGAACGAGATATCCATCCCGCCGCTGACAATCACCATCGTTAGCGGCAGAGCGACAATGCCAATGCAAATAAAGTCGCTGGTGCTGAACAGCAACACATTCACGTCCAGCAAGCGTGGGTTAATAAAGCCGAACGCGAGGATTTCCAGCACCAGCAATACGGCCAGAGCGATTTCCCAGTTATAACGTCGCCATGCATTCATTGTGCAATCTCCCGTTTTTTATTGTGTTGGGACGACTTACGCACCGGTTTGCGTTGCGGCGGCGCAGAGGGCATAAAGCGGGCGTATTTCTGACGGCGCAGATTGTTTTGCAGCGCACGGCGCAGGCGACCATCGAACACCAGCACGCCGAGCAGCACCAGGCCTGCGATAAAGTCATTCCACCAGGCGGGGATGCGCAGCAGCACCAGTACGCTGTCGATTTGGGTGAGGAAGTAAGCGCCGAGAATGGCTCCGATCACCGAACCTGAGCCGCCGAGCAAACTGATCCCACCCAGCACGCAGGCGGCGATGGCTTTCATCTCCAGTCCGGTGCCGGTCTGGTTGGGAATAAAACCAATCTGCGAGGCAAATACGATCCCGGCCAGCGCCGCCATACAGCCATTGAGCGAAAAGGCGATGATACGGACCATTTCCGTGCGCACGCCGAGCTGGCGCGCGCCCTGCAAATTGTCACCGGTTGCGTAAAAATTACGGCCAAACGGGGTTTTTGCCAGCATCCAGGCCATTGCCAGCAGCAACGCCAGGGTAAACCAGCCGATGGCAGAAATGCCGAGAAAAGCAGGCGCGGAGAGCTGTTTCAGGCTGGCGGGCAATCCTTCGATCCATTTGCCGCCGGTCCACAGCAGCATGATGCCGCGATACAACCCCAGCGTGCCCAGCGTGGCAACAATCGCCGGAATTTTCAGCCATGCCACCAGCACGCCGTTAAAGAAACCCGCCGCCATGCCGAGCAGCAGCGTGGCAAAACAGGCGACCGGCAGGCTGTAGCCGTCATTGAGCATCAGCCCCAGTAGCACCGCGCACATACCGGTGGTCGAGCCGACCGACACGTCGATATTGCGCGTCAGCATCACCATCGTGGCCCCGATCGCCAGCAGCATCAAAATCTGCGCGCTGCTGAAAATCATGGTCAGCGTCTGCATGCTCAGATAGGTGCTGTCCAGCGCGCCGGGGAAAATAAACAGGCAGGCAATCGCCAGCAGCGCGGTAGCCTCGCGGTTATTCTGGATAAACTTCAACATGTTGCCTCCTTCGCGTGATGCTCGCCAAAAGCAACGTGCATAATGGTATCGGCATTAATATCGCTGCCCGACAGCGGCGGCCCGCCCAGTTCGCCCTGGTGCATGACGTACACGCGGTCGGCCATCTGCTCGATCTCTTCCAGGTCAGAGGAGATAAACAGCACCGCCACGTTCTGTTCGGCAATGCTGCGCAGAAGCTGGTAAATATCGCTGCGCGCCGCGACGTCCACGCCACGGGTGGGTTCATCGACAATCAGCAGTTGCGGAGACGCTTCCAGACATTTGGCAATCAGTACCTTTTGTTGATTGCCGCCGGACAGCGTGCGTGCCGCCTGTTCCGCATCGTTGAGTTTGATATTAAGCGCCCGGTGATAACGCTCCAGAATGGCGTCATCGCGGCGGGCGTTGGCCCACAGGCCGCGCTGATTATGGGTCAAAGAGGAGACGTTCCAGGCAAGCGAGGCATCAAGATGCAATCCTGACGACTGGCGATCTTCCGGCAAATAAACCAGCCCGTGTCGTAAACGCTGGCGGGTGGACAAGTCACTGATATCCTGGCCGTTGAGCAGGATCTGCCCTGCCCGCACCGGGCGGATACCGTAGAGCGTTTCGGCCAGTTCCGTGCGGCCCGCGCCGACCAGCCCGGCCAGACCGAGGATTTCCCCGGCGCGCACCTCAAGGCTGATATGCATAAAGCCTTCACCGGTCAGATCGTCCAGCATTAGCACCGTTGCCCCGCGTTCGTTCTGCGGACGGCTGCCGGGCAGTTCCAGCCACAGTTTCTGGCTGGCGGACAGGTTGACACCGCTGGCAACCGGGGTAATCGCCTGAATAATATCGTGGGTAGAAAGGTCCTGCGTTTTGCCGGCCAGCGCGATTTTGCCGTCGCGCATCACGCTGACGCGGTCGGCAAGCTGGCGAATTTCGGGCAGCTTATGGGAGATAAACACGATGCCGACGCCTTTTTTCAGCAGCTCACGCAGGCGGGTAAACAGCCGGTCGGTTTCTGCCGGGGTCAGCGAGGCGGTCGGCTCATCAAGAATGAGAATCTGTGAATCGCGCATCAGCCCGCGCATGATCTCCACAATTTGTCGGTCAGCCACGTCGAGCGTGCCTGCGATGCTGGACGGATCGAGCTGGCAGCCCAGCGCCTTCAGCAACTGCTGCATTTTGTCGACCGAAGCCTGACGGCCACGCAGACCAAACAAAATGTTTTCCTGTACTGACAGGCTGGGGAATAACAGCGGCTCCTGCGGGACCAGGTAAATCCCCAGTTGATGCGCTTTAAGCGGCGTCAGGTGCTGGCAACGCACGCCGGCAATCTCCATGGTTCCGCCATCAGGCGGCACAATACCGGCAATGATTTTCATCAGCGTCGATTTTCCGGCCCCGTTACCGCCAAGCAACGCGTGCACCTCTCCGCTATGCAGCGTAAAGTCGATACCCTTCAGGACATCAACACCGGAATAGTGTTTACGGATGTCCTGCACGCAAAGCAGTGGGGGTGCCGAAAGATGACTGGATTGCATTCTGCCTCCGCTCACTCGAAGATGAGTGCCCGATTGAACAAATGTTTTTAAAAAACTGATTTGTTCAAAACAGTAGTAGTAAATTGTTTACAAAAACATCACCAGGATCACATTTCGTGAATAAATGAACTTTCCTGGGTAAAAAGTTCATCCATAGTTAAATAGTGTGGCGCAGGTCACAGCGAAGAGTTGTGGATGATTGAACAATTGTGTTAATGAATTATAAATGTTCAAAGTGAAGCGATATTATGACGACCAATGACAGCACCTTGATATCAGAATACGGAATGTGTGAAGAGGAGCAGGTCGCACGCATTGCATGGTTCTATTACCACGACGGCCTGACACAAAGCGAAATCAGTGAGCGTCTGGGTCTTACACGGCTGAAAGTGTCGCGGCTGCTGGAAAAAGGGCACCAGTCGGGCATTATCCGCGTCCAGATCAACTCGCGTTTTGAAGGGTGTCTGGAGTATGAAGACGCGTTGCGCAGCCGGTTTTCACTGCGCAATATTCGCGTCCTGCCCGCCCTGCCCGACGCCAATATCGGGATGCGTCTCGGCATAGGCGCATCGCATATGCTGATGGAATCCCTGCAACCGCAGCAATTGCTGGCGGTCGGGTTTGGCGAAGCGACCATGACCACGCTGAAACGCCTCAGCGGGTTTATCTCCGCCCAGCGTATCCGGCTGGTGACGCTGTCCGGTGGCGTCGGGCCGTATATGACCGGCATTGGCCAGCTTGACGCGGCGTGTAGCGTGAGCATTATGCCTGCCCCGCTGCGCGCCTCGTCAGCCGAGATTGCCCAAACGCTGCGTAACGAAAATAGCGTCCGGGATGTGATGCTGACCGCCCAGGCAGCGGATGTCGCGGTGGTGGGCATTGGTTCCATCAGCCAGAAGGAAGAGGCGACGATTTTACGCTCCGGCTATATCACCACCGGCGAGCAACTGATGATTGGCCGTAAAGGCGCAGTCGGCGACATCCTCGGCTACTTTTTTGACGCCAGTGGCAAGGTGATCCCGGAGATCAAAATTCATCAGGAGTTAATTGGCCTGAGCTTAAATTCCCTCTCCACGATCCCGACCATCATCGGTGTCGCAGGCGGCGAAGAAAAAGCAGAGGCCATTATTGCCGCCATGAAAGGCAACTATATCAACGCGCTGGTAACCGACCAGGCTACCGCTGCACGAATGCTTCAACTGATTGAAAAATAAAAAAAGAACACTTACCCCTACGATACGGAGCATTAACTGACAGGAGTCCAGGTGACGATATAAATAGCCGAGGGCGAATATATGGCTCGACTCTGTACCCACTCTGAATCAGGACATTATTTAATGGCGCTCGACGCCGGTACCGGCAGCGTCAGGGCCGTCATTTTTGATTTACAGGGCAACCAGATCGCCGTTGGTCAGGCGGAGTGGCAGCATCTGGCGGTTCCAGACGTGCCCGGCTCAATGGAGTTCGACCTGGCAAAAAACTGGCAACTGGCCTGTCAGTGTATTCGTCAGGCATTACACGCCGCGGCGATTCCGCCCTCTGCGATTATCGCCGTTTCCGCCTGCTCCATGCGTGAAGGGATCGTCATTTACGATGGCAATGGCGAGCCGATTTGGGCCTGCGCTAATGTTGATGCCCGCGCGGCGCATGAAGTTAGCGAACTCAAGGAGCTTTACGATAATACCTTCGAGGAAAAGGTTTATCGCTGTTCCGGGCAAACGCTGGCGCTGAGCGCGATCCCGCGCCTGCTCTGGCTGGCGCACCATCGCCCGGATATCTACCGTCAGGCTTCGACGGTGACGATGATCAGCGACTGGATGGCCTGTATGCTCAGCGGTGAACTGGCGGTCGATCCCTCCAACGCGGGCACCACCGGCCTGCTGGATTTGGTCACCCGCGACTGGAAACGCAGCCTGCTGCAAATGGCGGGGCTGCGTTCCGATATTCTGTCACCGGTGAAAGAGACCGGGACGCCGTTGGGCAAGATCACCCGAACAGCAGCGGAACAATGTGGGCTGCTCGCGGGTACGCCAGTGGTGGTGGGCGGCGGCGATGTGCAACTGGGGTGCCTCGGTCTTGGCGTCGTCCAGCCTGCGCAGACCGCCGTACTCGGCGGCACCTTCTGGCAGCAGGTGGTGAATCTCCCCGCACCGACGACCGATCCGAATATGAACGTGCGCATCAACCCGCACGTCATTCCCGGTATGGTGCAAACCGAATCGATCAGCTTTTTTACCGGCCTGACGATGCGCTGGTTCCGTGACGCCTTTTGTGCGGAAGAAAAGTTAATCGCTGAGCGGCTGGGCATTGACGCCTATACGCTGCTTGAAGAGATGGCCAGCCGGGTGCCGCCGGGCGCGCACGGCGTGATGCCTATCTTCTCCGACGTGATGCGTTTTAAGCGCTGGTATCACGCCGCGCCGTCGTTCATCAATTTGTCTATCGATCCTGAGAAGTGCAATAAAGCGACGCTGTTCCGCGCGCTGGAAGAGAACGCCGCGATTGTGTCGGCCTGTAATTTACAGCAGATCGCCGAGTTTTCCGGCGTGCAGGCCGATTCGCTGGTGTTTGCGGGCGGTGGCGCAAAAGGCAAGTTATGGAGCCAAATTCTTGCCGACGTCACCGGGCTAACGGTGCGGGTGCCGGTCGTGAAAGAGGCCACGGCGCTGGGCTGTGCGATTGCGGCGGGCGTCGGCGCGGATATCTGGCCGTCGCTGGCGCTGACCGGCGAAAGTCTGGTGCGCTGGGACCGCGAGCATAAACCCGATCCGAAAAATCATGACGTTTATCAGCAGGCGCGGGAAAAATGGCAGGCCGTTTATCAGGATCAGCGTGGCCTGGTGGACGACGGGCTGACGACGTCGTTATGGAAGGCACCGGGGCTGTAACGGGGTTCAGCCCCGGTTTCCGGGTTAATTCAGGATCGCACAATTGTGGTCCTGAATTTCTTCGGCGGAGGCCAGATTAAAGGTCAACAGATCCCGTTCGGTCGCCAGCAGCACCAGCGAGCCGTCGCTTTGCTGCGCCATCGCCAGCGAATAACGCCCCATATGCGCCCGCGCGTCGGGCACCTCTTCCGCCAGCATCACAAACGGGCTGCGCTGCATTAACTCGTTCTCCGTTACCCGCCGCGCCAGATAATCGTGGCCCAGTAGTCCGCCCTCCAGGGGCAGCCAGCGGGCGCTGATGGTCGTCAGGCTGGTATTTAACTTCGCCCGCACATCCTCGCGCAGGCAAGAAATATGAATATGCAGATGGTTTTGCGTGCGTCCGAGGCGGGAATTGACGGTCAGCGAGATCGCCGCATCCGGCACGGGTCTGCCGTTTTGTTCGCTCAACACGCCGCGTTTCTGCCACGCCAGCCAGAAGTAATCCGGCGTCTTTGGCTCGAGCAATAACGGGCTTTCGATGCCATTTATCCGCCAGGTTGGCATCAACAGGTATTGCAGCGGACCGTTTTTGTCTTTGAGCAGGACGTAGCCTGCACGTAAATCCGCCTCTTTGCAGGGTGCGGGGGTATGGTGTTGTTGTTGCCCGGGAATACATTGATCGAAAGTGATATGCCTGAGCGCGTCAGGATTTCCGGTGTGAAGCCAGTAAAAACCGCCTGCCGCGAGGATAACCGCCGCCAGTAACATCACGACGATGATGCGCTTTATATTTTTCATTAACCGATACCTTCGATGCTTTTTTCAGAGGGTACCGCAGATTGATGAACAAATAAAAACGGCCGCCAGGAGCGTTGGTATCGGGGACGGATTAATGGGTGTACGGCGTTGGCTCCGGGGGTACATCTGCCGGGCGGCGCTGCGCTTGCCCCGGCCTACATGGGTGTATGGCGTTGGCATTGGGTGTATGGCGTTGGCATTGGGTGTCCGGCGTTGATATCGGTGGTGTGCCAATCGGTGTGCGGCGTTGGCTCCGGGGGTATATCTGCCGGGCGGCGCTGCGCTTGCCCCGGCCTACATGGGTGTATAGCGTTGGCATTGGTTGTCCGGCGTTAATATCGGTGGTGTGTCAATGGGTGTACGGCGTTGGCTCCGGGGGTATATCTGCCGGGCGGCGCTGCGCTTGCCCCGGCCTACAGGGGTGTATGGCGTTGGCATTGGTTGTCCGGCGTTAATATCGGTGGTGTGCTAATGGGTGCCCGGCGTTGGCTTTGGGGGTACATCTGCCGGGCGGCGCTGCGCTTGCCCCGGCCTACATGGGTGTATGGCGTTGTCATTGGTTGTCCGGCGTTGATATCGGTGGTGTGTCAATGGGTGCCCGGCGTTGGCTCCGGGGGTACATCTGCCGGGCGGGGCTGCGCTTGCCCCGGCCTACGGTGTAAGGGTGGTGCTACCGTAGGCCCGGTAAGCGCAGCGCCACCGGGCAACCTGGCACAGCGCCAGCGCTTTTCGCTACTGCGCACCGCGACGGTTAGCGCTTGCTAATCTGGTCGAACGTACCGCCGTTAGAGAAATGCTCTTTCTGCGCTTTCGTCCAGCCGCCGAACTCTTCATCAATCGTAAACAGCTTCAGTTTCGGGAATTCACTGTCATATTTCTTCGCCACATCGGCATTGCGCGGACGATAGAAGTTTTTCGCCGCAATTTCCTGGCCTTCCGGTGAGTACAGATATTTCAGGTACGCTTCCGCCACGGCCTGCGTTCCTTTCTTCTCTACCACTTTATCAACCACCGACACGGTCGGTTCTGCCAGAATAGACTCGCTCGGGGTCACAATCTCAAACTTGTCTTTCCCCAGCTCGTTAGTCGCCAGCAGCGCTTCGTTTTCCCATGCAATCAGCACGTCGCCAATCCCGCGCTCAACGAAGGTGTTGGTCGACCCACGCGCGCCGGAATCCAGCACTTCAACGTTTTTAAACAGCGATTTCACAAAATCCTGCGCTTTAGCCTGATCGCCATTGTTATGATGCAGCGCATAACCCCAGGCAGCCAGATAGTTCCAGCGCGCGCCGCCGGAGCTTTTCGGATTCGGGGTGATCACTGAAACGCCCGGTTTAATCAGATCGTTCCAGTCATGAATTTGTTTAGGGTTGCCTTTACGCACCAGGAACACGATGGTCGAGGTATACGGCGCGGAGTTGTCCGGCAAACGCTTGATCCAGTTTTTATCAATACGACCACGTTCAGCAATCGCGTCAACGTCATAAGCCAGTGCCAGCGTAACGACATCGGCTTCAATACCGTTGATAACCGAGGTCGCCTGTTTGCCCGAGCCGCCGTGCGACTGACGAATCACTACATTGTCGCCTGTTTCTTTTTTCCAGTGAGCGCTGAAAGCCTTGTTGTACTCATCGTACAGCTCGCGCGTTGGATCATAAGATACGTTTAATAGCTGGACATCCTTCGCCAGAACGCTGGTTGACGCCAGCAAAAGAGTTAATCCCACGCCCCACTTATTCATCGCCCACTCTCTGTATGTTGTGTTTTGATGAGGTCAGCGTGCCAGAAAGCGATCCAATGATTAAAGAATAAAAAAAGATTGGCTATAACGAAGAGGAATATAACGAGGGAAAAACCCTCTCTGCGCACAGAGAGGGTAATAAATCAGACTTCTTCCATGCGGCCCAGCAGCGCCTGAAGGCGATCCTGCCAGCCCTGCTGCTGCTCGCGCAGGTGGTGATTTTCACGCTCCAGATCTTCACGGTTCTGCTGTGCAGAGTGAACTTCCTGAGACAGGTTGTTGTTCTTCTCTTTCAGCTCTTCGATCTCCATCTGTAACAGAGTGATGGTATCAATCGCCTGCTGTACTTTTGCTTCCAGTTTTTCAAACACTTCTAATGACATCGTCCTACCTCTCCTGAATTGCAAGGCGCTGATGGATATGAATCCTCGTCCCGAACACCGGCGACGCCTTAATGAATTAGCTTACCACCTTAGCTCCGATTGTATGAAGCCCCGCCCTTACTGTCCAGCGGCATCCCGCGCTGTTTGCGGATTGCGTCCATTTTCAGCCAAAACCTGATGCGTTCGTCGCAAATACCACTTAATTGTTAACCCATGCGTTAATGAAATGATTCAGCTCTCATTATTTTTCTGGCGTAAAAATACACTACATAGCGCGAAAACGCTCATTTTGTTGACGCAACACACACTTTTTGATTTCGATATTTCTCGTTTTTGCTCGTTAACGATAAATTAACATTAAACATACAATGCTGTATGGTCGTCTTCGACCGTTATGCACATATTGCTTCTCACCTTGCTTTAGGATCGGATTATGAGCCAAACAACAACCCTGAAAGGTCAGTGCATCGCAGAGTTTTTAGGCACCGGACTGCTGATTTTTTTTGGCGTCGGCTGTGTTGCCGCGCTGAAAGTGGCGGGCGCAAGCTTCGGCCAGTGGGAAATCAGCATTATCTGGGGGCTGGGCGTCGCGATGGCGATCTACCTGACCGCCGGTGTTTCCGGTGCGCATCTGAACCCGGCAGTCACTATCGCCCTCTGGCTGTTCGCCTGTTTTGACGGGCGTAAAGTCGCGCCGTTTATCCTCGCGCAGTTCGCCGGGGCGTTTTGCTCGGCGGCGCTGGTTTACGGTCTTTACTACAATCTGTTCGCCGACTATGAACTGACGCACCATATGGTGCGCGGCAGCGTCGAAAGCCTTGATCTGGCGGGGATATTCTCCACTTATCCTAATCCACATCTCAATTTTGTGCAGGCCTTCGCAGTTGAAATGGTGATTACCGCTATTCTGATGGGCGTGATCATGGCGCTGGGCGATGATGGTAACGGCATTCCGCGCGGGCCGCTGGCACCGCTGCTGATTGGCCTGCTGATTGCGGTTATCGGGGCCTCAATGGGGCCGCTCACCGGTTTTGCCATGAATCCGGCGCGTGATTTAGGTCCGAAAACCTTCGCCTGGTTTGCCGGATGGGGCGATGTTGCCTTTACCGGCGGGAAAGATATTCCCTACTTCCTGGTGCCGCTGTTTGGTCCGATTGTCGGCGCGGCGCTGGGCGCGTTCGGCTATCGTAAGCTAATTGGCCTGCACCTGCCGTGTGATATTCCAGTGGCAAAAGACGAGAAAGACACCGCTGCCACTACGCAAAAAGCTTCGCTGTAATACGACTACAGGACTTATAACCATGACTGATAAAAAATATATCGTTGCGCTCGACCAGGGCACCACCAGTTCCCGCGCCGTTGTGATGGATCACGACGCCAATATCATCAGCGTATCGCAGCGCGAGTTTGAACAAATTTATCCAAAACCAGGCTGGGTTGAGCACGACCCGATGGAAATCTGGGCGACCCAAAGCTCCACCCTGGTAGAAGTACTGGCGAAAGCCGATATCAATTCCGATCAGATTGCGGCGATTGGTATTACTAACCAGCGTGAGACTGCCATCGTCTGGGAGCGCGAAACCGGCAAGCCCATCTATAACGCCATCGTCTGGCAGTGCCGCCGTACTGCTGAGATCTGCGAGCAGCTAAAACGCGACGGCATGGAAGACTACATCCGCAAAACCACCGGGCTGGTTATCGACCCGTATTTCTCCGGCACCAAGGTGAAATGGATACTCGATCACGTTGATGGTGCGCGTGAGCGGGCGAAGCGTGGCGAGCTGCTGTTCGGTACCGTTGATACCTGGCTTATCTGGAAAATGACCCAGGGCCGCGTTCACGTTACCGACTATACCAACGCCTCGCGCACCATGCTGTTCAACATTCACGAGCTGGACTGGGATGACAAAATGCTGGAGGTGCTGGACATCCCGCGCGCCATGCTGCCGCAGGTCCACAAATCGTCTGAAGTGTACGGCCAGACCAATATCGGCGGTAAAGGCGGCACCCGTATTCCGATCGCCGGGATCGCAGGCGATCAGCAGGCGGCGCTGTTCGGTCAGCTGTGCGTCAAACAAGGGATGGCCAAAAATACGTACGGCACCGGCTGCTTTATGCTGATGAACACCGGTGAAAAAGCGGTGGCCTCTGAGCACGGTCTGCTGACCACCATTGCCTGCGGCCCGCGTGGCGAGGTGAACTATGCGCTGGAAGGTGCAGTATTTATGGCCGGGGCGTCTATTCAGTGGCTGCGCGATGAAATGAAGCTTATCAGCGACGCTTTCGACTCCGAGTATTTCGCCACCAAAGTGAAAGACACTAACGGCGTGTATGTCGTGCCTGCCTTTACCGGGCTGGGCGCGCCTTACTGGGACCCGTATGCTCGCGGCGCGATCTTCGGTCTGACGCGCGGTGTGAATTCCAATCACATCATCCGCGCGACGCTGGAATCCATTGCCTATCAAACCCGCGACGTACTGGAAGCGATGCAGGCAGATTCCGGCATTCGTCTTCACGCGCTGCGCGTGGACGGCGGCGCGGTGGCCAACAATTTCCTGATGCAGTTCCAGTCCGACATTCTCGGTACCCGCGTGGAACGTCCGGAAGTGCGCGAAGTGACGGCGCTGGGCGCGGCTTATCTGGCCGGGCTGGCGGTTGGCTTCTGGCAGAATCTGGATGAGCTACAGGAAAAAGCGGTGATTGAACGCGAATTCCGCCCTGGCATCGAAACTACCGAGCGTAACTACCGTTACAGCGGCTGGAAAAAAGCGGTGAAACGCGCGATGGCGTGGGAAGAGCACGACGAGCGCTAAGGTTTTCAGAGACAACCCCGGTAAGCAGTGCCACCGGGGCAATGTCCGGGTAACGGCTAACGCCTTACCCGGACAATCTGAAATTAACCAAACATCGGCATCATCAGAAAGAGTTTAATGACCAGGGCGTTCACGATATCAAGAAAAAATGCCCCAACCATTGGCACCACCAAAAATGCCGTATGCGACGGGCCGAAACGTTCGGTGATCGCCTGCATATTGGCAATCGCGGTCGGTGCCGCGCCAAGGCCAAAACCGCAATGCCCGGCAGAAAGTACGGCGGCATCATAGTTTTTCCCCATCATCCGGTAGGTGACAAAGACCGCATACAAGGCCATTGCCAGCGTTTGTACTGCCAGAATCGCCAGCATCGGCAGTGCCAGCGACGCCAGCTCCCACAGCTTCAGGCTCATCAACGCCATCGCCAGGAAGAGTGACAGGCAGACGTTGCCCAGTACTGAAATCGCCCTATCAAATACCCGATAAAAACCGATCAGCGCCAGACCGTTGCTGAGAATGACACCCATAAACAGTACGCAAACGAAGGTAGGAAGCTCCAGCACGGTGCCCGCCAGCAGATCCGCAATCACTTTCCCTACGGTCAGGCAAATGGCGATCAGCGCAATCGACTCAATCAATACCAGCGAGGTGATCATCCGGCCGACATCCGGTTTTTCGAAGGCCGTGGGCGTGGCAAGATCGTCAGGCGTCCCCTCCGGCGTGGGCGAACGTTTCACCAGAAAGCGCGCTACCGGGCCGCCGATTAATCCGCCCAGCACCAGACCAAAAGTGGCGCAGGCCATCGCGACTTCTGTCGCATTGGTAAAACCATACTGCTCAGAGAAGAGTTTTCCCCAGGCGGCCCCGGTGCCGTGCCCGCCGGAAAGCGTAATAGAGCCTGCGAGCAGCCCCATCAACGGATCGAGACCCAGCGCTTTTGCCATCCCGATACCAATGGCGTTTTGCACCACCAGCAGCCCGACCACCACAATCAAAAAGACACCCACCACTTTGCCGCCCGCGCGCAGACTGGCAAGGTTAGCATTCAGACCAATAGTCGCAAAAAAGGCCAGCATCAGCGGGTCTTTCAGACTCATATCAAAGTCGATTTCCCAGCCCATGCTTTTTTTCAGTACCAGCAACGCCAGCGCCACCAGCAGGCCGCCCGCAACGGGTTCAGGAATGGTGTATTTTTCAAAGAAGCGGACGGAATGGACCAGTTTACGTCCTAACAGCAGCACCATCGTGGCGGCGACTAACGTCGATAATGTATCAAGGTGAAACATAGATAAGGCTCCTTATTCAACGCATGATCCATTCATACGCGACAAATTTCCCATGTCGTGACGACCTCATCATGAGGTTCCAGTCCGGATTGTAAGCAATAACGTATTAAAAGCGATAAAAAAAGTCGGGGGACAAGATAACCAGGCAGACGGAATAGTACGCAAAATCAGAAAATGGTATGGGCAGTAACTTTTTACGCCACAACATAAGCAACCGATTGCTTTTACCTGGAAGTGGGATAAAATCCCCCCTTTTCCACCGCGGGATTGCCTCTGATGTCTGTTAACACGCTCGAATCTGAAAGTGCGCAACCGATTGCGCCCATCCACAATAGCGAACTGATTTACCGCCTTGAAGATCGGCCTCCTCTGCCTCAAACTCTGTTTGCTGCCTGCCAGCATCTGCTGGCAATGTTCGTCGCGGTGATCACCCCGGCGCTGCTGATTTGCCAGGCGCTCGGATTACCGGCAGAGGACACTCAGCACATTATCAGTATGTCGCTGTTCGCCTCTGGCGTGGCCTCCATCATTCAGATTAAGGCGTGGGGACCCGTCGGTTCCGGGCTACTGTCGATTCAGGGTACCAGCTTCAACTTTGTCGCCCCGCTGATCATGGGCGGCACGGCATTAAAAACCGGCGGCGCGGACGTCCCGACCATGATGGCGGCGCTGTTCGGCACGCTGATGCTGGCGAGCTGTACTGAGATGATCATCTCCCGCGTCCTGCATCTGGCGCGCCGCATCATCACCCCGCTGGTGTCTGGCGTGGTGGTGATGATAATCGGCCTGTCGCTGATTCAGGTCGGGTTAACCTCCATCGGCGGCGGCTTTGCGGCAATGAACGATCACACCTTTGGCGCGCCAAAAAACCTGCTGCTGGCGGGGGTAGTGCTGGCGGTAATTATCCTGCTGAACCGTCAGCGTAACCCGTACCTGCGCGTTGCCTCGCTGGTGATTGCCATGGCGGTCGGCTACGTAATGGCCTGGTTGATGGGCATGCTGCCGGAAGGTAACGCGCCGGCCAACAGCCCGCTTATCATGGTACCCACGCCGCTGTACTACGGCCTCGGCATTGACTGGAATTTGCTGCTGCCGCTGATGCTGGTGTTTATGATCACCTCGCTGGAAACCATCGGCGACATCACCGCCACCTCTGACGTTTCCGAGCAGCCGGTCTCTGGTCCGCTGTATATGAAGCGCCTGAAAGGCGGCGTGCTGGCCAACGGTCTGAATTCATGTGTTTCTGCCGTATTTAACACCTTCCCGAACTCCTGCTTCGGGCAGAACAACGGCGTCATTCAGTTAACCGGCGTGGCCAGCCGCTATGTTGGCTTCGTGGTGGCGCTGATGCTGATCGTACTTGGGCTGTTCCCGGCGGTGAGCGGCTTTGTGCAGCACATTCCGGAACCGGTACTGGGCGGCGCGACGCTGGTGATGTTCGGTACTATTGCCGCCTCCGGCGTGCGCATTGTTTCCCGCGAGCCGCTGAACCGCCGGGCGATCATGATTATCGCCCTGTCGCTGGCCGTGGGTCTCGGTGTTTCCCAGCAGCCGCTGATCCTGCAATTTGCCCCGGACTGGGTAAAAAACCTGCTTTCCTCCGGCATTGCGGCAGGCGGTATTACCGCGATTGTGCTGAACCTGCTGTTCCCGCCAGAGAAAAACTGATGCTGTGCGGCAGCGGGCCTGACTCGCTGCCGCTGTAACGCACTTTCACCATTCCTTCCTTGAGCATTTCCGCTAATTCGGGCATAACTCCTGTATGTCTATTTCTCGGGAAGGATGACCATGAAATTTCTCGGAAAACTGATCGCCTGGATATTGATTGCCGTTCTGGTGGTCATTATCGCGTTCTACTTCCTTGTTCAGACGCGCTGGGGAGCCAAACAGGTCAGCGACTGGATTAGCAATAACAGTGATTATCAGCTCACGTTCGATGCTATTGACCACCGTTTCTCCTCCCCCTCACACATTTTATTAAAAAATGTGACGTTTGGCCGCGACGGTAAACCCGCTACGCTGGACGCCAAGACGGTTGATATCGGGCTAAGTAGCCGCCAGTTCACCGATCCACTGCACGCAGATGCGATTATTTTGCAGGACGGCACGCTGAACCTGTCGCCCGCCACCGCGCCGCTGGCTATCCGTGCCGATCGTCTTCAGCTTATTAATATGGCGTTTAACAGCCCGGAAACCGGCTGGGCTCTGAGCGCCCAGCGCGTGACCGGCGGCGTCAGCCCGTGGTTGCCGGAAGCGGGGAATGTACTGGGCAGCAAGGCCGATATGATGATGAGCGCCGGGTCGCTGACGCTCAATGGCGTGCCGGCCAGCAACGTGCTGGTACAGGGCAGTATCGATCATAACAACGTTAATCTGACCACCATTGGTGCCGATCTGGCGCGCGGTGCGCTGACTGGCTCCGCACGCCGTGATGCTAACGGTGGCTGGGTCATTAACAACCTTCAGTTGAACGATATTCGCCTGCAAAGCAACAAAACGCTGGCGGATTTTTTTGCGCCGCTGACCACCGTTCCTTCCCTGCAAATCAATCGTATGGATATCACGGACGCGCAGCTTCAGGGGCCGGACTGGGCCATTATCGATCTCGATCTCAGCCTGCGCGATTTGACCCTTAGTAAAGAGGACTGGCAGAGTCAGGGCGGCAAGCTGTCAATGAACGCCAGCGAGTTTATCTACGGCTCGCTGCATTTAAACGATCCGATCCTTAACGCTGAGTTTTCCCCGCAGGGCGTGGCGCTGCGCCAGTTCACCTCGCGCTGGGAAGGTGGCATGGTCCGCACTTCCGGCAACTGGCTGCGCGACGGCAAGGCGCTGGTGCTGGACGATTTCGCCCTGGCCGGGCTGGAATACACCCTGCCGGAGAACTGGAAGCAGCTCTGGATGACCCGGTTGCCCCCGTGGTTACAGAGCGTAACGATTAACCGTCTGAACGCCAGCCGCAACCTGGTGATCGATATCGACCCGGCATTCCCCTGGCAGTTAACAGCGCTGGACGGCTACGGCAGCTATCTGCAGGTGGCAAAAGATCGCCAGTGGGGGATCTGGGGCGGCGCGGCGGGGCTGAATGCAGCCGCCGCCACGTTCAACCGGGTGGATGTGCGCCGTCCGTCGCTGAAACTGACCGCCAACGCTTCAACGGTGAATATCAGTGAACTGAGCGCTTTTACAGAAAAGGGGCTGCTGGAGGCAACGGCGACTGTGTCGCAGCTTCCACAGCGCCAGCTTAGCGTCAGCCTTAACGGGCGCGGCGTGCCACTGAATATCCTGCAACAGTGGGGATGGCCTGCGCTGCCGATTACAGGCGACGGCAACGTGCAACTGACCGCCAACGGCATATTACAGGCCGACGCGCCGCTAAAACCCTCGGTGAACGGTCAGCTACAGGCGGTGAACATGGATAAGCAACAGGTGACGCAGACGATGCGAGGTGGCGTAGTGAGCGGCGCAAATGACAGTCCGGTGTCGTTGGTTTCACCCTCACCCCAACCCTCTCCCTGAGGGAGAGGGAGCAGACCGGCGACTGGCGCGGGGGATATTTGCGCGGGTAATCCACCCTCACCCCGGCCCTCTCCCTGAGGGAGAGGGGGAAAACTGGCGGCTGACGCGGGGGATAGTTGCCGGGGGTAATCCACCCTCACCCCGGCCCTCTCCCTGAGGGGGAGGGGGAAAACCAGCGGCTGACGCGGAGATAGTTGCCGGGGGTAATCCACCCTCACCCTAACCCTCTCCCTGAGGGAGAGGGCGCAGACTGGCGACTGGCGCGGAGATAGTTGCCGGGGGTAATCCACCCTCACCTTGGCCCTCTCCCTGAGGGAGAGGGGGCAAACCGGCGGCTGACGCGGAGATAGTTGCCGGGAGGTAATCCACCCTCACCCTGGCCCTCTCCCTGAGGGAGAGGGGGCAAACCAGCGGCTGGCGCGGAGATAGTTGCCGGGGGTAATCCATCAACGGCGAGAGTTAAGGTACGTCCTCACCTCATCCACCGCACGGTCCCCTCTCCCTGAGGGAGAGGGTTAGGGTGAGGGGGAAACGCCAGCACCACAGTAACGTTCTGATTCACACCACCAGACGCTGATACTCATTACATAACAGCCACTTCACCGGTTCGTTTTCCTCAACGCTGGCGTAGCGCGCGCCAGCCTCAAGGAAATGATTATCCTGCCTGTCGTCGTTAACCGTTGAGATTTCCCAGCCAAGCACCAGCGCTTTTTCCGCCCAGAAACGGTGATAAAGCCGCCGCGGCAGGCATACCCCCTGCCCCGGCTTCAGCACCAGCGTCTGAGCCGGGCGCAGCAGGCGGCGATGCCCGTCAACGGCAATCTCAATGGTCCGCTGTTGATCCAGTTGATTATCTTCCGTTGACCACGCGAACTGCATACACAACTCGCCGCCGCCCCGGTTAACAATATCTTCCATTTTATGGGTGTGGAAATGCCACGGCGTATGCTGATCCTGCTGGATTTGCAGCATTTTTTCCGCGTAAGGCTTCGGATACCGCGTGCTGTGCAGCGCGCCGTTGCGTAAAGTCAACAGCGTTAACCCGGTTGCCGAAAAATTGCCCCGGCCAAAATCAGTGATATCCCAGCCAAGCTGCAAATCCATCACCTCCTGCCATTCCGCAAGCGGTTGTTGTCGCCATGCCGCAGCGGTAAAACAGGCGAAATCCGGTAAACACAGGCGGAAACTCTCCGCGACCGCATGCGCTTTATCTATTGAGTAGTTGATCAATGAACGCTTCATCGTATTTCCCTCCTGACGCCATTAAGGCGGGCGCACCCGCCTCGCAGGAATTAATAGAGCGTCGCTTTGCCGGTTGAACCAAATAACTTCATTTTGTAGCGAATCACCTCGCGCGCGGCGTTAATCGGTTCCGGATAAATAACATTCGGGTCCCACCATGTCTCTTTGCCCAGAATTTCACGCACTTTCTGAAAATAGGCATATTTCATATCGCTGGAGATATTGATTTTACCGACGCCCAGGGTCACTGACTCGGCGATTTCCGCATCAGGGTTGGCGGAGCCGCCATGCAGCACCAGCGGAATGGACAAACGCCCCGCGATCTCACGCAGGATATGCATCTGTAGTTTGGGCTGCATCCCTTTCGGGTAGATGCCATGGGCGGTCCCGATCGCCACCGCCAGCGTATCAACGCCGGTTCGGGCGACGAAATCCTCTGCCTGCGCCGGATCGGTATAGGTCACTTCAGACACGCCGCCTTCCACGGACGTGCCCGTCTGGCCGATGGTTCCCAGCTCGCCCTCGACGGACACCCCAACCGCATGCGCCAGGCTGACCGCCTCACGCGTCAGCGCCACGTTCTCTTCATAAGGCAACAGCGAGCCGTCGATCATTACCGACGTAAAGCCACATTGAATAGCGCGCAGCACGTGCGCTATTGATGCGCCATGATCAAGATGCAGGGTGAAAGGGACCGGGCTACGACGGGTGATTTCGCGAACGTAGCCAAAAAAGCTGTCGCCGAGAAAATCATGCTCGCTGGGGTGCACAGAGATAATCGCCGGGGTGTTGGTTGCCTCCGCTTCTTCCACCATGGCGCGGATAAAACAGCTATCCGCCACGTTGAATGCGCCAATCGCAAAGCCGTG
This sequence comes from Superficieibacter electus, assembly GCF_002915575.1. Lineage (GTDB taxonomy): Bacteria > Pseudomonadota > Gammaproteobacteria > Enterobacterales > Enterobacteriaceae > Superficieibacter > Superficieibacter electus. The sequence goes on from NZ_PQGD01000012.1 coordinate 28,577, forward strand.
CTGGCGGGTGGGTTGCAGCAGTTCTTTCATCGAAACTAACATCGTCATTCTCCCGTTTCAGAGTGTAGTAAGCCCTGCCAGGGCGCGGGTGCGCTGGCAGATAAGGCATTACAGGAAGTGGATCAGGCTTTGCCGATAGCGCCGGAAGCCTGAAGATAAGGGGTGATGGCCTCTTCGCTGGCCTGCTCCATGACCGCCATCACGTCGGCCAGTTCAGAGGTGCTGTCATGGCACAGCGCGTGAAGTAATGCGGCTTTTCCGGCCTCAAAAATCGCTGCGCCAACGTTAATTTTCGCCACGCCCAGCGCCGGGCAGCGGGCTATCTGCTCGAATGGCGTACCGCTACCGCCATGAAGCGCCAGCGGCACGTCTGACAGGCGGGCAATCTCCGCCAGCCGCCCGAAATCGATTTGCGGCGTTACCCCCGGGGCATACATGCCGTGCGCGGTGCCAACAGAAACCGCCAGCAGATCGATCCCCGTCTGGCGGATAAACGGCTCCACATCATCGGGTTGCGTCATTAAATCAACATTGGTGGAGCGATCGTAGCGTGGCGCATCCGCCAGATGACCGAGTTCGCCCTCTACGCATACCCCTGCGCTGGCGGCAACCTCAACTACCGCACGCGTCTGGCGGATGTTCTCCGCCAGCGGAAAGGCGGAGGCATCAATCATCAACCCGCTAAAACCTGCGCGAAATGCCTGATAAATCAGCGCCGGCTCTTTTCCGTGATCGAGGCTGAGCGCCACCGGCACCGTGGCTTCTTCAGCCAGCACTTTCACCACCGATGCGGCGACGCTGGCCGGAAAGTGGGGAAGATGCCCCTGATAAAGATTGAGGATAATGGGCGCACGGTGGGCCTGCGCTGCGCGGATCGCCGCCCTGGCACTTTCCAGATTCATGCAGTTAATCGCCAGCAGCGCGTAATGCTCACGCCAGGCTTTCGTCACCATACTTTTCATATCGGCAAACATACGGCCTCCGGTTATTCCAGGGTAAAGGTGATCTCTTCGTCTTTCACTTTGCGATCGCTTAACTCGTCGAATTCTTCATCCTGCTCCGTCACCGGTTTTTTCCACAGCGACAGCATGACGCCGCAGATAACGGTCCCGATGCCGAGCGCCAGACAGAACAGCAGCGGATGGGTAAAAAGGGGTACGACGAACATTCCGCCATGCGGCACCGGGCTTTCCACGCCCCAGACCATGATTAACCCTCCGGCCACCGCCGACGCGACCAAGCAGGACCCCACGACCCGCAGAAGATCGCGGGCGGCGATGGGGATGACGCCTTCCGTAATCATGCAGATCCCCATCGGAAAGGCGGCTTTCAGCGCCTCACGCTCGGCGCGGGTATATTTATGACGGGTCAGCAGGAAGGAGAGCGTAATGCCAAACGGTGGGATAATAGAGCCGACAAACTTCACGCCCTCCGGGCCATATACTCCGCTGACCAGCAGACCATCGGCAAACAATGACATGGTTTTGTTCACCGGGCCGCCAAAGTCGAAGGTCGCCATGGCACCGAGAATGGCCCCCAGCAGAAAACGCGAGCCGCCCTGCATGGATTCCAGCAGGTGGATCAGCGCCTCCTGAAGCCAGGCAATCGGCTTACCAATCAGCGTCATCATCAGCAGGCCGCCGATAATGGTGCTCAGTACCGGCAGGACCATTATCGGCATCAGTCCCTGCATCGACTGCGGCAGGCGGATATAGCGCCTCAGCAGCAGTACGGTATAGCCGACTAAAAACCCGCCGAGCATACCGCCGATAAAACCGGTGTGAATTTCGCCACATACAAAGCCGACAATCAGCCCGGGTGCAAACCCTGGCCGGTCCGCAATGGAATAGGCGATGGCGGCGCTGATCAGCGGAACAATAAGCCCCATTCCCCAGCCGCCGATTTGATTCAGCATCCACGCAACAGAGCCGGTTTTCTCGCCAACATTGGTGCCGCCCAATATCTGACCGAGGGCGATGCAAATCCCCGCCGCGACAATCAACGGGATCATCCAGGAGATCCCCGTTAATAAATGTTTTTTTATTTCCTGTGATACCGGAATTTTATGTTCACTCATGTGAGATCCCTCCAGAATAAGGATCATGCATTCGCAATTGATTTTTCCACCTTTTCAAGAAACTGAACCGGTGATTTAATGACAACTTCCGTTTTAACACGCACTATCCTTTTATTTTTGAAGCGTTCCTCTCCTTTTATTTTCACATCAACGGCCAGAATCACGACATCCGCAGCAGAAATATCTTCGGCCAGTAATTCGTTTTCCGTCCCGATGGTTCCCTGGGTTTCAACTTTGATATTATGGCCCAGCGTTTTAGCACCCTTAATGAGCTTTTCGCGGGCAATATAGGTATGGGCAATGCCTGCCGTACAGGCGGCGACACAAACAATATTCATGACATGCTCCCATTACATAATTAACAAACATCCGATTCAGCATATTGACTAAAAAGATCGATAATCCGCTGCGGGCTTTTTTCTTCAAGCAATTGTTTAATAATATCGTCATCGGCAAGGGCCCCCGCCACCTGCGACAACAGGCGAATATGCGTGGTATTTTGATCTTCAAGGCGGACGGCAAACAAAATAATGCAGCGTACGCTGCTGCCATCCAGCGTCTCCCAGGGAATATCATGCCGCGTGCGGCCGATGGCCAGCGTCGTATTGACCACGGCGGAAGACTTCCCGTGCGGGATGGCAATATGATTTTCAAAACCGGTCGAACCTTCGGCTTCGCGCTGCCAGACATCCTGAATAAACGTATTGCGACAGGTGATCGCACCATCTTTCTGTAAGAGATCGGTTAATTCTTCTATCGCCTCCTCTTTATTTTTCGCCTGCATATCCAGAAGAACACGATTCGTATTCAGAATTTTACTTATGTCCATAGCCCTACCTCATGGAGATAAAATTAATTTCCGACGACAACACTTGTCGCATGATGTAATTTTTCAGTAATAATCGCTTCGGTCACGCGTTTAATATCTGCATCATTAAAAAAGGCGGTCACGTACACCACCGGCAAATCGATAACCGGTAAATGAATGGTAGAGATCACCAGTTCAATGTCGTCTTTGGCATGGAACGTCTGTAGGCCGCTGGCAGAGACCACTCCGACAATCGTCCAGTCCGGAAACGCGCGCAGGATGCGGCTTTTCAGCAGGTGTGACGTTCCAATGCCGGTAGAACACACCAGCAGCACATGTTTACGCGCGATCTGCCGCTCCATTGCCGCCTGAAAATGCACGGTTAAATAACCGATTTCATCCTCCGATACGGCCGCGTCGCCCCAGGCGCTAAAGACCTGGTTTACCGCACGCTGCGTCAGCGTCCAGACGTCCTGTAGCTCGCCTTTAATATCGTCCAGCAGCGGATTACGAATAAAAATATGGTAATTCAGGCGGTTAATTAACGGTTTAATGTGGATCAGCAGGCCATCATGGAGGGCGACATCGCCACTAAAGTCGCTATCCACCAGCGCGGAAAAGGTCGCAATCAGTTGCCCGGTGATCTGCCGCGCTTCGTCACTGGAGTGCATATTGCCCGCGCTACGCATATCGCCCCGCTCCTCCACGACCACCCCGGAGGAGATAATGTATTGATAGATAAACCAGACTTCATCTTCTGGCAGCGCATGGGCGATATGCTTCTCAATGCGGCGCAGCATGCCTCTGGCAATGCGCAACACGTTTTCATCGAATGACGGCGTATTTTCTTCTTTTTTCGGTAAGGCATTGCCGCGGATAATGCGGTACATCATGATCAGAATATGGGTAAAGATATTGACGTAATACGGCTCGCCCAGCGACCAGCAAAGCTTTTTTTCCATATCCTGCAAAAGCGACTGAACAAATAAAACGTCATCTTCACCAAAATAACGAACCAGTGCCTTATAGCTTCCGGGATCAAGCCGCGAGTGGATAATAGTCCCGATTTCATTGTGATTAATAATGCCATTGATCAGGGAGGCCATCGCCTGACGGACGCTATTTTCACTGCCCTCAATATGCGTCCCGCTTTGGCTACGGATGAGTGATAATCCCAGCGGGGCAATCCATGATTCAATAATTTTTAAATCGTTAACGATCGAGGCGCTACTGATAAAATACCGTTCTGATAGTTTACTGATGGAGGTCTCGTGCGGCGTTTCATTTAATAGCTGGGAGGCAATTTTCACCCGCCGGGAATTATTTAACATCACGTCGGCATCATCACCCTCACCACTCACCGGAAGATCCAGTTGCAGGAAATCGGTAACGTTTTCTGCTAATAACATTACGCCAGAGCCTGCGCGTTTATCGATGGTGATTTTGCGTTCAGCCAGCCATTGCTCCAGCTCCCGCAGATCGCGCTGAATGGTTTTTTCGGATACATTAAGGTATTCCGCAATTTTCAGCAGCGTGACATATTCTCTTCGTTGCAGGAGAAATTTTAATAATCTGTTTTGTCGGGAGGTAATTGTTTGCATTTTTTACCCTTATTACATACCAGATTAATCCACGAAATGCTTTTTACAACTCAAGCTTCATAAATATTCAGTAAGCATAAATATAAAAGTCAGTTGATTAAATCACAATACTAAATCGTGTCCGGAATTCCGGACAAAAACAGGAACAGAAGTTAATACGCAATTAATTTCAGAGCGGATCACACTTTCGCAATAAATATGCGTGATAGCGGTCACAAATATGAATTATATACGCTATGGATTTCGAGTTGCAGGAAGGCGGCAAGTGAGCGAATCCCGATGAGCTTACTCTGGTAAGTGATTCGGGTGAGGGAGCGCAGCCAACGCACCTGCAACTTGAAAGACGACGAGTATATTAATGCAGGAGGGGGAAATCCTCTCTCCGTGATGGAGAGAGGAAAGGCGTTTTACAGCCGGATTGTCAGTTCATTACCAGATGGGGTGACGATCGCGCCGAATTCGCTGGCGCTCTGCGAACCGCCCTGCACGTCAGCGACTTGCGCCACGTTGCGCAGGCACAGCGTCCAGCCGCTTGCCGTGCCAGCCCCTTTGACGGTGATCACGTTGCCTTCGCGCGTTGCCGTCAGGGTAAAGGCCACAGACCCGTCAGCCGCAGGCACGTCGCAGACCGCCGTATGCCCGTCAGCCAGCGCAAACAGCTGGAACGCAGTGCCGTAGTTCCAGGCATAATCCGGCTTCTGGTCGTTATTGCCCAGCGCCAGCAACGTGTTTTCACGCACGTAAACCGGCAGACTTAACACGTCGTGAGTCTGTTTATGCCAGCGATTGCCAGTGACTTCATCGTTGTGCCAGAGGTGCGTCCAGCGTCCTTCCGGCAGATAAAACTGCACGTCGCCTGCCTCGCTGAACACCGGGGCGACCATCACCGCGTCGCCGAGCATATACTGGCGGTCGAGATAATCACACGCCGGATCGTCCGGGAACTCCAGCATCATGGCGCGCATCATTGGCGTACCCTGCACGCTGGCGATCGCCGCCTGACGATACAGGTACGGCATCATGCGGCATTTTAGCTGCGTGAAATGACGCACCACGTCACAGGATTCATCATCATAGGCCCACGGCACGCGGTAAGATTTGCTGCCGTGCAGACGGCTGTGGCTCGAGAGCAGCCCGAACGCGCACCAGCGTTTGTAAACGTGCGCCGGGGCAGTATTCTCAAAGCCGCCGATGTCATGGCTCCAGAACCCGAAGCCGGACAGGCCGATTGACAACCCGCCGCGCAGGCTTTCTGCCATGGATTCATAGTTGGCATAGCAGTCGCCGCCCCAGTGAACCGGGAACTGTTGCGCGCCGACGGACGCCGAGCGGGCAAACAGCACCGCCTCTTTCTCGCCAACGGTTTCTTTCAGCACGTTCCACACCATTTCGTTGTAAATGAACGCGTAATGGTTATGCATTTTCTGTGGATCGGAACCGTCAAACCACTGTACATCGGTCGGGATACGCTCGCCAAAATCGGTTTTAAAACAGTCAACGCCTATCGCCGTCAGCCCTTTCAGCTTATCAGCGTACCACTGGCGGGCCTCCGGATTGGTGAAATCATAAATCGCCAGCCCCGGCTGCCATTTGTCCCACTGCCACAGCGAGCCGTCAGGGCGTTTTAGCAAATACCCTTTCTCTTTCAGCTCTTTAAACAGCGGTGACTTCTGGCCAATGTACGGGTTGATCCAGACGCAGACTTTCAGCCCTTTTGCTTTCAGGCGGCGGATCATCCCTTCCGGGTCCGGGAAGGTCACCGGGTCCCATTCAAAATCACACCACTGGAAGGCTTTCATCCAGAAGCAGTCGAAGTGAAAAACGTGTAGCGGCAGATTGCGCTCCGCCATACCGTCGATAAAGCTGTTAACCGTGGCTTCGTCATAGTTAGTGGTAAACGAGGTGGTCAGCCACAGGCCAAACGACCAGGCGGGCGGCAGCGCCGGACGACCGGTAAACTGCGTGTAGCGATTGAGGACGTCCTTCGGCGTCGGGCCGTCGATCACAAAATATTCCAGATACTCGCCTTCCACGCTGAACTGCACCTTCGAGACTTTTTCGGAACCCACTTCAAACGAGACGCACTGCGGATGATTCACCAGCACGCCGTAGCCGCGGTTGGTCAGATAAAACGGAATGTTTTTATACGACTGTTCGGTACTGGTGCCGCCGTCGCGGTTCCAGGTCTCCACCGTCTGCCCGTTTTTTACCAGCGCGGTAAACCGCTCGCCGAGCCCGTAAACCGTTTCTCCCACGCCGAGATCCAGACGCTCGAACATATAATTGCGCGCGTCGTTGCTGTCCTGCACGTAGCCGTTATTTTTCACCTGGCTGCCAGTGATCCGCACGCCGTTACGCAGAAAATCCAGCGCCCAGTCTTCTCCTTTGGTGACGCGCACGCTCAGATTGCCGCTTTTCAGTTCAGCGAACGCCTCCGTGTTTTGCATCTCCACATGGACTTCTTTCAGCACGTTCAGCGGGTAGTGCGGGCCGTTATCCAGTGCGCCCTGAAAATGCTCAATCCGCACCCCGACAATGCCTTCCTGCGGTGAGAATAAGCGCAGGGTAAATAGCGGGGTATCAAGCTGCCAGGCACGCTCGCGCACATCGCGCGGGGCGGCGTGGATCACCATTTCGTTGCCCTGCTGCTCGACATCAAAGACCTGAATCGGGTGGATAAGGTTTAGCCCCGGTTGAATAAGCCAGTTTCCATCACTGATTTTCATTTTGTGCTCCTTGAGTGCTGTAATAATTCCTCAGCTGTTGCCTGCGCATCACGACGTTTACCCTGCGCAACTTGCTCGAGGATATGATTCATCAGCGGCGTTTTCAGGGTATAGAAGCGTTTTGCGATAACGGCGCTCAGCAGATAACAGATGGCCGGTACAATGGTAAAGAGGGCGATAATAATGGAGAGCGTGGCGCTATTCTGGGTTTTGGCTGCGGCGTCATAACCGCCACCTGCCAGCATCCAGCCGATCATCGCCCCACCCAGCGCCAGACCCAGTTTCAGGACAAACAGCGTCCCGGCGAAGCTGATACCAGTCAGACGTTTGCCGTTGCACCATTCGCCATAGTCCACGGTATCGGACATCATTACCCACTGGATTGGTGTTACCAGTTGATGCAGTATGCCAATCACGAAGATAAAGCCGAACATCAGTATGTTGGCGCTCAGCGGCACAAAGAACATTGCCACGCTGAACACCGCCAGCAGCGCGTTGGTGCCCCAGAAAACGGTGACTTTACACAGGCGGTCCGTTACCGGTTTCGCGAGCGCCGAACCAATCAGGTTCCCCACGCAGTAGGTGGTCAAAAACCAGGTAAACAGCGCCGGTGAACCCATGATCCAGGTGACGTAGTACATCATGGCACCGCCGCGCACGCAGACGGCAAGGATGTTGAGAATGGTCAGCAGGCCGACGATGCGCCACTGATCGTTGTGCCAGATATCGCGCAGGTCTTCGCTCATTGACGTGGTCGCTGGCGGCGCGACCACGCGTTCTTTGGTGGTAAAGAAGCAAAACGCCAGCATCAGGAACGCGACCACGGCCAGCACCGCGATACCGCTCTGAAAACCAAAAGCTTTATCGCCACGACCCAGAAGGTCAACCAGCGGCATCATCAGCACGGTCGAGAGCATCCCGCCCGCCGTTGCCAGCACGAAGCGCCAGGATTGCAGGGAGATACGCTGCGTCGGGTCGCTGGTGATCACCCCGCCCAGCGCGCAGTAGGGAATATTGACCACGGTATACAGCAGCGTCAGCAACGTATAAGTCACCGCCGCATAAATCATTTTTCCGGTCACGCTCAGATCCGGCGTGCTGTAGGTCAGCACGCAGACAATCCCGAACGGCAATGCCCCGAACAGCACCCACGGCCTGAACTTGCCCCAGCGGCTGCGGGTACGGTCGGCAATCAGCCCCATGCACGGGTCGGAGATAGCATCCAGTGCACGTGCCAGTAAAAACATGGTGCCGACAAACCCGGCCGGAATGCCGAAAATATCCGTATAGAAAAACATCATAAACATCATGACGTTATCAAAAACGATATGACTGGCGGCGTCACCCATGCCGTAACCAATCTTCTCTTTGACAGACAGTATCTGACTTTTCATTGTTCTTTCCTTGATGCTGTAAGGTACTTGACGACTACAGAGCGTTTTAAAACATCCAGGCGGGCGGGGGTATTCCGTTTTCTGGTTATCAGATTACGTTTCTTGTTTTCTGTGATCGCGGTAGGGAAAAATCGTGGGAAAGCGGTAACTCGCAGATTTGATGGGAGTTTATGTTAAATCAGCAAAGAGATTGTGCCAGAAGCGTGAAAAAAGTCGCACAGGGGATGTGGAAACCGCAGGAAGTAGCTATAATGCGCCCGCCTCCATGTAGCAATCGAGGCGCGGAAGATCGTCATCTCCGGTGAGGTGGCTGGACTTCAAATCCAGTTGGGACCGCCAGCGGCCCCGGGCAGGTTCGACTCCTGTGATCTTCCGCCAAATATCATCTCACCATGTCCGGCGAAGTCCTTTAAAATCTTTATTTACAGCAAGTTAACTAATAACATCATCCGTATCAGTCCGAGGGGATCTCCCTAAATCCACGAAAAAAATGTATAGTGTTGTGTATAATTTTTTTATACACAGATTTCACTTATACACATGCCACTTACAGACATACAAATTCGACGCGCTAAGGCACAGGACAAGCCCTACACCCTCAATGATGGACAAGGTTTATCCCTGCTTATAAATCCCGACGGGAGCAAAGGATGGAGGTTCCGCTACCGGCTTGCAGGTAAAGCCCGGTTAATGTCATTTGGTTCCTACAGTCTCGTCTCGCTTGCAGAGGCTCGCGACAAACGCGATACAGCACGCAAGCAGGTAGCAAATGGAATTGATCCAGTCGAAGAACGCAAAGCTCAAAAGCTGGTACAGCAACTTTCTACAGAAAATTCATTCGAAGCCATTTGCCGGGAGTGGCACTCGAACAAAGCGGATCGCTGGACAGTGGCCTACCGGGAAGACATCATTAAGACCTTCGAGCAAGATGTTTTCCCGTACATTGGTAAGCGCCCTATAAGTGAGATCAAACCTCTGGAACTGCTTGAATTGTTAAGACGAATAGAGAAGCGTGGTGCACTAGAGAAAACACGAAAGGTGCGCCAGAGGTGCGGTGAGGTTTATCGCTATGCAATCATAACTGGCCGTGCTGAATACAACCCAGCACCTGATTTGGCCATCGCTCTGGCCGTTCCCAAGCAAAAACACCATCCTTTTTTATCCACAGAAGAGTTACCTCATTTTATTCGAGATCTGGAAGCGTATACCGGCAGTATCATTACGAAGAATGCTACAAAGATAGTTATGTTAACTGGTGTTCGAACCCAAGAAATGCGCTTTGCTACGTGGGATGAGGTAGATCTTGATAAAGGTATATGGGAAATCCCCGCTGAACGCATGAAAATGCGTAGGCCTCACATTGTGCCCCTCTCTACTCAGGTGATCGATCTTTTCAAGCAACTCAAACCAATAACCGGTCATTATCCCTACATTTTTATTGGTAGGAATAACCGTAGCAAACCAATCTCTAAAGAAAGCGTGTCACAGGTGATTGAGTTACTTGGTTACAAAGGACGCGCTACAGGTCACGGATTTAGACATACGATGTCGACAATCTTGCATGAACAAGGATTTGATAGTGCATGGATTGAGATACAATTAGCACATGCAGATAAAAATGCTATTCGAGGAACCTATAATCATGCTATATATTTGGAAAATAGGCGGATAATGCTACAGTGGTATTCTGATAACTTAATAAATTGAGGGTTACATATGACATGGCTACATAATAATGCTGAATGGGTATTCTCTGGTATTGGCGTTTATGTCATATCACTAGTGGTTTTAATCATAACAGCGTTGGTATTTAGGAAAAAAATAAAAGCAGGCGTTCAAAAAGTCGCTAAAGTTTTTGTTTTCGGATGGGGTAATACAACAAATATCAATCAAGACGATGGAAAATAATAACCCTCAAAATGTTGATCAGCAAATAAAGTCCACTGTCGTTGGGGCTCACAACACGACAATTATTGCGCAAGTGATTGTCAATGCTAGTAATCAACATATCGATGTAAATGCAATACAAGATAGTTTAATTAAAGAGATAAGAAGCTCTCTGAAAGAAGAATTTGTATCTACAGAATATAATATTTTACTTTGTTACCCTAACAAGGTAATTAGAGATGAGGCCACTATAAGAATCATAGAAGAACTAAAACAAAAATTAAATGACATGGGTGCAATAGTTTATGAGGGCGGTGGGAAGGCAGCCTTGCCAAAAACTCAAATAATGTATCCGCATCTTGCTGAATTAGAATTCATAAAAACCGTCAAGTGTGACACGGTGATAATATTTGCATTAGATGAAGTCACACTTTCACAATTGACATTAATCAGTTATTTTAAAGTATCAAAAAAAATTGACACTACCGATATGATAATAATATCCAGCGATGATCTAAAAAATAGCGATGTTTTTTTATCTAATGGCACGTTCCAATACTGTGATGATAATAACTGCAAGTTATACTCTTTGGGTTCACTAGATGATGCTGGGTTAAACTCTGTAATTTCAAGAATTGAAAATAAAAAAATAATTCAGCGGAAAGGCGGCTTGTTAGGAGATTGATATGGAAGAGTCAACTAATTATAAATTGCTTGTCTGGGGCTTGTCCGTGATCCAGCCTGCAACCCCTAACGAAGTTTTGAATTATCTTACGTCCACTTTAAATGATAATGGATTATTACCTGATGTTGAAAAAATGATTCATTATTTCGAATTGCTTGACCAACTTGGATATATACATCAAGTATCAAAAAGAAATAACCTCTATTCTTTAACCCCACGAGGAAATGAACGACTAACTCCAGCGTTAAAAAGGCTTCGTGATAAAATTAGACTATTTATGCTTGACAACTGTCACTCCATAAGTAAATTAGGAGTGCTGGCCTCAACTGATACAGAGAATATGGGCGGTGATTCGCCGTCTTTACAGTTAAGGCACAATTTAAAAGAGGTTCCGCACCCAAGCCTGTCTTGGGCTGCAGGGACCCTGCCCAGCAGCCCAAGACAGGCTTGGGTGCGGATCTACGAGCAATTAAATATTGGTTCGATGTCCAGTGATGAGGCCAGCACCCCAACAACTGCGAGAAATGCACCATTATCTTTTGTTGGCCGATTAGGCTTTTCTTTGAATTATTATTCATTCAATAAAATCGATGAACCTTTATTTAATAATGATGGTGTGACTGCGATTGCTTCCTGCATTGGTATATCTCCAGGGTTGATAACTGCAATGGTAAAATCACCAAAGAGATACTATCGAACATTCAATTTAAGAAAAAAATCAGGTGGCTTTAGATCAATACTGGCCCCTCGTAAATTTATTAAAACGATACAATACTGGTTAAAAGATCACGTTTTAAATCGTCTGAAAATTCATTCTTCTTGTTACTCATATAGAAGCGGAGTAAGCATTAAGGATAACGCTATCAATCATGTAAAGAAGAAATTCGTTGCAAGCATTGACATTTCAGATTATTTTGGCTCAATTAATAAAAAAATGGTCAAGGATTGCTTTTACAAGAATAATATACCAGATCATATTGTTAATACTATTTCTGGCATAGTTACCTATAATGATGTGCTACCACAAGGTGCGCCTACTAGCCCTATAATATCGAATGCTATACTTTTTGAATTTGATGAAGAAATGACCGCCCATGCCCTAACTCTTGATTGCATATACACTCGCTATTCTGATGATATATCTATCAGTAGTGATTATAAAGAAAACATAGCGATACTTATAAATATTGCTGAAGCTAACTTACTATCAGCTGGCTTTACATTAAATAGGCAAAAGCAACGTATCGCTTCAGATAATAGTCGCCAAGTTGTTACCGGAATTCTTGTTAATGAATCGATAAGACCTACTAGATGCTATAGAAAGAAAATTCGTTCTGCATTTGATCATGCACTTAAGGAACAAGATGGAAGCCAATTAACGATTAACAAGCTAAGAGGTTATTTAAATTATCTAAAATCTTTTGAAACCTATGGTTTTAAATTTAATGAAAAAAAATACAAAGAGACTCTGGATTTTTTAATAGCGCTTAAGCAAAGCTAGCGCGCAATGCTCTCCCCGCCACGCCTGCCCGCTTTATGGGTGGGTTTTAATGCAGGTGCATGGATGGCGTCAGGCCGCGCCAGTACTGGTCCGGGAGGGGCAGCAGGAGGCGGGAAAATGCATGCAAAGCCATGCAGCTAATGCATGCATGGCCTTTTTCTTGATAAATAGCAGGAATTTAGCGTTTTTTCACACCGGCTCGCGGGCTGGCAGTCCGGCCTTACGACGCGCATAAATCAGGTTCTGTGCGGGTGTATATTTTTCCTGATAATCAACCCGCGAGGCCGCGTCAGGCCTGAATCCGATGGCGGTTAAAATGTCATTATCCTGTGCGGCATAATTAATTTCTGCGCCTTCTTCCAGCCAGGCGGCCAGCGCATCGCGCAGATACGCTGTGGAACGGTCAAAAGCACGGTTTTTTATCAGCGCAGACTGGCCGTTGAGGTTCATCAGCTCCGGTGCAAGGGCGGCGGCCAGTTCCGCACCATGCGCCTGCATGAAGTCATTCAGCCGGTGCTGAATGCTGAGGCGCTGCACCTCCTCATGCGAACGGATATACCGCCCGGCGGCCTGATTAACTTCCCACTTCCTGACCTCAATAACTTCACGCAGCCACTTCATGCGGGCCGGGATTTGTTCATCCGGGTTCAGTATCTGACTGCGCAGCTCCTGCTCCGCCTGGGCCAGTTTAGCCCTGCGCTCCAGCCAGGCGGCTTTGTTTGCCTCGCAGGCGGTGAAAGCCTGCTCTGTGGTGATGCTGGTCATACCGGTTTTCTCCTGTCAGTGACTGAACGGCGAGCTGTAGCAGCCACGCACCTTACGCGGGGCAGGTGTGGCGGCGGGTGCCGGTGTGGGCGCTTGTGCTTCCGCCGGTGGCCGTATCACCTCATCAATCGATTCGGTAGTGCGGAATGTGGCTGAGCAGAACACATTGACGCATTGCAGATAGCTCTGCTTCACATTCTCGGACAGATAGCGACTGGTGCGCACGTGCGCTGATTTTTTACAGAACGGGCAGCGCATCATGGCAGCAGCCCCCGCGCTTTCAGGTCAGCCCCGCGCTGACGCAGTTTCTCGTGATGCACTTTTCTTTTACCCAGCGAATCGGCCAGGCCATGCTCCATATGAGGCAGGGAAGCAGATGACAGCCCGGTTTTGTACAGCACCGGCTCATCGGCAAGGCGGATATGGTGGGCGCTGACCTGCTGTTCAAGCCACGCTTTAACCTCCTGCATGACGGCCGTTTCCGGCCCGACATAGCCCTGATTACCGGTGGTGTTGGCAAGCGGGTTATCCAGCGCCAGTATTTTCAGTTTCATGGCCCGGACAAGTGCGCCGCATGTCTTTTTCAGCGCCTCATCAAGTTCATGTCCGGCGTACTGCATCAGTACATCAAGATGAGCCTGCCGGTATTCACGCGCTGTGACGTCACAGGAGCCTCTCAGACGGTCGCGTTCATACTCCAGCACTTCCGCCAGGTTGTCACACTCCTGCGCCAGTTCGCGGCGCGCCACGCGCTCAATATGGCTGTTCTTCAGCTCATCGGTAAGTACAGCACCACCGGCGCGGAAGGCATCACGCCATGCGCTGGCACTGCTGCCGTTTTCCTGCTCCAGCTCTGCTTTTTGTTCGCGGGCACGGCTGATGGCCGTTTCGGTTTCATCAAGCTTACCGGCGTTTTCCAGATGGGCGGCTTTCGCGGTGTCCAGACGCCCGAGTGCTGATTCCAGATAAAGGGGCAAAATAGTTTTTTCGGTCATGATTGTATTCCTCTGCTTTTTCAACATGAGCAGATTCTGCCGCGTACCAGACAACAACACGATTCATTGCGGTTGTGGCAAACATGGCACAAACAGACATTAAAAACCCGGCTTGCCAGAAAAAGGTCACAGGAAACCCTTACTCATCGTTTGTTTTTTTACTGTTAACTATTCACTCTGTTCACCTTTAGAAAAAAGATAGTAAATACAATAAATTATAGGGTGAACAATCGAGATTTAACTGTTCACTGTCTGTTCACCACTGTTCACCTTAATGTTTATTAACGACTGTCTGTCTTTTGAGATATCTAGATTTGTTTGGAATAGGTTACCCCTAATAAAATCTATTTCGTTATAAATCACTTTGCCAACAACGGCCAATGAAGGTCAATAATGGCCAATATAAGCCAGCATAATTTTTTGTATAAGAATTAGCCTGTTGTGTGGTGGGTGAATACAAAATGACTTGTTGCCCTGAGGAAAAATATTCACAAAATAGAGAGCTACCCGAAGCCGGACGGACACGACCGGCACTGTATGGACTTTATGAGGTAGCCCGATGCACTCTGCTTTTTCTTCCCCGTCTTCTTCTTCTGCCGCCCCGTTAATGCCTGTCCCGGATTCGGTTCAGGAACGTTTTTTACGCCTGCCTGAAGTGATGCACCTGTGCGGTCTGTCTCGCTCCACCATTTACGACCTCATCAGCCGGAATGCTTTTCCGCAGCAGGTCTCACTCGGGGGCAAAAATGTTGCCTGGCTGCACAGCGAAATCACCGCCTGGATGGCTGACCGTATTGCCGACCGTAACCGGGGTTGTGACGCATGATGATGGCCGTTCAGCAAACAGCCCCTTTTTCTGGCTTGCATCTGTTGTGTGTTTCCTGGTACAGTTTTCCCGCTGTCGCAAAATCGACAGCCGGGCGTAGGAACCCGAGTTACTTATTGGCGACACCAGACGCGCCGTGCGTCTTTTTTTACGTCGTGGCTCAGGCACACCCATTTTCCGGGCTGTGGTGTTTTCTCATACATCATGGTTCTTCAGAGATAATGGTGGTCCGGGCGGGGCAGCCTTCGGGCTGGCCGGTTTCCAATAAGGCCGGTATTCCTACCCCCGTCCGGGTCACCACCCATGAGTGTAGGAACTCCGGTGGTGGCAATAACCGCTACTTATTGGAGGCTGCCGTCATGGCTACTATCCTCACCCCGACATACCCTCAGTTCGTCTTTGTTTTTGCAGCTATCCGTCGTGCTGACTGTAAACCTCATGTCTGTATGCTGCGCACCGTTGCCGGTGACGAGCGCTCAGCCCGCCGTTCCCTTGTTCGTGATTACGTCCTGTCGTTTGCCGGTCGCCTGCCGGTTGCGGAGGTGCGCGCATGAAAGAGCTGACCCTGACCATCACGCACGCTGACCTTGTGAGCCTTGAGCACCTGCGTAACGTCGGCCATTTCGTTGGTGAGATGTTGCTGTTGCAGGACACCGCCGCCGCAGGCCATGAGCCGGAACAGCAGTTGCAGCTCGCCTCCGTTATTCACCTGATGACCGCCCGGCTCGACGATGTAGTTGAGCGCTGTAATCAGCGCTGGCTCAATGAGGAGATACGCGCATGAAACAGCCCTTGCCGCCTGTATTACGCGCCGCGCTTTATCGCCGTGCCGTGGCCTGTGCCTGGCTGACCGTGTGCGAGCGTCAGCACCGTTATCCACACCTCACCCTTGAATCGCTGGAAAGTGCCATTGCCGCCGAGCTGGAGGGCTTCTACCTGCGCCAGCACGGCGAGGAAAAGGGCCGCCTGATTGCCTGTGCCCTGCTGGAAGATTTAATAGAGGGCGGGCCGCTTAAGACTGCCCCGTCATTGTCCTTTCTCGGGCTGACCGTGATGGATGAGTTATGCGCCCGCCATATTAGCGCGCCGGTACTGTACTGAGGGAGACCACAACAATGAAAATGAACGTAACCGAAACCGTTAAACAGGCATGCGGCCACTGGCCACGTATTCTCCCGGCGCTGGGTGTGAAGGTGATTAAAAACCGACATCAGGCCTGCCCGGTGTGCGGCGGCTCTGACCGCTTCCGCTTTGATGATAAAGAGGGGCGTGGCACGTGGTTCTGTAACCAGTGCGGTGCAGGTGACGGCCTGAAACTGGTTGAGAAGGTGTTCGGCGTGTCGCCCTCCGAGGCCGCCGGGAAGGTGAGCGCCCTGACCGGCAGTCTGCCGCCGGCTGCTGAGGAGGTGATCGCCGCCGCTGAGGCCGAAACCGAGGCCAGCCGCAAAGCCGCTGCCACGCTTGCCGCACAGTTTCTGGAGAAAACCCGACCGGCCACCGGCAATACCTACCTGACCGGCAAGGGCTTTCCTGCGCGCGAATGCCTGACGCTGACCACCACGCACAAAACCGGCGGCGTGACCTACCGCGCCGGTGATGTCATCGTACCGCTGCAGGACGAGACCGGCGCGGTGGTTAACGTTCAGCTCATTAATGCTGACGGCCTCAAACGCACCCTGAAAGGTGGAGCGGTAAAAGGGGCATGCCATATCATCGAAGGGAAAAAAGAGGCAGGAAAACGGCTGTGGATAGCAGAGGGCTATGCGACCGCACTCACCGTGCATCACCTGACCGGTGAAACCGTCATGGTGGCGCTCTCGTCCGTGAACCTTCTTTCTCTGGCGAGCCTTGCCCGTCAGAAACACCCGGCCTGTCAGATTGTGCTCGCTGCCGACCGCGACCTCAGCGGGAACGGCCAGACCAGAGCCGCAGCCGCCGCACAGGCCTGTGAGGGCACGGTTGCTCTCCCGCCTGTGTTCGGTGACTGGAATGATGCCTTTATGCAGCAGGGCGAGGACGCCACGCGCAAAGCGATTTACGGTGCCATCAGGCCAGCGACGCAAAGCCCGTTCGACACCATGAGCGAGGCGGAATTTACCGCCATGAGCACCAGTGAAAAAGCGATGCGGGTGCATGAGCATTACGGCGAAGCGCTGGCTGTGGATGCCAATGGCCAGCTCCTGTCCCGCTATGAAGCCGGGACGTGGAAAATTATCCCGCCATCGGATTTTGCGCGCGACGTGGCCGGGCTGTTTCAGAGCCTGCGCGCCCCGTTCTCGTCGGGGAGAATTGCCTCCGTGGTCGACACCCTGAAACTGATCATCCCGCAGCAGGCCGCCCCGGCGCGTCGTCTGATTGGTTTTCGCAACGGCGTGCTCGATACCCTCACCGGCGTGTTCAGTCCGCACAGCAAATCGCACTGGCTGCGCACCCTGTGCGACGTGGACTTTACCCCGCCGGTCGAGGGCGAAACGCTGGAAACCCACGCGCCAAACTTCTGGCGCTGGCTCGACCGCGCGGCCAGCGGCAATGCTGAAAAGCGCGATGTGATTCTGGCTGCGCTGTTTATGGTGCTGGCGAACCGCTACGACTGGCAGCTCTTTCTCGAAGTCACCGGTCCCGGCGGGAGCGGGAAAAGTATTCTCGCCGAAATTGCGACCCTGCTCGCCGGGGAAGATAACGCCACGTCAGCGACCATCGAGACGCTGGAATCACCCCGCGAACGCGCGGCGTTGATTGGCTTCTCGCTGATACGCCTGCCTGACCAGGAGAAATGGAGCGGGGATGGTGCGGGACTTAAAGCCATCACCGGCGGCGATGCCGTGTCGGTCGACCCGAAATACCGCGACGCCTATTCGGCCTATATCCCGGCGGTGATTCTGGCCGTGAACAATAACCCGATGCGCTTTACCGACCGCAGCGGCGGTGTGTCCCGTCGCCGGGTCATCATTCACTTCCCGGAGCAGATTGCCCCGGAGGAGCGCGACCCGCAGCTTAAGGACAAAATCGCACGCGAGCTGGCCATCATCGTGCGCCAGCTTATGCAGCAGTTTAGCGACCCGATGACGGCGCGTACATTGCTCCAGTCACAGCAGAACTCCGACGAGGCACTCAGCATCAAGCGCGACGCTGACCCGACGTTTGATTTTTGCGGCTATCTGGAAACGCTGCCGCAGACGAGCGGAATGTTTATGGGGAATGCCAATATCATCCCGCGACAGCCCCGTAATTATCTCTATCACGCCTATCTGGTCTATATGGAGGCCAACGGTTACAAGCATGTGCTGAGTCTGAAAATGTTCGGGCTGGGGCTACCGATGATGCTCAAAGAGTACGGGCTGAACTATAACAAGCGGCACACCAAGCAGGGGACACAGACCAACCTGACGCTCAGGGAGGACAGCAACGGCGACTGGCTGCCGAAGTGCGACGAATCCGCAGCGACATAACCTACCTCAGACCGGCAACCGCCGGTCTTTTTATGTCTGATTGCTCCTTGAGGTGAACAATCGACTGTTCACCCTTCACCATCTGTTCACCACTTAACATAATGAAATTATTGTAAAAAAATGAAAGGTGAACAGAGTGAACAGTAAAACCTAAAAAAACTTTTTACCCCCCCTCCTTGCCTGACCCGGCGCACCTTGCGCGCGCACGAATCACAAAGGTGAAGAGTCGACTGTTCACTCTTCACCAACTCATCACCACTTAACGCTATGATTTAAAATGAGAAATAATCAAGGTGAACAGTGTGAACTGTTAAATGCAAAAAAACTTTTTTTGCGTATGATGTCGGTATGAGGCTTCACAAGAGAATTTGAATAATGGATAAAACTAGAGACTTTATTCTTGGAGGGCTTTCTCGCTATGGCTTGGCTGATTTGCCCGGCAGACCTTACGATTCTGCTTTTGAATTAATAGCCTCCCCACCTACCCGCAAACGCCTCATTGTGATGGGTTTTAATGGTTCGTCGGCAGATTCTCATATGACCAACGGCCAATCTATTATGCAGGATCATTCAAAGCCTCTTGTCTCGAATGTACATTTAGGGACGCAAGGGGAATGGGGAATTACTCACCTGGCTAAGCGATTACAACAGATACCTATCAGCCTCGGTTACAGATGGGAAGATGTAGTATTCACGAATGCTTTAATGATGTGCTCAACCAATGCCTCAACACTCAAACAAGAGGCGAGTCGACACAAATTAACTGTCGAACAACTCGTAAAATACTCAACAAGATTTTTTGAGAATGTCACAATCCCTCTGTGTGAGCCTGAACTGATTGTCGCTTATAGCAACAGTCTACAATCCCTTTCAGCAGCAAATATTTTACTAAAACACTTCGGAGATCCAAGCACTCTCATCTATACGCAACAGAAGGGTTATTACACAACATTCGCTTTCTCAGCCGTACTAAATGATATGGAAATCCCTGTAATATGTGTCCGTCATATGTCTAGATTTAAACCTTCCGAAGAGTTGATTGAAACAGCTCTAGAGATGATGAAGAGACTTTAGCTTGATCAGTCAGATTGAACCATACACTTGAGACAATGTGTATAGAGATGTGTATAACACAAAGACAAATCAATGAAAAATCACTTGAAAAACAATAAGTTAAACCACAAAAAGAACTCCTGTGATCTCCGCCAAAATGCTTTCCTTGATCAATGCGTTTCTAATCCCTGATCGATTCATTAAAAAGCCTGATGACTAATGTGAAAACCGCATTGTGCAAGTAAAAAGTGATTTACATGATGCGATAGCGGTAATAGAGGTTGTATGGCTGATCATATTTTTCTGATAGGTCCTGGAGGTGCAGGTAAAAGTACTGTCGGTAAGTTTCTGTCTGACAGGATCGGATATATTATGCTTGATCTCGACAGTGAATTCTGTGAAAGGATAGCTAATATCAGAGAGTATATAAAATCCTGTGGCTATGAATCTTATCTTGAGCAAAACTCCGCATTACTCAACAAATTACTTCTTGAATATACTGAGCATAATGTATTATTTATTTTATCTTCAGGTTTTTTATCCACAGACATTCGTCCAGACATAGTAGAAAACAATAAGAAAGTGGTAAGTGAAAATGGTTTTTCTGTATTGTTAATGCCTTCGCAAGACTATGATGAAGCATTGAAATGCATTGTAGACCGGCAGCTTCAGCGGGGGTTTTCTCTGGTTCGTGAAAAAGAAGAAGAGAAATTCAGTCAACGATTTAATGAGTATATCGAGACAGGAAATCTGAAAATTTTTTCAATGGAAAAACCTGAATGTATAGCTGTTAAAATAGCAAATGAACTTAACAAGCGTCCTGATTAGCGAACTGAGGTGCATAGAAAGCAGGGGAGCAACTAACAGCGTCAGATTATTCGCCTGTAGTGGAAGGCGACAGTGAAAATTGTCAAAAAAATAAGAAAGGGAATAACATCTGCTTTTTCAGATAGCGATGAAGTGCACGTTGAATGTTGCTTTGAGCAAGAGACGTTGTAGCTATCTCGGATAATTATCATCAGCCTCGATCAGATCACTCCTCAAGCCGTGACGCAACATCTCAATGCGTTCTATAAAAAGGCAAACTTGAGCAAAACGCAACCTGTAAGCCTTACTTACAAGTTTAACAAGGGCGGAATCGTCAGTTTTTTGGAACTAATTGAATCCAATCATCGACAAAAAAATAAATTAAATAAGTTACATGCAACACTACTTCTGTTGTCTCCGCCAAAATTCCTTCCCTGGCTTCAATCCCAGAATTACCCGCTGAAACCCCTGATGATTGACATGAAACCGTTTTGTGAGAGTGGAAAATTGCTCGGATCAAGCAACCATCAAGCAATTTGCAGGACGAAAAAGACTCTATCATTCTGTTTTATATAATAAAAATATAATTCAGTATTAAAACCAGGGGCCAGAATCAAGCAACCATCAAGCAAATCTTCCACTACGCCCAGAATGGAATGTAGCGCATTGCCTTAGTACCTACTGATGAATCGTATTGTTTGATACGACCTTCTTTCATTGCTTCCTTGATGATACGGCTAATTATTGCGCTGTTTTTTTCATCAACACCAAATCTTTCCCGCAGCGTGGTGTTGTTCATCGGAACCTTTTCAAGGTATTTCAGTACACAATGGAGGTAAGTCGCTCTGACTTTTTCCTCATTATCCATATCCTTAAAATCACGATGAGCAAACAAAGTAACTTTCGTATGCTCCTGATAAACTTCAAACTGAGGGGCTGGGAGCTGATAAATTTCAGTTTCAATAACAACTTTATCGATACCGCTTCCCCGTTCTTCACACATCCCCATCCTGCGCATGAGAGAAGCTATTCTTTCATTACGGCTATGCGTCATCGAGTATCGAATGGCAATGCGGAAGCACTGAACAGCAAGATCAGGCTACTGAGGATAAAAGCCAGAGGTTATCGAAACCGGGAGCGTTTCAAGATGGGAGTGATGTTCCATTATGGTCGGCTCAATATGAGCTACTGAGCCGGGATAAACTCAAAAAATAGTTTCCAGTAATTGAGTTTTCATCGTGGCCTCAAAGGGAATAATTTCAGCTTTAGCAATGTTTCGTTTCTGGAATGGATCTTGGCTAAGTCGGGCTTCCAGAGATTCAATGTCGTCACATTTTGCAAGAATGACACCACCATTACGCGGAATCCGCCTTCCTGAGGCAAGAAACACACCATCTGAGTAACCTTTCTTCAGCCACTCAACGTGTTCAGGAATTTGTGAATCAACTTCTTCTAGCGGTTTTATATAAGTTAGAACAACAACATAAATGATACTCATTTTAAAGTCCTGGTAAAAAGAAAGCTTTAAAATGCTAGCACCTGAGGAGGTAAAGTTGAACTGTCAAAATGATTTCCCACCATGATCGGAGAAGACCCATATTGTTAACCCTTAGGCTCAATCTTCTTCTTACGTAAAGCCTCCCTCGCCAGTTCCTTCAACCAACTGGCGAGACTTACCCCTTCTTCAGCCGCAACAGCATCAAGCTGTTCCTTCAATGCTGGATCAATACGCATTTTAAACTGTGGTGACTGCCCCCCGCCTTTTGGTTTTTTTTCGCGCGATATGATTAACATGGGGCCACCTATCTATTTATTCTGACCATACAGGAGGCCACCTAATCTCTCCTACACTGACAACGCTCCGATGTGGACCAACACAACCGGAGCGTCTAACCCTCACCAACTATCAAGGAGTTGATTATGGCTACCGCGCATTCTACCTCAGACCTTCCCGCAACCAAACCCGAGCGCACGTTTATTGTGGGCTATCGTCCAAAATGTCTTGATACCAGCACGCCCAGCATTACGCTATCGGGTAAATGGCTGCGCGAGGCAGGCTTTGACACCGGTAATCACTATACGCTTAAGGTAATGCCAGGTTGTCTTGTGCTGGTCGGTTTGACGGACAGAGAAGAGACGCTCACCAAAGAGCTAACCCAAACCAAACGCACGCTGGCGGAAATGAAAGGAATGCTGGAAAGCGTCTGAGTGTTTTGGGGCCGGAAGCATTAATCCCAGTCCGGCCTTAAAAATCGTCTTCACCAGCCGATCCTGTGGCCAGCCCCTTCCCGCTTCATCAGGCAAGGCGATTAACTCTATTGCCAACAATAAATGTTATCATGACCCGATATACAAACAGGTGGGGCTGGTGTAATGAGAATCGACAAACTTTCACTGCTTAACTTCCGTTGTTTCAGGCAGCTTGATATCACCTTTGATAAGCACATTACGATTCTGGTTGCACCAAACGGCGCGGGTAAAACGACCGTGCTGGATGCAGTTCGCCTGGCGCTGTTTCCTTTTATTCGCGGTTTTGATGCCAGCCTCCTGGTGAATGATAAATCGCTGGAGATCCGCACAGAAGATCTACGCCTGGTATTTCGTCCCGAGGCGCTAAATATGGAAATGTCATCATCCGCGGCTATCACCGCCACCGGCGAGTGGGAAAGCGGAAAAGCGGCAACATGGCAGTTAGAAAAGCATGGTGCCCTGCCACCGCACATTGACACCGTTGCATCGCAGCTCACTCACTGGGGCGAGCAACTACAACAGAGAGTGCGTGACGAAAATGAGAAGCAGCACGTTGACCTTCCAATAGTGCTCTATCTCGGCACCGCACGGCTGTGGTATCAGGAACGCTACGAACCCGATACTGCGGAACAGCGCCTGGACAATAGCGCATTCTCACGCCTGTCAGGTTATGACGATACGCTTTCTGCCACGTCTAACTATAAGCAGTTTGAGCAGTGGTATAGCTGGCTATGGCGTAGCTATCGCGAGCATCAAATTAAGGTACTCGAAAACCTAGCAACCGACCTTGCGGAAGATATTCGTATTACTAAGCTGAAAGATGCCATTCAGGTTATTCAGCAGGCAATCAATACGCTGACGAAGCAGGTCACTGGCTGGTACGATCTGGAATACAGTTCCAGCCACAATCAACAACTGGTGATGAGTCATCTTCAGCACGGTAAAATCCCGCTGGCCCAACTCAGTGACGGGTTGCGTAACGCGGTGGCGATGGTAGCGGATATCGCCTTTCGTTGCGTTAAACTCAATCCGCACCTGGGTGCTGATGCGGCATTAAAAACGCAGGGCATTGTGCTGATCGATGAAGTCGATATGTTCCTACATCCCGCATGGCAGCAGCAGATTATTCAGTCCTTGCGCACGGCATTTCCACAGATCCAGTTTATTGTGACGACGCACAGTCCGCAGGTCATCAGCACGGTAAAACGTGATTCTGTCAGGTTGCTTGAACAGGACGAAAACGGCAACGGTCTGGCATCGGTACCGACTGGTTCTACCTATGGCGAACCAAGTAGTGATGTCCTTCACAGCGTGATGGGCGTTGATCCGCAGCCTCCTGTCAAAGAAAAAGACGATCTGCAAAAACTGACGGAATGGGTCGACCAGGGGAAATACGACGAGCCAGAAGCCCGGCAACTAATGACGGCATTAAACGCGGCGTTAGGCAAAGCGCATCCACAGCTTCAACGTCTACAGCGCAGTATTGCCAGGCAGAACCTGCTGAAAGGGAAAGCGCAATGAGGCATGTAGTTAAACACGGACGTGGCAGTGGGGAACTGAGTCGGCAGAATCTGGAGCCGCCCCAAACTCAGGAAGATGCCGGGACGCGCTGGAAGCGATTTGGCAGTCACAATAAACAAATGTTGTTGCATTTTCTCTTAAACGAGCAGTATCACCTTTGTTGTTACAGCGAAATACGTGCCGATTTGCGTGGTCTTGGCTATCACATTGAGCATGTCGAAAATAAGAGTCAGCGACCCGAACGCACTTTTGATTATCAAAATCTCGCCGCCAGTGCCCTGGATTCAGAAAACGGATTATACCAGTACGGTGAAAACGCTTTTGGTGGGCATGCTCAGGGGAAAAGTCGTTCAGTCGATATAGCAGAATTTATTCATTGCCATATCTCCGACTGCTCACGTTATTTTGCTTATCTTTCTGATGGCAGAATAGTTCCCGTAGAAAGTCTGAACGCGCAAGAAAAGGCGAAAGCACAGTACACCATTACGCTATTAAATCTGAATAGTGGCTTTCTACAAACCGAGCGTCGTAATCACTGGCGTGAACTTGAGCAGCTTTTTGATGAGCACATCAATAAAGGCTGGGATCTGCAACAGTTGCTTCGACTTGATCTGGTTCCAACCGCCGATCATAAACTTCATGAGTTTTTTAGTATTACGCGACAATTTTTCCGGCAAGAAGCTGAGCAAGTATTACAGAATCATGCCCCAGAATTAATTGAGTAATATCAAAGCAGTACGTTATTCATTGCGGGTCGCTGCCGCTGAAAGCGACAGCGCGGTTTTTCAATCTGCCTGACGACTCACACCCTCCACCGCCTCATACGCCACCCTAAGCTTTTCCATTGCCTCAGCCAGCACCGCACGCGGACATCCGACGTTAAGACGCATATGCCGTTCCCCGCCTGCGCCATACTGAAGTCCCGGCGAAAGCCCCAGCTTTGCGTTATTCACGAAAAAAGCCGCAAGCGCTTCATCACTGAGGCCCATCCGTTCAGCATTCAGAAAAAGCAGATAAGATGCACCGCCGTGGATCACTGAAATTTTGGGGCAGTGTTCGCCGATAGACTTCCTGACAAACGCCACATTCTCCGCCAGGTAGGTAAGAAGTTGTTGATGCCAGTCGTCACACTGGGTAAACGCAGCATAGATGGCGGCTTGCTGGAGATAATGGGTTTCCGCAAGATAGCAATTATCAAGGAAGCGAAAAATCGTGTCCCGCAACACCGTATTTTTGACGATCATGATCCCGCCCTGAATACCGGGAGCGTTAAATGTCTTACCTATCGAGGTCAGAACAATAGCCGCAGTATCCTGGGCAGGGTCGACGGCAAAAAAAGGCGTAT
Organism: Superficieibacter electus; assembly: GCF_002915575.1. GTDB lineage: Bacteria > Pseudomonadota > Gammaproteobacteria > Enterobacterales > Enterobacteriaceae > Superficieibacter > Superficieibacter electus. The sequence goes on from NZ_PQGD01000012.1 coordinate 54,267, forward strand.
GACTTTTGCCGGGTAATGTCAGGTCACAATGCACTTCATCTGAGACAACAATAACGCCTTCTTCGTGGCAATAGCGTTTTATCCGGGAAAGGGTGTCATGATCCCACACCACTCCGCCAGGGTTATGGGGTGAAACAAACAGAAAAATGCGGCACATTTTTAATTTGCTTCTGAAGTCGTGCCAGTCAAATGTAAAGGTGCCGTTTTTTTCAATCAGCCGGGATTGAATTAAATTTCTGCCGCAGCCGGACACCATATTCCTGTAGGGATCGTATATGGGCGTACAGGTCAGAATGTTATATCCCGGTTTACTGAGCGCTAATACGGATAAAACAACGGCTTTTATTACGCCAGGAATAAAATGCAGCCACTCTTCGCTGACATCGGTGTTGTATTGCTTCTTATACCAGCGAACAACCGATGTTTTCCAGCCTGGATAGTCCATATTATATCCCTGCACCGGCTGCGAGGAGACAGAAATAAGACTATCGAGAACGGGCGCGGGTGTCCTGAAATCCATATCGGCAATCCACAGAGGCAGGACATCCTCTGTGCCAAACATTTGCTTCATTTGCCCATATTTACGGCTGATGGGATCGCGTGTGACAACACTATCAAATAAAGACATTATTGCTCCATGTATAACCGGGTAGTAAATGAGAAAAAAGTGCTTCAGCGTTCTGCCACGTATTCAGGATCGTCGCCAGGTTCATAGCGGGCAATACCTATGCCGGTAGCCGCCCATAATAAGGCGAAGATCACGCCGCTATAACATAATATCGCCCAGGGGAGATAATCCAGTGTCGCTACGCCGAGCATGGTCGCGCAATAAACGCCCGACGCCGACCAGGGAATAATAGGTTCGACCACGGTTCCCGCATCTTCCGTTGTTCTTGACAGGTTTTTAGTGGCCAGCCCCCGCCTTTTATATTCCTCCTTAAATGCATCCCCGCATAATAACAGCGGTAATGTCCCGTTGGCGGTACAGGCGCAGATCGTCATTGAGGTCAGGATGGTGGTTAATACCAGCCTGAAGGTGGATTTTATTCCTTTGGTCAGCGCCTGAATAACGTTACGCAGGGAGCCTGTCGCGCTCATTGCCCCGGCAAAACTGAATGCGCTAAAAACGGTGACGAAGCTGCTGAACATGGAGATTGCGCCGCCACGCTCCAGCAGACGCGGTAAGTCTTTAGAGAGCGTGGAAGCATCCAGCCCATCCGCCATGGTTAATTTGAATCCGCTGACCACAGCCTCACCGACAGAGGATGCGGAAAAGCGCTGGAATATGAGTGCCAGCAATACCGCCACAAAGGTTGATAAAAATAACATCGGGATAGGCGGCTTTTTCGCCAGCGATCCGTACAGCACAATGACCGGCGGTAACAGCAGCAGAATATTGAAGTGATATACCTGTCCGATGGACGTCATCAGGGTGGTGATGGTGTCCGGCGTGCTGCCTGCCGTATCAATGCTCAGCCCCAGATAACCGTATACGATGCAGCATAAAATGAAACCCGGTCCGGTGGTCCACAGCAGATGGCCGATATGGGAGTATAAATTAACGCCCGCCGCCAGCGCGGCCATATTGGTTGAATCTGAGACCGGAGATAATTTATCGCCGAACCAGCATCCTGACACAATCGCGCCCGCAGCAATCGCCAGCGGCATATTCAGCCCGATAGCGACGCCGATCATGGCAATGCCGATGGTGCCGATAGATCCCCACGATGTGCCGGTACAGACTGAAATAAGCGCCCCAAGTAAAAAAGCAGAAATATAAAAATACTGGGGATTAATAATTTTCAGGCCGTAATAGATCATCATCGGTATCGTCCCTGATATCATCCAGGCCCCAATCAGAAAACCAATGCTCGCCACGATTAAAATAACCGGTAATGCCTCTGAAATCTTACTGCAAATCGACGTTAATATATCATCCCACGTATAGCCATGCGCAATGCCGACAAACGCGGCGGCGGCGGTTCCAAGAAGGATCATCGGTTCTGCGCGAATATTAAAAACAAAATAGCCAACGCTGATGGCACCAAGCATAACAATTACAGGGAAAAGCGACCAGAAAAATAAAAGCGGCCGCTTCTCTGTGGCATGACAGTTATCTGAATTCATTTTTTATTCCGGTTATTTGTGTTGGCAATAGATATTTGTTATATTAAATAATGACGTTTTTCCTGACTATACTTTCTGTACTGCTTTGGCGGCATGCCGACATAATTTTTAAAGGTACTGTAAAAGCGGCTGCTTGAGCTAAATCCTGCGAGCATGGCGATATCCAGAATCGGTTTATCGGTATCACTCAGCAGGGCGCGAACATGATTAATCCGCAGGGTGGTAATATACTGTTTCATGGTAAGCTGCATGGATTTCTGAAATATGCCCATTGCATAATTGGGATTTAATTTAACATGATCGGCAATGGCATTAACGGTCAGCGGTTTATCATTATTCATGGCGATATATTCCAGCATCTGACTGACATAAAACTGCGCATGCCGCGATGTGCCGTTTTTATGCGGCTGCGGGGTTTTATTCACCGAGACCGGACGCCACCCGGAAAGGCTAAAACGCTTTAACATCAGCGCGATTTCATCAATCGCCAGTTGCCGGACCGCGACGTTAGGGCTTTTCAGTTCATCCTGCCAGCGCTGGATTTCAATAACGCCGATTGGCTGAACCGCCAGCGATTTTATGACCATCCCGTGAGTGACATGGTTTACCAGTTCGCGATCCAGAGGCCATGACAGAAACAGGTGCATGGGAAGGTTGAATATGGCCATTTGCGTGCAGCGGCCCGGATTCGTCAGTTGATGAGGCGTACAGGCCCAAAACAGCGCGACGTGGCCCTGATTGATGTGTACCACTTCATCATTGATCAGATACTCCACATCGCCATCAAAAGGGACGTTAACCTCGATCTGCCCGTGCCAGTGGCTGTATGTCATCGCTAACGGTGCCCGCAGCTCGACATCCATCTTCTGAGACTCAGAATACAGGGCAAGCGGGCTTTTGGTTTGTTTATCATAGCTACGGCACATATGTGGATCATGAGGTAGCTTTGGGATGTTGGCATTTACCATCGTAAGACATCCTGAATCGTTAGGCTGATTAGCACACAATACGAGCACATCCTTAGAGCTTACCCGAAAAAAAATTCCATTTTCTCTACATTTTGAGGAATTCATGCCCGGAATATCATATTTTCGAACGGTTCAATACGGTTCTGAGTTTTCAGGAAGAATTGACGATTTACGGGTGGGAAAGGCGCTAACAGGAGTGACCAGCTAACACCGTCTTTTTACAGGAAAACCGCCGTTGCCCGATAACATCGCCCTCTGCGGATAGTCAGAACCAAAATGTTACTTCGCCTGGAGCCTCTCAATAAACTCATTCAGCTCGCGGTTAAAACGGTCGCTTTCTTCAATAAACGGCGCATGGCCTGAGTTGTCGAAAATCATCGACTGTATACGCGGATTCGCTTGCTTTGCCCGCGCCAGCGAGGCCTGCGGATTAACCAGCGCGTCATGCTTGCCATAAATAAACAGTAACGGCACGCGGGCAGGCGTGAGTGATTTTTCAAGAGAAACGCGTAGCGACGGCACGGCGCGCTGCATCGGCCAGGCGGCCAGCGCGGCGTTTGCCAGCAGTCGCTGGAAGGTGTCGTTGTCCGGCTGTTGGTAGAAACACAACCGCAGGAAAGCGCGCTCACCCTCCAGATGCGTTTTCAAATCACCGGCGGTCATATCCTGGTAAACGTCCGGATGCGCCGGGATCTGGTCGGGCGTCAGCTCGACTACGCCGTCGACGTAGACCGCGCCGCTGATGCGGGCATCGCCATTAGCTTCCAGATAGCGGGTGATGACCACGCCGCCCAGTGACCAGCCAACCAATAGCGGCTTATCCGCATGACTGCCTTCAATGACCGCCGCCAGATCCGCCCCCCAGCGCGCCCCGTCGCGGTAAGCGCTTTCCTGTTCCGGCTTAGCCGAAAGACCATGACCACGCAGATCAAAGGTAATCAGCCGATAACGTTGCAGCTGCGCATCCTCAATCTGTTTCTCCCAGTTCAGATGGCTGCCCAGCAGGCCATGAATAAAAATAACCGGCCTGCCATCCGGGTTGCCGCTCTCCTGGACGGCCAGGGTGACGCCGTCCGGCGCGGTAACGGTATAGTGTTTAACCTGCGCAAGCAGGGTCGTTGAAAACAGCAGCAGGAACAGCGGAACGACCGCGCGACGAAAAATGAATAACAGCATAAAACGCTCCTCAGTTAAGTAGTCACGCGCTATGCTGAACCCTGACATTAATGTCAGAGTCAAGCGGCATTCACAGAGGTGAGTTATGCAGTTAACCATTGGCGAGCTGGCAACAAAAACGGGCGTCAGCGTGCGTTCGATTCGGCATTACGATAGTCACGGTCTGCTGACATCGGCCCGCGCCTGTAACGGCTACCGCTATTTCCCGCAAGAGGCCATAGCGCAGGTGCGGCAGATCCAGCGGCTGATTGGTACCGGGTTCAGCATCGCGGAAATCCGCCGTTTCCCTGACTGTATGCGGCTGATTGAAGGCGCGGCGTTTTGCCCGGAAACCCAGGCGATACAACATCAGCGACTGGCGGAAATAGAACGGCAGATTGGTGAACTGGAGCGTCGGCGAGCGCGACTGATGAAAACACTGAAGCAAGGCGAAAACGGCTGATATTGCGTTCAGTGAATGACATCACCGGCGGTGATGTCATTCCTCGTCTTACAAATGCCCCGCGTCCATCGCTTCCAGCAGCGCAGTAATGTACCCGTAGCAATAGCTGAAGGCGACACCGACCGGATCGCGACCGCTGATGGTCGGCACATGGTCCGGCATAATCATCCACGGGTAACCTACTTCACGGTAGGTTTTTAACGACTGCACCATGTCCATATCGCCCTCGTCGGGAAAACGCTCCATAAAGGAGAGCTTGCCGCCGCTGATATTACGGAAATGGACGTTGAAGATTTTCTGCCGCGAGCCGAACCAGCGAATAATATCGTCGATTTCTTCGCGCGGGTTATCCAGCATTTCGGCAATCGATCCCTGGCAGAAATTCAGGCCGTGGTAGGGGTTTTCACGCATCATCACGAATTTCTTTAAGCCTTCGACCGTCCCCAGCACGCGAGTTACGCCTTTATAACCGGGCGGCGTGTAGGGATCGTGCGGATGGCAGGCCAGGCGCACGCGGTTGCTTTCAGCGACCGGCACCACGCGCTCCAGAAAGTAGTCAATACGCTCCCAGTTTTCGTCTTCAGAGAGCTGACCGGCCAGACCGGGCGCGGCATCATGATCGGCCTTCTCCCAGCGCCAGGCTTCGTTGAGCGAGCCGCCGCGTCCGCGCTCCATCTCGGTGCGCGGAATGCCGATCAGGTTGAGGTTATATTTGGCGGCAGGAATCCCTGCTTTGCCAATATTCTCAATCATCTGGCATACGTTATCGATTTGCCGGTCGCGGTCAGGCCCCGCCAGCAGGATATCCGGGTAAGAGGCTTCTTCCACCGGGCGCGATGACATCGGTAGCTGGATCATATCCAGTACCAGGCCAAAGCTTTCTACTTTTTCCCGGTGGCGCAGGATATCGTCCAGCGTCCAGTCGGCGGGCTTGCCGGCTGGATCAGCACAGATATGCGTGATGCCAAGCTGTGCCCATACGCGAAACTCATCGTCATCGCGGGCGTCTGTTTGGGTGCCGAGGTACATTCCACAGGTCTCCTTATTAATGCCGGTTACAGCACGCTGGCGTCAAATAACAGGCGTGAATAATCGTGATGGGTGTGTCCCTGGCGCAGATCGTCTCTGGTCAGATCGTCAACAAAGACGCCCTCTTTCATGACCAGCACGCGATCGCACATATGGGCGATCACACTCAAATCGTGGCTGACCAGAACATAGGTCAGATGACGTTCGTCTTTTATATCGCTGAGCAGGTTCAGCACCTCGGCCTGGACGGACACATCCAGCGCGGAGGTCGGTTCATCCAGCAACAGGATGTCTGGTTGCAGCATCAGCGCGCGGGCAATCGCCACGCGCTGCCGCTGGCCACCGGAAAGCTGATGCGGAAAACGGTCGGCGAACGCCGCCGGTAGCCCGACCTGCTCCAGCGCCTCAGATACCCTGTCCCAGCCTTTGCCCTGCTTCATGGCGCGGATCGGTTCGGCCAGAATGCGGCTGATGCGATGCCGGGGGTGAATGGAGCCAAACGGGTCCTGAAAAATCATCTGGGTTAACAGCATCTGTTCGCGGGTGCGGTCTTTGTTCACCTCTACTCCGGCAAGCTGGATCGTCCCGGTCCAGTGTTTATCCAGCCCTGCCAGCGAGCGCAGGAGCGTCGATTTACCGCAGCCGGATTCGCCGATGATGCCCAGCGTTTCCCCTTTGCGCACGGAGAGTGAGACATCGCGGACCACCTGCTTCACCGCAGGCGCTTTACCGAACGACACGCTCAGGTTACGCACGTCAATCATGGTTTCACCTCCGCAGAATCAATGGCAAGACGGTCAAGGGTTTTGAGCCGGGCGACGGGTGAACGCGGGTCGGGCATGGCGGCGATCAGGCCGCGCGTATAAGGATGCTGCGCCTCATCAAGATGCGACAGCGTTTCCACAATCCGGCCTTTGTACATCACGATGATGCGCTCGCAAAACGCAGCGACCATCCGGATGTCGTGGCTTATCAGCATCAGGCCCGCCTGATTCTCCCGCACCAGTTCGTCAAGCAGCTTCAGCACGTCGCCGCGCACGCTGACGTCAAGCGCCGAGGTCGGTTCGTCGGCAATGACCATGCGCGGTTTTGCCAGCAGCATCATGGCGATCATGACCCGCTGGCCCATGCCGCCGGAAATCTGATGGGGATAAAGCGCCATCGTGCGTTCAATGTCGTTGATGCGCACTTTCGCCAGCATCTCTGCCGCCAGGGTATACGCCTCGCGTTTGCTGGCGGACAAATGCAGGATCGCGGCTTCCGCCACCTGTTTGCCAATCGGCAGCACCGGGTTCAGCGAGTAGCGCGGGTCCTGCATAATCAGCGCCATCTGGTTGCCACGCAGCGCGCGCAGGTGACGCTCTTTTTTATCCAGCAGCGACGCGCCTTCAAAGGTCAGCGCATCGGCCTGAATCCGGCCAATGGGCGGCAGGAGACGCATTATCGCCCGTCCCAGCGTGGATTTACCGGAGCCGGATTCGCCGACAATGCCCAGCCGTTCAGCGCCCAGCGTCAGGCTGACGTTGTCCACGGCGGGTTTGTCCGTCTGGCCAAAATAGACCGACAGATTTTGCACGTTCAGGATAGTACGGTTATCAGGAGCGGCCATGACGAGGGTCCAGAAGGTCGCGCAGCGTGTCGCCGACGAGGTTAAACACAAGGCTGGTGATGAGGATGGCGATCCCCGGCATCACCGCGACCCACCAGTGATCGAGCATGAATTTTCTGCCGCTGGAAATCATCGCACCCCACTCCGGCGCGGGCGGCTGTGCGCCGAGACCGAGAAAGCCCAGCGCGGCCGCCGTCAGGATGATCCCGGCCATATTCAGCGTCAGGCGCACAATGACGGAAGGAATACACATTGGCGCGATATACAAAAACAGCAGCCGCAGGGGAGACGCGCCGTACAACCGCGCCGCCGCCACATAATCGGTGTGCCGCACAATAAGCGCTTCGGCGCGGGCCAGACGCGCAATCGGCGGCCAGCTCGTTAATGAAATGGCGACAATGGCCGTCTCCAGCCCGGCCCCTAACGCGGCAGCGAAAGCCAGCGCCAGGATCAGCGAGGGGAACGACAGCACAATGTCGGTAAAGCGCATCAGGATGGTATCCGTTCTGCCGCCGACAAAGCCGGAGACCACGCCGATGACCAGGCCAATCGGCCCGACAATCAACGAGACCGCCAGAATGGTGGCGATGGTGATCCGCGCGCCGAAAATCAGGCGAGAGAAAATATCGCGGCCAAACTCATCGGTTCCCGCCAGGTGCGCCAGCCCCGGCGGCTGAAAGGCCGCACTCAGGTTCTGGGCCGCCGGATCGTAAGGGGCCAGCCACGGGGCGAAAACCGCGCAAATCACCAGCATAAACAGGATAACAAAGCCGACCAGCCCCAGCGGCTCCCGTGACAGTTTTGCCCAAAGGCCGGGTAGCCCCGCCAGCACGCCTCTGCCCGTACCGGGCGTTTTGCCCTGACCCACAAGGTCTTGCGCACTCATACCGTGGCCTCCCGGGTGCGTGGATCAAGCATCAGGTACGCCAGATCCGAGATAAAATTCAGCAGCATAAAAATCGCGCCGATGATGAGCGTGCCCGCCAGAATGGCGTTCATATCGCCAATCATCAGGGCGTTGGTCATGTACTGGCCGATCCCCGGCCAGGAAAAGACGATTTCCGTGACCACTGCGCCCTCCAGCAGGTTGCCGTAAGAGATGGCCAGCACGGTGATAAGCTGCACGGAAATATTCGGCAGCAAATGACGCGTCACGATGCGGGTGCTGGACGCGCCTTTGGCCCGCGCGGCGACAACGTAATCCTGATTGAGTTGCTCGAGGGTAAAGCTGCGGGTCATACGCGTGATGTAGGCCATCGCGGAGTACGCCAGGATGCAGGCGGGCAGAATAATGTGATGCACGGCATTCCAGAAGGTCTCGGTATCCCCTTCCAGTAAGCTATCGACCAGCAGCAGACCGGTTTTCGGCTCCACGATGCCATCAAGGTACGTATCCACGCGCCCCGGCCCGCCGACCCAGGCCAGGGTGGCGTAGAAAATAACCAACCCCACCACGCCAAACCAGAAGACCGGTATTGAACTGCCGACCAGCGAGATCACCCGGGCGAACTGGTCAATCCAGGTATCGCGATAAAATGCCGCCAGCATTCCCAGCGGCACGCCAATCAGCGTCGAGATAATGACCGCGAAGGTGGCCAGTTCAAACGTCGCCGGAAACGCCTGCGCCAGATCCTGAGTAACCGGGTTGCCGGTGAGAATGGCGGTGCCCATGTCACCGTGCAACAACGAAGTCAGGTAGATCCAGAACTGCTGGTAAACCGGCAGATCGAGACCCAGCTTTTGCCGCATGGCCTCAAACGCCGCCGGGTCCGCCAGCTCGCCGCCCACCGCGCCAACCGGATCATTGGGCAGCACCCGGCCAATGATAAACGTCACCACCAGCAGGGCAAACATGCTCACCAGTAGCTGTTGCAGCCGTTTGATGATTTCCAGTAACGTGAATTCCTTCATGATTCCCGTCTCTCTTATTTTGCCTTGGTGACGTGCTCCAGCCGGTTAAGCGACCAGAGATTAGTGGTGTAACCTTTTACGTCATCCTGCAAGACAATGGGTGCAAAAGACTCGAACATCGGCAATACGGCAGGCTTCGCCGCGACAAATTTTTCCTGAAGGGTTTTAATCAGCGCCGCGCGTTTAGCCGGGTCGCGTTCGCTGCTGGCCTGGTTACGCAGGGTATTGAGCTCCGGGATATCCCACGCCGAGCGCCAGACGAAATTACCGGCATTTTTCGCTTCCAGTCGGTTATCCGGGTTAGTCACAAAATCGTTCATTGCGCCCAACGCATTGGGCATAATCGCCGTGGCCTGCGGCAGCAGCAGATCGAAATCACGCGCGCGGTGCGCCGAGACAATATCCGCCCCGTTGCCCTGTTTGATCTCAATATGAATGCCGACCTGAGCGAAGTTGGCCTGGAGTGCGGTGGCGATGTCCACGCGCGGCGGCTGGGCAATGGTTTTCAGAGTGAGGGTTAATCCGTCCGGGTAGCCCGCCTCGGCCAGCAGTGTTTTCGCTTTCTCCGGCTGGAACGACCAGTCCGGATTGGCAATCGCCCCCGCCCAGTCTTCCGGCACCGGTACGTTACGCTGGCGACCATACGGCCCCAGAATGGTGTTGGCGATGCCTTTATAATCAATTGAATACGCCAGCGCTTCACGCACCAGCGGGTTATCCAGTGGCTTACGACCGGCGTTCATCGCCAGCACATAGAAGCCGCCGATTTTGACCTGCTCAACCTTAAACCCGCTTTTGCCGGTGAACGATTTCACATCAGGCGCGGTGAGCGCATTAGCAATATCCACGTCGCCGCGCGCCAGCATCAGTCTTGCGGTCTGGCTTTCCGGCACGTGGCGCATAATTACGCGTTTCATCGCCGGTTTATCGCCCCAGAAGGCGTTATTTGCTTCCAGGATAACCGTTTCATTCGGCACCCAGCGACGCAGGGTAAAGGGTCCCGATCCGGCGACGTGCGTGCGCAGCCACGCGTTGCCATAGTCGTTATGATCGACGTGTTTTTCGACTTCAACACTGTCCACGATGCTGGAAATGCCCATCGCCAGGCGGTATAGCATATCTTCGGCGGTGACTTTATCGGTCAGATTGATGCGAAAGGTTTTTTCGTCGATCACTTTTATCAGCGAGTCGATATTCTCCGCCGTGTAGCCCGCGCTTTTGTAATAGGCGGACGCGGACTGGTTGAGCTTCAGCAGGCGGGTCAGCGAAAACGCGACGTCTTTTGCGGTTACCGGATTGCCGGAGGAAAACGTGGCGTCACGCAGATGAAACGTAATCCCGGTATCGTCAATGTCCCACTTCTCCGCCAGTTGCGGTTTTATGGTGTTCTTGTCCGCGTCGTCAGAGTACACCAGCCGATCGTAAACTGCCGCCAGTACTTCCTGGGTTTTCGGCTCGGTGCCCTGCTGCGGGTCGACTGACAGCACCTGGGCAAGCGAGGTGGCGATCACCAGTTGATTATCAGGCGTCGCCGCCTGACTCAATGGCGCAACGGTAAGGCTGGCGGCGAATGCCATGCCTGCTATCAACGTCTTACTGAAGAGTTTCATCAGGTATTCTCCATCACATGAAGAGGCGGTTGGTCGCAGGCAAGGCGGAACGGGTCATTTCCTGTTGCGACGTGAGGTAAAGATGGCGTGCAAAATTGAGCGCGCCTTTCACCGGCGGCTCCAGCAGCAGCGCCGTTTCGGTATCGTCACCGACCAGGCGGCGCACTTCCCGGGTAAAGGCGTTAAACAATAAAGGCTGGCTGATAATGACGCCGCCAGCGCAGACCACCGTGCTGACATCGCCTTTTCTCTCTTTCAACAATGCCACCTGCCCGGCCAGTACGCGGGCATGATGCTCAATGATCTCCAGCGCACGAACGGAGCCATTATTGGCTGCGTCGAAAACCAGCGAGGCGGCTTTCGCCCACATGCGCGGTTCCGTCGTGGAGAAAACGTATTCCAGACCGTGAGGATGATCGATGGAAAACCAGGCCAGGAAGTCGTCAATAAACGGATCGCGCTCACCGCGATCGTAAACCGCCAGCGCCGCTTTCGCGGCATCTCTGACGATGCCTGCCGCACCGCCCTCATCGCCAAAAATCCAGCCCCAGCCGCCCACCGTCAGCGCGCTGTCGCCAACGGTCGCGGTCACAGACGAGCCGGTTCCGGCAATCAGCCCGGTGCCAGAGGTTTTCCCGTGCGCCAGAATAAGAAGATGGGAGTCGTTGAGCACGCGCACCAGCGGGTAACGGGCGGCGAGCGGCGCACGAAGCACAGCTTCCTGCTCGGGCGTGTCGTTACCGTGTACGCCAGCCACGACGGCGGCAACCACGCCCAAGCCGCGGGTTGCCGTCTCAACCAGCATCACCAGCGCGCTGGCGCGTTGCTGTCCATCCAGGCTTACCCAGCCGGTGCTTTCATGCACCTCATCGAGCAACAGAGCACCATCGCTGGCAGAGGCAATCTGGATATGGGTCTTACTTCCTCCCGCATCGATACCCACAAGAAGCAGTTGTTTACTTCGGCTCATTTTTAGTGGTTTCCTGAGATGTTGTCGATCAAGAGAAAAGGCTCAGATAGCGCCGCCGGGGCCCTGGTGTTGGCATGTAAAACAGGTTGCGCTATCTGAGAAATTGTTTATTTTTTGTATATATTAAAGTTACCGACTTTTATAATTGGGTCAAGGGTCATTGTTGTGAAGTGCATAGCATTTATTTATATTTAAATGACTCAGGGAGACACGCATGAATACAGGCAATGAACCAGCACTAACGGAGGTGGCCCAGGCAGTCTTTGCCCGTCTCCTTGCACTTGGCGAAGCCACCCGAAAGCAACTCGCAGAAGGCACCGGCTTTAGTTTCCCCTCCGTCACCGTCGCGCTCGCTGAACTTACGGCACGAAATAACGTGAGCGAATTACGCCGTGAACAGGGCGCACGTGGACGTGCCACGATTGTCTATGGCGTGAGCGATGACGCAGGCTGGGTGCTGGGCGTGGATATCGGCTCAACGCAAATCAGCTACGTAGGCCGGGCGCTGAACGGGAAGTGTCTTGGCAGTGGCAGTATCAAACGCGAGAAATCCACGGTACATCCGGGAACCCTGGCAGGGGAGCTTATCGCCAGCGCCGCCGATCTTGGCGCGCTTAACGCCGCACCGCTGGCGGTGACGGTCGCCATCAATCAGGTGGTGCCGCGCCAGCTCATGCATCCCCATCGCCCGCGTTCTCTGGCGTTAGACATCGCCGAAACCTTTGCTGCCTGCTGCGGGCTGCCTTCCTCCACGCCGTTTATTCTGGAAAACAACGTTAACTGTGCGGCGGTCACGGAACATCAGCAGGGTCTGATGAGCGGTCATGAAGATGCGGCTTATATGCAGATTGGCGTCGGTATCGGGCTGGGATTTTTTGCCGACGGCACGCTGATCCGTGGCGGACAAGGCATAAGCGGCGAGCTTGCGCAAATCCCGCTGTCCTGGAGCCACAGCCGTTCTTCCGGGCCGGATGCCATTGAGCAACGTTATGGTTCGGCAGGATTAATGAAACGCGTGGCGGAATGTTTTCAGTCAGACGAGAGTCATTCTCCTGACTCGCCGGAGGCGCTTTTTGCCCTCGGCGCAACGGGGGATGAACGCGCGCAAAATCTGATGTATGAGCACAGCGTGGCATTGGGCCGCATCGCTGCTGCTGCTGCGACCATTCTCGATCCCAGTATTCTGGTGCTGGGCGGCGGGTTATCCCGCAATCCGGCGTTTGCCCGCATGATTGCCGACGAGTTTGCCAGTCGGAATCAGGATACCCATATCGCCATTTCACAGCGGGGAACAGAAGCGACGGTAGAAGGCGCGTGTTTGCTGGCGCGGGATTATGCCATTACCCGCATCGCCACCCGTTTTCACCGGCCCGTTTGCGCACGGCCGACGCTGTTGCCCGGCACACAGGCATTAGCCGCTGCGGCAACATGATGTAAAACACGCTCGCGCCGCAGGCCGAACCTGCCTGGCGGCGCTGCGCTTGCACAGGCCTACAAATGACGTGTACCGCCGCGTAGGCCGGGTAAGGCGAAGCCGCCACCCGGCAGGCCGTGTAAAGCGCCCCATTTTTACGCCTCAGCCGCGCAGCCCGTAGGCTGGGTAAGGCGAAGCCGCCACCCGGCAGGCCGTGTAAAGCGTCCCATTTTTACCCCTCAGCCGCGCAGCCCGTAGGCTGGGTAAGGCGAAGCCGCCACCCGGCAGGCCGTGCACAGCGCCCCATTTTTACCCGTCAGAAATTATACGTCAGCCCCACCGTATAACGACGGCCATCAAGCACCGTGTCGTAGGTGTCATAATCAATCTGCTTATCCAGCGCGTTATACACCCCGGCGGAAACCAGCAGGTTTTTATTGGCGTTGTAGCGCAAGCCCAAATCGATTTGCGTATACGACGGCGTGCCCTGAGACATGGAGGTGCGGCTCAGGTATTCCGAGGTTTTACCGCGCAGGTTCAGACGACTCCAGAAACCGACGTCCTGCGTGGCCTGCCAGTCCAGCGTGGTGTTAAACATATGTTTTGGCATTTTGTTCAACGGCTTGCCGGAGAACTGGCCGCTTTTCTGCTCGGATTCGGTATAGGTGTAATTCGCGGTCAGGTTCAGATCGCGCACGATTTCCCAGCCGAAACTGGATTCCACACCGCGCATGTTCGCTTTATCAACGTTCACACGATCGCTGACGAAATCGTAGCTATGGTTGCCGATGGTACAGGCCGGATCGGCGCTGCTGTTACAGCGGCGAACTTCGGTGATCTTGTCTTTAAAATCGGTGTTAAACAGAGTAATACCGGCGTTGAGATTGTCATTATTATCCCATAACAACGCGATCTCTTCGCTCAGGCTCTTCTCCGGCTTCAGATCCGGGTTGCCAACGATGATGCCGTCAAGACGTCCGCCGCCTGTCACCTGGCCCCAGCTTGCTGAGGACTGGCGCAGATCCGGTGCACGGTAGCCCGCTGAAACGCCGCCTTTCAGAGTCCACTGCTCAGCAAGATGCCAGACGCCATAGCCACGCGGCGTCCAGTTGGTGCCGTAGTTTTCGTCTTTATCCATGCGCAGGCCGCCGGTCAGGGTAAAGCTGTCGGTCATCGCCCACTCATCTTCCGTGAACAGCGCCCAGCTCCAGCGGGTCAGCTTATTCAGGCCATCCGCCGCCTCAAGTTGGTTGCCGTTATCGTTCAGTTTTTCATAACGGTACTGACCGCCGACGGTCAGGGTGTGATCGCCGAGGAAGATCTGGTTCTGGTTATTAAAGGTGGTGTTATACGATTTCATGTCACGGCCAGGGTTGGTCGATTTTTCCTGCTGGAGATAGCTGGTGGTGTTGAAGTCATCATAATAGCCATTATGGGTTAAGCCATACGTCGTATGCTCATAGCGGCTTTTACTCGGGCTGTTAGGCGTGCAGGTAGTGCCACGGCAGCTTTCAGAGGCCATCGACATGCCCGGCGTGCTGTTGCGGTCCTGTAATTCACGCGCAACGTCGAGGTCAAAATCGTTTTTCTCATCCGGCGTAAAATTCAGCGTCACGCCACCGTTACGTAATTTTTGCTCGTTATAGCCGTTAACAATCTGGTCTTCCGCACGGCGCGATAATAACCCGGTAATTTTCGCGCCCAGCAGGCCGTCAATAATCGGGCCGGAAGCGTAAGCGTCGGTCTGGAATAAATCGCCGGATTTATTATTTTCCTGGAATGTGGCATCACCGTGCAGCGAGCCGGTCCAGCCTAAATTATTCGACACCTTTTTGGTAATCACGTTAATGACGCCGCCCATTGCATCGGAGCCATATAATGATGACATCGGTCCGCGAATAACTTCAATGCGTTCGATGGATTCCAGCGGCGGCAGCCAGCCCTGTTCAATACCGGAATTATCGCTGTTAGGGCGCGTGCCGCGCGTGCTAATACGCTTACCGTTGACAAGGAATAAGGTGTACTGGGAAGACATGCCGCGAATACTAATATCGCTGCTGCTCCCGCCGCCGGTGACTACCACGCCGGGGACGTCTTTTAACGCATCGGTGACGTCACGGTAGGCTTTATCTTCTATTTGCGCTTTGGAAATAACGGAAATAGAGGCCGGGGCATTCTGGATTTTTTGTTCAAAGCCGGTGGCGCTGACCACCATAGTATCTTGTTCAGCAGAACAGACGCTGGCTGAAAATGTGGCGAGAGAGAACGCTGTGGCCAGTAATTTAACGCGAGATATTGTCATTTTCATTCCTTAGAATAAAAAGCACCCGTAAAAAAAGTGTGCTTATAAAAAAGTGCAAAATTTTTATAAAAAGCTTTTATAGAGAGTGAAACGCCGCGATTTTAAAAAACAAAGATGAGAATGTAAACATTAATGAGAATTGTTAGCATTTGTAACGTGATCTTCGTCACACTTTATTCTCCAATAGAATACCCGCTAATTTTAGCAGGGTTATTATTTAGCCCCAGTTCATAACGGGAGCGTTATTTAAGGAGAAATACGCTTTTACCTGTTTTTTATCAGGGCGATACACTTTGTGTGTTTTTTATTTCTTTAAAAAGAAGTCAGTTACGCTTGTGGGCCAATGCTTTGCCAAATTTAAAGTAAACTCATCATAATCCACTCGTTATTTGTCTCTGTGAGGCCCGGTTTGCGCATCGCAACGATTACCAACTTTGCCTATATCGCTACCGTAGTATTGACGCTGGCCTCCGGCGTAGCGCTGTTTATGGCCTCCGGTGCCGATAAGGCTGAGCGAGCAGCAGTAAAGCAAAGCCGGGATTTTGATGCCGCAACGGAACAGTTAGAGAAGGAAGCCTTTGCGCAGACCGATCTTGCGCGTTTGTCGGTGGTCAGAAAGGAGCCAGAAAATATTCAGGCGTGGAAAAGCGGGATGGCGCAGGATCGTAAACTGGAACGCCATTTAGCCACGTTAAATGATGTCGGGGCGTCCGCTGAAGAATTAATTCTTTTGCATGAAGGGCTTGCTCTACTTAAAACCCTGGAAGATGAGCAACAATCTGCCATTACCGCGCTTGAACAAGGACGTAACGACGAGGCTATCCAGCTTCTGTTTGGCGCAGATTACGAGCGGCAACTGTCGCAGGTAGAGTACCGCTTTACCCATTTTGAAAGCCTGATTAATCAGCGCACCGAAGCGACTATCGCTGAAGCCACGCAGACTTCCCAGCGGCTGCGCACCCTGTCTGAAATTATGGTGGGGCTGACCGCCCTGCTGTTCCTGTTCGTCCTGGGCTTTATCATCAAGCACCGGATTTTACGCCCGGTCGTCACGTTGAGCGATGTGGTGAACCGGCTGGCGACGCAGGACTACGCGGTGGAAGCGCCAGTCTATGCGCAAGTCGATGAAATCGGCGATATGGCGCAGGCGATACGTATCTTTCGCGAAAACGGCATGGTCCGCCAGCGGCTGGAGCAGGAGCGCGATGCCGACTGGGAAACGCGCAATTTACTGGCGCGGATGACGCAGCGGCTTCAGGGGTGCGAGTCCCATCGCAGTATCATCAAGGTGGTGAGTCTGTTTGCGCCCAAAATTGTGCCGGAGATGGGCGGGCGGCTATATATCCTCGATCCGCAAAACAATACCATGAAGTGTATGGCAAGCTGGTTATCACCCAGTGGTGATAGCACGCCGTTCCCGCCTGAATGCTGCTGGGCGCTTAAGCGCGGGCAGTTGCACAGTCCTTCTAAAGATAATGTCGATATGCCCTGTGAACATTATCCCGCTCAGGTAGCCACCAAAGCGATTTGTGTGCCGCTGATTGCACAGAATAAAACCATTGGCCTGCTGACCTTTGATAATCATATCAACCAAAAAGAACCACCTTATGTCTATCTTGAACTGATGGCGGAGACGCTGTCGCTGGCGTTGGCGAACCAGAAACTGCGCGACACGCTGACCGAGAAAGCGATGTACGATCCTCTGACCGGCCTGCGTAATCGCCATAATCTGGAAGAGCTGCTGCGCGGGCTCATCGAGCGTGCCGAGACCAAAAAAAGCTGCGTAAGCTGCCTGATGATCGACATCGATTACTTCAAAAAACTGAATGATACCTGGGGCCACGGCGCGGGCGATAAAGTGTTGCGGGAAACCGGACGCATCATTAGCGAACGGCTGGATGAGGCCAGCGTGGCGTTTCGCTATGGCGGGGAAGAGTTTTTAATTTTGCTGCCGGATCTCGACGAAACGCAGGCTAAACGCATCGCCGATCAGATCCTGCATAATGTTGGCCAGCACCGGATGGTATATGAACTCCACGACGTCGGACCAATTTCGGTATCAATTGGTCTTGCAACATGGCCGACGCATGCGCGCGAAAGCAATCTGGTCAGGGCCGCAGATCTTGCCCTGTATCTGGCAAAAGAACGCGGCAGAAATCAGATTGTAGTCGCTAAAAAAGCGTCCTAAAGCTTAAAGGTCGGCCAGTGGATCTCGTTAACACCGTTGAGCCGTGGGCGGGCGAACAGGAACCCCTGGAAACGGCGGATGCCCGCAGATTCCAGCCAGCACCACTCTTCCAGTCGCTCGATACCTTCAGCAACGATAGTAATTTCCAGCTCCGAGCAGCACTTAATTATTGAGTTGACGATCGCCTGCTTAGGGCCGCTAAGGTGGATATTGCTGACGATTTCGCGGTCGATTTTAATTTTATCCGGCTGGAATTTGGTCAGCAGCGACAGCCCTGCGTAGCCGGAGCCAAAATCATCAATCGCCAGACCAATGCCGGCGGCACGCAGTTTTTTTATTGCGCTGGTGAATTCCCGAAAACCAGAGATCACCTCGTTTTCGGTCACTTCCACGATCACCTGCTCCGGGCTGAGGCCGTATCTGGCGATATTCTCCAGCAAAAAATCGACCGCGCCGGGCACGTGGACCAGCGACATCGGCAATAAATTAATGGCGATCTTATGATTACCAATACCGATCTTCTCGGCCAGGGCAAAGGCGTAAGCTTTGGTTTGCAGATCCACTTCATAGATTTGATCGTCAGGGATCGCTGAGAAAAATTGCTCCGGGCTGCCGCCGTTATTGCCGCGTACCAGCGCTTCCAGCGAACTGATAGTGCGTCCCAGCGGTTCGACGATCGGCTGAAGTGCAAACTGGCACATCTGGCCGGGCCACAGGGTCGGTGTCGGTGGCCGGAAGGATGCCATTTTTGGCTCCAGTGCCCAGTGGTTCGGGTCAAAACGGACATCGGCCTGCGCCCGGTGCTCGGTCGTGGCAAAGGTTTCAATAAACTTGAACACCCGATCGTCCGCAGCGAGATAGCTTTCCAGTTTTCCGTAGCGCAATACCGAATCTAAAATCACCTGCGGCGTTTCAAGGCGCAAATCGAACAGCACCATGCCCGCACTGGCGAAGCGCCGTCGGGGCGCGTAATCCCGCATCAACTCAATAACGTTCTGATGGCGAATGTCGAGGCTAATCTTCGAAAACAGGGCGTCGAGCGTCTCTTCCGGCCCTTCCAGAACCTGAAGAAAATGTGTGCCGTCAAACAGCAGCATGCCCGTCACATCCAGTGCCGTATTGCTCCGCTTCGCCTTCTCGACCAGCGCATCAAGGGGAAACGTTTCACAGGATAAATTTAACTGGCTGCGGTAGATAAGCGTCGTTAACACCGTAAGCGTCCCTGAATGAGTCATGTTAAAAGATATATAACACTTTTAACACACAGCCAGCGATGTCACACGATGAACCGATGGATTGTGCCGATATTTACGCAGAAAAAGCATCAGTGGCGTTTATTATTGCGACTGCCCTGCTGAATTTGCGTTAAATACCGGGCCGGGCGTAGCCGCCGCCCGGCAACGGTCCTGCGCTATACCAGGCTTTTCACTATCTCCATCAGTTTTTTCACCTCTTCCGGTCGGGTATTACCGGTCTGCGGATCAATAATAGAACTGTAAACGTGTGGCATGACGCGCGGGATGCCCGCCTCCAGACAGGTTTGCAGAATGATACCGAAATTTTCCAGTGAAATACCGCCGGTTGGCTCGATCAGCGTCATGCCGTTGCGCGCGGCGGTTGTCGCCAGCATGTACAGTTCCGGCAACGACTTCTCACCGCCCATTGGGAAAAACTTGGCCGCGTGCGCGCCCATATCCTGCATCATTCGTACCGCCGCGTCACAGGAGACGCGGGCAGGCGTTCCCTGAGTACTGCTGACGCCAGTGGAGATGAGCACTTCGCCTGGCGTTCCGGTCGGGCTGACCAGCGCATTAATGTGCGTCTGTTCGCCCCCTGTTGCCGCCAGCGCGCCTGCGGCAAAGCCACAGCCGGTGAAGGTCTGGTTGACGTGCGCCGGGTGTACCTTTGCGGCAATCATCGCCGCCTTGTAATACTGCGCCGGATCGCCTGCGCCCAGCCCGACCGAGATGGACGGAACGTCCGCCATCCAGCGCCTGACCTCCTGCACGCCGTCTTCGACGGAGGCAAACTGCGCCGACAGTACGCCGATGACCGCATGACCGTCGGCGGCGTCATAGATTTCCCGGGCGTTGGCAATATCTTTTGCCAGCACATTAATCGCCACACGCTGACGATAAAAATTAATCTGTTGCATGGTCTGCAATCTCCTGTAATCGCGCGACGATTAGCGCCATTTCTCCTTCGGCGACCGTGCGCGGGTCGAGACTGAAAACGCCCTGGTCGAGGTGATAACGACGCGCGTAAATGGCGATATCGCCGCCGCGCAATTGGGCTTCAACGCCGCGTGCGTCCAGCCCGAGTTCCTGCGCATTGACCCGGACGCGAATCCGCCAGATCGCACGTCCGGCTTCATCCTGCTCAATGTCGGCGTAAAGTCCGCGAATTGCTGAAATCGCGCCGGCTATCGGCTGCAATTGTTCGGCACTCAGCGTGGACTGGCCCTGATGATAGTTCTCCAGCGCATACACCAGGCCCACCATATTCTCTTTACCGATCTTCATCGCTCGTGCGATGCCGTGGTGTTGCGCTTTACAGGCGGCGATCCACGTTTTCTTGCCGGTGATAAACCCGGAGGTGGGCGCGTTAAAGGCTTTCGCCCCGCTGTAGATCACCATATCCGCGCCGCTGGCCACCCAACTGTGCAAATCTTCTTCCGCCGCCGCATCGACAATTAGCGGCAGGCCATGAGTGCGGGCGACGGCGACGAAATCCTCAATGGTCAACATCCCTTTCTGCACACAGTGGTGCGACTTAACGAACAGCAGCGCGGCAGTATTGTCATTAACCGCACTCTCCAGTTGCCAGCGGGCCGCCAGGTTGCTCGAACCGACTTCCACCACTCGTCCGCCGCCCAGGCGGATCGCGCTGGTAATGGGCGCGCCATAATCCACGTTATGCCCGCGCAGCATCACAATTTGATTCGCCAGTCCGGTGCTGTCCGGCATTTGCGCGACGCTTGCCTGCTCACCGTGGGTGATGGCGGCGGCCACGGCAATGGCGATCCCCGCTGAGGCGCACGAGGTGACATAGCTGTCTTGCGCGCCGGTATAGCGGGAGACCAGCTCACCGGTGCGGTCCACCAGCCGGTCGATTTCGACAAACGCCGAGGCTGCCCGTGCGGTGGCCTGCATCACCTCCGGCGCGACGCTGGAGACGCCAAGAATGGTCATCTTGCCGCAGGCGTTAATGACCTGCTTCAGCCCCAGTTGTTGATAGATATTCTGCGTCATGGCTTACAACACTCCCAGCAGCGAACAGACGACGCTAAGCACCACAATCGACAGCAGAATAGTGGTGTAACGCGGCCCTTTCTTCACCAGATAGAAGTAGATGGCGAACACTGCCGCCAGCGGCAGCAGGCCGGGTGCGATAGAGTCGAGGATCTGCTGAACCACTACTTCAGAGCCTTTCAGGGCGCTGATTTTCAGCGGTGTGGTGATCTTGACGTAGCTTGCCGACAACGCCCCCATCATGATCAGACCCAGCACGTTGGCACCGTAGATCAATTCTTTAATTCGCCCCCCTTGCAGCAGCCCAACGATAGAGTCACGCCCTAGGGTGTAGCCTTTGTGGATCAGGCCGTAGCTTATCGCCAGCGTAATCGCCGGATAGAGAATCAATGGGGCAATACCACCGAACGCGCTGCCATTAGCGGCGAATGGAATAAAAATAGCGATTAACAGCGGCATTACGGCGGCCCAGACGATAGAGTCGCCCATCCCGGCAAGCGGCCCCATCAGCCCGGTTTTAATCCCGGTAATGGAGGCATCGCTTATCGGCTCGCCGCGCGTTTTCTGCTCTTCCATGGCGATGGAAATCCCCTGGATCACCGCGCCAAACGTCTGTTCAGAGTTGAAGAAGTTGAGGTGGCGCTTCAGCGCCTCCACCTGCTCCTCTTTTTGCGGGTAGAGCTTTTTGATGATCGGCGTCATCGAGGCGCAGAAAATCAGGCTTTGCAGACGTTCATAGGAGTTGGACACTTCCGCCCCCAGCCAGTAGATAAACCAGGCTTTGGTGATATCCGCTTTGGTCAGCGCATGGCTGGTCCGCGCCCGCTCCACCAGTTCATGTTCCATTACATCGCTACTCATGAGGTTGCTCCTTCATTTTTCGCCAGCCCTTTAATCAGGAAGGCCACACAGGTGCCAAAGATGGCCATCGCCATGATGTCTACTTTCAGATACAGCACCGCGAAGAATCCGCCGATAAACCACGGCAGCAGGCTTTTTTTACCGATCACCATAATGGTGATGGCGAAACCCAGCGCCGGGAGGATGCCGCCCATAATTTCAAACGAGTGGGTCAGCCAGTGCGGCATCAGCTTGAGGAAGCTTTCCACCACGTTCTGACCAAAATAGTTGGCAGCAAATACCACCGGGAAACGCAGCACCAGCCCCAGCAACGCCGGGTAGACAAAGGCGCAGCGCATGATGCCGGCGATATTGGCGGTTTCCGCATGTTTATCCGCCATATGTACCCACGCGGCATTCAGGGTGCGCCGGAGCTGATCGAGGAACACGCCGATCACCCCGAACGGGATTGCCAGCGCAATCGCCAGATTCGGGTCCATTCCGGCTTTCACCGCAATAGGAATTGAGATGCACGCCGCCAGCGCCGGGTCCGACGGCACGTTGCCGCCCGGAGTGGAGGTTACGCCAAGATAAACAAGCTGCATGCCCGCGCCGATGATCATCGCTGTCTGCATGTTTCCGAGCAGCAGTCCGACGAAAACCGCAATCACCACCGGCTGAAGCAGCATCGCAGAGAAGGTGTAGCCAAGGCGTAAACGGGCAAACCAGTAATACAACCCCATCAGGCTTGCAAAAAGTAAGGTATCCATAGTGTTATCCCATTATCAGAGGGTTAGAATTTTTTCAGGATATCGTCCAGCGACTGCGGTTTATCTTCCGGGATGGTCTGGAAAATCACCTGAATGCCACGGCTTTTCAGATCCTTAAGAATGCCGACGTCTTTTTCATCCAGCGTAATGTTCTGAAATACCGCTTTGCGATTTGGCCCACCGCCTAAGCCGCCCACCTGAATCGCGCCGACGTCAAAGCCCTGGGTAACCGCCTGCTGAATGGCGGCCAGCGAGGGAAACAGCACCAGTACTCTGCCGTCGCCAAGCTGGTTTTCCTGCCACGCTGCCGCAAAGCTGTTATTGCCATAGCAATCCACTTTGATGTTTGGCGGCGCGGCCATCAGGTAGATATTTTTCATAAACGGATCAGCGTCCAGTTCATCACTGACGACGGCAATCCGGTTGGCCTGCGACTGCCCCACCCATTTGGTGACGACCTGACCATGAATGAGGCGGCTGTCAATGCGACATAACACGATGTTTGCCATACTCTTTTCCTTATTATTGTGGTTGTTGTAGCTGTCGAACGTGGGCCACGACATCAAGGCAGCTATTGCGTCCGGCCTCTACCAGTTCGGGTACACAGGCAGTGAGCTGACCGCGCTCACGCTGATCCAGGGCTTCCAGCAGCAGCGAGGCATTCAGCCCGCAAATCACCGCCACCGGGTAGTCCGCACTCAGCCGCGCCGCCACGTTAGAGGTGGTGCCGCCAATAAAGTCCGTCAGAATAAGCGAGCCTTCCGGCAGGGTTTGCACCACCGCCTCAACCCGTTGATAAAACTCACCCAGCGTATCGACGGGCATCAGCGCAATTTCGGTTACGCCTTTGATTTCACCCGTTACCATACGCAGGCTGTTGCAGAGCGGTTGCCCCCAGCCGCCATGCGTCAGCAGCAGGATGTGGGGCAAGGGTTCAGTGGTCGTCAAAATGGCCTCCTGGCGCGATTTCATGAGACTTGTAATGCCTGATGGCGCTTCGCTTATCAGGCCTACGGACAGTACTTTTGCAGGCCGGATAAAGCGTTTACGCCGCCATCCGACAACACTCATCAGAATAAGAGCAAAGGCTGTGCCAGGATTTGTGTCACGCGAGGAAGGGAAGTGATCCGGCGAAGCGCAACGCCCCGCCAGTAAAGGGATTAGCTATACAGCAGTTCGTAAATATAAAAATATTCCGCGTCCGATAACCGGATGGCATAAGCCTCTTCAATCGGCAGAAACGCAGATTTGATGACACTAAAGGCGTGGGCATCCAAATCGGGCTTGTTTTCCAGCGCCATCTGTAACGGTTTACGGTTAATCACGATACGCTCGACCATACAGCAGCAGTGGATCAGGAAGCGCAGTGTCACCTGGCGGCTCGGTTTCAGGGAAAGTGCGGTAGTCAGGTGGCTTAGTACCCCTTCCATCTCTTTTAAAATACGTTGCGGATTGAGCACCGAGATATGGTTGATAATACTCTCCATCGTCAGCGCGCTGATAAAACGCATTGCGCTGCGCTCCATTTCCAGACGCCGCTCGCTGCTGGTGAGATCCGGCGTCAGCAGGCTCAGCACCAGTTCCGGCCCCTGTTCGGAAAACAGCTCCTCCAGCGAGATAAACGGAATATCCGGCAAACCCGGCTGGAAAGTGCCAACGATACCGGCCAGCCGCTCGTCCGCCCTTAACGCCTGCTGGACACGCTCCAGACTACGCACCTCGTTGTAATCCAGGATCACCATCCGCGTGTCCTGCGACATCAGTTCACCAAAGCTCTCTTCGAGTACTTTTTTGATTTTCTCCGCCGTGCCCATGCCGGTAATACAGGAGATCACCAGCACTTTTCCGGCGCTTTCCTGCTGCGGCGTGCAGAGCTGGCAGGCGATACCTTTGTCGTGCATTAATCCGGCAAGCTGCGGCAAGTCACTGGTTTCAAAGCTCAGATCCAGCCCAATTTCCAGCAGGCTGGGCAGCGTGATATTCGGCATCAGTAGCACGTCGATCTGGAATAGCTTGCTGACGGTGCTGCCGAAGTGAATCAGAGAGCCAATATCGACCATCAAAATCAGCCGCTGATAGTGATGCGCCCGGATCATCTGCGTCAGGGTTTCCAGCGTGTCATGAACCGATTGTTCGAATGGCATGTCGATAGCGCTGAACAGGTCACGCTCCAGCACGCGGTTGACGTACTGCGCCATGCTGGTGGCGGTGGTCGCACCGTGCGCAATCAGGATCACCCCGCAGTCCGGGCTGGCATCAATACGCTGGCGATAATGTCGACACTCTTTCAGGAAGAGACACAACCAGACCACTTCCGTTGCCGGGCACTGAATATGCAGCAGTTCGTTGATTTTTCGGCACAGTAGCGTGGCGTTGTCATATTCGTCTTTGCAGCGGTCAAGGATCAGGCTGGAGGAATAAAGCTGGGGAATAAGACCGCGCTGGACATAGCTAATCAACGCCAGGAAATGTTTGCGTAACGGATTCGCCAGGTTTTCCGGCAGGGCAAAACCCAGCACCTGCTCCACGCAGCCGATGAGTAACGTGACCCGCTCTTCAATTTGATCGCCGTAACGCGGCGGGTGAGCGGCGTTATCCCGGCTGTAGAGGCCATATTCAAAAATCGAGCTCAGTTTGTTTTTCAGGATCGCCAGCGTTTCGGCAGGCGGCACGTTGCTGTTGCGCAGGTTGATATACTCGCGGGTCAGGAAGCTATAAAAGAGGTCGCTCTCCTCTCTTTGCGCGCCTGAAGACAGCGATGTTTTCAGCACCGGAAGCGTACGGGCGTCAACGCTGAGCCGCTCTTTACCGGCAAATAAAGCATCCACCAGCAGACGCTGCTCTGGCGTGGCATTAAAGGGCGTTTCTACCAGTCTTTTATCCAGTACCAGCGCCTCGTTATGTTCCGCCATTCCTGACGCCCACGCCTGGGCGCAGAGGAATTGAATATCGCTTTTTAGCTGACCGATATTGCCTTCCAGCGGCTTGTTCAGTAGCCACAACAGCAAGGTTTTATCGATAGTTACCGTGCGCTCGATTTTGCGGCTTTCGCGCTGAAGAAAACCGACGATCAGTTCAACCTGCTCCTCAACCGAGCGCTGGCGGATACCGGGTAAATCAATGCAGACCTGAATACGGCGCTGGAATGTGCGCAGAAGAGAAGAATTCACCGGCTCGGTAGTGGCGCAAATCAGCCGTACCGAAATGCGCCGCGCGCTGGCGCTGGAACCGAGCGGCCGGTATTCCCCCTTATCCAGCAAAGAAAACAGTTTTTCTTGTCCTTCATACGGCAGTCGGTGGACTTCATCCAGCAGCAGATAACCGCCATCCGCCTGCTCTATCAGCCCGGATTTATTCTCCGTTGCGCCGGTAAATGCGCCCTGGCGATGACCAAAAAGATGAGATGAAAGCAGTTCCGGATTATGGGCATATTCCGCGCAGTTAAAATACACCAGCGGCGGCGCGACACCCGATGCCTGGTCGCAGGCGTAGCGATGCATGAGTTCCGCAAAGAAGGTTTTACCGACCCCGGACGGCCCCGTCAGCAGCACATGCAGGCCATGAGGATACAGTACCGCCGCTTTGCCCTTCTCGACGGCATCACGCAGGCTGCGCTCATAGCCAATCAATCCGCTGAAAGGATCGGCTGTCGCGGGGAGAGATTGATGCGGCAATAACGCAGATACTGAACTCACCTCGCGCTCATTGGCACCCAGCTTGCGGGCCAGCAGCACTTCAATTGCCGCCCGGTGCAGGAAATACACCGGGCGGCCACGACTCTTCACGACCAGACCATCGTTCCACAACTGATTGAGATCTTTACTGACCGAGTTACGCGCCAGACCGAGATTAAAACCGATCCGCTCTGCGGTAAAAGCGACCTCCTGCTGTAGATCGGCCAGACTTAACGCGCGCGTCAGCCGTTCCAGCTCTTTTAGTACGATCTCAATACGTCTCATGCCGTTGTCAGACTCATGAATAAAGATGACTCAGACCATACACTATTACTTTGTGCGAAAAAGAGACAGGACGGGAATAATAGGTTTTCGTGATGTTTTGACGGCGTTCAGATGCACATTATCAGCTCATCGCCCGACCCGCGCCTGTAATTCCGCCGGGTAGCGATCGCCGGTGATGCGGATGGCTTCCAGCGCGTCGCTGATGCGTTGCAGGTCGCGTTTATCCAGCGTGACGTCCGCTGCGGCCAGGTTTTCCTCCAGGCGATGACGTTTGGTGGTACCAGGGATCGGGACAATCCACGGTTTTTGTGCCAGCAGCCACGCCAGGGCGATCTGTGCGGGCGTCGCGCCTTTATCGGCGGCGATGTCATTGAGCCTTGTCACCAGTTGCTGATTGGCTTCCAGCGCTTCGCTGGCAAAACGCGGTACCTTACTCCTGAAATCATCCTGACCGAACGCGGAATCCGCCGTGATGGCACCGGTTAAGAAGCCTTTACCCAGCGGGCTGAACGGCACAAAGCCAATGCCCAGTTCTTCAAGCGTCGGCAGAATGGTTTGTTCCGGCTCGCGCCACCATAATGAATATTCGCTTTGTAGCGCGGTGACGGGCTGAACGGCGTGCGCACGACGGACCGTTTCTGCCCCTGCCTCGGAAAGACCGAAATACTTGACCTTACCCTCGGCAATTAACTGCTGCACCGTCCCAGCGACGTCCTCAATCGGCACATCAGGATCGACGCGATGCTGATACAGCAGATCAATCACCTCGGTTTTCAGGCGGCGCAGAGAACCTTCCACCGCCTGGCGAATGTGCTCCGGGCGGCTGTTGAGGATTTGCTGTTTGTTGTCATCGCCAAAGGTGAAACCGAACTTAGTGGCGAGGATCACCTTGTCACGCACGGGTTTCAGCGCTTCGCCGACCACCTCTTCATTCAGATACGGACCATACACTTCTGCCGTGTCGAAGAACGTTACGCCGCGCTCGACGGCTGCACGTATCAAATCAATTGCCTGCTTTTTTTCCGTGGCCGGGCCGTAACCGTAGCTCAGGCCCATGCATCCCAGTCCCAGCGCGGAAACCACCGGGCCGTTTTTTCCCAGAATACGTTTTTGCATGTGTTTGCTCTCCACAGTGTGATGCCTGAACAACAGCGTACTCCAGTAACGGGAAAAGCATTAGCGGGTATAATCGGGATAAGTTTATGAGGCAGATTCATTAATACTCTGGCGTGCTGCGTGATTTACTCATTGCAGAGGTACGTTAAGGCAAACGCATCGCCTCAACGAACAGCGAAAACGCCGTGGTGTGCTGCCGGCGGCTGGGATAGTAAAGGTAATATCCCGGAAACGGCTCGCACCACGCGTCCAGCACGCCCACCAGTTCACCCGAGGCGATAGCTGCTTCGACAGTATCCTCGGGAATATACACCAGCCCCATTCCCGCGCGGGCGGCCTCAATACGGTGGCGTAAGGCGTTGATCGTCAACTGGCCTTCCACCCGCACCTTCAGCGCTTTTCCGTCGCGGGAAAACTCCCACGGCAATAAGCCCCCTGCTGTCGGCAGCCGCATGTTAACGCAGCGATGCTGCTGCAGATCGGCTGGCACCTGCGGCGTCCCGTGCTGGCGCAGGTATTCAGGTGAACCGACCACCACCATACGCATCGGCGGGCTGACAGGAATGGCAATCATGTCTTTCGCCACCGCTTCGCCGAGACGAATACCCGCGTCAAAACGCTGTGTGACGATATCCATCAGCGCGTTGTCTACCGTCACCTCAACGTTAATGTCTGGCCAGCGGACCATAAAGTCCCGCAGCACCGGCCACAGGACGTAGTCCACCGCGTGCTCGCCCGCCGTAATGCGGATATTGCCTGCCGGGATGTCACGCATGTCTTTCAGGCTGCTGAGTTCATTTTCGATATCCTGAAAATGCGGGCCGATGCGCTCAATCAGCCGCTCTCCTGCTTCTGTTGGCGAGACGCTGCGCGTAGTACGGGTCAGCAGACGAATACCCATTCGCTCTTCCAGGGCGCGCATGGAGTGGCTGAGAGCCGACTGCGAAAGCCCGAGCTTTGCCGCCGCGCGGGTGAAGCTTTTTTCCTGCGCCACCATCAGGAAAGCGATCAGGTCATTAACGTTTTCTTTCAGCATGGGCGTGTCTGGAGGAGTCATGAGGTGGCATAAGTATAACGCGCACAGTGATGAATTAAATTCATAGGTCCATTTCAGGATGGGCGGGTAATGCTTTAGGGCGGGAGTGCGTAAGCTTAACGCACACTTCAGGAGAGGAAAAAGCATGAAAATTATTCGTAGCGGTTCCATTGCGTCAGCATCCGGGCCAGAAGCGTATTTTACCGGACGCGTGCGGATTGACGCACCGTTCAGCGCCGATGCGCCCGCCCGTGTCGGCGGCGCGACGGTCACCTTTGAGCCTGGTGCTCGCACGGCATGGCATACTCATCCGCTCGGTCAGACGCTGATCGTGACGCAGGGCAAAGGCTGGATACAGTGTGAAGGCGAGGCGATTGAGGAGATGCATCCGGGGGATATCGTCTGGATACCAGAAAATGTGAAACACTGGCACGGCGCGACGCCCGAAACCGCCATGACGCATATCGCCATTGCCGAAGCGGTGGACGGCAGCCCGGTAACGTGGATGGAAAAAGTGAGCGATGAGCAGTACCGGCAATAGGGTTGGAGGAAAACGTCCGGCCCCGGTGTGCGGACCTGCCGGGCGGCGCTGCGCTTGCCCGGCCTGCATTATGCAAAATGGCTCCTGATACCTGTAGGCCCGGCAAGCGCAGCGCCGCCGGGCATGGTGGGCACAACGCTACGCCTGCCCGCGAAAGGTTTTACGCCATTCGCTGGGGCTGACGCCGAAACGGTGTTTAAATTGCTGGCGAAAGGTGATCGCCGACCGAAAACCGACATGCTCCGCGATATGTTCAACGGACAGATCGCCGCCCTCGAGTAGCGCCTGGCTACGACGCAGGCGCTCAACGGCGATCCAGTCGGCGACGGTTTGTCCGGTAGCCTTGATAAAATGACGCGTCAGCGTGCGGCGACTCATGGAGGCGAGCGCGGCCAGGGTATCGAGATCGTGCGGCTGGTTCAGGTTGTCCCGCAGATGCGCTATCAACGTGTTGATGCGTGCATCCTGCGTCGTTTGCGGTACCGCATGCGCAATAAACTGCGCCTGACCGCCTTCACGATGGGGCGGGACGATCATCCGTCGGGCAATCTGGTTGGCCGTGGCGCTGCCAACGCGCTGGCGAATGAGATACAGACAGCAATCCAGCGCAGCGGCGGTGCCAGCAGAGGTGATCAACCGATCGTCATCGCGATACAGCGCGTTAATATCTAATTGCGCCCGCGGAAAAAGCCGCTGAAAATCGTGCTCATACTCCCAGTGGGTTGCCGCATGGCGTCCGTCCAGCAGCCCGGCGTAGCCGAGCACAAACGCGCCGAGGCACAGTCCCACTATCTGCGCGCCGTTACGGTGCGCCGCCACCAGCGCGTCGAGCAGCACCTGCGGCGGACGTTCATTGACGCTGTGCCAGAACGGAATAATCACAATATCTGCCGTCGCGATTGCTTCAACCCCGTGGGTTGCAACCACCGAAAACCCGGCGGCTGCGTTTACGGTTCCGGGCGTTATGCCACAGAGTTTCAAATCAAACAGCTTTCGCGCCGCGATTTTCTCGCCGAACAGGATGCACGGCACGGAGAGATGAAACGGACTGAAATCAGGCGTGACGACAAGGGCGACGGCTGGCGCAGACATCATTATTCTCCGGTATTAACAGCTCACGGTTTCTCCATCCAGCGGAATGCTCACCCGATCGCCAAATTGGTTAATATCAACATACTCACGCAGGGCCGCACGGGTAAGCAGGCAGTGATTTATCGCCTCCATGTGGGTCGCGATAATACGCGCCTGCGGCACGATCCGGTGCGTTCTGAGCAGGTCTTCACTTCCCATAATAATCGCCCCCACGCCAATAATATGCGCCCATCCGGCATTTAACACGACCACCTCAGGCTGATATTGCCGCAACGCGGCTTCCACGGCGGGAACCCAGACAGTGTCTCCGGCCAGATAAAGCGTCTTTTCCCGCGGATGTGTAAATACCACACCGCAGGCCTCCCCGAGGCGCGCGGCAAGCTGAGCATCCGTATACGCTGCATCTGGGCCGTGCTGGCCGTTAGTTTTCATCAGCGTCACGTCGCCGATACGGGTGGCGGCGTCTACTACCTGTAGATGCGTAAATCCCTGTTCCTGTAGCAGGGCTTCATCGCGCTGATTTTGCACAAAAATCAGCATTGATTTAGGGATCAGCGCTACCGCCGCATCATCCCAGTGATCAAGATGCGTATGGGTGACGATGATGGCATCGACATCCAGCAAATCCGCCAGCGGCACGGGCAGGTCAACGCGCGGGTTACGTAATTCAGCCCGCGCGGACCCGGCAAAACCGGGATAGGCTTCTTTTTCTGCCAGCATCGGATCGATAAGAAAGCTTTTCCCGCCATAGGTAATCCGTTGGGTGGCGTTACGTATTTGGGTGATGTTCATCTTTATCTCCGGCATCAGGTGAGTAGGGAGAAAGCATAAACACACGGCCTGCGGCGTACCGCAGGCATTTGGGCATATAACGATGGGATCGGGTCAACTTTCCCGATGCGATTCATTGCGTGAGGACGAGAAACGCAGGATCAGCATGCCGGCCAGCGCCGCCACAATCGACCCGGCCAACACGCCAATTTTCACTTCATCGACCAGCAATGGCGTGCGGGCGAAGGCCAGATTGCCGATAAACAAACTCATGGTGAAACCGATGCCGCACAGCACCGATACGCCGTAGAGCTGTGACCACGAACTGCCATGCGGACGGGGAGCCAGTCCGGTTTTAATGGCCAGTAAAGCCATGCCAAATACGCCAATCTGCTTACCGATAAACAGCCCAAGCGCCACGCCGACCGGCACCGGTGAAAGCAGGTCGTCCATCGTCAGGCCGCCCAACGACACACCCGCGTTGGCAAAACCAAACAGCGGCAGGATCAGGAATGTCACCCACGGCGAAAGCACATGCTCCAGCTTGTCCAGCGGCGCATCCTGCTGTTCATCTTTGCCTTTCAGCGGAATGAACAGCGCCAGCAAAATGCCCGCAATGGTGGCATGAACGCCAGACTGCAACATAAAGAACCACAGCACCACGCCCACCAGCAGATACGGCGTCAGCCGTTTGACACCCATCCGGTTCATCAGCATCAGCAGCAGGACCATGCCGCCCGCCGCCGCCAGCATCATGGCGGAAAGGCCGCCGGTGTAAAACAGGGCGATGATGATCACCGCGCCCATGTCATCGAGGATCGCCAGCGCGGAAAGGAAAATCTTCAGCGAGATTGGTACCCGGCTGCCAAGCAACGCCAGTACCCCCAGCGCAAAGGCGATATCGGTGGCGGACGGGATTGCCCAGCCAGCGACCGTCTCGCCATTGCTAATGTTAAAGCCTAAGTAGATTAGCGCAGGTACCGCCATCCCGCCGAGCGCAGCTAACCCGGGAAGCGCCCGTTGCCCCCACGTTGCCAGCTGGCCAATAAGCATTTCGCGTTTGATCTCAACGCCGACCAGCAGGAAGAAAATGGCCATCAGCGCATCGTTGACCCACAGTTCAACGCTCAGTCCGCCGATGGAATAATGCAGCAGCCAGCGGTACATCTCTGCAAGCGATGAGTTGGCAACTATAATCGCCGCTGCTGACGCGATGATGAGGATAATGCCGCCAGCTGAAGCCGACTTAAATAATGAGACCAGCGCTCTGGCCTGGCGTCGTGCGGTACGGGTAATTACGTCTGGCATTGGGCCTCCTTGTCATGACGAATGGTGATTCACTGCGGGGGTGAAATTTACCACATTTGGCCCGCCAGGAGCCCTTCCTGGCGGTAAAAACCGGTAAACATCAGGCTGACTGCGCGCGCAGACGTTCCTCGAGCCACGGCAGCATCTGTTTTTTGCGGCTTAACATTCCCGGCACATGGCGGGGTTCAGCGTCTGCAAGGGCGGAGCCGGAGAAGTAAAGCACCGAGCCGTTTTCACTGATTTCGCTCAGCATCAGCACCACCAGTTCAGCACCGGTGCGCACGGCATGCGCGTTCATCTCCTCCAGCAGCTCGGGTAATACCGCGTCAACCTGCGCCCGGGAATACAACTCAAGCTGGGCAATCTGGACGGCATGTCCCGCGAGGGTGAACGCCTTGATATCTTTGTTCAGCAACGCGTGCGCGCTCATCCCGGTAATATCGGTTTTGGCTGCCAGCAGATCGTGGGTAAACGTCGCGAGGTCAATATTTGCGATAGCCGCGAGCGCATCTACCGCCCGGCGGTCATCGTCAGTCGTGGTCGGCGAGCGTAACGCCACGGTATCGCTCAGAATAGCGCCGAGCAGCAGCACCGCGTGGGCGACGCAAAGCGTTTCGGGCTGCATTAATTGCCACAACACCGTGGCGCTGCTGCCCACCGGCTTGATCCACACTTCCGGTGGCAAGCGGGTCACCAGACCGCCGAGACGATGATGATCGATAATTCCGACGATATTGCTTTCCTGAAGCGATTGCGGCCCCTGCGCGGGTTCAGTGAAATCCACCAGCCAGACGTCACAATCCTGTAGCGGCATATCAAGCAGCGCGGGCGGCGTCAGGTTTGCACGCTGAAAAATAAACTGTGTCTCTTTATTCAGTTCGCCAGTACGCCACGCGCGAGCATCCCGCCCGCTGTGCGTCAGCCACTGCGCAGCGACGACGGCAGTACAGACCGCATCGCTGTCAGGATGAAGATGCCCCAAAACCTGTATCATTATCCTCTCCAGGCATGCTGTTCCCAGCCCCGGATTATATCACGCAGAACGACACAAAGCCGTTATTACCGGCCCGTTGTCCGGCCTGCTTCTTTTTCGGATTTCGACGTTTACAGCAGCGCTTATACCGTCCAGTCTTCCCGGTTAAGCCCCTGCACCATAGCAAATGCATGATCGTTAGAAACAAGGGTCACTTTACGGCTTAGCGCATGGGAGGCAATAAGTTGATCCATGGTGCCCATTATTTTTCCTTTCTTTTCCATGGTGGCACGTAGCACGCCATAACAGGCAGCAGCATGGCTATCCCAGTCATAAATGGTCACTGAATCAAGAAAGGCCAGCACACTGGCCT
Source organism: Superficieibacter electus (assembly GCF_002915575.1). Lineage (GTDB taxonomy): Bacteria > Pseudomonadota > Gammaproteobacteria > Enterobacterales > Enterobacteriaceae > Superficieibacter > Superficieibacter electus. The sequence goes on from NZ_PQGD01000012.1 coordinate 88,043, forward strand.
TAAGCGTTTTACTTTGCCTTTTCGCTACACCATACAGAAGTTCGGCTTCCGTTACGCTTGAAATACAAATATCACGCGGTGAAATTTCGGCTATTCTGGCGATAACGTTCGGATGTTGACGAAAAAGATGACTGACCGTATTCGTATCCATCATATACAACATTATTTTGCTCCTGCAAAAGGATCTCTTTCCGTAATATCCTGATTACGTTCATCTTCATCCAGAAAGGTATCCGGAATACGCGCTTTTTTGATGAGACCAAATACGTGGTCCCAGTTATCTGGCTTCGACGGTTTTTTAGAGAGAATAACATTTCCCTCTTCATCGCGACGGATGTACACCTTGTCAGTATCAAATTCGAACTCAACCGGGAGTCTGACCGCTTGATTGCGGCCATTTTTAAAGAGTCGGGCGATACGTTCCATAGCATCCTCCTGAAACGTTGGCATATGCCTAAGCATAGGCCTTTTTTTGCACCTGATGCAAGGCACAATGTTCGCTTCCGGAAATCAACTCGCAATGTGTTTCTCTGTTTGCAGAACGTACCAACCGTTTTGCTATGCTGCTTCACATTATCTCAATAATCCCTTCGCCAGGTAATGCCGCTGCATGCCCTTGTACGGGAAATCTTCCAGCGTCATCTGCAACTGATAACCTTGCTTCTGGTAAAACGGCAGCGCCTGAAAACTGACGGTGTCGACCAGCGCGTGCAGACAGCCCATCTTCTGCGCCTGCTGTTCCGCCGCCGCCATTAACCTGCTGCCCAGCCCGGAACCACGAGTGGCATCGCTTACCCACAGGTATTTGATGCAAAACCAGTCGCCCTTTTGTTCGGCGATTAAGCCGCCGGTCATCCTGCCGTTTTCATCGCGGGCATAGACGCCTACTTCACCCCAGCCGCTGGCGTCAATAAACTGGCTGTTATACGCCCGCAGCCCGGCCAGGAGTTCTTCCTGATCTTCTGCGGTCACGTTTTGCGTCACGGTTAATTCCATAAGCCCTCAAAATCCAGGTAAGTTTTCGTATCGAAGGCTTATGTTATGATGCGGCGCGTTAAAAAATAAACCGATTTGAGGGAAAAATGGGATCGACCAAAAAAGGGATTATGTATGTCCTGCTCGCCGCTGTGCTGTGGGGAAGTTCCGGCGTCTGCGCACAGTTTATTATGCAGGAAAGCCAGATCTCCGCGCCGTTTCTGACCATGATCCGCCTGCTGTTTTCCGGGTTTATTCTGCTCACCCTGTCATTCATCCACGGCGATAAAATTTTCTCCATTCTGAAAACGCCGAAGGATGCTGTCAGCTTGCTGCTGTTTACGATCGTTGGCGCGCTCACTGTCCAGCTCACCTTCCTGGTAACGATTGAAAAATCAAACGCGGCGACGGCGACTATTTTGCAGTTTTTATCGCCGTCGATTATCGTCGCCTGGTTTGCCGCCGTGCGCAAAACATGGCCCGGCGGGCTGGTGTTTCTGGCCATCTTTACCTCGCTGGCGGGCACGTTTTTGCTGGTCACACACGGGAACCCGACCTCGCTGTCAATTTCTCCGGCAGCGTTAATCTGGGGAATTGTGTCGGCGTTTTCCGCCGCCTTCTACACCACATATCCCTCTACGCTGATTGCCCGCTTCGGCACGCTACCGGTGGTCGGCTGGAGTATGCTGCTGGGCGGCGCGATGCTACTGCCGTTCTACGCCGGGAATGAAACCCATTTTGTGGTCAACGGCGGGCTGCTACTGGCGTTCTTCTATCTGGTGGTGATTGGCACGGCGTTGACCTTCAGCATGTATCTGAAGGGCGCGCAGATGATTGGTGGGCCAAAGGCCAGCATTCTGAGCTGCGCCGAACCGCTCAGCAGCGCCCTGCTGTCGCTGCTACTGCTCGGCATCACGTTTACGCTCCCGGACTGGCTTGGCACCCTGCTAATCCTCTCCTCGGTGGTGCTGATTGCGATGGATTCGCGGCGCAAAGGCCACGCAAAACAACCGGGTTAACGTCGGCGCACATCGGGAATAATCAGGTCTCCGCGCAAAACGTAAGAGTCGAGAACGTTTTGCGTTTTTTCATTCAGCCAGCCCACGATCCGCGCGGCCATGGCGTCCATAGAATACTCAATGGCCGGGATGGTAGGGATACCCGGAAGCTGTAGCGATCCAGCGAGGCTGAAGACCATGATGTCATCCGGTACCGATTTATTAAACGCCTGAAGCTGGGGGATCACCCGCTGTGCCTCCTGCTCATCCGCCACCAGCAGGGCGTTGAAATTCAGGGTCGTGGCGTTGTTAAGTAGCTCCTGAAGCGCCACGGAAGAAGACGTACACGCCATAAAGACCAGATTACGGTTAAACGGCAGGAAGTTTTTTTCCAGCGCGTGTTTATAACCGAGCAGCACCCGATCGGCAAAACCGCTGCCGTCCGGCTGGATAAGCGCGATCTGCCGACGTCCCTGACTGATAAGGTAATGACAGGCGGTTTCCGCGGCGAATTCGTGATCGAACTGAATGCTGTTAACGTCGCCGGACACCGAGCAGTCCACCAGAATAACGTTATCCTGCTGAATGTTGAGCGGGAAACGGGCACCGATAATCAGTATATCGTCACACAGGCCGCAGCTCAGTTCGTCAAGGGCGCTCATGACATCGTTTCGGGTATTGGCAAACCGCAGCAGAAGATGCTTTTGATGCTGGCTGAGGTGTTTTTCCAGCGCGTAAAGATAGCCGGTGGTTTGATTGATATTATCCTGGGCGCAAATCACCCCGATGCAGCCCGTTGACTGGCTGAACAGCGATTGTGCAATCACGTTGGGTCGATAGTTAAGCTCCTCAACCGCTTTCAGCACGGCCTGCCGACTGGCTTCTTTTACCCCGCGCGTGCCGCTCAACACCCGTGAAACTGTGGCTTTAGAAACCCCAGCTAAACGCGATACATCGTTGATTGTAGACATCTTTATCCTCTTCCGGCCCCTCAGCCAGTCCATATTACTCTGGATGCAACATTGGCTTAAATATTCGCCACTTGCAGTATATCCGTTTCCTTTTTTCATGGAAACCGATTTTCCATTGATAGCCAAAATTGCAAAACACGGACTCAATACGTGACCCAAAGCGCATAAATTTAGCCAATAACGCCAGGATATTGATAGCGGTCACAGTTCTGCGGTTTATGAATGGAAACCGGTTTCCATATGTTATCCAATCGTCTCCGCAATAAGTTTTTACATTTGAGGATGGCTGTCGATGTACAAGATCATGCTTTGTTGTTCCGCCGGAATGTCCACCAGCCTGCTGGTCAGGAAAATGGAAGAAGTCGCTGCCCAACGCGCGTTGCCGGTGAAAATTGATGCGTATGGCGTTTCCGAATTTGATATGCAGTTTCCGCAATATCAGGTCGTGCTGCTCGGACCGCAAGTAAAATATATGTTAAAAACACTCTCCGAAAAGGCTGCCACTCACGGCATTCCCGTTCAGGCCATTGATATGATGGATTACGGAATGCAGCGCGGTGACAAGGTGCTGGATTACGCTCTGTCGCTCATCGAAGCGGCACACTAAAAAGGTGTCATTATGAGTTCGCTTTATCAGTCAATGGTTGCCGTCATTGAACAATCCATCACCCCGCTTGCCGGTCGGCTGGGGCAGCAAAAGTATGTGATTGCGATCCGTGACGGTTTTACCGCCGCGCTGCCGTTTATGATCATCGGATCGTTTATGCTGGTGTTTATTTTCCCACCATTCTCTGCTGAAACCACCAATGGCTTTGCACGCGGCTGGCTGGATTTCTCTCAGACGTATCGGGAACAGCTTATGCTGCCATTTAACCTCAGCATGGGCGTAATGACGTTTTTCATCTCGGTGGGGATTGGGGCCAGCCTGGGCCGCCAGTTTAATCTCGATCCGGTGATGTCCGGCCTGCTGGCTTTTATGGCGTTTTTGCTGGTCGCCGCGCCCTATGCCGACGGCAAAATCTCAACGCAGTATTTGTCGGGCCAGGGGATTTTTACCGCGCTCATTACCGCCATTTACTCGACACGCGTTTATGCCTGGCTCAAGCAGAATAACGTCACTATTCGGCTGCCAAAAGAAGTGCCGACCGGCGTGGCGCGTTCGTTTGAAATCCTGATCCCGGTGCTGGTGGTGATTGCCACGCTGCATCCGCTTAATCTGCTGATTGAAGCCAAAACTGGGATGATTATACCCCAGGCAATTATGCACTTGCTGGAACCGTTGGTATCGGCCTCGGATTCACTGCCTGCAATCCTGCTCTCAGTGCTGCTGTGCCAGATTTTCTGGTTTGCCGGCATCCACGGATCGCTTATCGTCACCGGTATTATGAACCCGTTTTGGATGGCAAATCTGTCGGCAAACCAGGCGGCGCTGGCTGCCGGTGCTGCTCTGCCGCACGTTTACCTGCAAGGTTTCTGGGATCACTACCTGCTGATTGGCGGCGTAGGCTCCACGCTGCCGCTGGCGTTTTTGCTGCTGCGCAGCCGCGTGACGCATCTGCGCACCATCGGCAAAATGGGCGTGGTGCCGAGCTTCTTTAACATCAACGAACCGATTTTGTTCGGCGCGCCGATCATCATGAACCCGATGCTGTTCATTCCGTTTGTCTGCGTTCCGCTGGTGAATGCCTGTCTGGCTTATGCCGCCACGCGCATGGGCTGGCTGGAACAAGTGGTCTCCCTGACGCCGTGGACCACCCCCGCACCCATCGGTGCCTCATGGGCAGCAAACTGGGCGCTCAGCCCGGTGATCATGTGCTTCATCTGTATGGCGATGTCGGCGCTGATGTATCTGCCTTTCCTGCGCGCCTATGAACGCTCGTTGATCAAAACCGAAGAGCAGAAAGCGCAAAGCACCGTGCCTGCCGCGGAAACCGTCGGCCACTCATCGTAAAGGAAAAGGCAAATACCATGAAATACACATTTCCCGCAGGCTTCTGGTGGGGAAGCGCCAGCTCGGCGCTGCAAACCGAAGGGGAAAGCCAGCACGGCGGTAAGAGCCAGACAACGTGGGATGTCTGGTTCGCGCGCCAGCCGTGGCGCTTTCATCAGGGGATCGGCCCGGATGAGACCTCCACCTTTTATCAGCACTGGCAGCAGGATATCGCGCTGCTAAAGCAATTGAACCATAACAGCTTTCGCACCTCGATTAGCTGGTCGCGCCTTATCCCGGACGGCACCGGCGAGGTCAACCCTGAGGCGGTAATCTTCTACAACACGGTGATTGATGAACTGCTGGCGCAAGGCATTACACCGTTTATCACCCTCTTTCACTTTGATATGCCGATGGTGATGCAGGAGAAAGGCGGCTGGGAAAACCGTGATGTGGTGGCTGCGTTTGCCCGCTATGCCGACACCTGTTTCAGGCTTTTCGGCAATCGCGTGAAGCACTGGTTCACTTTCAATGAGCCGATCGTCCCGGTAGAAGGCGGTTATCTGTATGACTTTCACTACCCGAACGTGGTGGATTTTCGTCGGGCGGCGACGGTGGCTTACCATACTGTGCTGGCTCACGCCTCGGCGGTGCGCCTGTTTCGCGCCGGGCGTTACGAGGGTGAAATTGGCATCGTGCTTAACCTGACGCCCTCTTATCCACGTTCAGACAATCCGGCGGATGTAAACGCGGCGCACTGTGCGGATTTGCTGTTTAACCGCAGCTTTCTGGACCCGGTGTTACGCGGGCAATACCCGCAGGATCTGGTGGAACTGCTTAAACAGTACGACCAGCTTCCGCTTTGCGAGCCGGGCGACAGTGCGCTGATTGCCGACGGTAAAATCGATTTGCTGGGCATTAACTATTACCAGCCACGGCGGGTGAAATGCCGGGACAGCGCGGTTAACCCCGACGCGCCGTTTATGCCGGAATGGTTATTTGACCATTACGACATGCCTGGCCGGCAAATGAATCCTTACCGTGGCTGGGAAATTTACCCGCCGGGTATTTACGATATCCTCACCAATTTACGTGTTAATTATAATAACCCGCGCTGTTTTATTTCTGAAAACGGCATGGGTGTTGAAAATGAAGCGCGTTTTATTAATAACGGCAAAATAAACGACGAGTATCGGATCGATTTTATTAGTAATCACCTTGCGTGGCTGCATAAAGGGATTAGCGAAGGCTGCCAGTGTCTTGGCTACCACATGTGGACCTTTATTGATAACTGGTCATGGTGTAATGGTTATAAAAATCGTTATGGCTTTGTCCAGCTTGATTTATCTACCCAACAGCGGATCGTTAAAAAAAGTGGTGAATGGTTTTCCGCCGTCGCCGCCAGTAATAGTTTTGATAAAGAGTGAGTGAATGATGATCATATTAGAAGATGCGGTGATGGAAATCATCGTCAACGCGGGCCAGTCGCGCAGCCTGTGTTTTGAAGCCTTGCAGGCCGCGCGGGACGGCAATTTTGTCGAAGCTAACAGCCTGCTGCGCGAGGCCGACGGCTACGCCCGCGACGCCCATAAAATGCAAACCAAATTAATTGAGCAGGATGCCGGTGAAGCCCGGCAGCCCATGACGTTAATTATGGTGCACGCGCAGGATCATTTAATGACCTCTTTACTGGCGCGTGAGCTGGCAGGCGAAATTATTCATCTTTATCAACGTTAATATCTGACCGTTAACTTCTGGAGTGGAGTATTTATTACGATAGCATTTAATTAATCTGTATCCGGCAGTCATAAAAAATCAACTTGTTTTGGTGATAGCGGCTTATTCAGTCAGACCAGAACCGGGTGGTTATTATCTAAAAATAGTTAATTACATTGAGATAACCATGAAAATAGCAAACAAACTTCCATTAACTCTGGCGGTTATCGCCGCCCTGTGCCCAATTTCTGTCCTCGCCCAGGAATTTACGCAGGAACAAATTGACGCGATTGTGGCAAAAGCGGTCGATAAAGCGCTCGCGGAGCGTCAGGCAAAAATGGATGCGGCAGTCGATAAAAAGGCAGACGTCGTCAACGAACCACAAAGCGCGGCGCAAAGCCCGGATATGGCTATTCCGTTCGGCGTGAAATTTAGCGGCTATGCCCGCTATGGCGCACATTTTAAAGCAGGCGATCAGAAATACGTCGGCGTGGACGGCTCCTATAACGGTGCCTCGGCGATTGGCCGTCTGGGTAACGAAGGTAACGGCGGCGAATTCCAGCTCTCAAAAGCCTTTAAAGGCGATAACGGGGCTATCTGGGACGTCAACGTGATGTTCGATCACTGGGGCGATGAGGTTAACCTTAAAAAAGCTTATGCTGGGGTAACCAACCTGCTGGCGTCTAACCCGGATGCCTATCTGTGGGCGGGCCGCGATTTCCACCAGCGACCGCAGCAGGGCATTAACGATTACTTCTGGATGAACCACGATGGGCAGGGTGCCGGGGTGAAAAACTTCGATATCGGCGGCGTGAAGTTTGATGTTGCCGCTGTCGCCGCCGTGGAGTCCTGTAGTCCTGAAGTGATGGAAGACGAAGCGAACCCGTCGCGCATCACCTGCACCGGCGGCTCCGGTACAGGCGATAAAGGTAATTATGCGCTGACCTCAAAAATTCATGGCATGAACGTTGGCCCGCTGGATCTGGAGCTGTACGCCAACTATGGCTTTGACTCAAAAGACGTGGAGAGCGACGAGCGGATGAAGGCCTGGCAGGGCGGCGTGGTGCTGAGCCATACCAACGACAGCGGGGTGAATAAAGTCATTGCCCGCTATTCGGATAACTCAGATAACAGCGTTTACAGTAAAACCGACGATCTGACGGCGATTTACGCCAGCTTTGAAGGTAGCCATAAATTCACGCAGCAGGCGCAGGTGGAATATCTGCTGGCGTTCCATGATTATGACAACGACAGCGACAGCAGCGATAACCGCAAAAACTACGGTGCCATCGTGCGTCCGATGTATTTCTGGAACGACGTACATTCGACCTGGCTGGAAGCAGGCTATCAACGCGTAGATTACGATGAAGGCGGCGATAACAAAGGCTGGAAAGTCACGCTCTCGCAAAACATCTCCATCGCCATGGGACCGGAGTTCCGCCCGATGCTGCGCTTCTATGTGACGGGCGGCGAAGTGGACAACAAGCGCACGGCGCGGGTTAATGGCACCGACGATGAAACGCTTGATGATTTCAACGTCGGCGCAATGTGGGAGGCGTGGTTCTGATAAACGTCGGAAGGCCTTCATCGGCCTTCCCTTTCTTAATGAATATTGCCCTTAACGCGTACTTTCGCTGCCACCAGAAGCGCCGTCAGCAGCATCAGGCTGCCGGAAAGCACCAGCGGCGACAGCAGACCGAGGTTATCGAGTGCATAACCCCCGATCGCCGCGCCACAGGTATTGGCAAGCTGGATCACCGCCACCTGGATCGATCCAGCTTTTTCCGCCTGATCGGAGAGCGTGCGGGTGATCCACGTCGACCAGCCCACCGGGATCAGCGCAAAGGCCAGCCCCCAGACCACCGCCACCGTTGAGGCGACGATTTTATCCGTGCCCCACAGCATCAGCACTAGCGCACTCAGCGCGAGAACCAGCGGCGCGCAGGCCAGTGCCACTTTCACCGAGCGTTTCAGGATAGCAGCGGAGAACGAGGTGCCGATAAAGCTGGCGATGCCAAAACTCAGCAGCACCAGCGTCAGGCCATCCACATCAAACCCGGCCAGGGTGGTGAAAATCGGGCGAATATAAGTAAAGAAAGCAAACTGTCCGGCAAAAGACATAAAGATGGCGATCATCCCCGCCAGCACGCCGGGGCGCTTCAGCAGGCCAAACATATTCTCATGATGTTCGGTTTCGCCAGGCAACGACGGCAGCGATTTCCAGATCCACAGAATACAGACTGCGCCCATCACCGCCGCGGCGTTAAACACATTCCGCCAGCCGATGACGCCGCCGAGGAAACTGCCCAGCGGCGCGGCAATCACCAGTGCGATGGAAACCGCGCCAAAAATAATCGACAGCGCTTTCGGCACCGTGCGCGCCGGTACCAGACGCATGGTTAGCGAGGCCGACATCGCCCAGAAACCGCCAAGCGCCAGCCCCAGGCAGGCGCGTCCCAGCAGCAGCAGCGTAAAATTATTGGCAAACGATACCAGCAGGCAGGAGAGCGTCAGCAGCACGGCGAAGAGGATCACTACATAGCGGCGATCGGTGGCCCGAATGGTCTGGGTAATAAACAGGCTGGCGAACATCGCCACAAACGCGGTGACGGTGACAGACTGACCCGCCAGCCCTTCGGAAATCCCTAAATCCTCGGCCATCGGCGTCAGCAGGCTCACCGGCAAAAACTCAACGGTAATCAGACAGGCAACGCAAAAGGCCACGGCGAAGACCGCCGCCCAGTTTGGGCGATGAACCTCACCGTGTGGGGTTTTAAGATTGTGCTCACTCATTATGCTTACCCGGCGTGATATTTAACGTACAGCCGCTCAGTGTAACATTCTGAATGTGATCTACTTAACGTTTCGACAACTATTGGCGCATTTAATGCAGCCAATAGACGCCCTCTTCCGGTTGAAACAGGGCGTTATAACGCGCCTGAAAAGCGTTCAGTTCATACCCTTCCGGCTCCAGCTCGCGCAAAAAACCTTGTGCCAGGCGAATCTGTGCATCGGTAATCGGCGAGGCCAGACGGGCTTTTTGCAGCAGGCGATGCCAGCGCAGCAGATTTTGTTCGCTGCTATCAACCACCGACACCTGCCAGATTAGCAAAACCTGTGCGGCATTGAGCAGATGCGACTCATCCGGGCGCTCAAGATACTGCAAAAACTCATGACCGGGCGCTTTGCCCATCTGGTCGATCATTGACTCTACCGGCTCAGGGGTCAGCCCCAGCCGTTCGCTCAGGCGACGGATCGCCCGCCGCGGGCCGGAAGTGAGTACCCGAAAACCTATAACAAAAACAACGACCAGCGTTGCCAGCATTATCCAAATCATGCGTATCTCGCTTTATATCCTTACGTTTAACGCCGTCACGCCTTAGCCTCTCATGATACAACAAACGAATGAAAGGGTTTGTTCCATAAACTGGGCATATCGCGACCTGGTAATGTCATCATCCGCATTTTCACCAATACGACAGCTAAACCTGAACCGCCGTCACAATTGTTCATATACCTCATAAAAACCCGTTGACTGACGTCAACGTCATTTGCTGTACTTAATTCAACATACAGAATATTGGTTCCATATACAGAACAAAGGTAAAGCAATGTTAAAGGCATTCAAAGGTATTTTCCCTCCTGTCCCTACCATCGTGGATGAAACTGGCACGCTGGACAAACCCGGCATGGCCACGATGATTGACCACGTGATTAAAAACGGCGCTGATGGAATGCTGATCCTTGGCAGCGGCGGCGAATTTAGTCATCTTTCGACCCCACAGCGCAAAGAGATTGCCGCATTTTGTCTGGAGCATGTGGCGGGAAGAGTGCCGGTGCTGATTGGCATCGCCTGCGCGGGCACCGCAGAGACCATTGAACTGGGGCTGCATGCTCAGCAGGCGGGGGCGGATGGGGTACTGGTGGTTAACCCGTACTATGCGAAGCTGAGCGATGAAGCACGCTTTACCCACTTTCAGCGCGTTGCAGAGGCGCTGGATACGCCCGTTTTTTTGTATAACTTCCCCGATTTGACGGGCCAGGATATCGGTCTGGACGTTATTACCCGTCTGGCGCGTGATGTACCGAATATTGTTGGTATTAAAGACACGATTGATAATATTAGCCACACCCGGGAAATCATTAATCGCGTTCACACCTTCCGTCCCGATTTTATTATTTTCAGCGGCTATGACGAATATATGCTCGATACGCTGCTGCTGGGCGGTCATGGCGGTATTCCGGCGACGTTTAATTTCGCGCCGCAGATCACGCGCGGAATTTATGATGCTTTCATCAATAATGATTTAGCCCGCGCCCGCGCGTTCCAGCAGCAGCTGGCAAAACTTTCCCCGCTGTACGCGCTGGAACAGCCTTTTTTTGGCGTGATTAAAACGGCAATTAAACTGAGTGGAGTCGATATCTCTACCGCCGTGGTTCCTCCGGCGTTACCTCTTAATAACGAAAAAACAGAACAGGTCAGAAATATTCTGGCTCACAGTAATCTGTAAATCAGCAAGAGAGCAATGACAATGAACATCAATCCGGTACTCAAACTTAATGCTAAAGATGATGTGGTGATTGCAAGACAGAACGTTCCTGAGGGTACCTGGCTTGCGCAAGAAGGCATTACCGTCCTGAGCGAGATCCCGGCCGGGCATAAAATCGCCGTTCGCGATATAGCGGCGGGAGAAGCGGTAAAACGCTACGGCCAGATTATTGGTTTTGCCACCCAGCCAGTTAAAGCGGGTGAGCATATTCATATGCATAACCTGGGAATGGGCGATTTCGAGCGCGATTACGCCTGGGGCGTGGACAGCCATCCGGTCACCGTCACCGACCACCCGGACACCTTCAACGGCATCCGCCGCGCCGATGGCCGCGCCGCCACCCGCAACTATATCGGCATTTTAAGCTCCGTGAACTGTAGTGCGACGGTGGTGCGGGCGATTGAAGATCATTTTCGTCTGCACGGGCTGGCAGATTACCCCAACGTTGATGGCGTAGTGTCACTGCCGCAAAGCTTTGGCTGTGCGATTGGCGCAAAGAGCGAGTCGATGGAGGTTATGCGCCGTACCATGGCGGGCTACGCGACTCATGCCAACTTTGCGGGCGTGATCATTATTGGTCTCGGCTGTGAATCCAGCCAAATCAAAGACATGATGAATGCGCACGGGCTGGCAGATGGCCCGATGATGCACAGCTATACCATTCAGGACGTTGGCGGAACGCGGCAGGCGATCCAGAAGGGCATTGCGCTGGTTAATACCATGCTGCCGCTGGCCAATCAGGTCGTTCGTGAGCCGATCCCGGCCTCCGAAATCATTCTGGCGCTGGAGTGCGGCGGCTCAGATAGCTACTCCGGCATCTCGGCTAACCCGGCGCTGGGCTACGCGGTGGACAAGCTGGTTCAGCAGGGCGGCACCGCCATTCTTTCCGAAACCTCAGAAATCTACGGCGCGGAACACCTGCTTACCCGCCGCGCAGTCTCGCGCGAGGTCGGCGAGAAGCTGATTGCACGCATCCACTGGTGGGAAGAATACTGCCGTCGAACCGGCAGTGAGATGAATAATAATCCCTCCGCCGGCAATAAAGTCGGCGGCTTAACCACCATTCTTGAGAAATCACTCGGTGGCATTGCCAAAGCCGGAACGACTAACCTGACGGCGGTCTATGAATACGCCGAACCCGTGACGGCAAAAGGATTCGTGTTTATGGATACCCCCGGCTATGACCCGATTGCCGTCACCGGACAAATCGCCGGTGGCGCAAATCTGCTTTGTTTCACCACCGGGCGCGGTTCTGCGTTCGGCTCTAAACCTACGCCAAGTATGAAACTGGCAACCAATAATGCGCTCTGGCAGCGTCAGCAGGAGGATATGGATATCAACTGCGGCACCATCGTCGAGGGAGAAGAATCTATCGCTGAGGTTGGCGAGCGGATTTACACCATGATCCTTGAGATGGCGTCCGGTAAAAAAACAAAAAGTGAAGAATTTGGCTATGGAAGCCAGGAGTTCGTTCCCTGGACGATTGGCTCCATTATGTAATTTGTTGTACCTCACTCTACCTCGTACCGCCATGCTCTTATTGAGCATGGCAAGGAGTTTCTATGTCTATAGTTCATGCTCATACCGAAGAAGAAAAATTAAAGGCAACCACGGTAAGATGGCGGATATTTATTATTATGTTGATTCTGGGGGCCATCAATTATATTGACCGCACCTCACTTTCTATTGCCATGCCGTATATTACTGATGAATTTGGTATTACCGATACGCGCGTTGTCGGCGTAATTCATAGCGCCTTTTTCTGGGCCTATGCATTAATGCAAATTCCCAGCGGGGTAATTGCCGATAAGTTTAAAGCCAGGAATATTATCGCTCTGGCAACAATTTTGTGGGGCGCGTTTCAGGCGATTGCCGCGCTGTGTCACTCTATTTTTACCCTGTCGGTTTCGCGCCTCGGTCTGGGCATAGCCGAATCACCTATTATGCCCGCTGGCGCTAAACTGATGGGCACCTGGCTGACGCCGACAGAACGCGGACGCGGCTCTATGCTGCTGGACGGCGGCGCGCCGCTGGGCACGGCACTGGGAGCGGTGATTATCGCCGGGCTGATCGCGCTCTTCGATTCATGGCGGATGGCGTTTGTGGTAGCAGGTGTTGGAACCATGCTGGTGGGTCTGCTGGCCTGGTGGTATATCCGTACTTATCCGTCAGAGCATCCGCGTATTAATCAAGCCGAGCTGGATCATATTGCTGTCGCCAACGGGTCAGCAACCAGCAGCAAAAAGTATCGTCTGGCGGATATCAAACCGTATCTGAAGCAGCGTAATGTACTGGCGCTGATCGGCGGCTGGGTCTGCTACAGCTTTGTGTTTTATGGATTAATGACCTGGCTGCCGCTCTACTTCCAGGCCACGTATGGTTTTGATATTAAATCGATGGGCGGCGCGATGGCGCTAATTTTTCTGCTCTGCTTTGTGGGTCAACTGACTGGCGGCTACATCATGGATAAATGGCGCAGCAAAGGTGCAAAAACCAGCCGCGTGATGCATACCATGCTGGCAATTTCCGCGACTACCGCTGGCGTGGGTATTTTCCTTTGTGCCCAGAGTTCAACGCCTGCGATTGCGATTACCCTTCTGACCATTGCGCTTTTCCCGCTACGCTGGGCCAGCGTTTACTGGTCAATTCCGGGCCTGCTCGGCGCACAGTCTGTGGCGGGAACCATCTGCGGTACAATGAACTTTACCAGCAATCTGTTTGCCGCCATTCTGCCTATTTTTATTGGCTTCCTGGTGCAGTCTACCGGTAACTATTATGCCGCGATGATGTTCTTCGCGCTGGCGGCGGTGGGGTATCTGGTGTGCTCGTTGCTGATTAATTTCGATAAGAAAATGGTCGTAGAAGAACAGTAATGACGCTGTTGCCGTTAATGCCGGGCGGCGCTGGCGCTTGCCCGGCCTACGATAGGGTATAGCGATATTTATATTTATAATCAAAATGTTAAATTAATATGTAGGCCCGGTAAGCGCAGCGCCACCGGGCAAAGCGGCTCCGGTGATACCATGCCGGGCGGCGCTGGCGCTTGCCCGGCCTACGGTAAGATAGCACGGAATTTATATTCAGAATCAAAGGGTTAAATTAATACGCATGCCCGGTAAGCGCAGCGCCACCGGGCATGTCGGTTCGCCAGCGGCCTGAGTGGCACTGGCGAATCTGCCTTCAGGCTATCCCTGTGGTAACGGTAAACGTCCGGGTCTGCTGTGGCTCAAGGTAAAGCAGGGTGCCGTTGTTCTGCGCGGCGAGGAAACCTTCCGGTCGGCAGGTAGCGGGGAGCGCAAAGGCAGCAACCTGCTGATCGCCGTTATACAAAATCCAGCGGGTCGCATAATTGAATTCATCACTGGCAAAGCGGGTGACAAATGTCGTGCCATCCGGGGCCGTCATCGTGAACTCAGGGTGAGCGGTATACGCGTCCAGCTTATCGACAAAAAAGACAATTTCCGGATCGTAATACTGCGGCTCATTGAGCGTTTTCAGCGAGGCTTCCCCCTGCAAAATACGCCGGTTGAATGCCAGCCATTGATCCGTGGGTTTGACGTGCGACGGCACCGATTCGCGCAGCGTCAGCGCCTCGTCCGGCACGTTCTGGCGAAAAGTGGCATCCGGCACATATGCGTAATTCATATGGCACATATACTGTAACGGCATTGCTACTGACGCCAGGTTCGTTACCGCCATCCGGATGTCGAATAAGGCGCTGTCTTTATGCAGTGTCACCGCAGGCTGCGCCAGGTAATGATGACCAAATCCCATCACGTATTCATAGCGCCCGACGACACGCACGCTATCCTCCTCAACTTCCAGCCAGGCCTCATCCATCGACGCACAGGCCATCTCGCCGTGCAGCAGATGGGTATCCTCCGGCGAGGGGCAGCCATTCGCCAGCAGCCCGGAATGAAAGGCAAAGCAGCCGTAAGTTTCAACGACCTCTCGCGCAGGTTTCGGCTGACTGAACATGTTGCGCATAGTCAGGTCGTGGCCGTCAAACTCTGCATCCCAAATCATCTGCCCCAGCCAGGGCAGAATAACCAGGTGACCGCGGGCATTGGCTACCCGCAACCCTTCAATCCCACTGGCATAACGGAACGCTGTTACAGTGAAATCAGCGTTTTCCAGCAGAGGACGCGGCTGCTCACTGAACAATTCGCGCCAGAGCATCAAACGTGTGGTCATTCTTTTTCTCCTCAGGAAACAGTGGCTTCAGTCAGGTTACGGCGAACTTTACTCTCGCGCCAGAAATATACCCCGACGTAGACAAAGCACAACATAGAGACCAGGAAGGAAAGTTGCAGCGAGTGGAACATATCCGCCACGTAGCCCTGAATCGCCGGAACTACCGCCGCGCCAACAATGGCCATGACAATCACCGCACCCGCCATTTCAGTATGCTCATTGTCTACCGTGTCCAGCGTACCGGCATAAATCGTCGCCCAACAGGGTCCAAAAAGCACGCTGACCAGTACCGCCACCCATACCGCGCTAAAGCTCGGTACCAGAGAAACCCAGGCGAGGAAAAGTGCGCCGACAACGGAATACAGGATCAGCACTTTTTCTGGATTGAAGCGGGTCATCAGAATATTGGCGATAAACTTGCCGATAAAAAAGCAGGCGAAGCTGTAAACCATGAATGTTGACGCATCGCGCTCATTAATATCGCCCATTTCCAGCGCCAGGCGGATGGTAAACGACCAGACCGCCACCTGCATACCGACGTAGAGGAACTGCGCCAGGATACCGCGACGAAAGCGGGCGTTGCCAGCCAGATAACGCAGCGTCTGTGCCGCTGAAGGGCGGTTATGATTCGCCGTCTGCGCCACTTTACAGTCCGGGAAGCGGGTCAGCAGGAACAGCACCATCACCACGACCAGCACCATAATCATGTACTTGTACGGCTCAAGGGTGTTTTCCAGCATCAGCACTTTGAAGTTGTGGATCTGCTCAGCGTTCATGCCTGCCATCTGCTTTTGCAGACTGTCGCCTTCCGAGAAAACCAGATATTTACCCAGCAGAATGCCCGCCGCCGCACCAACCGGATAGAACGTCTGGCTGATATTCAGGCGCAGCGTAGCATGTGATTTAGGGCCAATCATCGAGCTGTAGGTATTCGCCGCCGTTTCCAGGAAGCTCAGGCCGATCGCGATAGCAAAAATAGCCGCCAGGAACATGGTGTAGGTTGCCATGTGCGAGGCGGGGAAAAACAGTGTGCAGCCAACAATATACAGCGTCAGGCCGGTGAGGATTGCCACCTTATAACTGGTTTTCTTAATCACCAGCGACGCAGGAATAGCAATTAAAAAATAACCGCCATAAAACGCGCTTTGCACCAGCGCGGAGGCAAAGTTACTTAATGAAAAAACACTTTTAAACTGCGTGATTAATATGTCATTCAACGCAGCCGCGCATCCCCATAACGGGAACAGGCAGGATAACAAAATAAACTGGAACAGAGGGGTTTTATTCAGATACCCGTCAGGCATCTGAACGATGTTTTTATCGTTCATAGTGCTACCTTTTACTGTGCAGGGTGATTATTCGTTCAATGCCAGAAATTCATTGAATTGCTCAATGCTGGGATAAGACGATTGTGTACCTTTCCCGGTGACGCTAAAGGCGGCAAAGAGCGAGGCTTTTTTCATCGCGCTTTCAACATCACCGCTCTGGACGTAATAATGTGCGAAACAGCCAATAAAGGCGTCGCCCGCACCGCTGGTATCAATGGCATTCACTTTATAAGCAGGGACATGGACTTCCTGATCGCGTGTCATCCATAGCGCGCCCTTTTCGCCCATCGTCACGATAATATTATTCAACCCTTTATCCACCAGGCTACGGGCGGCGGCGCGAATATTATCGTAAGAATCAACTGGCATGCCGGTCAGTATTTCCAGCTCAGTTTCATTTGGCACAAAGAAGTCACATTTGCAGGCGTAGGACATATCCAGCTCGCGTAGCGCCGGAGCCGGGTTTAATAACACGTTGATTCCATGTTTTTTCCCGAATTCAATGGCGTGGTAAACCGTCTCCAGCTGGACTTCCAGTTGCAATACGATGAGCTGACATTTTTTTAAGTCTTCTGCCGCGCGATCGATATCTTCCGGAGAAAGAAATTTATTTGCCCCTTTGATGATCAGGATGCTGTTGCTGGAATTCGGATTAACGAAGATAGGCGCGACGCCGCTGCTGGTACAGGGGACTTTCTCCACATACGTGGTATTAATGCCCCATGACTCCAGGTTACGAATGGTGTTATCAGCAAAGATATCGTCGCCGACTTTGGTCAGCATCAGCACTTTTGAGTTCAGCTTGGCCGCCGCGACCGCCTGATTAGCCCCCTTGCCGCCGCAGCCGATTTTAAAGGCCGGCGCTTCAAGGGTTTCACCCTCTTTCGGCATCTGATTGGTGTAGGTGATGAGATCCACCATGTTCGAGCCAATAACCGCGATATCCATTTTACTACCTCTCAGAAACAATCACATAACAATGATATTATCGTAACATTATCATGTTATTTTAGTATCATTTGTGACTACGATCGCGATTACAGGATCATTTTATCGTTTAGTTGTTAACCAGTAAAAAGGTAGCCGTCTCAATAAGCGAAACAGGTATAATCGGTAATTTATTGATATTATAAAGATTAAAATGAAAGAAACCCGCGTTAACCCGCTTTTCTTTCTGGATCACACCCAGTATAGTAATGCGCAGTCGCCATGTTTCTGACGACATCATAATGTTACTTAAGAAACATTAAGGGGAATAATGGAGACCAAGCAAAAAGAACGTATTCGCCGCCTGATGGAGCTGCTCAAGAAAACCGACCGCATTCATCTTAAAGATGCCGCGCGGATGCTCGAAGTCTCGGTCATGACCATTCGCCGTGATTTTAGTCAGGAAGACAGCGAGCCGCTGCCGCTTACACTGCTGGGTGGCTATATCGTAATGGTGAATAAACCGGCCCAGCCCGCGCCGATGTCACCGCGCCAGGCCACGTATCATCAGGACGATATGCCAGTCGCTATTCTGGCAGCCGGGTTGGTGAGCGAAAACGATCTGGTCTTCTTTGATAACGGGCCGGAGATGCCGCTGGTGATTAATATGATCCCTGATGACATCACGTTTACCGGTATTTGCTACTCACACCGGGTATTTATCGCCCTTAGTGAAAAACCGAATGCCACAGCCATACTCTGCGGCGGCACCTGGCGGGCAAAAAGTGACGCATTCTACGACACTGCTAACCCCTCGCCGCTGGATTCACTGAATCCACGGAAAGTCTTTATTTCCGCCAGCGGTGTACATGGCCATTTTGGCATCACCTGGTTTAACCCGGACGACCTCGCGACCAAACGTAAAGCCATAGAGCATGGCCTGCGTAAGATCCTGCTGGCGCGTCATGCGTTGTTTGATGAGGTGGCACCTGCCAGCATAGGGCCGCTGTCAGCGTTTGATGTGCTGATAAGCGATCGCGCGCTACCGGCTGATTACGCCACACACTGCCGGAACGGTTTTGTAAAGGTTATTACCCCAGAATCGGAGAGCGAATGAGGTCAGGAGAGGCTGAGAGCGGGCACCCGATCGACCGTCGTATCAGCGGTATCCAGATCGTAAATGGTGACTTTGTCACTATCCGAGAACAACACAAAGGAATCCCGGATATCGGGCCGAATAAGTGAGGTTTTTAGCAGCGTGAGGTGAACATTATCTAATTTCATCACATTAAGCTGACAGGTACTGGCGAAACCATAGACGTTGACCCTCTGGTACGTTGAGGATAGCTGGTAAATATAGTCTTCAGAAATCGAGTTGATCACCATTTCTTTCATCCCAAAGAGCTGATTACTTTTCTCTCGTGGATGACGTAAATAAAGAAAAGATCGCGTTGGAGTAACGATGGATTTTATTTTATTTACCAATGCAGCAAGATTGTCATCGTTTTTCTGGAACAGAATATCCTTAAACTTGGAACCAACAAAAACGTTAATTTCTCCGTTCCGGCCAGGCGTATTCTTTTCAGAATCCGTCACAACTGATTTATCCGCAAGAATATCAATGTAAACCACGTCACATTTTACATTCATATTTTTATTTTCATTCTTAACTATCGAATAGTGTAGCTCGCTTCTCTCAGCTATCCCTCTGATATCATAGGATTTACCCAACCACAAACGCGTTAACTTACGGCTCATCCCTTTGCGTAACTTTATTTGCCGATCAAGATAGCCTGCGGAATTGATACTTAAAATCCCGTCATCGAATGTTCTGATAATTACATCTTTCGGCAGCATCTTTAATATATACTGTACTGACAGATGGCTAATATTTGCCATATACACATAGCCAATATTTTTATGCTTTAGGAATTGCCTAATTTTAAGCATGTTGATAAAACCATAATCCATATTAGCGACTAATCCAGAATCAAAATCCCGATCGATCACTTCATATATGTATGGTTTTAGCTCTACCCGTGTTTTGAGGTAGATCACATGAAAGCGTGCATTAGCATATTGTGCTTTAATTTGTGACACAATTCTGAGCTGAAGTGGAGAGCAAACAATAAAAAAATGTTCAACAGTTTCCATCACTTACCCGCTCTTATCACTTCAATTTTGCTAATGATACCATTACAACATGGTATCGTAAAGAAGCTATATCTAATACCTCATTGTCGTAACTATTGGCAATATTTTATTATGTTCGGAAAAAGAAATGACTTTCCATTGACGAATGAAAAAACCAACCTGAAAAATAAGTGCCCTTTCTCTTAACGGGTTTCTGCGGCAAAAATTATTGATAATCCAAATGAGCAAGGACCCCCTTGCTCAGACATTATGGATTACTCAAAAAAAACGGAAATCTTGTTAAACATAGTGGGATCGGACTGACTACGGTTGATTTTGACCACGTCTTCCAGTTTCTCTACCTGGCTTATCATCTGCGGCAGTCGCCAGTCATCGTTGACCAGCAGCCAGATACGGCTGAGCTCGGTGTTTTGTAGCGGTAGACAGAGAATACCTTCAACGTTAAAGGCGCGGCGGGCGAACAGACCGCAGACGTGAGTCATGACGCCCGGGTGGTTACGCACGGTTAGCTCCAGAATAACGTTTTCACAAGTCGCTTGTTGCATGGCTTATTCCCCCACCATTTCAGTATTTGCCGCACCCGGCGGAACCATAGGATACACTTTTTCACCAGCATCAATACGCACGTGGATCAGTGCCGGGCCCGGCCGGGCAATGATTTCCTGCAAGGCCGCCTGCGGATCGCTTTCGGCATTCAGGTCACAAGTTTGCAGACCAAATCCGGCGGCAATCTGCATAAAATTCACGCTGCCGGGATAAGTGGCGGCAAATACGCCCTGTTTGTAGAACAGGCTCTGCTGCTGATGGACCAGCCCCAGCGCGTCGTTATTCATCAAAATGATTTTGACGTCCAGATTATTTTCAGCCGCAGTGGCCATCTCCTGAATATTCATCATCAGGCTGCCGTCGCCGGAAAAGCACAGCACTTTACGATCGGGATTCGCCAGCGCCGCGCCAATTGCTGCTGGCAGGCCAAAGCCCATGGTACCCAGACCGCCCGAGGTCAGCCACTGGCGCGGACGGTTGAGCGGATAAGCCTGGGCGGTCCACATTTGATGCTGGCCCACATCGGTAGTCACAATCGCGCTATCGTCCACACAGGCAGCGACCGCGTTGATCAGGCCGTAATGGCTGAGCGGGTCGCCAGCCTGCGGGATTGCGCCAGGAAATTCGCGCTGTAAATCGGCCACCAGCGCGCGCCAGGCTGCACGCGGCTGCGCCTCGATATGCGGGAGCAGCGCGTCCAGTACCTCGCCCACGTCAGCCTGGATCGCCACGTGCGGCTGTTTAATTTTCCCAAGCTCTGCGCGGTCGATATCGACGTGAATAATTTTCGCGTTCGGGCAGAATTCAGCGGTTTTACCTATCGCCCGGTCATCAAAACGCGCGCCGAGCACGATCAGCAGGTCGGACTCCTGCAAGATGAAGTTGGTGCTGCGCGCACCGTGCATGCCCAGCATGCCCAGCGACAGCGGATGCGCTTTTGGCAGCATGCCTAATGCCAGCAGCGTCATGGTGGTTGGCAGGTTCGCTTTCTCCGCGAGCAACCGCACCTGCTCCGGCGCATTAATTGTACCGCCGCCCAGATAGAGCACCGGACGGGCGGCGGCGTTGATCATCGCTGCCGCATCCTGAATGCTTCGCGTCTCAAAGGCAGGCGCTGGCGCACGTCCGCCCGGCTCCGGCAGCGCGCTGAGTTCGATTTCGGCGGTCTGCACATCCTTAGGAATGTCTATCCACACCGGTCCTGGTCGTCCGGACTGGGCAATACGAAACGCGTCGCTTATCACCTGCGGCAGTTCAGCGATATGGCGTACTAAGTAGTTGTGCTTGGTGATGGGGATAGAGATGCCGTAGGTGTCAACTTCCTGGAAAGCGTCGGTGCCAATCATTGACGCGGGAACCTGACCGGTGATGCAGACCAGCGGGATCGAGTCGAGGCGTGCATCGGCAATTGCGGTGACAAGGTTAGTCGCCCCCGGGCCGCTACAGGCAATACAGACGGCAGGTTTTCCTTCGGTACGCGCCATTCCCTGCGCGATAAAGCCCGCCCCCTGCTCATGACGCGCCAGCACATGACGAATGGTTTTACTTTGGCTTAACGCATCATAGAGGGGCAGCACTGTCCCGCCGGGAATACCCGCGACCGTGGTAATGCCCTGACGCTCCAGTAAATGAATGATTAACTGCGCGCCGGTGTAGCGCGTGGTCTGCGATATTGTGCCCGAACTTGCCATGCTCCAGTCCTTTTCTTCTGGGCCGACCTACCGGGCAGGTTCTTAAACGAAAACCCCCGCCCGGTTTGCGCCGGCGGGGTTTTGGAATCGTGTGTTCCGGACCCTACGGCGCGTTGCCGACGACCACCACCACCACACGTACGACGACAGCCGCAGCGGGTAGCGCGGTTGCTAGTAGCGTCGTATTCAGCATGGAAGGGTTCATTAGGGACCTGGTTGCTCATTGTTGATGTGGTTTTATACAAGCACAGGATTTCGCCTGAAACAACCGCTTTTTGCGCGTCGCGGCAGAATTGGGTTATCGATCACATTTTAGTTATAAAGTTGTTAAAACAAAAAACCCCGCCGGAGCGAGGTTTTTTCAGGGTTCTGCGGGTGGTAGCCGCAGAGCACACTGTGTTACGTCAACGCGAGAAGTATACGCGATCTCGCAAGAACGCGCAATTTTCAGTTGCTATTTTGACCCGTTGAGTATGGATCAGGGTCCTTTTTTTGTCCATAAAATACTGTTCATAAATACAGTATTTATCTATAATGGTTATGTTCGCAGTGTGACATTTGGGGTCCGCTCTATAACGGCGCGATAGATGTCCTGGCTGAAACGGGTGGTGCCGTCAGTGCCTTAACCCCGAGAGAGCACACTGTGTTACGCCAACAATACGGCTGGCAACAGGCGGCGGAAAGGTACGCCAGTCGGTCGTGCTCCTTTACCCAAAGGAGAAGCGTATGGGCGAAATGGATATGGTCATTCTTATCCTGAAACTCATTGTTGCCTTGCTGCAACTGCTTGATGCTGTCCTGAAATACCTGCGGTAAATCAGGTTCAAGCCGCACCTGAGAGGGGCGGGAAACCGCCCCTCTCTCATAAATTTTCGCTGGTTTCATTTCTCATTATTATGTTACGTTTTTGTGACAACCCATCACTCTTCTACACCATGACCCTCACCGTTTTTTGCGTTCTGCTCTTCGCCGCGATGCTGCACGCGAGCTGGAATGCCATCGTCAAAGCGGGCAGCGATAAACTCTACTCTGCCATTAGCGTAAGCGGTTCTGCAGCGCTTATTGCGCTGGTCATGCTGCCTTTTTCTATACAGCCAACGCTGGCAAGCGTGCCTTATCTGATCGCCTCCTGCGCCTTACAGGTGGTGTATACGGTGCTGGTGGCCAAAACCTATCAAATCTCCGATATGAGCCAGACCTATCCCCTGATGCGCGGCACGGCCCCGCTACTGGTCGCGCTGGTCAGCGTGAGTGTGTTCGGCGAGCATCTTTCTGACCTGGCATGGACGGGCATCGGCGTTATTTGTGTCGCTATTCTCGCGATGGCCTTTAACGGGCGTCTACGTTTGCAAAAAGGCGTTTATCTTGCCCTGCTGAACGCCTGTTTTATTGCCAGCTATACGCTGGTTGACGGCAACGGCGTGCGCGTTTCCGGCACCGCGCTCGGCTATACGTTGTGGACCTTTTTGATGAATGGCGTCTGCCTGCTGAGCTGGGCGATGGTGGCGCGTCGTCACGACGCCACGCGTTATCTGGTGCGCCACTGGAAGAAAGGTATTCCTGGCGGCATAGGTACGATGGGATCTTACGGCCTGGCGCTGTGGGCGATGACTCAGGCACCGCTGGCGGTAGTTGCTGCCCTGCGCGAAACCTCGATCCTGTTTGGCGCGCTGATCGCCGCCGTTTTTCTGAAAGAGCGGGTGACGCCGCTGCGCGTTCTCGCCGCCTGTGGGATAGCGGCAGGAGCAGTGCTGCTACGACTGGCGTGAACCGCAACATTTAGCGCAGCATTACCATCAATTCCATCGGCGAACGGTGCTGTTTAATAAGGTCGCGCATGACCCGCATATACGGCGCGCTGTAGGCAAAAAACTGGCGGTAGCCGCTGCATAACACGCTATCGCTGGCGATACCGCACCCTGAACAAAAACGGCGTTGTTCACAGCAGTAGCATGCCGCACAGACGCTTTCAGGCGCGATGTCACAGCGCGGCGTGCCTTGCCAGACGTTAAGCGTCGCGTCAAACAGCGAGACCGAAACACGCCCGATATCTTCTCTCACCCAGATATCGAAAACGGCGCGCAAAAAACGGCCCCAGACGTCGCCCGTCAGCGATTCTGCGCTAAGCTGCCCCTGCTTATTCCGCTCAACCAGCGGGAAAAAATGAATGTCGGGCAGCGACAACTCACGCAGATAACGATAGACCTGCTGCGGCTGCTGGCCGATCGCATGGCTAACCCGCATTTCGTGTGGGCGGTGAAGGTAAGGCTCAAAGCAGGCATCTTCCATGATGTAGCGTCCTTTCACAGGTACTGGTGAATGAATAAGATAAGCTGACGAATATGCGTAATAGCAAACAACAATGCGAGGGACAGGACCGCGAGGGAGATCAAAAATTTGTCACGCACTACGCGCGGCTGAACAAAATCACCCTGCTCTACATCCATCAGGCTGCGGCTACGGGTATAGCGCCATAGCAGCATAGCCACCACGGCCAGCACGGCGATAGAAACCCAGAATAACGCGCCAGCCTGATGCCAGTGATGCTTTACCGCCAGCGCCATAAGAGCACCATAACCCAGCAATGTGCGAAACCAGGCCAGCGATGTGCGTTCTGGTTGCAGGCCCGG
Organism: Superficieibacter electus; assembly: GCF_002915575.1. Taxonomy (GTDB): domain Bacteria; phylum Pseudomonadota; class Gammaproteobacteria; order Enterobacterales; family Enterobacteriaceae; genus Superficieibacter; species Superficieibacter electus. Next base: position 112,653 of record NZ_PQGD01000012.1, read on the forward strand.
GTCCTGCTGGCGGCGCGCTTTGCGGCTATCCGGCATACAACACCAGCGCCATCACAATAACCACCACAATCAGTAGAATTACGCTAATGGCCAACAGGCTGCGTGTATAGGGTAAGTCCTCCTTGAGGCGCATTGCCTTTTCATTACGCAGCCAGCGAAGATAGCCGTAAATCGATAATCCTCCGGCAAACAAACACAGCAAAAGCGCCAGTAACTCGCGAATAGCGGGTGTGGCAAAGTCTGGCGCAAGCTGATCCAGCCCAACGCCCGCCGCCAGAAAACCCAGCGCGGTGCGTATCCATGCTAAAAATGTACGTTCATTTGCCAGCGAGAAGCGATAGTCCGGCGCTTCCCCGAGGCGGGAGATTTTCATCACTGCTCCTTTCTTTTGATTATTTCCCGTGCGGACAGAATAAACGTAATACGCACACAAGAGAAAGCTTCATGCATAACGGGAGTGTGTCTTTACTGATAGCGACTTACGATGGCAGGTGTTTGCATTGCTGGCAATACCCACACCTGCCGGGCTGGAGTCATCCAGGCATGGTAGGCCGGGCAAGCGCTGCGCCGCCCGGCAGGAGGGCAAAAACAATCAATCGAGGCCGTCGCGATCAGAATTTCTGCTTCTTCTCTTCCACCTTCACGCCCTGCGTCGGCAGGCCGGTGTCGTAATCGCGCACCACCGGAGAATAGCCATCTTCCGGGCGTGGGCGGAAAGCGCCCATCCAGCGCGGCTGTGCGTCCTGACGCCACGGACGCAGGCTCCACTGATAGGTACGAAACGGATCGCGGATTTTATCCATGTAATCCAGCAGCGCATCGTGCATCCGGTTGCGCACATCAGCGAACTCAACCGAGTCAATCAGGTTATGCAGCTCATCGGGATCGTTATGCCGGTCATATAACTCATCGCTGGTAAACAGGTTAAGCACCAGCTTATAACGGTCGGTCACCCAACAGCGGACAGGAATAAATCCGCCGAAACTGTCATGTTCAATCTCATAGCGGTTAAATTCCACCATTACGCCGCGCGACTCCGCCGCTGCAAGGATATTCTCCCCAGGCAGAATAGCGGGCTTGTCGATACCCGCCAGCGACATCAGCGTGGGCAGCAGGTCGATATGACTGACCGGCGTATCCACCTGCTCCGGTTCACCGTGGGGTGGCCTGATGATCAGGGGAATACGGGTGATATCATCATACATCGCCGCGCCCTTACTGATGAGTTTGTGCGCGCCCATCATCTCGCCATGATCGGAGGTATAAATTACCCAGGTATTGTCACGCTGTTCCGGCGTGAGGGCGTCGATCACCCGGCCAATTTGATCGTCAACGAAATCGTTGCAGGCAAAATACATCGGATGATGATAACGCCCGTCCGCGCCGACCGGTGATGGCATTGCCTGCGCCCACAGGCGGTGGTGCTCCGGCTTCGTGGCCAGATCGTCATGCGCTTTTGCGCCAAGGTCGTAGTAAAAATCCTCATATTTTTGCAGATACTCCACCGGACAGGTGAAGGGATGGTGGGGTTCATCGTAGGAGACAACCATCAAAAAGGGGTGATCGTTACGCTGCGGCTGGTGCAGGAAATCCACCGCCCGGTTGCTGATGCGGTGCGCCCAGGTGAAGGTTTCATCAATATGATGGGCAGTAAGATCGTCCGCACTGTTCAGCCCGTTGCGCCACAGGCTGATCTGCTCATCCGTCAGCTCAGAGAGATAGTTAGCCCCGTCGTACCAGTAATCCGCATCCCATTCCGGCGGACACACGCCGGTGCCGAAGTAGTCATGGCCGTCGAGGTGCCATTTGCCGATATAGCAGGTGTGATAACCCGCATCTTTGAAGTAGCGCCCCATCGTCGAGATATTTTTACCGGGCGCAACGTTATTGGTCCACGGGCCGGACTGGTTTGCATAGATGCCGGTAAACAGGCCCGCGCGCGCGGGGGTACAGACCGGCGAGCAGGTGTAAGCAGAATTGAAACGAATGCCTTCCTCCGCCAGTCGGTCGATATGATTGGTATTCAGCGGCTTGCCGCTATAGCAGCCGACCATATTGGTGGCCTGCGTGTCAGTCATGATGAATAAAAAATTAGGGCGACTCATGGTTTTTCCTTAGCATCAGTAGCGTAAACGGCGGGCGCGGTACGACGTTCGTGCCAGGCGCTGTAAAGCAGGTAGAAGACAACGGCGATAACGATGCCGTAGCTGATCATGGTCAGCCATTGGGAGGCGTAGCCGCCAAACTGCGCCAGCGCCGAATAGACGCCAATCATGGCGAAAAGCACGCCAACGGAGGCGACTTTGACGTTTTTCCACGGTTTCATATCGACCGCAAAGGCATCGTGAAATTGAAACGGCGTAGCGCGGGGTTTGATAACCCCAATCACCAGCATCAGTACCACATTGATACAGAAGGTGCAGGCCAGCACGTAGAGAAAATGGAAGTCGAATTTCACCAGGTAGTTGATGACGATATAGCTGCAAATACCGAAGAACATCGCCGCCTTCGCAGCGATAGCCGGAATACGCGGGAAGAAAAAGCCCATGATCACAATCGTGACCAGCGGTACGTTGTAGATGCCGTTAAGCTGCTTCATCCACGAATAAAGCCCCTGCGGCGCGTTGGCGATCCACGGTGCGACCAGTACCGAGATAATCGCCACAATAAAACCAAAGCGGCGGCCCACGCTCACTAGCTGTTCAGAGGTGGCCTTTTCGTTGATGATGCGGCGATAAATGCCGAGGCTGAACAGCGTGGAAGCGCTATTCAAAAAGCCGCAGAACGCGCTAATAATCGCACCAAATAAGACGGCACTGAAGAAACCAATCAGCGGCAGCGGCATGACTTTGTTAACCAGCGCCGGATAAGCCATATCGGCTTTCGGCAGATCCTGAAACAGGTGAAAGGCAATCACGCCCGGCAGAACCAGGATCAGCGGATCGAGCATTTTCAGCACGGCGGTCAACAATGCGCCTTTCTGCCCTTCCGAGAGGCTTTTTGACGCCAGCGTGCGCTGGACGATGCCCTGGTTAGTACACCAGTAGAAGGTGTTGACCAGAATTAGCCCGGTCAGCGCCGCGCCAATTGGCACCGGATCGTGGCTGCCACCAATCGAATTTAGCATCTGGCTGTGATCGCTGGTCAGGCGCGCAAAACCGCGAGAGAAACTGCCGCCCCCCATCGCCAGCAGGCCGAAAAACGGCACCATTAGTCCGCCAATCACCAGGCCAATACCGTTGATCACATCGGCGATGGCGATGGCACGCATGCCGCCGATCACCGCATACAGAATGCCGCAAATGCCCAGCACGATGACCATCGCCCAAATCGCGCTGGTCTGTGAAATACCAAAGGCTTCACCTACGTGGAACATACTGTTAAACGCCAGCGCGCCGGAGTACAGGATGATAGGTAAAAAGCAGATCCCGGTGGCAATCAAAAAGCAGCAGTCAATGATAATGCGGGTGGTTTTATCGTAGCGCTCTTCAATAAAATCAGGGATGGTCGCGATGCCGCGTTGCAAATAACGCGGCAGAAAAATCAGCGCCAGAAAGATGAGTGGAATGGCTGAAATCACCTCCCACGCCATCACCGACATTCCGCTGCGGTATGCCTGCCCGGTCAGGCCGACTAATTGTTCGGTAGAAAGGTTGGTCAGCATCAGGGAGGCGGCAATCACCGGCGCTTTAAGCGAGCGCCCCGCCAGAAAATATCCCTGTTGCGAACCGGTGTCAGCTTTACGTAACTTCCACCAGGTAATCACCGCCACCAGCAGAGTAAACGCGATAAAGCTCACAATTTGCTGAATATTCATCTTATTGCCCTTATTTATGATTATGTCCGGCTGAAGGTGCAGAGGAATAAATGCAGACCGGACCCAGGCTGTTCGATTTCTCAAAATACAAGCAGGGTTCCCTGAAACGAACGTTATCTGGTAAATTTCATTTCAGGTTGCGGGCATAATTCGCTGACGGGAAATTAAAATGAATGGAAAAATTCAGTTTTCGCATGTAAAAAACGAAACCACCTACAATATTCCGTTAGTTCTTGAAGAAAATGTGATCTCGAGCGGAATTTCGCTCATCTCGTTATGGCACACCCTGGCCGATGAAAGCTACCGTGTCATGTGGCCGCGCGACAAAAAGAAGCCGCTCATCGCTAACTCCTGGGTGGCAGTTTATACCCTTCAGGGCTGTGGAAAAATCCTGCTTCACGACAATTCCGAAATTACGCTCAACGGTAATTGCGTTATATTCTTAAAACCAACTGATATAAAGTCTTATCATTGTGACGGTTTACTTTGGGAACAGTACTGGATGGAATTTGTCCCTACCAGCGTTATGGAAATTCCATTATTGCAGCAAGCTATTATTTATAATGGTGATGCGTTTAAGAATGAACTCAATGAAGTTGCCGCGCTTATAGCCAGCCGCAATTCGTTAAAAAATAATCTGGCCGTTGCCTTTCTTACAAAAATTATTTATCAGTGGATTTGCCTGATTGTTGAAAACGGCACTAAAGATCGCCAGCTTATTCAGATAGAAAAACTGATTAGCCATTTACACGCCGACCTGCAAAAACAGTGGAGCGTGGCAGAGATGGCGCAGTGGATGCAGTGCAGCGAGCAGTATTTGCGCCGTCTTTTCCTGCGCTACACCGGGAAGACGCCAAAAGAATATTACCTCGACGCACGGCTGGATCTGGCGCTGTCATTACTGAAACAAGAGGGTAATTCGGTGAGCAGCGTGGCCGATATGCTGAATTTCTTTGATTCCTTTCATTTCAGCAAAGCATTTAAGCGGAAGTTTGGCTATGCGCCGTCGGCGGTGCTGCGGCAGGGGAAATAACGCCGGACAGGACGACCCTATCCGGCTAAAATATTAATGCAGCTCCGGCCAGTACTCCCGATTAGCCTCAATCAAATCATCCAGGATGGCTTTCGCCACCGACGCGCTCGGCACGGTTTTAGAGAGCGTGATCGCCTGCCACAGTTTCTGATAAGAACGTTCTTCCCATGCATCCACCACCAGTTTTTCCACCATCACCTGTTGGCCCATCATCCCTTTCTGGAAATGGGGAATATCCCCCACGGTTAGCGGCTCTGGCCCCTTTTTTCCCACCAGACAGGGGATTTCGACCATCGCATCGGCATCGAAGTTAGGGATAGCGCCATTATTTGGCACAATTAGCAGCATCCGCTCCTGGGTGTTGAAGGCGATAGCCGCTGCCAGATCCACAATGTAAGAGGCATGCTCATCAATTTCCAGCTCGCCTGCGGTTGAATTCCCCGCAGCGGTAATCGCACGGCATGCGTTAAAAACATGCTTCTCGCGATGGTCCATCACCTCATTAGCACGCGTGCGTTCCGGGTTAGCATGTGCCACAACATAGTCCGGGCAGAGGTAGTATTTCAGGTAAGTATTCGGCAGCGTATCCGGGTCCAGCAGGCAAACATCTTTCATTTTGACAAAGGTGTCATTCCAGCTGACTTCCGTTTGCTCCGTGCTGGATAGTGGGACATAGCCATGTTTTTCGGTATGCGCACGCAACATCGGCATCAGGTTATTACCATCCAGATCTTCAATGGATGTCCACCAGCCGAAATGATTCAGGCCATAGTAACGCGTGCGCAACTGTTTACGGCTTTGCAACCCGGCTATCTGTGCGAAACGGCTTTCGATACCGATCGGCATGTCGCAGATATTGAGGATTTTGGCGTTCGGGCGCAGGCGACGGGTGGCCTCCGCAACAATGGCCGCCGGGTTGGAATAGTTCAGCATCCATGCGTTCGGCGAATATTGCTCCATATAATCCACCAGCTCCAGCACGCCGCCGATGGAGCGCATACCATAGGCGATCCCGCCTGGCCCGCAGGTTTCCTGGCCCAGCACGCCATGGCGCAGCGGGATTTTTTCGTCTTTTTCACGCATCGGGTATTTGCCAACGCGAATATGCGCCATCACAAAATCGACATCGCTAAAGGCCGTTTTCGGGTCGGTGGTATAACTGAAGTCAATGTCAGGAGCCTGTTCCTGCATGATCACTTTACAGGCTTCGGCGACAATCTCCTGACGCGCGCCGTCATTGTCATAGAACTTCAGCGAGCGCAGCGGCAACCGGTCCTGGTTTGCCAGTAACATCAACACAATACCGGGCGTAAAGGTGCTGCCGCCGCCAGCAATCACCACTGAGAATTTTTTCATGATACAGCCTCCGTCATGGATTGAGATGGTTTCGTTAAGGGGATTTTCATCAGGGATTCAAGCTGGTCGCGTACCTGGGGCACATTCAGCCCGACAATCACCTGTATCGCATTGCCTCGCCGCACCACGCCGTGTGCGCCGAACGCTTTGAAAACGTCGTCGCTTTCCATTTTGGTGACATCGACCAGGGTAATACGTAACCGCGTGGCGCAGTTGTTAACAGATTCGATATTGCTCGCACCACCCAGCGCCTGAAGGAATCCAGCCGCCTGGCTACTCTGCGGATCGACAGCAGCAGCGGCCTGCCCGCGTGCAGCTTTATAATCGGCTTTGGTGTAGAGTTTGATTTCACTGTCTTCACGACCCGGCGTTTTGAGGTTGAAGCGCAGAATGAGCCAGCGGAAGAGAGCAAAATAAATACCGGTAAAAATCAGACCAATGACGATTTGGGTAACGATCATCATGGTGTGGTTGTAGAACAACGGCAGCCAGACCTGGGGAATGAAGGTATCAATAAGCCCACCGCCCAGGTTAGCCGACACGCCAGCGAGGTACATCGTAGTTGCCATGGTTGCCGCCAGAACGGCATGGAGGGCAAACAGCGGCGGACAGATAAAGAGGAAGGTAAACTCCAGCGGCTCGGTGACGCCGACAAGGATGGCGGTTAACGTCGCCGGGATTAACAGCCCCGCAATTTTTTTACGATTCTCAGGCGCGGCGGTGTAATAGAACGCCAGTGCAATACCTGGTGCGCCGAATACTTTCGAGTTGCCGAACAAACCGAATCCGCCTTCCGGAAAGAGGGTTTTGATTGATTCCGTCGTTTGGCTAAATTCATGCAGATGCTGCGCCCAATAAACGCCAATCCCGCCTTCCACCGCCGCCGGACCGAACATAAATGGACCGTAGACAAAATGATGCAGCCCGGTTGGGATCAGAATACGTTCCAGGAAGGTATATACCCATACGCCCAGCGCCCCGGACGTGCGCAAGAATGCCTGCAGAGACTCAATGCCCATTTGCACTTTAGGCCAACAGAATAACGTCAGCCAGGCGCAGGGGATCATCGCCAGAAATGCCACAATCACCACAAATGACGTGCCCTGAAATGTCCCTAAAAAAGTTGGCAGCCGTTTATCAAAAAAACGGTTATGTAACGCTGTGACAAAGCCGGAAATAGCAATGGCACCGATAATACTGGTATCTAATGTCTTGATGCCCGCCATCATGGTTAAGCCACTTCCGGCGACCGGATCAATACTAAAATCAACACCAAAAAAACCACCCCAGGTGGTTCCCATGGCATTGATAAAATAATTCCAGGTAAGGAAACTCATCATCACAGCGAGACAGGCCCGCGCCTGTGCATTTTTCGCCAGGCCAATGGGCAAGCCGATTGCAAATACCAGCGGCATATTTTTGAACACCGTCCAGCCGCCCTCTTCGATAATATGAATAATTTGTGCAAATAAACAATCTGGAGCAGTTAACGACTCACCAACAAACATTGGGTTTTGTAACAAAATAGCGACACCCACAACCATTCCAGAAAAAGGAAACAGGAGTACGGGCGTAAACATAGCCCCGCCAAAACGTTGTATTTGACTTAGCATCTTTTAATCCTTATATATTGTGCAAACACCCTATATAATTTCGAAAGCAACAACTCTCACCGGCACAATAAAACAAGAAACGTAAATTCCGATTACCAGAAAATTTTTATTTGTGATAAGGCTCAAGTTTTTATTTTTCTCAACCTGTACAGTTTTTTCAAAAATTCTGGGCAGGATGAAAAAGTAAAAAAAGCATCAAAAAATAAAATCTCTATTTTTCAAATGATTACACAATGCAATAAGCTGCTTACTTCAAGGGAAAGAGGTCTACTGATGATCTACAAAGACATTGCTAATACCTTACGTATTCGTATTGGCACAGCGGAATACGCTGTTGGAAGTCCACTGCCTGGAGAATACCGGCTGGCAGAAGAGTTTGGGGTATCAAGAATGACCATTCGCAAGGCGATCGATCTTTTAGTCAACTGGGGGTTAGTGTTCAGGAAAAACGGCAGCGGTACATTTATCATGCATAAGAATGTTTATCCCGGGACCCAAAATTTACCCGGATTCTTTAAAGCAATGAAAAACTTTCACGGTAAGATCACCAGTCAGGTTCTGACTTTCCAGATCCAGTTGGCAACCGACGCTGTCTCAGCACAGTTGCAATTAGGCGCAGAGGAGAAAGTATATTATTCAAGAAGAATTCGTTCAGTAAATAATACACCTCTTATGATTGAAGATAGTTATATGCCAGTGCGCCTGTTTCGTAATCTGTCGATTTCGCATCTGGAAGGGTCAAAGTTCAAGTATATTGAAAAAGAAGCCAGGATTCAGATTGGGGGAAACTATGAATGCCTGACGCCAATTCTGGCAGAAAATCCGATTGCGGCGCTGCTGGAGGTGAAAGAAAAGACGCCAATACTCTGTATTAACTCTCTCACCTACAGTCGGCAAAATGTTTTTATTAACTATTCGATAATGTATCGCAATACCAGTGAATATCGGGAAGATCACTATTTTTGATATTGCTGGCTACCCGCGCTTACGGGTAGCCAGACAACCGGCTTAATGCAGCTCCGGCCAGTATTCGCGATTAGCCTCAATCAATTCATCGAGGATGGCCCTGGCCACTGAGGCACTCGGCACGGTTCTGGAGAGGGTAATTGCCTGCCACAGTTTCTGGTAAGACCCCTCTTCCCACGCGTCCACCACCAGTTTTTCCACCATCACCTGCTGGCTCATCATCCCTTTCTGGAAGTGTGGTATCTCACCCACTGTCAACGGTTGCGGTCCATTTTTGCCGACCAGGCAGGGGATTTCGACCATCGCATCGGCATCGAAGTTAGAAATAGCGCCATTATTCGGCACAATCAGCAGCATCCGCTCCTGGGTGTTGAAGGCGATAGCCGCAGCCAGATCCACGATGTAAGAGGCATGTTCATCAATTTCCAGCTCCCCGGCGGCAGAAGTCCCGGCCTCGATGATCGCCCGGCAGGCGCTGAAAACGTGTTTCTCGCGATGGTCCATTACTTCATTCGCACGCGTGCGTTCCGGGTTCGAGTGAGCAACCACGTAATCCGGGAACAGATAATACTTGAGATAAGTGTTCGGCATGGTCTGCGGGTCCAGCGCCTGAACATCTTTCGCTTTAGCGAAAGTATCGTTCCAGCTGGCCTCGGTATGCGGGTCGTTTGACGGCGGCACATAACCATGTTGCGCAACATATTCACGCAGTTTTGGCATCAGGTCGTTACCCTGCAAATCTTCAATGGATGTCCACCAGCCGAAATGGTTCAGACCATAGTAGCGCACGCGCATTTGCTTGCGATCCTGTAAACCAGCAATCTGTGCCATCCGTCCTTCGATACCGATCGGCATATCACAGATATTAAGGATTTTCGCATTTGGCCGCAGACGACGGGTCGCTTCTGCAACAATGGCCGCCGGGTTGGAGTAGTTCAGCATCCACGCGTTCGGCGAGTATTTTTCCATGTAATCCACCAGCTCCAGCACGCCGCCGATGGAGCGCATGCCGTAAGCAATACCGCCCGGTCCGCAGGTTTCCTGGCCCAGCACGCCGTGGCGCAGCGGAATTTTTTCATCCTTCTCGCGCATCGGGTATTTGCCAACGCGAATATGCGCCATCACAAAATCGACATCGGTAAACGCCGTTTCAGGGTCAGTGGTATAGCTGAAGTCAATCTCTGGGGCCTGCTCCTGCATAATCACTTTGCACGCTTCGGCGACTATCTCCTGACGCGCGCCGTCATTGTCATAGAATTTCAACGAACGCAGCGGCAGGCGATGCTGGTTTGCCAGTAACATCAGTACAATGCCTGGTGTAAAAGTACTGCCGCCGCCGGCGATAACTACGGAGAATTTTTTCATGATACAGCCTCTGTCATGGGGATAGATTCATTTGATGATGTGGTAATAAGCGCTTCGAGTTGCTCGCGTACTTGCGGCACATGCAGACCGACAATGACCTGAATACCATTACCGCGCCGGACCACGCCGTGTGCGCCAAGGGCTTTAAAAACATCGTCACTCTGGGTTTGCGCCATATCAATCAGCACAATTCGCAGGCGGGTAGCGCAGTTATTAATGCTTTCGATATTGCCCGCACCGCCCAGCGCCTGAAGAAAACCAGCAGCCTGGCCAAGTTTAACGTCCGCTGCCGCAGTGGTTTGCCCGCGTGCCGCCCGATAATCAGCTTTGGTATACAGCTTCACTTCACTGTCTTCACGCCCCGGGGTTTTCAGGTTGAAGCGCAGAATGATCGCCCGGAAAAGTACGAAATAGATGACCGAAAACAGCAAACCGATAGCAATGTGCGTGAATATCATCGCCGTATGGTTATGGAATAACGGTATCCATACCTGCGGGATCACGGTATCAATCAACCCGCCCTGCAAGTTCGCAGAAACGCCAGCGATATACATCGTGGTTGCCATGGTCGCTGCCAGCACAGCGTGAAGGGCAAACAGCGGCGGACAAATAAAGAGGAAGGTAAATTCCAGCGGTTCGGTGATGCCAACCAGCATGGCGGTTAACGCGGCGGGAATGAGCAGGCCCGCGACTTTCTTACGATTGGCAGGCGCTGCTGCTGAGTATATAGCCAGCGCAATACCGGGAGCGGCGAACACTTTCGAGTTGCCGAACATCGCAAATCCCCCTTCCGGGAACAGCGTTTTCAGCGGCTGGGTTGATTGACTAAATTCCAGCAGATGCTGCGCCCAATAGACCTGGATGCCGCCCTCGACCGCAGCTGGCCCATACATAAAAGGCCCGTAGACAAAATGATGTAGCCCGGTAGGAATCAGGATACGTTCCAGGAAAATGTAGCACCACACGCCAGTTGCGCCGGCGTTACGCAAAAACGCCTGCAGGGACTCAATGCCCAGCTGGACTTTCGGCCAGCCCAATAGCGTCAGCCAGGCACAGGGGATCATCGCCAGAAAAGCCACGATCACCACAAATGATGTGCCCTGAAACGTGCCAAGGAATACCGGTAACGGCTTATCAAAAAAACGGTTGTGTAATGCCGTTACCAGACCGGAAATAACAATGGCACCGATGATACTGGTATCCAGCGTTTTTATTCCCGCCATCATAGTTAGGCCACTTCCGGCCACTGGATCGACACTAAAATCAACGCCGAAAAAGCCGCCCCAGGTGGTGCCCATGGCATTGATGAGGTAATTCCAGGTTAAAAAACTGACCATGACTGCAAGGCATGCCCGGCCCGGAGCCTGTTTTGCCAGACCGATGGGTAAACCAATTGCAAAAACCAGCGGCATGTTACGAAAAACCGTCCAGCCACCTTCCTCAATGATATGTACGATTTGCGCAAATAAGCAGTTTGGATCGGTTAATGACTCGCCCACGAATAGCGGGTTTTGTAACATAAGAGTAATGCCAACCACGATACCCGCAAAAGGGAATAGCAGTACCGGGGTGAACATTGCACCACCAAAGCGTTGAATTTGACTGAGCATTTTTCACGTCCTCGATAAAAAGCATGTAGGGTATTTATTTTTCTGATAGCGTCCTGCTGAACTCACAATAAAAAGCGGCGAATTAAAACTCATGGGGCGTTAAAATTATTTGTGATCAAACTCATGATTTTAATTTCAGCAAAGTTGTCTTACTTTCTTATAAATGCTAGACATGTTGATAAGGGCCCTGAAAACTTACTGCTTCAGCACCTGCTTTTTTGTTGAAAAATCTCTATTTTTTCACCCTGGCTCATGACATGGAGAGGTCTAACGATGATCTATAAATCAATCGCCGATAAACTCAGATTGCGTCTGAATTCAGAAAACTATCATGTCGGTAGCCCGTTGCCCGGCGAGAAAAAGCTGGCGGAGGAATATGGCGTATCGCGTATGACGATCCGTAAAGCTATTGAGTTATTAATACAGCGGGGGCTGGTTGAACGTAAGCACGGTAGCGGAACGTACGTTATTCAAAAAGATGTTTATCAGGAGACGACGAACCTGACAGGGTTATGTGAGGTGATGGAAAGTCAGGGCAGGATTGTATTCAGTAAGGTGCTGGAATTCGTTGTGATGCCCGCACCGCCCGCCATTGCCCGGCAGCTTCGCATCCAGACGGATGAACGAATTTATTATTCCAGACGACTACGCTATGTCGATGATAAGCCGATTATGCTGGAAGACAGTTATATGCCGGTGAAACTGTTTCGCAACCTGTCGATCGCCCATCTGGAGGGGTCTAAATTTCATTATATTGAAAATGAGTGTGGGATAACGATTACCGGCAACTATGAAAGTCTGTCGCCGGTGCTGGCAGATAAGAAAATGGCGCAATTAATGCTGATTGAAGAGGATACGCCGCTATTACGTATTACGTCACTTTCCTACAGTGATAGCGGCGAATTTCTGAATTATTCGATTATGTTCCGCAATGCCAGCGAATATCAGGTGGATTATCACCTGTTGCGCGTACATGCCTGAGCATTACCCCATTCCCCAGAATAACACCGCCAGTAGCTGCGGCGTAATGATCCGCAGGAACATCACCAGCGGATAAACCGTGGCATAGGACAGCGCGGCGGCACCGCTGGTGGCGTGAAGGTTGTTGGCAAAGGCCAGCGCCGGGGGATCGGTCATCGACCCGGCCAGCATGCCGCAAATGGTCAGATAATTCATTTTGGCGAAGATACGCGCCAGCATACCGGCGGTGATAAGCGGGATGGCGGTGATAAAGATGCCATAGCCGACCCAGCTCAGGCCATCGCCCTGTAACAGCGTCTGCATAAAGTCGCCGCCGGATTTAAGCCCGACCACTGACAAAAACAGGACAATCCCCAGTTCACGCAGCGCCAGGTTAGCACTCGGCGGCATAAACCAGTACAACTTGCCGATAGTACCGATGCGCCCGAGGATCAACGCCATAATCAGCGGCCCACCGGCAAGCCCCAGCTTCAGCGCTACCGGAAAGCCCGGAATAAACAGCGGGACAGACCCCAACAACACACCAAGCCCGATGCCAACAAACACCGGTAGCATCTGCACCTGCTGGAGTTTTTGTTGCGCATTGCCCAGTTCGGCAGCCACGGCATCGATCGCCGCCTGGCGACCTACCAGATTGAGGATATCGCCAAACTGTAGCGTGGCGCTGCTGCTGGCAACCAGTTCAACCCCGGCACGATTAAGCCTTGAGATCACCACGTCATAGCGCTGTTTAAAATCCAGATCGCGCAGTTTCTTACCCAGCACTTTTTCGTTCGTCACCACCACACGTTCTACACAAAGGTCGGTGCCGTGCGTAGAAAGCGCGGTCTCCACCTCTCTGCCAATCACCAGTTGCGCCGCGCGTAAATCTGCTGGCTGTCCAACGAGGTACAACAGATCGCCAGACTGAATGAGCGTGCCAGGCGACGGTACCATCAGCGTCTCACCGCGTTTCAGGCGTGAGCAGATGATTTTATCGCTGTTAAGGAGCGGAACATCCTGGATAGCCAGGTTATGCAGATTGGGGTTTTCAACGCAAAGATTGATGTTTTGTAATTGCGGGTGTCCGCTACCCGCGCTGACGTCAAACCGTTCAGCTTCCTGATCCACTTTTATGCGAAAGAACAGGCGAATCAGCCACATGGAGAGCAGAATACCGCAAATACCAAACGGATAGGCCATCGCATAGCTCATCCCCATCTGATCGATAACATCGCCCATGACGCCGAGATCGCGCAGCACCTGCTGCCCGGCACCAAGCGCGGGCGTATTGGTCACCGCACCAGAGAAAATACCCAGTACCACTGGCAGAGGAATAGCAAAAAGCTTATGCAGGATAGCAGTGACCAACCCACCCATAATCACAATCAGGATGGCGAACAAATTCAGCCGCAAACCGGATACGCGCAGAGAAGTAAAAAAGCCCGGCCCGACCTGAATACCGATGGTGTAGACAAAGAGGATCAGGCCAAACTCCTGAATAAAATGCAGCATCGGACTGCTCAGCGTAATACCGGCCTGCTCGACGAAGTGCCCAACGATAATTCCGCCAAACAATACGCCGCCAATCCCAAGACCCACGCCACGGATTTTGATGTTACCGATCCACAACCCTACGACGGCCACCAGCGCCAGAACGCTAATGGTTAATGCTATATCACTCATACGTGTGTCCCTGTGAATAACATTACTGATGAGAAGGATTCTCTCAGAGATAGCGGGGGATGTATGGGTGGTAGCGCACAAAAAAGCCCCGTCAATGCGAGGCTTATGGCAATAACCGATCGGCCTTTAAATACCGACCAGACTTTTTAATGGGATACCAAATTGGCTATGGAGTCGGCGGATCATAGGTAACGTCAGGCTACGTTTCCGGTTTAACACTTCATAAACACGATTCGCTTTACCGATTGCAGGTTCGAGATCTTTGACGGTTAGCCCTTGTTGCTCCATGCGGAATTTTATTGCCTCTATCGGATCAGGAGCATCAATGGGATAGTGTCTTTTCTCGTATTCTTCAATAAGCAGACACGTAACTTCAAAAAAATCACCTTCAGGTGTATTCAGTTCCGGTTCATTATCAAACATAGGCGAAACCGCCTGAAGCGCCGCCTGGTAATCTTGCTCGGTTTTAATCGGTTTAATCTGCATTATGGCTCCAGCTCTACTGTTTCGGCCTCTATTTTGTCGTACTCTTTATGGGTGCCTAAAAACTTTACAAACACCCACCCCCTAAGATACGCAATAGCCACGATTAGCCTGTAATCATTTCCTTTTATGTTAAATACCACGCGCCTGTTTTTAAGAATACTGGCGCTGCGATATTGTTCCTTGATTTCTGCCGGGGTCTTCCAGTCAGCTTTAATGACTTCATCCACCCATGCCTTCAGCGATTGTTCTGCATCAGGATTAACCGCCCAAAAATCCCGTAACGTCTTTACGGATATAATCTTCATCAATCATAGAATAGTCCCATAATGGGACTAAAGCAAGGATGTAAATTGCCCGGCATGCTGCCGGGCAAAGAGGACTGCCTTAGCTATTCAGCGCCGGACGCTCGCTAATAGCGATACGTTGCGGTGCGATGGCTTCCGGGACGTTACGCACAATATCAATGTGCAGCAGGCCGTTGACGAAGGTGGCACCCGCCACTTCCATATATTCCGCCAGCGTAAATGTCAGGCTAAAGGGTTGCATGACCAGCCCCTGGTGCAGCCATTTGGGTTCGGATTCCGGTTTCACCGGCGAGCCTTTGACAGTCAGGCGTGTTCCTTCAAGCTGAATATCCAGATCTTCCTGGCGGAAACCGGCCAGCGCAAGGGTAATGCGATAGTGGTTATCATCGCCTTTCTCGATGTTATACGGCGGGAAAGTCTGGCCTTCAGTGGTGTTTTGCAGCGCGTTTGCCAGTTTATCGAAGCCGATCCACTGACGCAGTAAAGGGGATACATCATAGTTACGCATTGTCATTCTCCTTCAAAGAAGCGAGTTGATACCTGCGAATCTGTGGATTCGCATATGCTCCCTGACGGCGAGCATGGTTGAAACAGGCCGCCAACGGCGACCCGGTGAAATTAGTTGATGTCGATACGGCGCGGTTTTTTCGCTTCCGGAACCACGCGTTCCAGATCGACATACAGCAGGCCATTAACCAGATTTGCGCCATTCACATGAATGTTTTCTGCAAGCTGGAATTTACGCTCAAAGTTGCGCTCGGCAATGCCCTGATAAAGATAGGTGCGTTCTTTCTGCTCGGTGGCATGGGAGCCTTTAACAATCAGCAGGTTATCCTGGGCGGTGATCTCCAGTTCGCTCTCAGCAAAACCGGCCACGGCAATGGCGATACGATAGTGGTTTTCATCTACCAGCTCGACGTTATACGGAGGATAGCCACCATTGCTCTGGCTCTGATTGTTTTCCAGCAGGTTAAACAGGCGATCAAAGCCGATGGCTGAACGGTACAGGGGAGAGAGATCGAAGTTACGCATAATAAAAGCTCCTGAAATCAGCGAGAATTTTGGTACTGACCTTCCGTCATGGACAGGTCGCGGTTCCCGGAACACCCCGCAGGCGAGTTCCTCAGTGGGCTACACCAGATAAATGGGTACGAAGAAACTTCTTTCAAGAGTGGTGGTCTGATTTTTTGCACTTTTATGGGTAGCGCATACACTGGAACCGAAGCACAAAAGGTTAAAGTGCGATTGCCGCCACAGTGCAACGTTTCCGGACTTTTCATTTTGAACCATGGACGTTATAACCCGGATAAGCCGTTTTTGCAGTGCCATAAAGATGATTAACTATGATGATGAAAGGTGTTTTCAAGCTGGCATTGGTCAGTGGTGTGGTGTGCTTGTGCAGTTGTTCAAGCGTGATGTCACACACGGGCGGTAAAGAGGGGCTTTATCCTGGTACCCGTGCCAGCGGCAACATGCTCGAAAGTAACACCAACTGGGGCACAAAATCGCTGGTGTTACTGGATATCCCGTTCACCGCCATGCTGGATACCGTCCTGTTGCCGTGGGATATGTTCCGTACCGACAGTTCGGTGAAATCCCGCGTTGAAAAAAGCGAGCAGGATACGATGGCGACAAACGCGGTGATCCCGCCAGCGCGCATGCCTTCTCCCTGAGTCAGCGTCCGGTTTCCGTTATCCATAGCTGACGGAAGCCGTTTGTATCCTCCATCCAGGCGATAAACTTACCGTCCGGCGAAAAGACGACGGCGTCAGCAGAAGGCGCATTTTCGTGATCGGTAGTCAAAAACGTAATGTCGCCAGTCTGCGCATCGCACCAGGCTATTCTCCCTTCCAGCACAAATCCCAGCCCGTTCCCTGACGGATGCCAGTTAAAGGCCGACTGAATATCACGCTTATTGTGCGTCAACTGACGCGGCTCGCCACCGTCTGGTGAGATCAGCCACAATTGAATGATGCCCTTATCATCGCGCATTAAGAAAGCGATGTTGGTTCCCTGCGGATTTGCCCGCACCCAGTGACGCACCGTGGTCGCCAGGCCGGGATACGGTCGTTGATGGGTAAAGGTGAGCCGGCGCTGAACCACGCCCGCTGGCGGCGCAGGAAGCGTGTCTGGCGTCCCGGCCAGTGGCCGCTCTCCGGCCTGTTGCCAGCCCGCGCGGGTCTGCGGCAGATCGACAATAAATAGCTCGGGCACTTTTTCGCCCGTCAGCGACAGCGTATCGCCGATAAATGCCAGTCGATGATTGCCCACCCAGCCCTCTTCATAAGCCCGGTTAATCTCATCACTGCCCGGCTGTGGCGTAGGGGTAGTCTGACTGACCAGCACACACCAGTGGCTGCCTGAATATTCGCGTGGATGTTGACCCTCTGGTACAACCGGGCCGTATGGAGCCGCCACGCCAACGTTGCGCAGATCCAGCGCCGGATCGCGCTCATGCAGCACATGGTCGTTATAGGTAAAACTGACCAACTGCCCGTTCGGGCTAAACACATGAACATGCGTGCCGCCGCGCAGCGCGCCGGGTGTATAAGGCGCGGTGAGAGCCATCGCATCAAGATTCTCAGCAACACCGTTTTCAACCACCACACCGCGCCGGTGGTGAAAATCGTAATGCCACTGCGCATCCGGGTTTTCGGGGCCGTGAATGAAAACATACTTTTCCGTCTGCGGATTGACCGTCACCACGCCGACATGCGCGCCCGCAGGCGCACGGTAAATCACCTCCACGACGCCGGTATGCACATTAACCCGCTCAATAGTTTCACCGGTAAATGAGGCCCCGGAAGGACGCACATCAAACGCCAGCCACTGACTGTCCGGCGTCCAGGTATGAATATTGGTTAGCTGGTGATGGCGAGGCGCGAAAGTGACTTGTTTCATGGGGCGATCCGGCTGTCTGCAATGGCATCAGGGTATCGCAAGGCGCAACGGCCTGCCAGCGGGGTTTGCTAAGCTTACGCTGACATAAAGAACTGAAGGAAAGCACCGATGAGAAAACAACTGCTGATACTGACAATCAGTTGGGCTGCCTGTTCCAGCGTCTGGGCCAGCTCTGACGACGCCTGGGCGGAAGATTTTAAAGCAATGAAAGCAGCCTGTCTGAAGGCCAGTCAGTTAAAAAAGCCTACTGTCAGCAGCGATAATATCCTGTTTGATGATAGCGTCGGCTACTCTGCGCTGGTCATTGGCGGCCATTACCCTCAGGCGCGTCTGCATAATAAGCGGGGAAGCGAACTGTGCCTGTGGGACAGGAAAACCAAAGCAGCACACATTTCGCAAGCGGATACGCTGTTAAACCTGAAAACCAGTAGGGAATAATGGAACCCATTCGGGACGTTAAGGCGGGCAATCCGGCGAGGTTGATCTGGCCTTATAACTCATCCCACGCCTGCGGTCAGCGCGGGATGAGCGGCGTAAAAATACTCAGGGAACCGGCGTCACCAGCGGTGTACCGGCGAACCAGGCCTCAACGTTTTCCAGCACCAGACGCGACATTTCCCGACGCGTTTCCCAGGTTGCGCTGGCCATATGCGGCGTGATCACCACATTGTCGCGTTGCTGCAACGAGGCAGGCACAAGCGGCTCATGGGCAAAAACGTCCAGCGCGGCCCCGGCGATGATGTTATTTTCCAGTGCGGCGATCAGTGCCTGCTCATCAACCACGCTGCCGCGTGAGATATTGATTAAGATGCCTTCCGCGCCCAGCGCCTCCAGCACAGATTGATTGATCAGCGCTTTGGTTCCTTCGCCTCCCGGCGCGCACACCATCAGAAAATCGCTGTTCTGCGCCAGAGTCTGTAGATCGGGTATAAATTCCCATGTCAGCGCGTTATTTTGCTGGCGGTCGCTGTAAGCAATCTCCATATCGAACGCGGTCGCCCGTTTAGCAATCGCCTGCCCGATACGTCCCATACCGAGGATACCAAGCCGCTTGCCGGAGACTTTACGCGTCCATTGAAAACCGCTTTTGTGCCAGCCCGCCTGTTCAATAAATTTCTGTGCAGCGACAATTTTGCGTGAGACGGCGAGCATCAGCCCCATCGCCAGATCGGCAACGTCATCGGTTAATACGCCAGGCGTGTGAGTAACGTCTACTCCGGCATCGCGCGCCGCGGCCACATCCACACCGTCATACCCTACGCCAAACACGGCAATCAACTTCAGTGCGGGTAGCGTACTAATAAATTCACGCGTTACCACCGCCTCACCGTTGGTAATAACGACGGTGATCTCACTGGCAACGGCCTGCACTTCTGCATCAGTCAGGAGAGCCATATCGTATAAATCGTAACGCTGGCTAAGCTCCGTGGTCAGTGCATCCGGCAAATAGGCTTGTTTGAGTACTTTCTGTTTCATAGCGTTTCCAATATTAAGAGAGACGTGAGGCGGGATCTTTCGATACCCGGGACGGCGCAGGACGCGAAACCAGTATCCCGATGATGCCCCCGATAATGAGTGCCACGGCAACAATCAGCAGCCCGTAGTGATAGCTGTTAGTCGCATCTTTAATTTTGCCAAGCAGCGGTGGTAAACCAAGACCCACGAAATTTGCGACAGTATTGATAAACGCAATAGACGCTGCCGCCGCGACGCCCGCCAGTTTCTCGGTGGTCACTGCCCAGAAGATTGGCGTAAGCGCAAAGTTGAAACCCACGGTCAGTATGAGCAAGACATAGGCCACCAACAGATTGCCGGAATAAATAGCTATCGCCAGCGACAGCCCGGAGAGGATCAGCGGCAAACCTAAGTGCCATGAGCGCTCGTTAGTGGTATCAGAATGCCGCCCGTTGATGTACATAAATAAGCAGGCCGCAATAAACGGCACAGCGGAAAGCAGACTGATGACGATGTTGCTCTGATCGCTGGCCATACTTTTAATAATCAGCGGTAAAAACAGGGTAATACCGATGGAGCCAAACGCCTGTAAAAACCACACCAGACTTAATAACAAGACGGTTTTGTTTTTCAGAGCGCTGATCCAACTATGATTAGCACCAACTTCAACGCTTGCGTTATCACGCGCCAGTTGCGCCTTCAGCCAGCCTTTTTGCTCAGTGGAAAGCCAGGCCGCATGATCGGGGGATTGCGGTAAACGCCACAGCACCAGCACGCCCAGGACAATCGCGGGAATACCTTCAATGGCAAACAGCCAGCGCCAGCCTGCGATATCTGCGATACCGTGCATATTCAGGATGGTACCGGAAATCGGTAGTCCAATGATGGACGCCATGACCGACCCCATATAAAAGAACGACATGGCACGTGCGCGGTTGCTTTTCGGGAACCAGCAGGAGATATAATAAATGATACCCGGCGTAAATCCTGCTTCAGCCATGCCCAGCAGGAAGCGCATAACATAGAGTTGGGTTGGCGTATGCACCAGCGACATCCCGGCACTCACAATACCCCAGGTAATCATGATTCTGGCAATCCATAGCCGCGCCCCAACTTTGGTCATAATAACATTGCTGGGGATTTCAAAAATAATATAAGAAATATAAAACATCCCTACACCGAGACCATACATACTGGCACTCAGCCCTAAATCAGCGTTCATTTGTAAGGCTGCAATAGAGATATTGGTTTTATCCAGATTAGCCACAAAATAGCAAATGATAATAAACGGAATTATCTTCGCATTAAGCTGCCGTAACGTTGTAGAGTACAGATCGGTATTCATAACAGAATCCTCATTCCGCTGAATATCGGCAAAGGGATGCCCTCTGCCAATAAACAGCCGATCATTATTGATTACTTTAATTATTCAGAATAATGCGCTTACCATTCGGCGACAGTACCATCCGCATGACGCCAGAGCGGATTACGCCAGTCCTGGAAATTTTTACTCAGTTCAATCACTTTTTCTTCATCAATTTCTACACCAAGGCCCGGCTTCATCAACGGTTTAAAGAAACCGCCTTCCATGCTGAAGTCTTCTTTATTTTTCACGAAATCGAGAAGTTCAGCACCTTTGTTGTAATGAATGCCCATGCTTTGCTCCTGGAATACAGCGTTGTGCGACACAAAGTCAACGTGCAGACAGGCAGCCAGCGCAATCGGGCCAAGCGGGCAGTGCGGAGCCAGCGCCACATCATAAGCCTCGGCCATCCCGGCGATTTTATAGCATTCGGTAATTCCACCGGCATGGGAGAGATCAGGTTGCAAAATGGCCAGCCCTCCTGCTTCCAGCACCCGTTTAAATTCAAAGCGGGAGAACATACGCTCGCCTGCGGCGATTGGAATATGCGTTTGTGCCGCCAGACGCGGATAATATTCCGCCTGCTCGGCTAATACCGGCTCCTCAATAAATAGCGGGCGATACTGTTCCAGCTCTTTAATTAACACCTTCGCCATTGGCGCGCTGACGCGTCCATGGAAATCAAGGCCGAATTCAATTTCATTGCCAAAGGCTTCGCGGATTTGCGCCACGGTATTTACCGCTGCGTCCACTTTACGCGAATCATCAATAATGCCTAACTCTTCGCAGCCGTTTAATTTAAAGGTATCAAAGCCAATCTTGCGCAGCGTGGAAATACCGGCAATGGCTTCGGCCGGACGGTCGCCGCCAACCCAGCTGTAGGCCTTGATTTTATCGCGCACCAGACCGCCCATCAGTTGCCACACCGGCGCGGTATGGACTTTACCTTTGATATCCCACAGCGCCTGGTCGATACCGGCAATGGCACTCATCAGGATCGGGCCGCCACGATAAAAACCGGCGCGGTACATCACCTGCCACAGGTCGTTAATACGCGCCGGGTCCTGACCAATCAGATATTCACCCAGCTCATGTACCGCCGCTTCCACGGTACGCGCACGGCCTTCAATCACCGGCTCGCCCCAGCCAACCACGCCTTCATCGGTCTCTATTTTGAGAAACATCCAGCGCGGGGGTAAACGATACGTGGTGAGTTTGGTAATTTTCATTTCACTGCCTCTCGATACGCTTTTACAAATGCGGCTGCCTGCTGCGCGGTGCGCTCAACGGGCTGTCCGGCGCGATAGAGATCGCTGCCCAGCCCGGCACCGACACAACCGGCGTCAATCCACTGTTTTAAATTCTCCGGCGTGACGCCGCCGACGGCGAATACCGGGATCTCCGGCGGCAATACGGCCTTCAGCGCCTTGATGTAGTCCGGACCAAAGGCCGAGGAAGGGAAAATCTTCAGCGACTGTGCGCCCGCATCAATGGCGTCAAACGCTTCTGTCGCCGTGGCGCAGCCGGGGCAAACGGTCATGCCGTGTTCTACCGCGCGGCGGATCAGTTCCGGTTTAATGTTTGGCGTTACCATCAGCGTGCAGCCCATTTCCGCAAGCCGATCAACCTGCTCCAGCTTGAGTACAGTGCCTGCGCCAATCAGCGCTTTATCACCAAACGCTTTCACCATTGCCGGGATGCTTTTTTCCCACTCCGGGGAGTTCAGCGGGATCTCAACGGCTTCAAATCCCGCCTCAATGACCGCCGCCACATGGGCATGCGCCTCATCGGGTTTGATACCGCGAAGGATGGCGATAAGCGGAAGTTTATTTTGCCACTGCATGAGCGATGCTCCTTATTCCTGCCTGAAATGCGGCGTCGCCGCGTAATGTCTGACTTTGGCGGCCAAAGGCCTTAAATGCCTGCTGATAACGCGCGGTAAGGGACGGACTGGCGACCAGGGTGACGGACTGCTGCGCCGGGATATATTCAGCCATGCTGGCCACTTCGCTGCCAATCAGCAGGCCGGAAAGGAATTCACTTACCTGCTCGCGAGGCCGCACGCCCAACACATGCGAGGCGCGGACTTCGAACAAACGCGGCAATATATCCGGGGATTGCAGCCCGCGCTCCAGCCCGGCGTTGAACGCCTCCGGCGAGTCGGTCTGCTCGGGGAGTCCCGCGCCCACCAGCGTATGCTTAAGCAGGACATGGTGAAGCTCACCGGTCATCACCGTGCGGAAATCCGTCACCATATCGTCATTAATCTGCACCCATTTACAGTGCGTGCCGGGCATCACGTACAGTGCGGAGGGCATCAGAGTATGCGCACCGATTAACTGCGTCTCTTCACCGCGCATCACATTATGGTTATCGTCATTATTGATGCACAGGCCCGGCACGATCCAGACGTTGGCTTTCACATGAGCAAGTTGCTCGCCGATATCGCCCAGCCGCGCTGGACACGGCAGATAAGGCACGTTGACCCAGCCCGCGTTGCTTCCCACCATGCCAGCCATCACTATCGGCATCGCATCCTGCGTCCAGCCTTCGGTGATCTGTGCCAGCACCGTATCAAACGTGCGCCCGTTCAACCGGGTGATCCCGGCTTCCGACTGGCGGCTCTCGAGACAGTGTTCTCCCTGATAAAGCCAGGCACGGAGATTAGTCGACCCCCAGTCGATGGCAATATAACGTGATGTCATGTGATGTCCTTTAGCCTTCTGGTGGAGCTGGCGATCATCGTCAGCGCCGCCTGCTCTGCTGCGTTGCCGTCCTGATGCCGAATCGCATCGAACAGCGCCTTATGTTCCTGAAGCGTTTTTGGCATGTTAGCCTCATCGCCCATCCATGTACGCTCAAATACCGCTCGTTGTAATGAGCTGATCGCAACGCTTAACTGCTGTAACACCGGGTTATGCACCGCATTCAGTACCGCTTCGTGGTAGCGGATATCCGCTTCGTTAAATGCGTCCCGGTCCTGATTGTTGGCGATCATGTCATTCAACGCTGCCTCAATCTGCGCCAGCTCGCTGGACGTCGCCCGTTCTGCTGCCCAGCGGGCAATAGCTGGCTCGACCAGGTTACGCACTTCGCTCATCGCGCTAATCAGACGCGGATCGTAGTCATTCTCCAGCACCCATTGCAGCACCTCGGTGTCGAGGTAGTTCCACTGGTTGCGGGCGGCGATAAATGCGCCCCGATAGCGCTTCATTTCAATCAGCCGCTTCGCCGTCAGGGAGCGGAACACCTCACGAATAATATTGCGCGAGGTTTCAAACTCTTCACAGAGATCGGCCTCTGAGGGCAGTGCTGCGCCAGGGGTATATTTGCCGCTCACGATCTGCCGTCCGAGAGTAACGATGATGCGGTCTGTTTTCGTAATGGTCATTGAAAGTCCTCAACGCGATTTCGCTACCATCACTTTATCCTCGTTGACGTAAAAACCCCCAGCATTGAAGTACAAATTTGCGGGGTCTTTATCGTTCCTTGAGGTGATAGTAGTACAATTAATATGTGTTGTACTACAATTCAGATCACAAAAACGACAAGTGGTAAAAAAATCGTTAAGTTCGTTAATCTGCTTTATCACACCATCCGCACTTCACGCTGACTTCACTTCCACCGTTTACCGTTACACCATGACAATGTTGACTCAGGTGGAAAAATGGAACATTTCGACGTAGCAGTTATCGGTCTTGGCCCGGCTGGCGCGGCGCTGGCACGTCAACTGGCAGGCAAAATGCGGGTTATTGCACTGGATAAGAAGCGGCAACAGGGGACGGAAGGGTTCATGAAACCCTGCGGCGGATTGCTGGCACCAGACGCGCAGCGTTCCCTGATACGCGCTGGACTAACACTACCGGTCAGCGTGATGGCCAATCCACAAATCTTCAGCGTGCGCACGGTGGATTGCCAGTCGGGTCTGACCCGCAATTATCAGCGCAGCTATATTAATGTGAACCGCCACGCATTTGATTTATGGATGAAGTCGCTGATCCCTTCTACGGCAGAGGTGCATCACGACACGCTGTGCCGCAGGATCTGGCGTGACGAAGGGCGCTGGCATGTGCTTTTTAGCGTTAACGGTGCAGAACAAGAGATCACCGCCCGCTATCTGGTCGGCGCGGACGGCGCGAATTCGATGGTCCGCCGCTCTCTGTATCCTAATCATGAGATCCGCAAATACGTGGCAATCCAGCAATGGTTTGCTGAAAAGCACGCCCTGCCGTTTTACTCCTGCGTATTTGATAACACGTTGACCGACTGTTATGCCTGGAGCATCAGTAAGGACGGCTATTTCATTTTTGGTGGCGCATTTCCGATGAAAGAAGGTCAGGCCCGGTATCAGGCGCTGAAAGAACAAATGGAAGGTAACGGCTATCAGTTTGGTCCGGTCATCAAAACGGAAAAATGCACGGTGCTTTATCCCTCCCGCTGGTCTGATTTTGTTTGTGGTCAGGAGAATGCGTTTCTCATTGGCGAAGCGGCCGGGTTTATTAGCGCCAGCTCGCTGGAAGGGATCAGCTACGCGCTGGATAGTGCGGAGATATTGGGCGATTTACTGATTGCAGGAAAAGCGCATGCTAACCAGCACTACAGGTCCGCGACACGCGGGTTGCGGCTGAAGCTGCTGGGGAAAATAGGTAAGGCAAACCTGCTGACACAGCCACGGCTTCGCCGGGCGATAATGCGTAGCCGCATCAGCGATATTACGTTAAGAGCTTAATTCAGCACAAACTTCTCAATGGCATACGCCACGCCATCATCAAGATTGGATTTCGTCACAAAGTTGGCGATCTCCTTTAC
Organism: Superficieibacter electus; assembly: GCF_002915575.1. GTDB lineage: Bacteria > Pseudomonadota > Gammaproteobacteria > Enterobacterales > Enterobacteriaceae > Superficieibacter > Superficieibacter electus. The sequence continues at coordinate 138,378 of NZ_PQGD01000012.1, forward strand.
CGGGTCGATGGCGTTGTCCATGGCCACGCCCATACCCGCGTATTCAATCATAGCGATGTCGTTTTCCTGATCGCCAATCGCCATGATCTCCTCCGGCTTAATGCCCAGCGTATCGGCCAGCGATTTTACGCCGGTACCTTTATTTACACGTTTATCGAGGATTTCAAGGAAGTATGGCGCGCTTTTCAGCACGGTGTACTTCTCCTTTACCTCCGGCGGGATACGGGTGATGGCTTTATCCAGAATGGCTGGCTCATCGATCATCATCACTTTCAGAAACTGCGTTGCCGGGTCCATTTTTTCCGCTTCACAGAACACCAGTGGAATAGTAGCAACATAAGATTCATGCACGGTGTAGTAGCTGATATCACGATTAGCGGTATAAAGCGTGTTGCGATCGAGCGCGTGGAAGTGCGATCCCACTTCACGGGAAAGCTGTTCCAGATAGCGGTAATCATCATAATTTAGCGCAGTTTGAGCCACGGTACTGCCATCGCCCGCTTTCTGCACCAGCGCGCCGTTATAGGTGATGCAGTAATCGCCGTCCTGCTCCATATGCAGTTCTTTCAGGTACTTATGTACGCCAGCATAGGGACGTCCGGTGGTCAGTACCACATTCACGCCACGTTCACGGGCCGCGGCAATCGCGTTTTTAACGGCAGGAGAGATGCTATGATCCGGTAACAGCAACGTGCCGTCCATGTCGATTGCGATAAGTTTAATAGCCATGATATCCCCGATTAGATGAGTCCTGACTCATGCTAACGCGATTCCGCTCAAAAAACAGTAAAAGAGTCGGGGGAAAAGGAGGACAGGAACTGGATGGGGTCTCCCCTTTTCTGTGCCGGTAGTAATGCTGATATTTAATTGCTAAATTTCAATTGCCCCCCAATATGACAGAAATAATATTGACAATATTACACGCCCAGCAGGGGCGTCTTATCGTCAGGACGAATGACTCAGCAACCCATTCGATCCCATTTGCATGATTCGCTACTGAATAAGGAAGATTATGTTTGTTTTACATAGCAATACGGTAAAAGAAAAAGCAGGCGAAGGGGTTTCGCGCCACATTCTCGCGCACAGCGGTTCACTGATGGCCGTTGAGGTCACGTTTGAGGCTGGCGCTATTGGTGCCTTACACAGTCATCCGCATGAGCAATTAACCTATGTATTGTCCGGTGAATTTGAATTTACTATTGGTGACGAAACGCAAATTGTGCAGCAGGGTGATACCCTGTATAAGCGCCCTGATATTGTCCATGGCTGTGTTTGTCTTAAAGCCGGAAAACTACTGGATGTGTTTACGCCAATCCGTGAAGATTTTCTTGTAACACAACAATAAATGGTTAATAAACCCGCAATACCGTTGAAATGGCGTTATTCGCCATTTCAACGCCATCCGTTACCGATCAAGATGGCAGTTAATACCTGGATAATTCATTTTAAATATGAATAAAAAGGCGTAATAATCGCCATAAAGCGGCAGAATCCAAAAAAAACTACAACTCAACCATCGACGACAAGCAAAGGAGAGAAGACATGGACGCTTATTGGTGAGCAGAATAATTATCAACTTGATGTCGCAAAGGATAATACTCACATAACGTCTGGACCTTCAGTCACACGACCAAATGAGTCTAATATTGATCCCTTTGACTTTCCAACGCTCCTTGACTGCGCATTTCTCGAGGGAAGGAAAAACAGGTTTAGCTGTGATATTTTCAATATCACCTATAGCTTTAAACTACTCTCAGATGATCAAAAATTAAAATCAGTCCATAGTTCCTGTAATTCAGAATGGTCGAAATACTAAAACGTTCGCGTTTACCTTCACTTTTACCGATAAGGATGTCAAAACAATAGCTATTAATAGAAATAACAATAGCCCCATTGAGAAAATAACGCCTTTTTCAATTACGATTAACAAAAAAGACACCGCCTGGAGTCAGGTTTTTTATCCTGTAACCGTGGCTATTGATATTGTTACATTCCCTCTGCAACTCATCGCCTCCCCCTTTGTCATTGCGAACCTACATCAATAGAACAAATAAAAAACGCCTGAAGATTCAGGCGTTTTTTAGGCTTGAACGCATCGGTTAAATATCGATATTCGCCGCTTTCAGCGCGTTCTCTTCGATAAACGCACGACGCGGTTCAACAGCGTCGCCCATCAGGGTAGTGAACAACTGGTCGGCAGCAATCGCATCTTTCACGGTCACGCGCAGCATACGGCGGCTTTCCGGGTCCATCGTCGTTTCCCACAGCTGCTCCGGGTTCATCTCGCCCAGACCTTTATAACGCTGAATAGCGAGGCCACGACGAGATTCTTTCACCAGCCATTCCAGCGCCTGCTCGAAGCTCGCAACCGGCTGACGACGTTCGCCACGCTCAATAAACGCATCGTCTTCAATCAGACCACGCAGCTTCTCGCCGAGCGTGCAGAGGCGACGGTATTCCGCGCCCATCACAAATTCGTGATCCAGCGGATAGTCGGTGTCCACGCCGTGCGTGCGCACGCGAATAATCGGCTCAAACTGCTGCTGTTCCGCGTTTTCACGAATATCGTACTTCCACACGCTGCCGTGCTGCTCGTTTTCGTTCAGAACGGTAATGAGCTGCGATACCCAGCGGGTGACGGTCTGTTCGCTGGACAGATCGGCTTCACTCAGCGTCGGCTGATAAACCAGCTCTTTCAGCAGCGCGCGCGGGAAGCGACGCTCCATGCGGTTAATCATCTTCTGTGCGCCATTGTACTCAGAAACCAGACGCTCCAGCGGCTCGCCAGCCAGCGCAGGTGCATTCGCGTTAGCATGTAAAGACGCGCCATCAAGAGCGATAGAAATCTGATATTGATCCATCGCTTCGTCGTCTTTAATGTACTGTTCCTGCTTGCCTTTCTTCACTTTATACAGCGGCGGCTGCGCGATGTAGACATGGCCACGCTCAACGATTTCCGGCATCTGACGATAGAAGAAGGTCAGCAGCAGCGTACGGATGTGCGAGCCGTCGACGTCGGCATCGGTCATGATGATGATGCTGTGATAACGCAGTTTGTCCGGGTTGTACTCGTCGCGACCAATGCCGCAGCCGAGCGCGGTGATAAGCGTCGCCACTTCCTGCGAGGAGAGCATCTTGTCAAAACGGGCTTTCTCAACGTTGAGGATTTTACCCTTCAGCGGCAGGATCGCCTGATTTTTACGGTTACGCCCCTGTTTGGCAGAGCCGCCCGCCGAGTCCCCTTCCACCAGGTACAGTTCAGAGTGGGCCGGGTCACGTTCCTGACAGTCCGCCAGCTTGCCCGGAAGACCAGCTAAGTCCAGCGCGCCTTTACGGCGGGTCATTTCACGCGCGCGACGCGCGGCTTCACGAGCGCGGGCCGCATCGATAATTTTGCCGACCACGATTTTAGCGTCGGACGGGTTTTCCAGCAGGTATTCACTCAGCAGTTCGTTCATCTGCTGCTCGACCGCCGATTTCACTTCAGAGGAAACCAGCTTGTCTTTGGTCTGCGAGGAGAATTTCGGGTCCGGTACTTTTACGGAGACGACGGCAATCAGACCTTCACGCGCGTCATCACCGGTGGCGCTGACTTTGGCTTTTTTGCTGTAGCCTTCTTTGTCCATGTAGGCGTTCAGGGTACGGGTCATCGCCGCACGGAAGCCTGCCAGGTGAGTCCCGCCGTCACGCTGCGGAATGTTGTTGGTAAAGCAGTAGATATTTTCCTGGAAGCCGTCGTTCCACTGCAGCGCCACTTCGACGCCAATACCGTCTTTTTCGGTGGAGAAGTAGAAGATATTCGGGTGGATCGGCGTTTTGTTCTTGTTGAGGTATTCAACAAACGCCTTAATGCCGCCTTCGTAGTGGTAATGGTCTTCTTTGCCGTCACGCTTGTCGCGCAGGCGAATCGACACGCCAGAGTTCAGGAACGACAGTTCACGCAGGCGTTTTGCCAGAATCTCATATTCAAATTCGGTGACGTTGGTGAACGTCTCATGGCTTGGCCAGAAACGGACCTGAGTACCGGTGACGTCAGTGTCACCCGTTACCGCCAGCGGTGCCTGCGGTACGCCGTGGACGTAGGTCTGCTGGTGAACTTTGCCTTCACGACGGATCACCAGTTCCAGCTTCTGCGACAGGGCGTTAACAACCGACACGCCCACGCCGTGCAGACCGCCGGACACTTTATAGGAGTTATCATCGAATTTACCGCCCGCGTGCAGCACGGTCATGATCACTTCTGCTGCCGAGACGCCCTCTTCCGGGTGAATACCGGTCGGGATGCCACGACCATCATCTGTGACGGACACAGAGTTATCGGCATGAATGGTCACGACGATATCTTTACAGTGACCTGCGAGCGCTTCGTCGATAGCGTTATCTACCACCTCGAATACCATGTGGTGCAGACCGGTGCCGTCATCCGTATCGCCGATATACATACCCGGGCGCTTACGCACCGCATCCAGCCCTTTCAGGACTTTGATACTGGAGGAGTCATAAGAATTCGACATCAACGTTTCTCGCTCATTTTTATCTTGGGTTAATCCGCTATTTTACCCTTTTCCACGGTGAACATCTTCGAATTTTTGTCCGACATGTCCAGAACGTGTTCAGCGCTAATGGCGCTGACGAAAACCTGTGACTGCGTGGCTTTTAAGCGGCTGGCAAGCAGCCCGCGACGCGCATCATCAAGTTCAGAGGCAAAATCATCTATCAGGTATAAACAGCGCCGTCCGCTTTCGCGGGTTAAAAACTCACCTTGCGCCAGTCGTAGCGCACACATCAGGAGTTTTAGCTGGCCACGCGACAGCGTATCTTCCACCGGCGCGCCGTCGGCGCGAATGCGAAAATCCGCCTTGTGCGGGCCGTGCGCGGTATAGGTCAACATTCTGTCACGCTCGAAGCTGCGCTCCAGCACGTCGGCGTACTCCGTCTCTTTCTCCCAGCCGCGCTGGAAAGAGAAGGTGAGAGTGAACTCGGGTAAAAACTGCTTACAGGTATCTGCCATGTCTTCGGCAATGGCGCTGCTGTATTCGGCGCGCCAGCGGCTGATTTGTTCCGCCAGCGGGATCAGCTCTTTATCCCACGGGCGCAGTTGCGCGTAGTGGCTCACCTGGCGCAGCGCGGCATTGCGCTGTTTGAGCAGCCGCTTGAGGTTGCTCCAGGCGGTAAAGAAACCGGCTTCGTTATGAAAGCATCCCCAGTCGAGGAACGCTCTACGGTATTTGGGGCCGCCGTTGAGTAATGTAAACCCTTCCGGCGTAATCAACTGCATCGGCATCAGGTGCGCCAGCTCCGCGACTTTATGGCCGTCGGTGCCGTCGATGCGCACTTTACTGTCGCCCAGTTTGTCTTTAGTCAGACCGATGGAGACTTCCCGCTCCTCCCCCTGCAAACGTCCATGCAAAACAAAAGCGTCCTGTTCATGGCGGATCACGCGGCCAATCTGCAAGCTGCGAAACGCCCGGCCGTGGCCCAGCGTGTAGATCGCTTCCAGCACGCTGGTTTTACCGCTGCCGTTGGCACCCACCAGGAAGTTAAAGCCGGGAGAGAGGGCGAGATCCGCGCTCTCGATGTTGCGAAAATCTTTGATTAAAAGGCGCGTAAGTGACATATCTGGGTTTCTTCGGGCCAGGGCGTAATCGGCGCAGCCAGTTTCAACGCGGACTGCGCGCAGAACCTGGAGCGTACACGCAGTACGTGACAGGGGCGAGCACAGCCCAGGTTGAAAATGGCAAGTAAGATAGCCCGATATTTTTCACTACAGTCTCATTGGCATAACAACATAGGCCGCGCTTTGCGACGCCGCATCTTCAATCTGCACGCTAGATACGGAATCGGTCAGCATGATGCGCACGTTTTCGCATTTCAGCGCGTTCAGCACATCCAGTACGTAGCTAACGTTGAAGCCGATTTCCATTTCCGTTCCGGCATAGGTGACGTCGAGGATCTCCTCGGCTTCTTCCTGCTCCGGGTTGTTGGCAGTGATTTTGATCTGGTTCTCGCTCACATACAGGCGCACGCCGCGAAACTTCTCGTTGGAGAGGATTGCCGCGCGGGCAAACGCCTGCTTAAGAATATCGCAGCCCGCTTCCAGATGTTTGTCCGGGTTTTTCGGCAATACGCGGCGATAATCCGGGAAACGGCCATCAACCAGCTTCGATGTGAAGATAAAGTCGCCGACATGGGCGCGAATATTGTTACTGCCGATCTGCACGCGCAGCGGGGTATCGCCGCCGTCGAGCATGCGCATCAGCTCAATCACGCCTTTACGCGGTACGATCACCGAATGGTTGGGTAATGCTTCACCCAGCGGCATGGCGCAGACGGCCAGGCGGTGCCCGTCAGTTGCTACGGTGCGTAACTCTTCGCCTTCCGTTTCAAACAGCATGCCGTTCAGGTAATAACGCACATCCTGATGCGCCATCGAAAACTGGGTCGCTTCAATCAGCCGCTTCATGGTCGCCTGCGGCAGAGTGAATTCAACCTCGCTCTGCCAGTCGTCCAGATTCGGGAAATCCGCAGCGGGTAGCGTGGAGAGCGAGAAACGACTGCGCCCGGAGCGTACCAGCATCCGATCGCCCTCCAGTTTCACATCGATTTCAGCGCCTTCCGGCAGGCCACGGCAGATATCAAAAAACTTACGCGCCGGGACGGTGGTGGCACCCGGCTCGTGCGGCTGGCTCAGCGATACGCGCGCGACCATTTCCATTTCGAGGTCGGTACCGGTCAACGACAGCGTACCGTCCGCTACCTGCATCAGAAGATTACCCAGAATCGGCAACGTAGGACGGCCCCCTAAAGGCCCGCTCACCTGTTGCAGCGGTTTTAATAAATGTTCACGTTCAACGGTAAATTTCATAGGTCACGACGATAATGTTCGGATTAAATTAGAGAAATCTTCTTTAATATCATGGCTTTCTTCACGCAACTGCTCGATTTTGCGGCAGGCGTGAAGCACGGTAGTATGGTCGCGCCCCCCAAAGGCATCACCGATTTCCGGCAGGCTATGGTTGGTCAGCTCCTTTGCCAGCGCCATCGCCATCTGGCGCGGACGGGCTACCGAACGAGAGCGGCGTTTTGACAGCAGATCCGCCACTTTAATTTTATAATACTCTGCCACCGTCTTCTGAATGTTGTCGATGGTGACCAGCTTCTCCTGAAGCGCCAGCAGATCGCGCAGGGCTTCACGCACGAAGTCGATAGTGATTGCCCGGCCAGTAAAATTGGCATTGGCGATGACGCGGTTCAGCGCCCCTTCCAGTTCACGCACGTTAGAGCGCAGGCGCTTGGCAATAAAGAACGCCACCTCTCCCGGTAGACGAATATCATTTTCGTCAGCCTTTTTCATCAGGATCGCCACGCGGGTTTCCAGTTCCGGCGGTTCGATCGCCACCGTCAGCCCCCAGCCAAAGCGAGATTTCAGACGATCTTCAACGCCATTGATCTCTTTTGGATAGCGATCTGAGGTAAGGATGATCTGCTGATTGCCTTCCAGCAGGGCGTTAAAGGTGTGGAAAAACTCTTCCTGGGATCGTTCTTTATTGGCAAAGAACTGAATGTCATCGATTAGCAGCGCATCAACGGAACGGTAGTAGCGTTTAAACTCTTCGATCGCGTTGTTTTGCAAGGCTTTTACCATGTCCTGTACAAAGCGCTCGGAGTGCATATAGACGACTTTGGCGTTAGGTTTACGAGCCACAATGCCGTTGCCTACCGCATGCAAAAGGTGGGTTTTACCCAGGCCTGTCCCGCCATATAAAAACAGCGGGTTATACGCGCCACCAGGGTTGTCTGCCACCTGACGTGCCGCCGCGCGCGCCAGCTGGTTTGATTTACCCTCAACGAAGTTATCAAACGTGTGTTTGACGTTCACGTTGGAGCGGTAAGTCGGTTCTGCGGGTGCGGGAACATTGTCCCAACCGGGACGGGATGGCGGAACGGGGCGCGGAATATGCACCTGCGCGGTCTGCACGGGTGCAGCCACGCTAACCGACCCTTTTAACGTCTGTGAAACCGGTTTGGTCCCTACTTCAAAACGCATCTGCGGTGCGTCAGCCCCACAAAACTCATTGAGCAGTCCGTTGATATTATTGAGGTATTTGTCCCTTACCCAATCGAGCACAAAACGGTTTGGCGCATACAAAGCCAGCGTGTTATCACTCAGTTCCGCCTGCAATGGGCGTATCCACATACTGAATTCTGTGGCTGGTAACTCATCCTGCAATCGGGCAAGACACTGCTGCCAAAGCGAAAGTGACACGGCGGACTCCACTCGAACAAAAGTCGATAAATGACAAAGGCTGAAACGTTCATGATTGTTGACGCACGGTGAAAAGACCCACGTAAGGGTGACGTGCGAACCGCTATCTGCGGTTTTTACCCGATCCTGATCGCTTGATCCGATCGGGAGGCGGATCATAGCGTAAACTGCGCCAGAGATCTTCTGTTTCTCACAGATTCTTCCCTATTTATCCACAGGAAGGATCGCGACCGGGTAAGTGTAAACGATCCTGGATAACTGCGGCACGATTTAGGCCGCATATCGGAAAAATTAATGAGCAATGGCAAAATTTTTCTTAAATGATCTAACGAAGATCCCGTGCGATCCTTGCGCTTTAGGCCGGAGCCCGTATAATCCTCCACCCGGCGCGTTAGCCTGTTTTCAATCTGGGTTTTACTCATGAAAACGTGCGAAAATACGCGGGATATAAGGAAAGAGAATTGACTCCGGAGTGTACAATTATTACAATCCGGCCTCTTTAATCACCCACACTGTGGCGTAAGTCGTTCGAAGTTTGTTCGGTCATACGCAAAAGTCAGTGAATTTATTCAAGTTTAGGTAGAAATCGCCATGAAACGCACTTTTCAACCGTCTGTACTGAAGCGCAACCGTTCTCACGGCTTCCGTGCTCGTATGGCTAATAAAAATGGTCGTCAGGTTCTGGCACGTCGTCGTGCTAAAGGCCGCGCTCGTCTGACCGTTTCCAAGTAATAAAGCTAACCCTGCGTGGTTAAGCTCGCATTTCCCAGGGAGTTACGCTTGTTAACTCCCAGTCATTTCACTTTCGTCTTCCAGCAGCCACAACGGGCTGGCACGCCGCAAATCACCATCCTCGGCCGCCTGAATTCGCTGGGGCATCCCCGCATCGGTCTTACGGTCGCCAAGAAAAACGTTAAGCGCGCACATGAACGCAATCGGATTAAACGTCTGACGCGTGAAAGTTTTCGTTTACGTCAACACGAGCTTCCCGCAATGGATTTCGTGGTGGTGGCGAAAAAGGGGGTTGCCGACCTCGATAACCGTGCCCTTACGGAAGCACTGGAAAAATTATGGCGTCGCCACTGTCGGCTGGCTCAAGGGTCCTGATAGCCCTCATCCGGGTCTATCAACGCCTGATCAGTCCGCTGCTTGGGCCACATTGCCGTTTCACCCCGACCTGTTCGCAATACGGAATTGAGGCATTGCGCAGGTTTGGGATGATAAAAGGCAGTTGGTTGACGGTGAAACGCGTATTAAAATGCCACCCTTTACACCCGGGTGGTGACGACCCCGTCCCGCCCGGACCATTTGATACCAGAGAACACTAACGATGGATTCGCAACGCAATCTTCTAGTCATCGCTTTGTTGTTCGTGTCTTTCATGATCTGGCAAGCCTGGGAGCAGGATAAAAATCCTCAGCCCCAGCAGCAGATCACGCAGACTACGACCACCGCAGCGGGTAGTGCCGCAGACCAGGGCGTACCAGCCAGTGGCCAGGGTAAACTGATTACGGTGAAAACCGATGTGCTGGAGCTGACGATCAACACCCGTGGTGGTGACGTTGAGCAGGCGCACCTGTTAACGTACCCGAAAGAGCTGGGTTCTAACGAGCCGTTCCAGTTACTCGAAACCACGCCGCAGTTTATCTACCAGGCGCAAAGCGGCCTGACCGGCCGTGATGGCCCGGATAACCCGGCCAACGGTTCCCGTCCGCTGTATAACGTTGACAGCGATGCGTTTGTGCTGGCCGACGGCCAAAACGAACTGGCGATCCCGCTGACCTGGACCGATGCTGCCGGTAACACCTTCACCAAAACCTTCGTCCTGAAACGCGGCGAATTTGCGGTGAACGTTAACTACAATGTGCAGAACGCCGGCGAGAAACCGCTGGAAGTGTCTACCTTTGGTCAGCTGAAGCAATCCATCGATTTGCCTTCTCATCGCGATACCGGTAGCAGCAACTTTGCGCTGCATACCTTCCGCGGTGCGGCGTACTCCACGCCGGACGAAAAGTACGAAAAATACAAATTTGATAAAATTGCCGACAACGAAAACCTGAACCTGAGCGCTCAGGGCGGCTGGGTTGCTATGTTGCAGCAGTACTTCGCTACCGCGTGGGTACCGCCAGCCAACAGCACCAACAGCTTCTACACCAGCAACCTGGGTAACGGCGTGGCGGCAATTGGTTATAAGTCTCAGCCGCTGCTGGTTCAGCCGGGTCAGACGGGCAATCTGGGTAGCACCCTGTGGGTTGGCCCGGAAATTCAGGACAAAATGGCGGCCGTTGCACCGCACCTGGATCTGACCGTGGATTACGGCTGGCTGTGGTTCATCTCTCAGCCGCTGTTTAAGCTGCTGAAATGGATTCATAGCTTCCTGGGTAACTGGGGCTTCTCCATCATCATGATCACCTTTATCGTGCGTGGCATCATGTACCCGCTGACCAAAGCGCAGTACACCTCCATGGCGAAGATGCGTATGCTGCAGCCGAAGATTGCGGCGATGCGTGAGCGTCTGGGCGATGACAAACAGCGTCAGAGCCAGGAGATGATGGCCCTGTACAAAGCGGAGAAGGTTAACCCACTGGGTGGCTGCTTGCCGCTGGTCATCCAGATGCCAATCTTCCTGGCGCTGTACTATATGCTGATGGGCTCCATTGAACTGCGTCACGCGCCGTTCGCCCTGTGGATACATGACCTGTCCGCACAGGACCCGTACTACATCCTGCCGATCCTGATGGGTCTGACGATGTTCTTCATTCAGAAGATGTCGCCGACCACCGTGACCGACCCGATGCAGCAGAAGATCATGACTTTTATGCCGGTCATCTTCACTGTGTTCTTCCTGTGGTTCCCGTCAGGTCTGGTGCTGTACTACATCGTCAGCAACACCGTGACGATTATCCAGCAGCAGCTGATTTACCGCGGTCTGGAAAAACGTGGCCTGCATAGCCGCGAGAAGAAAAAATCCTGACGTAAGCGGTAAGCCGGGTAAGCGCAGCGCCACCCGGCAAAAGGAACAGTGATAAAGGGCGGTCATCTGACCGCCTTTTTTATGGGTAAGCAAAGAGACATAACATGAGCCATAACGACACTATCGTTGCCCAGGCCACCCCTCCAGGACGTGGCGGCGTGGGCATCCTGCGCATTTCCGGCCAGAAAGCCCGCGACGTCGCACAAGCCGTACTGGGGAAATTACCTAAGCCGCGTTACGCCGACTATCTGCCGTTTCAGGACACAGACGGCGCGGCGCTGGATCAGGGCATCGCGCTATGGTTCCCAGGCCCAAACTCTTTTACCGGCGAAGACGTGCTGGAACTCCAGGGACACGGCGGCCCGGTGATCCTCGATCTGCTGTTAAAACGCATTCTGACTATCCCCGGTCTGCGGATTGCGAAGCCCGGTGAGTTCTCCGAGCGCGCCTTTCTTAACGACAAACTTGACCTCGCGCAGGCAGAGGCGATTGCCGACCTGATTGATGCCAGCTCCGAGCAGGCGGCGCGCTCGGCGCTGAACTCACTTCAGGGTGCATTCTCCGCACGCGTAAATCACCTGGTGGAAGCACTTACTCACCTGCGGATCTACGTAGAAGCGGCCATCGACTTCCCGGATGAGGAAATCGACTTCCTCTCCGACGGCAAAATTGAAGCGCAGCTCAATGGCGTAATGGCCGATCTGGACGCGGTACGTGCCGAAGCGCGCCAGGGTAGCCTGCTGCGCGAAGGGATGAAAGTGGTGATTGCCGGGCGGCCTAACGCCGGTAAATCCAGCCTGTTGAACGCGCTGGCCGGACGTGAAGCGGCGATTGTTACCGACATCGCTGGCACCACCCGCGACGTCCTGCGCGAGCACATCCATATTGATGGCATGCCGCTGCATATCATCGACACCGCCGGTCTGCGTGAGGCCAGCGACGAAGTTGAACGTATTGGTATTGAGCGCGCGTGGCAGGAGATTGAACAGGCCGACCGCGTGCTGTTTATGGTCGACGGCACCACCACCGACGCGGTAGATCCGGCGGCCATCTGGCCGGATTTTATTGCACGCCTGCCGGCCAACCTGCCGATTACGGTGGTACGTAATAAGGCCGATATCACCGGCGAGACGCTGGGCTTCAGTGAAGTGAATAATCACTCACTTGTTCGCCTCTCCGCGCGTACTGGTGAAGGTATCGATGTCCTGCGCGACCATCTCAAGCAAAGTATGGGATTTGATACGCAAATGGAAGGTGGCTTCCTTGCCCGCCGTCGTCATTTGCAGGCGCTGGAAACGGCGGCGACTCATCTTGATCAGGGCAAAGCGCAGCTGCTCGGTGCCTGGGCCGGAGAACTGCTGGCGGAGGAATTGAGGCTTGCGCAGCACAGCCTGAGCGAAATCACCGGGGAATTTACTTCAGATGACTTGCTGGGACGCATTTTCTCGAGTTTTTGTATTGGTAAGTAACGTTTAGGCTGTAGTCGTCCGTGAAGATTCATTAACCCGCATTAACTGGCTGTTAATGCGGGTTTTTATTGTCAGGTTAACCGTTCATATCAACATCGAGCGCGGCCATTACCACTCTTCCTTCCAGGATGTTTCAGACACCTTGTCACTGGCTTTACCCGCATTTCTGGGGGTCACCGTCAGTTCCAGATTTAAAGCCGACAGAATTTTAAAGAAGGTTTCCAGCTTAGTAGAATCAGGGTTTTGTTCGAAGCTGGACACCGTATCCTGACGAATACCCACTTTACTGGCAACTTTCCCCTGTGAAAGCTTTTGCGTAGTACGGATATCTTTCAGGCAGGCGCTGAGTTGCTTGCTGTTAGTTATTTTCATTTCGATCTACCGGTTACAGACGGTAAAGTAACTATTACACGCTTTAACAGGTAATACAAGATATACACGCTGAAGCCGTTAAACTAATTTTTACCTGTTAAAGCATATAAATGTTTCGGTTTAGCCATTAAGATTTTCATGACTAACGGGTTCATGCCATCAGACGCCCATTTTTTCGCAAAAAGTGTCACCCGAAGCACATGATTTGTAAAAATCGGGTTCAGGATCTTCTCATTTGCTTCGTTTACGTTTAAAACGAAAGCGGTTAACCGACAGCAAGCTTTTCATCTTTACCATTGACCATTATCACGGAGCGAAAAATGGCTACGCACTTTGCAAGAGGGACTCCGGGCGAGGGTTATCGCCTTTCTACCCGACTGTCGTCAGCCTGCCATAATCAGGCCCGATTGTTGCCGGAGTATCGCCGTTCTCGCTACCTGTCCTCCAGAGCGCTGCTTGCGGAACTGATGTTCATGTTATACGGCATTAGCGAACTGCCGGAAATCATCATCCTGCCCGGTGGCCGTCCCGTTTTCCTTGATACCACGTTGCCCCGTTTTTCGATTGCCTATGCCGGAAACATTGTCGGCGTGGCATTAACCACCGAAGGCGATTGCGGTCTGGCACTGGCGCTTCCGCGCGTGATGCCTGGCCTCACTGCGGCACAGGCGTCCGACAGCCATATCTTTTCCAACAACGAAATATTGTGGATCAATAACCAAAACGATCCTAAAGAAGCCCGGGCGCAGCTGCTGGCGCTGCGTCAAAGCGTACTCAAGTTAACGGGTAAAACCGAAGGTGATTCACAGGAGTTACAACTGCTCCCCGGTTCAGGACGCCTGCGCGCGGCAAATACCGCGCAAATTGAAGCAGTCTGCGATGCAGAGGACGTGCTGGTATGGTCAATTGCCGTTACACCTGCGATCGAGCGTCTGAAGGTCTGGGAGTACAACGGCAACGGTAACTGGCGCTGCCTGCCCGATGCGCAGGTGCGCGCCAATGAACCTGCTGGTCGCCTGATGCGTTTTACCAGCCTGACGTCTGAAAAAACGTTTACACTCAACGGGTCCGATCAAAAATAATCTCCACGACACGAAGGAGTCATTATGTCTGAGACGTTGAAAGTGGTTACGTTATTGGGAAGCCTGCGCAAAGGGTCGTTTAACGCGATGGTCGCGCGAACACTGCCGAAAATCGCCCCGGCGGGAATTGAGGTCAGTGCTTTACCGTCGATTGGTGATATTCCGCTGTACGATGCGGATATCCAGCAGGAAGAGGGCTTCCCGGCAAGCGTGGAAGCGCTGGCGGAACAGATTCGCCAGGCAGACGGCGTGGTTATCGTGACACCGGAGTATAACTATTCCGTGCCCGGCGGGCTTAAGAATGCTATCGACTGGATCTCTCGCCTGCCCGAGCAGCCGCTGGCCGGTAAGCCGGTTCTCATTCAGACCAGCTCAATGGGCGCGATTGGCGGCGCGCGCTGCCAGTATCATCTGCGCCAGATCCTGGTGTTCCTTGATGCCATGGTGATGAATAAGCCGGAGTTTATGGGTGGCGTGATCCAGAATAAAGTGGACCCGCAGACGGGCGAGGTGATTGACCAGAGCACGCTGGATCATCTGACCGGGCAGTTAACGGCGTTTGGCGAGTATATTCAGCGGGTAAAAGCGTAATCGACATGCCCGGTGGCGACGCTTAGGCGTCTTACCGGGTGTGGGACAGGCCGGATGAGTCGGCTTGCGACGCCATCCGGCAGAACCGATTTCAGCGCTTAGTGCGCGTCAATAAACACAATCTTCAGCACAAACAGTACCGCGACGATAATCACGCACGGGCTGAGATCGCGCAGTCGGCCGGTGCCGATTTTCATCACGCAGTAAGAGATAAAGCCCAGCGCGATACCTTCGGTAATCGAGAAGCTGAACGGCATCATCACGGCGGTAATAAACGCTGGCACCGACTCGGTCAGGTCTTCCCACTTCACGCGCGCCAGGCTTGAGGTCATCAGCACACCGACGTAAATCAGCGCGCCTGCAGCAGCGTAAGACGGCACCATCCCCGCCAGTGGCGAGAGGAAAATCACCAGCAGGAACAGAATACCAACCACCACGGCGGTCAGGCCGGTACGACCGCCCACAGACACGCCGGAAGAGGATTCGATATAGGCCGTCACCGACGACGTGCCGATGAAAGACCCGGCCACGGAAGAAATACTGTCAACGTACAGCGCCTGCTTCATGCGCGGGAATTTGCCTTTCTCATCTGCCAGACCTGCCTTGTCGGTCACGCCAATCAGCGTACCGGAGGAGTCAAAAAGGTTAACCAGCATAAAGGAGAAAATTACCCCCGCCAGACCGAGGTTGAAGGAGCCAGCCAGATCGACGTGACCAATCACGGAACTGACGCTCGGTGGCGCAGAGACGATGCCGTTGTAATGGACATCGCCCAGCATCCAGCCCAGCAGCGTAGTGACCACAATAGACACCAGCACCGCCGCGTGAATATTACGCGACGCCAGAATGGCGATGATAAAGAAGCCCAGTACGCCCAGCAGCACGCTGTGCGAGGTCAGGTTGCCGATGCTGACCAGCGTTTCCGGGTTCGCGACAATGACGCCAGCATTTTTCAGGCCCATCATGCCGATAAACAGGCCGATACCGCTGGTGATACCGACGCGCAAGCTCACCGGGATATTGGCAATCATCCAGTAGCGCACGCGGAAAATGGTCAGCAGCAGCAGGCCGACCGCGCCCCAGAAAATCGCGCCCATTCCCACCTGCCACGGCAGGCCCATTGCCTGTACCACAACAAAAGCAAAGAACGCATTAAGACCCATCGCTGGTGCCAGCGCTACCGGCAGATTGGCAAAGACGCCCATCAGGATACTGCCCAGCGCGGCGATCAGGCAGGTGGTAACGAAGACGGCGCTGGTGTCCATTCCGGCCACGCCGAGGATCTGCGGGTTAACGAAAACGATATAAACCATCGTCAGAAAGGTGGTGAACCCGGCAATCACTTCGGTACGTGCCGTTGTGCCGTGCTCACGTAATTTAAACACACGCTCAAGTATTCCCTGACCAGACGCCTGGGTATGGTGTTGTTGACTCATTATCTGTTTCCGAGAAAAGGAGGGAAAATCCGTCGCTATCCTATACCAAAATGAGACAATAGGAAGATTCAGATGCGACTTTTTTCATTGATTTTGCTTATACGGCAACGATTGCGTCGCATAAATTTCATCAGGTAAACGTTAAACTTATTAAAAGGGAAACAGGCATGTCCCATATTGAGGCAGTATTTTTCGATTGCGACGGTACGCTGGTCGACAGTGAAGTGATTTGTTCTCGCGCGTATGTACACATGTTTCAGCAGTACGGTATTACGCTCGATCTGGAAACGATTTTTAAGCGTTTTAAAGGCGTTAAGCTTTACGAAATTATCGACACTATTAACGCCGAGTACGGGGTTAACCTGGAGAAGGCCGATTTAGAGGCCGTGTATCGCGCCGAGGTGGCTCGTCTGTTTGATTCTGAACTGGTGGGTATCGCGGGCGCGAATGCGCTGCTGGACAGCGTGACGGTACCGATGTGCGTGGTATCTAACGGGCCGGTCAGCAAAATGCAGCACTCACTGGGGCGCACCGGCATGCTGCATCATTTCCCGGAAAAATTGTTCAGCGGTTATGATATTCAGCGCTGGAAGCCCGATCCGGCGCTGATGTTCCATGCAGCGAAAGCGATGAACGTTGATGCGGAAAAGTCGGTGCTGGTGGATGACTCTGTCGCGGGGGCGCAGTCCGGGATCGCTGCCGGAATGGAAGTATTCTACTTTTGTGCCGATCCGCATAACAAACCGATTGAGCATCCGAAAGTAACGACGTTTACCGATCTGGCGCAGTTGCCGGAATTATGGCGCGCTCGTGGCTGGGATATTACGCGCTGAATGCCGGGCGGCGGCTGCGCCTTGCGCGGCCTACACGATGGTTACGGTTCTGGCGTGCGTGGGTTGAATGCCGGGCGGCGGCTGCGCATTGCGCGGCCTACATGATGGTTACGGCTCTGGCCTGCGTGGGTTGAATGCCGGGCGGCGGCTGTGCCTTGCGCGGCCTACATGATGGTTACGGCTCTGGCGTGCGTGGGTTGGATGCCGGGCGGCGGCTGCGCCTTGCACGGCCTACATGGTGGTTACGGCTCTGGCGTGCGTGGGCTGAATGCCGGGCGGCGGCTGCGCCTTGCGCGGCCTACACGATGGTTACGCCTCTGGCGTGCGTGGGCTGAATGCCGGGCGGCAGCTGCGCCTTGCGCGGCCTACATGATGGTTACGCCTCTGGCGTGCGTGGGCTGAATGCCGGGCGGCGGCTGCGCCTTGCGCGGCCTACACGATGGTTGCGCCTCTGGCCTGCGTGGGCTGAATGCCGGGCGGCGGCTGCGCCTTGCGCGGCCTACACGATGGTTACGCCTCTGGCCTGCGTGGGTTGAATGCCGGGCGGCGGCTGTGCCTTGCGCGGCCTACATGATGGTTACGCCTCTGGCGTGCGTGGGCTGAATGCCGGGCGGCGGCTGCGCCTTGCGCGGCCTACATGGTTGATTGCGCCTCTGGCCTGCGTGGGAGTTAGCATTTGTAGCCCCGGTAAGCGCAGCGCCACCGGGGAGGCGTTTAACCTGCGGGGCTATCGCTGAAATCTCTATTTTCGGTTGCCATCAATGCCTGTTCCAGCGCCTGGCGAGTGAAGGCAAACGGCAGGTGTGCAAGGCTGGCAACGGGAAAATGAATATCGGCGGCGATGCGCGCCAGACGCGATGCGCGGTCGCCCGCCAGGTCAGGAAGCCGTAACGGACTACCATACTCACGCAATAGTGCCAGCAGGTCACGATCGGGATTGTCATTGTTGTTAGCTATCAATGACTGAATCAACAGGCTGAACCCCACTTTTTCACCGTGAAGCCAGCCATGCAGTTCCGGCTGATGAGTCAATGTATCGTGGATCACATGCGCCGGGCCTGGCGTAGCAATCGCCCCACGGATGCTGTTGGCAAGCCCGGCCAGCACAATGTTGGCCTCAATCACCTTTTCCAGCGCCTGCGTGACATGCTGCTGCTGATTTGCCTGTACTGCCTCTCTTCCCCAGCGCAAAAGGGTGTCAACGGCCAGACGTGCCGCCGACACTTTGACATCCAGCGCCAGCAAGCCAGGATTTTGACGCTGAAATGGCTCAAATTCGTACCATTTCGCCAGCGCGTCCACAATGCCGGCACGCAAATAACGCACATCACTGTGGGCAATAATTTCACTATCCACCAGGATCAGCGCGGGCATGGCGTTTAATGCCTGGCTACGCACATGGCCGCCCTGCGCGTTATAGACAATCGCCAGCGGCGACCAGGCGGCGCAGGTCGCCGCCAGCGTCGGCACCGCAATCAATATACGGTCGCCCAGCGCATCATTAACTGCTTTGGCGGTATCCAGCACGCGTCCACCCCCCACGGCAAGAATGCCTTGCGCGCCCTGCGTCAGCAGATTTTGCCTGAACTGCGCAATGGCGTCGTCGGTACATTCTCCCGCCAGATAATCAAGCTGCCAGCGAATCCCGGCACGATCAAGACTGTCACTGAGCGCCGGCTCTGCCGACTGCCAGGCGCGAGGCGTGGTAAGAATACGGACATGACGAGTAAGCGGCGCGACCCGCTCACCAATCTGATGACGCAGCCCGGCCTGCTGTACATACGCCGCCGGAGATTTTACGCTAAACATGGTTGTCATGCTCCTTAGCGACGATATGCCAGTGAGCGCACCAGTCGATCGCCTGTTTTCTGAATTAACTGTACCAGCAGCAGTAAAACGATGACGGTGCCTGCGATGAGCGTATTATCGAAGCGCTGGTAGCCGTAGCGGATCGCCAGATCGCCCAGTCCGCCGCCGCCAACGACGCCCGCCATCGCTGAAAAGCCGATGAGCATCACAATCGTCAGGGTGATCCCCGCTACCAGCGCAGGCAGCGCCTCCGGCAACAGCACCCGGCTGACGATGTACCAGTGGCTACCGCCCATGGCTTCCACTGCCTCAATGCGTCCGCGATCCACCTCATCCAGCGCGCTTTCAACAATGCGGGCGAAGAAGGGAAACGCGCCCAGCGTAATAGGGACGATAGCCGCGGTACTGCCCAGCGTGGTACCGACAATCAGACGGGTAAACGGGATAAGCGCAATCAGGAGAATGACAAACGGCAACGCGCGCCCAATGTTAACGACGGCATTTAGCACCGCCGCCACGCCGGGGGCAGGCAATATGCCGCCTTTACGGGTTAAGAACAGCAGCACACCAGCCGGCAGACCAATCAGCACGGTAAATACCGCTGCCAGCGCGACCATGTACAACGTCTCCAGCGTGGCATTAAGCATCAATTCAAAAAAACGATTCCAGTTCAGGCTACGCATCGGGTCAGTACCTCCGCCTGATATTTGGCCAGGAACGCGCGATCGGTTTCGCCGTCCTGCAATAACATCTGCCGCAGGCGTCCGTCCTGGCGCGCCATGATTTGCGCAAGCGTGCCGCTTTCGATCAACTGCCCGTGCTCCAGCAATGCAGCGCCGTGACAAATGCGCTTCACTACCGACATTTCATGGGTGATGAGCACAATCGTGATGTTGAGCTGACGCTGGATGTTCGCCAGCAGATCGAGAATAGAACGGGTGGTTTCAGGGTCGAGCGCGCTGGTGGCTTCATCGCACAGGAGATAGCGCGGCTCTGCTGCCAGTGCACGGGCGATACCCACGCGCTGCTTTTGTCCGCCTGAAAGCTGTGATGGCCAGCTATCGCCAAACGGCTCCAGGCCCACCAGCGCCAGTAATTCTTCAATCCGTTGCGCGCGCACTTTCGGCGGTACTCCGGCAATTTCCAGTGGCACATCAATATTGTTCCGAACGGTGCGCGAATGGAGCAAATTAAAGTGCTGGAAAATCATCCCCATTTGCTGGCGCTGCTGGCGCAATTGCGCGGTATTCAGTGTGGCAATGTCGCGGCCGTCAATTTCTATTCGCCCTGACGAGGGACGCTCCAGACGGTTAAGACAGCGCAGGAGCGTACTTTTTCCCGCGCCGCTTCGCCCTAAAATGCCGAAGATAGTGCCGGCCTCAATGGTCAGGGAGACATCGGATAAAGCCGGTGCGGCAGTACCGGCGTAATATTTACTGATATTTTCGAGTTTAATCATGCTGAGAGTTCGCAACCGGGATCACAGAGCCGTTGTACTTTTCCTGAATAAATTTCGCCACCTGCGGTGACGTCAGATCTTTTGCCAGTTGAATGATCCGTGGGTCCTTGACCAGTTCCGGTCGGGTAACCAGCAGGTTGGCATACGGGTTATGGTCGGCAGACTCCAGGCCCAGCGCATCTTTCGCTGGTACCAGTCCTGCCTCCAGCGCATAGTTACCGTTAATGATCGCCGCATCAACGTCATCCAGCGCACGCGGGATTTGCGGGGACTCAATCTGCACTATCTTGATTTTCTTCGGGTTATCGACGATGTCTTCCGGCGTCACCAGCGTGGTGACCGCATTACCGGTATCTTTGAGTTTAATGACCCCCTTATCCTGCAATAGATGCAGCGAACGGCTCAGGTTCGGGGCGTTATTCGGCACGGCAATACTGGCTCCCTCGGGCAAATCAGCGAGCGACTTGATTTTATGCGAGTAAATACCCAGCGGCTCGATATGCACTTCTGCCGCCACGCTGAAGGTTTTCCCCAGCGCTTTTTCCTGATCTTTTAAATAAGGCAGATGCTGAAAATAGTTGGCGTCCACGTCGCCGGAAGCCAGTAGTTCATTTGGATTGATCCCGCCGCTGCTCATCTCAACAATTTTTAAATCTAATTGAGGATCGATTTTTTGCACGTACTCCAGTATTTCAGCATGCGGAATGGGATCGGCGGCAATACGTAATGGTGCGGCATGTAATGTCTGCGCAATCAATAAAGAAAGTCCAGCCAGGGTAAATGCAACAGATTTGATCATGTTATTATCCTTATTGCTCAAGGTCGTTTTTCGTTATTAAGATATTCAGCATAAAAGCGATTCGCGACGTCAGGATGCGAGCGCAGACGTCCTTTTAAATAATTCCATCCCACCTCGCGTAATAATGGATTAAGCGGATCGCTGGTCGGCCCCTGTGCCAGTTGCGCCAGTTTTTCCGGAAGTTGATATACCGGCACAACGGCATCCAGCTGCGCACCGAGGAAAAAGGCCACCGACAGCCGCTCACGTTCACCCTGCGGGGAAACCACCCGGTGGACGGTGGCGCGCAGATAGCCGTTGGTCGCAAGTTCCAGCAGTTCACCAATATTCACAACAAACGAATCGGGCAGCGGCGCGGCATCCACCCAGTTATCGGGTGAAACCTCAACCTGCAAGCCGCCCTGTTCATCCTGAAGCAATAGCGTCAGAAAACCGGAGTCTTTATGCGCGCCCACCCCCTGACGGGATTCACTCTCCTGACGTCCCGGATAGCGAATCAACTTAATATGTTCGTTCGGATAGTCACCGTAGAGATTATCGAAAGCGTGGCGCGGCAGCGAAAGCGCTTCGGCAAAGGCCCGCAGCAGCTCCAGCGCTACCTGCGTCATCTCCTGCTGCCAGCGAGTCAGGATGGTGCGCAACGCGGGCAACGCCTGCGGCCATTGGTTCGGCCCCTGCATCCGCTGCCATACAGGAGCCGCGCTGTCCGACACCGCATCACGCTCGGCACCAATATCAAATTGCTCGCGATAATCGGGCTGACCGCGCGTAATTTCGGACCCGGCGCGGTTGTAGCCACGAAAATGCGGTGAGTGCGCCATCTTTACGCTGAGTTTGTCGTCTTCCGGCAGGGCAAAAAACTGCCATGAAACGCGCTGGACGTCCGCCAGCAACTGCGGAGAAATGCCGTGACCGGTAAGATAAAAAAAGCCCACCTCGCGTGCCGCTTTGCCCAGGGTTTCAAGAAACGCCTGACGCTGTTGAGGGCTACCGTTTAATTGTGAAAAATCAATCACCGGAAGTGATAATGCGTGGGCTGAACTCACCGTTTTCGTCCTGTTAATTTGCAATAGTTTCACCTTGCCATTTCACCGGGACGAACACTACGAAGTTATATTTCTAATAATATCTAAAAGCCGCAAATGGTTATTTATGCATTAATAAAGCGATGACGCGAATTTATAACTCGATAAATAACGGCGGCGACCAGGCGGTAATCTCAGGTAGCGGACGATCAAAGCGCGCAATTTCAACAAAACAGGTCTGGGCTGTACATCCCTGCCCCAGCCGCGAGCTGCCAGTATCGCAGGTCAGAATATTAGGATTACCGTGCTTATCCAGCGAGTTTTGTTCCTGAGCATTCAGCGGATCGTACCAGGCACCCGTGGACATTTGCACCACACCGGGCAAGATGTCTCGCGTCAGGTGCACACCGGCAAGCAAAGCGCCGCGTGGGTTGAAGACCTTAACAATGTCTCCCTGCGCAATTCCGCGGGTGATAGCGTCATCAGGATGCATCCACAAGGGTTCGCGGCCGTGAATTTTGGTCTGGCGGCTGACTATGCCATGATCGTACTGGCTGTGCAGGCGCGTGCGCGGCTGGCTGGACAGCAGATGCAGCGGCCATGTCTTTTTCACCTCGCGCTGCGCCTCATATTCAGCAGCATGCCAGTACGCATGACCAGGCGCTTCCGCGTAGCCAAAGTCGGCGACGGTTTGCGAGAACAGCTCAATTTTGCCCGATGGCGTGGTGAGCGGCGCGTTGTCAGGGTCCTCACGAAACGCGCGCAGTAAAATCTGCGGCTGATCGGGACGCGGATACTCCAGCTTTCCCGCCTGCCAGAATGCATCGAAGGACGGTAACGTTATGCCGTCCGCTGCCGCACGCGGGTGCGACGCGTCATACAGCGTTCTGAGCCATTCTCCTGCCGTGCGTCCTTCGGTAAAGGAGCCTGCAAAGCCCAGCCGCTCCGCCAGTGCACTGAAGATCGCATAATCATCACGCGCCTGTTCAAACGGCGGCAGATGCTGGCGCATGGCAATCATAAAGCCGTCATTGCTGGCGCTGCCAATATCCTCGCGCTCAAGCGAGGTGGTTGCAGGTAAAACAATATCGGCATGCTTCGCCTGTGCGGTCCAGTACTGTTCGTGGACAATGACGGTATCGGGCCGTCGCCAGGCGCGGATCAGCCGGTTAAGATCCTGATGATGATGAAACGCATTGCCGCCTGCCCAGTACACCAGCCGGATGTCGGGATACGTTAACGTCTGTCCGTCAAACGCATAGTGTTCACCGGGATGCAGCAGCATGTCGGCCACGCGGGCAACCGGGATTACGGTCGAGACGGCATTATGCCCGGTACCAAGACGCGGGCCGGAAAACACCCGGCGGTCAGCACCGCACAGGTTGGTGGACGCATAGCCGAAACCAATACCGCCGCCCGGCGTCCCGATGTGCCCGAGCAGCGCAGTCGTCGCCACCAGCGCCCAGTAAGCCTGCTCGCCCTGTCGCGCGCGCTGAACCGACCACGCCATATTAATCAGCGTCTTTTTACCGGCCATTCGCCGCGCCAGCTGGCGGATAGTCTGTGCCGAAAGGCCGGTTAACGGCGCGGCCCATTCCGGCGATTTGACGTCACCGTCATCGTGCCCCTGAAGATAAGCCGCAAAGCGCGCAAATCCTACGGTGCAGCGGGCAACGAAATCGCGGTGGTAAAGTGACTCTTCAATTAACACCTGACACACCGCCAGTAACAATGCCGTGTCGCTGCCAGGCTGAATGGCGAGCCACTCCGCCTGCGGTAGCGCGGCGAGATCGTTACGTACCGGGCTGATATTAATAAACGCGGTGCCATTGTTGTGCAGCGTTTGCAGCCAGTGATTGAGGGCGTGATCGCTTGCCCCGCCACCGTTAACCTGCGCATTACGCAAGGGCAAACCGCCCATCGCCACCACCAGCTCACAATGTTCAGCCAGCACGGCCCAGTGGGTATGCTGACGTTGCAGGGTATCCAGGTCGCCGAGGATATGCGGCAACACCCGCTCACCCGCCGCGATGCTGTAGGTATTGGTGCTGGCGGTATAGCCGCCAAAATGATTGAGAAAGCGATGCAACTGGCTCTGCGCATGATGAAAACGGCCCGCGCTCGACCAGCCGTAGGAGCCGCCGTAAATGGCCTGATTGCCGTGGTTGTCTTTAACGCGTTGTAATTCCTCGGCAACCAGCGATAACGCCTGCTCCCAGCTCACCTCGACAAACGGTTCCTTGCCGCGACCCTCGCGTGAAGCGCCTTTTCCCTGAAGATAGCCAAGCCGAACTGCCGGGCGTTTTATCCGCACATCGCTCTGCACGCTGCCAGGCAGCGATTGACCGATTTTGGACGGCTGACGATCCCACTCAACCGGCTCCAGGGCGGTCAGCACGCCGTTGTCGGTAGTCACACGGTAAGTGCCCCAGTGGGTTGCCGTCAGGCGATGGTGTGCATCGTTATTATTCATTCCCGACTCCGCCTTAGTGCATGGTCATGCCGCCAGTAACGTTAATCGCCTGGCCGGTCATGTAGGACGCCAGCGGACTGGCGAGAAACAGCACTACATTTGCCACATCTTCCGGCTGCGCGGTGCGACCGAGCAGTACCTGCGAGCAATCTTCGGCGTAAATCTCTTCTGCCGTCATGCCGCGTAGCGCGCCGCCCTGCTCACGCTCGCGCCATTTCATGGCGGTTTCGACAATGCCGGGGCACACGGCGTTGACCAGAATATTGTCACGCGCCAGTTCAATGGCCATGACTTTACTTAGCCCTAATACCGCATGTTTTGAGGCAACATACTGTCCCATCAGGCGATAGCCGTTTTTCCCGGCCTGCGAGGCGATAGTAATAATGCGGCCATAGCGCTGTGCCCGCATTAATGGGATCGCGGCTTCACAGGCGTAACCCACCGCTTTAAGATTGATATCAAGGAGGCGCTGCCATCCCTCATCATCCAGTTTATCAACCGGGCTCATCACCGAAACGCCACAGCTATTGACCAGAATATCCACGCGGCCAAACTGCTGCTGCGCACGGGCGATAAGCGTATTAACCTGCAGGCGCTGCGCCATATCACAGGGCAGGGCCAGCCAGCGCTCGCGCTGCTCGGGTTCGATTATCGCGATATCACCGATGACCACGCTGGCCCCGGCACGGTAGAGCAGTTCGGCAATAGCGCGCCCGATCCCCTGATGAGCGCCGGTCACTACAGCCGTTTGCCCCTGCAAATCGAGTAAAATCATGACTAAAGCTGCCGGACAAAGGCGTCCGTGCTGATCCCCTGATCAAGCACCTGCCGCGCGTACTCTTTGGCTGAGAACAACGAGTGATCGCGATAGTTTCCGCACTCCAGCGCACTGACGGCTGGCACGGTGGTGGCATCGACCACCCGCTGCAACACCCGCGTTAAGGCGGTGGCGATGGTTTTCGGTTCACGCTCATCCCATAAAATCAAATAAAAACCGGTACGGCAGCCCATTGGCGAAATGTCGATAACGCCGTCTAACTCTTCACGCAGGCCAAACGCCAGCAGATGCTCCAGGGTATGTAAGGCTGCGGTCGGAATGGCATCCACGTTAGGTTGCAGAAAACGCAGGTCGTATTTTTGCACCACGCCGCCCTGCGGATGGCGCTCAAGACCCGCCACGCGAACGTACGGGGCGATCACTTTGGTATGATCAAGGGTAAAACTTTCAACGACTGGCATAACAATGACTCCTGATGAAGGTTATTCACGACGAATACGGCGCGCAAAGCGTGTGCCGAGTGTCTGTAAGAGTTGCACGATGATAATCAGCACGATGGCGGTAGAGAGCGTGGCGAAGGCGTCAAAACGCTGGTATCCATAGGTGATGGCCAGATCGCCAATGCCACCCCCGCCAACGGTGCCGGCCATGGCGGTAGCGCCCAACAGCCCGATGGTGGCAGTAGTCAGCGCGAGAATGAGCGATGAAGCCGCTTCCGGCAGCATAAAGTGCCAGATGGTTTGCAGTACGCTGGCCCCCATCGCATTCGCCGATTCCAGAATCCCGTCGTCCACCTCCAGCAGCGAGCTTTCTACCAGCCGCGCAATATACGGCGCGATAAAGACCACCAGCGGCACTATCGCGCCCGGCGTGCCGATGGTGGTGCCGACCAGCCAGCGGGTCAGGGGCAGAATAGTGATGAGAAGGATAATGAACGGCAGCGAACGCAGGATGTTAACGATGGGGTTGATAACCTGATGCACCACCGGGTTTGGCAAAATGCCACCGGGACGGCAGGTTACCAGTATAATCCCCAGCGGAATACCAAGCAGCGAGCCAAAGCCCAGCGAGATGCTGACCATGAGCAAGGTATCGTACAGCGCCAGTAAAAACTGGTCGCTGGTGATCGCGGTATCGAAAAATTCAAACATCGCTGATTTTCACTCCTGCCTGATGAAGATAGTGCTCCGCCAGCGCAATTTGCTCAGCCTCGCCGCTCAGTTGCACAATCATGAAACCGAGGATCGTGCTCTGGATTTCTGCCATGCTGGCAAACAGAATATTGACCTCGACGGTATGTTCGCGGATCAGCCGGTGGATAATCGGCTGCTGTGCCGTATTCCCCACAAACTCCAGCCGAAGTACACGACTCGCTGAGTGCTGTTTGATTTTTGCCAGCGTCTGTTCCGGCAGGCGGTCGTGGATCACCGACTGGACGAAACGGGTGGTAACCGCATGCTGCGGTTGTCCGAACAGGCTGAGCACATCACCCTGCTCAACAATTTTTCCCTGCGCCATCACCGCGACGTGGTGGCAAATTTTCTGCACCACAGACATTTCGTGAGTGATCAGCACAATCGTGATGCCGTAGCGCTGGTTAATCTCCTGCAATAGCAGCAGAATTTGCAGCGTGGTATGCGGGTCCAGGGCGGAAGTTGCCTCATCGCAGAGTAAAATCGACGGATTCGTCGCCAGCGCGCGGGCGATGCCGACGCGCTGTTTTTGCCCGCCCGAAAGCTCATCGGGATAACGCTGCGCTTTATCACTCAGATCCACAAAAGCCAGCAGCTCATTGACCCGCTCACGAATAAAAGCCTTATCTCGTCCCTGTAAAATCAGCGGGATGGCGACGTTGTGAAAGACGGTGCGCGAATTCAGCAAATTGAAGTGCTGAAAGATCATACCGATATCTTTCTTCACGCTATTAAGCTGTTTTTTATTAACGCCCTGAAGCGAAACACCGTTGATGAAGACCTCGCCTGCGCTCGGCGTTTCAAGATGATTAATTAAACGCAGCAGGGTACTTTTACCGGCTCCGCTGGCACCAATCACCCCGAATATTTCACCCTTCTGGATCTTCAGCGTAATATCATCCAGCGCCAGAAAGCGCTCACCCTGGCGTGAAAACGTCTTACTGACCTGATGGAAATCTATAATGCTCTCGCTCATTTGAGATAATCAGGCAGCAGGTAGCCTTCGTATTGCTGATGGGTTTGAATATAGTTTTTAAACTCCGCGGAGTGATAGCCTGCAATAATATCTTTGGCAAACGCGGCCTCTTTATTCTTACCGGCTACGGTTACCACATTGATAAACTGGCTGGTAGGAGCTTCGAGTTTGAGAGCAGACTTTAATTTCATACCGCTGGAGACGGCGAAATTACCCTGGATTAACCCATAATCCACATCCGGCAATGCGCGGACCTGCTGGGCGTTATCCATCTCTTTGAGCACGATGTTATAGGGGTTTTCACTAATGAATTTTTGTGAAAAGGTCGCGGGGTCGCTATCAGGCTTAATTTTCACCCAGCCAAGGCTTTGCAACACCAGCACAGCACGATATTCATTGGGAGCCTGGTTAGGTACGGAGATAACGGTACCGGGTTTCGGCGTGTCGAGAGTGTTAAGTTTGCCGCCATAAAGCCCCATGGGCGGTGTCGGGACCTGAACGATACCCACGTTATCGATGCCCAGGCGTTCATTTACCGATTTGAGGTAAACCGGGTGCTGCATAATATTCGCTTCAATATGACCGCGACTGACAGCATCATTCACCTGGATGCCATCGCTGAAGTCTTTATATTCTACTTTATAACCTTTCTTTTCCAGATAAGGCGCGACGCCCTGCTGGAATTGTTCTTTATATGGACCGGGGTTAAACCCTACCCGAATCAGTTTATCCTCAGCATGGGCTGCTGACAGAAGCGTGGAGGTTGATAGCGCGGTTAAAATAATGCCATATATCAGGGTAGTACGCATGAATGGTTCTCTTTAACTGGCTCATTGAATAAAAACGATTAAATCACAGGAGAGTAAGGTGTGAGAAGAATGCAAGGGCAAATGACTATGTCTTTTTTATACTAACAATATCTATATTTTGTTATTGCAGTTATTAACTATCCTTTGCCATTTTATTGTATTAAATCGGGCGTTAATTTATTTTGTGCAATGATAGATTATGCGATAGTGATTATTTATTTCTTACGTCATTATAATCTTATGCCTGATTTTTCTGCGTCTCCCCTTGTTGAACAACTGGAAGAGAATCTGTTTAGTGCGCTGGAGAAACTGGCGGCTCAGATAGCGTCGTCAGAACGTACGCTCATCGATCTCTCTTCTGGCAGTCCGCATCAGCCGACGCCGCCCGCCGTGGTCGCGGCATTACAGGTGGCGGCGGTACAGCCCGGAAACCATGATTACCCCTCTTTTTGGGGAAAACCGGCGCTGCGCGAGGCCATTGCCCATTTTTATCAGCGCCAGTATGGCGTCAGGCTGGACCCGGAGCGTGAAATTGCCGTGTTCCACGGGGCGCATATTGCCGTTGGCGGGTTGCCAAGAGCGTTGCTTCATCCCGGCCAGTACCTGATCTCTACCGATCCCTGCTATCCTGTTTATCGCTCTGCGGCCCTCCAGGCTCAGGCACGTTTTTACGGCATTCCTCTCGACGCGGCACGCCAGTTTCAGCCCGATTTTTCCTGCGTGCCGGAAGAAGTGGCCCGCAACGCCGGACTGCTGATGCTGAATTATCCTCATAATCCGACGGGGGCGCTTGCCACCTCCGCGCTGTTTGATGACGCACTGGCGTTTGTGAAACACTGGCATATTCCGCTGGTACATGATTTTGCCTACGCCGCCATCGGCAGTCATGCCGGGGAACAGCCGCTCAGCTTATTATCCAGACCGGAGGCCAGCGAGTGGGGCGTGGAAATCTATACGTTATCAAAAACGTTTTTAATGGCGGGCTGGCGTTTCGGTTTCGCTGCAGGGAATGCGTCGATGATCGCGGCGTTTAAAAAACTGCATACTCACAGCTATAGCACGGTGTTTGGCGCGGTACAGGATGCGGCTATTGCTGCGCTACAGCTTCCGGCGCAAGAAATGGCGCAACTGGTTGCCGTTTATCATCAGCGCCGCCGTCGGGTGCTGGATGCACTGGACGCAATGCACTGGCCGGTGGAGCCTCATCAGGGCACGTTTTTTCTCTGGCTACCGGTGCCTGCGGGTTTCAGCGCTCAGCAGCTAACGGAGCATCTGCTCTATCAGGCGCAGGTGCTGGTGGCACCCGGACACGGTTTTGGCCCGGGTGGCGAAGGGTATATTCGCCTGAGCCTTACCGCGGATGACGATAATCTGGCGGAGGCGCTGAAACGTATTGCGGCGCTGAAACTCTTTTCCTGACGAAGCGACGCAGGCTGGCCGGTGACGGCCAACGGCATTAACGCCATACACCCGATGCCAGGCGGCGGCTACGCCTTGCCTGGCCTACATATCAACAAATTACGCATTGTCTGTAGGCCTGCGCAAGCGAAGCGCCGCCGGGCACTGTGCCATAACGACTGCCGGGTTTATTTAAACAGCTTCTGTACAAATTCGGCATACGCCGGACGCCAGACGTCCATCTCGTGTCCAAGTCCGGGATAAACATGGTAGTCGTTATGAATACCCTGTTTATCCAGTTGCG
This sequence comes from Superficieibacter electus, assembly GCF_002915575.1. Classification (GTDB taxonomy): domain Bacteria; phylum Pseudomonadota; class Gammaproteobacteria; order Enterobacterales; family Enterobacteriaceae; genus Superficieibacter; species Superficieibacter electus. Next base: position 168,424 of record NZ_PQGD01000012.1, read on the forward strand.
CTTTCAGGCCCTTGATATCGTTGCCCGTCACCTCGTCTTTTTCGCCAATCACCAGCGTAAAGTTATGCAGTTGCTGGTTGACGGACCGGGGATTCGCCAGACGCTGAGCGACAGTTTCATCCGGTACGGTGACCGTCGTCACTCCGCTAAACAGCCCCAGCCAGCCGAAGCTTTCCGGATGTTTTAATGCTGACAGTTCAGCCTGATAGCCGCCCTGAGAAAGCCCGGCAACAGCTCTGCCGTCGGCATCTTTACGCACGTTATAACGCTTGTTGATTAACGGTATAATGTCGTGAAGGAGTTCCCGGTCACCAAGCGTTGCGTTAGGTAAATAAAACTGTGAGCGAATATCACTGTAGCGATAGCTTTCCGGCGTGGTGGTCGGCGTATCGGTCTCTGTTTCCGGAATAACCACCAGCATTGGTTTAATTTTTCCCTCTGCCAGCAGGTTATCCATCATCTGCGGAATACGCCCCTGATTGATAGCTGAAAGTGTCGTATCACCGAAGCCATGATAGTAATAGAGCACCGGCAGTGGCGCTTTACTGGCGTTATACTCCGGCGGTGTCCAGACGTAGATTTGTCGTTCAGCATTCAGCTCGCGTGAATGATAGGTCAGCAAATGCAGCTCGCCGTGGGGGACGTTTCGCACGTCAAGCAGGCTCCCCGGCACCAGCACCAGACTGGTATTGACCTGCCGCTGCGGCTTGGTGCCCGCACTCCCGGAATCAATCGAACGCAGGCCATCTACTTCATAAAAATATTCGTACAAATTGCCTGCCATCGCTGGGCTGGTCCACGTCCAGACGCCATTTTTGTCTTTCTGCATAGGATGCGTGACGTGGCTTTCATCGGTTGCGCCGGTCACAACATTGACCTTCTTAGCATCCGGTGCCCAGAGTCTGAACGTTACGGTTTTATCCGCATTAACCTGGGTGATGAACTGATCGACGGCGGCGTTTTCGCCCGGTCCGGCAAGCGCTGAGGTAGCCTGAGCCTGATACATACATGCGCCTGATGCGAGAGAGATAGCGAGGATAAGAGGGATCTTTTTCATACGCGAGTCCTTGCAAAATAATTAACCACAAAACAATAACAATAGTGACTATATCGTTTTGTGATGAGTAACAAAAACCAGGCTGTTAATTCAGAACGGGTTGTTTTAACGTAGTTGCGACCATTAATGGCACTGACAGGATGTTTTATGACCACCATTCACAAGCCGCTACCGGTATTTAAATATCATCCACAGCCGCTACAAACTGGCGCGTTTGAGCAGGATAAGACCGTCACCTGCGACTGCTGCGAGCAGCCGACGCCTGTTTATTACACTAACCCCTTTTACAGCGTTGAGGATATTGACCATCTTTGCCCGTGGTGTATCGCCGACGGGAAAGCCGCTGAAAAATATGAAGGCAGTTTTCAGGATGATGCCAGCATTGAAGGGGTAGAAGCGCAGTATGATCAAGACGGGGAGTTTAACGGCGTCCAGATCCCTTATTCTGACGAGATGCTCAAAGAACTGACTGAGCGCACGCCTGGCTATCGCGGCTGGCAACAAGAGCACTGGCTGGCGCACTGCGGCGACTTCTGCGCGTTTCTCGGCTACGTGGGCTGGGAAGAGATTAAAGATCGTCTTGCTGAGTTTGCCAGCCTTGAGGACGACTGTGCGGAATTCGGCATGGCTTACGAGGATTTGCCGAAATATCTTTATAACGACGGCGATTGTCAGGGCTATCTGTTTCGCTGCCTGACATGTGGCAAATTACGCTTATGGGCCGATTTTTCATGATCGGTAGTCAAATTAAGGAGTAACGTTTATGCCCGATTTACTGGCCCGCTATCAGGGCTGTTTACTTGGCCTGGCCTGCGGCGACGCGGTAGGGACGACCGTTGAGTTTCGGGCTAAAGATTCCTTTACGCCGCTGACTACCATGCAGGGAGGCGGCCCGTTTAATCTGAAGGTCGGACAGTGGACGGATGATACGTCAATGGCGCTGTGTCTCACGCAAAGCCTGATTACCTGCCGGGGTTTTGATGCGACCGATCAGATGAATCGCTACCTCAACTGGTGGCGCTGGGGCTATTTTAGCTCCACCGGCGAATGCTTCGACATCGGTGGCACCGTTGCCCGTGCGCTGGGCAAATTCGCGCTCGACGGCAATCCGTATGCCGGTTCCGAAGCGCCGGACACCGCCGGTAATGGCTCCCTGATGCGCCTTGCGCCGGCGGTGCTGTATTACTATCCCGATCGCGCTCAGGCGCTGGATTTTTCTGAAGCCTCTTCGCGCACCACTCACGCCGCGCCGGAAGCCATCGCCAGTTGTCGCCTCTTCGCGCAGTACTTAATGAATGCGCTGAGCGGAAAAGACAAAGACGCTATTCTCGCCGACACAGAAGAACTGCCAGTCCAGGAGAATCTGCGCCAGATTGCGGCGGGTAGCTATCGTCAGAAACCGCGTTCAGCCATTCACGGCACCGGCTACTGCGTACAAAGCCTGGAAGCCGCGCTATGGTGTTTTTATCACGGCGCAGATTTTGAAGAAACGATCCTGATGGCCGCCAACCTGGGTGATGACGCCGACACGACTGCCGCGATAGCGGGTCAACTGGCTGGCGCATTTTATGGCGTTGAAGGCATTCCGCGGGCGTGGCGGGATCAGCTGTGGCAGTACGAGGATATTGATGCGCTGGCGCGGCAGTTGCTTGAAAAGCCGCAGCCATAATAATTCTTGCCGGGTGGTTTTTGCTACCCGGCATGAAAAAGTTACTCTTTCGGATCGCGGCCTGCCAGCAACTTATCAAGCTCATCGCCGCCAACGTGACGGAAATCCTGCCCCTTCACGAAGTAGAAGATGTACTCGCAAATATTCTGACAACGGTCGCCGATGCGTTCGATAGAGCGAGCGCAAAACAGCGCGGTCAACACGCTGGGAATGGTGCGTGGATCTTCCATCATATAAGTCATTAGCTGGCGCACAATGCCTTCATATTCTTGATCCACTTTTTTATCTTCACGGTAAATGCGTACCGCTTCGTCGAGATCCATTCGCGCGAAAGCATCCAGCACGTCGTGGAGCATCTGTACAGTGTGACGTCCCAGCGATTCCAGGCTCACCAGCAACGGTTGGTGCTGCTGAGAGAATTTTTCCAGCGCGGTGCGGCAAATTTTGTCTGCCACATCGCCAATGCGTTCCAGCTCGGCAATGGTTTTGATAATCGCCATCACCAGACGCAGGTCGCTCGCTGTCGGCTGACGCTTGGCGATGATGCGTACACAGGCTTCATCGATGGCGACTTCCATCATATTGACCTGCTTGTCACCATCAATGACGCGTTTCGCCAGCTCACTGTCCTGATTATGCATGGCAGTGATCGCATCCGATAACTGTTGCTCTACCAGGCCGCCCATCGTCATCACTTCGGTGCGAATATGTTCCAGCTCAGCGTTGAACTGGCCAGAAATGTGTTTGTTGAGATTAAGGTTTTCCATGACGCACTCCTGAATCAACCGTAGCGGCCGGTGATATAATCTTCAGTCTGTTTTTTGGCGGGCTTGGTAAACAGATCGTCCGTGTTGCTGAACTCGATCAGCTCGCCAAGATACATAAACGCCGTGTGATCGGAACAACGTGCGGCCTGCTGCATGTTGTGGGTGACAATCACCACGGTATAGTCCTGTTTTAATTCAGTGATCAGCTCTTCAATGCGCCCGGTAGAGATCGGGTCCAGCGCTGAACACGGCTCATCCAGCAGCAGGACATCCGGGCGAATCGCAATTCCGCGTGCGATGCACAGACGCTGCTGCTGACCACCGGAGAGAGAGTACCCGCTCTGGTGAAGCTTATCTTTAGTTTCATTCCACAGAGCGGCTTTGGTTAAAGCCCACTGTACGCGCTCGTCCATATCGGCACGGGAAAGCTTTTCGAACAGACGCACGCCAAAGGCTATATTGTCGTAAATCGACATCGGGAATGGCGTTGGCTTCTGGAAGACCATTCCGACTTTGGCGCGTAGCAGGGCGATATCCTGGGTATTGGTGAGAATATTGTCGCCATCCAGCAGGATTTCGCCTTCCGCACGCTGCTCCGGGTATAACGAATACATTTTGTTGAAGGTGCGCAGCAGCGTGGATTTGCCGCAGCCTGACGGCCCGATGAACGCCGTTACCTGGTTTTTTGCAATCTCCAGGTTAATGTTTTTCAGGGCATGGAATTTGCCGTAGTAGAAGTTCAAATCACGAACCTGAATCTTACCCGGAGTTGTATTAACCATACTCATTTCACTCTTTTCCTCATCCAGCGCCGCATCCGCCACGCCGTGCAATAATGCCTGATGACGCTGCGCTTATCAGGCCTACAAAGCTGTACAAATTACAGGCCGGACAGGGCCTGTCGTTTTTAACCGTGTTTCTGCTTCGCGAAAATGACGCGCGCCAGGATGTTCAGCAACAAGACACATAGTGTGATGATCAGCACCCCGGCCCAGGCCAACTGCTGCCACTCCGCAAACGGGCTCATCGCAAACTTAAAGATAGTGACCGGCAGGTTAGCGATGGGCTGCATCATGTCGGTGCTCCAGAACTGGTTGGAGAGTGCGGTAAACAGCAACGGTGCGGTTTCACCCGCAATACGCGCAATCGCCAGCAGGATACCGGTCATAATGCCGGAGACCGAGGCTTTCAGGGTAATCGCCGAAATCATCTTCCACTTTGGCGTGCCCAGCGCGTACGCCGCTTCACGCAGGCTGTCCGGTACCAGTTTGAGCATATTTTCCGTGGTACGAATAACGATCGGCACCTGCAATAGCGCCAGGGCAATCACGCCCGCCCAGCCGGAGAAGTGCTGCATCTGCGCCACGACCACGGTATAAACGAACAGCCCTACCACAATGGAAGGGGCGGAGAGCAGGATGTCGTTAATAAAGCGGATCACCTCAGCCAGCCAGGATTTACGGCCATACTCCGCCAGATAAATCCCCGCCATAATGCCAAGCGGTGTACCTAAAACGGTCGCCCACAGAATCAACAGCCCACTACCCGCCAGGGCGTTCGCCAGACCACCACCTGCGGTGTTTGGCGGTGGCGTCATTTCGGTAAACAACGCCAGCGACATTCCGTCAAAGCCGCGCACGATAGTGGACATCAATATCCAGATAAGCCAGAACAGCCCGAATGCCATCGTCGCCATTGAGAGCGTGAGGGCAATACGGTTTTTCATGCGCCGTTTAGCCTGCATCTTGCGGCGGGATTCCGCCAGTTCTGCGGTATGTTGCATGTCGAGAGTGGCCATCAGCGTGCTCCCTCGTTTTTCGCCAGACGCATCACCATGAATTTCGAGATTGCCAGCACGATAAAGGTAATCACAAACAGGATCAGACCCAGTTCCATCAGCGCTGCCACGTGCAGGCCAGATTCCGCTTCGGCAAATTCATTCGCCAGAGCAGACGTAATACTATTACCCGGCATGTACAGTGAAATGCTGTCGAGCTGGTAGGTATTGCCAATGATGAACGTTACCGCCATGGTTTCACCCAGCGCACGTCCCAGGCCGAGCATTATGCCGCCGATCACGCCATTTTTGGTGAACGGCAGAACAATGCGCCAGATAACTTCCCAGGTGGTGCAGCCGATACCGTAGGCGGACTCTTTCATCATTACCGGCGTTTGTTCGAAGACATCACGCATAACGGCGGCAATATAGGGAATGATCATGATGGCGAGGATGACGCCTGCCGCCAGGATGCCAATGCCAAAGGCCGGGCCGGAGAAGAGAGCACCAACAAATGGAATGTTGGACAGGATATTACCGACCGGCTCCTGAAAGTACGTCGCAAATAACGGCGCGAAAATAAACAGGCCCCACATGCCGTAAACAATGCTGGGGATGGCAGCCAGAAGTTCAATAGCAATGCCAAGCGGACGTTTCAACCAGGCGGGTGCCAGCTCGGTCAGGAAAAGTGCGATACCAAAGCTGACAGGAACCGCAATCAGCAGGGCGATAATAGACGTCGCCAGGGTACCGTAAATGGGCACCAGCGCACCGTAGATATCGTTCGGGGCATCCCACTCTTTGGTCCACAGGAACGAGAATCCAAACTTCTCAATACTGGGCCAGGACGAGATGATGAGAGAGACGATAATGCCGCCCAGCATAAATAGCACTATCAACGCAGCCAGTCTTACCAGCGCGCTGAATATCATGTCACCCTTTTTACCCGGTGGGTTAATTACACCCCTGGTTGCAGCCATAAATCACTCTTTAGTTAACGACGCCTTACGAAGTTGCCCGGTGGCGCTGACGCTTACCGGGCCTCCAGGCGGGAGGCACTGCGCCAGCCGCCATTTTCGTCGGTATATCTGATTAGTACAGCGCTTTACCGCTGCTGTCTTTCACGTTGGTTTTCCATGCAGCACGAACCTGCTCAACCACGTTATCCGGCAGGGTAGCATAATCCAGGTCGTTGGCCTGTTTAGCGCCATCGTTATAAGCCCAATCAAAGAACTTCAGCACTTCAGCGCCCTGCTCAGGTTTTTTCTGCTCTTTGTGCACCAGAATGAAAGTGGTGGAAGTAATTGGCCACGCATCATCGCCTTTCTGGTTAGTCAGATCCTGGGCGAAGGATTTGCTCCAGTCCACGCCTTTTGCAGCGTTAGCGAAGCTGTCTTCGGTCGGGCTGACCGGTTTACCGTCAGCAGAAACCAGTTTGGTATACGCCAGATTGTTCTGCTTAGCATAAGCATATTCTACGTAGCCAATAGAGCCAGGCAGGCGCTGAACGAAGGCGGCGATGCCGTCGTTACCTTTACCACCCAGACCGGTCGGCCAGTTTACGGTAGAGCCAGCGCCAACTTTCGATTTCCATTCGTCGTTAACTTTCGACAGGTAACTGGTGAAGACGAAGGAGGTACCGGAGCCATCCGCACGGCGAACCACAGCGATATTCTGTGAAGGCAGTTTCAGGCCTGGGTTCAGTTTGGTGATAGCCGCATCATCCCACTTTTTGATTTTACCGAGGTAGATGTCACCCAGCGTTTTACCATCCAGTACCAGCTCACCGGATTTCAGGCCCGGGATGTTAACCGCCAGCACCACACCGCCAATCACGGTCGGGAACTGGAACAGGCCTTCCTGCTGAAGTTTTTCATCGGACAGAGGAGCATCGGAAGCACCAAAATCAACGGTGTTGGCGATGATCTGTTTTACGCCGCCGGAGGAGCCGATACCCTGGTAGTTTACTTTGCTACCGGTTTCTTTCTGGTAGGTGTCGGCCCATTTGGCATACACCGGCGCAGGGAAAGTTGCACCTGCGCCTGTCAGGCTTGCCGCCGCGTTAACAGCGAAAGCGCTCATCGATAAGGTCGCGGTGACAACCGTTGCGACAGTGGTACGCATAACGTTCATAATGTCTCCTGCTGGGATTCGTAAATCATTGTTAAGTGGCTACGAGGAGCAAAATAGGACAATCAGGTGACAGTTATATGTAAGGTATATGACAGTTTAATGACAGGCGAGTTTTTCAGGGTCAGTCCGTCATCCCGTTGTAACCTACACACCGTGCAGATTAGCTGAAAGCCGGGGGTAATGCTTCACAAGTTGGGTATTGTTAATAAAAAAAGGCGGCCAATCCTGGAGCCGCCTAACTGTTAACACTGCAAACATTCTGATTAGTTTTTAATTTCGAGCGTGATAGTGGCGTCAGCCGTAAAGGTACCCGGCTGTGGTGTCGCCCCGGTTGCACTGGCTGGCGCGGCAGAGAAGGTCAGTGAGTTATTTTCTGCTCCCCTGACATTCTGCCCTATATCCATATCCATAGCTCCGCCATTCACATTTACCCGCTTATTCCATTTATCGAAAATAGCAATCCCGACATCTTCATTACCCTGAACTTTCATCATGGTACCGTCAGCATCAACAGGCTCGGCTCTAAAGGTGGAGTAGACAATATCTTCATCCTCCATGCCAGTGCACCGCACCTGAATAGTTTTGGTTATTTTATTGTCAGGCACGATCTCACCTTTTGTCGCTGAAAATTTCGTGGTGGGTATCTTGCCTAGATTTACAACCAGATTCTGCCCCGCGGCAATTTCACAAGTTTGCGGCACAACAATGCTGCCACTAATTTTGACTTCAGCAAGAATATCCGAACTAATTTTTGAGGAAGCATCATCAATACCACCGTACAAATCGGCGACAATAACAGAAGGGATGATTACTTTACCAATAAAGGGTTTATTAATCAGAAAATTTACTTTAATCTGAGAGCCTGTCTCTAACAGCGCCGGATTACCAGAATGGGGGGTAAGATCGGTATAACAAAATCCACTCCTTTCTGCATCATTTCTCACCCCCTCAAAAGGAACGGGTGAAAATCCACGATTGTGTATATAAATTTCTGTAGCAATACTTAAATTTTCGTTCAGCGTATAATACGTTCTGTCACCTTTGGTAGTGTCCACAGGAAGTGAAGGCACTCTGGCCGTGTAATAAACATTGCTAAAAGTTGCTGAATACCGATCCAAACACTTACAAATTATTTCATAATTCCCCCCTGAGGTTAATGTTGTAATATTTGTAATCTCTGTCCCGGCTTTATTATACTCACCATTAACCGTTACGTCATTCAGGGGAATGATTATAGACATGATATTGCCCGTCAACCATAGGCTGACATGTGCCATTCTGGTTTTCAGCCAGACACAGTCCAGGTATTGAAACCAGCAAAATAAACAAAGGTAACACCATCCGCAAATACATTATAATATCCTTATTGACAAATCACAGTGGTCTGGACTAATTCAGAGCCTTGAGGCGGCGCAATATGATAATTAATAGCGCAGCGCGTAGCATTTTCTCTTCCCCAATTAAGAGAAAACGATCCTTGTTCTGGCATACCGGATAAATATAACTCACCATTATCCCCCACGATCCCTGTCACAGTTCCAGATGTTAATTCTGCTGTCGCCATCGCCCCAAAAGGAACCGGTTTGCCCGTGGCCTGCATTACATTAAATAAAACTCGATAACCCACGTGGGTCACAAACTCGGCTTTAACCACGGCACCACGCGTTGGCACCAGGTTAATCACCGTATTTTCCAGTTCAACATTTGCCCGGGAGAAATAGTTGCCATCAATGGCTACCCGGTTTTCATCATACGGATGCATTTGTGTTTTCACGGTATAGCCGCGCCAGTCGGTAGCTACCCCGGTCGCATTTTCTATGGCTAATCCACTCGCCCCTGGTGCCTCAACCAGGGCTACCATTTCGCCTAATTCCTGTGAAAATGTAACACCATCACCATGAACCAAAATGCCGCCACGCGCGCCATAGTTAAGCGTCTGCGAATCCTTGCTGTATGCATAACTGCCATTTACAGAACCGTAAGTACCATCGTAGTTCATATTGGCGTTACTGCTGTAAACATCTTCCGGTGAACTCGTCCAGGACTCCTGCAAATTATAAGACAGGTTATTGCCTTCGAGGGCCGTCCCTCCTAACCCAACCTGCATGGTGCTTTCATTATGATTATTCTGGGTTAAAGAATAATCGATATAACTGTTACTCATCCAGCCAGACAGCGGGACAGAAATCGACAGCATGAAAATTTGTTCTTTACCATCATCATCATTACGAGAAGAATAACCGTCATCCGATGCATAACGCGTAAGCGAATCGGTGTAGTTCCAGGAGATATTCCATAATACTTGCCGCCAGTTATTGGAGTACCCGAACTGTAATAAGCGTTCGACTTCGTTAGTTTGCCAGTATTGTTGACGACTGAGGGTGAGATACATATTCCCAAAACCCGGACCAAAAAATTGAGTCCATGTGCCTTCTATACGACTACGCCGATTTCCTGTTAACCAGAAATCATTATCATCGTCCTGCCGTGATGCCCATTCATTGAGCGTGTAATAACCTTCCGTTGAATAACGGTAGCCGACTAACCGGAACGAGGTATCCGTATCATCAAATCGTTTGGAATACAGGAAACGATACGATTGTCCGCTTTCATCTTCACCACCATCAAACTGCGAATGTGCATGCGTCACATCGACTGAAATAGCGCCGATATCACCCAGATCCTTCCCCACGCCGAATGCCGCAGAGTAATAATTTTCCGCAGCCTGCGCCCCGCCATAGACAGTTAAGCCCCATGGCAAACCGTGCAGTATCTGCGCCTGAAGGACATCGGGCTTGTAATCTTCGTCATCACGCATTTCCCCGACGCTGATATCAATGTCGGTCTGTCCTTCACGCTTGAGGATAGCGAGCGAGGCATAGGGCTGAGTAAAGTGTTGTTCGCTGCCGTCTTCTTCTTTAATGGTGACATCCAGATCGCCACCACTGTTGGTAGTGTTCAAATCGGTAATCGCAAATGCGCCCTGAGGCACAGCGGATTGATAAATCACATAATTATTCTGCCGGATAATGACGGTCGCATTGCTTTTTGCGATACCACGGACCACCGGCGCAAAACCGTTCAAACTGGCGGGCAACATATCGTTATCAGTATACAACCGCACACCGCGAACCTGGGTACTGTCAAAAACATCGCTGGCCGTCCAGGTATCACCCACCATGATCTGACTACGTAATGCCGCAATATTACGCTGCATGTAGGTGCTGATAGAATTATATTCAGCATCACTATTAGTGGCATTCAACGTACTGTAGTTACGCAAGCGCCATGCACCGATGTTAATCCCATTACGTAAATTCAGATAATAGTCATCATCCTCGTCATATTCTGACCGCAAAGTATGAGAACCTGAAAAATCATAGTTCATCATCATTGCGTTAATACCCTCATCCCAACGGGTGGGGCTGATGTAATCACGGGCAAAATTATCAATGTACAATTGAGGTATTGAGACGATTAACGCAAGCCTGTTCGCATCCAGTGACCATGTTGCGCCCGGAACTAAAGGTGTAGGATCGACACATGCCGTATTATCCACCTTTTGTAATGAAGGTAAGGCGTCCACTTTAACGCCATAAGAGGCCAGAACACCAGAAATTAAATTACGTTTTATTAAACTTACTCCATAATATTTTATATTGTCCATCAGCTTAATTATTCACTATAAAAATCCGTCAAGGAATTGCGGGGCGGGATTATAGACTTATATAAAAAAAGCACCATATAAAAAATTATTTAAAGGAGGGTTATAAATAAGGCGGATGAAAAAGGGGCAAGTTCGATTAAAAAATCATATAATCAAACATATTACATATCTTATATTACCGCATTGTATTATACAATTTACATTATCTATTTTTCAGAATAAATTTATGTTTATGCTATATTTCGAACAAGAATGAGCTAATGCGCAAAAAAACGATAATTTTAAACCAACAAAAAAATCCACAATAAAACTACATTCATCATGATGATATATTATTCGTAATGAATAAGTAAGCAATAATTTATAGCCGCAAACTTGTTAAAGCGATCAGTTTATGATCTAAAAAGTTACAACACGTATCTCTTTTACCTTAAATGTCTTTTTCAGGTACTAAAAATTTAAAAAAATACGGCAAAAAAGGGAATGCTGCATAAGATTATGCAGCATTATTAATGAAAGGAATGTTATTCAACAGTTACAGACTTCGCGAGATTACGCGGTTGGTCCACATCCGTCCCTTTGATTAACGCAACGTGATACGCCAGCAACTGTAATGGCACGGTGTAGAAGATTGGCGCAATCACCTCTTCAACATGCGGCATTTCAATGATGTGCATATTATCGCTGCTGGAGAAGCCAGCATCCCGATCGGCAAAGACATAGAGCTGACCGCCACGGGCGCGCACTTCTTCAATATTGGACTTCAGTTTTTCCAGCAGATCGTTATTCGGCGCAACAACAATGACCGGCATATCCGCATCAATTAATGCCAGCGGACCATGTTTTAATTCGCCTGCCGCATACGCTTCAGCATGAATATACGAGATCTCTTTCAGCTTTAGCGCGCCTTCCAGCGCAATCGGATACTGGTCGCCCCGGCCAAGGAATAGTGCGTGATGCTTGTCAGAGAAATCTTCAGCCAGCGCTTCAATACGCTTATCCTGCGACAGCATCTGCTCAATACGGCTCGGCAACGCCTGTAAACCGTGAACAATGTCGTGCTCAACGGAGGCATCCAGACCTTTCAGACGCGCCAGTTTCGCTACCAGCATCAACAGCACGGTCAACTGGGTGGTGAAGGCTTTGGTGGAGGCCACGCCGATTTCGGTACCGGCATTGGTCATCATCGCCAGATCGGATTCCCGTACCAGAGAGGAACCCGGTACGTTACAAATCGCCAGCGAACCCAGATAGCCCAGTTCTTTGGAAAGACGCAGACCGGCCAGCGTATCCGCCGTTTCACCAGACTGAGACAGGGTGATCATCAGGCTATTACGACGCACCGCAGACTTGCGATAGCGAAACTCGGAAGCAATTTCGACATCGCACGGAATACCGGCCAGCGATTCAAACCAGTAGCGCGAGACCATACCAGAGTTATAGGACGTGCCGCAGGCGATGATCTGAATATGCTCAACCTGCGCCAGCAGATCGTTCGCATTTGGACCCAGCTCGCTTAAGTCCACCTCACCATGGCTGATGCGTCCGGTCAGGGTGTTTTTAATGGCATTCGGCTGTTCGTAGATCTCTTTTTGCATATAGTGGCGATAAATACCTTTATCACCCGCATCATATTGCAGGTTGGATTCAATATCCTGACGTTTCACTTGCGCGCCGGTTTTATCGAAAATAGAGACAGTACGACGGGTTACTTCTGCAATATCGCCCTCTTCAAGGAAGATAAAGCGACGCGTCACCGGCAGCAGTGCCAGCTGGTCGGAGGCAATAAAGTTTTCTCCCATGCCGAGTCCAATAACCAGCGGGCTACCTGAACGGGCGGCCAGCAGGGTATCCGGTTTACGGGTATCCATGATCACCGTACCGTATGCGCCGCGCAGTTGCGGGATGGTACGTAAAACCGCGTCACGCAGAGTACCGCCCTGCTCCAGCTCCCAATGCACTAAGTGAGCAATCACTTCGGTATCAGTTTCGGAGACAAAGGTGTAACCGCGCGCTTTCAGCATTTCACGCAGTGGTTCATGGTTTTCGATGATGCCGTTATGTACCACGACAATGTGTTCAGAGACATGCGGGTGCGCGTTGCTTTCTGACGGTTCACCATGCGTTGCCCAGCGAGTGTGAGCAATACCGGTTCCCCCATGCAGCGGGTGTTCTTCCGCCGCCTGAGATAGCATTTGTACTTTACCGAGACGACGCAGACGGGTCATGTTCCCTTCATTGTCAACCACTGCCAGACCGGCAGAGTCATAGCCACGATATTCAAGACGACGTAAACCTTCGAGAAGGATTTCCGCTACATCACGCTGCGCGATAGCGCCTACAATTCCACACATAGTTTTTTGATTCCGATTTTGGCTTTACGCCATGCGTTGTCGGTCAACCTGTTTCCCCTTCGTCTTTCACTCTGTAGCTGCGTTGGCTACGCTTGCTCACTACGGTCACTTACTTTAGTAAGCTCCCGTAGATTCCCAAGCTTGCCGCCTTGCTACAGCGCGAAATACTTTGGGTAATACCCGTTTTCCGGGCACCCCGAGCCTTGTAGAGAGTGGGGTTATTTTTATAGGTACTGCTTTTGGGCGGGAGAGTTATATTTCTCTCCTCTACCCTGGCCTGCATGCCGGATGGCGCTGACGCTTATCCGGCCTACAAAATATCATCGAACGCGGCAAACGAAGCCCCATCCGACGACATCATTACTTTTTCTTCACCGGGCGCTGCCAGCCGGTTTTATGGGTCTGCGGCACGCGGCTTAATACCAGTTCATTATCAGCGACGTTGCGCGTCACGGTGGTGCCTGCGGCAATGGTCGCGCCGTTGCCCACACTGACTGGAGCCACCAGTTGAGTGTCAGAGCCAACAAAGACATCGTCGCCAATAATGGTTTTGAATTTATTCGCACCATCGTAATTGCAGGTGATCGTACCTGCGCCGATATTCACGTTGTCGCCAATTTCCGCATCGCCCAGGTAGGTCAGATGACCTGCTTTCGAGCCTTTTCCCAGACGCGCTTTTTTCATCTCAACAAAGTTGCCAACGTGAGCGCCCTCCAGCAGCTCTGCGCCAGGCCGCAAGCGCGCGAATGGCCCGATGGTACAGGCGGCGTCAAGCCGTGCGTCTTCCACTACGCTGTAAGGGCTGATTTCGCAATCATCGCCAATCACGCTGTTTTTGATAACGCAGCCCGCGCCGATTTTCACGCGATTACCCAGCGTCACGTTGCCTTCAAGAATAACGTTAGTATCAATTTCGACATCGCGCCCGTGTTGTAGCGTACCGCGCAGATCAAAACGCGCCGGATCGCGCAGCATCACGCCCGCCAGCAGCAGTTTTTCTGCCTGCTCAGACTGATAAACACGCTCCAGCCGTGAAAGTTGCAGGCGATTGTTAACGCCTTCCACTTCGCTCAGGCGATCGGGATGAACGGCGGCGATTCCGTTTCCTTCCTGCCAGGCCAGGGCAATAATATCGGTAATGTAATACTCGCCCTGCGCGTTATTGTTGTTCAGCTTCGCCAGCCAGCGTTTCATATCCGCGCCGTTGGCGATCAGAATGCCGGTGTTAATCTCCTGAATCTGACGCTGTTCATCCGTCGCATCTTTATGCTCGACGATACCCGTCACCTTGCCGTTTTCACGGGTAATGCGACCATAGCCTGTCGGGTCATCAAGTTTAACGGTCAGCAGACCAATGCCGTCCTGCGGTTTAGCGTCACGCAGGCGTTGCAGTGTCTCAATGGAGATTAGCGGAACGTCACCGTAAAGCATCAGGATGTCTTCATCATCAGCAAAGAACGGCGCGGCTTGCTGCATCGCGTGACCGGTGCCGAGTTGTTCTGCCTGGAGCACCCAATTCAAATTGTCATCACGCAGGGTTTGCTTAAGCAAATCGCCACCGTGCCCATAGACCAGATGAACCTTCGTCGCCCCTATATGGTTAGCTGCATCAATGACATGTTGCACCATGGGCTTGCCACCCAGGGTATGCAGCACCTTAGGGAGATCGGAATACATGCGCGTGCCTTTGCCTGCGGCAAGGATCACTACGCTCATCGCATTGTTTGCCATACGCGTCCTGACTGTAATGTAAGTAAGAAGTAGATAACTTTCCCGTTGAAAACTCTACATATTTTTCACAAGAAAATGAAGCGCCTTGAAAATACGCAACGTGGCGAAATAACAGGGTGATTATCAATGACAAGAGAGGTATTTATCGCATGAATTTTACTATTCAGGCATTATTTTCTTTAAAAGTGATTGTTTTAGATATTTTTTTTATTCACAAAGAAAGAATAAAACCAGCGGCCCAGGCGCTGGTTTTATTGCATTTCCAATGGCAGGTGAGATTAGTTACGCGACATAAAAATACGCAGCACGTACCAGAACATCGTCGCGATAGAAGCAAACAGATGCAGCGCCGCGCCAGCCGGGCGATCAACCGGATAATGGTGAATGATATTAGAGGTGTCATACAGGATAAAACCTGCGCACAGTAATACCATTGCTGCACTAAACCACACGCCCATTGAGAAACCGAAAATCACACTGGCTACGATGCCTCCCAGCGCGATAAAGGCGGCCATGGATAAAAAAGAACCCATGAACGAAAAATCTTTTTTAGTGGTAAAGGCGGTAAAAGTTAATCCCCCAACCAGCAGTAGCGTAGTAATTCCCGCGCCCGCAATGATGGATGGATTTATCAAGGCCGCAAGTGTTAACAGTGGGGCGAAAATTAGCGCTTCAGCAAGCACATAAATTCCAAGGCCAATAAGCTGTGTCTGGTTTGAGCTGGCATTATCGGCCAGCCGGGTTGCCAGCATACTGACCAGCATAAAGGCACCCAGCACCACCAGCCAGCCGTACTTACCGCCTGCCATCAGCACTTCCAGCATTTTGGCACCAAGGCCGGTAGACATAAACATGCCGCTCAGAACGATAAACCCTGTAACCGCACCGGCCAGATGTAAGTAGGCCTGACGAATGAAGGTAGCACGATCGCTACGCAGCCCAGGTTGTGGGCCTGCAAAAAATGGCTTGAATGACATATTGATGATCCCTCACATAATAACCCAAGAAATAGTCACGACAGGTAAAATAACATTCTGTGGATAGGGTGACAAATATAACCCCTGTCTGTAGCTGGAATGACCAGGAGAGGTGAGCGCCATAAAAAAAGCCAGCCTGAAATCAGGCTGGCTTAGATTTTTCAAGCCGGTGTTACATCGCTTTTTTGGTCAACTCGATAACGCGCAGTTTGGCGATCGCTTTGGCCAGTTCCGCAGATGCCTGAGCGTAATCCACGTCACCATGAGAGCTTTTAATGTGCTCTTCAGCCTTACGTTTCGCTTCCAGTGCTCGCGCTTCGTCGAGATCCTGGCCGCGAATCGCGGTATCAGCCAGTACGGTCACACTACCAGGCTGCACTTCAAGAATGCCGCCTGACAGGTAGATAAACTCTTCATGACCGTGCTGCTTCACGATGCGGATCATACCAGGCTTAATGGCGGTGAGTAGCGGCGCGTGCCCCGGGTAAATACCCAGTTCACCTTCACTACCCGTTACCTGGATTTTCTCGACCAGACCAGAGAACATTTGTTGCTCTGCGCTGACGACGTCCAGGTGGTAAGTCATTGCCATATCACCCTCCGATTAAGGCGTTAAAGTTTTTTGGCTTTTTCCACGGCTTCGTCGATGGAACCGACCATGTAGAACGCCTGCTCCGGCAGGTGATCGTATTCGCCTTCCATGATGCCTTTAAAGCCACGGATGGTGTCTTTCAGGGAGACGTATTTGCCCGGAGAACCGGTAAATACTTCTGCCACGAAGAACGGCTGGGACAGGAAGCGCTGGATCTTACGTGCGCGAGCTACCACCAGTTTGTCTTCTTCAGACAGTTCATCCATACCGAGGATGGCGATGATGTCTTTCAGTTCCTGATAACGCTGCAGCAGGGACTGTACGCCACGCGCGGTGTCGTAGTGTTCCTGACCAACTACCAGCGGATCGAGCTGACGGCTGGTGGAGTCCAGCGGGTCAACGGCCGGGTAGATACCCAGAGATGCGATCTGACGGCTCAGTACCACAGTTGCATCTAAGTGCGCAAAGGTGGTGGCTGGTGACGGGTCAGTCAGGTCATCCGCCGGTACGTATACCGCCTGTACGGAGGTGATAGAACCGGTTTTGGTGGAGGTGATACGTTCCTGCAGAACACCCATCTCTTCTGCTAGCGTCGGCTGATAACCTACCGCGGAAGGCATACGACCCAGCAGTGCGGATACTTCCGTACCGGCCAGGGTATAACGATAGATGTTATCGACGAACAGCAGAACGTCACGACCTTCGTCACGGAATTTCTCCGCCATGGTCAGACCGGTCAATGCCACGCGCAGACGGTTTCCCGGCGGCTCGTTCATCTGGCCATACACGAGGGATACTTTGTCGATAACGTTGGAGTCGGTCATTTCGTGGTAGAAGTCGTTACCCTCACGAGTACGTTCACCCACGCCCGCAAACACGGAATAACCGGAGTGCTCGATCGCGATGTTACGAATCAGCTCCATCATGTTTACGGTTTTACCTACACCCGCACCACCGAACAGACCGACTTTACCGCCCTTAGCGAACGGACACATCAGGTCGATTACTTTGATACCGGTTTCCAGCAGTTCCTGAGAGTTTGACAACTCTTCATAGGAAGGTGCTGCGCGGTGGATCGCCCAACGCTCCTCTTCACCGATGTCGCCTTTCATGTCTACTGGTTGACCCAGTACGTTCATGATGCGGCCCAGGGTAGCTTTACCTACCGGGACTTCAATCGGGTGCTCGAGGTTAGTTACTTCCAGGCTACGACGCAGGCCGTCAGAAGAACCCATTGCGATAGTACGAACAATACCGCCACCGAGCTGCTGCTGAACTTCCAGCACCAGGCGCTCATTACCATTTTGTACCTCAAGAGCGTCGTACACTTTTGGTACCGCATCCTGAGGGAACTCGACGTCAACAACAGCGCCGATTACCTGGACAATTTTTCCAGTTGCCATCTTGAATCCTCTACGTATTAACCTGGTTATACCGCAGACGCGCCACCGACGATTTCGGTGAGTTCCTGAGTAATGCTGGCCTGACGAGCTTTGTTGTATACCAACTGCAGCTCTTTAATCAGGCTGCCGCCATTATCGGTAGCGGCTTTCATCGCCACCATACGCGCGGCCTGCTCGCTGGCCAGGTTTTCTACCACACCCTGATAAACCTGAGATTCTACGTAGCGGCGCAGAAGGGTATCCAGCAGCGCTTTCGGATCGGGTTCATACAGGTAATCCCAGGATTTACGCTTCAGCTCATCATCTTCTGACGCGGGCAGCGGCAGCAGTTGAGTGATGGTTGGAACCTGAGACATGGTGTTGATAAACTTGTTATTAACAATATAAAGCTTGTCCAGACGGCCTTCATCGTAGGCCTGTAGCATCACTTTTACCGCACCGATCAGTTCGGACAGGGAAGGGTTATCTCCCATGCCGGTGACCTGTGCAACAATGTTGCCACCTACAGAGTTGAAGAACGAGACACCTTTAGAGCCGATCATTGCGAGTTCGCACTGAACGCCTTTATCGGACCACGCTTTCATATCCGCCAGCAGTTTTTTGAACAGGTTAATGTTCAAACCACCGCACAGACCACGGTCTGTAGACACCACCAGGTAGCCTACGCGCTTAACGTCGCGCTCTTCCAGGTAAGGGTGCTTATATTCCAGATTACCATTCGCAAGGTGACCTATCACTTTGCGCATGGTCTCTGCATAAGGACGGCTGGCCGCCATGCGCTCCTGCGATTTACGCATTTTGGAAGCGGCGACCATCTCCATCGCTTTGGTGATCTTCTGCGTGTTCTGGACGCTTGCGATCTTACTACGTATCTCTTTTGCGCCGGCCATGAGCTTCTCCTCAATGCCTTGCGGCCTGCCCTAAGACAAGCCGCCAGACGTTACCAGGACTGGGTTGCTTTGAAGGAATCGAGGATGCCTTTCAGCTTGCCTTCGATTTCGTCGTTATAGCCGCCACTCTGGTTGATCTCTTGCATTAGCGGAGCGTGATCACGGTCAACGTAGGCCAGCAGAGCGGCTTCAAAGCTACCGATTTTCGCCAGTTCAACATCCGCCAGATAGCCACGCTCTGCCGCAAACAGCACCAGAGACTGCTGCGCAACGGACATCGGCGCATACTGTTTCTGTTTCAGCAGTTCAGTCACTTTCTGACCGTGATCGAGCTGTTTACGGGTCGCATCATCAAGGTCGGATGCAAACTGGGAGAACGCCGCCAGTTCACGATACTGTGCCAGCGCGGTACGAATACCACCGGACAGTTTTTTCATGATCTTGGTCTGCGCTGCGCCACCTACACGGGATACCGAGATACCCGGGTTAACCGCAGGACGAATACCGGCGTTAAACAGGTTGGATTCCAGGAAGATCTGACCATCGGTAATGGAAATTACGTTGGTCGGAACGAACGCGGAAACGTCACCAGCTTGCGTTTCGATAATCGGCAGGGCGGTCAGAGAACCGGTTTTGCCTGTCACTTCACCTTTGGTGAAGGCTTCGACGTATTCAGCGTTAACACGCGCAGCACGCTCCAGCAGACGGGAGTGGAGGTAGAATACGTCGCCCGGGAATGCTTCACGTCCTGGCGGACGACGGAGCAGCAGGGAGATCTGACGATAAGCGACAGCCTGTTTAGACAGGTCATCATAAATAATCAGTGCATCTTCACCACGGTCACGGAAGTATTCGCCCATTGCGCAACCGGCATACGGTGCCAGATATTGCAGTGCAGCGGATTCAGACGCGGTGGCGACCACAACGATGGTATTCGCCAGTGCGCCGTGTTCTTCCAGTTTACGTACCACGTTAGAGATAGTGGACGCTTTCTGGCCGATAGCAACATAAATACATTTGATGCCGGAGTCGCGCTGGTTGATGATGGCATCAATAGCCAGTGCGGTTTTACCGGTCTGACGGTCGCCGATAACCAGTTCACGCTGACCACGACCGATTGGGATCATGGCGTCAACGGATTTGTAACCGGTCTGAACCGGCTGGTCTACGGACTGACGGTCGATAACGCCCGGTGCGATAGCTTCAACGGCAGAGAAGCCGTCGTTATCAACCGGACCTTTACCATCAATTGGCGCACCCAGGGTGTTCAACACACGGCCCAGCAGGCCACGGCCAACCGGTACTTCCAGGATACGACCAGTACACTTCACCTTCATGCCTTCGGCGAGGTCAGCGTACGGACCCATCACCACTGCACCGACAGAGTCGCGCTCGAGGTTCAGGGCGATAGCGTAACGGTTACCCGGCAGGGAGATCATTTCACCCTGCATACAATCGGCCAGGCCGTGAATGCGGATAACACCGTCACTTACAGAAACAATAGTACCTTCGTTGTGAGCTTCGCTCACCACATTGAACTGAGCAATGCGCTGCTTGATCAGTTCGCTGATTTCGGTGGAATTCAGTTGCATGCTCCAGTCCCCTTAAGACTGCAAGACGTCTGCAAGGCGATCAAGACGGCCGCGTACGCTACCATCAATGACCATATCACCCGCTCGGATGATAACTCCTGCCATTACAGACTTATCGATTTTGCAATTCAGCTTAACTTTGCGTGACAGACGTTTTTCCATCGCGGCGCTGATTTTCGTAAGCTGTTCGTCACTCAATGCGGTAGCAGAAGTGACTTCTACCTCTGCGATAGCCTCACTGGCTGCGCGCAGGTGAATAAACTGCTCAAGAACATCCGGGAGCGCGTTAAGACGATTGTTTTCAGCCATCACCCGAATCAGGTTCTGACCGCTTTCGTCTAACTGCTCACCGCAGACGGCGATAAACGACTCAGCGAGCGTTTCCGGCGCAAGTGCACCCGAAAGAAGCTCTGCCATTTGTTCGTTCTTAGTAACCTCAGCGGCAAACGCCAGCATGTCCTGCCAGCGGTCAACGCGTTGGTGTTCAACGGCAAAGTCAAAAGCTGCTTTGGCGTAGGGGCGAGCTACCGTTACAAATTCAGACATCGGCCCCTCCCTCCTTACAGTTCAGCGACAAGTTTATCCACGATGTCGCTGTTAGCAGCTTCATCCACGGAACGTTCGATGATCTTCTCGGCCCCGGCAACAGCCAGGATAGCAACTTGCTTACGCAGTTCTTCGCGAGCGCGTTTACGCTCAGCATCGATTTCTGCCTGAGCCTGCGCCACGATTTTAGCTCGTTCCTGCTCTGCTTCGGTTTTCGCTTCATCCAGGATCTGAGAACGGCGTTTGTTCGCCTGTTCAATGATTACCTGAGCTTCCGCCTTGGCTTTTTTCAGCTGGTCGGTCGCGCTGGCCTTAGCAAGGTCCAGGTCCTTATGAGCTCGTTCAGCAGAAGCAAGTCCGTCAGCAATTTCTTTTTGACGCTTTTCGATGGCAGCCATTAACGGCGGCCATACATACTTCATGCAGAACAGAACGAACAGGACAAACGCGATGGCCTGGCCGAGGATTGTTGCGTTAAGATTCACAGCACAATGCCTCTTATTGAGTTAACGTTCTGATAATTGCTTCTTATACAAGCAACGCTTACTACGCGACAGCAAACATCACGTACAAACCCAGACCAACAGCGATCATCGGGATAGCATCCACCAGACCCATAACGATAAAGAACTGAGTACGCAGCAAAGGAATCAGATCCGGCTGACGCGCTGCGCCTTCCAGGAATTTGCCCCCGAGGATGCCGATACCGATCGCAGCACCGATTGCCGCCAGACCCATCATCACAGCGGCAGCCATGTACAGCAGATCAACATTCAGGTTTTCCATGACAATCTCCAGTTTGTTTCAGTTTAAAACATTTAGTGGTGGTAAAATTAATGCTCTTCAGACGCCATCGACAGATAGACGATCGTCAGAACCATGAAGATAAAGGCTTGCAGCGTAATAATCAGGATATGGAAAATGGCCCATGGCACATTCAGAATCCACTGTGACCACCACGGCAACAGACCAGCAATCAGAATGAAAATCAGCTCACCGGCATACATGTTGCCGAACAGTCGCAGACCAAGAGAAACCGGTTTGGACAGCAGGCTTACCCCTTCAAGGATTAAGTTGACAGGAATAAATGCCCAGTGATTGAACGGCTGTAGCGTCAACTCTTTCGTGAAGCCGCCGATGCCTTTCATTTTGATGCTGTAGAACAGAATAAGGATGAACACGCCCAGCGCCATCGACAGGGTGATGTTGACGTCCGCAGACGGCACCACGCGCAGCGCTGGCAGGCCCAGGACATGCTCAGCGATGTATGGCAGCAGGTCAATCGGCAGCAAGTCCATGAAGTTCATCAGGAATACCCAGACGAAGATCGTCAGGGCCAGCGGAGCAATCAGCTTGCTCTTGCCGTGATACATGTCTTTCACGCTGCCGTGAACAAAGCCAATCACCAGCTCGATAGCGGTCTGGAATTTGCCGGGGACGCCGCTGGTCGCCTTCTTAGCGACGCTACGGAACATCACCAGGAACAACAGGCCCAATAACACCGAAAAGAACATGGAGTCGATATTGAGCGTCCAGAAGGTGGCCGGGGGGTTATGCGGATCCACCAGCGTGAAGGTACGCAGGTCCAACTGAAGGTTATTCAGGTGGTGGCCTATGTACTCCTGCGGTGTTGAGATTTCTCCTGCAGACATGATGCCTCTTACCCTTTGTTGTTAATTACAGCTGGCGCAACGATCTGAACAACCAGCGCCAAAATCCACGTGACTATCAACGGTAAAAAAACCGCTTTTAAAACCGCCAGCGCCACCACCAACAGGGCAAAAGTCGCTAATACCTTAACGCCTTCGCCGAGCGCAAAGCTCCAGGCCACCCGGCCTTTTGCTGGGGTACTTACCTGGTGACGCCAGGCAAAAATCATAAACATAATGTTAGGCAGCCACACCGCCATGCCCCCGCTTAACGCAGAAGCGCCCCAGAAGGGGTCTTTGAGGCTAAACAGCAATCCACTTGCCATTATTGCCAGAAACTGAATGAACAGAAGCTTACGAGCAACGTTTCTACTCAAGAGCGACACAGACATCACGTTTTTACTCCTGCTCCCTAAGAGGTATGCCGCGTGTCGTATAAAACGTCCTTTGGGCCCCGGAGTCAAGCATCAAAAAGCGGTCAAATTATACGGTGCGGCCCCGTGATTTCAAACAATAAGTAGCGAAAAGGTGAATAAATGTTTAAATAATTTTCTGGAGTGCTATTTTTCAACTTTTCATCAAACGGTGAACGATCGGGCAAAAGTCCCAATAACGCGAAAAGCCTGATGATAAAGCGTGCACCAGATCACATAATAAACATTTCTGCTTTTAACCATGAAACAGGAGCACTATCTGTCTCACGTACAACTGTTTGATATATCAACGTAAAAAAATCGATTGTTTGCAAAACAGCGGCATACTTCCTATAAACACCTCATTGACATTTATAATAAATATTTAACAACACGCTGTTATTCACTTTGAACATCTGTAGCAGACTGATATTTTCCATGTTGACTATTTTTAGGGTTAACAAAAAGAGCGAAGTTAAATCAACGCAAATAAACAGTTAAGCACAAGTTAAAATCAATAGAACTTATCGTCATTACTTACTCAAATATTTAACATTGTCAGGTGCGTTTTTTTTCTACTTTTTTTGATAAAAATTAAATTTTGTTGTGTCGCAAGAGCACCAGATGACGCTCCCCCTCCAGTTGCGGCACCCTGAGTTTCACCACCGATTCCACATTGAATTCAACAGGAAGTTGCGCGATTTCTTCATCAGGTAACTGGCCTTTGAGTGCGTAAAAGCGCCCTTGCGTACCAGGGAGATGATGGCACCACTGCACCATATCCGTTAACGACGCAAACGCCCGGCTGATGACGCCGTCAAACGGTGGTTCAGCCGTAAACGCCTCTACCCTGCTTTGTACCGGATGCACGTTAGTCAGCTTAAGCTCATGCTGGACCTGGCGCAGAAAACGAACCCGCTTACCCAGACTGTCGAGCAGGGTGAACTGCGCGTGCGGACAAACAATGGCTAAGGGAATGCCGGGCAAGCCAGGGCCAGTCCCGACATCGATAAAACGCGTCCCTTCGAGGTAAGGTGCCACAACCAGGCTATCAAGAATATGACGGACCAGCATCTCGTTCGGGTCGCGTACCGACGTCAGATTGTAGGCTTTGTTCCATTTGTCGAGCATATCGACATAGGCAACTAACTGGTTTTTCTGGTGATCGGAGAGCGAAATACCTGCTTTGTCGAGCAGATGAGAGAGTTTGTTGAGCACGGTGCATACCTGTTTGCGATAATTTGCCAGATGACGATTTTGCCCCATCTGGCTGACGTTGCAGGCCCGGTACGCTTAACGCCACCGGGCAGTTTTCAAAGTATCAGGCGCTGCGACGCAGCATGCCTTGTTTTTTCAGCCAGACCAGCAAAATCGAGATAGCTGCAGGCGTGATCCCGGAGATACGTGAAGCCTGACCGATCGAGACTGGTTTATGATCGTTTAATTTGGCTATCACCTCGTTCGACAAGCCGGATACCTGGCGGTAATCGAGCATCTCAGGCAGCAGCGTATTTTCGTTACGCTGCTGTTTTTCAATCTCATCCTGCTGACGAGCGATGTAACCTTCGTATTTGATCTGGATCTCAACCTGCTCAGCGGCCTGTACGTCGTCCAGCGCGGGCGCGAACGGTGTCAGTGAGGTCAGTTGCTGATACGTCATTTCCGGGCGGCGCAGGAGATCTTCGCCGTTTGCTTCACGCGAAAGCGGGGCAGCCAGGTGAGCATTCACTTCCGGGGCTGCCTCTACCGATGGCGAAACCCAGGTTGCTTTCAGACGCTGACGTTCACGCTCAATATTTTCCAGTTTCTCGTTGAAACGCGCCCAGCGCGCATCGTCTACCAGGCCCAGCTCGCGACCCGCTTCGGTCAGGCGCAAATCGGCATTGTCTTCGCGCAACATCAGGCGGTATTCCGCGCGTGAGGTAAACATGCGGTACGGCTCTTTGGTGCCCAGCGTACACAGATCGTCTACCAGCACGCCGAGGTAGGCCTGGGAACGACCAGGTGCCCAGCCTTCTTTTTCAGCGGAGCAGCGCGCGGCGTTCAGTCCCGCCAGCAGCCCCTGCGCGGCGGCTTCTTCGTAGCCCGTTGTACCGTTGATTTGTCCGGCAAAGAATAGTCCCTGGATAAATTTGCTTTCCAGCGTCGGTTTCAGGTCCCGCGGATCGAAGAAATCGTACTCAATGGCGTAGCCGGGGCGCACAATCCTCGCGTTTTCCATCCCCTGCATGGAACGGACAATTTGCATCTGTACATCGAACGGCAGGCTGGTGGAGATACCATTCGGGTAAATTTCATTAGAGGTCAGTCCTTCCGGCTCAAGGAAGATCTGATGCTGGTTTCTGTCGGCAAAGCGCATCACTTTGTCTTCGATCGACGGGCAGTAGCGCGGACCAATGCCTTCAATCACGCCAGCGTACATCGGGCTACGATCGAGGTTATTACGGATCACGTCATGGGTTTTTTCGTTAGTGTACGTGACGTAGCACGGCACCTGACGCGGATGTTGATCCGCAGATCCCATAAACGAGAATACTGGTAGCGGGTTATCGCCGTGCTGCTGTGCCAGCACGCTGAAGTCGATAGTCCGCGCATCAATTCGCGGCGGCGTGCCGGTTTTCAGGCGGTTTACGCGCAATGGCAGTTCCCGCAGGCGGCGGGAAAGGGAGATCGACGGCGGATCGCCTGCGCGGCCGCCGCTGTAGTTATCCAGTCCGATGTGGATCTTACCATCCAGAAAGGTCCCGACGGTGAGCACGACCGCTTTGGCACGGAATTTAAGCCCCATCTGAGTGACGGCCCCGACAACGCGATCGTTTTCGACGATCAGATCCTCGACCGCCTGCTGGAAGATCATCAGGTTGGGCTGGTTCTCCAGCGCGGTACGCACTGCCTGGCGGTAAAGCACGCGATCCGCCTGGGCGCGGGTAGCACGAACAGCCGGGCCTTTGCTTGCGTTTAGTATCCTAAACTGAATGCCCGCCTGATCGATCGCCTTCGCCATCAGTCCGCCAAGCGCATCGACTTCTTTTACCAGGTGTCCTTTCCCAATGCCGCCAATTGCCGGGTTGCAGCTCATTTGCCCCAGCGTGTCGATATTATGCGTCAAGAGAAGGGTCTGCTGACCCATACGCGCTGCGGCCATTGCGGCCTCAGTGCCTGCATGACCCCCGCCAATGATGATGACGTCAAAAGGAGCCTGATAAAACATGGTGATTTGCCTCGCGTAAAGCGGTGTTGAAAAGGATTGAAGCCCGGGCCGTGGATTCTACTCAACTTTAGTCGATCGAGAAAGCACCAGTATCCTGGCTATTAAATAAAGAAGATCTTTATATAGAGATCTGTTTTATTATGATCTCTTATTAGGATCGCCATCCCCTGTGGATAAGTCAGATCCGGCGTTAAAGATCAAACCGTTAGTAAGGATCATTAACTGTGAATGATCGGTGATCCCGTTCAGTATAAGCTGGGATCAAAAGGGCGGGTTATACACAACTCAAAAACTGACCAACGGTTATACTTTGGATAACTACCGGTTGATCCAAGCTTTTAACCAGAGTTATCCACATTCGATCGCGCGATCTTTAAGCGTTTTTGAGTAAATTAATCCAGAATCCGAGCCATTCTCCTGCGGGATCTTCTGGAATGTCATGCTCAAGCACATTGATCTTCAATGTTTCGCCGATCTGTTTCGCCCCGCAGATCGTCATTTCAGCATCCAGTTTTTCGATCGCGCCGCAGAACGTGTCGTATTCACGGCTTCCCAGACCGATCGCACCAAAACGGATCTGCGACAGATCCGGTTGCTGTGCTTTTAGCTCGTCAAATAAAGGCTGAATGTTGTCCGGCAGATCGCCCGCACCATGCGTGGAGGAGATTACCAGCCAGATGCCAGCCGTGGGCAATTCCTCCAGCAGCGGACCATGCAGGGTTTCGGTAGAAAAACCAGCGTCCTCCAGCTTTTCAGCCAGGTGTTCCGCTACATATTCGGCACCGCCAAGGGTGCTGCCGCTGATAAGAGTAATGTCTGCCATAAGAGCCCATCCTGTTAAAGAGGGGCTATTGTACGCTGTGCAGGAGCTGGGATCTACCTGTGGACAACAGGGGTATTAAAAAGAACGTTCAGGGACGGATCGTACGCATGATCGGGTTTTGCAGCGAGATCAGGGTTTCGGTGGATTGTATTTCATCAATTGTTTGGATCTTGTTGATAAGTACCTGTTGGAGAGCATCAATCGATCGGCACATGACCTTAATAAAGATGCTGTAGTGCCCGGTGGTGTAATAGGCTTCAGTCACTTCATCCAGGCTTTCCAGTTTTGCCAGCGCGGAAGGGTAGTCCTTCGCGCTCTTTAAAATGATGCCGATAAAACAGCATACGTCATAGCCAAGTTGCTTTGGGCTGATATCTATCCGGGCACCCGTAATGATGCCTGCCTGTTTCATTTTCTCTACACGGACGTGAATAGTGCCTGGGCTGACACCAAATTGTTTGGCCAGTTCGGCGTAAGCGGTGCGTGCGTTGGCCATCAAGGCTTCAAGGATGCCGCGGTCCAGATTGTCGATCTGATAATTTTCCATAGCTTTTTCTTATGAAGAATAGTGATTCAATTTATTTTAGCTTGTTATTTTGATGAATTAAAAGTGAGTCAGCCTTTTTGTTGTTGGATTATTGAATTGTGCCCGCTTTTTGTTGCTTAATCATAGGTAACAGGACGCAGGAGTATAAAAATGAAAACCGCTTATATCGCAAAACAACGCCAGATCAGTTTCGTAAAATCCCATTTTTCCCGCCAGCTGGAAGAGAAGCTGGGCCTGATTGAAGTGCAGGCTCCAATCTTAAGCCGGGTGGGTGACGGGACGCAGGATAACTTATCTGGCTGCGAAAAAGCGGTGCAGGTGAAAGTGAAAACACTGCCAGACGCCCAGTTCGAAGTGGTTCACTCACTGGCGAAATGGAAACGTCAAACCCTGGGACAACACGACTTCAGCGCGGGCGAAGGGCTGTACACGCATATGAAAGCCCTTCGCCCCGATGAAGACCGGCTGACCGCTATCCATTCCGTTTACGTTGATCAGTGGGACTGGGAACGCGTGATGGGTGATGGCGAGCGCCATATTGCAACCTTGCATTCTACGGTTGAGGCGATTTGGGCAGGTATTAAAGCGACCGAAGCCGCAGTGAGCAAAGAATTTGGTCTGACACCGTTCCTGCCAGATCAGATCCACTTTGTTCATAGCCAGGATCTGCTGACGCGTTTTCCCGATCTTGATGCCAAAGGTCGGGAGAGAGCGATCGCCAAAGAGTTGGGTGCGGTATTTCTGATCGGCATCGGTGGAACGCTTTCTGATGGCCAGCGTCACGACGTGCGTGCGCCGGATTACGATGACTGGAGTTCTGCTTCCGCCTCTGGTGCCGCCGGTCTGAACGGCGATATTCTGGTCTGGAACCCGATTCTGGAAGATGCGTTTGAGCTTTCATCGATGGGCATTCGTGTGGATGCCGACACCCTGAAACGCCAGCTGGCACTGACCGGCGATGAAGATCGCCTGAAGCTGGAATGGCACCAGGCGTTGCTGCGCGGTGAGATGCCACAGACCATCGGCGGCGGTATCGGGCAATCGCGTTTAACGATGTTACTGCTCCAGTTGCCGCATATCGGCCAGGTACAGTGCGGCGTCTGGCCAGCGCAGGTGCGTGAAAGCGTTTGTGCGCTGCTGTAATTCAGCGCCGCCAGCGTCTGAGCAGGCGGCTGCGCATCCCGGTATCAAAGCGCCAGATATGATCGAAAATACGCATGATGCCGGGTTTACCGTGGGTCGACATTGCCACCGCATGAAAGCGGTGCTGATGTCGCCGCTGCAGTTCTCCCACCTTATTCACCACCTCATCCGGCAGCCGCTGGGCGATAAAATCTGAGATCACCACCGCATCGGCATCTGCCCATTCCTGATCCTGTAAACGTTCGACGATGGCGCGAAAGCAGCTTGCCAGATCGGTGCCGCCGCGAAAGCGCTGGCTAAGGAAGCGGATCGCCTGTTCGATGCCCTGTGGGCCGCTAAGTTCATAGCGCACCACTTCGCTTGAAAAGAGCATGATAAAGCAACGGCGGTTATCGGCGAGCGCGACGCGCATTAGCGCCAGGCAAAATGCTTTTGCGCATTGTTCGTTGAAGCCCCCCATCGAGCCGGAGGTATCAACGCAGACAATAAATGGACCGCGCGGCTGCTCGTCAACATCCTGATGGACAACCGGGCGTTCAGAAATCTTTTCCCGCCACGCTTCGCCATGCAGGCGGTAAGTCAAAAGCTGCTTCTCCACCAGCCGTCGGTAAAATTCATATTCCAGCTCGGTGATGCCAAGCGTCGCCAGTTCCGGTGGTAGCAGGCGCAAAATGTCATCGCTCTGCACGATGCCATCTACCTGTTCCGGCACGCTGGACGGCTCGCGAACCAGCGTGCGGAAGGTTTCCATCGGTGCCTCTTTTTTCGGGACAGATTTAGCTTCACGCGAGCGACCAAGTTGCTCCGCCAGCTGCATTAGCTCCGGCTGTTGCGCCAGAAAGTCACCGTATTTGACGATGAGCTGGTAGTCACCGCGCTGAAGTTTACCGGCGCTCATATCCCATAGCCGACCGGCAGCGTTATCGTTTTCCACCAGCACCGGCTCAAGCTGCCCGCTTAAGGTCATCCGTTCCTGCACTTCATTGAGCAGCTTGTCATGTTCTTCTTCCAGCAATTGCTGGTTGAGCGTTGTGACCTGGACCACCAGGCTTAGCCGCCAGCGCTGTAAAAAAAGCGTCTGCAGGGCGGGGGTGAAGGTGGGATTCGCCTCCACCAGCTGTCTGGCCTGCCCGGCATAAGGCGAGCGGATCTTATTCAACAGCGTCAGGATCTGCGGTAACTGGACAATAAACTGCGACGTAGAGAGCAACTGGCTTTGCTGATAACAGAGCACTTCTTCGGTAAGTTCTGGCGAGACGTGGGTTTCTTTCAGCCGGTTTTTCAGCATTTCGCGCCAGCGCGGGATATCGTCAGTTACTGCGTTTTTCAGGCGCGGGAATTTTTCAAAAAACAGTGCCAGTACCGGTGAGGCCATTAAGACAAGGATGGTCTCTTCGATCAATCCGTCTTCACCAATCGCTAACAGGACATTGAGCGTATCCAGGTTTAGCATTGTTTTGCCTGTTTGATCTGCTCTCCGACATCCTGCAGGCTGGCTTCAATACGCCCGAGCCAGTCTGGCGCAATGAACAGGCATTTTTGCTGCTCGCTAAAGCGCGTGTGCTGCTGGTGCCACTCATCGTCCAGCGCATCAAGCTGCTGTTTTATCTCTTCTGGCATGTTTTCCTGCGAGAGACCGGGAAGCGCAAGGCGTGTTCCCTGAAGGCTCACGTCGCGTACCAGCAGATACTGGCCGGGGTCGACGTCAAGGTTGACCACCTGTGCAAAGCCAATACCGTTAAGCTTCGCGCGGATCTCACCGCCCTTTTCCAGCCAGTTTGCCAGTGCGGCACGTTCGAAGGTGAGATGAACAACGTCTATATCGTGCAGCTTAAGCGGCTGCTGAAGCAGTAAGGTGATGACTGAGCCTTCTGCTTCTGCCGGCAGTTCGTAATGGGGTTTACGGCTGAACATGCCGCCCTGACGCACAACTTTCAGCGCGGTTTTGTCGCTCTGTTGCTGCTGCAACTGGAGGCGGCGCTGGGTTATCGCGCCCAGGCGCGTCAGCATGGACTGCTGCTGCCAGGCATGTCCGGTCATCACAATTTCAAGCTGATGTTGCATCAGATTTTTACTTTCCGCATCGTGCCACAGACAATCTTTCAGCAGGATCACGTCAATGGGCGCAATGGCGTCACGGCCACTGAAAAAGGCGCTGGCCTGAAGCAGGCGGATGGCTTTTTTCCAGCGGCGGTCGGAAACATACGGTGCGGCAGGCAGGTTATCAAGCTGCTGGCGGAGCAAAAAGATCAGTTCAAAAACGCTGTCGGGTAATTTGACGTTGCCGATATCGATTTGCCACTGGGCAAACTCTTCGTCAGTGACCTGCAAACTGGCGGCAACCGGGTTATTATTTTCGTCCTGCTGGCCGGTCAGCATGGCGCGGAAGTTTCCCTTCTCCTGCACTTTATCCAGCCACAGGCGGATGAGCATACGATCGTAAAGCGCTTCCAGACTGCTGTCCGCTTCCGGCAGTTCATTTGAGGCTGCGACCAGCAGGCGCATTGGAATTTTTTCTTCATGCGCGCCGTTGCGAAAGTGGCGTTCGTTGATGGCGGTCAACAGGGTGTTAAGAATGGCCGGGCCTGCTTTCCAGATCTCATCGAGAAAAACGATTTCCGCTTCCGGCAGGTAGCCCGCCGTAAGACGCTCATAGCGGCCTTCATCTTTTAGCGCCTGAATAGAGAGCGGGCCGAAAACCTCTTCCGGCGTCGAAAAACGGGTCATCAGATATTCAAACGCTCTGGCATGCTGAAAGGCATATTTTAAGCGGCGTGCAATCAGACTTTTGGCAATGCCCGGAGGGCCTAACAGAAAAACGCTTTCACCGCTTAACGCCGCCAGCAGGCACAGGCGAATCGCATGGCTGCGCTCATAAAGTCCTTTTTCCAGGGCACTGCTCAGGCGGGAAATTCTTTCTGCTAACAGGTGTGATTGAGCCATAATCAAGTTGCGTCCTTCTGCCTTTTTGTGGCGGTAAAATGCGAGTATAGCGTTTTCATGTCAGGCCGGTAATAGGCTGAACCTCTGGCACATTTTCTTTGCGCCAGGTTAACCCGACTTCACTTAGGGGTACGATTTTGCCATTTATCATGCATACTGTGCGTTTTTTGTGGGCCAAGGGATTAAGCGCACACTCCTTATTCCAACGTAAGATTCGTCTATGAGCACTGATAATAAGCAATCATTGTCTGCGGTAACCCTCGCAGCCATCGGGGTTGTCTACGGTGATATTGGCACCAGCCCACTTTATACACTGCGTGAATGTCTTTCCGGCCAGTTTGGTTTTGGCGTGGAGCGCGACGCGGTATTTGGTTTCTTGTCGCTAATTTTTTGGCTTTTGATTTTTGTGGTATCGATTAAGTACCTGACCTTCGTCATGCGGGCAGACAATGCCGGTGAAGGTGGGATTCTGACGCTGATGTCGCTGGCAGGACGTAATACCTCCGCCAGAATGACCTCAGTGCTGGTGATTATGGGGCTGATCGGCGGCAGTTTCTTTTATGGTGAAGTGGTAATCACGCCGGCCATCTCGGTGATGTCAGCCATTGAAGGGCTGGAGATCGTCGCGCCACAGCTGGATACGTGGGTCGTTCCGCTCTCTATTATTGTCCTGACGCTGCTGTTTATGATCCAGAAACACGGTACCGGCATTGTGGGGAAGCTGTTTGCGCCCATCATGCTGATCTGGTTTCTGATCCTGGCGGTGCTGGGTCTGCGGAGTATTATTGCTAATCCGGACGTGTTGCATGCCCTGAACCCCATGTGGGCGGTGCATTTCTTCCTTGAATATAAAACTATCTCTTTTGTTGCTCTTGGTGCCGTGGTGCTGTCTATTACCGGCGTGGAAGCGCTGTATGCTGATATGGGACACTTTGGTAAACTGCCGATTCGCCTGGCGTGGTTTTCCGTGGTGCTGCCATCGCTGGTGCTGAACTATTTCGGTCAGGGTGCGCTGTTACTGCGCCATCCTGAGGCGATTAAAAACCCCTTTTTCTTGCTGGCACCCGACTGGGCGCTGATCCCGCTGCTGATTGTCGCCGCGCTGGCGACGGTTATCGCCTCGCAGGCGGTCATTTCTGGTGTCTTCTCCTTGACCCGCCAGGCGGTGCGCCTGGGGTATTTGTCGCCGATGCGCATCATCCATACGTCTGAAATGGAATCCGGGCAGATCTACATCCCGTTCGTAAACTGGCTGCTGTATGCCTCTGTGGTGATTGTCATTGTGAGTTTTGAACACTCCAGCAATCTGGCGGCGGCTTACGGTATCGCGGTGACCGGAACAATGGTCCTGACGTCATTCCTTTCCACTACCGTGGCGCGTAAGAACTGGCACTGGAATAAGTTTCTCGTGGCGTTCATCCTCGTGGCATTCTTGTGTATCGATATTCCGCTATTCTCGGCGAACCTCGATAAGATTGTCTCCGGCGGCTGGTTGCCGTTAAGCCTGGGGCTGATCATGTTTACGGTCATGACCACCTGGAAAAGCGAGCGCTTCCGTCTGCTGCGCCGGATGCATGAGCACGGCAATTCACTGGAAGCGATGATTGCCTCACTGGAAAAATCGCCGCCGGTGCGGGTGCCGGGCACCGCCGTCTATATGTCGCGTGCACTGAACGTGATCCCTTTTGCGTTAATGCATAATCTTAAGCATAACAAGGTATTGCATGAGCGCGTGATCCTGTTGACCTTGCGCACGGAAGACGCCCCCTACGTACATAATGTGAAGCGCGTGCAAATCGAGCAGCTTTCACCGACCTTCTGGCGGGTGGTGGCCAGCTACGGCTGGCGCGAAACGCCGAACGTGGAAGAGGTTTTCCACCGCTGCGGCCTGGAAGGCTTAAGCTGCCGAATGATGGAGACGTCATTCTTTATGTCTCACGAGTCGCTGATTATTGGCAAGCGGCCTCTCTATTTGCGTCTGCGCGGTAAGTTGTTCCTGCTACTCCAGCGCAACGCACTACGTGCGCCGGATCAGTTTGAAATCCCGCCTAACCGGGTTATTGAGCTGGGGACGCAGGTCGAGATTTAATTGGTTCATCTGCCGGGTAGCGCGATGTTACCCGGCAGGCATCATCCCTGATACTCTGAGCGAATCCCCGTCAGGCTTATCCCTCTGTGCCATATTTGGCTATTTCTGCCACACCTCCGGTTGCCCTTTATTTGCCTTAGCGAAACGTTTCGACGCCGATCACATTTCTGCAATTACATGATGGTTTTCTGCGCATATGCCACGTTACACTCTTTGTCAGCGAAACGTTTCGCTAGTGGAGCATAAAAATGAAAAAAGGTACGGTGCTGAATTCGGCAATTTCATCGGTGATTTCCCGTCTGGGGCATACCGATACGCTGGTGGTTGGTGATGCGGGTTTACCCATTCCGGCCAGCACGTCGCGTATTGATATGGCGTTAACCCAGGGCGTACCCGGCTTTATGCAGGTACTGGAGGTGGTGACCAGTGAAATGCAGGTAGAAGCGGCGATCCTCGCGACGGAAATTAAACAATTTAATCCAATGCTCCATGAAACGTTGCTCAACCATATTGAACAACTGCAACAACACCAGGGAAACACCATCGAAGTCCGCTACATTTCGCATGAGGACTTCAAAAAACAAACCGCAGACAGTCAGGCGGTGATTCGCAGCGGGGAGTGTTCCCCGTATGCGAATATTATTCTCTGTGCTGGCGTGACCTTCTGAGGCCATCATGGACGCATTACTGCAACTTAAAGGGATCGATAAAGCGTTCCCTGGCGTAAAAGCCCTCTCCGGCGCGGCGCTCAATGTTTATCCTGGCCGCGTGATGGCGCTGGTCGGGGAAAACGGCGCAGGCAAATCCACCATGATGAAAGTGTTGACCGGGATCTATTCGCGCGATGCCGGTTCGCTATTATGGCTGGGGCAGGAAACCACCTTTAACGGTCCGAAATCCTCTCAGGAAGCGGGCATCGGTATTATTCACCAGGAACTGAACCTGATCCCGCAGTTGACCATTGCGGAAAATATCTTTCTTGGCCGCGAATTCGTTAACCGCGTTGGCAAAATTGACTGGAAAAAGATGTACGCCGAAGCCAACACCCTGCTGGCAAAACTCAATCTGCGCTTTAAGAGCGATCGGCTGGTAGGCGAACTGTCGATTGGCGATCAGCAGATGGTCGAAATCGCCAAGGTACTGAGCTTTGAATCAAAGGTCATCATTATGGATGAACCGACCGATGCGCTCACCGATACCGAAACTGAATCACTGTTCCGGGTGATCCGCGAATTAAAAGCGCAGGGGCGCGGCATTGTCTATATCTCCCACCGTATGAAAGAGATCTTCGATATTTGCGATGACGTTACCGTGTTTCGTGACGGGCAGTTTATAGCCGAGCGCGAGGTCGACAGTCTGACGGAAGATACGCTGATTGAAATGATGGTCGGGCGCAAGCTGGAAGATCAGTACCCGCGCCTTGATAAAGCGCCGGGTGATATCCGTCTGAAGGTCAATAACCTGTGCGGGCCGGGCGTCAACGATGTGTCATTTACGCTGCGCCAGGGGGAAATCCTCGGCATCGCCGGGTTGATGGGCGCGGGGCGTACCGAATTAATGAAAGTGCTGTACGGCGCACTCCCGAGAACCCGTGGCAGCGTTACGCTGGATGGCCGTGAAGTCGTCACGCGCACGCCGCAGGACGGGCTGGCGAACGGCATCGTATACATCTCTGAAGATCGTAAGCGTGACGGCCTTGTGCTTGGCATGTCGGTAAAAGAAAACATGTCGCTGACCGCACTGCGCTACTTCAGCCGCGCTGGCGGTAGTCTTAAACATAAAGATGAGCAGCAGGCGGTCGGCGATTTTATCCGCCTGTTCAACGTCAAGACGCCGTCGATGGAGCAGGCTATCGGTCTGCTTTCCGGCGGGAATCAGCAAAAAGTGGCGATCGCCCGAGGGCTGATGACGCGGCCAAAAGTGCTGATCCTTGACGAGCCAACGCGCGGCGTGGACGTCGGGGCTAAAAAAGAGATTTATCAGCTTATCAACCAGTTCAAGGCTGAAGGTCTGAGCATCATTCTGGTCTCTTCTGAAATGCCGGAAGTCTTAGGGATGAGCGATCGCATTATTGTTATGCACGAGGGCCACAACGGCGGGGAATTCACTCGCGAGCAGGCCACTCAGGAAGTATTAATGGCTGCCGCCGTCGGCAAGCTTAATCGCGTGAATCAGGAGTAATACCAATGACTACCCAGGCTATTTCTGGACGCCGTTATTTCACTAAAGCGTGGCTGATGGAACAAAAATCGCTGATCGCGCTGCTGGTGCTGATCGCGATTGTTTCTACCATGAGTCCAAACTTTTTTACCGTAAATAACCTGTTCAACATTCTTCAGCAGACCTCGGTCAACGCCATTATGGCGGTGGGGATGACGCTGGTGATCCTGACGTCGGGTATCGATTTGTCCGTCGGCTCCCTGATGGCGTTGACGGGTGCGGTAGCGGCATCCATCGTTGGGATAGAAGTTAACGCGCTGGTGGCTGTAGCCGCCTCGCTGGCACTGGGTGCGGCTATCGGTGGCATTACCGGCGTTATCGTCGCAAAAGGCCGCGTTCAGGCCTTTATTGCCACCCTGGTGATGATGCTGCTTCTGCGCGGCGTGACGATGGTGTACACCAACGGCAGTCCGGTGAATACCGGCTTTACCGATAACGCCGATCTGTTTGGCTGGTTCGGTATTGGTCGTCCGCTGGGCGTGCCGACCCCGGTGTGGATCATGGGCATTGTTTTCCTCGCCGCGTGGTACATGCTGCATCACACGCGTCTGGGCCGCTATATCTATGCGCTGGGCGGTAACGAGGCGGCCACGCGCTTGTCCGGCATTAGCGTCAATAAAATCAAAATTATCGTTTATTCGCTGAGCGGTTTGCTGGCTTCGCTGGCGGGGATTATCGAAGTGGCGCGTCTCTCCTCGGCGCAGCCGACGGCGGGTACGGGTTATGAACTGGATGCCATCGCCGCGGTAGTGCTGGGCGGTACTAGCCTGGCGGGCGGTAAAGGTCGCATAGTTGGGACGCTGATCGGCGCATTAATTCTCGGCTTCCTGAATAATGGATTGAATTTGTTAGGTGTTTCCTCCTATTACCAGATGATCGTCAAAGCGGTGGTGATTTTGCTGGCGGTGCTGGTAGACAACAAAAAGCAGTAATAACGACACTACAGGACATCTTAAATATGAACATGAAAAAACTGGCTACTCTGGTTTCTGCTGTGGCACTGAGTGCTACGGTCAGCGCGAACGCAATGGCGAAAGACACCATTGCGCTGGTGGTTTCCACGCTCAATAACCCGTTTTTCGTTTCCCTGAAAGACGGTGCACAAAAAGAAGCGGACAAACTGGGCTATAACCTGGTGGTTCTGGACTCGCAGAATAACCCGGCGAAAGAGCTGGCGAACGTTCAGGATTTAACGGTACGCGGCACTAAAATCTTGTTGATCAACCCAACCGATTCTGATGCGGTAGGTAACGCCGTGAAGATGGCAAACCAGGCCAATATCCCGGTCATTACCCTGGACCGTCAGGCATCTAAAGGTGACGTGGTCAGCCATATCGCGTCTGATAACGTGCTGGGCGGTAAAATTGCAGGCGACTATATTGCGAAAAAAGCTGGTGAAGGCGCAAAAGTGATTGAGCTTCAGGGGATTGCCGGTACCTCTGCTGCGCGTGAGCGTGGTGAAGGCTTCCAGCAGGCGGTAGCGGCGCATAAATTTAACGTTCTGGCCAGTCAGCCAGCTGATTTTGACCGTACCAAAGGGCTGAACGTGATGCAGAACCTGCTGACGGCACATCCTGACGTCAAAGCCGTATTTGCGCAAAACGACGAAATGGCACTGGGTGCCCTGCGTGCACTGCAAACCGCCGGTAAATCTGATGTG
The DNA here is from genome assembly GCF_002915575.1 of Superficieibacter electus. GTDB lineage: Bacteria > Pseudomonadota > Gammaproteobacteria > Enterobacterales > Enterobacteriaceae > Superficieibacter > Superficieibacter electus. The sequence continues at coordinate 206,277 of NZ_PQGD01000012.1, forward strand.
ATGGTGGTCGGATTTGACGGTACGCCTGATGGCGAAAAAGCGGTAAATGATGGCAAACTGGCGGCGACGATTGCTCAGTTGCCGGAGCAGATTGGCGCGAAAGGCGTTGAGACTGCGGATAAGGTGCTGAAAGGCGAGAAAGTACAGGCGAAATACCCGGTTGATCTGAAACTGGTTATCAAACAGTAAGTTCAAAAAAGAAAAGCAGGGCACGGGCCCCCCGGCAACGGGGGGGCCGGGAACGGGGGATACCGGGAAGGATAACGCCGGGGCTAAGGGGGGTGGTTGGGGGGTTTTTTGGGGGCGCAATTTTTTTATAAATTGAGGTAACGCCCCCCCGGCGAACGGG
>NZ_PQGD01000013.1 GCF_002915575.1 Superficieibacter electus
GGTCTGAGTCCAATTGAATATCGAACCCAGACCTATGTGCCTCGTGTTTAACTGTCCAACTTTTTGGGGTCAGTACAGAATGAGGCCAATTCCATGCCCAAACAACATGAGAATAGCCTCTTAACTGCCGAAAGGCAACGACGGAGGCCGGAATGCCGAAACGTAATCTGCTGTATGGATTAATGGTGATTTGCTTCACCCTGTTGATATTCACGTGGATGGTGCGCGACACGCTGTGTGAGCTGCACCTGAAACGGGGAAACACAGAGTTTGCGGCGATTCTGGCCTGTGAAGTAAAACGTTAAGAGGAGAGGCGGGGGGGTATCCCCGCCGATCGTGATGTTAAGGTAGCCTCAATGCACCCCTTTTACCCCATAAACGCAGGCTGTTTATTTTCATAAGCGGCAATGGCATCATCGTGCTGGAGTGTCAGGCCGATGCTATCCAGGCCGTTCAGCATACAGTGGCGGCGGAACGCATCGAGCGTAAAAGCGTAAGTTTTATCTCCTGCTTTAACGACCTGTTCTTCCAGATCCACCTCAAACTTTATCCCCGGGTTTGCCTGAACCAGGGCAAACAGCTCGTCGACCTGTTCATCGCTCAGCGTGACCGGCAGAAGCTGGTTGTTAAAGCTGTTGCCGTAAAAAATATCGGCAAAGCTCGGAGCAATCACCACCTTAAAGCCGTAATCGGTCAGCGCCCACGGCGCGTGCTCGCGTGACGAACCGCAGCCAAAGTTTTCCCGCGCCAGCAGGATGGATGCGCCTTTGTATTGCGGAAAGTTGAGCACAAACTCCGGATTTGGCTGCTGACCGTTCTCGTCAAGAAAACGCCAGTCGTTAAACAGATGTGCGCCAAAACCGGTGCGGGTGACTTTCTGTAAAAACTGTTTGGGGATTATCGCGTCAGTGTCGACGTTTGCGGCATCCAGCGGAACCACCAGGCCAGTATGCTGCGTAAATTTTTCTGCCATGATGTTTTCCTTATTTGATGCTACGGATATCGGCGAAATGACCAGAAATGGCGGCGGCGGCAGCCATTGCCGGACTGACCAGATGAGTGCGTCCGCCGCGTCCCTGACGGCCTTCGAAGTTACGGTTGCTGGTCGAGGCGCAACGCTCGCCCGGGTTCAGGCGATCGTTGTTCATCGCCAGGCACATGGAGCAGCCGGGCAAACGCCATTCAAAACCCGCTTCGATAAAAATCTTATCCAGACCTTCCGCTTCCGCCTGCGCTTTTACCGGACCGGAACCGGGTACCACCAGCGCCTGCACGCCCGGTGCCACTTTACGCCCTTTGGCAATTTCCGCTGCCGCACGTAAATCTTCAATACGTGAATTGGTACAGGAACCAATAAACACTTTATCAATGGCTACGTCCGTCAGCGGCACGCCCGGTTTCAGGCCCATATAGGCCAGCGCTTTTTCTGCGCTGGCGCGCTCAACCGGATCGCTAAAGGAGGCGGGATCGGGGATGATCTCGTTCACGGAAATAACCTGGCCGGGATTAGTGCCCCAGGTCACCTGCGGCGCGATCTCTTCTGCCTGCAAGGTCACCACGCTGTCAAAATGGGCTCCGTCGTCGGTATTCAGCGTTTTCCAGTACGCCACGGCCTCGTCAAAATCCTGGCCTTTCGGCGCGTGCAGACGGCCTCTGACGTAATTAAAGGTGGTTTCATCTGGCGCGACCAGACCCGCTTTAGCGCCCATTTCGATGGCCATATTACACAGGGTCATCCGGCCTTCCATGCTCAGCGCACGGATGGCATCCCCGCAGAATTCGACGACGTGACCCGTGCCGCCCGCGCTGCCAGTTTTTCCGATGATCGCCAGCACAATGTCTTTCGCCGTAATACCCGGCGCAGCCGTGCCCTGGACCTCGATTTTCATAGTTTTTGCCCGGCCCTGTTTCAGCGTTTGCGTGGCCAGAACGTGCTCGACTTCCGAAGTGCCGATGCCAAAAGCCAGTGCGCCAAATGCACCGTGGGTAGCGGTATGCGAGTCGCCGCATACAATAGTCATGCCCGGCAGCGTGACGCCCTGTTCCGGTCCCATCACATGCACAATACCCTGATAAGGGTGGTTCAGATCGTACAGCTCAACACCGAATTCTTTGCAGTTTTTGATAAGCTCCTGCATCTGAATGCGGGCCATTTCGCCCGACGCGTTAATGTCTTTGGTCTGCGTTGAAACGTTATGATCCATCGTGGCGAAGGTTTTACCCGGCTGACGCACCGGGCGACCATGTGCACGCAGGCCATCAAACGCCTGTGGCGAGGTCACTTCATGTACCAGATGCCGGTCGATATACAGCAGCGGGGTTTCGTCTGGCGCTTCATAGACGACGTGAGCGTCAAACAACTTTTCATACAGTGTCTTAGCCATGATTACACCCCTTCGGCAACATAGCGGGCGATGACGTCACCCATTTCATCAGTACTGACCGCCGCCGCACCGTGCGCTAAATCTCCGGTACGGATGCCTTCTTCCAGCGCACGGTTAATCGCCGTCTCGATCGCCGTTGCCGCTTCAGCGGCGTCCAGGCTGTAGCGCAGCAGCAGCGCCAATGACAGGATCTGCGCGATCGGATTAGCGATATTTTTGCCCGCAATGTCCGGCGCAGAGCCGCCCGCTGGTTCATACAGGCCGAAACCTTCTTCATTCAGGCTGGCGGAGGGCAGCATGCCCATCGAGCCGGTAATCATTGCGCATTCGTCAGACAGAATGTCGCCAAACAGATTAGAGCACAGCAGCACGTCGAACTGAGACGGATCTTTAATCAGTTGCATGGTGGCGTTGTCGATGTACATATGCGCCAGTTCAACGTCCGGATAGTCGCCGGCGATTTCATTAACGATTTCACGCCACAAAATAGAAGACTGTAAGACGTTGGCTTTATCAATCGACGTCACTTTACGGCGGCGCTTGCGGGCAGATTCAAAGGCGATGCGTGCAATGCGCTCGATTTCGAAACGGTGATAAACCTCGGTATCAAATGCTTTTTCATGCTGGCCACTACCTTCGCGCCCTTTCGGCTGACCAAAATAAATACCACCGGTCAGTTCACGCACGCAGAGGATATCAAAGCCGTTAGCAGCGATATCGGCGCGCAGCGGACAGAAGTTTTCCAGTCCCTGATACAGTTTAGCCGGGCGCAGGTTGCTGAACAGCTTGAAGTGTTTACGCAGCGGCAGCAGCGCGCCGCGTTCTGGCTGCTGCACAGGCGGCAGATGTTCCCATTTCGGGCCGCCAACAGAGCCAAATAAAATCGCATCGGCCTGCTCACAGCCAGCGACAGTCGCCTGTGGCAGCGGGTTGCCGTGACGGTCAATCGCAATACCGCCAACATCGTACTGGCTGGTGGTAATACGCAAATCAAAACGCTGACGGATTGCATCCAGTACTTTCAGGGCTTGCGCCATCACTTCCGGGCCAATGCCATCACCCGGCAAAACGGCAATATGGTAGTTCTTCGACATTACACGGTTTCCTTGTTGTTCTCTTTATTTTGCGCTTTACGTTGTAACTCTTTTTCCACTTCGGCGGCGCGCCAGATGTTGTTCAGCACGTGCACCATCGCTTTTGCAGAGGATTCAATGATATCGGTCGTCAGGCCAACACCATGGAAGCGGCGGCCGTTGTAGTTAGCTACGATATCGACCTGGCCCAGGGCGTCTTTACCATGGCCTTTAGCAGTCAGGCTATATTTCACCAGTTCAATGTCATAACCGGTGATGCGGTTAATCGCCTGATACACGGCGTCTACCGGACCGTTGCCGTTGGCGGCTTCGGCTTTAACGTCGTCGCCACAGCCTAATTTGACGGCGGCGGTGGCAATGTCAGCTGAGCCGGACTGCACGCTAAAGTAGTCCAGACGGAAGTGCTCAGGCTCTTCCTGCTGTTTATTGATGAACGCCAGCGCTTCCAGATCGTAGTCAAAGACCTGGCCTTTCTTATCCGCCAGTTTCAGGAAAGCGTCGTACAGGTTATCCAGATTGTAGTCGCTCTCCTGATACCCCATCTCGTCCATCCGGTGCTTCACAGCCGCGCGCCCCGAGCGGGAGGTCAGATTCAATTGAACCTGGTTCAGGCCGATGGATTCCGGGGTCATGATTTCGTAGTTAGAACGGTTCTTCAGCACGCCATCCTGGTGAATACCGGAGGAGTGAGCAAATGCGCCGGTACCCACGATAGCTTTGTTCGCCGGGATCGGCATATTGCAGATTTGGCTGACCAGTTGACTGGTACGCCAGATTTCCTGGTGATTGATGCGCGTGTGGACGTTCAAAATGTCCTGGCGAACTTTAATCGCCATGATCACTTCTTCCAGTGAGCAGTTACCGGCGCGCTCGCCGATACCGTTCATTGCGCCTTCAACCTGACGCGCACCGGCATGCACCGCCGCCAGCGCATTACCGACGCCCAGGCCCAGGTCATCATGGGTATGGACTGAAATAATAGCTTTGTCGATGTTAGGCACGCGCTCATACAGTCCCTGAATGATGCCGCCAAATTCGAACGGCATGGTGTAGCCAACGGTATCAGGAATGTTAATCGTACGTGCGCCTGCATCAATTGCCGCTTCCACCACGCGCGCCAGGTCGGCAATCGGTGTACGGCCTGCGTCTTCACAAGAAAATTCAACATCGTCGGTATAGTTGCGTGCGCGCTTAACCATATAGACGGCGCGTTCGATCACCTCATCCAGCGTGCTACGCAGCTTAGTCGCAATATGCATGGGTGAGGTGGCGATAAAGGTATGAATGCGGAAAGCTTCGGCGACTTTCAGCGACTCCGCCGCCACATCAATGTCCTTTTCAACGCAGCGTGCCAGGGCGCAAACACGGCTATTTTTCACCTGACGAGCAATGGTCTGCACAGATTCAAAATCGCCGGGGGAGGAGACCGGAAAGCCCACTTCCATTACGTCAACACCCATACGCTCAAGCGCCAGCGCAATCTGTAATTTCTCTTTCACACTCAGACTGGCCTGTAACGCCTGTTCACCGTCGCGTAAGGTGGTATCGAAAATAATGACTTGCTGGCTCATGGTTTAGGTCCTTGTTGTCTGTCCGGGGCGCTTTGCGACGAGCATAAAAAAACCCGCGCAGTGGCGCGGGTTTTTTTCTTACTGAAGAGGCTTAAAGTTGATTATCGCCCGCCAGTCTACCGCGCAGATGAATTGCGTTTAGTAGTAGTAGACCGGTGAAGCGAGTTGTATGAATCATTTAAGCCATGCTCCAGATGAATACGATATGCTTTTAGTGGTACTTGATAGCCTGGTCGATGTCAACCCTTATGACTTAAAATGGCGAACATTTCGTGTAAATGCCGGTAAATTCTTTAGCTAATTGTGCTGGAAAAGTCGTTCCCTGAAAAATAAAAATAATGTTGCCATCAGTAAACAGCAGCCTGAATGTAACAATAATAACAATATTTGCAATTTGATATTATTTGATATCTTTTTATTGTATTGATTTTATTAGCTTTTGATAATTTCGCCCACTGATTTTAACCGTGTTGGGATTTTTTTGATAATATCTTGTAAATAAGAAGTTCTAAAAGATAGAACACTTAAGTATTACTTAAAATGTTATTAACCAGATGGCCGATTGTGTATTTATACAATTTATGATTAAACTGTATTCATCAAGTAGTGGTTATGGTTTGGATAAAATTTTAGCACTTTTCGCCTGATTTTTATCATCATTGCCATCATGTAAATCTTTATATATTCCTAAAAATCAATATTTCCCTTTTGCAAATTCTATATGCATGATAAATCATATTAACAGGATTTATCGCTGCGTAATGGCAAGGGAACTAGTGTGACAGTGGAGTTAAATATGCAGGCTGAACAAATGGAACATCCTAAAACCCGCGAAGAGATTAAACCGCAACTTCGCATGGTCGATTTAAACCTACTTACAGTATTTGATGCAGTAATGCAGGAGCAAAATATTACGCGTGCTGCGCATACATTAGGTATGTCTCAACCTGCTGTCAGTAATGCGGTGGCGCGTCTTAAAGTGATGTTTAATGATGAGCTTTTTGTCCGTTATGGGCGCGGTATCCAGCCCACAGCAAGAGCTTTCCAGCTTTTTGGCTCCGTGCGTCAGGCGCTGCAACTGGTACAAAATGAATTGCCAGGCTCCGGTTTCGAACCGATTAGCAGCGAGCGTGTTTTCAATCTTTGCGTGTGTAGCCCGCTGGATAACTATCTGACCTCAATCATTTATAATAAAGTTGAAGAAATCGCCCCAAACATTCACTTAGTCTTTAAATCCTCGCTGAATCAAAATACCGAACATCAGCTGCGTTATCAGGAAACCGAGTTTGTTATTGGCTATGAAGACTTCCGCCGTCCGGAGTTTTCCTGCGTACCGTTATTTAAAGATGAAATGGTACTGGTCGCCAGTAAAAAACATCCACGCTTAAAAGGACCGTTGCTGGAAAGTGATATTTACCGTGAGGAGCATGCGGTTGTTGCGCTCGATCGTTTCGCGTCTTTCAGCGCGCCATGGTATGACTCCCCGGAAAAACAGTCCTGTATTGCTTACCAGGGTATGGCATTAATTAGTGTACTGAACGTTATTTCTAAAACGGACCTTGTTTGTATTGCGCCACGCTGGCTGGCTGAAGAGTTTGCTGGCAAGCTGGAGTTGCAAATTCAACCGCTGCCGCTGAAGCTGAACAGCCGTACCTGCTACCTTTCCTGGCATGAAGCTGCCGGGCGCGATAAAGGCCATCAATGGATGGAAGAGCTGCTGGTTTCTGTTTGCCGCCGCTAATTTTTACTTCGTACATAAACCGGGCCTGGTGTCCGGTTTATGCTCTCTGCTGATTCATTTTTAGTATATTATTCTGTTGACGGTGCCAGGCGTTAACGGGCTGACCGCAAAAAATGGATATTTTTCTGTATTTTTCCCAATCTGTAGCGCAAAGCTCATCCTGTTTACACTCTCTAAGCGTTTTACACTAACTTTTCGTTTATTCATGTGATTTCCTCTCTTAAACCCATAAATGGCCATTTGGCTAATTCATTGCCTGCCTCATATCAAGCGGTTATGTTAGATAAACGTGAAGATGGTGAGTGCGTAACGGCTTTCAAAGGGAGATGAATTCCGCTATTGACTAAAAACAAATGCCGGGAGGCAAACCATGGAGATGTTGTCAGGAGCTGAAATGGTAGTCCGGTCGCTTATCGACCAGGGAGTAAAGCAGGTCTTCGGTTATCCCGGAGGCGCAGTCCTTGATATCTATGATGCCCTGCATACGGTTGGTGGTATTGACCATGTTCTGGTACGCCATGAGCAGGCAGCGGTACATATGGCGGACGGTCTGGCACGCGCCACAGGCGAGGTGGGCGTTGTGCTGGTCACCTCCGGCCCGGGGGCGACGAATGCCATTACGGGAATTGCAACAGCCTACATGGATTCTATTCCTCTGGTGATCCTCTCCGGGCAGGTGGCCTCGTCACTCATTGGTTACGATGCCTTTCAGGAATGCGACATGGTGGGGATTTCCCGCCCGGTGGTAAAACACAGCTTTCTGGTCAAGCAAGCGGAAGATATTCCGGGAGTACTGAAAAAAGCGTTCTGGCTGGCAGCGAGCGGTCGCCCTGGCCCGGTAGTTGTTGATTTGCCAAAAGATATTCTGAATACGGCCAATAAATTTCCCTACGTCTGGCCGGACTCAGTCAGTATGCGCTCTTACAATCCCACCACATCCGGGCATAAAGGCCAAATTAAACGTGCGCTGCAAACGCTCATCGCCGCGAAAAAACCGGTGGTGTATGTCGGTGGCGGAGCAATAAATGCTGAATGTCATGATCAGTTACGCTGGCTTGTCGAAAAACTCAATTTGCCGGTGGTGTCTTCTCTGATGGGGCTGGGAGCCTTCCCGGCAACACACCGGCAGGCGCAGGGTATGCTGGGAATGCATGGCACGTATGAAGCGAATATGACGATGCATCATTCGGATCTGATTTTCGCCGTTGGGGTGCGCTTTGACGATCGCACGACTAATAATCTGGCGAAATATTGCCCTGACGCCACCGTGCTGCATATTGATATTGATCCGACCTCTATTTCAAAAACCGTGGCGGCAGACGTGCCGATTGTCGGAGACGCCCGGCGGGTGCTGGAGCAGATGCTGGATCTTCTGGATCAAGAGAATGCCGCGCAGCCGCTGGATGAGATCCGTGACTGGTGGCAGCAAATCGAACAATGGCGGGCCCGTCAGTGTCTGAAATACGATACGCAGAGTGAAAGCATTAAACCGCAGGCGGTGATTGAAGCTATCTGGCGGCTGACAAACGGGGATGCCTATATCACTTCCGATGTCGGCCAGCATCAGATGTTTGCCGCCCTCTATTATCCGTTTGATAAACCACGACGTTGGATCAACTCTGGCGGTCTCGGCACCATGGGCTTTGGCCTTCCTGCGGCGCTGGGCGTCAAAATGGCGCTGCCGAATGAGACGGTGGTGTGCGTGACCGGCGATGGCAGCATCCAGATGAACATTCAGGAACTGTCTACGGCGCTGCAATACGATTTGCCGGTGCTGGTGCTCAATCTCAATAACCGCTATCTCGGCATGGTGAAACAGTGGCAGGATATGATTTATTCGGGCCGCCATTCACATTCTTATATGCAATCATTGCCGGATTTTGTCCGCCTGGCCGAAGCTTATGGTCATATCGGCATTCAAATTAATCATCCGCACGAGCTGGAGGCAAAGCTCGGCGAGGCGCTGGAACAGGTACGCCATCAACGGCTGGTGTTTGTTGACGTGACCGTTGATGGTAGTGAGCATGTCTACCCGATGCAGATCCGTGGGGGTGGAATGGACGAGATGTGGCTGAGCAAAACGGAGAGGACCTGATTATGCGCCGGATATTATCGGTTTTACTGGAAAATGAGTCTGGCGCACTGTCGCGGGTTATTGGTCTCTTTTCGCAGCGCGGCTATAACATTGAAAGCTTGACCGTGGCTCCCACGGACGATCCAACCCTTTCACGCATGACCATTCAGACCGTCGGCGATGAAAAAGTCATTGAGCAAATCGAAAAGCAATTGCACAAGCTGGTGGATGTGCTGCGCGTCAGTGAACTGGGGCAGGGGCCGCACGTTGAGCGGGAAGTTATGCTGGTGAAAGTACAGGCCACCGGCTACGGTCGTGAAGAGGTCAAGCGCAACACCGAGATCTTCCGTGGGCAGATCATCGACGTCACACCGTCTATTTACACCGTGCAACTGGCCGGAACCAGCGACAAACTGGATGCGTTTCTGGCGACCTTACGTGATGTTGCCAGGATTGTAGAGGTTGCCCGCTCCGGGATTGTTGGCTTATCACGCGGCGATAAAATTATGCGCTGATGATGAAAAACACAATAATGAGAAGCCCGACCAGCGCTGTTCGGGCGTTTTTTTGCGAAAACCGGGATGAGCGCATAGAAAAGCGGTTGCCCATGTGATTATTCTGCGCTTAGCATGTTAAAGGAATTTAACCTTAAAAAGGTTATGGAGTATCTTTTCTCTTAAGGGGCAATTGTGAAACTGGATGAAATCGCCCGGCTTGCCGGCGTCTCAAGGACTACCGCCAGCTATGTGATCAACGGTAAAGCGAAGCAGTACCGGGTCAGCGACAAAACCGTCGAAAAAGTCATGGCTGTAGTACGTGAGCACAACTACCATCCGAATGCGGTGGCGGCAGGGTTACGCGCAGGACGCACGCGTTCTATTGGCCTTGTCATCCCGGATCTGGAAAATACCAGCTACACGCGCATTGCTAACTATCTGGAACGCCAGGCGCGCCAGCGTGGTTATCAATTGCTGATTGCCTGCTCGGAAGACCAGCCTGATAACGAAATGCGCTGTATTGAGCATTTGTTACAGCGCCAGGTGGATGCCATCATTGTGTCTACCTCTTTACCGCCAGAGCATCCTTTTTATCAGCGCTGGGCGAATGATTCATTTCCGATTGTCGCCCTCGATCGCGCTCTGGACCGCGAACACTTCACCAGTGTGGTCGGCGCAGACCAGGATGATGCAGAGATGCTGGCCGCGGAACTACGTACTTTTCCGGCAGAAAACGTGCTGTATTTAGGCGCATTGCCGGAGCTTTCGGTTAGCTTCCTGCGTGAGCAGGGTTTCCGTACCGCCTGGAAGGACGATCCGCGCGAGGTACAGTATTTGTATGCCAACAGCTATGAGCGGGAAGCGGCGGCGCAGCTTTTCGAAAAATGGCTGGAGACCCACCCGATGCCGCAGGCATTATTTACCACTTCATTTGCCCTGTTGCAGGGGGTGATGGACGTAACGTTGCGTCGTGACGGTAAATTGCCCTCCGATCTGGCCATCGCTACCTTTGGTGATAACGAACTGCTCGATTTCCTTCAGTGCCCCGTACTGGCCGTGGCTCAGCGTCATCGCGATGTTGCCGAGCGCGTGCTGGAAATCGTGCTGGCAAGCCTTGATGAGCCGCGCAAACCCAAACCGGGCCTTAGTCGCATTCGCCGTAACCTCTATCGCCGCGGTGTGCTGAGTCGCCATTAGAAATATCATCCGACACCGGGTTAGTGGATTGAATCCTGCAGCCTGTGCGCTGATACTGTCAGCGCTTTAACCCGGAGCGTCGTTTTCAGATAAATCCTTATTCTGTTGCTGGCCTTTTATTTCGTTTTTAATTACGCCTCTTAATAGGCCCGTTTTATACCTCAGAAGTAAAATTATATTTCTATTGTATTATTTTGTTACATTGGCTTTGCCCATAACGGCTCCATCCTGCTGCTTTAACCAATTAAACGCATGAATAGTGCGCAACCAGACGCAGGCCCGTAGCCTGAATGACCAGGATGTGCTGTTAACCACCGCAAGAATGTCCTAAAATGCCGCTCGCGTCGCAAACTGACACTTTATATTTTTGTCTGATGAGGACCCTCTCTTTCGTGCTGAAAGAGAAAGCGTCGTTTTTTTCTTACAAATATTCATAGCGTTAATTTGTGCCGCGTATTGCTCTGTATTTAATCAATGCCGTTATTACCTGTCAGGATCTGTTTTTTTACTGGCCCTGAGGTTTTTGCTGGCTTGACAAGCTTTTCCTCCGCTCCGTAAACTCCCTCTGGTGGGAATTTGTGGGATAAAGTGGCGAAAAGGGGTGAGCGGGCATGTTCCGTGGAGCGGCACAGGTCAATCTTGACAGCAAAGGGCGGTTAGCCGTACCTACCCGTTACCGGGAAATGCTGATTGAAAGCGCCTCCGGTCAGATGGTGTGCACCATCGATCTCCATCACCCCTGCCTGCTGCTTTACCCACTGCCTGAGTGGGAAATTATTGAGCGTAAATTATCCCGTTTGTCGGGCATGAATCCCCTTGAGCGCCGCGTGCAGCGTTTGCTTTTGGGACACGCCAGCGAATGCCAACTGGACAACGCTGGTCGTTTATTAATAGCGCCGGTTTTACGGCAACACGCCGGACTGACCAAAGAAGTGATGCTGGTTGGACAGTTTAATAAATTTGAACTGTGGGACGAAACGGCCTGGTATCAACGTGTCAGGGAAGATATCGACGCTGAGCAGTCCGCCACCGAAGAGTTATCGGAGCGGCTGCAGGACTTATCCTTATAAAAATGATGGAAAATTTTAAACATACAACGGTGCTGCTGGATGAGGCCGTTAATGGGCTGAACATTCGTCCGCAAGGCATCTATATTGACGGCACCTTTGGGCGCGGCGGGCATTCACGTCTGATCCTCGGCCAGCTTGGGCCGCAGGGACGTCTGTTGGCGATCGATCGCGATCCCGAGGCCATTGCCGTTGCACAAACTATTAACGATCCGCGCTTTTCCATCGTCCATGGTCCTTTCTCTGCTCTCGCCGACTATGTCGGCGAACGCGATCTTACCGGTAAGATCGACGGTATCCTGCTTGATCTTGGCGTGTCATCCCCACAGCTCGATGACGCTCAACGTGGCTTCTCCTTTATGCGTGATGGCCCGCTGGATATGCGCATGGACCCGACCCGTGGGCAATCCGCTGCCGAATGGCTGTTGCATGCTGAAGAAGCCGATATTACCTGGGTTCTGAAAACCTTTGGCGAAGAGCGTTTTGCCAAACGTATCGCCCGGGCCATCGTTGAGCGTAATCGCCTTGAACCCATGACTCGTACCAAAGAGTTAGCAGAAGTGGTGGCAGCAGCAACACCGGTAAAAGACAAATTCAAGCATCCCGCGACCCGTACCTTCCAGGCGGTACGTATTTGGGTGAACAGTGAACTGGAAGAGATCGAGCGAGCGCTAAAAAGCTCGCTTGACGTCCTGGCTCCGGGCGGCCGTCTTTCCATTATCAGTTTTCATTCGCTGGAAGACCGTATCGTAAAACGCTTCATGCGTGAGCAAAGTCGCGGTCCTCAGGTTCCGGCAGGGTTGCCGATGACGGAAGCGCAGCTCAGCAAGCTCGGTGGCCGACAGTTACGGGCTTTAGGTAAGTTAATGCCAGGCGAAGAAGAAGTGGCAGAGAATCCACGCGCCCGTAGTTCAGTGCTGCGCATTGCAGAAAGGACAAATGCATGATCGGCAGAGTGACAGAAGCCATAGGCAAAGTAAAAGGATCGTTAGGCAGCAACGAGCGCCATGCGTTGCCTGGTGTGATCGGCAGCGATCTTATGCGTTTTGGCAAGCTGCCACTCTGTTTATTTATTTGCATCATTATCACGGCGATCACGGTCGTCACGACAGCTCACCATACGCGCTTATTAACCGCGCAGCGTGAGCAACTGGTTGTTGAACGCGATGCGCTGGATATTGAATGGCGCAACCTGATCCTCGAAGAAAACGCGCTCGGCGATCACAGCCGGGTTGAGCGGATCGCAACGGATAAGCTGCAAATGCAGCATGTTGATCCTTCGCAAGAAAATATCGTGGTACAAAAATAGGACGAGTGTAACGCATGAAAGCAGCGGCTAAGACGCTTAAGTTAAAACGCCAGGAAGAACCAGCCAACTTTATCAGTTGGCGTTTTGCGTTGTTGTGCGGCTGCATTCTGGTGGCGCTGGGCTTCTTGCTGGGTCGCGTCGCCTGGTTACAGATCATTGCCCCGGACATGCTGGTGCGTCAGGGTGACCTGCGCTCGCTGCGCGTGCAGGAAGTGTCTACCTCACGTGGCATGATCACCGACCGCTCCGGTCGGCCGCTGGCGGTCAGCGTGCCGGTAAAAGCAATCTGGGCCGATCCTAAAGAACTGCATGACGCTGGCGGCATCACGCTAGATGGCCGCTGGAAAGCCTTATCAGATGCGCTGAAAATGCCGCTCGACCAGCTTTCTGCGCGGGTAAATGCCAATCCGAAAGGGCGCTTTATTTATCTGGCGCGCCAGGTAAACCCGGATCTCGGCGAGTACATTAAAAAACTCAAATTACCCGGTATTCACCTGCGGGAAGAGTCGCGCCGTTACTACCCTTCCGGTGAAGTGACTGCTCACCTCATTGGTTTCACCAACATTGATAGCCAGGGTATCGAAGGGGTCGAAAACAGCTTCGATAAATGGCTTACCGGCCAGCCGGGCGAACGCATCGTGCGTAAAGATCGCTACGGGCGTGTCATCGAAGATATTTCCTCCACCGACAGCCAGGCCGCGCACAATCTGGCGCTGAGCATCGATGAGCGTTTGCAAGCGCTGGTATACCGCGAACTGAACAACGCGGTGGCTTTCAATAAAGCCGAGTCAGGCAGCGCGGTGCTGGTGGATGTCAACACGGGCGAAGTCCTGGCAATGGCCAACAGCCCTTCGTATAACCCAAATAATCTGAGCGGAACGGCGAAAGATGTGATGCGTAACCGCACCATTACTGACGTTTTCGAGCCTGGCTCAACCGTCAAGCCAATGGTGGTCATGACCGCGCTGCAACGCGGCGTGGTACGTGAAAATAGCGTCCTGAATACCGTTCCTTACCGTATTAACGGTCATGAAATTAAAGACGTGGCACGTTATAGCGAATTAACCCTGACCGGGGTATTACAGAAGTCGAGTAACGTCGGTGTTTCCAAGCTGGCGTTAGCGATGCCATCCTCAGCGTTAGTAGATACTTACTCACGTTTTGGATTGGGAAAGGCGACCAATTTGGGGTTGGTCGGAGAACGCAGTGGCTTATATCCTCAAAAACAACGGTGGTCTGACATAGAGAGGGCCACCTTCTCTTTCGGCTACGGGCTAATGGTAACGCCGTTACAGTTAGCGCGAGTCTATGCAACGATTGGCAGTTACGGCGTGTATCGCCCACTGTCGATTACCAAAGTTGATCCCCCGGTTCCCGGCGAACGTATTTTCCCGGAACCTATCGTGCGCACCGTCGTTCATATGATGGAGAGCGTGGCATTGCCCGGCGGCGGTGGGGTGAAGGCGGCGATCAAAGGCTATCGCATCGCCATTAAAACCGGTACGGCAAAGAAAGTCGGACCTGATGGTCGGTACATCAATAAATACATTGCTTACACCGCGGGCGTCGCGCCAGCCAGCCAGCCACGTTTTGCGCTGGTGGTGGTCATTAATGACCCGCAGGCAGGTAAATATTACGGCGGTGCCGTTTCCGCGCCAGTGTTTGGTGCCATCATGGGCGGCGTACTGCGCACCATGAACATTGAACCGGATGCGTTGGCGACGGGCGATAAAAATGAATTTGTAACTAATCAAGGCGAGGGTACAGGTGGCAGATCGTAATTTGCGCGACCTTCTTGCTCCGTGGGTAGCTGGACTGCCTGCGCGGGCGCTGCGGGAAATGACACTCGACAGCCGCACGGCGGCGTCGGGCGATCTTTTTGTTGCAGTATTAGGTCATCAGGCGGACGGGCGTCGATATATCCCGCAGGCGATAGCGCAAGGTGTGGCTGCCATTATTGCTGAAGCAAAAGATGAGGCAACCGACGGTGAAATCCGTGAAATGCACGGCGTACCGGTTATCTATCTCAGCCAGCTTAATGAACGACTCTCTGCACTGGCAGGACGTTTTTACCATCAGCCTTCTGAACAGCTACGTCTGGTAGGGGTGACCGGCACTAACGGCAAAACCACTACCACGCAGCTACTGGCCCAGTGGAGTCAGTTACTGGGTGAGACGAGCGCAGTAATGGGGACCGTGGGTAACGGTCTACTGGGAAAAGTGATCCCGACTGAAAATACGACCGGCTCAGCGGTTGACGTTCAGCAGGTACTGGCGGGGCTGGTCGAGCAGGGGGCTACTTTTGCTGGTATGGAAGTCTCTTCTCACGGACTGGCACAGCACCGCGTTGCGGCACTGAAATTTGCCGCCTCGGTATTTACCAATTTAAGCCGCGATCATCTTGATTACCATGGCGACATGGACCATTACGAAGCGGCAAAATGGCTGCTGTATTCCACTCATCATTTTGGTCAGGCCATTGTCAATGCTGACGATGAAGTGGGCCGCCGCTGGCTGGCTAAGCTGCCGGATGCCGTTGCGGTATCAATGGGCGATCATATCAATCCGGATTGTCATGGGCGTTGGCTAAAAGCTGTCGGTGTGGATTATCACGATAGCGGGGCGACGATTCGCTTCGACTCCAGTTGGGGTAACGGTCAAATTGAAAGCCGCCTGATGGGCGAGTTTAACGTTAGCAACCTGCTGCTGGCACTGGCGACGCTGCTGGCGCTGGGCTATCCGCTGACTGATTTACTGAACACCGCGGCCCGCTTACAGCCAGTTTGTGGACGCATGGAAGTCTTTAGTGCGCCGGGGAAACCTACGGTGGTGGTGGATTACGCCCACACGCCGGACGCGCTGGAAAAAGCGCTGACGGCGGCACGCCTCCACTGCACCGGTAAGCTGTGGTGCGTCTTTGGTTGCGGCGGCGATCGCGATAAAGGCAAACGTCCGCTGATGGGGGCCATTGCCGAACAGTTCGCCGACATTCCGGTGGTAACCGATGATAACCCGCGTACCGAAGAGCCGCGCGCTATCATCAACGACATTCTGGCCGGTATGCTTGATGCAGGCCGGGCAAAAGTGATGGAGGGACGCGCACAAGCGGTGACGCACGCCATCATGCAGGCTACCGAAAATGACGTAGTTCTGCTGGCAGGAAAAGGTCACGAAGATTATCAAATCGTGGGTAACCGTCGTCTGGATTATTCGGACCGCGTTACCGCAGCCCGTCTGCTGGGAGCGATCGCATGATTAGCGTAACGCTGAGCCAACTGGCTTCTGTTCTGAACGGCTCTGTGCAGGGTAACGATCTGACCATTGATACGGTCACAACCGACACCCGTAAAATAACGCCAGGCTGCCTGTTTGTCGCGCTGAAAGGCGAACGCTTTGATGCCCACGATTTTGCAGTTAACGCGAAAGAAAGCGGCGCGGGCGCGCTGCTGGTGAGCCATCAACTGGATATCGACCTGCCGCAACTGGTGGTCAATGATACCCGCCGCGCTTTTGGCGAGCTGGCGGCCTGGGTGCGCCAGCAGGTGCCGACTCGGGTAGTGGCCCTGACCGGTTCCTCCGGTAAAACCTCAGTTAAAGAAATGACCGCCTCGATCCTCAGCGAGTGTGGGAATACGCTTTATACCGCCGGCAATCTCAATAACGATATCGGCGTGCCGATGACGTTGCTGCGTCTGACGGCGGAGCATCAGTACGCGGTTATTGAACTCGGTGCCAATCACCAGGGCGAAATTGCCTGGACCGTCGGGTTGACGCAGCCAGAAGCGGCACTGGTCAACAATCTGGCCGCCGCCCATCTGGAAGGGTTTGGTTCTCTGGCGGGCGTGGCAAAAGCGAAAGGCGAAATCTACACCGGTCTGCCGGTTAACGGTATCGCCATCATGAATGCCGACAACAACGACTGGCTGAACTGGCAAAGCATTATTGGCGAACGCAAAGTCTGGCGCTTCTCCCCTAATGCCGCCAACAGCGACTTTACCGCCACCAATATCCACGTGACCTCGCACGGCACAGAATTCACCCTGCAAACCCCCACCGGCAATATCGACGTGCTGCTCCCTCTGCCTGGTCGCCATAACATCGCCAACGCGCTGGCGGCGACGGCGCTGGCGATGGCCGTCGGCGCGGGTTTACCGGCCGTTAAACAAGGTCTGGCAAGGTTACAGGCTGTGCCGGGACGGCTTTTCCCGGTGCGACTGGCAGAAAACCGGTTGCTGCTTGACGACACTTACAACGCCAACGTCGGCTCCATGACCGCCGCCGTACAGGTGCTGGCCGAAATGCCCGGCTACCGGGTAATGGTGGTCGGTGATATGGCAGAGCTGGGCGATGAAAGCGAAGCCTGCCATGTTCAGGTTGGGGAAGCCGCGAAAGCGGCCGGTCTCGATCGCGTTATTAGCGTCGGCACACAAAGCCGGGCGATTAGCGAGGCCAGTGGCGTGGGCGAGCATTTTACCGACAAACAGGCGCTGATTACGCGCCTGAAAGCACTGATTGCAGAACAGCAGATTATTACCCTTTTAGTGAAGGGTTCACGTAGCGCCGCCATGGAAGAGGTGGTACTCGCACTACAGGAGAATGGGACATGTTAGTTTGGCTGGCCGAGCATTTGGTCAAATATTATTCCGGCTTTAACGTCTTTTCCTATCTGACGTTTCGCGCCATTGTCAGCCTGCTGACCGCGCTGTTCATCTCCTTATGGATGGGCCCGCGCATGATCGCCCGCCTGCAACAGCTTTCCTTTGGTCAGGTTGTCCGTAACGACGGCCCGGAATCACACTTCAGCAAACGCGGCACGCCGACGATGGGCGGGATTATGATCCTGACCTCGATCGTTATTTCTGTGTTGTTGTGGGCCTATCCGTCTAACCCTTACGTCTGGTGCGTGCTGGTGGTATTGGTGGGTTACGGCATTATCGGCTTTGTCGATGATTACCGTAAAGTGGTCCGTAAAGATACAAAAGGTCTGATCGCCCGCTGGAAATATTTCTGGATGTCGGTCATTGCGCTGGGCGTGGCGTTTGCGCTTTATCTGGTCGGCAACGACACGCCAGCCACGCAACTGGTAGTACCGTTCTTTAAAGACGTGATGCCGCAACTGGGCATTTTCTACATTCTGCTGGCCTATTTCGTTATCGTCGGGACCGGCAACGCCGTTAACCTGACCGATGGTCTGGACGGCCTGGCCATTATGCCGACCGTGTTCGTTGCCGGTGGCTTTGCGCTGGTGGCCTGGGCGACGGGTAACATGAACTTCGCCAACTATCTGCATATTCCTTATCTGCGGCACGCGGGCGAACTGGTTATCGTCTGCACCGCCATTGTCGGCGCAGGATTAGGCTTTCTGTGGTTTAACACCTATCCGGCGCAGGTTTTTATGGGCGATGTGGGATCGCTGGCGCTGGGCGGCGCGCTGGGTATTATCGCCGTGCTGCTGCGTCAGGAATTCTTACTGGTGATTATGGGCGGCGTTTTTGTGGTGGAAACCCTGTCGGTGATCCTGCAAGTGGGATCGTTCAAACTGCGTGGCCAGCGTATTTTCCGCATGGCACCCATCCATCACCACTATGAACTGAAAGGCTGGCCGGAACCACGCGTCATTGTGCGTTTCTGGATTATTTCGCTGATGCTGGTGCTGATTGGCCTGGCAACGCTTAAGGTGCGTTAATCATGACAGACTACCAGAATAAAAAAGTGGTCATCATTGGTCTGGGGTTGACCGGGCTGTCATGCGTGGACTTTTTCATCGCGCGCGGCGTAATACCGCGCGTCATGGATACTCGCGCTACGCCCTCCGGGCTGGATAAGCTACCGGAAGGCGTCGAAAGCCATCTGGGCAGTCTGAATGAGGACTGGTTACTGGCAGCGGATTTAATTGTTGCCAGCCCGGGTATTGCGCTCGCGCATCCGTCACTTAGCGCGGCCGCTGATGCAGGTGTTGAGATTGTCGGTGACATTGAGCTGTTTTGCCGCGAAGCGCAGGCCCCGGTTATTGCGATCACTGGCTCGAACGGTAAAAGCACCGTCACGACGCTTATTGGCGAAATGGCAAAAGCGGCAGGTGTCAATGTGGGCGTCGGCGGCAATATTGGTCTGCCCGCGCTGATGCTGCTGGATGCCGCGCGCGAACTGTATGTGCTGGAGCTTTCCAGCTTCCAGCTGGAGACCACTTCCAGCCTGCAAGCGGCGGCGGCAACCATCCTGAACGTCACCGAAGATCACATGGACCGGTATCCGCTGGGCCTGCAACAGTATCGCGCGGCGAAGCTGAAAGTATATGAAAACGCCACGGTCTGTGTAGTGAACGCTGACGATGCGCTGACTATGCCGGTGCGCGGTGCTGATGAGCGCTGCGTCAGTTTTGGCGTTGACGTCGGCGATTATCACCTTAACCGCCAGCAGGGTGAAACCTGGTTGCGGGCAAAAGGCGAGAAGGTGCTGAACGTGGCGGAGATGAAGCTCACCGGCCAGCACAACTATACCAATGCCCTGGCGGCGCTGGCGCTGGCGGATGCGGTTAATCTGCCGCGCGCCACTAGCCTGAAAGCGCTGACTACCTTCAGTGGTCTGGCGCATCGTTTCCAGACCGCGCTGGTGCATAACGACGTTCGCTGGATCAACGACTCTAAGGCCACCAACGTAGGCAGTACAGAAGCGGCGCTTAATGGGCTTCAGGTTGAGGGTACGCTGCATTTGCTGCTGGGTGGCGACGGAAAATCTGCGGATTTCTCCTCCTTAAAACGCTACCTCAGCGGCGACAATATTCGCCTGTGGTGTTTTGGCCGCGACGGCGCTGAACTGGCAGAATTACGCCCGGAAATCGCTAAGCAAACAGAGACGATGGAAGAGGCGATGCGTCTGATTGCCGCGCGCGTGCAGCCCGGCGACATGGTATTACTCTCTCCTGCCTGCGCCAGTCTGGATCAGTTTAAAAATTTTGAGCAACGGGGCGATATCTTTACCCGTCTGGCGAAGGAGCTTGGTTGATGCGTTTATCCCTCCCACGCCTGAGAATGCCACGCCTGCCTGGATTCAGCGTCCTGGTATGGCTATTTACGGCGATGAAAGGCTGGGTTATGGCGTCGCGTCAGAAAGATGCGGACAGCCTGATAATGTACGACCGCACGCTGCTCTGGCTCACGCTGGGGCTGGCGGCGATTGGTTTTGTGATGGTGACATCAGCCTCAATGCCAGTAGGGCAGCGGCTGGCGGACGATCCTTTCCTGTTTGCTAAACGCTATGCACTCTATCTGTTTCTGGCATTTTGCCTGGCGATGATCACGCTGCGGCTGTCGATGGATTTCTGGCAGCGCTACAGTACCTCGCTGCTGATTGCCTCCATCATTATGCTGCTGATTGTGCTGGTGGTGGGCAGTTCAGTTAACGGGGCTTCGCGCTGGATTGCATTCGGGCCACTACGTATTCAGCCAGCAGAATTTACCAAGCTGGCGCTGTTTTGCTACATCGCCAACTATCTGGTGCGTAAAGCTGACGAGGTGCGTAACAACCTGCGCGGCTTCTTAAAACCGATGGGTGTTATCTTCGTGCTGGCGATCCTGCTGCTGGCGCAACCGGACCTCGGGACGGTGGTGGTGCTGTTTGTGACCACTCTGGCAATGCTTTTCCTGGCAGGCGCAAAGCTGTGGCAGTTCATCGCCATCATTGGAATGGGGATTTCGGCTGTGGTTCTGTTGATCCTCGCAGAACCGTATCGTATCCGCCGCGTTACTTCTTTCTGGAACCCGTGGGAAGATCCATTCGGTAGTGGCTATCAGCTCACCCAATCGCTAATGGCCTTTGGTCGCGGCGAACTGTGGGGGCAGGGGCTGGGTAACTCGGTACAGAAACTGGAATATCTGCCGGAAGCGCACACCGACTTCATCTTTGCAATTATCGGCGAAGAACTCGGTTATATCGGTGTGGTACTGGCGCTGTTGATGGTATTCTTCGTCGCTTTTCGCGCGATGTCGATTGGCCGCAAGGCGCTGGAAATCAATCAACGCTTCTCAGGTTTTCTGGCCTGTTCAATCGGCGTCTGGTTTAGCTTCCAGGCATTAGTTAACGTCGGCGCTGCGGCAGGTATGCTGCCGACAAAAGGGCTGACGTTGCCATTAATCAGTTACGGTGGGTCGAGCCTGTTAATTATGTCGACGGCCATCATGATGTTATTGCGCATAGATTATGAAACGCGTCTGGAAAAAGCCCAGGCGTTTACACGAGGTCAACGATGAGCGGTCAGGGTAAGCGGTTGATGGTCATGGCAGGCGGCACCGGCGGACATGTGTTCCCGGGGCTGGCGGTCGCCCATCATCTGATGGCGCAGGGCTGGCAGGTACGCTGGCTGGGAACCGCCGATCGTATGGAAGCAGACCTGGTACCGAAAAACGGTATTGAGATCGATTTTATTCAGATCTCCGGGCTGCGCGGTAAAGGAATTAAAGCTCAGCTACTGGCACCGCTGCGTATTTTTCACGCCTGGCGTCAGGCGCGGGCGATTATGAAACGCTTTAAGCCGGATGTGGTGCTGGGAATGGGCGGCTATGTTTCTGGTCCCGGCGGGTTGGCGGCGTGGTCGCTGGGTATTCCGGTGGTACTACACGAGCAAAACGGCATCGCAGGGCTAACGAACAAGTGGCTGGCGAAGATTGCCAAAAAAGTAATGCAGGCATTTCCCGGTGCGTTTGCGCATGCCGATGTGGTCGGCAACCCGGTGCGTACCGATGTGCTGGCGCTGCCGTTGCCGCAAACGCGGCTGGCGGGGCGTGAAGGCCCGGTACGGGTATTAATTATCGGCGGATCGCAGGGCGCACGGGTTTTAAACCAGACGTTGCCGGAGGTGGCGGCGCAACTGGGTGAAAAAATTACTATCTGGCATCAGAGCGGAAAAGGCGCGCAGCAGACCGTAGAGCAGGCGTACGCCGCCGCAGGTGAGCCGCAGCATAAAGTGACCGAATTTATTGATGATATGGCGGCCGCTTACGCCTGGGCCGACGTCGTGGTATGTCGTTCCGGCGCGCTGACGGTGAGCGAAATCGCCGCCGCAGGTTTACCGGCGTTGTTTGTGCCATTTCAGCATAAAGACCGTCAGCAGTACTGGAACGCGCTGCCGCTGGAAAAAGCGGGGGCGGCAAAAATTCTTGAGCAGCCACAGTTTACCGTGGAGGCTATCGTTGCAACCCTGGCAGGGTGGGACAGAGAAACCCTGCTAAAAATGGCGGACCGCGCGCGCGCGGCTTCCATTCCTGATGCAACAGAACGTGTCGCAAATGAAGTAAGCCTGGCTGCCCGGGCTTAACTGTGGTGGTGCCGTTTGCACCGCATGAATATTGAAGTTATGGCGTTAAAGAATGAATACACAACAACTGGCTAAACTGCGTTCAATCGTGCCCGAGATGCGTCGCGTCCGGCACATTCACTTTGTCGGCATTGGCGGTGCTGGCATGGGTGGTATTGCCGAAGTTCTGGCCAATGAAGGCTATCAGATTAGCGGCTCTGACCTGGCACCAAACCCGGTCACGCAGCAGTTGGCGTCGCTGGGAGCGACCATTTATTTTAATCATCGCCCGGAAAACGTGCTTGATGCGAGCGTGGTGGTGGTCTCTACGGCAATTTCTGCTGATAACCCGGAAATCGTTGCCGCCCATGAAGCGCGCATTCCGGTCATCCGTCGTGCGGAAATGCTGGCAGAACTGATGCGTTTTCGCCATGGTATCGCCATTGCCGGAACCCACGGTAAAACGACCACGACCGCGATGGTCGCCAGTATTTATGCTGAAGCGGGCCTGGACCCGACGTTTGTTAACGGCGGGCTGGTCAAAGCCGCAGGCGTCCATGCACGTCTGGGCCATAGCCGCTACCTGATTGCCGAAGCGGATGAGAGTGATGCGTCGTTTCTGCATTTGCAGCCGATGGTTTCTATTGTCACCAACATCGAAGCCGATCACATGGATACCTATCAGGGCGACTTCGAAAACCTGAAGCAGACGTTTATTAATTTTCTGCATAACCTGCCGTTTTACGGTCGTGCGGTGATGTGCGTGGACGATCCGGTGATCCGCGAGCTGCTGCCGCGCGTGGGCCGCCAGACGACAACTTACGGTTTTAGCGACGATGCGGACGTACGCATTGAAAATTATGCGCAAAACGGGCCGCAGGGACACTTCACAATCCTGCGTCAGGACAAGCCGGTGTTATCCGTCACCCTGAATGCGCCGGGCCGCCATAACGCCTTAAACGCGGCGGCGGCGGTGGCGGTGGCGACCGAAGAAGGCATTGACGACGAGGCGATCCTGCGCGCGCTGGAAAATTTCCAGGGCACCGGTCGTCGCTTTGATTTCCTTGGTGAATACCCGCTGGAAGAGGTTAACGGTAAGCAAGGGACGGCAATGTTAATCGATGATTATGGTCATCATCCAACGGAAGTTGATGCCACCATTAAAGCCGCGCGCGCGGGTTGGCCGGACAAAAATTTGGTCATGCTTTTCCAGCCGCATCGATTCACCCGTACTCGCGATCTTTACGATGATTTCGCCAGGGTATTGACACAGGTCGACGCGCTGTTGATGCTGGAAGTCTATCCCGCCGGCGAAGCACCGATCCCCGGCGCGGACAGCCGCTCTTTATGTCGTACTATCCGTGGACGTGGCAAGGTCGATCCGATTCTGGTTTCCGATCCGGCGCAGGTTGCCGATATGTTGGCTCCGGTATTAACCGGCAACGATCTGATTCTGGTTCAGGGCGCAGGTAACATAGGTAAAATTGCGCGTAACTTATCGGAAATCAAACTGAAGTCGCAATCTCAGGAGGAAGAGCGCCGTGGCTGATAAGATAGCAGTGCTGCTCGGCGGTACCTCCGCAGAGCGTGAAGTTTCACTGAATTCTGGTGCAGCGGTACTGGCAGGTTTACGTGAGGCGGGCGTTGACGCCTGGCCTGTCGATCCGCATGAAACAGATATTACCCATCTTAAAGATATGGGGTTTCAGAAAGTGTTTATAGCCTTACATGGACGTGGCGGTGAGGATGGAACGTTACAGGGATTACTGGAGCTTTCAAATCTCCCCTATACCGGTAGTGGCGTCATGGCGTCCGCTATCTCCATGGACAAACTGCGCAGCAAATTGCTCTGGCAGGGAGCGGGTTTGCCTGTAGCTCCCTGGGTCGCATTGAGCCGCAAAGCCTTTGCTGAAGGGCTTTCTGCGGATGTACGCCAGCGCATTACTGACCTGGGGTTACCGCTTATTGTTAAGCCGAGCAGGGAAGGTTCCAGCGTTGGTATGTCTAAGGTTACAGAACTTGACACTTTACAGGCTGCATTAACGCTGGCTTTTCAGCATGATGAAGAAGTTTTAATCGAAAAATGGCTCAGCGGGCCTGAATTTACGGTCGCGATACTCGGTGAAGAAATTTTACCGTCAATTCGCATTCAACCTGCTGGAACCTTCTATGATTATGAGGCGAAGTATCTCTCTGATGAGACGCAGTATTTTTGCCCAAGCGGTCTGGAAGCTGAACGTGAAGCGAAATTACAGTCGCTGGTGGTAAATGCATGGAATGTTCTTGGCTGTCGCGGCTGGGGACGAATCGACGTGATGCTGGACAGCGATGGCCAGTTTTATCTGCTGGAAGCGAATACCTCTCCGGGTATGACCAACCACAGCCTGGTGCCGATGGCGGCGCGTCAGGCAGGGATGAGCTTTTCGCAGTTGGTAGTACGAATTTTGGACCTGGCGGGTTGATATGTCGCAGGCTGCGCTGAACACGCGAAACCGCGAAGAGGAAGTGGCTTCTTCTTCCCGGCGAAATAATGGAACACGTCTGGCGGGCATTATTTTCCTGCTGGCGGTGCTGTGTACCGTGTTAATTAGCGGCTGGATGATATTGGGCTGGATGGACGATGCGCAGCGTTTACCGCTTTCAAAACTGGTGGTAACTGGCGATCGCCATTACACACGTAATGACGATATTCGCCAGTCTATTCTGGCACTTGGCGCGCCGGGCACGTTTATGACGCAGGACGTCAATATTATTCAGAGCCAGATTGAACGGCTGCCGTGGATTAAACAGGCCAGCGTAAGAAAACAGTGGCCAGACGAATTAAAGATTCATCTGGTTGAATATGTGCCGATAGCACGATGGAATGATCAGCATATGGTCGATGCTGAGGGTAATTCTTTCAGCGTGCCTTCCGATCGCACCAGCAAGAATAATTTGCCGATGCTCTCAGGTCCTGAAGGAAGCGAAAATGAAGTACTACAAGGCTATCGCGATATGGGGAAGGTGCTGGCAAAGGACAAATTCACGTTAAAAATGGCGGCCATGACCGCGCGCCGTTCCTGGCAATTAACGCTTAATAATGATATCAGGCTTAATTTGGGACGCGGTGATACGATGAAACGTCTGGAGCGCTTTATAGAACTGTATCCAGTTTTACAACAGCAAGCGCAGACCGATGGCAAACGGATTAGCTACGTTGATTTGCGCTATGACTCGGGCGCGGCGGTCGGTTGGGTACCGGCACCGACTGAGGAACCTAATCAACAACAGAATCAGGCACAGGCAGAGCAATAATGATCAAGGCGACGGACAGAAAACTGGTAGTTGGACTGGAGATTGGCACCGCAAAGGTGGCCGCTTTAGTAGGGGAGGTTCTGCCCGACGGTATGGTCAATATCATAGGCGTGGGCAGTTGCCCGTCGCGTGGTATGGATAAAGGCGGGGTAAACGATCTTGAATCGGTAGTAAAATGCGTGCAGCGCGCTATCGATCAGGCTGAATTAATGGCTGACTGCCAAATCTCCTCGGTTTATCTGGCGCTTTCAGGTAAACATATTAGTTGTCAAAATGAAATTGGCATGGTGCCGATTTCAGAAGAAGAAGTAACGCAGGAAGACGTCGAAAACGTCGTGCATACGGCGAAATCGGTGCGAGTGCGTGATGAACATCGCGTACTGCATGTCATTCCTCAGGAATATGCCATTGATTACCAGGAAGGGATTAAAAACCCGGTAGGTCTGTCAGGCGTGCGTATGCAGGCAAAAGTGCACTTGATCACCTGTCACAACGATATGGCGAAAAATATTGTTAAAGCTGTGGAACGTTGTGGTCTTAAAGTTGACCAACTGATTTTTGCCGGCCTGGCGTCCAGTTATTCGGTACTGACAGAAGATGAACGTGAGCTGGGTGTCTGTGTCGTAGACATCGGCGGTGGTACAATGGATATCGCTGTTTATACAGGCGGAGCGCTGCGTCATACCAAAGTGATCCCGTATGCCGGGAATGTGGTCACCAGCGATATCGCTTACGCCTTCGGTACGCCACCGAGTGATGCCGAGGCAATTAAAGTACGTCATGGCTGTGCATTTGGCTCCATTGTCGGTAAAGACGAGAGCGTAGAGGTGCCAAGCGTAGGTGGACGTCCACCGCGCAGCCTGCAACGCCAGACGCTGGCAGAGGTTATCGAACCGCGATATACCGAGCTGCTCAATCTGGTTAACGAAGAAATTTTGCAATTGCAGGAGATGCTGCGCGAAAAAGGGGTGAAACATCACCTGGCAGCAGGCATTGTATTAACCGGCGGCGCGGCGCAAATTGAAGGTCTGGCGGCCTGTGCGCAACGCGTATTTCACACGCAGGTGCGTATTGGCGCACCGCTGAATATTACCGGTCTGACAGATTATGCTCAGGAGCCGTATTATTCCACGGCGGTGGGGCTGCTTCACTACGGGAAAGAATCCCACTTAAATGGTGAAGCGGAAGTTGAAAAGCGCGTAACGGCATCTGTTGGCTCGTGGATTAAACGGCTTAATAGTTGGCTACGAAAAGAATTTTGATTTTTTTAAGAGAACGCAGAAAATTAGCGATCTCAGGCGACAGGCACAACGGAGAGAGAAATTATGTTTGAACCTATGGAACTGACCAACGACGCGGTGATTAAAGTCATCGGCGTCGGTGGCGGCGGTGGCAATGCCGTCGAACATATGGTGCGTGAGCGCATCGAAGGTGTTGAATTCTTCGCAGTAAATACCGACGCACAGGCCCTGCGTAAAACGGCGGTCGGACAGACGATTCAGATCGGCGGTGGTATCACCAAAGGTCTGGGCGCTGGCGCTAACCCAGAAGTGGGTCGCAATGCGGCTGATGAAGACCGCGAAGCCTTGCGTGCTGCCCTTGATGGGGCTGACATGGTCTTTATTGCCGCCGGTATGGGTGGCGGTACCGGGACCGGTGCTGCGCCTGTGGTAGCGGAAGTTGCAAAAGATCTCGGTATCCTGACCGTTGCTGTCGTGACTAAGCCTTTCAACTTTGAAGGCAAGAAGCGTATGGCATTCGCGGAGCAGGGTATCACTGAGCTGTCCAAACACGTGGACTCTCTGATCACTATCCCGAACGACAAACTGCTGAAAGTGCTGGGTCGCGGTATCTCCCTGCTGGATGCGTTTGGCGCAGCGAACGACGTGCTGAAAGGCGCGGTGCAGGGTATCGCTGAACTGATTACCCGTCCGGGCCTGATGAACGTCGACTTTGCCGACGTGCGCACTGTCATGTCCGAAATGGGCTACGCAATGATGGGTTCAGGCGTGGCGAGCGGTGAAGACCGTGCGGAAGAAGCGGCTGAAATGGCTATCTCTTCTCCGCTGCTGGAAGATATCGATCTTTCTGGCGCACGTGGCGTTCTGGTCAACATTACGGCGGGCTTCGACCTGCGTCTGGATGAGTTCGAAACGGTCGGTAACACCATCCGTGCGTTTGCTTCAGATAATGCGACCGTGGTTATCGGTACTTCGCTGGACCCGGACATGAACGACGAACTGCGCGTAACTGTGGTTGCGACCGGTATCGGCATGGACAAGCGTCCTGAAATTACCCTGGTCACTAATAAACAGACGCAACAACCTGTGTTGGATCGTTATCAGCAACACGGCATGGCTCCGCTGACGCAGGAACAGAAGCCGGTAGCGAAGGTGGTTAACGACAACACCTCTCAGGCAAAAGAGCCGGATTATTTGGATATTCCTGCCTTTTTGCGTAAACAAGCCGATTAAGAATTGGCTGGAAGTTGGGCATCTTAGCTCTTTGTGCTAAACTGCTCGCCCGAATGTATAGTACACTTCGGTTGGATAGGTAATTTGGCGAGATAATACGATGATCAAACAAAGGACATTAAAACGTATCGTTCAGGCGACTGGCGTCGGTTTGCATACCGGCAAAAAAGTCACCCTGACGTTGCGCCCTGCGCCGGCAAATACCGGGGTCATCTATCGTCGCACCGACTTGAATCCACCGGTAGATTTTCCGGCCGATGCCAAATCTGTGCGTGATACCATGCTCTGTACTTGCCTGGTTAATGAGCATGACGTGCGGATTTCAACGGTAGAGCACCTGAACGCCGCATTAGCTGGCCTGGGTATCGACAACATTATTATTGAAGTTGACGCGCCTGAAGTGCCAATTATGGACGGCAGTGCCGCACCGTTCGTTTACCTGCTGTTAGACGCAGGCATCGACGAGCTGAACTGTGCGAAGAAATTCGTTCGCATTAAAGAGACAGTTCGCGTTGAAGATGGCGATAAATGGGCTGAATTCAAACCGTATAATGGTTTTTCGCTGGACTTTACCATCGATTTTAACCATCCGGCGATCGATTCCAGCAACCAGCGCTACGCGATGAACTTCTCGGCAGACGCCTTTATGCGTCAGATCAGCCGTGCACGTACTTTCGGTTTTATGCGTGATATCGAATACCTGCAGTCCCGTGGTTTGTGCCTGGGCGGTAGCTTCGATTGTGCCATCGTTGTTGACGATTATCGCGTATTGAACGATGACGGCCTGCGTTTTGAAGACGAATTTGTTCGTCATAAAATGCTGGATGCTATCGGCGACCTGTTCATGTGTGGTCACAATATTATTGGCGCGTTTACCGCCTATAAATCAGGCCATGCACTGAATAACAAACTGCTACAGGCGGTCCTGGCAAAACAGGAAGCCTGGGAATATGTCACCTTTGAAGACGACGCAGAACTGCCGCTGGCATTCAAAGCGCCTTCTCTGGTTCTGGCATAACGCTCTAAAATTCGACTGGTTAACCTGGCACCCTCTCCGTCCAGGGAGACCAGTCGTTTTCTTTTCTGCTGTTCCTGATATTTTCGCTTAACCTTTTCTCCTTCGCCTGTTGTCTGATTGCCGTTTTCTTAAGCTGTTTATCGCTTTTCCAGGCTTTATTACTACTGCCGGGCCAGGGCATTAATGGTAATATCATTGCAGGATATAAATAGTAAGCGCCAGGCGCTTATAGATTTTAAAGACGGGTGGTTTACGTGAGTGGGTTACTGACGCGCTGGCGACAGCTAGGCAGACGATATTTCTGGCCGCATCTCCTGTTGGGGATTGTTGCGGCTGGTTTCGGCTTGCCCGCGCTCTGTAATACTGAACCCGCTTTGCCAGCAAAAGCGACGGCCAGCAGCCACGATCGTCCTTCAAGCGTTAATTTTACCCAACTGGCACTGCTGGAGGCGAATCGTCGTCCCTCGTTTGCGGTAGATTACTGGCATCAACATGCCATTCGCACCGTTATCCGCCATCTTTCTTTTGCCATGGCTCCGCAGGTACTGCCGGTTGCCGAAAAGCCTCTTTCGCTGAAAGCACACCACATCGCGCTTCTTAACACCCTCAGCGCGATGCTGACTCAGGAAAGTAAACCGCCGGTCATAACCCGTCAGATTGCCGTTGCTTCTTTCGTCCCTCACCCCGCTTTTAGCGCCTGTGTCTGGATTAGCCAGGCGCAGGGCATCCGCGCCGGACCTCAACGCCTTAGCTGAATCAGTCTTCTTTCATCTAATTTTTGACTCCGCATCGCGGGGCGTTTGAGATTTTATTATGCTAATCAAATTATTAACTAAAGTTTTCGGCAGTCGTAACGATCGTACCCTGCGCCGTATGCGCAAAGCGGTAAACCTGATTAACAGCATGGAACCGGAAATGGAAAAGCTCTCTGATGCAGAGCTGAAAGCCAAAACCGAAGAGTTCCGCACGCGCCTTGCAAAAGGTGCTACCGTCGAAAGCCTGATCCCGGAAGCTTTTGCTGTGGTTCGTGAAGCCAGTAAACGCGTGTTTGGCATGCGCCACTTTGACGTGCAGCTGCTTGGCGGGATGGTGTTGAACGAACGTTGCATCGCGGAAATGCGTACCGGTGAAGGTAAAACCCTGACCGCAACGCTGCCCGCCTATGTCAACGCGCTGTCAGGTAAAGGTGTTCACGTCGTGACCGTCAACGATTACCTGGCACAGCGTGACGCGGAAAATAACCGTCCGCTGTTTGAATTCCTTGGCATGACCGTAGGTATTAACATGTCTGGCCTGCCAGCGCCGGCCAAACGTGAGGCTTATGCGGCAGATATCACTTACGGGACTAACAACGAATACGGCTTTGATTATCTGCGTGACAACATGGCTTTCAGCCCGGAAGAGCGCGTACAGCGTAAACTGCACTATGCGTTAGTGGATGAGGTGGACTCCATCCTGATCGATGAGGCGCGTACACCGCTTATCATCTCTGGTCCGGCAGAAGACAGCTCAGAAATGTACAAGCAGATGAATAAAATCATCCCGCATCTGATCCGTCAGGAAAAAGAAGATTCCGACACTTTCCAGGGCGAGGGGCACTTCTCCGTGGACGAAAAAGCGCGTCAGGTTAACTTAACCGAGCGTGGTCTGGTACTGATCGAAGAGCTGCTGGTTAAAGAAGGCATGATGGAAGAGGGCGAATCGCTTTACTCGCCGGGCAACATCATGATGATGCACCATGTCACCGCTGCGCTGCGCGCCCATGCGCTGTTTACCCGCGACGTTGACTATATCGTTAAAGATGGTGAAGTCATCATCGTTGACGAACATACCGGCCGTACCATGCAGGGTCGCCGCTGGTCAGACGGTTTGCATCAGGCGGTAGAAGCCAAAGAAGGCGTGGAAATCCAGAATGAAAACCAGACGCTGGCCTCTATTACCTTCCAGAACTATTTCCGTCTGTATGAAAAACTGGCCGGTATGACCGGTACTGCGGATACTGAAGCATTCGAGTTCAGCTCCATCTATAAACTGGATACCGTCGTTGTGCCAACGAACCGTCCAATGATCCGTAAGGATATGGCGGATCTGGTGTATATGACCGAAGCGGAAAAAATCCAGGCGATCATTGAAGATATTAAAGAGCGTACGGCGAAAGGTCAGCCGGTGCTGGTGGGGACTATCTCGATTGAAAAATCAGAGGTGGTGTCGAACGAGCTGGTGAAAGCGGGCATTAAACATAACGTACTGAACGCTAAATTCCACGCCAGTGAAGCAGATATCGTGGCGCAGGCAGGCTACCCGGCCGCCGTGACCATTGCCACTAACATGGCGGGTCGTGGTACTGACATCGTGCTGGGCGGTAGCTGGCAGGCAGAGGTTGCCGCGCTGGAAGAGCCGACAGCGGAACAAATTGCCCAGATCAAAGCGGACTGGCAGGTGCGTCACGAAGCGGTGCTGGCTTCCGGCGGTCTGCATATCATCGGTACCGAACGCCATGAATCGCGTCGTATTGATAACCAGCTACGCGGTCGTTCCGGTCGTCAGGGGGATGCGGGTTCTTCTCGTTTCTATCTGTCGATGGAAGATGCCCTGATGCGTATTTTTGCCTCCGACCGTGTGGCCGGAATGATGCGCAAGCTGGGCATGAAACCGGGCGAAGCTATTGAGCATCCGTGGGTAACCAAAGCGATTGCCAATGCGCAGCGTAAAGTGGAAAGCCGTAACTTTGATATTCGTAAGCAGCTCCTCGAATATGATGATGTGGCAAACGATCAGCGCCGCGCCATCTACACCCAGCGTAACGAGCTACTGGATGTCTCTGACGTTAGCGAAACCATTAATAGCATCCGTGAAGATGTGTTCAAAGCGACCATTGATAATCACATCCCGCCACAGTCGCTGGAAGAGATGTGGGATATTCCTGGTCTGCAAGAGCGACTGAAAAACGATTTCGACCTCGAACTGCCGATTTCTGAATGGCTGGATAAAGAGCCGGAGCTGCATGAAGAGACCCTGCGTGAGCGTATTCTCGCCAGCGCGATTGAGGTCTACCAGCGTAAGGAAGAGGTCGTTGGCGCGGAAATGATGCGTCATTTCGAAAAAGGCGTCATGCTGCAAACGCTCGACTCCCTGTGGAAAGAGCATCTGGCCGCCATGGACTATCTGCGTCAGGGTATCCATCTGCGTGGTTATGCGCAGAAAGATCCGAAGCAGGAGTACAAGCGTGAATCCTTCTCAATGTTTGCTGCGATGCTGGAATCGCTGAAATATGAAGTGATTAGCACCCTGAGCAAAGTACAGGTGCGGATGCCGGAAGAAGTGGAAGAGATGGAGCAGCAGCGCCGCGAGGAAGCTGAACGTCTGGCGCAGATGCAGCAGCTTAGCCACCAGGACGATCACACCGCCGCGGCACAAGCGATTGCGGAGCAAACCGGCGAGCGTAAAGTCGGGCGTAACGATCCGTGCCCATGCGGTTCGGGTAAAAAATACAAACAGTGCCACGGCCGTCTGAGCTGAGGTCTGGAGTCAACGCAAAAGGCGCAGATTTCTGCGCCTTTTTTATGGGGCTAATTAAATGAAAAAACTGCAAATTGCCGTTGGCATTATTCGCAATCCACAAAACGAGATTTTTATTACCCGGCGTGCGGCTGACGCCCATATGGCTAATAAACTGGAGTTCCCCGGCGGGAAAATCGAAGCCAGTGAAACCCCGGAGCAGGCGCTGATCCGTGAGTTGCAGGAAGAAGTTGGCATTACGCCTTGCGAGGCAACGTTATTTGAGAAGCTGGAATACGCATTCCCGGACCGCCACATCACGCTCTGGTTCTGGCTGGTGGAACGTTGGGAAGGAGATCCGTGGGGTAAAGAGGGGCAGCCGGGTCGCTGGATTGCGGTCAGCGAGCTTAATGCCGACGCGTTCCCGCCAGCCAATGAACCCGTGATCGCAAAGCTGATAAAGAGGTTCTGACGTCGGCTTATAGCGTCACAATCTGACCGGCGGCGCTACACTTGCACGGGCCTACGATCGTACCCGCCTTATTGTTGTAATATAACGATGCTGGCCGGGTAACGTGAAGCCGCCACCCGGCAATGTGGCACAATAATAACCTTACGGTTTCTCTTCGCTCCAGTCATCGCTGTCCGACAGATCGCCTGCGCTCGGTATACGCTTCTCTTCTGCAGCCCACTCACCAAGGTCGATAAGCTGGCAGCGCTTGCTGCAAAACGGGCGAAATGGACTGGTTTGATCCCAGATTACGGCTTTACCGCAGGTGGGGCAGTTAACCACGGTGGCATCAGACATGCTTTCTCCTTAGCAACAAGCCAGTTCGAAGTCGAGACGGTCGGGGATTTGACCATTTTCACTATCGAGTGGTAAAAAACGGATTGCGAAACGGCTTTTATGCCCGGAAATTTGCGGATAGAGCTGATCGCTCATCGGCAATTGCAGACGTAATAAATCGGCATCTTCGCCGTTATCCTGATAAAAGCCATGCAGGCTGGTCTGTTTACGGAAAGGTGCTGAATTGCGGACCAGGTCCATAATTAATGACAGTGCTTGTTGAAGCGGTTGCAGACTGGTGAGCCATTGCTCTGTTTGCTGATCGCGCTGGACCTGCGGCAGATGAAGCCAGATGTGCAGGGTGGGTAAATCAAAACTACAACAGCCACCGGGAATACTCAGACGCTGGCGTACCAGACCTATAAGACGATCTTCGCGTAATAACTGACCCATGCGCGGAGCTGACATCAGGGTGCTGCTACAGGCTTTGAGCTGCTGGCGCAGGGCTTCGATACGATTTAAGTCTACGCCTGGCACGTCGGTCCAGGCTTGCAATTTTTTCTGCTGGCGTTCAAGTTCTTTTAACAGTTCCGTGCGGACTTCACCGCGCTCAAGTACGTCGAGCAGATCGCCGACGTTGCGAAAAAAATGTAACGCGCCTGCATGATCGGTCACCGGCAATGTGGCGGTCAGTTGCTCGATTAAAAACTCAATGCGCAACCAGGTGCGCATTTTTTCGTTGAGCGGATGTTCAAAAAGAATATGGGTATGGTGCATTACGGTTTTTCCTTTGAAACAGCCTGCGCCGCAAACTTCAGATACTGAGCGTGCAGACGGGCAACATCCGATGCTATCGCATCCGGTGCGCCGTTGTTATCAATGACGTCATCCGCCACGGCCAGACGCTCTTCGCGCGTTGCCTGAGCAGAGAGAATTTGTTCGGCATGTTCACGCGTCACGCCGTCACGCTGCATGGTTCTTTGTAGCTGCGTGTCGCGAGACACATCGACTACCAGAACACGATCGGCTTTCTCATAAAGCCGGTTTTCTACCAGGAGTGGCACAACCCACAGTACCCAGGGCGAGGTAGCCTGACGAATTTGACGCCGGGTTTCTTGCGCAATGAGCGGATGCAAGAGTGCGTTGAGCCACGATTTATCATCGGGATGAGCAAAAATACGTTCACGCAAAAGACGACGATTTAGCGTCCCCTCTGGCGTCAGGATCGACGAACCAAAACGTTCAGCTATGGTATTCAGCGCTGGCGTTCCGGGTTCGACAACCTGTCTGGCGATAATATCGGCATCAATGACGTTAACGCCCAGCAGGGAGAAGGCGTCCGCAACTGTACTTTTGCCGCTGCCGATGCCGCCCGTTAACGCTACCGTATACCTCATAAAAGCCAGTCCCGGAATAGATTGATATTCAAAATCAGAGGGTTAAAAAAAGCGAATTCATAGCGAGAGATAATAATTATTTTCTCACCGTTCACCAGGTAAATTTATAGGATTGTAGCGTAAAAAAAGAGAAAATCGCAGTCTTGCGCAGACATGATTAGTGCGTATGATAACGTCACTGGAGTTGCGCTTTTTCTATTGCCCTTAACCCCAGGAACCCTACATGCGTATCGAAGAAGATCTGAAGTTAGGATTTAAAGACGTTCTTATCCGCCCAAAACGCTCCACTCTTAAAAGCCGTTCTGAAGTTGAACTGGAACGCGAAATCACCTTTAAGCACTCCGGTCTGAGTTGGTCAGGCGTGCCGGTAATCGCAGCGAATATGGATACCGTGGGCACCTTCGGCATGGCAAAAGCGCTGGCGTCGTTTGGTATCCTTACGGCAGTGCATAAACACTACACCCCTGAAGACTGGAAAGGCTTTATTCAGAGCGTTTCTGAAGATGTGCTTAAACACGTTATGGTCTCAACGGGAACCTCCGACGCCGACTTTGAGAAAACCATTCAAATCCTTAATTTGCATCCGGCACTGAGCTTTATTTGTATTGATGTGGCGAATGGCTACTCCGAGCATTTTGTTCAGTTTGTCTCTAAAGCACGTGAGGCCTGGCCGAACAAAACCATCTGTGCGGGCAATGTGGTCACCGGTGAAATGTGTGAGGAGTTAATTCTCTCTGGTGCGGACATTGTTAAAGTTGGCATCGGCCCTGGCTCTGTTTGCACTACCCGCGTGAAAACGGGCGTTGGCTATCCACAGCTTTCGGCGGTCATTGAATGCGCCGATGCAGCGCACGGTCTTGGCGGACAAATCGTCAGCGACGGTGGCTGCACCATGCCTGGTGATGTCGCAAAAGCCTTCGGTGGCGGTGCTGATTTCGTCATGTTAGGCGGCATGCTGGCCGGACATGAAGAGAGCGGCGGAACCGTAGTCGAAGAGAACGGCGAGAAATTTATGCTGTTCTACGGTATGAGCTCCGAGTCGGCAATGAATCGCCATGTCGGTGGCGTCGCTGGTTATCGTGCCGCTGAAGGCAAAACAGTGAAACTACCTTTGCGTGGCCCGGTGGAAAATACGGCGCGTGATATCCTCGGCGGCCTGCGTTCAGCCTGTACCTATGTAGGTGCTTCGCGGCTGAAAGAATTAACCAAGCGCACGACGTTCATCCGCGTTCAGGAACAGGAAAACCGCGTTTTCAACAGCCTGTAATGACTCAGCGCTGGCGCAAGCCAGCGCGTTTATCCCATGCCGCTCATCGCGTCTCCCAGATGGAAAATGGGTAAATACATCGCCACCACCAGCGTACCGATAATGGCCCCGGTCACAATCAACAGCAACGGTTCCAGCAGCGTTGCCAGATTATCGGCTACCATTTGCGTTTTCTCGCTGTGATGGCGGGCAAGATTCTCCAGCATGGTATCCAGTGCGCCAGATACCTCCCCGGTTCTGATCAGTTGCAGACACAGCGGGCTAAACTCACCGCTACTTTTCAGCGCCTGCCAGATAGGTATGCCCTGCGTGATGTCCTGATGTGCCTGGCGTAAAACATGCTGCCAGTAAGGGCACTCCAGCGTTTCACCGGCGTTTTGTAAACCCTGCAAAAAAGCAATTCCTGCCCGCTGCGTCAGCGCCAGTACGCTGAAAATATGGCTAAGTTTTTGCCCACGGATCAGGCTGCCTGCGATCGGACATTTCAGCAGCCATTTTTGCCGCAGCATCAGCCAGCCGGTATGGTGGCGAAGTCTGTTGAGCACTATGATCAACAGTAATGTTACGCCGACAAGGCACCATCCCCATTGCTGAATAAAGCCAGCAAACGCCATCACTCCGCGCGTGAGGGCTGGGAGGGGCGTATTAAATGTCTGGTAAATCGCCGCAAATTCCGGCAAGACCCAACACACCATCGCCATGATGACGGCCAGCGCGAGCGACAAAATGATAATCGGATAGCGTAATGCTTTTCTGACTTTGGCCGCCAGGCGCTGCTGGTTTTCTTGCTGCTCCGCCAGATGAAAACAGCACTGTTCCAGTTGACCTGTGAGCTCTCCGGTGCGGATCATCGAAAGCCATAGCGGAGGAAACGCTTCTGGCCACTGTTTCAGAGCGAGAGAAAATGCCACGCCCTTTTCCAGTTCCTGACCTAATGATTCCAGTAATGCCTGCCACTGCTTAGCGGGCTGTTGCTGTGCCAGCAAATGTAGCCCATCAGGCAGCGTAAGTCCGGCGTGGAGAAGCGTAGCCAGTTGTCGAATAACATCACAGCCATGCCCGCTTCCCCACAGTGATGACCGTACTGCACAGCGTTTCAGCCCAATGGGCGTAAGATGTTGCTGCTGGAGTGCCAACAGTACCGCGGCTCGACTGATGTCCCATCTGACGCCCTGGCGTATTTCACCCTCATGGGTCAGCCCTCGCCACTGCCAGAGCTGCCTAATTTTCATAGGGTGTACCTAATACACGTAATAATTCTTCTACCGTCGTCAGACCCTGCTCCACCGCCAGACAACCATTTTCAAACAATGTGGTCATTCCGTCCCGGCGGGCCTGGGCGTGAATATCTTCAGTGCTAAGTTCACCGGCAATGGCCTGGCGCAGCTCGCCCTCAACGGGAAGTACCTCAAACAACGCGATGCGGCCATAAAATCCGTGATAACAATGGTCACAGCCGCCAGCGTGCCAGCGGGGCAGGGGACGCCGCCACAGAGAGGGTGGCACTGCAGTATGCTCACCATTTCGTGTCCGACAATGTGGACAGAGTTTGCGCACCAGGCGCTGGGCAACGACCAGCAGGAGAGAGGAAGAGAGCATCCAGCGTGCGACGCCCATTTGTTGCAAACGCACCAGCGCCTCGGTGGTGGAGTTGGTATGCAATGTTGAGAGTACCAGATGCCCGGTTTGGGCGGCTTTAATCGCAATTTCGGCGGTATCGCCATCGCGGATCTCGCCCACCATAATGATATCCGGGTCCTGACGAAGAAAGGCCCGGAGAACATTTTGAAAAGTCAGCCCGGCACGTGGGTTAATCTGCGTCTGGTTGATGCCTTCCAGCGGAATTTCTACCGGGTCTTCGACGCTACAAATATTAACCGCCGGCGTGTTGAGCGACTGAAGTGCGCTATAGAGCGTTACCGTTTTGCCGCTACCGGTAGGGCCGGTCACCAACAGCAGACCCTGTGGCCTTTTCAGCGCGCTGCTAAATGCTTTATGTTGGCATGCTGTCATACCCAGTTGCCGGATATCCAGCGTCTGTTCCACCTGATGCAGCAGACGCAGTACCACTTTCTCGCCATATTTGGCTGGCAATGTAGCAATGCGGAACGACACGGATTTTCCCGCCAGCTCCACGGTAAATTGTCCGTCCTGCGGGACGCGGCGCTCGGCAATATCGAGGTTACCCAGCACTTTTAAACGTGCGATAACGGTAGCAGTCTGTGCGAAC
Source organism: Superficieibacter electus (assembly GCF_002915575.1). Lineage (GTDB taxonomy): Bacteria > Pseudomonadota > Gammaproteobacteria > Enterobacterales > Enterobacteriaceae > Superficieibacter > Superficieibacter electus. Next base: position 38,192 of record NZ_PQGD01000013.1, read on the forward strand.
GGGAGCGCGGTTAAAGGGTGTAGAACACCATCAACGCGCAGACGGACCCGCATGCGATCTGCAAGTGGCTCAAAGTGGATATCGGAAGCCCGCTGCAAAAGCGCCTGCTCCAGGGTTTGATTAAGTAATTCAACTGCCGTCCCGCTGCCTTTATTGACGGCTGGCAGATGGGTTTGCGTCGCCATGTGCAGATGCTGGTCCATTTTTTCCTGCGACCAGCATTCAATGTCGATTCGCTTTTGCGTGGCGAAGCGTAACGATTCCAGTAGCTGACTACCAGGTTCGCCGACAACAGCAATGTTGAGCATTTCATCGTCACTGTTTAATAACACCGCACCATAACGTTTGCATAAGGCGATAAGTTGTTCCCGTTTCATCACACTGTCTCCTTACTGTAGGTCGAAGCGGAAAACGTCTTCACAGGCTTGCTGGAGAGCACTGTCCTGCTGGATATTGCACACTCGCTGCCAGCCTGTTATGCCATTGGCATTGTCCCATCCCGGCGTCATTATTACGCTAAGGCCGTTGAGACTCTCCTGTCCGGTCAGCGTGACAATGCCCTGCGCCACGCGCATCTCAGATACGTAGCGGGTCGTGGTGGGTGAAGGAATGCCATTTTTCCCTCCATCACAATCGGCTAAACCGCCATGATCCAACGCGCAGAGTTCAATGGCGGTACGGTAGGGGATAAAGGTTTGTAGCATGTCGGTCAGTGCGGCTTTGCGTAGATAGTTCTGATAGGCGGGAATGCCGATGGCGCTAAGAATGGCAATGATGCCAATGACGACCATCAATTCAATAAGCGTAAAACCCTGCTGTCTGTTCATCATGTGCTCCCTGGTAAATACGGGCACTTTGGCAGCAGAAAAACGAACCGACGAGCGTTAAAAAATCAATCGTGAAGATGCCTTCCCGACATTTTAATGGTGTTGCACTGGCGTTGCAGTAAGTTGCGAGGCACGACGAAAAACGGACCCGCAGGTCCGTTTATAGATGCTGAAGATCAGCGAAAACGCATTGATAAATCCAGTGCACGAATGTGCTTGGTTAGCGCGCCAACAGAAATGAAATCCACGCCAGTTTCGGCAAATTCACGCAGTGTTTCATGGGTAACGTTGCCGGAGACTTCAAGCTGCGCTTGTCCACGGGTGCGCTTCACCGCTTCTCGCATCAGTTCGGTGGTGAAGTTATCGAGCATAATGATATCCGCACCCGCTTTTAGCGCCTGATCCAGTTCATCAAGGTTTTCGACCTCCACCTCAACTGGCACATCCGGATGCAGCCAGAATGCTTTCTCTACCGCCTGGCGTACGGAGCCGGAGGCGATGATATGATTTTCTTTTATCAAAAATGCGTCTGAAAGGCCCAGACGGTGGTTGGCACCGCCGCCGCACAACACCGCATACTTCAGGGCGGTACGCAGGCCCGGCAGTGTCTTACGCGTGTCGAGTAACTGCGTGTTTGTGCCTGCCAGCAGATCGACATAGCGGCGCACTTCGCTGGCCACGCCGGACAGCGTTTGCACAAAATTCAGCGCCGTCCGTTCGCCGGTGAGCAACACACGGGACGGGCCATCCAGTTCAAATAACGGCTGGTCTGCTACCACGCTATCGCCGTCCTCAACATGCCAGCTCACGCGAACGTCATCACCTGCAAGCTGGATAAATACCTCTTCAACCCAGCGCTTACCACAAAACACACCGGGTTCACGGGTGATCACCACCGCGTGAGAGCGGCTTTCTGGCGGTAACAACTGTGCGGTAATATCGTTATTTGCATCGACCTCGCCGCCTAAGTCTTCACGCAGCGCCTGCGCCACCGTGGCAGGGATGTCCAGAATAATACGTTGTAGAAGAGCGTCACGTCGATGGTCGGGGTTATAACGGCGTGCGGGCATGATAAAACTCCAAATTGGTAACCAGGCTTCGGGTTGAAACATGCTACTCTGAAGCGCATATTCGCACCACTAATAAGGAGATTCTGTATGTGTTTACACGAGGGCTGGCTGGCCGGGGCACGACGCGTTCTGTCCCCGCATTTCGATTGCCGCCCGGATGATGAAAATCCCTCGCTACTGGTGGTGCATAATATTAGCCTTCCTCCCGGTGAATTCGGTGGTCCGTGGATCGACGCGTTATTTACCGGCACCCTTGATCCGCATGCGCATCCATTTTTTGCCGATATTGCGCATCTGCGCGTTTCTGCCCATTGTCTTATTCGTCGCGATGGAGAAATCGTGCAGTATGTTCCTTTTACTAAACGGGCCTGGCATGCTGGTGTTTCTTGCTATCACGGTCGCGAGCGCTGCAACGACTTTTCAATCGGTATTGAACTGGAGGGGACAGATATCCAGCCGTACACCGATGCACAATATCAGCAACTGGCGACGATAACGCGTGCATTAATTGAGCTTTATCCGGCAATCGCCGACAATATGACCGGCCACAGCGATATTGCCCCCGGACGTAAAACCGATCCTGGCTCCGCATTTGATTGGGTGCGGTTTCGGGCGCTGGTTAGCGCCACGTCAAAAAAGGAGATGCCATGACGCTTTTTACCCTGCTATTGGTATTGGTTGCCGAGCGCTTATTTAAGCTGGGAGAACACTGGCAGCTCGATCACCGGCTGGAGGTTTTGTTCCGCCGTGTTCATCGTTTCTCTATGGCGCGAACGGTGCTGATGACCATAGCCATTATGCTGGTAGCATTTCTGCTACTACGCGCTCTGTATGGTTTGTTTTTTAACGTACCGCTGCTGGTCGCATGGCTCCTGCTGGGCCTGCTGTGTATTGGCGCGGGCAGGGTACGTCTACAATACCATGCCTATCTCAAAGCCGCGGCCCGTGGTGACAGCCATGCGCGTGATACCATGGCCAGCGAGCTTACGTTAATTCACGGCGTACCGCCTGGCTGCGATGAGCGTGAGTACCTGCGTGAGCTGCAAAATGCGCTTTTGTGGATTAACTTTCGTTTCTATCTGGCCCCGCTGTTCTGGTTTATTGTCGGTGGTGTATGGGGGCCAGTGACGCTGGTGGGCTATGCCTTTCTGCGCGCCTGGCAGTCGTGGCTGGCGCGCTACCAGACGCCGCATCACCGTCTGCAATCGGGCATTGATTTTATTCTTCACGTTCTGGACTGGGTGCCAGTGCGCCTGGTCGGGGTCATCTACGCCCTGATTGGACATGGGGAAAAAGCGCTCCCCGCATGGTTTGCCTCGTTGGGCGATCGTCATTCCTCGCAGTATCAGGTTTTAACGCGCCTGGCGCAGTTCTCACTCGCGCGCGAGCCACATATCGATCGGGTCGAGACGCCGAAAGCCGCCGTCTCTATGGCGAAGAAAACCTCGTTTGTACTGGTCGTCATTGTGGCGCTGCTGACCATTTACGGCACGCTGATTTAACTCGCGTGCCGCGCTTAGGTTACAGCGTATCCGCAGGCGGAATGCCGAAGTCTGGCATTCCCCGTCCAATATATTTTAGTGTTGAGAAGTCAGGAATTAGCGATGCCGCATCAGGATCATTAAAGGCAACCCAATTGTTCATAATAAGTACTTTTCCGTATGCAAGGTAAAATGAATAAGTCTCATCCGGGTAAGCATACGGCCCGTTAAGCCATAGGGGTAACAACTCTTCCGTTGAATATCCATGATCGCCTGAAAATAAATAGCGTGCGCTGAAAACCATCTCATGTAGACAGGCGGTGATTAAAAATGTCGATAACGAAGGGCTTACCCTGGTAAAACCAACCATTTCGCTAGAGAATAATTCACCGGAATTACTGTATACGGGCGGATCGTCAAAATACGTCGAATCGTCGTTAATAGAGGTTTTGCAGCACCAGTTATCTTGATTTTCAAAGAAAAATTGTAGTGATTTTCCGCCGTCAGTTAATTGAATTTGCTCCACTCCGGCCAGACAATCCTGAGCCTGAAAAAGGCGTGGTATTTTGCCTGGCATATGATCTATATCAGGATTAGGGCATGGCCAGTTGCCTGCGAATTGGTATAAACGGCGTAAAGGGAATGGTAGCCAGACAGGAATATCTTCATCTCGTAAACCATACTCAGGTAAACGCGGCCCGCACAAGGAGATGATAAAATGCTCAAGGTCAGAGATGTTTTTAAGAGCGCCTGAAATGCGCCTCTCTGAGGATCGATAGTCCATTATATATACTCTGTGCGGTTCAATAGTAACCATCTATAAACTATATCATTTAGAATGTATGTTTATTGCACGGACTGACACTATATTGTTCTCTATCATAAAATTTGCTCCTGCCATACTACTGACCATTTACGGCACGCTGATTTAAGTAGCGTGCCGCGCTTACCTTACAGCGTATCCGCAGGCGGAATGCCGAAGTCTGGCATGCCGTTTTCCTGCCAGTGAATATGCTTCAGGCGGGTATGGCGATTCGGATCGTACAGCGGATCGCCCTCAATCTCCGTGTAGTTGCGGGCATGATAGACCAGCACGTCCTGACCGTCGGGCGTGCGGGTAAAACTGTTATGCCCCGGTCCGTACTGGCGATTTTCATAACTGGTACGGAAGACTGGCTGGGGTGATTTATGCCAGTTTTTAGGATCGAGCGGGTCGGCCTCCAGCGCGATCCACAGGAGTCCCATGCAGTAGTTCTCGTCGGTTGCGCTGGCAGAATAGCTGACAAAAAGTTTATCGCCGTGGACGAGCGGGGCGGGGCCTTCATTTACCAGAAAGCCACGACATTCCCAGTCAAACTCAGGGCGGCTTATCATCACCGGCTCACCTTTCAGCGTCCACGGGTTTTCCAGCTCTGCCAGGTAGAGGTTAGAATTTCCAGGAATATCCGGCGCTTTTTGCGCCCACAGATACCACTGTTTACCCTGGTGCTTAAACGTGGTGGCATCAAGCGCGAAGGTATCAAAGGGCGTCATGACCTGACCTTTCTCACGCCATTCGCCGGTTAGCGGGTCAGCGTCAGCACATTCCAGCACAAACATACGGTGCTGGAACATACCGAGATTATCCAGTGCCTGGGTGTGGGCAGCGGCAAAGTAGATGTACCATTTCCCGGCGATCCTGTGCAGCTCGGGTGCCCAGATAAGCTCACTCATCGGGCCGGTATCTGGCTTGCGCCACACCGTAACGGGCCGGGCCTCAGGCAATGCTTCAAGCGTGGCGGCGCGGCGAATCTCCAGACGGTCATATTCCGGGACCGAGGCGATAAAATAATAATCCCCCTCATGGTGGAGAATAAAAGGATCGGCGCGCTGTTCAATAAATGGATTGGGCCAGTTTTTCATCAGGCATTCCTTGTTTTTTCCGTTGATGGCAGTTCCTGATAATCATTCAGTTCACGGTAATTGACGCGCCGTTTTTCCAGATCGGTCTGGATTTGCTGCATAAATTCGCGGTTCACTTTTAACAGGCGAACCACGCCTGCGGTGATCAAATAACCCACGCCAGGAATGACGGTAAACAACAGCACAATACCGTTGACTGCCGTTGCGCTTTGCGCTTTCGCGCCCGCATCATAGCCGTACCAGGAGAGTAGAAAACCCACCATCGCGCCGGCGATGGCCAACCCGACCTTCAGGAAAAACAGATTGCCGGAGAAGCTGATACCGGTAATGCGTTTACCGGTTTTCCACTCACCGTAGTCATCCACGTCGGCCATCAGCGACCAGTGCAGGGGGGAAGGGATTTGATGCAGGATGTTGAGCAGGAAATAGAGCACGACAATAGTGACTGTGGCGTGCGGATCAAAAAAGTAAAAGGCGCAGGAGAAGATCGCCAGTGCGATATTGGTCCAGAAGAATACCTTCAGCTTACACCAGCGATCGGTGAGCACTTTCGCCAGCATGCTGCCGATCATCATCCCGACCACGCCAAGGCTGATAAACAACGTTGCAAAATGGGTGCTCTGGCCCATGACCCACGTTACGTAATACATGGTGGCGGCCATGCGGATGAAGCCGGGACAGACGTTACACAGCGTCAGCAGTAAAATGCGCACCCACTGATCGTTTTTCCATACGTCTTTGAGATCTTTTTTCAGTTCATCATTGGTCGGCACTGCCGGACGCACCCGCTCGCGAACCGTGGCGAAGCAAAACAGAAACATGCACATGCCAATAAATGCCAGCACGGTCATCGCCATCTGATAGCCTTTGGCTTTGTTTGCACCCCCGAACCAGTCCGCCATTGGCAGCAGCGTCAGCGACAGGAGTAACGTGGCGATGCCGACCATCACGAAACGATAAGACTGGCAGGCGACGCGTTCTTTTGGATCATTGGTGATGACGCTGCCCAGTGAGCAATAAGGAATATTAATGGCGGTGTACGTAATGGAAAGCAGGAAATAGGTGACAAACGCATAGATAACTTTGCTGCTGTAGCTCCACTCCGGGGTGGTAAACATCAGCACGCTAAAGAGCGCATAAGGAAACGCTATCCACAGCAACCAGGGGCGAAAACGGCCATATTTGCTTCGGGTCCGGTCGGCCAGTGCACCCATAATCGGATCGGTCACTGCATCTATTACCCGAATGGAAAGCAAAAGCACGCCGACCAGCGCCGGTGCAAGACCGAAAATATCCGTATAAAAGTAGTTAACAAACAACATAATGGCACCGAAGATGATGTTACATCCGGCGTCACCCATTCCGTAACCGATCTTCTCTTTCACTGACAGCTTAGTATTGTTCATTGCCAGACTCTCCCTTGTAGTAGAAGAGAATTATTTGCTGGCTACCGAATAAATGCGTTGCAGGATAGAGGCGCGGATATGGACAAAACGGCTCTGGGGAGGAAAATGTGAGGAAGGTAACACCCCTCACCCGGTCGGGTAAGGGGCTATTGAGCTTTAATGTACTTTAACGGTTCTGGCGCTTTTCTGTTTAAACAGATAGCCGATACCCAGCACGATAAGCCATACCGGGATCAGGTAAACGGAGATAGCCATCCCGTCCGTCATCAGCATAATCACCAGCACCGCGGCCATAAACAGCAGGCAGATCCAGTTGCCCAGCGGGTAGAAAAGCGCCGGGAAACGTGGTGTAACGCCCTGCTGATGTTTGGCGCGACGGAACTTAATATGCGCCAGGCTGATCATCGCCCAGTTGATCACCAGCGCAGAGACCACCAGTGCCATCAGCAGACCAAACGCGGATTCCGGTGCCAGATAGTTAATCAGCACGCATAAAGCCGTTACCAGCGCAGAGACCAGAATGGTGTTTACCGGCACGCCGCGTTTATCGACACGCATCAGCATTTTCGGCGCGTTGCCCTGCTGCGCGAGGCCGAACAGCATGCGGCTATTACAGTATACACAGCTGTTATAGACCGACAGCGCCGCCGTCAGTACCACCACATTCAATGCGTTGGCCACAAAAGTGTCGCCCAGCTCATGAAAAATGAGCACGAACGGGCTGGTATCTGCGGTGACGCGAGTCCACGGCAGCAGGGAAAGCAACACGGCCAGCGAACCAACGTAAAAAATCAGAATACGGTAAATAACCTGATTGGTCGCTTTCGGAATGCTTTGCTCCGGGTTATCGGCTTCTGCCGCGGTGATGCCAACCAGTTCCAGACCGCCAAAGGAGAACATAATAATGGCCATCATCATGACCAGCCCGTTAATGCCGTGCGGCAGGAACCCACCTTGCTCCCACAGGTTACGAACGGTCGCCTGCGGGCCGCCGTTGCCGCTGAACAGCAGCCAGCCGCCGAACAGGATCATCGCCACCACGGCAATGACTTTAATAATGGCGAACCAGAACTCCATCTCGCCAAACACTTTTACGTTGGTCAGGTTAATGGCGTTGATGGCAACAAAGAACACGGCCGCCGAAACCCAGGTCGGGATTTCCGGCCACCAGAACTGGATATACTTCCCGACCGCCGTCAGTTCTGCCATCGCCACCAGCACGTACAGCACCCAGTAGTTCCAGCCGGACGCAAAGCCCGCAAAACCGCCCCAGTATTTATAGGCAAAGTGGCTGAAGGAACCGGCTACCGGCTCTTCCACCACCATCTCGCCCAGCTGACGCATGATCAGAAAGGCAATAAACCCGGCGACGGCATAGCCCAGAATGATGCCGGGGCCAGCGGACTGAATTACGGACGCACTGCCCAGGAACAGCCCGGTACCGATGGCTCCCCCTAAAGCAATAAGCTGAATATGGCGGTTTTTTAGCCCGCGCTTCAGCTGGTCGCCATGCTGTTGACCTTCCATCTTGAAACCTCGTGAGTGATGTGGTTGACGCTGTTGTAAGTATGTAGTTCCGTTTTTTGTATTATTTTGTTTACGCAAGCGCTATCTGAATTATGTTCAGTACGCTTTTAACTGACACACAATAATGGTATGAGAAACGGAATGCACCTGCTTTATGCAGGGGCTCAGAACAGTTGAGTAAAAAGAAAGCATTTGTAAATTCTCCGCTTTTCCCGTCCTGCCTCCCTTAACTCGCATTAAATCACTATATTTGCATATTTATGCATTTTAACGATTGATGAATCGGTTCAGATATCCATAACTAAGGTTTCGCTAACGTTAAATCTACCTCGTTCTGAGTAAACACAACATTTGTGCAAAGTTACATTTCTGAAACGCTAAATCTGTAAGGTTGTTAAAATGTGACGTGTTTAATGATGTGAATCAAAACCTGTATAGACATAAGGTGAATACTTTGTTACTTTAGCGTCAAGAATATGAAATTGGTAAGACCAATTGACTTCGGGCAAAAGGCGTAAGACAGGGAACTATGGCCTACAGCAAAATCCGCCAACCTAAGCTATCCGATGTGATAGAGCAGCAGCTGGAGTTTCTCATCCTTGAGGGGACGCTTCGCCCCGGTGAAAAACTTCCGCCAGAACGCGAACTGGCAAAACAGTTCGACGTTTCCCGTCCCTCCTTGCGTGAGGCGATTCAACGTCTCGAAGGTAAGGGCCTGCTGCTGCGCCGTCAGGGTGGGGGAACCTTTGTACAGAGCCGCCTGTGGCAGAGTTTCAGCGATCCGCTGGTAGAACTGCTGTCCGACCATCCTGAATCCCAGTTCGACCTGCTGGAAACCCGTCACGCGCTGGAAGGCATTGCCGCTTATTACGCGGCGCTGCGCAGCAATGATGAAGATCGCGCGAGAATGAGCGAGCTGCATCAGGCCATCGAACGGGCACAGCAATCGGGGGATCTTGACGCCGAATCCGACGCTGTCGTCCAGTATCAAATTGCCGTTACAGAAGCGGCACACAACGTGGTTTTGCTTCATCTGCTACGCTGCATGGAGCCTATGCTGTCCCAGAACGTGCGCCAGAACTTTGAGTTGCTGTACGCGCGCCGGGAAATGCTCCCGCTGGTCAGCAACCATCGAACCACCGTTTTTGAAGCCATTATGGCCGGTGAGCCGGAACGCGCACGCGAAGCCTCGCATCGCCATCTGGCCTTTATTGAAGAGATTTTGCTCGACCGCAGCCGTGAACAGAGCCGTCGTGAACGCTCCATGCGCCGTCTTGAGCAACGCAAGAATTAGTGATTTTTCTGGCAGAACCTGAACCAGAAGATGTTGTACCAACAGCGCCAATACTTAGAGCGCGGCAACTAAACGCAGAACCTGTCTTATTGCGTTTTCCAGCGAAAATGCAATGGGACAGGTTCCAGATAAATCAACGTATTAGATAGATAAGGAATACCCCCATGTCAGAACGTCTCCAAAATGACGTGGATCCGATCGAAACTCGCGACTGGCAACAGGCGATCGAATCGGTCATCCGTGAAGAAGGTGTTGAGCGCGCTCAGTATCTGATTGATCAGCTGCTTTCTGAGGCTCGCAAAGGCGGCGTGAAAGTGGCGGCAGGTGCAGGGGCCAGCAACTATGTAAACACTATTGCCGTTGAAGACGAACCGGAATACCCGGGCAATCTGGAGCTGGAGCGTCGTATCCGTTCTGCTATCCGCTGGAACGCCATCATGACCGTTCTGCGCGCGTCGAAGAAAGATCTGGAGCTGGGCGGCCACATGGCATCCTTCCAGTCATCTGCGACCATCTACGAAGTGTGCTTTAACCACTTCTTCCGTGCACGCAGCGAAAAAGATGGCGGCGATCTGGTTTACTTCCAGGGCCACATCTCTCCGGGCGTTTACGCTCGCGCATTCCTCGAAGGTCGCCTGACCGAAGAGCAAATGAACAATTTCCGTCAGGAAGTTCACGGTAAAGGTCTGTCTTCTTATCCGCACCCGAAACTGATGCCGGAATTCTGGCAGTTCCCGACCGTGTCTATGGGTCTGGGGCCAATCGGTGCGATTTATCAGGCTAAATTCCTGAAATATCTGGAACACCGTGGCCTGAAAGACACCTCTGAACAAACCGTTTACGCGTTCCTCGGCGACGGCGAAATGGATGAGCCAGAATCTAAAGGTGCGATCACCATCGCCACCCGTGAGAAGCTGGACAATCTGTGCTTCATCATCAACTGTAACCTGCAACGCCTTGACGGCCCGGTAACCGGTAACGGCAAGATCATCAACGAACTGGAAGGCATCTTCGCGGGCGCTGGCTGGAACGTGATCAAAGTGATGTGGGGCGGTCGTTGGGATGAGCTGCTGCGTAATGACACCAGCGGTAAACTGATGCAGCTGATGGAAGAAACCGTTGACGGCGATTATCAGACCTTCAAATCCAAAGACGGTGCTTACGTTCGTGAACACTTCTTCGGCAAATATCCGGAAACGGCTGCCCTGGTAGCAGACTGGACTGATGAGCAGATTTGGGCGCTGAACCGTGGCGGTCACGATCCGAAGAAAGTGTACGCTGCACTGAAAAAAGCGCAGGAAACCAAAGGCAAAGCCACGGTTATCCTGGCCCATACCATTAAAGGTTACGGCATGGGCGATACCGCTGAAGGTAAAAACATCGCTCACCAGGTGAAAAAAATGAACATGGACGGCGTGCGTTATATCCGCGACCGCTTCAATGTTCCGGTTAGCGATGAGCAGGTTGAAAAACTCGCTTACCTGACCTTCCCGGAAGGCTCTGAAGAGCACACTTACCTGCACGCCCAGCGTCAGAAGCTGAATGGCTATCTGCCGACGCGTCAGCCTAAGTTCACCGAGAAGCTGGAACTGCCTGAGCTGGCGGACTTCAAACCGCTGCTGGAAGAGCAGAACAAAGAAATCTCCACCACTATCGCGTTCGTGCGTGCGCTGAACGTGATGCTGAAGAACAAGTCCATTAAAGACCGCCTCGTGCCGATCATCGCTGATGAAGCGCGTACCTTTGGTATGGAAGGTCTGTTCCGTCAGATTGGTATTTACAGCCCGAACGGCCAGCAGTACACCCCGCAGGACCGTGAGCAGGTTGCTTACTACAAAGAAGACGAGAAAGGCCAGATCCTCCAGGAAGGTATTAACGAACTGGGTGCAGGCGCATCCTGGCTGGCAGCGGCGACCTCTTACAGCACCAACAACCTGCCGATGATCCCGTTCTACATCTATTACTCGATGTTCGGTTTCCAGCGTATCGGCGATCTGTGCTGGCAGGCGGGCGATCAGCAGGCGCGCGGCTTCCTGGTCGGCGGCACCTCCGGTCGTACCACGCTTAACGGCGAAGGTTTGCAGCATGAAGATGGTCACAGCCACATTCAGTCGCTGACTATCCCGAACTGTATCTCCTACGACCCGGCTTACGCCTATGAAGTTGCCGTGATCATGCATGACGGTCTGGTGCGTATGTACGGTGAAGCGCAGGAAAACATTTACTACTACATCACCACCCTGAACGAAAACTACCACATGCCGGCCATGCCGGAAGGTGCTGAGGAAGGTATCCGTAAAGGTATCTACAAACTCGACACCCTTGAAGGTAGCAAAGGTAAAGTTCAGCTGCTGGGTTCCGGTTCTATCCTGCGTCACGTGCGTGAAGCGGCAGAGATCCTGGCGAAAGACTACGGCGTGGGTTCTGACGTCTATAGCGTCACTTCCTTCACTGAACTGGCGCGTGATGGTCAGGATTGTGAGCGCTGGAACATGCTGCACCCGATGGAAACCCCGCGCGTGCCGTACATCGCTCAGGTGATGAACGACGCACCGGCAGTGGCATCCACTGACTATATGAAACTGTTCGCCGAGCAGGTTCGTACTTATGTACCGGCTGATGATTACCGCGTACTGGGTACCGATGGCTTCGGTCGCTCCGACAGCCGTGAAAACCTGCGTCACCACTTCGAAGTTGATGCTTCCTATGTGGTTGTAGCAGCGCTGGGCGAACTGGCTAAACGTGGCGAAATCGATAAGAAAGTGGTTGCGGACGCAATTACCAAATTCAACATCGATGCAGAAAAAGTTAACCCGCGTCTGGCGTAAGAGGTAAAAGAAACATGGCTATCGAAATCAATGTACCGGACATCGGGGCTGATGAAGTTGAAATCACCGAAATCCTGGTCAAAGTGGGCGACAAGGTTGAAGCTGAGCAGTCGCTGATCACCGTAGAAGGCGACAAAGCCTCAATGGAAGTCCCGTCTCCGCAGGCGGGCGTTGTGAAAGAGATCAAAGTCTCTGTCGGCGACAAAACCGAGACCGGTAAACTCATTATGATTTTCGATTCCGCCGACGGTGCAGCTGATGCTGCACCTGCTAAGGCAGAAGAGAAAAAAGAAGAGCCGAAAGCAGCTGCTCCGGCAGCGGCAGCGGCAGCGGCGGCTAAAGACGTTAACGTACCTGACATCGGTGGTGACGAAGTTGAAGTCACAGAGATCATGGTTAAGGTTGGCGATAAAGTTGAAGCTGAGCAGTCCCTGATCACCGTAGAAGGCGATAAAGCCTCTATGGAAGTTCCGGCACCGTTCGCAGGCACCGTAAAAGAAATCAAAATCAACACCGGCGACAAAGTGTCTACCGGTTCACTGATTATGGTCTTCGAGGTGGAAGGCGCAGCACCGGCGGCAGGCGAAGCCAAACCGCAGGTGAAAGAAGAAGCGGCCTCTGCACCGGCAGCAGCGGCGGGCGCGAAAGACGTCAATGTTCCGGATATCGGCGGCGACGAAGTTGAAGTCACCGAAGTGATGGTAAAAGTTGGCGATAAAGTTGAAGCTGAACAGTCGCTGATCACCGTTGAAGGCGACAAAGCCTCTATGGAAGTCCCGGCACCTTTCGCAGGCACCGTGAAAGAGATCAAAATCAACACCGGCGACAAAGTGTCTACCGGCTCGCTGATTATGGTCTTTGAAGTGGAAGGCGCAGCCCCGGCAGCACCTGCGGCTAAGCAGGAAGCGGCAGCCCCGGCTCCGGCCGCGAAAGCGGACAAACCGGCAGCCGCCCCGGCTGCGAAAGCTGAAGGCAAAACCGAGTTCGCTGAAAACGACGCTTACGTCCATGCCACTCCGCTGATCCGCCGCCTGGCGCGCGAGTTCGGTGTGAACCTGGCGAAAGTAAAAGGAACGGGCCGTAAAGGTCGTATCCTGCGTGAAGACGTTCAGGCTTACGTGAAAGACGCTATCAAGCGCGCTGAATCTGCACCTGCTGCTGCCGCTGGCGGTGGTATCCCTGGCATGCTGCCATGGCCGAAAGTGGACTTCAGCAAGTTTGGTGAAATCGAAGAAGTCGAACTGGGCCGCATCCAGAAAATCTCTGGCGCGAACCTGAGCCGTAACTGGGTAATGATCCCGCACGTTACGCACTTCGACAAAACGGATATCACCGATCTGGAAGCGTTCCGTAAACAGCAGAACGCCGAAGCTGAGAAGCGTAAACTGGACGTGAAATTCACCCCGGTAGTCTTCATCATGAAAGCGGTGGCCGCGGCGCTTGAGCAGATGCCTCGCTTCAACAGCTCGCTGTCTGAAGATGCACAGCGCCTGACGCTGAAGAAATACATCAACATCGGTGTCGCAGTAGATACTCCGAATGGCCTGGTGGTTCCGGTCTTTAAAGACGTGAACAAGAAGAGCATCACCGAGCTGTCTCGTGAACTGACGACCATCTCCAAAAAAGCGCGTGATGGCAAGCTGACCGCTGGCGAAATGCAGGGCGGTTGCTTTACCATCTCCAGCATCGGCGGCCTGGGCACCACCCACTTCGCGCCGATCGTTAACGCGCCGGAAGTGGCTATCCTCGGTGTGTCTAAGTCCGCGATGGAGCCGGTCTGGAATGGTAAAGAGTTTACGCCGCGTCTGATGATGCCGATCTCTCTGTCCTTCGACCACCGGGTGATTGACGGTGCTGATGGTGCGCGCTTTATCACCATCATCAATAACATGCTGAGCGACATTCGCCGCCTGGTGATGTAATGAAAAAGCCGGCCTGACGGCCGGCTTTTTTCTGGTAATCTCATAAGGTTTGTGCGGTTACTGGTGAAAGCGAGTTTTCGTGAGCCGTTTGTTGTTTCAAAATTGTTAACAATTTTGTAAAATACGGGCGGATAGAACGTCCCGGTGGATGAAGGGCGACAGTACCTGGACTGCCGGAAATCAATAAGAGGTCATGATGAGTACTGAAATTAAAACTCAGGTCGTGGTACTTGGGGCAGGCCCCGCAGGTTACTCTGCCGCCTTCCGTTGCGCTGATTTAGGTCTGGAAACCGTCATTGTTGAACGTTACAACACCCTTGGCGGTGTTTGTCTGAACGTGGGCTGTATCCCTTCTAAAGCGCTGCTGCACGTAGCAAAAGTTATCGAAGAAGCCAAAGCGCTGGCTGAACACGGCATCGTCTTTGGTGAGCCGAAAACCGATATCGACAAGATTCGTACCTGGAAAGAAAAAGTTATCAACCAGCTGACCGGCGGTCTGGCGGGTATGGCTAAAGGCCGTAAAGTCAAAGTCGTTAACGGTCTGGGTAAATTTACCGGCGCTAACACGCTGGAAGTTGAAGGTGAAAACGGCAAAACCGTGATCAACTTCGACAATGCGATCATTGCCGCTGGCTCCCGTCCGATCCAGCTGCCGTTTATTCCGCATGACGATCCGCGCGTGTGGGATTCCACTGATGCCCTGGAGCTGAAATCAGTTCCGGAACGTCTGCTGGTCATGGGCGGCGGTATCATTGGCCTGGAAATGGGCACCGTTTATGATGCGCTGGGTTCGCAGATTGACGTAGTTGAAATGTTCGACCAGGTGATCCCGGCGGCGGATAAAGACATCGTTAAAGTCTTTACCAAACGCATCAGCAAGAAATTCAACCTGATGCTGGAAACCAAAGTGACTGCGGTTGAAGCCAAAGAAGACGGTATCTACGTTTCTATGGAAGGCAAAAAAGCCCCGGCGGAGCCGCAGCGTTATGACGCGGTGCTAGTCGCTATCGGTCGTGTTCCGAACGGTAAAAACCTTGACGCAGGCAAAGCGGGCGTAGAAGTGGATGACCGTGGCTTTATCCGCGTGGATAAACAGCTGCGCACCAACGTGCCGCACATCTTTGCTATTGGCGATATCGTCGGTCAGCCGATGCTGGCGCACAAAGGCGTTCACGAAGGTCACGTTGCCGCTGAAGTCATCGCCGGTAAAAAACACTACTTCGACCCGAAAGTGATCCCGTCCATCGCCTACACTGAACCAGAAGTGGCATGGGTTGGCCTGACTGAGAAAGAAGCGAAAGAAAAAGGCATCAGCTATGAAACCGCCACCTTCCCGTGGGCTGCTTCTGGCCGTGCTATCGCCTCCGACTGCGCCGACGGTATGACCAAACTGATTTTCGACAAAGAAACGCACCGGGTGATCGGTGGCGCGATTGTCGGCACCAACGGCGGCGAGCTGTTGGGTGAAATCGGTCTGGCAATCGAAATGGGCTGTGACGCAGAAGACATCGCGCTGACCATTCACGCGCACCCGACGCTGCATGAATCCGTGGGCCTGGCGGCAGAAGTGTTCGAAGGTAGCATCACTGACCTGCCGAACCCGAAAGCGAAGAAAAAGTAATTCTGTAACGATAGCTGTTGTGAATTAGCCGTTCTTTTTTACATTAGCTGTTTGAAGGGAGAAGAGTCGAATCTTCTCCCTTTTTTTATGCTGTGGCGACAGGGTACAGTGCTTTACAGACGCAAGGCGAATCAGGTACCAATCGGAACAGCCTTTTCGCAGCGCGCCACTTATCCTTCACGCGAGGCGTGTCGTCTTATCCGGTTTATTATGTTGACCCCGTCAGCCCTCTTATTTACCACTTATTTTACTGATCCACTGCCTGCCAGCCCGCTTGCGGGGCAAAATGCGTTATGGACTGCGTCTGCGTTTCCGTCTGTGCGCCCAGATTGGCCTGATAAACCCGGTCCTGCATATCAACCATAAAACTCATTATGCCCGTTTTCCCCCATGCTACAGGCCAGGCGATCAGCGCGACGCCATTATTGTCTTCACCGTCTGACAAAATACGGAAATGGTAACCATGATAGCCATCGCCCGGCTGATTGCTAAAGGCGGGGCCGAGCGGGCTGGGATCTTCACCCGGCTTGACTGGCCAGTACAGACCATCTTGTTGGCCTTCACTGCTTACCAGCTTATGCGCCCACATTTTCTTCTGCTGGAAATATTCATTTTCAGCATCAACCCAGGCATGCATCGCTTCGATTGCGCCCAGTTCATTGCGTCCGATGGTTCGGGTCAGGATCTCATCGGCTGCTGCAGGCATGTCAAACTGCCAGCCAGCCTCGGTTTTGGTCAGCGGTACAGGCAACTGCCAGTTCTCCACACCCACATTAATATGGGCAGTGTTATCTGTCTGATCGATATGATGGCGGGTTTTCCAGTCGCGCAGAAAACGGGCTACAGCCTGTGGATCAACGCCTTCTGGTGGGAAATAACTCTGCCAGTCGTCACCCAGCAGCTGTTGCAGGGCATCTTGATCATGAGATGTGACGGCAGTGACCAGCGTTTCGGCGGCCTGCTCGGGCGTATTAAATGCTTGTTGAGCTTGGGCCACTGCGGGCAACACCAGCAAAATCAACGCCCTGAGCATCGGTAATGGTTTCATCTATTCCCCCTTAATGATGACGACGTTCGGCGACGCGTTCGCGAACGGCTGAACGTTGCTCGCTGCTGAGACGATTTTCCAGTCGGCGGCTTTCGTTACCCCGGTTCTGCTGCGATCGCCATGAAGGCGAGCGGCTATCGTTGCCACTCAGTGCATTCGCCCGTCGTTGCTGGACGTTTTCCCGCCGCTCCTGACGTTGTTCCGGTGTTGACGAATTCAGCCGTTGCTGAACGTTGTCCCGCCGCTCCTGACGTTGTTCCGGTGTTGACGAATTCAGCCGCTGCTGGACGTTTTCCCGCCGCTCCTGACGTTGCTCAGATGTCGTAGAGCTCAGGCGTTGCTGGACATTTTCCCGCCGCTCCTGACGATGTTCGGGCGTTGACGAATTCAGCCGCTGCTGGACATTTTCCCGCCGCTCCTGACGTTGTTCGGGCGTTGACGAATTCAGCCGCTGCTGAACGTTGTCCCGCCGCTCCTGACGTTGCTCAGATGTCGTAGAGCTCAGGCGTTGCTGGAGGTTTTCCCGTGCCTGCTGACGCTGCGCCTGCGTTGACGTGTTCAGACGCTGCTGGGCATTGTCACGCAGTTGCTGGCGCTGATCTGGCGTCGTGTTGGCAAGGTTTTGCTGAAGTTGCATTCTGGCTGCGTCACGCTGCGTGTTACTGGTGTCATAGCCACGATAGTTATTACGTTGTGCAATTTGTTCAAGCTGCTTTGAGGCGGCCTGGCGCTGTGTATCCCGGCTGGCAGTAGCCGCAGACTGAGGAAGGGACTTACCTGTTTTTTCCTGCAGCTGCGTTAGTGCGGTCTGCCTTTGGGTAGCACGGCTGTCGGGGGACGCCGTTGCGCTTAATCCACCGCTGACATTGACCGGATGCGCATTATTAATGTAGGGCACGCCGTTACGATAAGCCGGATTATGCTGCCAGATACGGGTATTGTCGGTGAGATGCTCGCCGGTGATACGGTTGTAATTATTGACGTTGATATTGATGTTATCGCCATTATGGATATAGCCACCGTTGTGGTAATCATGATCGTCATGGTGGTGGTCATCGTCATCATGGTGATGATGATCATCATGATCCCAGTCGATACTGCTGAACAATGCGTAGGTGGTTGCCACACCGAGGCTATAACCGAACCCTTTCACAAAGCTGCTGGCAAACTGCTCGCCGGGAGGTGGCGGCAGATAGACGGGGGGATAGGTGGTATTAGGCCAGCTACCGTAGACGGTCGTCGGATTGTAAGTGGGAATATAAACGACCTGCGGATCTGCCGGCTCGATTTTAATTATTGTCCGTGGTGTGGAGTGAATGACGGTCGTGGTTCCATTTTGCGCAGTGCTGGCAACGGTTGATTCACTGGTCACCTTTTGCTGTGGCGTCGTCTTCAGCGTCC
Source organism: Superficieibacter electus (assembly GCF_002915575.1). Lineage (GTDB taxonomy): Bacteria > Pseudomonadota > Gammaproteobacteria > Enterobacterales > Enterobacteriaceae > Superficieibacter > Superficieibacter electus. The sequence continues at coordinate 56,519 of NZ_PQGD01000013.1, forward strand.
CTGTCTGCTGCGCCAGCGCACGCAGTTTCTGCACTGAATCCATCACATCTTGCGGCTGTGCCAGGAAAGCATTTCCCAGATTTTCTACCCACTGTGGGTCCTGGCCCATCAGCGCCACCAGTTGTGGAAAGGCCACCAGCGACTTCACGCTGGCATCCCAGGGCTGATTACTTACGGCTTTAATGGCCGCATCGCCCTGCAGAGTGGGGTGATCTTTCGACCATTGTACCGCTTGTACCACACTGGCCGGATAGGTTGATGCCATCAGTACCTGCGAGAGCAGGGCATCCGGATAAAGGGCTATGGGCGCTACCCATTGGTCAATTTGCGCGGGTGTAAAGGTGGCTGCGGCAGCAGGCGCGGGCACAGAATCAGGTACTGTCTCGCTGACGCTGGTCGTTACAGGACTGCGGCTTTTAACGTAAAGCACCCCGGATGCCGCAAACAATCCCAGGCTGCACGCTAAAGCGATAACGTGTGGCTTAAACGGCAATGTCATTTTTGTCTCCCGGCATCTATTGATACCCGTCAGTAAAGAGAGCCGCGCCGAATGGCGTAAGCAATGGCAGGAGTATATTCCCCGGCCTGATTGTTTTTTGACGTAAACAGGGATCGACCCTTAAGTTGGCAGGATCTGGACAAATAGAGTGTATACAAACATTGCGGCGGATATATTTTTACCCGCCAGAAAGCAGATTTTGCCTGCGCTAAACTCCTTTTCACGATTCAGCAACTATTTAATGTTGCTTTTTTGTAAACAGATTAACACCCCGCTAAAATCCTGCTATTCTGCCCGTTGCGGTACCGGGCATTTACCCTACAAACTGCTGTCTCACAGGAGCGTGAAGAGAATCGCCTGCCGCACTATGACAATGAGAGCGAGGAGAACCGTCGTGCTAGAAGAATACCGTAAGCACGTAGCTGAGCGTGCCGCTGAAGGGATTGTAGCGAAGCCCTTAGATGCAACCCAGATGGCCGGGTTAGTTGAGCTGCTGAAGAATCCGCCCGCGGGCGAAGAAGAATTCCTGTTAGACCTGTTAATTAATCGCGTGCCGCCAGGCGTTGATGAAGCCGCTTATGTTAAAGCCGGCTTCCTGGCCGCTGTCGCCAAAGGCGAAGCCCACTCTCCGCTGGTCACGGCGGAAAAAGCCGTTGAACTGCTGGGCACGATGCAGGGCGGTTATAACATTCATCCGCTGGTTGAAGCGCTGGACAATGACGCGCTGGCCCCGCTGGCAGTGAAAGCACTTTCCCATACTCTGTTGATGTTCGATAACTTTTACGACGTCGAAGAAAAAGCTAAAGCGGGCAATTTGCACGCGCAGCAAGTCATGCTCTCCTGGGCGAATGCCGACTGGTTCCTGAGCCGTCCACAGCTTGCGGAAAAAATTACCGTTACCGTCTTTAAAGTGACCGGTGAAACCAACACCGACGATCTCTCCCCGGCACCGGATGCCTGGTCGCGCCCGGATATTCCGCTGCACGCGCTGGCAATGCTGAAAAACGCCCGCGACGGCATTTACCCGGACAAACCGGGTAGCATTGGCCCGATCCAGCAGATCGAAGCGTTACAGCAAAAAGGCTTCCCGCTGGCCTACGTCGGCGATGTGGTCGGCACCGGTTCGTCACGTAAATCCGCGACTAACTCAGTATTGTGGTTTATGGGCGACGACATTCCGCACGTGCCGAACAAACGCGGCGGTGGTCTGGTTCTCGGCGGTAAAATCGCGCCAATCTTCTTTAACACCATGGAGGATGCGGGCGCGCTGCCGATTGAAGTGGATGTATCCGCCCTGAACATGGGTGACGTGATTGACGTATACCCGTTCAAAGGTGAAGTGCGCAATCACGAAACCGACGAACTGCTGGCGACCTTTGAACTGAAAACCGACGTGCTGATTGACGAAGTGCGCGCGGGCGGCCGTATTCCACTGATTATCGGCCGCGGCCTGACGACCAAAGCGCGTGAAGCGCTGGGCCTGCCGCACAGCGACGTGTTCCGCAGCGCGAAACCGGTAGAGGCCAGCAACAAAGGCTTCTCGCTGGCACAAAAAATGGTTGGCCGTGCCTGCGGTACAGCAGGCGTGCGTCCCGGTGAATATTGCGAACCGAAAATGACCTCGGTCGGCTCCCAGGACACTACCGGCCCGATGACCCGCGACGAGCTGAAAGACCTGGCCTGCCTGGGCTTCTCGGCTGACCTGGTGATGCAGTCCTTCTGTCACACCGCCGCCTATCCGAAGCCGGTGGATGTGACCACGCACCATACGCTGCCAGACTTTATTATGAACCGTGGCGGCGTATCGCTGCGTCCGGGCGACGGCATCATCCACTCGTGGCTGAACCGCATGCTGCTGCCGGATACCGTCGGCACCGGCGGCGACTCCCATACCCGCTTCCCGGTCGGCATTTCCTTCCCGGCAGGCTCCGGGCTGGTAGCGTTTGCCGCCGCCACCGGCGTCATGCCGCTGGATATGCCGGAATCGGTGCTGGTGCGTTTTAAAGGCACCATGCAGCCGGGCATCACCCTGCGCGATCTGGTTCATGCCATCCCGCTGTATGCCATTCGTCAGGGGCTGCTGACTGTTGAGAAGAAGGGCAAGAAAAACATCTTCTCCGGTCGCATTCTGGAAATCGAAGGGCTGCCGGATCTGAAAGTTGAGCAGGCTTTTGAGCTGGCTGACGCCTCCGCCGAGCGTTCGGCGGCAGGCTGTACCATCAAGCTGGATAAAGCACCGATCACCGAGTACCTGACCTCCAACATCGTGCTGCTGAAGTGGATGATCGCTGAAGGTTACGGCGACCGCCGCACTCTGGAGCGTCGTATTCAGGGAATGGAAAAATGGCTGGCCGATCCACAGTTGCTGGAGGCCGATGCCGATGCGGAATATGCTGCCGTGATCGAGATCGATCTGGCTGATATTCACGAGCCGATCCTCTGCGCGCCGAACGATCCGGACGATGCGCGTCTGCTTTCAGACGTGGCGGGTGAGAAGATCGACGAAGTGTTTATTGGCTCCTGCATGACCAACATTGGTCACTTCCGTGCAGCGGGCAAGCTGCTGGATGCGCATCAGGGCCAGTTGCCAACCCGCCTGTGGGTGGCCCCGCCAACCCGAATGGACGCGGCGCAGCTGACGGAAGAAGGCTATTACAGCATCTTTGGCAAAAGCGGTGCGCGGGTGGAAATCCCCGGCTGCTCGCTGTGCATGGGTAACCAGGCGCGGGTGGCGGACGGCGCGACGGTGGTCTCCACCTCCACCCGTAACTTCCCGAACCGCTTAGGCACCGGTGCCAATGTCTACCTCGCCTCGGCGGAACTGGCGGCGGTGGCGGCACTGATTGGTCGCCTGCCAACGCGCGAAGAGTATCTGAACTCCGTAGCGCAGGTCGATAAGACGGCGGTGGATACCTATCGTTATCTGAACTTCGATCAGCTTGAGCAGTATACCGAAAAAGCGGATGGGGTTATTTTCCAGACCGCGGTGTAAGTTGTCACGCTGGCCCGGTTTATCCGGGCCAGCTTTTACCTGTGATATGGAATTATAATAAAAATGGATGTTCAGGTTTTCGCCAGGCTTAACGCTTTTCTGCTTAAATTCCAGTGTCAACGGATTAATTGGTTTTAACGGGTAGCGGAAACAGGGAACGACCACGTCACTTTCACTGTTTTTGTGAATACGCAGGGTGAAATCGCCAATCACGCCAACTTTCCAGTTCGCGCCGGTTTTCAGTATATATTGCAGAACGCTCCAGCCGATGTTGCCGCTGCCATCCCTATTTCTGAATTTTGTTCCTGCATCCAGTTGTTTTAACGCCTTACGCGTGGCGGGCTTCAGACATTCATCGCCGTTATGTAGGTGGCTGAATCTGCCGGGTGCTACCTTTTGCTTTTCGACGGCTAAGCAGCAGTAAAAAAAGGACTACGCCATATCCCATTAAGCATGCAAAACACATCAAAATAACGCGAAGAGGGTGGTAGCTATACCATAAATAGAACATGTAAATATTAATTGCGCCAATCATAAATAAGGATTTATTGATTTTTAAGAAAGCGCAAGAAAACACGCCAGGAATAATAATGCAATTCATGTAGAACATGACAAAACCCAGCGTAACGCCTCGGCTTTGTGGGCTAAAATGGGCCATGTACCCTGCGTATCCCAGGTGATGTACCAGCACGACAACCAGGCATCCTGAAAATGCTATCGCGGTATGAATAATAATTCTTTTATGTTTCTCAAATATCATATTGATTTAGATTATGAAATTAATCGGCAATAGCCGATGTTTTATTCATCAAAGTTATAAAATGTGACGACTACATTCTTATCGGGCTCAGAAACTTTCTGCTAAGATTGTGGCTTGTGGCGGCAATTGGCATTGAAAATCATAACTAAATTATTATGATGTCGCTGCGTAAGTATGTGTAAAATCGCCTACCGATAATTTTTCATGATCCTGTGCTTCCTGCGCACAAAACCCCATACCATATGGCACGCTTAATATTACTTAACAGATACGTATCCGCCCGGAATTACAGACGCATACCAAAATTCCCTTTCTTTTGGCGCAAAAGTGCGCCGTCCCACATTTTCATTTGCTGTTCGTAAGTGACTTCGCTAGCGTTCTCATCATAATAATGAGTTTCTGTTCTGCTCATTATTATCCCCAGCGCCATTAGCATGGTAATCAACAGTGTCAGTCATTAATCCCCAGCACCTCAGGCACCAGTTCTTCAAGTTGCGTGACCAGCGCTGGGTCCATATAGCGATAGTCGTCGGGGATATCGAGGATGTGCAGGGGCTTATTTTCAAGCAGACGAGGGTATTCCGCCATTAACCGGTCTTTATGTTTCTGCTCCATAACACAGATAACATCTGCCCAGCGAAGCAGGTCGTGGGAGACGCGTTTTCTGGCATTGCGGCTGGTGCCAGCGGAACGGACGCTCAGCGCTGGATAGCGGCGGAACACCTGTTCCGCCGTAGGGCTTCGCCATTGATTACGACTACATATGAAAAGCACATTCACAGCATAAATACTCTTCCAGACCGCGCTTCACCAGCTGCTGGTTTGTGAGTCGTGGGTACTCAATTCCCAATTGTGCGGCACGCAATACCTTGTCGGAACGCGTGTACAGCATCTTCCAGTTTTTTTCGCCACGAAAACGTAACAGCGCAGTATGAACATCGCGGGACTTATTGCGCCGTTTTTGCGCCATGCGCCAGTCCCGGTTACGGGTTATATCCATTATTTTTCTCTCTCAGAATGATCGGGTTCAGCAGCCGCGATAATACGGAGAGAGCGGACGTCAGGATTTTACTGCTTTATGGCGTAGTGAACCATCTGTTTATGGCGGTGTACTTACCAGGAAACGGGCGCATGCAGCCGTTTTTCAGGTCTTTTATTTCATTCCTTCAGCCCGTCCCGCTGTTTTTCTTTCCCCTTACTGCGATAATTAGCCTATCGGCAATGCAGCAGTGGCGCATTGTGACAGCAGAGGAACACATTATGGAATACGAATTTTTGCGCGACGTTACCGGAGGGGTAAAGGTGCGTATGTCGATGGGCCACGAAGTAGTAGGGCACTGGTTTAACGAAGAAGTGAAAGAAAACGTTGCCCTGCTCGATGAAGTGGAACAGGCGGCACAGGCGGTCAAAGGCAGCGAACGCTCATGGCAGCGGACCGGGTATGAATACACGCTGTGGATGGATGAGGAAGAGGTAATGATCCGTGCCAACCAGCTTGAATTCTCCGGCGACGAGATGGAGGAGGGCATGAACTATTACGACGAAGAGAGCTTATCCCTGTGCGGCGTCGAAGACTTTTTGCAGGTGGTAGCAGCCTACCGGGCTTTTATACAACAGAAATAAGCACTTGCCGTCTTCAGAGGCGACCTCCGCGCCAAAAAGGGGCTTTTCCTGACCCGGATAAGCCCCTGACGCGGTCGGTTTCGCCGCTGTCGTCCTGCCTTTTCATCGCCTGCCAATCCATGAATTAGTTTGAACCGGCTCACTAAATTTCAACCTCATCCTTTACGTAAATCGTTGTTCCACGCTATACGTTATTAAAATTGTGAGCGAATAACATTTTTTCGTAAAGGATACGACAATGAGCACAGGACATGATTCACTGGCCGCTGTACTGGCGCGGCGGGACTGGGAAAACCCCGGGGTAACGCAACGTAATCGGCTGGCGGCACATCCGCCATTTCACAGCTGGCGCTGTACAGAAGACGCGCAACGTAATGAAGCATCCAGTCATATGATCAGCCTGAACGGAGACTGGAAATTCGCCTGGTTTCCCTCGCCGGAAGCGGTGCCGGAGAGCTGGGTGCTAACTGACCTCCCGGATGCCGATACCATCAGCGTGCCGTCCAACTGGCAAATGCTGGGCTACGATGCCCCCATCTATACCAATGTTACCTATCCGATTGCGGTCAATCCTCCTTTTGTGCCAGCCGAAAACGCCACTGGTTGTTACTCGCTCACATTTAATGTCGACGACAGCTGGTTAGAGGACGGACAAACACGGGTCATTTTCGACGGCGTGAACTCTGCGTTTCACCTGTGGTGCAACGGTCGCTGGGTGGGGTACGGGCAGGATAGCCGGCTTCCCTCGGATTTCGACCTCAGCACGTATTTACAGGCCGGGGAAAACCGTCTGGCGGTACTGGTATTGCGCTGGAGCGACGGAACGTATCTGGAAGATCAGGATATGTGGCGGATGAGCGGGATTTTTCGCGATGTCTCGCTATTACATAAACCGACAACGCAAATTGCGGATTTTCATATTCGCACGCATTTTAATAGCGAATATACCCGCGCCCGACTGGAGGCAGAAGTTCGAATTGCCGGACATCTTCAGGATGATTTACAGGTTGAACTGCATTTGTGGAAAGGGGCGTCGCTCATCGGGCAGACGATTTCCGGGCTGGGAAGCGAGGCGATTGATGAGCGTGGGTGCTATGCCGAACGTACTACGCTGTGCCTGAACGTAGATGAACCAGCGCTGTGGAGCGCAGAGACGCCTGACCTTTATCGGGCGGTGATCCAGCTCCGTGCCGCCAGCGGCGATCTGATTGAGGCGGAAGCCTGCGACGTGGGGTTCCGCGATGTCAGAATTGAAAATGGTCTGCTGAAACTTAACGGGAAACCGCTGCTCATTCGCGGCACCAATAGGCATGAACATCACCCGGAGCGCGGACAGGTGATGGATCGCGAAACCATGATCCGGGATATCGTGCTGATGAAGCAGAATAACTTCAACGCCGTGCGTTGTTCGCACTATCCTAATCACCCGCTGTGGTACACCCTGTGCGACCAGTACGGCCTGTATGTGGTGGACGAAGCCAATATTGAAACCCACGGAATGGTGCCCATGAATCGCCTGACCAGCGATCCAGACTGGCTACCGGCGATGAGCCAGCGCGTCACGCGCATGGTGCAGCGCGATCGTAACCATCCGAGTATTATTATCTGGTCGCTGGGCAATGAATCCGGGCATGGGAATAACCATGACGCGCTCTATCGCTGGCTTAAATCGGAAGATCCGAGCCGTCCGGTCCAGTATGAGGGCGGCGGGGCCGATAGCGCCGCCACGGATATTATCTGCCCGATGTATGCCCGCGTTGATCAGGAGCAGCCGTTCCCGGCGGCATCAAAATGGTCAATCAAACGGTGGCTTTCTTTACCCGGAGAGCAACGCCCGCTCATTCTTTGTGAATATGCGCACGCGATGGGTAACAGCTTTGGCGGCTTCGCCAAATACTGGCAGGCGTTCCGTCAGTTCCCTCGCCTGCAGGGAGGCTTTGTCTGGGACTGGGTGGATCAATCGTTGATTAAGTATGATGAAAACGGCAACCCCTGGTCCGCCTACGGCGGTGATTTTTGCGACACGCCAAACGATCGGCAGTTCTGTATGAACGGGCTGGTATTTGCCGATCGCACGCCGCATCCGTCGTTGCATGAAGCTAAACATGAGCAGCAATTTTTCCAGTTCCGCCTGCTGGCAGGCGAAAAATATTCTATTGAAGTGCTCAGCGAATATCTGTTCCGCCACAGTGATAACGAAATTCTTCACTGGACCTTCTCCCTTGACGGCACCTCATTGGCCAGCGGAGAAGTCGCGCTGGATATTGCACCACAGGGACGTCAGGTTATTACGCTGCCAGATATTCCTGCGCCGCAGACCGCAGGCCAGCGCTGGCTGACAGTACGCGTTGAACAGCCGCGGGCGAGCGCATGGTCGCAGGCCGGTCATATTAGCGCGTGGCAGCAGTGGGCGCTGGAAGAAACACTTAGCGTGCAGCAAGCGCCGCGAGCCAGCGACGCGCCAGCACTGGCAACCGACGACAATACCTTTTGCGTTACCCTTGGCGATAAGCGCTGGCAATTCTGCCGTCAGCAGGGCTGGCTGACGCAGTTCTGGCGCAATGATGAAGCACAACTGTTGACGCCGCTTCGCGATCAATTCACGCGTGCGCCACTGGATAACGACATTGGCGTCAGCGAAGCGACGCGTATCGATCCCAATGCCTGGGTGGAGCGCTGGAAGGCAGCAGGGCACTACCGCATGGAGCCGGCGCTGTTGCACTGTAGTGCAGATAAGCTTGCGGATGCGGTATTGATCACCACCGCCCATGCCTGGCAATATCAGGGGGCAACGCTGTTTATCAGTCGTAAAACCTACCGGATAGATGGCCACGGAAAAATGCAGATCGATGCCGGAGTGGATGTCGCCAGCGGCACGCCGCATCCGGCGCGTATTGGTCTGAGCTGTCAACTTGCTCAGGTGAATGAATGCGTGAACTGGCTGGGGTTAGGGCCGCATGAAAACTATCCCGACCGTCTGAGCAGCGCCTGTTTTGATCGCTGGGAACTACCGCTGGAGGCCATGTACACGCCGTATGTCTTCCCGAGTGAAAATGGCCTGCGTTGTGGTACCCGTCAACTGTGTTATGGCGCGCATCAGTGGCGCGGAGATTTTCAGTTTAATATCAGCCGCTACAGCCAGCGGCAATTGATGGAGACCAGCCACCGTCATTTGTTACAGGCAGAGGCCGGGACCTGGCTTAATCTTGATGGCTACCATATGGGAGTCGGCGGCGACGACTCCTGGAGTCCTTCGGTGTCGCCGGAATTTCAGCTGAGCGCCCGTCATTATAACTACCAGATTATCTGGGAATAAAAATACGTCAATCGGGCAGGTTCACCTGCCCTTTTTTGCGCAAGGAAATCATTATGTATTATTTAAAGAATACGAATTTCTGGATGTTCGGCTTTTTCTTCTTTTTCTATTTTTTTATTATGGGAGCTTATTTCCCTTTTTTCCCCATTTGGCTGCATGACATTAACCATATCAGCAAAGGGGATACTGGGGTTATTTTTGCCTGTATTTCCTTGTTCTCGCTGCTTTTTCAGCCTGTATTTGGCCTGATGTCTGATAAACTCGGTTTACGCAAACACCTGCTGTGGGTTATTACCGGTATGTTGGTCATGTTTGCCCCGTTCTTTATCTATGTGTTTGGGCCGCTGTTACAGTTTAATATTTTACTTGGCTCAATCGTCGGAGGAATTTACCTCGGCTTTATCTATAACGCGGGTGCGCCAGCGATTGAAGCCTATATTGAAAAAGCGAGTCGACGTAGCCAGTTTGAATTTGGCCGTGCACGGATGTTTGGCTGTGTAGGCTGGGCGCTCTGTGCGTCAATTGTGGGCGTCATGTTTACGATTAACAACGAGTTCGTTTTCTGGCTCGGCTCGGCCTGCGCCGTTATTCTGGCGTTATTACTCTTCTTCTCTCGCACGGATGCCTCTCCTTCCGTTATCGTTGCGGATGCTGTAGGCGCGAATGCACCGGCATTCAGCATCAAGCTGGCACTGGAGTTGTTCAAACAGCCAAAGCTGTGGTTCCTTTCACTGTATGTTGTCGGCGTGTCCTGCACGTATGATGTTTTTGACCAGCAATTTGCCAACTTCTTTACCTCGTTTTTTGCCACGGGAGAGCAGGGGACACGCGTATTCGGCTATGTGACGACGATGGGCGAACTCCTTAACGCCTGCATTATGTTTTTCGCCCCGCTTATTGTGAACCGTATTGGTGGCAAGAACGCCTTGCTGTTGGCAGGGGCGATCATGTCAGTGCGTATTATCGGCTCTTCTTTTGCGACGTCCGCCGTCGAAGTGGTGATCCTCAAAACTCTGCATATGTTTGAGATCCCTTTCCTGATTGTCGGCTGCTTTAAATACATCACCAGCCAGTTTGAGGTCCGCTTCTCCGCCACGATTTATCTGGTGTGCTTCTGCTTTTTCAAACAGCTGGCGATGATGTTCATGTCGGTACTGGCGGGCAATATGTATGAAAAAATTGGTTTCCAGGGGGCTTATATGGTGTTGGGACTGATTGCGCTTACCTTTACGCTTATCTCCGTTGTTACATTAAGTGGCGCAGGGCCGCTGGCATTTATGCGGTCGGCGCAAACAAAAAGCGCCGGGCATTATTAGCGCAGAGGGCTGGCCAACGCGGTGAAATAGGGATTGGCCCGATAGCCTGACGCAATGAGCAAGGCGGCAAAAAAAGCGCCACCTTGCTTACTGCGTATTTACACCGCAGGAATATTGCGGCCGTAGTAAATCTCGCGCATCTCTTTCCACAGCAGATCGGTAATTACCTTGCGTTCGTCTGCCGTCAAATCTTCCGGACGGGTATGGAACATATAGTGCTTAAGATCGAATTCCTTAAGCAGCATTTTGGTATGGAAGATATTTTCCTGATAAACGTTCACGTCCATCATGTCATACAGCGACTTCATGTCCTCGGACATAAAGTTCTGGATAGAATTGATCTCATGATCGATAAAGTGCTTCATACCGTTGATATCGCGGGTAAAGCCGCGCACGCGGTAGTCGACGGTCACAATGTCAGACTCCAGCTGGTGAATTAAATAATTCAGCGCCTTAAGCGGAGAAATGACACCGCAGGTGGAGACTTCAATATCCGCGCGGAAGGTACATAATCCGGCTTCCGGGTGGCTTTCCGGGTAGGTGTGAACGCAGATATGGCTTTTATCCAGATGAGCCACCACCGCTTCAGGCAGCGGGCCGGGATGCTCGGTTTTATCAATCAGCTGTGGATCGACCGGCTCTTCGCTGACCAGGATGGTTACGCTGGCACCCTGCGGTTCATAATCCTGGCGGGCGACGTTAAGGATATTCGCGCCGATAATTGAGCAGGTCTCCGACAGGATCTCGGTCAGGCGGTTGGCATTGTAGAGTTCATCGATATAGGCAATGTAACCATCGCGCTCTTCTGCTGTTTTAACGTAGCAGATATCGTAAATACAAAAACTCAGGCTTTTGGTCAGATTGTTAAAGCCATGCAGCTTCAGTTTTTTCAATTTTTATCACCCCCTTAGAATCACTGTGCGGACAGTGCGTCGTGCAAATATTGTGGCAGGGCAAAGGCTGCCGTATGAATGGCCGGATTATAGTAGCGGCAGGTGAGTCCGGCCTGATGGAAGCGGGCCTGAATAATTTCAGTGGATAGCGTGCGCAGAGCCTCGTTATCGGTCGCCCAGGCAAAGGTCATGATGCCGCCGTAGTAGGTCGGGATCGCCGCCTGGTAAAAGCTCACGTCGCTGAAATACTGGCTCAGCTTGCGGTGGCTGCCGATGGCTTCATCCTGTTGCAGAAAGCACACACCGTTCTGGGCAACGAAGATGCCGCCGGAGTTCAGGCAGCGTTTGCAGCCTTCGTAGAAGGCCGAGGTAAACAGGCTTTCTCCGGGACCAACCGGATCGGTGCAGTCGGAGATGATCACATCAAAGGTTTGCGCGGTCTGATTAACAAAGTTCACCCCATCGTCGATCACCAGCGTAAAACGCGGATCGTCATACGCACCGGCATTATGGTTGGGTAAATACTGACGGCAAAATGAGACCACGCCTTCGTCGATTTCCACCATCGTGATGGTCTCAATGTGTTTATGCCGCGAGACTTCACGCAGCATCGCGCCATCACCACCGCCGATGATGAGGACATGCTTCGTGTGGCCGTGTGCCAGCAGCGGGACGTGGGTCATCATCTCGTGATAAATAAATTCATCGCGCTCGGTGGTCTGTACCACACCGTCCAGCGCCATTACGCGGCCAAAGGCGGCGTTTTCGAATATGATCAGATCCTGGTGATCGGTTTTCTCATGGTAGAGAACGTTATCAACGGCAAAGTACTGACCAAACTGGTCGTGCAGCGTTTCGTGCCACGTGTTGTTATCGGTCATGTCATTCTCCCTTATTAACACCCATGAAAAATGGGCGCAACATAATAGCTAACATTGACCGGGTATGCACGGTCAATGTTTCACCACAAAGAGAATGAGTATAGCGAAGGGAGATTATTTAACGTAGGCGAGAAGGCTCAGCGAATCTTTCGCCAGCGCTTTACATTTTTTGGCGGTGGGAATACTGATGCCGCTCAGATCGCGATAGCTGTCTTCACCCAGCGCCTTCATATTATAGGTTTCGTAATTACTCAGATCCCACTGATTCTGCTGAGCAAAGAAAAGCAGCGCCCGACGAATTTGGGTATTCGGTAAGTTCTGGTAACCGCAGTCATTTTTCAGAAATACAAACACGGCGGTCAGATCGGCCATATCTTCAGCTTCAGATTCGCTGAGGGCATAGCTGTTCGTGGATAACGCTAACAGAACCCCAAGAACTATTGTTCTGAAAAAAGTCTTCATTATTTCTACCACTGCTTACGGAAATGCAACGTTAGCACACCTGAGTATGGGGCGTGAACTTAATTATTACGCTTGTGCTTGACGTTCCGGTTAGGGGAGGGTTTAAGCTCATAAACCGCCTGCTGAAGATGAGGAAGAGACTATGCAACGCCGCGATTTTTTAAAATATTCCGCTGCAATTGGCGCGTTCAGTGCACTGCCTTTCTGGAGTCGAGGTGCCCTTGCCGCCGAACGTCCGGCGCTGCCAATCCCGGCGTTGTTAACGGCTGACGCACGCAATCGTATCAGGCTCATCGTTCAGGAGGGCAAATCAACCTTTGGCAGCTTCACCACTCAGACGTGGGGCTATAATGGATCGTTGCTCGGCCCGGCGATTAAACTACGTCAGGGGAAAGCTGTTACCGTCGATATTCATAATACGCTCTCCGGGGAGACTACCGTCCACTGGCACGGGCTGGAAGTCCCCGGTTCGGTGGACGGTGGTCCCCAGGGCGTGATAAAAGCCGGGGAATCGCGCCAGGTCACTTTTACGCCCACCCAGCGGGCGGCGACCTGCTGGTTCCACCCGCATCAGCACGGAAAAACGGGACATCAGGTGGCGATGGGCCTGGCGGGGCTGGTGCTGATTGAAGATGATGACAGTCGTCAGTTGCGTCTGCCGCAGCAGTGGGGCATTGACGATGTGCCGGTGATTATGCAGGACAAACGCTTTACGGGCAGCGGCGAGATTGACTATCAGCTGGATATCATGACCGCCGCCGTCGGCTGGTTTGGTGACACACTGCTGACCAACGGTGCCCGTTACCCGCAGCACGCGGCTCCGCGCGGCTGGCTGCGGTTGCGGCTTTTGAACGGCTGTAACGCCCGTTCGCTTAACGTCACAACCAGCGATAAGCGGCCGCTATATGTGATCGCCAGCGACGGTGGGTTGCTGGCGGAGCCGGTGAAGGTAACAGAATTACCGATGCTGGTGGGTGAACGTTTTGAAGTGCTGGTCGATACTCAGGACGGTAAGCCATTCGACCTGCTGACGCTTGCGGTGGATCAGATGGGAATGACGGTCGCACCGTTTGACCAGCCGCAGCCAGTGCTACGTGTGCAGCCGCTGCGCATCGCCGCCTCGGGAACGCTGCCGGACTCGCTGGTCAACGTGCCTGCGCTGCCCGCGCTGGATGCCCTTACCCGGCGTCAATTTCAGCTTTCCATGGACCCGATGCTCGACATGATGGGCATGCAGGCGCTGCAACAGAAATATGGCGCACAGGCAATGGGTGGGCGTAGTCACAGCGAGATGAGTCATGGCAAGATGGCTCACGGGGAGATGAATCATGCAGACATGGATCACAGCAATAGGGGGCAGATGCAGCACGGTGGGCACGGTTTTGATTTCCATAACGCCAACCGGATTAACGGCAAAGCCTTTGATATGACCACACCGCTGTTTGCCGCGCAAAAAGGACAGTTCGAGCGCTGGGTGATTTCCGGTGAAGGCGACATGATGCTGCATCCGTTCCATATCCACGGTACCCAGTTCCGTATTCTCTCCGAGAATGGCCGCCCGCCCGCCGCGCACCGTTCAGGCTGGAAGGATACGGTCAACGTGGACGGCGCGGTGAGCGAGGTGCTGGTGCGTTTCGATCATGACGCGCCAAAAGAGTTTGCTTATATGGCGCATTGTCACCTGCTGGAGCACGAAGACACCGGGATGATGATGGGCTTCACGGTGTAGCCCGTACCCCGTCGCCCGGTGGCGCTGCGCTTACCGGGCCTACAGTAGGATGCAGGTTATTAATAGTGTACGACCGTAGGCCGGATAAGGCGCAGCCGCCATCCGGCAGGCCAGTGGCAGATGGTTGACGCCCGTACCGTAAGGCGCAGGTTATTAATAGTGTACGACCGTAGGCCGGATAAGGCGCAGCCGCCATCCGGCAGGCCAGTGGCAGATGGTTGACACCCGTACCGTAAGGCGCAGGTTATTAATAGTGTACGACCGTAGGCCGGATAAGGCGCAGCCGCCATCCGGCAGGCCAGTGGCAGATGGTTGACGCCCGTACCGTAAGGCGCAGGTTATTAATAGTGTACGACCGTAGGCCGGATAAGGCGCAGCCGCCATCCGGCAGGCCAGTGGCAGATGGTTGACACCCGTACCGTAAGGCGCAGGTTATTAATAGCGTACGAACGTAGGCCGGATAAGGCGCAGCCGCCATCCGGCAGGCCAGTGGCAGATAGTTGACGCCCGTACCGTAAGGCGCAGGTTGTTAATAGCGTACGAACGTAGGCCGGATAAGGCGCAGCCGCCATCCGGCAGGCCAGTGGTAGATGGTTGACGCCCGTACCGTAAGGCGCAGGTTGTTAATAGTGTACGAACGTAGGCCGGATAAGGCGCAGCCGCCATCCGGCAGGCCAGTGGTAGATGGTTGACGCCCGTACCGTAAGGCGCAGGTTGTTAATAGTGTACGAACGTAGGCCGGATAAGGCGCAGCCGCCATCCGGCATTACCCGGCATCAGGCCGCGTGCGGCCTGATTTACCCTGCCGCGCGCTTATACATCCGTCGCGGATGGCCGATTTTGCCGTACAGCATCTCAACGCGTAAATACCCGGTCTCCACACAGTGTTCAAGGTAACGCCGGGCGGTGGTTTTGCTTAACCCGGTTTCGCTGACTACCTCATCAACCGAAAAACAGTACGTCGCCCGATCGTTAAACAGTTGCTGTACGCGGGCCAGGGTATTCTCCTCAATCCCCTTACTGCTGTTATCCAGACGAAAATTTTTAGCCTGTAGCTGATAGAGGGAATCTACGTTTTGTTGATCGACAATTTTCCACACCCGCTGCTGCTCGGCAAATTGTACAAAGCGTTCCAGCGACTGGCTGAGGCGCTTCCATGATACCGGTTTAAGAATATAGTCGAACGCGCCGTTGCGAATGGCCTGGCTACAGGTATCCATGTCGCTGGCGGCGGTGATAAAAATCACCGTACAGTTTGCGCTCAGCAGCAAAGGATGGCTAATCAGCGTGATGCCTTTACCATCTGGCAGATAATTATCCAGCAGTACCAGTTGCGGCTGGAGGGCAGTCAGTTTTTCCTGCGCCTCGGCCAGTGAGGCTGCAATCCCGACCAGCCGCAGGCGAGGGTGCTTATTGATTAAATCGGCATGAAGCCGGGCCAGTGTCGGTTCATCCTCAATAATAAGGACGTCAATAAGTTCATGTTGCATCATGAGTCACTTCCAGTTCCTGGGTAGGGTGCCGGGCGGGAATAAATAATGAGAAAATAGCACCACGCGGTGCGTTATCGGCCACTTCGACCGCACCGCCCGCCTGGGTCACATAACTTTCTATCAGGTACAGCCCAATCCCGTGATCGCCACGGGTTTTGGTGGTCATGCCGCGCTCAAAAATTCGCTCGCGGATCTCTGGTTTGATACCGACGCCGCGATCGGCCACCTCAATAATCAGTTCGCTGGCGCTGAGGGTAATCAGCACTTCCACCGGCTCATGGGGAAGCGGAGCACGCTGGGTGGCTTCAATCGCGTTATCGAGCAGGTTGCCGATAATGGAAATGAGTTCAGCTTCTGCCAGGCCGGTAAAAGGTCTGTCCATCCGACAGGCAGGATCAAAGTTTAGCTCCACACCTTTTTCCCGCGCACGGGCCGCTTTTCCTAAAAGCAGGCCGCACAGCGTCGGTGAACTAAAGCGCGAGGAGATAAAATCCAGCAGTTCCTGCGCGTGTTCCGACTGGGCCTGAATATAGCGGATGGCCTCATCGTAGCGCCCCATATGCAGCAGGCCGGAAAGGGTCGTCATCCGGTTAAGCTGCTCATGCCGCATAATGCGCAGGTTATCCACGTAACGTTTTACCTGGCTTAACTGCGCGCTCAGCGAGTCAATTTCATTGCGATCGCGAAAGGTGATCACCCAGCCCTGCAATGCACCTTCCAGCATGATACGAATGCGACTGGCAATCACCGTCAGATCGTTGAAACGGCAAATCTCATCGTGTGTATCTTTTGTCAGCAAGGTCCGGGAGGCGAAAAATGGTACCGGGGTAATTACCTGGCTGATAAGCTGACCGCGCAGTTCGCGCGCAGGCTGGCTTAAGCCAAGCAATTTCCTTGCCGCCTGGTTGATCACTTCAATGCGCATCTGACTATCAATGGCAATCACGCCCTCATAAATCGATTCCATCATCGCCTTTTGCTGGCGTACCAACAGGCCGATTTCGCGGGGTTCGAGAGAGAAAATTTGCTTTTTGATGCTGCGGGTAAAAAACCAGGAGAAAACAAACAGGGCGACCAGAAGCAGCGCGGCAGCAATCAGAATGTTGATCATCTTACTGACGGTGATGGTATCGAGATAACTGGTGAGATAGCCTACCGACACAATGCCGACTACCTGACCTGCGGCATTAAATATCGGCGCTTTGCTGCGTAGCGAAATGCCCAGCCCGCCCTTACGAATCGTCGTCGTGCTCTTACCCTTTAGCACCTCTTCGTTATCGCCGCCCACAAGCGTGGTGCCGACGCGATCGGCATAGACCGAATGAAAGAGATGCACACCTTTATTATCGCCAATCACAATAAAACTGGCATCGCTGTGTGCCGCTATTTTCTGCATGAAAGCATGGAGCGCCGGGATATCTTTTTGCGCCGTCATCGCGGGCAGTCCGGGAATAAGCGCAATTTCCTCAGCCTGTATTTTGGCGCGTATGCTCATTTCCTGATAAAGCTGGCGACCAACGTCGATATAATAATAGCTACCCAGCAAAACAAAAAGCACTGAGAAAAAAGCCACCAGCGAAATAAACAGTTTTATCTGAAAGGATAATTTCATTAGTCTCACGCGCGATAGCCATAAAGAAATGTAATGTATCATCTTTCTGGGCCACGTCATGCATTTTACCGGAAACTTGTGATCCCTTGCACAGCCTGTCTGATGCGGTTTAAACTCGAAATGGTATTTTAAAATTCACAACAAAATAGATGTTATTTAATTGTTCGATTTGGAAAAGAAACCATAAAAACCACGCCAATAAATAAGAGTTAAATCACACCCGGTAAATAAAACCATTAAAACCATAGATGCCATTAAAACTTCGGTTTTAATCTGCTGGTGCTCACATTCTGTCAGGCATGGTGATCTTAAGCTTGCCGTACAAAATAACTAAGGGGCTTGATTATGAGCACAACTGACGATTCATTTATTGTTAACCACGATCCGATTGATATTCCTCGTCCGTCGCTGAAAGAGCGCTGGTGGCACATCATGGATAGCTGGAAAATTGGTATTATTCCACTGCCGCTGTTCCTGTTAGCCGGTGCGTTAATTGCCATTGATTGTCTGGGCGGCAAACTGCCGAGCGACATTGTGGTCATGGTGGCCACGCTCGCGTTTTTCGGCTTTGCCTGCGGCGAATTTGGCAAGCGTCTGCCGATCGTTGGCAAGCTGGGCGCGGCGGCGATTTGCGCTACCTTCATTCCGTCCGCGCTGGTCTATTACGGCCTGCTGCCGGATGTGGTGGTGGAATCAACCACCAAATTCTACAAATCCACCAACATTCTGTATCTCTATATCTGCTGCATCATTGTGGGCAGCATTATGAGCATGAACCGGACCGTGCTGATTCAGGGCTTCCTGCGCATTTTCTTCCCGATGCTGTGCGGTGAAATCGTTGGCATGATCGTCGGCATGTGCGTGGGCATGGCGCTGGGCCTTGAGCCGTTCCAGATCTTCTTCTTTATTATTCTGCCGATCATGGCGGGCGGCGTTGGCGAAGGGGCGATCCCGCTTTCTATCGGTTACGCCACGCTGCTGCATATGGACCAGGGCGTGGCGCTGGGGCGCGTTCTGCCGATGGTTATGCTCGGCGGGCTGACGGCGATTATTATCTCCGGTTGCCTGAATCAACTGGGTAAACGCTTCCCGCATCTGACCGGCGAAGGCCAGTTAATGCCCAATCGCGCCAATGCCGATGGTCAGTCTTCGCAACCCGTCTCTTCGGGTAAAGCCGATGTAACCACCATTGCGGCAGGGGCATTACTGGCTGTTCTGCTGTATATGATGGGAATGCTGGGCCACAAACTGATCGGCCTGCCTGCCCCGGTTGGCATGCTGTTCGTTGCCGTGCTGGTTAAATTGTGTAACGGCGCGTCTCCGCGTCTGCTGGAAGGCTCTCAGGTTGTCTATAAATTCTTCCAGACCTCCGTGACCTATCCCATTCTGTTCGCCGTGGGCGTCGCGATTACCCCGTGGCAGGAACTGGTCAATGCCTTCACCCTCAGCAATCTGCTGGTCATTGTCAGCACCGTATCCGCGCTGGTAGCAACCGGTTTCTTCGTCGGCAAAAAAATTGGCATGCACCCGATTGATGTCGCCATCGTCTCCTGCTGCCAGAGCGGGCAGGGTGGGACGGGTGATGTAGCAATCCTTACCGCCGGTAACCGTATGAGCCTGATGCCGTTCGCGCAAATCGCTACCCGCATCGGTGGGGCGATTAACGTCTCCGTCTCGCTGCTGGTGCTGGGCAACTTCCTCGTTTAATTGATGTACTCAGGAAATAAACATGAAACTCGCAAGTTTTCGCCATCAGGGCATTCGCAGCTACGGCATTGTGAAAGCCGAAGGCATGATTGATTTAGGCCGTCGCCTGGGCGATCGCTACAGCGATCTCAAAGCGCTGCTTCAGGGCAACGGACTGGCAGAGGCCACTCGCTATCTTAACGACCCGGTGGATGTGACGATGGATGCCGTCACCTTCCTGCCGGTCATTGAACAGCCGGAAAAAATTCTTTGTGTCGGCATGAATTACGCCGACAAACGCAAGGAGTTCGACCAGCACAATCCGGCACCTACGCTGTTCGTGCGTTTTCCTGACTCGCAGACCGCGCACAACGCGCCGGTACTCAAGCCGCGCCACTCCAGCGAATTCGATTACGAAGGCGAGCTGGCGGTGATTATCGGTAAGGGCGGCGAGAATATCAGCCGGGAAGAGGCGTTGCGCCATGTTGCCGGCTACAGCTGCTATATGGATGGCTCTGCCCGTGACTGGCAGCATAGTTGGTTTACCGCCGGGAAAAACTGGCGTCAGACCGGGGCGTTCGGTCCGTGGATGGCAACCGCCGATGAAATTCCGGACCCGCATCAACTTGCGATCCGCACCTGGCTAAATGGCCGGATGGTTCAGGAAGACAATACCAGCAGCATGATCCACACCGTCGCCGAACTGATTGAATATATCAGCACGTTTACCCGCTTAAGCCCCGGCGATGTGATCATCACCGGTTCACCGGGCGGGGTAGGTAAAAAGCGCAATCCGCCGCTGTTTATGCAGGAGGGCGACCGGATTGAAGTGGAGATCGAACATATCGGTCATCTGAGCAATATCATCATGGAAGCGCCAGCGCAGATGCTGACGGCAGCGCACTAAGTAAGGCGGCACGATGTACTCGCAAACCGGTATTGAATTTCATCTGACGCAGGTTTCGCTGCACCCCGAAAGGTTACGTCAGATCCGGCAATTGCTGGCGGACAGCGGTCTGGGGCTGGATGGCGACATCACGCTGTTTGTCGAAGCCTGGTCAGGGTCGCATCTGGTCGGTTGCGCAGGGCTTGCCGCCAACGTGATTAAATGCGTGGCGGTGGATGAGGCGCTGCGCGGGGAAAACCTGAGCGCGCGTCTGCTGGCCGAAGTGGAGAATGTCGCGCTGGCACGCGGCCATTTTCACCTCTTTCTGTGCACCCGCCCGTGCAACAAAGAACGCTTTGCCCGCAGTGGCTTCTGGCCGGTGGCGCAAAGCGGTAATAACGCGGTGCTGATGGAAAACACCCCACAGGGGATCAGCCGCTATTGCCGGGCACTGCAACAGCAGCGCAAGCCCGGCGAACGCATCGGCGCTATTGTGATGAATGCCAATCCATTCACGCTCGGGCACCGGTATCTGGCGGAGCAGGCAGCGCGGCGCTGCGACTGGCTGCATCTGTTTGTGGTGAAAGAAGATGCGTCGTTTTTTCCGTTTGCCGACCGCCTGAGAATGGTCCGCGCGGGCGTCGCGCATTTGCCGAATGTGACCGTACATGAAGGGTCGCAGTACATCATCTCCCGCGCCACGTTTCCGACCTATTTTCTCAAAGAGAGCGGAAAAGTGCAGCAGGCGTGGAGTGAGATTGATGCCCTGATCTTCCGCGAGCGTATCGCACCAGCGCTGGGTATCACCCATCGGTTTGTCGGTTCAGAGCCGTTCTGCGACGTGACCCGTCAATACAACCAGACGTTACACACATTGCTCCGCGACAGCATAGAAGTGGTTGAATTAACGCGTATTAAGTCCGCAGGTAATCCAATCTCGGCTTCTGAAGTTCGTCGTTTACTTAAAACAGAGCGATTTTCCCGACTGCGGGAAATCGTTCCGGAATCCACTTTCGCGCACCTTGAAGCGCATTATCGTAGCGCACAAGCCGTATAACATTCAGGAAAGCATTATGAAAATTGTAAGGGAGGCGCTGGCAGGCACGCAGGAGTCCAGCGACCTGATGGTGAAAATCGCCCCCGCCGACGGCGAGCTGGAGATTATCATCCACAGTGAAGTGATGAAGCAGTTTGGCGATCAAATCCGCCGGGTGGTTGAGGAAACATTACGTGCGATGGAGGTCCGCCAGGGGCTGATTATTATCGAGGACAAAGGCGCTCTGGACTGTGTGATCCGCGCCCGTCTTCAGGGCGCACTACTGCGCGCCGGTGAAGCGCCATCCATCAACTGGGGGGCGCTGTCATGAGTACACTGCGTCGCAGTATGTTGTTCCTGCCGGGTGCCAACGCCGCCATGCTCTCAACCGCCTTTATCTACCGCCCGGATTCCATCATGTTTGACCTGGAGGACGCGGTGGCGCTGCGTGAAAAAGATACCGCCCGCCTGCTGGTGTTTCATGCGCTTCAGCATCCGATGTATCAGGATATTGAAACTGTGGTACGTATTAATCCGCTAAGCACGCCGTTCGGTCTACTGGATCTGGAGGCGGCGGTACGCGGTGGCGTGGATGTGATTCGCCTGCCCAAAACCGACACCCCGGACGATATTTTTGAACTGGAAGGCCATCTGGAGCGCATTGAGCGCGACTGCGGTCGCGAGGTCGGCTCTACCCGCGTTATGGCGGCCATTGAGTCGGCGATTGGCGTCATCAACGCGGTGGCCATCGCCCGCAGTACGCCGCGCCTGATTGGCATCGCACTGGCGGCCTTTGATTATGTGATGGATATGCAAACCGAACGCGGCGACGGTACCGAGCTGTTTTATGCCCGCTGCGCGGTACTGCACGCCGCCCGCGCCGCCGGCATTGACGCCTTTGATGTCGTCTGGTCAGACGTTAATGATGAAGCCGGGTTCCTGCGCGAAGTCGAACTGATCCGCAAAATGGGCTTTAACGGCAAATCGCTGATTAACCCGAGGCAGATCGATTTACTGCATAACGCTTACGCGCCCACGCAGCAGGAGGTCGATCACGCAACATTAGTGATCGAGGCAGCAGAAGAGGGCGAGCGTAACGGGCTGGGCGTGGTCTCGCTCAACGGCAAAATGGTGGATGCGCCAATTATTGATCATGCGCAGCGGGTGCTGGAACGCGCCGCCGCGTCCGGCGTGCGTCGTTAAGGATAAAGTAATGAATCAGACAGAACTTCTTCACGTTAATTTTCCCCACCTGCGGGATCTGAAATCCTTCGAGTCGGCACACAGCGCCACGCCCTGGCTTGCCGATAATAACGCCAAACATCAGCGTAAACTGTGCGCCTCGCTGGAGCAGGCGGTGATCCGCAGCGGGCTGAAAGACGGGATGACCATTTCTTTTCACCACGCGTTTCGCGAAGGCGATCGGGTGATTAATAGCGTCGTCGCGCTGCTGGCGCAGATGGGCTTCAAAAAGCTGACGCTGGCCTCCAGTTCGCTGATGACCTGCAATGACGCGCTGATTGAGCATATCAAAAGCGGCGTTATCAGCCGTATTTACACCTCCGGGATGCGCGGCAAACTGGCGGAAGCGATTTCGCACGGTCTGATGGATGAGCCGGTGCAGATCCACTCCCACGGCGGGCGCGTCAAGCTGCTTCAGGACGGCGAACTGAAGATCGACGTCGCCTTTCTCGGCGTACCGTGCAGCGATGAATTTGGCAATGCCAACGGCACGCACGGCAAATCCTGCTGCGGCTCGCTCGGCTATGCGATGGTGGATGCCCAGTTTGCCCGTCAGGTTGTGCTGCTGACCGAAGCGATCGTACCGTTCCCGAATATGCCCGCCAGCCTCGGACAGGATCGGGTGGATTATATTGTCCAGGTGGAGAGCGTTGGCGATCCGGCGAAAATCAGCGTCGGTGCGGCACGCGTCACCAGCAACCCGCGTGAACTCATGATTGCCCGCTATGCGGCGGATGTTATCGAACATTCCGGTTATTTCAAAAATGGCTTCTCAATGCAAACCGGCTCTGGCGCGGCGGCCACCGCCTGCACCCGTTTTATGGAAGAGAAAATGGAGCGCAACGGCGTCAAAGCCCGTTTCGCGCTGGGTGGGATCACCGGCAGCCTGGTGGATCTGCATGAAAAAGGGCTGATCGAGAAATTGCTCGACACCCAGTGCTTTGACGCACAGGCGGCGGCGTCGCTGGCGCGTAATCCGCATCATGTTGAGATTTCCACTAACGTATACGCCAACCCCGGCAGTAAAGCCACCAGTTGTGACCAGCTTGACGTGGTGATCCTCAGCGCGCTGGAGATTGATGTCGATTTCAACGTTAACGTCATCACCGGGTCAGACGGCGTGATGCGTGGCGCGTCCGGCGGGCACTGCGATGTCGCGGCGGCGGCTAACCTGACGATTGTCGTAGCGCCACTGCTGCGCAGCCGCATCCCGACGGTGGTGAAGCGGGTCACGACACGCCTCACGCCTGGTGAAAGTATTGACGTGCTGGTTACCGATCATGGCATTGCGGTTAACCCGGCCCGCCCGGAGATCCATCAGCGGCTGCTCGCGGCGGGGCTGAAAATTGTTGATATCAACACGTTATATGAACGCGCCATTTCGTTAACCGGCGCACCAAAACCCATAGAATTTACCGATAAGATCGTCGGCGTGATCCGCTACCGTGACGGCAGCGTGATAGATACCGTTCGACAGGTAAAGGAGTGTGAATAATGGAAACTGCGACACCCGTGCGTGCGGGTGTCAGCCTGGAAGAACTGCTGGCGGCGAAAGAGCGTCGCGCAGCACGACAGGCTGACTGGCTCGCGCACTATCAACAACCGGTCATCTCTTTGACGCTGGTGACGCCCGGTGAAAATAAGGACAGCCTGCGCTATCGCAATACCATGGGCGTGGCGCTGCAAATGTGCGATCAGATGCTCTGGCAGCACCACTGGCAGGTGCTCGACAGGCAGGTTTTATGGCTGCCAACCGGACCGGAAGCGATGTGGTGCGTGGCCCACCAGGCACCAGAAATCAAAGCGCACTGTGCGGCGCTGGAGCAAACGCATCCGCTGGGGCGGCTGTGGGATCTGGATGTCATCTGTCCGAACGCGGGTCATGTAGGGCGATTGTCGCTCGGATCGGATATGCGCCGCTGCCTGATTTGCGATGAACCCGCTCACGCCTGCGCCCGCTCGCGGCGTCATCCGGTAGAGGAAGTGGTCGCGCGCGTGGAGAAAATGGTGGATGACTGGTTTGCTCGCGACTAAACCCCGCTTCATCAACGTGCCGCAGCGGGCGGAAGATGCGCTATGGCACGAGCTGGAGCTGACGCCCAAGCCGGGGCTGGTGGACCGGCTGAATAACGGTTCGCATCGCGATATGGATCATGCTCTGTTCGTTCGCAGTATCAGGGCAATTGCACCGTGGTTTGCGCGTTTTACGGCGCTGGGCGAGGAGCATGCCGATAAACCGGCAGAGGTACAGTTGCGACTTTTGCGCCCGATGGGCATCGCGTGCGAGCAGGCGATGTATCACGCCACTGGCGGGGTGAATACCCATAAGGGCGGCATCTTTGCGCTCGGACTACTGTGTTTTGCGGCCGGGCGGCTCCCCGTTGTCAGTGCAGATAGCCTGTGCCGCGAGGTAAGCACCCTTTGCCGGGGCCTGGTGAGGCGGGAGCTGGATAACCGTAGCCTGGCGGCAACGGCGGGAGAGCGACAATTTCAGCAGTTCGGCCTGACGGGCGCGCGCGGCGAGGCGGAAAGCGGTTTTGCCACCGTGCGGTCGGTTCTGCCGCACTGGCGGCGTGCCCAGCAGCATGAAATGCTGCTGCGCCTGATGGTAGTGAATCCGGACAGTAATCTGGTATCGCGTGGCGGAATGTGCGGGTTGCGCTACGTGCAGGATTACGCACGGCAGCTTTTACAAGAAGGCTGGGATCGTCAGGCGCTGGAAAAAATGGACCAGGCGTTAATCGCCCGCAACTTAAGCCCCGGCGGCAGCGCGGATTTATTATCGGTGGCGTGGGTGTTAGGGGAATGCTGAAAATCTGTGCGTCGTTGTGCCCGGTGGCGCTGCGCTTACCGGGCCTACGCTATAACGCAAACTATTGATATTTATATAGACGTTGTGCCCGGTGGCGCTGCGCTTACCGGGCCTGTGCTATAACGCAAGCTATTGATATTTATGTAGACGTTGTGCCCGGCGGCGCGGCGCTTACCGGGCCTGGGCTATAACGCAAGTTATTGATATTTATATAGACGTTGTGCCCGGCGGCGCGGCGCTTACCGGGCCTGGGCTATAACACAAGTTATTGATATTTATATAGATGTAGATACTGTTATCGCCTGCAAGCATTTTAATGTTCCGGTATTCCGGATTGCAGGCACAGCAACCCCAGCGCCGTCAGGCGCTGTTATCTCCCGCTCTTTTTATTACGCTGTTACGGTCAGGTGTCTGCTCACATCGAACGGCTCACCCGACTTCAGCACGCCATACGCCACCTGTGCCAGCTTGCGCATCATCGCACCTATTATCACTTTCCCTTTCTTTCCATTCCCGGACAGACGGTCACGGAACGCCCGTCCCCATTCGGTTTTACTCACCGCCACCATCGCTGGCATATACAGCGCCCTGCGCAGCGAGGCATGACCTGCCTTGCTCATCCGGCTCATTCCCCTCACGCTGCTGCCCGACTCATGCTGCCGGGGCGTCAGACCGGCGAAGGCCGCGAACTGTCGCGCTTTCCCGAACCTGTCCTTCAGCCCCATATAAGCAAGCAGCACGGCCGACGTTTTTTCGCCGATACCCGGGATACTTTCCAGCAGTTTCCTGCGGTGTTTCATATCCGGGTCATCATCCGTCAGCTCCTTTATCTGCTTTTCGATGCGCTTAATTTCGGTACCAAGCCACAGCAGATGGGCGTCGATACTCGGGCGCTGCACCTCGCGCGCGGTTTCCAGTCTGTTCAGCTCCTGCGTGTGCATGTCCGTCAGCGACTGATGCCGCAGCACCAGCGCCCGTAACGACCGCTCCACCGGATGCGGGGCTTCCCAGGCTGCCGGGCGTTTCTGACGACAGAACTCCGCCAGCATCCGGGCATCGACGGCATCGGTTTTACTGCGCAGTCCTTCGCTCTGCGCGAAGGCTTTACCGAGAGCAGGGTTGATGACGGAGACTGTGAATCCGGCATCGCAGAGATGCGCGGCAACGTCTTCCATATAGATGCTGGTGGCTTCCATACAGATGTGGGCAGGCGCGACCTGATGGCTGTTGAGCCAGCGGAGCAGCTCATCGTGGCCCTTCAGGGTGTTAGCAAATTTTTTACTGCGGTGACGGCCATCGGGCCGCAGCACATCGACATCCAGCTTAGCTTTAGAGACGTCGATACCGATAAAATGAAGTTCCTGTTCCATAGTGAAACCAACCTTGTGAATGCGGATTACCGGGAAAACCGGTCCATGATACTGTCCGGTTTGTCACTTGTGGAGAACGGCAGCCCACTGCATAAATCTACAACACAGGTTATGAACCTGAGGCCGGGTACGGCATGTGGACTGCATGGCAGAGAGAACTGGCCGGTTCTCTCTGCACGGGAAGGATAATACAAGGCCGGGTAAGGCGAAGCCGCCACCCGGCAGATTTACACGCAGCAACCTGAATAATTCCTCTCTCCCGACGGAAGAGGGGAAAACAGCTTACTTCTCGTCGTCCGGCAGCGCGAAGGCCACGATATAATCGCCCATCTTCGTACCAAACGAACCATGACCACCCGCTGAGATGACCACGTACTGTTTGCCATTCGCTTCGTAGGTCATCGGCGTGGCCTGACCGCCTGCCGGCAGACGGCCTTCCCACAGCTTCTCGCCGTTGCTCATGTTATAAGCACGCAGGTAGTTATCTGCGGTCGCACCAATAAACAGCACGTTACCGGCGGTGGAAATAGGACCGCCCAGCATCGGCATCCCGAGATTAAACGGCACTTTAAACGGCATCGGGAACGGCAGGCTGTCGCGTGGCGTACCGATACGTTTTTTCCATACTACTTCATTGGTTTTCAGATCCAGCGCGGAGATATACCCCCAGGCAGGCTGCTTACACGGCAGACCAAACGGCGACAGGAACGGGTTCAGGGTCACGCCATACGGCACACCGTACTGTGGTTGAATACCGGCTTCCGTACCGCTGCCTTTCGCATCTTTCGGCTGCTCCATCGGATTGCCCGGACCACGCGGCATCAGTTTAGAGACAAACGGCAGCGCCATCGGGTTGGCAATCGCTACCTGACGGTTAGGATCGACCGAAATACCGCCCCACTCGAACATCCCGAGGTTACCCGGGAATACCAGCGTGCCTTGTTCAGACGGGGGCGTGAAGATGCCTTCATAGCGCATCTGCTGGAAAATCACCCGGCAGACCAGCTGGTCGAACATGGTTGCGCCCCACATATCCGCGCCGCTCAGATCTTTCTTCGGACGGAAACTGAGGTCAGAGAACGGCTGGGTTTTGGTGACATAGTCGCCTTTCGCCGCGCCCTGCGGAACCGGTTTTTCCGGAGCCGGGACGACCAGTTGGCCATTACGGCGATCCAGCACAAAAATGTTACCGGTTTTCGCCGGGGCGTAAACTACCGGCACCGTTTTACCATCAACCGTGATATCCGCCAGCGTCGGCTGGGACGGCATGTCCATATCCCACAAATCGTGGTGAACGGTCTGATAACTCCACGCCAGTTTACCGGTCGTCGCGGTTTGCGCGACGATAGAGCTGGCATAACGTTCCTGCTCCGGCGTGCGGTTACCGCCCCAGATATCCGGCGTACTCACACCCATCGGCAGATACACCAGGTCCAGTTTGGCGTCATAAGCTGCGGGTGCCCAGGAGTTCGGCGAGTTGAAGGTGAACGTATGCTCATCCGACGGAATCGCATTCGGGTCTTTCGCACCCGGATCAAACGCCCACAGCAAATCGCCGGTGTTTACATCAAAACCACGGATCACACCGGAGGTTTCACGTACCGAGAAGTTATCGGTTACTGAGCCAGCAATCACAATCGCTTTGTCGGTAATGATCGGCGGTGAGGTCGGTTCATACAGGCCCGGCGTCTGATCCGGCATGTTGGTTTGCAGGTTCAGGATGCCTTTATTGGCGAAGGATTCGCACAGCTTGCCGGTATCAGCATTGAGTGCGAACAGGCGACCATCGTTGACCGGCAGAATAATACGGCGTGGACAGTCGGCCATCACGTTAGCCGGGGCACTCTCTGCTTTCGCTTCGTGATACGACACGCCACGGCAGGTGACGTGCTGGAACGACGGGGTGGAATTAAGCTGCGGATCGAAGTGCCATTTTTCTTTACCCGTCGCCGCGTCAAGCGCAAACAGACGCTGATGCGCGGTGCACAGATACAGCGTATCGCCGACTTTAATCGGCGTCACTTCGTTGGTGACTTCGCCGGAGTCGTTCTCTTTTTTCAGATCGCCGGTGCGGAACACCCACGCTTCTTTCAGCTTGTGGACGTTATCGGCATTAATTTGCTTAAGCGGCGAATAGCGCTGGCCTTCCTGATTACGGCCATACGCGGGCCAGTCCTGATCGGCCACCGGAGAGATCGGTTCGGCAGGGGTGGCGTCTGCGCTCAGCGTGCCGTTGACCTCCTGCGGATCGTTAAAGCCTGCCCAGGTCAAAATGCCGCCGCTAATCAGCAGCGCCACGACCAGTGCGGCAACAGCACCAGCGGAGGGGAAAATCAGGCGACGCCAGACAAAGGGTAGGATCAGCCAGATGCCGAAGAACACCAGAATATCGCTACGCGGCGTCAGCGCCCAGAAGTCGAAGCCGACCTCCCACACGCCCCAAATCATCGTCGCCAGCAGCAGCGCGGCATACAGCCACAGCGCGGATCGCTTGCTGCGCCACAGTAGCCAGGTCACGCCCAGCATTACAATGCCTGCTATCGGGTAGTACCAGGAGCCGCCGGTGGCGACCAGCCAGACCCCGCCAATTAACAGATACAGTCCGCAAAAAGCGGCGAACAGCGCTGTTAACGTCACCAGAACGCGTGACGTATGTGGTTTTGTTTCTGCCATAAAAGGACACTCGTCAAATTAATTAATATTTTAATAGCAATTCATTATAGGATTTAACATGTGTGATCGTCATCACAAAATGAGCTTTCTTAACCGATCCCCCGTTAAATTTGTTTTACTGGTATACTGCGGGGCTTACTAATCAATGCCGTAGCCTGGCGCAGCGGCATTGAGTGATTTACCTGAAAATCATATGGTTAGTTAAATGAAACATACTGTTGAAGTGATGATCCCGGAAACGGATATTAAAACGCGTATCGCCGAACTGGGGCGTCAGATCACTGAGCGCTATAAGGATAGCGGCAGCGACATGGTGCTGGTGGGACTGCTGCGCGGCTCGTTTATGTTCATGGCCGACCTGTGCCGTGAAGTACAGGTGTCCCATGAGGTCGATTTTATGACCGCCTCCAGCTACGGCAGCGGCATGTCCACCACCCGCGATGTCAAAATCCTCAAAGATCTGGATGAAGATATTCGCGGCAAAGACGTGCTGATCGTTGAGGACATCATCGATTCGGGGAATACGTTGTCGAAAGTGCGTGAAATTTTAAGCCTGCGTGAACCGAAATCACTGGCGATTTGTACGCTGCTCGACAAACCTTCCCGCCGCGAAGTGGACGTTGACGTCGAGTTCGTGGGTTTTTCCATTCCGGATGAATTCGTGGTCGGTTACGGGATTGATTACGCCCAGCGTTATCGCCATTTGCCGTATGTGGGCAAAGTGGTGATGCTGGACGAGTAAGCTTGCGCGCAGAATGCCTGATGGCGGGATGCTTATCAGGGCTACGGTTGGGAATGGCGGACTGAATGCCTGATGGCGCTACGCTTATCAGGCCTACGGTTGGGAATGGCGCGCGGAATGCCTGATGGCGCTACGCTTATCAGGCCTACAGTTTGGGGATGGCCTCGGGAACGGAATGCCTGATGGCGCTATGCTTATCAGGCCTACAGTTTGGGGATGGCCTCGGGAACGGAATGCCTGATGGCGCTATGCTTATCAGGCCTGCGGTTTAGGGATGGCCTCGGGAAGGGTGATCCGTAGGCCGGGCAAGCTTGCGCCGCCCGGCAGAAAGGGCACGGGGCCTGAAATCGGCCCGCCGCGAAGCTACTTGTGATTGATGTGCTTCAGACGCAGGTTGGACACGCCTTTACGGTAGTGTTGTTCCAGCGATTCGCGATTAGTCGCGGTCACATCGAGGTCGCGCAATAGCCCATCGTGAATACCATACGCCCAGCCGTGAATCGTCACTTTCTGTCCGCGTTTCCAGGCCGACTGCATAATGGTGGAGTGGCCGAGGTTATACACCTGCTCCATCACATTCAGCTCACACAGCGTATCCAGGCGACGTTCCTGCGGCATTTCGCCAAGGAGAGAGCTATGCTTAAACCAGATATCGCGAATGTGCAGCAGCCAGTTGTTGATAAGCCCCAGTTCCGGGTTTTCGACCGCCGCCTGCACGCCGCCGCAACCGTAGTGGCCGCAGATGATAATGTGTTCAACTTCCAGCACGTCAACGGCGTACTGAACCACGGAGAGGCAATTGAGATCGGTATGGATCACCAGGTTGGCAACGTTACGGTGAACAAACAATTCGCCCGGTTCAAGGCCGGTCAGACGCTCAGCGGGAACGCGGCTATCGGAACATCCAATCCACAGAAAACGCGGCTTTTGTGCCTGAGCCAGCGTTTCGAAAAATCCGGGATCTTCTTCCACCAGCATTTTTGACCATAGTGCATTGTTACTGATGAGTGTATCTATGTCTTTCATGGAGGTTAACGACCTGTAACCAAATAATTGCGTTGGGCTAATATAGGTCAACTCCGGGATTATTTAAACCACATATAAAGTGTCAGAACGTAAGGTAAGTAAAAATTCATGACCATTGCACTGGAAATTGAGCAGCTTAAAAAAACTTATCCCGGCGGCGTGCAAGCGTTGCGGGGAATCGATCTACAGGTACAGGCGGGAGACTTTTACGCCCTGCTTGGACCTAACGGGGCGGGAAAATCCACCACCATCGGTATTATCAGCTCACTGGTGAATAAGACCTCCGGGCGGGTGAGTGTTTTTGGCTACGATTTGCAAAAAGATGTCGTCAACGCCAAGCGCCAGCTTGGGCTGGTGCCGCAGGAGTTTAACTTCAACCCGTTTGAAACGGTCCAGCAGATTGTGGTTAATCAGGCTGGCTATTATGGCGTTGAACATAAAGAAGCCGTTATACGTAGTGAAAAGTACCTAAAACAGCTCGATCTATGGGAAAAACGTAACGAACGTGCGCGGATGTTATCCGGTGGGATGAAGCGCCGTTTAATGATTGCCCGTGCGCTGATGCATGAGCCCAAGCTGCTGATTCTCGATGAACCTACCGCCGGGGTAGACATCGAACTGCGCCGCTCAATGTGGGGCTTTTTAAAGGATCTGAACGACAAAGGCACCACTATCATTCTGACAACCCACTATCTCGAAGAGGCTGAAATGTTATGCCGGAATATTGGCATTATTCAGCACGGCGAATTAGTGGAAAACACCTCTATGAAAGCGCTGCTGTCAAAACTGAAATCGGAAACTTTTATTCTCGATCTGGCACCGAAAAGCCCATTGCCAAAGCTGGATGGATACCAGTACCGCCTGATCGACACTTCTACGCTTGAAGTGGAAGTCCTGCGTGAGCAGGGGATTAACAGCGTCTTTAGTCAGCTTAGTGCGCAGGGCGTACAGGTGCTAAGCATGCGTAATAAAGCCAACCGTCTGGAAGAGCTATTTGTTTCACTGGTGCATGATAAACAAGGAGATCTCGCATGATGCAGTTGTATTGGGTCGCATTAAAAAGCATCTGGGCGAAAGAGATCCACCGATTTATGCGCATCTGGGTGCAAACGCTGGTGCCGCCGGTCATTACCATGACGCTCTATTTTATTATTTTTGGTAACCTGATTGGCTCCCGGATTGGCGAGATGCACGGCTTTAGCTATATGCAGTTTATTGTGCCCGGGCTGATTATGATGTCCGTCATCACCAACGCCTATGCCAACGTGGCGTCGTCGTTCTTTAGCGCTAAATTTCAGCGCAACATTGAAGAGTTACTGGTCGCGCCAGTGCCGACGCACGTGATTATCGCCGGATTTGTTGGCGGCGGCGTGGCGCGTGGGCTGTGTGTGGGGGTTTTGGTCACGGCGATTTCGCTCTTTTTCGTGCCATTTCAGGTGCATTCGTGGTTGTTTGTCGCCTTAACGCTGATATTAACCGCAGTACTGTTTTCACTCGCTGGCCTGCTGAATGCGGTATTCGCCAAAACCTTCGACGATATCAGCCTGATCCCGACCTTCGTGCTGACGCCGCTGACCTACCTCGGCGGGGTGTTCTATTCACTCACTCTGCTGCCGCCGTTCTGGCAGGGGTTGTCACATCTGAATCCGATTGTTTATATGATAAGCGGTTTCCGTTATGGTTTTCTCGGTATTCATGATGTACCGCTGGTGACCACCTTCGGCGTGCTGGTGATTTTCATTATTGCTTTCTACGCGCTGTGCTGGTCGCTCATTCAGCGTGGTCGCGGGCTGCGTAGCTGATGTGAAAGGGCGACGGCGTCGCCCTTTCACAATTAGCGAATCTGCATCTCCAGCGTGGCGGTCGCCTGGTACTCCCCGGTATGGGGAATATGCCCGGTGGTATTGACCGGCGCGGCGGTGAACTGGGTGGTGCCTGCGCCATCGTGATAATTGTTAATCGGCAGTTCGGCGTCACCGTTGGGTACAATGGTGGTGTTGTTCTTATCGGAAATGCGGATGCCGAGATCGGGATTTGTCGTTTTCAGGTACTCGTTGTTATTAGGATCGTTTTCTCCGTTAAGCGACATTGACAGATTGGTGCCGTCCGCCACGTTGCTACAGGTGAAGTTGACCTGCGTAGTGACGTGTGACTCCTGTGGGCTGTCGCCGAGGTTGCGAATATCTTTGCCTATAATATCCGGTAGTCTGACGTCGATAATCTGCCCGGCGTTAATTGAGCAGGACTGCGGCACCGTAATAGTACCGGACATGGTGACGTGCGCCAGTGGTGGCACCGCTGGCGGGATGTTATCGCCGCTGCTGACGGGAACCTTCGATAAATAGAGGTTCATAATGGTGGTCGTTGGGATGGTTATCCGGCCCACCAGCGGATGAGTGATGTAAATTCTGACGTGGCCTTTGTTCCCCGCGCTCATATCGGCCATTTCCGCGCCTGTACAGCCGCCTGCGTTTGGATCGCCATTGCTGAGCGACGAGAAGGGGACCGGGACATACTGTTTTACATGTCCGCTGATGTAGGCTTCGGTACCGATTTCCAGTTTGCCCGGTATCAGAACGTAGTAATCCATATGCCCGTAGTAACGCTGTTCGCTGAATGTCCCTTTTTGCGTCAGGCTACCCGTGGTGGCGGTAAAGTAGTTATAACCGCGATAGTCGGTGTTGTCGCAGTCGCACTTTGCGGTGTAGCTACCGCCAGCCGACCAGGACTCTTCGATAATATTACCCCTTCGGTTTTCAGACGTATCCTCAATGGTCTGGTTAAAGCTGAAATTAAAGTTATGGGAACCGGTCGTGGCTTCGCACCAGCCTGTCCCGTTACCTATCGATTCCGCCAGCGCATGGCCTGAAAATAACCCTAGCGCCAGAATGATATATTTTTTCATGTTGCTCCTCATCGACAGGCGGCGTTCGCCAGCACGATGCCATTCAAATTTTTACTGATGTCCAGACGGTAGTCTGCGCGGCAACTGGCGGTTCCCCAACTGACCAGCAGATGTCCCTCTTCCGGCAAGCCGCTGAGAAAGACCTGGCCTTTGTCGGCGACGATATTCGCCTGGCTTTCGGTCTGCCCGTCGACGCTCACTGTTGCGCCAAACGGCACGACTGCCCCATTGCGTTCCAGGGTCAGCAGCACGCGGTAGCCCTTACGAGTATCATAAGTCGCGCGTACCACGGCATCGCGCGTGGGGTAGACGGTCTGGTTATTCAGCGGGATATCAACGTTATCGGCGAAGGTGCTGCTGTCGAGCGCAATATCGTAGCGGTAATAAGGCGTGACGTTGGGTATCACCGTGTAGCCGCGAAAATCGGTGGTAACGCCGGTCTGGTCGACGACTGAGACGCCGCTGGCACCAGGGGCTTTAACCAGAATCGCTGCGCCGGTGATGGGCTGGCTCAGGGTGATGCCGTTTTCATGCGCCAGCATGCCGCCACGGATGCCGTAGCTGACCTGCCGGGAATCCGGCGACTGGCTGTAACCCGCGTTCAGGTTGGCATAGGTTCCTTTGTAGTCGGCGCTCAGACCGCCGGAATCGCCGTCATTCGTGCTGTGGCTTTGCTGTAGCGACCAGTTCAGATTGTTGTCGCGTAGGGCGCTGCCGCTGAGCGTGGTGCTGTTTACCGTGGCGTCATGTTTGCGGGTGTTCAGCATATAGCTGGCGTACATCCGTGAGTCGAATACCGTGAACGGCACGTTCAGCGACAGCGTGAACAACTGGTCATTCTGGTAGTAACGATCGTCGTTATCGTCATCGGCGCTGTACTGGTAAGTATTGCGGTTATAGCTGTAGCTCAGCGAATAGTTGACCGACCCCAGGCGATTGTTATAGCTGGCGCTGAGCGACTCCATCTGCTGTTTGCTGTGCCAGTAATCCTCTTTTACCCAGCTCAGGGTCATAGAACCCAGATCGTCGCCAAACTGCTGGCTGACCGACGTCTCAAAACGGTTACGGCGTTTGCCATAGTTATCGTAAAAATCATCGTCCGGATTGATAACCTCTTCCAGCGAATTGTAGTGTTCACTGGCATAGCGGTATCCGGCAAGCGACAGCGTGGTGCCAGTGCTGACTATGCCCTTGCTGTAGCGCACCCGCCACGAACTTCCGTTTTCGGCCTTACCGTTGTCAAATTTCGCATGTGACCAGATGCCGTCCAGCGAAACGGCACCCAGCGCGCGCATATTCTGCCCGACGCCGAGGGCGGCGGACTGGTATTTATCGCCGACGACCTGGCTGCCGCCATAGAGCGTGACGCCCCACGGCAGGCCGTAGAGCAGCGTCCCCTGGACGAAGTTATCCAGGGTATGATTGTCGTAGTCGCGGTATTTCCCGGCGGTCAGGCTGTACTTCGCCTGCCCACTACGCTGCAAAACGGGTAACGACGAGTAGGGCACCACAAAGTGCTGCTCGCTGCCGTCAGCCTCTCTGACCGTCACGTCATAGTCGCCGTTGCTGCCGGTGGCGAACATATCGTTGATTTCGAACTCACCCGGCGGAACGGCGGTTTGATAGGCGATGCGCCCATTTTGCCGCACCGTCACCTGAGCGTTGGATCGGGCGACGCCGCGAATGGTGGGGGCGTAGCCGCGCTGGCTATCCGGCAGCATCTGATCGTCGGAGGCCAGTTGTATACCGCGAAACGGTACGCTGTCGAATATCTCCGAGGGGGTATTGCTGTCCCCGCCGGTAAGCTGGCTTTTTAAGACGATAATGTCGCGTTGCAGGTAGTTATAGATCGTATTCCAGCTCTGCTGGTGATTGCCGCCACTGGTATTTGAACTCCAGTTGGTATAGTTGCGCAGACGCCATGGGCCGACGTTGATGCCGGGCTGGAGCGCAAGATATTCCGAATCGGTATCGCTATTGTCGCTGTTGGATTCATACTCTCTGTAGCCGCTAAAGCTGTAGTTAAGCAGCACCGCCGGGATACCTTCCTGCCACAGTTCGGGCGGCACGTAGCCGCGTGCGCTGCTGGCGATATAGAGCTGTGGAATGCTGAGCGCTAGCGTCTGCTGCTGGAAATCAAACTGCTGGCTGGCACCGGGAATGACGCTGAGATCGACGCATTCCGGGGCATGATTCAGATCCGGGAAAAGATCTGTTTTCACGCCCGCGTCTTTCAGTTCCTGTAGCGAGAGACATCCCTGTAGCGTCTGGCGGCCATCGCTGAGCGTTATCTGCTGAAAGTTAACGTTGCGGCTGCCAATCGGCGTTTGGTTAATGCTGATATCGACGTAATAGCGCCCCGGCAGTTGGCTTTTGTCGGTGCCGAAGACGGACAGATCGACCGGTGCGCTATGCTGTTGCCCGCGATTTTCGAGGAAGGCCGGATCAAAAAAGTCCCGAGCCGATGCGAACGGCATTAGCGCACACTGGAAGGCGACAAACCAGGCGCAGTGCGATAAGTAAAAATTTCTGTGTAATCCTTTACGTGTACCCATCCGTTATCTCTACCTGGGCGTTATGGTGTTCTGTGTTCCGTCTCAGTACCACCAAAGTCATTAATGATTGACCAGGTAATCTGGCCGCCCGCACCCGCGGGCAAGGAGTAGCGCGCACTGCCAAAAGGCGCGACGTAGCGTGGTTTTTTCAGTTTGTGACCACCGATGGCAATGTCAGCGAAATTCATGTAGTAAGGCGTTGGGTTGTTCACGACGAGTTCATTACCCTGGCGCGACCACTGTAATTTTTCGGTGACCTCTTCCGGCGTTTGCGTTAGCGCTTTTGGTCGGTAAATTAGTTTGAACTCGGCCTTAACGGCCAGTTTCAGTATGTTGCGTTTATCATTGGGATCGGTTCTGGGAATCGATTTAATATCCAGCCAGTACAGTGACTCACGATCTTCCGGCAGATTTTCGCCGGTACGAATAATGCGCAGCACATTTTTTTGTCCGCCGTCCAGGCGGAACAGCGGCGGTGTCACCATAAATGGCGCATCGCCCACTACGCCTGAATCGCTGATTGATTGCGCCCAGGACTGAACCAGATAAGGAACGGTATCGTTATTGCTTATCGATAAAGATTCATCCTTTGCGTCGCCATGATAAATCACGCGCGTGGCACCAATATTAATTCCGGCGGCATACGCCAGTGAACTGAAGAGCAGACTGGCAATCATCCCTGCTTTAGCCAAAGAATGCATCATGACCTCAATGTATAAGCAGGCCAGCCGAAGCCGACCTGAAGCGTTTAGTTATATTGCAGATAGAAGGTGGCGGTGGAGTCGACAGAACCTGCCCCAACCGATGCGGTGGTTGCAATGTAGCGCGCGGTGAATGGAATACTCACTTCAGTATCGCCGCCTGCCGGGATAGTGGTTGCCGCAGACCATTGCGATTCGTCATTAAAGGTAATGGCGCTGCTGGCGCTGTCCACAATCTGCACGCCAACGTTGGTTGCTGTACCATTGTTTTTCAGCACGTTAGTGCCGTAGGCATCGGTGACGCCTTCAAAACGAGCCTGTACGTTTGGATACACCGAAGCGTCGCAGTGTTCCAGATCGATAGTGAATTCTTTATCGCCCTGAGTCTGACCAGCAGTAGTAAATATGGAGGCAAATTCATCTTTTAAGGTAACCTCTACAGAAGAGGTTTTTACCGTACAGGCGTTTTGCTTAATCGTCCCCGTGATATGTACGGTACCGTCGCTGGCGGTATCGCCGAGGGCAGCGAATGCTGATGGGGCGGCGGCGAGCAGGACAATGGCGAGTGTTTTTAATGCGAATTTCATTATTCTCATTCCTTAAGAAAGTTAATACATTTTAACTAAAACATTAATATGACAAATGATATTTTCACGTATAATTTTACGAAGTAAACGCTGTCCGACTTCAATTGCGGCTAAATGGGCAAAATTAGGAATATATTCATATTAAATATTTATAGTTTAATGCAATACATACACTATACCCAATAAACATCAAAATACTTGTAGGCCCGATAAGGCGAAGCCGCCATCGGGCGTTGTGCACCGGATGACGCTGCGCTTATCCGGCCTACGAGTCCGTGCTTATGCAACTTGAATAATTTTGCGTATATACATTAAATAATATTGGAAATTAATATGCTCTGGTGGGCTTAATGGAGGGAAGATGATGTTAGGTTGGGTGATTACCTGCCATGACGATAGGGCGCAGGAACTGCTGGATTGTCTGGAAAAACAGTATGGCGCGCAGAAGCAGTGTCGGGCGGTCAATTTTTGGCGCGGCCTGAGTACCAATATGTTAAGTCGCATGATGTGCGATGCGCTGCACGCCACCGATTCTGGCGATGGGGTGATCTTTCTGACAGATATTTCCGGCGCGGCACCTTATCGCGTGGCTTCGCTGATGAGTCATAAACACCCCCGGTGCGAAGTGATTTCCGGTGTAAACTATGCATTATTGGAGCAAATGCTTTTCTCACGGGAATCGCTAAGCAGCGCGGCATTTCGCGATAAAATCGTTGCCCTTGGCGCGCCAGAGGTCACCAGCCTCTGGCATCAACAGCAAAAAAATCCCCCTTTTATGCTAAAGCATGCACACTAAATAATTCGGGTTGCAGGACAAGATGCCGCAGGCCGGGTAACTCGCAGCCAACGCACATGCAACTTGAACTATGACGTGTATAGTTTGTATGAATGTTGATCGTGCTTATTTCCTGGGCTTATGGTTACAATGGCTGCGTAGGTTCTCGCCCTGGTTAATTTAATTTCATGAGTAAACGCATTTTTCTGCTGCTGCTGTTGCTGACGTCCGCCTGCGTCAGCGCCGCGCTACCCGCTCGTTATATGCAAACAACCGAAGATGCCGCCGTCTGGGCGCAAATTGGTGACCGGATGGTGACGGTGGGATATATTCGCGCCGGGCAAATTCTCGCGGTCGAACCGGTCGCCGCAGATTATTACGCATTCAAATTTGGCTTCGGTAGCGGGTTTATTGATAAAGTTCATCTGGATGCGGTACAGGGCCACCAAAAAGTTGAGGACGGTCTGGGCGATCTCAACAAACCGCTGAGCAACCAGAATTTAATCACCTGGAAAGATACCCCGGTGTACAACGCGCCGGATGTCGGCAGCGCGCCGTTCGGTACGCTGGCGGACAACCTGCGTTACCCCATTATCAACAAACTGAAAGACCGGCTTAATCAGACCTGGTATCAGATCCGCATCGGCGATCGGCTGGCCTACATTAGCGCGCTGGACGCTCAGCCCGATAACGGTATTCCGGTGATCACCTATCACCATATTCTGCGCGATGAAGAGAACACCCGCTTCCGTCATACCTCCACCACGACGTCGGTTCGTGCCTTCAGTAACCAAATGACCTGGCTGCGTGATTCAGGCTATACCACGCTGAGCATGTATCAACTGGAAGGGTATGTGCGCAACAAGATAAATCTGCCTGCGCGGGCGGTGGTGATTACGTTTGACGATGGGCTGAAATCGGTGAGCCGCTACGCGTATCCGATTCTGAAGCAGTACGGTATGAAAGCAACGGCGTTTATTATTTCCTCGCGCATTAAGCGCTACCCACAAAAGTGGGAGCCAAAAGCATTACAGTTTATGAGCATTTCAGAGCTTAACGAAATCCGGGATGTGTTCGACTTCCAGTCGCATACCCATTTTTTACATCGGGTAGATGGCCATCGTCGTCCGATCCTGCTCAGCCGCAGCGAGCATAATATTCTGTTCGACTTTCAACATTCGCGCCGCGCGCTGGCGCAGTTTAACCCGCATGTCCTTTATCTTTCTTACCCATTCGGTGGTTATAACGCGCTCGCGGTCAATGCGGCAAAAAATGCGGGCTTCCAGATGGCGGTCACGACGGTGAGAGGGAAGGTGAAGCCGGGGGATAATCCGTTTTTACTCAAACGCTTGTATATCTTAAGAACGGATTCGCTTGAAACCATGGCGCGGCGGGTCAGCAACCCGCCGCGGTAAAACATTACTCGTAGTTGATCGTAAAGGTCGCCGTGGCCTGAAACTCGCCAGCTTTAACGGTGCCGATTTTCGTCAGTACCGCAGCCAATTTGGTGCTGTATGAGTCCATATACCAATCGCCGTTGCCCGTAAAATCCGTGGAAATCGTCTGTGAACCGTCGGTTTTAAAGTGTTGCCAGTTACCGGTTCCTGCGTCTGAAAACAGCGCAAGCCCCAGCCCCTCGGCTTCGCCTGAAAGATCGTTGACCAGGTAGTCGGCACCGGAGCCGCTATTTTTGCCCGTCACTTTGAGGGATATTTTGTTCACGGAACACCGGAATAAATCAAACGTAAAGGCGTAAGTGACACTCTGGTCGGCGTTGGTGAAGTCGGTGATGTGGTAAACACCAAGGTTAACCTCAGAGTCCCCCTGGCTGCCGTTAATACCATAACCCATGCAAGTGGGCTCCATCACCTTAAAGGTGATCGAATCTGTGTCAATGATAATGGGCATTGTCGCTTCGTTCGATTTACCGATACGCAGTGTCCCGATGGTGCCCGGCAGCGCGTGGCCTTCCGTCTGGCCATTATGCGGGCGGTACTCCGGCGTTTGGTAAAGGTTGACTTCAATCTGCCACCTTTTTGTTGCGCCGCCACCTGTCCAGATGTTGTCCCTCGCCATATGGGGTTTGACATTCGATCCCCCTTGTGGCGGCCCCGCTAAATAAAGATCGGCTCCATTATCGCCAGCGTGGCAGTCACCCATACAATAAATTGAATAAGTATACACAATACCGGGGATGCTCGTTTTGAGCAGTCCTGCCGTGGTGCCCTCTAGCGGGGTGGTGTAGGTATCGTACAATGCGGCATCACCGGCGGTGAGGGTGACTGAGTTATCTTTGCCATCACCGCACACGATCGGCATAACGCCGTCTGTGGCCAGGTTTTTCGCTTCGAATATTAACTCCGGGATGTTGATTGGAAGAGGCTCGGTGAACCCCCCCACAGGGCCAATCGTTGTTCCCGATCTGTTAAGAATAGAAATCGCGGTAGC
Organism: Superficieibacter electus; assembly: GCF_002915575.1. Lineage (GTDB taxonomy): Bacteria > Pseudomonadota > Gammaproteobacteria > Enterobacterales > Enterobacteriaceae > Superficieibacter > Superficieibacter electus. The sequence continues at coordinate 97,539 of NZ_PQGD01000013.1, forward strand.
ACCAGTCTCCTTTCTGAGCCAACATCCATTGGCCAATGCCTGGCTTGTCCAGACAGAGAATAAACACAGTGCGCAGAACAGCGCGTTGCGTAATTTCATCATTAATCCTTTATTGATAGGTTACGTTAACCACAACGTTGCTGGTCACCAGCCCGCTGCCGACAGGGCCGGTGTTCTGGTAGCGGGCATAAAAGGCGTAGCTTGCCGGAAAGCGCGGCTTGGGCAGGCTGCTCAGGTCATACAGCACATCGGAACTGCCGTCGCTGTTGAGCACGTTGCTGCGATGAGCGGCGGAAAACACCACCACGCCGACATTTTCCGCCGCGTTGCCAGACGCCTCATTGACAAAGACCTGCATATGATCCGGGTTTAACGCCGCTTGCGGCGTAAACTGAAAATGCAGTTGCTGATTATCAGCGCTGCCCGCAGGCGGCATATCGCAACTGACGACCTGAATAGTAAACGGTGTGCCGCCGGCATCGGTTTCCGGCTGCAAACGGTCGCTGCTGTCGGTGTTGTAAAACCAGTCGCGGTCTACGGTGGGCAGCGTCACGTCGCCGCCGTTTTCCAGACTAATCAGGCAGGTGTTGGCCAGAAACCTGGCCGTAAAGTTAACGTCCATCCCGCTATCATCAGCCTGAGTGGCGACAGGCCACGGCCCAGCCGCCAGAGCTGCCAGCAGGGCAAGCGTTGGTCGCATCATAAAACGTGTCTGTCGCATAGTCGTCCGCTCGTTGCTTATTGATAATTAACGGAAAAAGTAATTCGCGAACTCGCTGCGCCAATGGCGACGTCATCTGCCGTTTTACCATTGGCCACCACCCAGCGCGCTACCATTGGGAAGGTGTATCCTTTGAGTTCATCCGGATTAGTCTCATCCTGTGGCCCCCGGTTGGCAAAGGAATGGCTGATTGCAGGGGAGGCAGGGTTCTGGCAAGTGAGTTTCGTGCCAGTGTCTGCGGCGGTTTGCCATATCTCTACGGCGGTATTGGTGCCGCCCGTTGCGCCATAGGCTTCGCCAGAGCAGCTATTTCCCGCTCCCGGTTTGGCCGTTACGGTGGTGGTTAACACGCCGCTGCATTCCGTTAAAACAATGTCGAACGGTTCGGTGCGCACGCCGAGATCGCTTTTATACAGATCGCCAAAATCGATGGTCTCGGTATTGACGCTGTTGTATTGCACCTGAGCATTGCAGGTGCCGGGAAGCACGTTAGCGGTAAACACCGCTTGCAATGTTGTGGTTCCGGTAATGGGGTCTGCCGCCTGGCTTAACCCGCTGAACAACCCGCCCGTCATAGCCAGCGCGAGAAAAAGAGAGTTAAATTTCATAATAATGCTCCTTTGCATCGCCGGAATTATTCGTAGGTAAAGTTAAAGGTGGCCGTTGCCTGAAAAGCGCCAATATTAGAATTGGTGGCATCGGCTCGCATGGTGACCAGGTGAGCCACCATATCGATCTTTTTGGCATCTATTTCATCCTGTGACCAGTAGATCACCTGCGTGTCGGTGCCATCATTGCCGGATGGGTTGGTCGCACCATAAATCAGGAAGTGGGAGCTCATATTGGTCGAGCGAGAAAACTGGACCCCCAGACCGCCGAGATCAGAATCGCCAGTGACCGATGAAATCAGAATGGTATTATCGTTGGCATGCACGCCGCTGATGGCGGTTTTGAGGCTCTTCAGTGATTCCGGGCAGTTGACGACATCTAAAGTGAAGCGTTCCATGGTTGTTTCATCAAAAGAGGTATCCGCCCTGTGGCTAATAACGTCGTTTAACAGGACATCGCCAAACGGGATCGTGGTCGTGGTCGTGGCACCCCCAATGCTCATATCACAGGTAGTTGCCCGAATATTGGCCTTGAATTCAACATCAAGGTCGCCTGCCTGAACTGAGGAAGCGAACGCCAGCGCTGCGAATAAGGCAAGTGTGGGTCGAATTATAAAAGGGGTTGGTCGCATTGTGGTTTGCCTCGCGATTATTGGTAAGTCACTAAAAAAGTAATTAATGATGTGGCTTCGCCGGTTTTCACATCCGTCGCCATTTTGCCGTTGGCCACCACCCAACGCGCCACCATCGGGTAGGTATAGGCCTGGTCTTTTGTCCGGTCTTGAAACGTATGGCTCAAAGACACCGAGGACTCACCCGTTTTACAAGCGAGTTTGGTGCCAGTGTCAGGGGCGTTGCTCCATATTTCGACGGCGGTGTTCGTGTTGCCGACGGTGTTATAAGCCTCACCGGAGCAGGAGTTTCCCGCACCGGGCTGCACGGCAACGGTGGTGGTTTTTACCCCGATACATCCCGACAGCTCAACGTTAAACGCTTCGGCACGCGTGCCAATATCGCCTTTGAAGACATCACCAAAATCAACGGTCGCGGTCTCTGTGCCGCCGTGCGTTATCTTCGCCGTGCAGGTGCCGACTAAAATCTCGGAGTGAAACTCGGCGCGTAGCTGGGTGCTTTCGGCATAGCTAAAGTGGCTGAATAATCCGCTGGTGGCCACCAGTGCGAGAAAAAGAGAGTGAAATTTCATAAACATGCTCCGTGGTATCGCCGGGGTTATTCATAGTTAAAGTTAAAGGTTGCGGTTACCTGAAGATGGCCGACTTCGGTGTTGCTCATATCACCCCGCATGGTCACTAAACGTGCATCAAGCTGCACTTGGCCATCGGATAATTCGCCTGGCGTCCACTTAATGCTCTCGTCATCGGTGGCGCTGCTGGAACCCTTTTCACCAAAGACTCTGAGATAGTCCTTGGTATTTGCACGAGAGATCCTCACCCCCACGCCACCGGCGGTGTTTCCTGCGCTCGCATCTGCTGTTGTCGGGATCAAAATGGTATTTGAGGTACCAGGGATCACGCCGCCGAGGGTGGTTTGCACACTGGCGATGGATTCCGGGCAGTCTTTGGCTCCCAGGGTAAACCGTGTCATGGTCGCGCTATTAAAGTCGCCATCCATGTATTGCACAATCTCATCCAGCGTGGCGTTACCCTCGCTGCCCAGCGTGATTATGGCGGTAGCGTCGGAACCGTTAATGGTTACATTGCAGGTCGCTTCTATGACCTTGGCCTTGAATGTAATATCAATAGCCTGCGGCTGCGCCGCCTGAGCAGGCGAGCCGATCGCCAGCGTTAACAGCGCCAGCGGCAGGCTATGGCGAAGGTGATGGCATAAATTTGTCATCAGGGAACTCCTTGTAAAAGCTTATGGCATTTGACAGCGCTGGTTAGTCAGGAAAGTGGTCATGCCGACTTTCTGCGCACTGTCTGTTATTTGGTAGTGAACGGTGCAGGAGCTGTCCGCTCCCTGGCCCCAGACCACGCGTAATGTTCCCTGGTCTTCTATGCCGCGCACGTAGGCCTGGCCTGCCTGGCCTACGATGCCAACCGACTCGTTTTTCTCTGAACGCACATCCGCACCAAGCGGAATAAAGCCGTTGTCGCTGCGTTGCAGTTCGAGCAGTAATGAACGGCCCTCATCGGTGGCGAAATCCACCCGAACTACTGCGCCATCGCGCGGTATGGCGATTTCGCGGGTGGATTTCACTTCCACATCGGCATCCAGCGTAGAGATATTTAACCCAACGCTATTTTCCCGATATGCCGACGCGTAAGGCATGATGGCGTAACCCGAGCTATTCAGCTCGCCTTGCCCATAGCCCAGCGTTGCGCCTTTCGCGCCGCTGGCATGGACAAGAATCATCGGGTTGGTGTCGCTAAACGAGTTAGGTGCCAGCGTCAGCCCGCCGGAGTGCAGCACCATACCGCCGCTATAGTTAGCGGAATACTGCTTGCTGCTGTCATCGCTAAATGAAGCAGAGACAGAGAGCGGCCCGTAAGGCCCGCGCCATGAACCGTAACCGCTGACCTGATTCAGATCGCCATAATCGCCGCTGTTGGTGTTGGTGCTCACTGAGTAGTTAAACTGGCCATCTTCCGTGTTACCGCTGGCCGAGTTGTTCATCCCGTAGCTGCCTTTGGTGTCGGTACGCATGCTGGCGTTCAGGTTGTTGAAGCCCGCAAGGCTTTTACCCTCGCTGGAGAACATGCTCAACGGGATGCTGAGGTTAAGGTAAATACTGTCATCCCGTTCGCCATCTTCGTCATACGTCCGCTGGAGCGACAGGCTATAGCTCACGTAGCTGAAGCTGTTGCTGTAGCCCATGTTATAGCTGGAGGTGTAGCCGTCCTCGTTCCAGTAGTTCTCCCAACTGCCGGTGACATAAAATGAGCCGTAGCTTTTATCGTTAAATTCCAGCGGCTGGCTAATACTCACCTGGTACTGGCTTTTCTTTCGCTCATAGTTGGCGTAAAGCTCTTCGTTGGAGTCGTAATAATGATCCTGGTCCTGGATGTCTTCATTGAGCTGTGCGGCATCGCGCAGCGTCAGGTAGTCGGCGGTGGAAAAACGATATGCCGCTACGTTAAAAGAGGTGTCAGTGGTTTCAATGACTTTGCTGTAGCTGAGGCGATAGCTCTGGCCTTCCATGGTTCCCAAATCGTCAATTTGCGCATGAGACTGGGTGACATCAAGCGCAAATGCCCCGATGCGGGTGTTCACCGCTAAGCCGAGCAGGCCAGCGTAATAATCCATGTCGGTATACTGCACGCCCACGTAGCCGGTGAAGGTGTTGTTAATGCCGTAATAGCCGGTGGCGTAACCCACCTGGGGGTTGTCACTTATCGATTCATCATTAAGCTCGCCTAAGCCAAACTCCCAGCGCGATGAGCCGGGGCGCAGCATCTGCGTCACCGACGAGAACGGCACGGTAAAGGTACGTTTACTGCCGTCGGACTCTTCTATCGTCACTTCTATGTCATTACCGTAGCCGGTGGTGCTCAGGTCGCTGAGCTCAAACGGGCCGGGCGGGACGGTGGTTTCATAAATTTTGTTGCCGCTCTGCATCACCGTGACTTTGGCGTTACTGTTGGCGGTACCGCGAACGACCGGCGCGTAGGTGGTGGTGCCTTCCGGGCGCATACGGTCATCGCTATACAGGCGCAGGCCGCGTAAGCTGATAGAATCGAACGTGTCGCCGTTAGTGAAGGTTTCACCGGCAACCAGTTGCGCTTTTATGGCCGGAATGTCGCGCTGTAAATAGATATCCTGGTTGTCGTATTCGGTGCCGCTGTCACTATCCCAGTTTAAACTGCCGCGTGAACGTAAACGCCACGCGCCAAAATTCAGGCCGTATTGCAGCCCGGCGTAAGCGGTATCTGAATTATCGTCATCGGTTTCATTACGCCAGCCGTTAATATTATAGGAAACTAATGCCGCTGGTATTCCCTCGTCCCATAATGACGGGTCGACATAGCCCTGCGGAACCTTCATGACATAAAGCTGCGGCAGGGTGAGTTCCAGCGTTAATTTTGCTGTGTCAAAATTCACCGTCGCGTTGTTGTAGGCGGCTTTTATATCCACGCAGGTAACGTTGTCGTCATCGGCCAGGCCACCGCTTAATACGCTGGTATCCACGCCCGCCTGTCTGAGCATCATCACGGTAATACAAGGCGTAGCGCGTGGTGTGCCGTTCTCTTTAAATTCGACGTCTTGCGTGGTTTTATTTTTACCGTTAAGGCTAATTTTAACCCGATATATGCCAGGCAAAACCGGGTTACCCTGCGCATAGCGGCTGACATCAACGGTGCTACCCATGTTTAGCAGAAACTGGTCGTTAAACTCTATATTATCTTCTGTGGCAGGGGCCGCATTTTCAGCGGCGAAAGTAGCAAAAGGTAATGTCGCGCTAATCGCGAGACATAATAGGGAACGACGAAAAAGCATAACAAATCCAGTCAATTAAAATGGGAAATGATGGTGTCGATTACTTCACCTTGCTGGTGATTTTTTCTGTGCCGCCGTAATCATTAATGGCGACATAAGTCACTTCACCGGTAGTTGCCTGAGTTAGCCCTTTCACCGCCATGGTTTCATCGGAAAACGGTTTTATTGATTTCGTGGCAATTTCATATTCCCGACCGCCGGATTTAAAGGTGGCGCTGGAAATAGAGACGTTATAAGGCGAATTATTCTTGCCCACCACAGACAACGTATTGCCTGTCTGGGTTTGTGACCATTCCACCTGTTTCATGGCTTCCGCCGGGTTGCCTTTTAAGCCATCGGGGCGGAAAAACAGCTTGATACGCGTGCGAAAAGCGAGCTGCAACTGGTTTTGACTTTCGCCGTCTTTTGCTTGTGATTTTTTAGGAATTTCCAGTACGTTAAACCAGAAGATAGATTCCCTGTCCTGCGGCAACGGCGTTTTTAAATAGGTGACGCGTACCGACTGCCCTTTACCAGGGTCAATACGGGTGATGGGTGGCGTGATGACAAACGGTAGCTTCAGTTCTTGTGGATTAACGCTTTCCCGGCCGTCGTCCATCCAGATTTGCAGTAACAGCGGGTTTTTGCCGCGGTTAGTCATATTCACAATCACATCTTTCATGGATTGCTGATAAATAATACGCGTGCCGGAGATCACGACATCGGCGCTGGCCTGAAACGCGCTCATGCTCAGTACAGCGGCGCTAAGGGTTGTTAATCCTGTTTTTACGGTAAAATTAAACATGATGTGATCCACGTCCTGTTGGAAATTCGGGAACATCCTCTGGCATGAGCCAGAGGATGAAGGATTTATAAGTAACAGCCTTGTTGCTTATTCGTAATCCATAGTGAAAGCAACCTGCGCCTGTACTTTACCGCTGGAGGCAGTGCTCGGACCGGTGTAAGCAACGGCATAGTTCAGGTCGGCTGCACCGTTGACTAACGCAGTTGCGGTGCCACCATTCGCCTGGCCCATCTTAATCTGATCACCACCCACACCATTTCTCAGCACCAGCGCAACGTTTGTTGCCGCGCCTTGCAGGTTTGATGCTGGCACCAGGATACCTTCGTTGCCTGCGCTAGAGCCAGCCCAGGGATCAAGCTGTGCAGAGACACTTTCAATATTCTTAGACACGTCGCACTGGACGTGCAGCTTGAACGGCGTTTCACCAAGGGTACTGGTTACACTGTTAGCACTTTTGGTATTTGCTGCGAAATCAGCCACCTGAACAGTTTCTAACTGAACATCGAAGTCATTGCCGTCCTGAGTAAAATCATCCGGCATAGTAATGAGACAAGTCCCTGAATTAACCAGACCGTGGAATGTGATCGTACCTGTGTCAGAAGGTGCATCAACAGCCATAGCAGAGCCAGACATCACAGCCATTACAGCCGCAGCCAGTACGTATTTTTTAAATGTCATAATAATAAACATCCGTATTAAGTGATAAATGCTAAGAGCTGGAGATAAAGTTATCTCCAGCTTCTTGAGTTTCTTACGTTGTTAAGGATAACTATCGGCCGGAAAGTACATTAACTTTACAAAGTGTATTTGATTAGTTTCGTTAATATTAAATTATTTTTTCTACAATCACTTTTGAGTTTGACTGAAAACTTGTTTTATCATGGGGTTATGTTGAGGCTTGTCACTTTTTTGAGCAAAAAAAGTATAAAAAAGAGTTGGGATGAATTATTTTAAAGTAATAATAGTTGTCTCTTTTGGAGTTATTTGGAGTTTTTATCTGGATCTAATATATATCCTGGGACCGTTTATTGTGCGGATTTTTTAATTAAGAGAATCCTTAAAAAGGAGTCGAGATAACAGACTCCTTTTGTATATTAATTTTGAATGAATATATACACTAAATAATTCGACTTGAAGTATGACGTGTATATCAGGCAACCTGGACCGGAATAGCTTTGGCGGTACGCTTCATTTCATTGTCGCCTTCAAAGTAGGCGACTTTTGGCTGCCAGGTACGCGCTTCTTCGTCAGACATGGTGACAAAGCTGGCGATGATGACAATATCGCCGACGCTGGCACAGTGCGCCGCCGCGCCGTTCACAGAGATGATTCTGGAGCCGCGTTCGGCGGCGATCGCATAGGTGGAAAAACGCTTGCCGTTAGTGACGTTCCAGATATCAATGGCTTCATTTTCCAGAATGCCGGATGCGTCGAGAAAGTCCTGATCGATGGCGCAGGAGCCTTCATAGTGCAGGTCCGCTTGAGTCACCTTCACGCGGTGGAGTTTGCCCTGCAACATAGTGCGAATCATAACGTATACCTTTAGAACTGTACGATAACAAAGCAGGCACGTTGACCTGCCTTAAGGAATTTCTCAGGCAGTATTGCTCTATTTTTAACCCCTGTCTACTGGGTTAATGTAACGGACTGATTATCGATCAATCGTGCCTGGCCAAGCCATGCCGCCACGAGGATTACCGCGCGTTTGCTGGCTTCTGTCAGTTCCAGCAAGGTGTCGGCATCGCGAATCTGAATATCGTCGGCGCGAAAGCCTTTTTCGTTCAGCTCTTGTTCGGCAAGGGCGATAATCTCCTGCTGGTCACGATTGCCCGCCAGCAGTTTTTCGGCAATGCTGTTCATCACTTTATACAGTCCAGGCGCAATTTTGCGTTGTTCTGCGCTCAGATAACCGTTGCGTGAACTGAGCGCTAAACCGTCTTTCGCGCGAATAATTGGCACGCCGACGATCTCAATATCGTAGCCCATGTCGGCAACCATCTTGCGAATCAGCGCCAGTTGCTGGAAGTCTTTCTCGCCAAAGCAGGCGATATCCGGCTGCACCAGATTGAACAGCTTGCTGACGATAGTCGAAACGCCGCGGAAGTGGCCCGGACGGCTGGCACCTTCGAGCATGGTGGAGAGACCGGGAACGTCAACGTAGGTCTGGCCTTCGAAGCCCTGCGGATAGATCTGGTCAGGTGCAGGCGCAAAAACCAGATCGACTTTGCGTTTGTTCAGCTTTTCGCAGTCTTCCTGCAACGTGCGCGGATAACGCGCCAGATCTTCAGCACGATCAAACTGCATCGGGTTCACGAAAATACTGACCACCACCACATCGGCGCGCGATTTTGCTTCGTCGACCAGCTTCATATGACCGTCATGCAGGTTGCCCATGGTTGGCACCAGCGCAATACGCTTGCCTTCCTGACGCAAACGACGAATGTGCTGGCGCAGCAGCGGCAGAGTTTCGATAATTAACACAACAAGACTCCTTAAATACGATGCCTGATGGCGCTTCGCTTATCAGGCCTACGTGTGCAGTTTGTAGGCCGGATAAGGTGCGCAGCGCCGCCATCCGGCGCAATACGTTCAGGTGAAGAAATTAATGGAAACTGTGTTCTTCGCCCGGATAAACGCCGGACTCTACTTCTGCCATATACTGCCGCACAGCGGCGCGGATGTCGCCCGCTTCGGCAAGGAAATTTTTGGCAAATTTAGGGATATGGCCGCCGGTAATGCCAAAGGCGTCGTGCATCACGAGGATCTGACCGTCGGTGACATTGCCTGCGCCAATGCCGATAACCGGAATGGCGAGCGCCTCGGTCACGCGTTTCGCCAGTTCGACGGGAACGCACTCCAGCACCAACAGCTGTGCGCCTGCGGCTTCCAGCGCTAACGCATCGTCAAGCAACTGCTGGCCCGCGTCGCCGCGACCCTGTACTTTGTAGCCGCCGAAGATATTCACCGACTGTGGCGTTAATCCCAGGTGGCCGCAGACCGGCACCGCGCGTTCAGTCAGCTTCTTCACGGTATTTGTAAGCCAGGCACCGCCTTCAATTTTGACCATATTCGCACCCGCGCGCATCACGGTGGCGGCATTGTCAAACGCCTGTTCCGGCGTGGCGTAAGCCATAAACGGCAGGTCGGCCAGCAGCAGGCTGTTCGGCGCGCCGCGACGCACCGCGCGGGTATGGTAGGCGATATCTTCAACGGTCACGGGGAGGGTGGAATCATGCCCCTGAATCGTCATGCCCAGAGAATCGCCTACCAGCATGACGTTAATCCCTTCATCAGCAAACAATTTAGCGAAGCTGTAGTCGTAAGCGGTGATAGTGGCAAAACGCTTTTTCTCCTGCTTGCATTTTTGCAGCAGGGCGATGGTGGTGGGTTTGGACATAGTTTCTCCAGCCATAATATTGATGAATAAGATGGCCGCATTGTAGGGGAAGCCGCAGGGGAGCGTTAGCGTTTTGTGGGCATTTCCCGGCATGCGGTCATGCCAGGAAAAAAGCCTCAGGGATTCGTCAGCGTGATAACTGCGGGAATATCCACATTGCCAGGCGATAAGGCGGATTTATCCGTTACGCCGAGGATCGCGAACATATTCAGGATGCCATTGCCGGAATAGCTGTTGTAACCCAGATCCTCACTGGCGATGGTGGTCGGGGTAGTCAAATCCAGCCGCCGACTGGCGTTAGTGGCGGTGGTGTATCCCAGCCCAACGCCGACGCCTTGCGCATTGCCCCGGTTATTGGTGAGTAAGTTATTCTGTGACTGGTTAGTGGCAAGGTTGATCACCAGCGTAGGTTTGGCATAGCAGTTCTGTAACGTAATCTGGAACGGGGTTTTATTATGTTCATCGTCGGGTTTCGATCTGAGCGTGCCAACGGGAATGGCCCCTAAATCTACCTGTTCATCGGCGCTAAACGCCCCGCATCCGGCGGTTGAAATGGTCAGCGGGCCTTGCAGATAAATCTCAAATTCGCCGCCGCTGTCCTGTGAGTTTTCCAGTGTGCCTGCACGTTTTTCCGTGACCAGGAGCTGTTTTCCCGCCGCCAGGGCAGGGTTGAACGCGGAAGTGGTATAAAAGCTAAGGGAAAAAGTCATCGTACCGCTAGCAAAATAGGTATCGTTTTTGGCGTTGGCACATCCCCAGCGTCCGTCTGCGGGCGTTGATTGATTAATGCTCGGGTTATTAGATAAAAAAATGGGCATTGCCGGAGAAAAATTCCCCCATGTCATGCCGTCTGTGGGTGGCAACGCAACGGATAAAGTAAAGTAGAGGCCCGGCACAGCGCTGTCAACCAGCCACCCTTTGGGGTTATTGCTATCCGCAGTGAAGGCGGTGGCTTCAGGTTCAAAGATAATGGTTTTTGAAACGTTATTCTGATTTTTTCCCCAGTAGTAAACCGGACTGTCCTGGGTGTTCAGGAACAGATCACTTTGATCCGGCATAAACGATTGCGCCGTGGTCGCAGGTCTGATGGTGATATGGCCGGTCTCGTTCAAACTGCTTTGACTTTTGCTGATCATAAAACCGCAGCCCGCCGCCCAGGCGGATTGGCATAGCGAGGTTGCGACAAAGAGTGACGATGCCAGAGGAACGAGGAGTATAGGTTTCATTATATTCACCATAATAATTTACTGGTAGCTCACGTTCACCAGCACATGACTCATCAGCACGCCGGGAACGACCGATTCGCTACTGTTCACTTTCTGCATCCGGGAGTAGAACGTCCAGTTGGTTTCGCTGTAGGTGGCGGCGCTGAAGGTCGCTCGCGAGGAGCCATCCGTGTTCAGAACGTTAGTGCGTGGTGAATCCGTTGTGAAAATCACCACGCCGACGTTTTGTGCGCCGCCCTCGTTCTGCGCCAGTTCATTGGCAAATATCTGTTGATTGCCCACGGCAAACTCGCCGCTCTGCGGTATAAAGTTAAACGTGACGTTCGTGATCGCGCCATCGCTGGCCGGGCAGCTCAGCAGCTTAATGTTGAACTCCTCGCCGCCCGGATAGTCCGTCTCTGCGGTAACGCCATCGGCAAACCAGGCGGGCGAGACGGTCGCGAAATTCACCTTCCCGCCGCCGTTAAGCTCAATCTGACAGGTATCCTTCAGCACGTTGGCGGTGAAGTCTACGTTAGTATCGGCGTACAGCGGCGCGGCTGACAGGGCGACCGTCAGCCCAATCAGCCGCACGAAAGTGGTCGAACAAGGTGAGCGCGTCATTTTTACACCGCTACTGGTACGTAATGGTAAAGGTCGTCGGGGAGAAAAAATCACCCGCGCTCAACGAGCTCAGTCCGTAGCCTGTCACCGGAACCATGCGCGCGCTAAGATCAAAGTCAACCGGCGTTGTGGCGCTGGCACCGGAGAGATCCACCGTCTGCGCATTTTTGTTGAAGCAGTGGAGCAGAACGCTACCGGTGCCGTCTGGCGTATTGGTTGTCCAGACTTCAACGCCTGTTTTTTGCGCTTTCGTCGTTGCCGTTGAGGCATTAGAGAACTCGGCGTTGTTTGAGGAACCGCCTGCGCAGCCAACCCCCGATGCTGGTGCCAGCGTCACCGTGGCCGTTTTATCTTTCAGGCCCGCACAATTGCTGAAACGCAGCTTGAACGGTTTTACTTTACTTTTGGCGAAAACTTCGGAGACATAGACATCGCCAAAGGCGATGGTACCGGTTTCGGCTGCGCCGTCCAGCACCGAGGCGGAACAGGTGCCGGCGGTAATATTCGCCTCGACGGTGAGATCCAGTTTGGGCGTTCCGTCAATGGCATGGACAAACGTCGCGCTGCCGGCAGCCAGCACGCCAGTCATCACGTTGAGCAATAATTTTCTTTTCATCGTTAGCGTCCTTGTTATTGATAAGTGAAGTCAAACGTCGCTTTGGCGCTGAACGCCCCCATCGTCCCCGCGCCGTCGGTCAGCTCGCGCAGGGCAACCGTCATCTCGACCGTACTGGCGTCGCGCTCTGCCTGCGTCCAGTCGATTTGTCCCGAACCGGGCGTCAGCCAGGTATCCCCGGAGGTGCTTTTTCGCTTGAATCCCATGCCGACGTTGGTGGCCGCATCGGTGGCGGTCGATTCATTTTTGATGTAATTGCCGCTGGCGGACTGCGAGCTTGCCAGTTTGGTGCTGATGTTGGTCAACGATGCGCTGCACTCGTTAGCGACAAACTTAAAGTTTTTCTCTGATTCTGCTGATTTCAGGGCGATTTTATCCATGCCGACATCACCGAAAGAGAGCGTATAGCCGCTGGCGGCGTTGCCCGTGACGGTTGAACCGTCCAGCGAGGCAATGGACATACTACAGGTGGTCGCCAGCACGTTGGCGGTGAAGTCAACATTGAGATCCTCCGCCTGACTGGCCAGGGGGAAGGCTATCATCAGCGCAGAGGCGAAGAAGAGGCGCTTGTTCCTTTTCATTATGGGTTTCCATTTGAGTTGGAGTGGATAACACGACACACAACGTTGTCGACGAGAAGGGTCTGACTACTTCCCAGCGTTTGCTGGGATTCTGTAATTTGATAAGAGGCCAGGCAGCGATGGGGCTGATTTTTTTCCAGCCAGCGCACGCTGATCTCGCCGCTGTCGTTCATACCGCGCACGAAAGCCTGCCCGCCCTGGCTCATGTAGCCTATCTGGACGTCGCTTTCGTACACCGCGGCGGCAAACGGCAGCGGTTTGCCGTCATCGCGCGTAATATTCAGGATGGCTGAGCGCCCCTGGTCGGTTTCAAAGCTGGCGAAGACCACCGCGCCGTCGCGCGGCACCAGCATGGTACTGGTGCTTTTCAGTTCGATATCGTTTTCCAGCGTGTTGATGTCGAGGTTAACCTGATTTTCACGGTAGGCGGACAGCGAGTTGGTCACGCCGTAACCCCAGCGGTCAATGGTGCTGCTGCCGCCGTTGATTCGCGCGCCTTTGGCACCCGGCGCTTTCACCAGCACGATGGCGTCGCTGGTGCCGAAGTTATCGTTACTGAACGTTAACCCGCCGCTGTGTAACAGAAATCCGCCATCGGTCGACAGGGAGTACTGTCTGTTGCTGTCATTGTTGGCCGACACCGAGCCGGTAATATCGCCCCATGGCGACTGCCAGGAGGTATAGCCGCCGATATCGGAGATGTCCTTACCCTCTTTTTGCATGGTGTAACCGGTGTTGACGCTGTAGCTCAGCGTATTGTCTTCGTTGCTGCCGCTACTGTTCATGCCGAACTGATGCCCGCCGTTAAAGTCGGTACGCATCTGGGTTGTCAGGGTGTTAAATCCGCTTTTGCGGCGCTCGCCGCCAAACAGATTTTCCAGCGGGATATTAACGCTGATATACAGCGAATCGTCTTTCTCGCCATCTTCATCCCACGTCCGTTGCAGGGTAAAGTTCATGCTGCCCCAGGAGAAACCTTTGCCGTAGCCCAGACTGTAGTCGCTGCGGCTTTCGTCGGTGGCCCAGTAATCGCTCCAGCTTCCCGACACATAAAAGGAGCCATAATCAATCTCGCCACTCTGTAGCGGCTGGTTAATGCTCACGGTGATCTGGTTTTTCAGGCGGGAAAAGTCGCTCATGGTGTTGCGATCATCGTCGTCGGCGAATTTCGCGTCATCAATAAGCTCCAGCGCGTCATTCAGCCCGAGATAATCCTGGGTGGAGTAACGATAAGCCGCGACGTTAAATGAGGTGTTGGTAGCCTCAACCAGTTTGTTCCATGTCAGACGGTAGCTTTGCCCCTGATAGGTTTTATCATCGGGAATTTCGGCGCGGGAGTGGGTGACATCAAGCGCCAGCGCGCCCACCGGCGTGTTTAGCCCGATGCCGAGAAGACCGGCAAAATAGTCGTTGTCGGTGGCCTGAATGCCGGTATAGGCGGTCAGGTAGTTATTCAGACCGTAATAGTAAGAACCCTGCGCCACGTAAGGCTTGTCGTGAAGTTCATCATTGTTGACTTCGCCGACGCTGATATCCCAACGCCCAACGCCGGGACGCTGCATCTGCATCACCGAGGAGAAGGGCTGCGTAAAGGTGCGCTTGCTGCCATCGGCCTCTTCAACGGTGATGATAAGCTCGCTGCCGTAGCCTGACGGGCTAAGATCGTTGATTTCAAACGGGCCGGGAGGGACGGTCGCCTCGTAAATTTTATAGCCGCCCTGCGTGATGGTGACTTTGGCGTTGGAGTTCGCCACGCCGTGGATCACCGGCGCGTAGCTGGCGAGCTGCGAGGGCAGCATTCGGGTGTCGCTGTACAGACGCATCCCGCGAATGCTGACGGAGTCAAAGGTTTCGCCGGTGGTATAGGCTTCGCCCATCGTCAGTTGCGAACGGAGTGCGGGCAGGTCACGTTGCAGATAGCGGTTTTGATAGTCGAAGTTCGTGTCTCCATCTTTCATCCAGTTATAGTTACCGGTGGCGCGAAAACGCCAGGCACCGAGGTTAATACCGGTGTTAAAGGCGGCGTAGACGCTGTCACTGTCAGTGTCGTTGCTGGTGGAGTGATAGGCGTTAAGGTTGTATGAAAGCATCGCCGCCGGAATACCGCTCTCCCACAGTGACGGATCGACGTAACCCGCATAGCCTTTTTGCAGCCATAGCTGGGGAACGACAATGTCCAGGCGCTGCTCGCCCATATCAAAACTGACGCTGGATTGATCGATGATGGCGGCAAGGTTTAAACAATCCGTTCCTTCGTCATCACCCCTGCGCCATATCGCTTTTTCATCGATCGATTCCGGTTGTTTGATATGCAACTGCGCCAGGGTTTTTGTCGTCAGACAGGCCTGGGCGCTCTTTTGCCCGATATCAATAAAATTAACGGACAGGCTGGTAACGGGCTTATCGTTAACAAAAACTTTGATGTTGTAGGTGCCCGGCGGCGTTGGGTTGCCGTCCGAATATTTATCGACGTCAATGGTGGCAGCGTCGCTTCCCATCAGAAATGACTGGTCGAACTCCACGTTTTCCGCCGTGAAACCGGCGGGGCTGTAGAGCAGCGAACAGCAGAGCGCCAGCAGCGTTTTCTGTGGCATTGTTCTGTTTTTCAGGAAGTTTTGCACCTGGATCACCCCGTATCTTCGTTTAGTCCTTACAGCGAAGCGGAACCGGCAATCATGCCGCCAAAATCATTGATGGCGTGATATTCCAGTTGCCCTGAGCTAATGTTCTGTGCGCCTTTTACGGTGAACGTCGCTTTATCAAACGGCGCAACCATCGTGGCATCGACGATGTAACGCTTCCCACCGGTCGTCACGGCGGCATCGTTAAAAGAGACGTAGTACGGCGTTGGGTTCTCGACGCGAACAACGGCATGGCCCTGTTCACTGCCCATCTGCCATTTCAGTTGCTTTGGCGCTTCTGCCGGGACGCCGGTCAGGGTGGTGGGACGCCAGAGCAATTTGATGCGGGTACGAAACGCCAGTTGCAGCAGGTTTTTGTTTTCTTCTTTGCTGGTATCGGCTTTTGGCGGCACTTCCAGCACGTTGAACCAGAAAACGCTCTCGCGATCGGTTGGCAGCGTGGCCCCGGTAAACATAATTTTCACTGACTGCCCGCGCTTAGGCTCAATGCGGGAAACGGGAGGGGTAGAAACAAAGGGCGCTTTAATGCTGCCGGGATCGGCGTTATCGTCGCCAAGATCGATCCAGTTTTGCACCAGCAGCGGGCGCTTTCCTTTATTTTCCAGGCGGATGCTGACGTCTTTTTTATCTGAATTATAGATAATGCGTGTACCGGAAATAATAATATCGGCGTGACTGGATGCACTAAAAAAAGCCCCCAGCAATGTGGCAGTGACAATGATTTTTTTCAGAACAGACATTAGCTCTCCTTGCTTAATATTAATAGGCGATAAATTAACGCCGGAGTGTTGTTACACGCATACACAAACGCTCCGGCTATAACATAAGCCGTTAATAACCAGCGGATGTTCCATCATGACATCTTCAGGGGTAATTTAACCCGCTGATATTAACCGCGTGTACACCTGTTACTGATAGGTGAAGGTATACATCGCATTAGTCGTCACGTGGCCTGGGGTCACGGTTGCCGTCGCCGAGGCTTTTACATAAGAGGCGATAAAGTCATAGGTTGCCACTTTGCTGGCATTAAAGGTCGCATCATGGGTGTCTGCCCCATCGACTTTCATCTGCGTTAGCGAACCGTCTTTATCGTGATGAATCGCGATATCGACATCCTTCGCCGCTGCAATACCTGACACGGTCAGGTTCGCGTCATTATTCAGCGTCCCTTTCGTATTGGAGAAAGTGGAGTCCATCTTCAGTTTCGCGATGGTGGTTTCCGTTACTTCGGTTGCGTCTTTACAGTCCAGAATAATGGAGAACGGCTCGGGTTTAGCACCGGTTGCCGTAGTCTGAATTTCCGTTGTAACCTCTGCTGGCGTCGCCGAGTCCAGATAAATTTGACCATCGGTATTTGAATCACCACGCTCAGTTCTAACGATCTTAGAACAGGTTGTGGCTGATATCAGACCGTTGAATTGAAGTTGGCCGCCCTGAACATCGTCCGCCATGGCGGAACCCGAACCGATTGCTGTCAGCATTGCCGCCAAAAGCATTGTTTTTTTCATATCGTATCCTTACAAATTACAATAAATGAATTCACTCTAAATAAGATTTATATAGAGCTTGCGCATTTTAATAGTGCCGATGGGAATATGTAAAATTCACAGGGAAAATATTTACTTTATTTTAATTCGTTTTGTATATGTTTTATGGGGTGTTTTACGCGTGAAAGTTTTGTCTGGTGAATAAATGTATTTCGGGGGTGACAGATATCACAATATCAGCCATGCTAATAATTACTTATTATATGTTTTGTTTATATATTGAGTTTTTTTGTTTTTTAATTTAAGAGGCGCTAACTTGTATTATTTTAATAATATTGGACTGAGTCACATTTTTACTTGTTCATCTTTTCCTGGACAGGGATCGTAAGGGTTAATCCGTGGCGCGAAATAACCTTCGAATGAAAGAATGCGGTGAGAACAGAATAACAGATTAAAACGAACGAGCAACCTTACCAAATTACTGGAGCAGGGGCGTGTTGCAGTATATATTTCGCCAGCTTTAAACCATCATCCGGGAAGACCAGCTCCGGCGCAATTTCAAACAGTGGCCACAGCATAAAGCCACGGTTTTTCATATCATAGTGCGGCACCGTCAGGCGTTCGGTGTGGATCACGGTATCGCCGAACAGCATGATGTCGAGATCCAACGTGCGTGGACCCCAGCGCTCAGCTTTGCGTACCCGGCCCTGTTGCCGTTCAATGCGCTGAGTGTGATCAAGCAGCGTTTCGGGGAGCAGGGCGGTTTCCAGCGCCACGGCAGCGTTAAGGTAATCCGGCTGATCCTGCGGACCTAATGGCGGCGTGCGGTAAAATGAAGATACTGCAACAATACGACTGTCCGGGATTTCACCGATTGCTTTCAGGGCAGCATTGACCTGCTCCAGCGGAGAGGCCAGATTGCTGCCAAGGGCAATATAGGCCAGCGTCATGCGGTGCCTTCACGACGCGGCGCACGCTTGCGTGGGCGACGGTGACGGCGACGTGCGGCGGGCTCGTCATCCAGACTGCTCAGCATGTCTTTTTGCGCTGGCGGTGCAGAGACCTGAAACTCGCCCCACCATTTCACCAGACGCTGTAATTCAGCGTTATTTTCGACCTCGGCTCTCAGGGCCAGCAGATCGTAAGAGGCGCGGAATTTCGGATGTTCCAGCAATTTCCAGGCCCGTTTGCCCTGGCGGCGGGACATACGCATCTGCAACTGCCAGATGTCACGCGTCAGGGAGGTGATGCGTTTGGGGATCGCCAGCGAACGGCAGGCTTCGTCCAGCACCTCGTTCATCGCCAGCGCAAATGCATCCGGCCAGACCAGACCGCCTTCCTGCGCGAGCTTTTGCGCCATCTCCAGCAGCGGGTACCAGAACATCGCGGCAAACAGAAACGCCGGGTTGACGCGCATATCATTCTGGATGCGGTTATCGGTATTTTTCAGTACCTGCGCCAGAATACGCTCCATCGGGCTGTCGCTGTTCTCGGTGAAATAGCGAGTGATGCTCGGGAACAGCGGCTGGAACAGGCTGTACTGACACAGCAAAACGTAGGTATCGTAGCCGTTACCCGCCTGAAGTAGCTTAAGCGACTCTTCAAAAAGGCGTGCGGGAGGCACATCATTCATTAACGATGCCAGACGTGGGATCGGCTCGGCAGTTTCCGGGCTGATGGTCATGTTCAGCTTGGCGGCAAAACGCACCGCGCGCAGCATCCGCACCGGATCTTCACGGTAGCGCGTTTCCGGATCGCCAATCAGGCGGATAACGCCTTTTTCCAGATCCTGCATGCCGCCGACGTAGTCGCGCACCGAGAAATCCGCCACGCTGTAATAGAGGCTATTGATGGTAAAGTCGCGGCGCTGGGCATCTTCTTCAATCGAGCCGAAGATGTTATCCCGCAGCAGCATACCGTTCTGTCCACGCTGTGACGTGGTGCGGTCGGCCTGGTTTTCTTCGTGATGACCACGGAAAGTAGCGACCTCGATGATTTCCGGGCCAAACATGACGTGGGCGAGACGGAAACGGCGGCCCACCAGACGGCAGTTACGAAACAGTTTACGTACCTGATCCGGCGTAGCGTTGGTCGTGACGTCAAAATCTTTTGGTTTTTTGCCCAGCAGCAGATCGCGCACCCCGCCGCCGACGAGATACGCTTCATAGCCCGCTTTATTCAGGCGGTAAAGTACCTTGAGGGCATTTTCACTGATATCTTTGCGGGAAATAGCGTGCTGTTCACGCGGGATAACCGTCATATGCGGACGGGCGACGACCTGTTGGGCCTCGCTCTCCTCGCGGCTGAGCACCTTGCGGCAAAAATTAGCGACTCGGGTAAAAATAGTGCACCTCGGTTGTGTAACAAAAAATAGCGGCTAATCATAGCTCAGCGTAGCGCGTTTGAGAATGACGGATTTTCTGCTACGTGCTCAAGCGACCAGTTGTCGATGGCACGACGTAACAGTTCGGCTACGCTAAGATCCTGCCACGCGCCGATATCCGGCTGATGTAAAAAGCGTAACGCCTCGATAATCACAGGGCGTGGATCGCCCTCCGGCAACGCTGGCGCATGGTTTTGTTTGGACAGTTTGTCCCCCTGCGCATTGCGCGCCAGCGGCAGGTGAACATAGTCAGGCGTCTGCCAGCCGAACTGTTGATACAGCGAAATTTGCCGCACCGTAGGTTCAATTAAGTCCGCGCCGCGCACAATTTCGGTGATGCCCTGGAAATGATCGTCAACCACCACCGCAAGATTGTAGGCAAACAGCCCGTCGCGACGGTGAATAATAAAATCTTCCCGCGCCAGACGTTCGTCAGCATGGATCTCGCCGCGCAGATTATCGTAAAACGAAACCACAGGATGCTGCTGACGCAGGCGTACGGCCGCGTTATCGGCATGCTGATGTAACCGCCGGCAGTGACCATCATAAATGCCGCCAACGCTCTGGATGCGCGCGCGGGTACAGGTGCAGTAATAGCTGAGGTTGTGCTCATGCAGCCAGGCCAGCGCCTCGCGATAAGCCTCGTGGCGCTGTGATTGCCAGAGTACATCGCCGTCCCAGTGCAGACCGTAATGTTCCAGCTGACGCAAAATGGCGTTTGCGGCACCGGGAACTTCACGCGGTGGATCGATATCTTCAATGCGAACGCGCCAAATCCCGCGCCGGGCGCGCGCCTGTAAATAACTGCCGAGCGCAGCTATTAGCGAGCCGAAGTGCAGTTCACCAGAGGGGGAAGGGGCGAAACGCCCGATATAGTGTGATTCAAACATGGTCGAAACGAACAGCATTAAGGCGGGAGAAACTCCCGCCATAACTATCAGCGCTGTTAGCCAGCCATCTGTTTTTCGCGAATCTCAGCCAGCGTTTTGCAATCAATGCAAAGGTCGGCAGTGGGACGCGCTTCAAGACGACGGATACCGATTTCAACCCCGCAGGATTCACAGAAACCGAAATCTTCATCTTCGACTTTCTTCAGCGTTTTTTCGATCTTTTTGATCAGTTTGCGCTCGCGATCGCGGTTACGCAGTTCAAGGCTGAATTCTTCTTCCTGAGCAGCACGGTCTACCGGGTCCGGGAAGTTTGCCGCTTCGTCCTGCATATGAGTAACGGTGCGATCGACTTCATCCCGGAGTTGATTACGCCATGCTTCAAGAATACGTCTGAAGTGCGCCAACTGGGCTTCATTCATATACTCTTCGCCCGGCTTCTCCTGGTACGGTTCCACCCCAGCGATGGCGAGAATACTCAGGGACGATGTTTTACGGTTTTGCCCTTCTTGCATGTTGTTTCTCCTTAACACGCACTATCGATCCCCTTAGTCGGGGGAAAATCAGGCCGCTATAAATAGCAGAAGCTTTTCCGGATAGCAATTATCTAAACGTTACACTTGACAACCCTGTGAGGAAAAGCGTATTTGCACGCGCGTCCAGAACATAATTTAACCACCCCAGCGTGGCGCTATAAAGCGACGGGGAGAGGTAAATTCAGCGTCATATTATTAGCAGAAATTTCGGCCTTATAAGCGAAAATTTCTACCCCCTTGTTATGTGCTTCTGTTAACAACTGCGCATAAGTTGCATCAATGTGCCGCGCGGGTGAGAAACAGGTGATGGCCGAATGAAGCACCGCAAAGAGCATCACAGCCCGCTCACCGCCTGTGGCCACGCTCATTAGCTCACGCAAATGTCGCTGGCCCCGCTCGGTTACCGCATCAGGAAAGTAGCCTTTATTCTGCTCTGCCAGCGTAACCGACTTCACTTCAATATAGCAGTCGCGGCGATCTTCTGCCTGTAACATAAAATCGATTCGGCTGCGCTCTGTCCCATATTTTACTTCATTTTTCAAAACACTATAGCCGGAAAGGGGAGGTAAGCGCTCATTGAGTAAAGCTTCTTTTGTTAAGCTATTGGCTCGTAATGTATTGACACAAATAAATGCACCTTCCTGAGTTTGAGTAATTTCCCAGGTATGAGCATATTTCCGTTTGGAATTTTCTGAAGTTGAATACCAGACGGTATCTCCGGGCGTGGCGCACCCGGTCATTGCCCCGGTATTAGGACAGTGCAACGTCAGCTCAACACCCTCAGGCGTAATGACATCTGCAAGGAAACGTTTATAACGCCGAATTAGCGTGGCGGGTTGTAACGGTGGCGAAAATTGCATTCAAAGTCCTTGTCATGGCCGTAGCGGCAAATGGCATAAGGGGGTGTAGCGGGTGCGTCCACGTACGAATTGAGATTCATAAAGCACAAATTCGGTGACTGGCACCGACCAGCGAAAGCCCGGCGGCGGAATGGCGACAGCATGACTGGCATCGCGCAGCAGCGTGATATGTGGGTGAAAAGGTTGCGGGCTTTGCCAGCAGCCGCTGCGCGCGGCCTGTGAACGCAGCATATTCGCCAGTTGTAGCAGTCCACGTGGCGGCTGGCGTGTACCCAGCCAGATCACACGAGAGCGCAGCCACTGGCCTGCATCGTCAAGGGTAAGCGTGAATTCGGGCTGGTGAATACGTTCGGCAAGGGCAATAAGTGCACGTTGCTTCTGCGCGCTAACGTCGCCGAGGAATGCCAGAGTCAAATGCAGATTCGCTGCCGCCACCGGACGTCCGGCATCGGAAGGAAAGCTGGCGGCACGCCAGTGAATAATCTGCTGCTGGATCTCGTCCGGTAGTGTCAGGGCGAAAAACAGTCTTTTTGACTCAGGCATCGGTGATACTCGGTTATGGTTTAGTGCGATGCTACAATGACCGCCGTTGAATGTTAACCCTCTGGAGCCCTGCGTGTCCTCATTACCGGTTGCTGCCGTCCTTTCCGAACTGCTTAGTGCGCTAAAAACCGCGTCGCAGATTTTACTTAATGCGCCTACCGGGGCGGGAAAATCGACGTGGCTACCGCTCCAGTTGTTACAGCAGGGGGACATTAACGGACGTATTATTGTGCTGGAGCCGCGTCGTCTGGCGGCGCGTAACGTTGCACAACGGCTTGCAGAACTGCTCGATGAAAAACCGGGCCAAACGGTAGGTTATCGAATGCGCGCCGAAAGCTGCGTGAGCTCCCGGACCCGGCTTGAGGTCGTTACCGAAGGGGTTCTGACGCGGATGATCCAGCGCGATCCTGAGCTGACCGATGTGGGGCTGGTGATCCTCGATGAATTCCACGAGCGCAGTTTGCAGGCCGATCTGGCGCTGGCGCTGCTGCTGGACGTTCAGCAGGGGCTACGCGACGATCTTAAACTGCTGATCATGTCCGCAACGCTTGATAATACGCGCTTACAGGCCCTGCTACCGGATGCACCGGTAATTTCCTGTGAAGGCCGCACATTTGCGGTGGAGCGCCGCTATCAGCCGCTGGCGGTAAATCTGCGGTTTGTTGAAGCCGTAGCCGTCACCGTTGCTGAACTCCTGCGGGCGGAAAGCGGCTCGCTGTTACTATTTTTGCCCGGTGTGGGGGAGATCCAGCGAGTGCAGGAGCAACTGGCCGAACGCGTTGCTGACGATGTGCTGCTCTGCCCACTGTATGGCGCGTTGCCCCTCTCGGCACAGCGGCAGGCCATACTTCCTGCGCCTGCCGGTAAACGCAAGGTTGTACTGGCAACGAATATTGCCGAAACCAGCCTGACGATTGAAGGTATCCGGCTGGTCGTCGATTGTGCTCAGGAGCGCGTCGCGCGTTTTGACTCGCGCACTGGCCTGACACGGCTGGTGACTCAGCGCATCAGCCAGGCGTCGATGACCCAGCGTGCCGGACGGGCCGGACGACTGGAGCCGGGGATTTGTCTGCATCTTATCAGTAAAGAGCAGGTGGAACGTGCGGCACCACAGGGAGAAGCGGAAATCCTGCACAGCGATCTCTCAGCCCTGCTGATGGAACTGTTGCAGTGGGGATGTCGTGATATTGGCTCCCTCAGTTGGCTGGATCGGCCGCCAGTAATTAACCTTGATGCTGCGCATCGCCTGCTCTCGCAACTGGGGGCGCTGGAAGGTGAACGGCTCACAGTTGCCGGGCAACGAATGGCGACGCTCGGCAGCGATCCGCGTCTGGCAGCGATGCTGTGCGGGGCCAATAGCGCCGATGAGCTAGCCAGTGCGGCGCTGCTGGCCGCGATCCTCGAAGAGCCGCCGCGTGGTGGCATCGCTGATATCAACGTGGCTTTTTCACGCCGTCAATCACACTGGCAGCAGCGCAGCCAGCAATTATGCCAGCGTCTGGGCAGAAAAGGCGGCCAGCCGCAGGCGGATTTACTCGCGCCGCTGCTGGCGAAGGGGTTTGCCGATCGCATCGCCCGTCGTCGTGGGCAGGAGGGGCGTTATCAACTGGCGAACGGCATGGGCGCGATGCTGGACGCGGATGATGTACTCAATCGTCATGAATGGCTGATAGCGCCGCTGCTATTGCAGGGGAGCGCATCGCCGGATGCGCGTATTTTGCTGGCATTACCAGTAGATATTAGCGCCTTTATCGCGGCTTGCCCGGCGCTGGTGCAACATTCCGATACGGTGGAGTGGGACGACGCTCAGGGTACGCTGAAGGCGCTGCGGCGTCGTCAAATCGGTCAACTGACGCTGAGTGTACAGCCGCTAGCGAAACCCTCAGAGGCAGAACTACATCAGGCAATGCTTAATGGCATCCGTGACAAAGGGCTTGATGTATTAAACTGGACACCGCAGGCACAACAATTCCGTTTACGACTACACTGTGCTGCCCGCTGGCTACCAGAATATACCTGGCCGGCGGCAGATGATGCGTCGCTTCTGGCGTCGCTGGAAAAATGGCTGTTGCCAGCGCTGGCAGGCGTTCACTCCCTGCGAGCCCTGAAGGCGGTGGATATTAGTCAGGCATTGTGCAATCTGCTGGACTGGTCTTCCCGTCAACGGCTGGAGAGTTCGCTGCCCACGCATTACACTGTGCCGACGGGAAGCCGGATTGCCATTCGCTATCATGAGGATAATCCTCCGGCACTGGCGGTGCGGATGCAGGAGATGTTTGGTGAAGCCAGTACGCCAGTGATTGCCGGGGGGCGCATTCCGCTGGTTCTTGAACTATTATCTCCCGCGCAGCGTCCATTGCAGATTACGCGCGATTTAAGCGCCTTCTGGCAGGGCGCGTACCGCGAGGTGCAAAAAGAGATGAAAGGGCGTTACCCGAAGCACGTCTGGCCGGACGATCCGGCGAATACCGCGCCAACGCGGCGCGTAAAAAAGTATTCGTAGGAGCGGTTAATGCCTGGTGGCGCTGCGCTTACCAGGCCTACGGGGAGAGCCTGCGGTTGGTGATGGCAATGCGTGTAAGCATCACAGGCCACACAAGGCGAAGCCGCCATCCGGCAGAAGCTGGCAGCGCGGTGGCATTAGCCTTTGTAGGCCGGATAAGGCAAGCCGCCATCCGGCAGAAGCTGGCAGTGCGGTGTCGTTAGCCTTTGTAGGCCGGATAAGGCGAAGCCGCCATCCGGCAGAAGCTGGCAGTGCGGTGTCGTTAGCCTTTGTAGGCCACACAAGGCGAAGCCGCCATCCGGCAAACAGGGTAACGCGGGTTGAGTAAGTCAAAAACCGTGTCCCGGTAAGGCACAACCGTCATCCGGCTGACATAACTTTTGAGAGATTTCTTCTTTCTCCTGCGGGAGGAAGGACTGAGAATCAGGCAGTGCGCCTGAAATTTGCGGAGAGAAAGCATGGCGGGGAATGACCGCGAACCGATTGGACGTAAAGGAAGACCTGCACGTCCGGTAAAACAAAAAGTAAATCGCCGTCCACAGTATGACGACGATTATGAAGACGACGAGGACGATGTGCCACCACCGCGTAAGGGCCGGGGGAAAGGTAACGGCGGCGGTGGACGCAAACGTCGCGGTAAGCGCGGTTGGCTGTGGTTGCTGCTGAAGATTTTCATTGTCTTCGTGGTGCTGTTTGCTATTTACGGTGTCTACCTGGATCAAAAAATCCGCAGCCGCATCGACGGAAAAGTCTGGCAGCTACCCGCGGCGGTTTATGGCCGAATGGTCAACCTTGAGCCGGACATGGCCATTAGCAAAAACGAGATGATCAAGCTGCTGACGGCCACGCAGTACCGCCAGGTCACCGCGATGACGCGTCCCGGCGAGTTTACCGTGCAGGCCAACAGCATCGAGATGATCCGCCGACCGTTCGATTTTCCGGACAGCAAAGAGGGTCAGGTGCGCGCGCGTCTGACCTTTGACGGCGATCACCTTGAAAGCATCGAAAATATGGAGAGCCACCGCCAGTTCGGCTTCTTCCGCCTCGATCCGCGCCTGATCACCATGCTTTCATCGCCTAATGGCGAGCAGCGTCTGTTCGTGCCGCGTAACGGTTTCCCGGATCTGCTGGTGGATACGCTGCTGGCCACTGAAGACCGCCATTTCTACGAGCATGACGGTGTGAGCCTGTACTCCATCGGGCGTGCGGTGCTGGCTAACCTCACTGCCGGGCGCACCGTGCAGGGGGCCAGTACGCTGACCCAACAACTGGTGAAGAACCTGTTCCTCTCCAGCGAACGTTCTTACGTGCGTAAGGCGAACGAAGCGTACATGGCGCTGCTGATGGATGCGCGCTACAGCAAAGATCGCATTCTTGAACTGTACATGAACGAAGTGTATCTCGGTCAGAGCGGCGATAATGAGATCCGGGGCTTCCCGCTGGCAAGCCTGTACTACTTTGGCCGTCCGGTAGAAGAACTGAGCCTCGATCAGCAGGCGCTGCTGGTCGGCATGGTGAAGGGCGCGTCGATTTATAACCCATGGCGCAACCCGAAACTGGCGCTGGAGCGGCGTAATCTGGTCCTGCGCTTGCTGCAACAGCAGCAGGTGATCGACAAAGAACTGTACGACATGCTGAGTGCCCGACCGCTGGGCGTACAGCCGCGTGGCGGGGTTATTTCACCGCAGCCCGCCTTTATGCAATTGGTACGTCAGGAGCTACAGGCGAAACTGGGCGACAAGGTTAAAGATCTCTCCGGGGTGAAGATTTTCACCACCTTTGACTCTGTGGCGCAGGATGCAGCGGAAAAAGCGGCGACTGAAGGCATTCCGGCATTGAAGAAACAGCGTAAGCTGGCTGACCTTGAAACGGCGATGGTGGTCGTGGACCGCTTTAGCGGCGAAGTTCGGGCAATGGTCGGCGGGGCCGAGCCGCAGTTTGCGGGCTATAACCGCGCGATGCAGGCGCGCCGCTCGATAGGTTCTCTGGCGAAACCAGCGACCTATTTGACCGCGCTCAGCCAGCCGAACCGCTTCCGCCTGAATACGTGGATCGCCGATGCGCCACTGGCGTTACGTCAGCCAAACGGTCAGGTATGGTCGCCGCAGAACGACGATCATCGCTACAGCGAAAGCGGGCAGGTGATGCTGGTGGATGCGCTGACCCGCTCAATGAACGTACCGACGGTTAACCTCGGCATGACGCTCGGCCTGCCAGCGGTGACCGAGACCTGGAAAAAACTTGGCGTGCCGGAAAACCAACTGCATCCGGTGCCAGCGATGCTGCTCGGGGCGCTCAACCTGACGCCGGTTGAAGTGGCGCAGGCCTTCCAGACCATTGCCAGCGGCGGCAACCGCGCACCGCTTTCTGCACTGCGTTCGGTGATTGCGGAAGATGGCAATGTGCTGTACCAGAGTTTCCCACAGGCTGAACGTGCAGTGCCAGCGCAGGCGGCGTATATGACGCTATGGACCATGCAGCAGGTGGTGCAGCGTGGTACGGGTCGCCAGCTCGGCGCGAAGTACCCGGGGCTGCATTTGGCGGGGAAAACCGGGACCACCAATAACAACGTGGATACCTGGTTTGCCGGTATTGATGGCCGTGAAGTGGTGATCACCTGGGTTGGTCGCGATAACAACCAGCCAACGAAGCTTTACGGTGCCAGCGGCGCAATGTCTATTTATCAGCGCTACCTGACCAATCAGTCACCGATCCCGCTGGTACTGACGCCGCCGGAAGACGTGGTAGATATGGGCGTGGATGATGGTGGTAACTTCCTGTGCAGCGGTGGTTCACGCACGTTGCCGGTATGGACGACTGACCCGAACGCGCTTTGCCAGCAGAGTGAAATGCTGCAACAGCAGCAGCAGCAGGGCAATCCGTTTGAGCAGTCTCAGCCGCAACAACAGCAGCAACAGCAACAGCAGCAACAACCGCCTCAGCCTGAGAAGAAAGAGAGCGATGGCGTTGCCGGCTGGATTAAGGATATGTTTGGCGGTAACTAAGCCGTAATACGTAAAAGCCCCCGTCTGATCACCTCAGCCGGGGGCTTTTTTTATGTTTAACGGGCGTCATGCTAAGCCACACAACCCATCTGGTTATTTATTATCCCCTTAGTTTTCACAGGGTCGCATATCGCTTGCTATGCGTTCAGCGTTTCGAATATTATGCTGCCGTCATAATAATAATTCTCGTTTACGTTATCATTCACTTTCATCAGAGATATACCAATGGCGCGTCTTAAAACTGCTCAGCCAAACGCCTCACTGCGAAAAATCGCAGTGGTGGTAGCCACAGCGGTTAGCGGCATGTCTGTTTATGCACAGGCGGCGGTTGAACCGAAAGAAGAAACTATTACTGTCACCGCTGCACCTGCATCGCAGGAAAGTGCCTGGGGGCCAGCACCGACCATTGCCGCAAAGCGCTCAGCGACCGCAACGAAAACCGATACCCCGATTGAAAAAACGCCGCAATCCGTGTCCGTCGTCACCAGCGAAGAGATGGAAATGCATCAGTTCCAGTCGGTGAAAGAAGCGCTGGGTTATACGCCCGGCGTCACCGTCAGCAGCCGCGGCGCGTCGAATACCTATGACTTTGTCATTATCCGGGGCTTCTCCTCGGTTGGCCTGAACCAGAATAACTATCTCGACGGCCTTAAACTTCAGGGTAACTTCTACAACGACGCGGTGATCGACCCGTATATGCTCGAACGCGTTGAGCTGATGCGCGGACCGACTTCCGTGCTCTACGGCAAAAGTAACCCTGGCGGCATTATTTCAATGGTCAGCAAACGCCCGACCACTGAGCCGCTGAAAGAGGTACAGTTCCAGATGGGGACCGACAGCCTGTTCCAGACCGGCTTTGATTTCAGCGATGCGCTGGATGATGACGGCGTGTACTCTTATCGACTGACAGGGGTGGCCCATTCTGCCAACGGGCAGCAGCAGAGTTCCGAATCGCAGCGTTATGCCATCGCGCCATCGTTCTCCTGGCGTCCGGATGATAAAACCAGCTTTACCTTCCTGTCTTACTTTCAGAACGAGCCGGAAACCGGTTATTACGGCTGGTTGCCGAAGGAAGGGACGGTTGAACCATTGCCGAACGGTAAGCGTTTACCCACCGACTTTAACGAAGGCGCGTCGAATAACACCTATTCTCGTAACGAGAAAATGGTCGGTTACAGCTTTGAACATGGCTTTGACGACACGTTCACCGTGCGCCAGAACCTGCGTTTTGCTGAGATGAAAACCTCGCAGCAAAGCGTGTACGGCACGGGGATTGCCGCCGATGGTCATACCCTGAACCGGGGCACCGTGGTGGACGATGAGCGTCTGCAAAACTTTAGCGTTGATACGCAACTGGAGAGTAAATTTGCCACCGGCGCGGTCGATCATACCCTGCTGACCGGGGTAGATTTCATGCGTATGCGCAATGATATTGACGCCGCTTTCGGTAGCGCGCCGTCTATTGATCTGTATGACGATTACAGCCCGCAGTACTTTGCTTTCGGTAATACCGAGCCGTACCAGATGAACGAAAGCAAGCAGACCGGCATTTACGTGCAGGATCAGGCGGAGTGGGATAAGTGGGTGCTGACCCTCGGCGGTCGCTACGACTGGTCGCAGCAGGCCACCACGGTACGCCAGAACTCCTACACGCCAACCGAAGGTTATATCGAGCGCAACGACCATCAGTTTACCTGGCGCGGCGGCGTTAACTACCTGTTTGATAATGGCATTACGCCGTATTTCAGCTACAGCCAGTCGTTTGAGCCGAGCGCCTTCGATCTGTGGAGTGTGCCGCGCGTTTCTTATGAGCCGTCGAAAGGCGAACAGTATGAAGCGGGCGTGAAATACGTGCCGAAAGACCGGCCAATCGTCATCACCGGCGCGCTGTATCAACTGACCAAAACCAACAACCTGACTGCCGATCCGAATAACCCACTGGGACAGGTTCCGGCCGGTGAAATTCGTGCGCGCGGCGTGGAGCTGGAAGCCAAAGCGGCGCTGAATGCCAATATTAATATGACCGCGTCTTATACTTATACCGATGCGGAATACACTAAAGATACCTCGCTGAAGGGGCATACGCCGGAGCAGGTACCGAAGCATATGGCGTCGCTGTGGGGCGATTATACCTTTAACGAAGGCGCGCTTTCCGGCCTGACACTGGGTACCGGCGGTCGCTTTATTGGTTCCAGCTACGGCGATCCGGCGAATACCTTTAAAGTCGGCAGCGCAGCGGTGATGGATGCAGTGGTGAAATACGATCTGGCGCGCTTCGGCATGGCAGGTTCCAGCGTGGCGGTTAACGTCAATAACGTGCTGGACCGGGAATATGTCGCCAGCTGCTTCCAGACTTACGGCTGTTTCTGGGGCGCAGAGCGTCAGGTGGTTGCCACCGCGACGTTCCGTTTCTAACACTTCCTATGGGCACGTTCCGGCGTGCCCTTTTTATTTTTCAAGTTGGCCAACATGCAGGAAAACATCTCCCGACCCGATACCACTTTCGCCCTCTCTGACGTCACTTTCCGCGTGCCGGGACGGACGCTGCTCCATCCGCTATCAATGACGTTTCCGCTGGGAAAAGTGACCGGGCTTATAGGTCACAATGGTTCCGGTAAATCCACGCTGCTGAAAATGCTCGGACGCCATCAGCCACCGTCAGACGGGGATATTCTTCTGGATGGTCAGCCGCTGATGAGCTGGAACAGCAAGGCGTTTGCCCGTAAGGTCGCGTATTTGCCGCAGCAGTTGCCGCAGGCGGAAGGGATGACGGTGCGTGAGCTGGTGGCGATTGGACGCTACCCGTGGCACGGGGCGCTGGGACGTTTTGGCGTGGCCGACAGAGAGAAAGTGGAGGAAGCGATCGCGCTGGTGGGGTTAAAACCGCTGGCGCAGCGGCTGGTGGACAGCCTGTCCGGCGGCGAGCGTCAACGGGCGTGGATCGCTATGCTGGTGGCGCAGGACAGCCGCTGCCTGCTGCTGGATGAACCGACCTCGGCACTGGATATTGCTCATCAGGTGGATGTACTGGCGCTGGTGCATCGCCTGAGCCAGCAGCGCGGATTAACGGTGATCGCCGTGCTGCATGATATCAATATGGCGGCCCGCTACTGCGATTATCTGGTGGCCCTGCGCGGCGGCGAAATGATTGCTCAGGGGACGCCGGAAACACTCATGCGCAGCGAGACGCTGGAGCAGATTTACGGTATTCCAATGGGCATCCTGCCGCATCCGGCAGGCGCTGCGCCCGTGAGCTTTGTGTACTGATGACGATGATGACTTCAATAACGCGTCGGCGTCTGCTGAGCGCCATGGCACTCTCGCCGTTGATGTGGCATATGGGAAAGGCGCGCGCAGGCACGGTCGATCCGCAGCGTATTGTGGCGCTGGAATGGCTGCCGGTTGAGTTTTTACTGGCGCTCGGTGTAATGCCGTATGGCGTGGCCGACGTGCAGAATTATAATTTGTGGGTCAACGATCCCTCGCTCCCGGACTCAGTGATTGATGTAGGGTTGCGGACCGAGCCTAATCTTGAACTGCTGGCACAGATGAAGCCGTCTTTCCTTGTCTGGTCTGCCGGTTACGGGCCTTCCGATACGCAACTGGCGAAAATTGCGCCGGGGCGCGGCTTTACTTTTAGCGATAGTAAGAAACCGCTGGCCAAAGCGCGTGGCTCGCTGGTCGAGATGGCGCAGCTTATTGACCGTGAAGCACAAGCAGAAAAACATCTTGCTGATTTCGATCGCTTTATTGATTCACTGGCCCCGCGCTTTGCGCAGCGCGGCGATCGTCCTTTGCTGATGATTACCGTGCTGGACGTGCGTCATGTACTGGTGTTTGGACAAAACTGCCTGTTCCAGGAAGTGCTCGACCGTTACGGCATACCCAACGCCTGGCATGGTGAATTAACCTTCTGGGGCAGTACGCCGATCGGCGTCGATCGTCTCGCCGCCTTCAAAGACGTTGATGTGCTGTGTTTTGATCACGGTAATGACGCCGAGATGCGCCAGCTTACCGCTACCCCGCTGTGGCAGTCGATGCCGTTTGTTCGCACCGGGCGCTTTCAGCGCGTTCCGGCGGTCTGGTTCTACGGTGCAACACTCTCCGCTATGCACTTTGCCCGCGTGCTGGATCGCGCGCTGGGAGGTAAGGCATGAAAACGAAAATCGCGCCATTCCCCGCCGTACTGTTGATCCTGCTGTTTATTGCCGCGCTGGCTTTAACCGGGTTTAACTTCACCCAGGCCTTGCCGCGTGCGCAATGGCATGAGGCGCTGTGGCAGCCGAATATTGATGTGGTGGAGCAAATGCTGTTCCACTACAGTTTGCTACCGCGTCTGGCTATTGCTCTGCTGGTCGGGGCCGGGCTGGGGCTGGTGGGCGTCCTGTTTCAGCAGGTACTGCGTAACCCGCTGGCCGAGCCGACCACGCTGGGCGTGGCGACCGGGGCGCAGTTAGGGATGACCATTATCTCGCTATGGGCGATCCCCGGCGTGCTGGTATCACAATTTGCCGCGCTGGCGGGAGCCTGTATTGTCGGGGCGCTGGTATTTGGCGTGGCGTGGGGAAAACGCCTCTCGCCGGTGACCCTGATTCTGGCAGGGCTGGTGGTCAGCCTGTACTGTGGGGCGATCAATCAGCTACTGGTGATTTTCCACCACGATCAGCTTCAGAGTATGTTTTTGTGGAGCACCGGCACGCTGACGCAGACCGACTGGAGCATTGTTCAGCGGCTGTGGCCGCAACTGCTCGGCGGGGTGATGCTCACGCTGCTGCTACTGCGTCCTCTGACGTTGATGGGGCTGGATGACGGCGTGGCGCGTAATCTCGGGCTGGCGCTGTCGCTGGCGCGGCTGGCGGCACTGACGCTGGCTATCGTTCTGAGCGCATTGCTGGTTAACGCGGTAGGGATTATCGGTTTTATCGGTCTGTTTGCGCCGCTGCTGGCGAAAATGCTCGGCGCACGGCGTCTGCTCTCTCGCCTGCTGCTGGCTCCGCTGATTGGGGCGCTAATCCTCTGGCTTTCCGACCAGCTGATTATCTGGCTGACGCGGGTGTGGATGGAGGTTTCGACAGGCTCGGTGACGGCGTTAATCGGTGCACCGCTGCTGCTATGGCTACTGCCACGCCTGCGCAGCATGAGCGCACCGGCGATGAATGCCGGAGATACTGTCTCTGAAGAACGCCAGCATGTACTGCGCTATGCGCTCATTGGTCTGGCGGTGTTGCTGCTGGCGGTTTACGCTGCGCTCTCCTTTGGCCGTGATGCGCAGGGCTGGACGTGGGCCAGTGGCGAGCTGCTCAATGAACTGATGCAGTGGCGCTGGCCGCGTATTCTGGCCGCGCTGTTCGCCGGAGTCCTGCTGGCAGTGGCGGGCTGTATTATTCAGCGGCTGACCGGTAACCCGATGGCCAGTCCGGAAGTGCTGGGGATCAGTTCCGGCGCGGCGTTTGGTATCGTGCTGATGCTGTTTCTGGTGCCGGGGGATGCGTTTGGCTGGCTGCTGCCCGCCGGGAGCCTGGGCGCGGCGGCAACGCTGCTGATCATTATGATTGCCGCCGGGCGCGGTGGCTTCTCACCGCACCGGATGCTGCTGGCCGGGATGGCATTAAGTACCGCGTTTACCATGCTGCTGATGATGCTCCAGGCAAGCGGCGATCCGCGCATGGCGCAGATCCTGACGTGGATTTCCGGCTCCACCTATAACGCCACGGGACAGCAGGCGCTGCAAACGCTGGTGATGATGGTGGTTCTGCTGGCGCTGGTGCCGTTATGCAGTCGCTGGTTAACGATCCTGCCGCTGGGTGGTGATACTGCCCGTGCCGTGGGCGTGGCGCTGACGCCGTCGCGTATCGCGCTACTGCTGCTGGCCTCGGCATTGACCGCCACCGCCACGCTGACCATCGGGCCGCTGAGCTTTATCGGCCTGATGGCTCCGCATATCGCGAGGATGATGGGCTTTCGCCGCACGCTGCCGCATATCGTCATTTCTGCGCTGGCAGGCGGGTTAATTCTGGTGTTTGCCGACTGGTGCGGGCGTATGGTGATGTTCCCGTTCCAGATCCCGGCGGGGCTGCTGTCGACGTTTATCGGCGCGCCGTATTTTGTGTATTTGTTGAGGAAGCAGAGCCGGTAAAGAGGAGGGAAACGTGGGCCTGTGACCCCCTCACCCCAGCCCTCTCCCTCAAGGGAGAGGGGGCAGTCGGCGCGCGTAATCAGGCATTACATCTCACAGCTTCGCAAACACCCGACGGGCGGCATCTATGGTGTTATTGATATCGTCTTCGCTGTGCGCGACCGACATAAAGCCCGCTTCAAACGCCGACGGTGCCAGATAGATACCTTCTTCCAGCATCAGATGGAAGAAACGCTTAAAGCGTTCGACATCGCAGGCCACCACGTCCTGATAGCAGGTAACGGTGTTGGCATCGGTGAAGAAAATACCAAACATCCCGCCGACATGGTTGACCACCAGTGGAATGCCCGTTTCCTGGGCGGCATTCAGCAGGCCGCTGGCTAATTGGGTTGTCAGCGCATCAAGCGTGGCGTGAACACCTGGTTTTGCGACTTCGCTCAGACAGGCATAACCGGCAGCCATCGCGATCGGGTTGCCGGAGAGCGTACCCGCCTGATAAACCGGCCCGGTCGGGGCCAGCGCATCCATTACGTCACGACGTCCACCGAACGCACCGACCGGCATCCCGCCACCGATGATCTTGCCAAGGCAGGTCAGGTCGGGGACCACATTGTAATGCGCCTGTGCACCCGCCAGCGCTACGCGAAAGCCCGTCATCACTTCGTCGATGATCAGCAGTGCGCCAAACTCATCGCACAGGGAACGCAGTCCTGGCAGGAACTCCGGCAGCGGCGGGACGCAGTTCATATTACCTGCTACCGGTTCGACGATAATACAGGCGATATCCTGCGGATACTGCTCAAACGCCTCGCGCACGGATGCCAGATCGTTATACGTGCAGGTGAGGGTATGTTTCGCAAAATCGGCAGGAACGCCGGGCGAGTTCGGCTGACCGAGGGTCAATGCGCCAGAACCGGCTTTCACCAACAGGCAATCCGCATGACCGTGATAGCAGCCTTCAAATTTGATGATTTTATCGCGGCCGGTAAAGCCACGCGCCAGACGAATGGCGCTCATGGTGGCCTCAGTACCGGAGTTCACCATCCGCACCATATCCATGGTCGGTACCAGTTCGGTCACCAGCTCGGCCATGGTCACTTCCATTTCGGTCGGCGCGCCAAAGCTTAGCCCGCGCTCTGTGGCTTCAATGACTGCATTCCGGATCGCCGGATGATTATGCCCCAGTACCATCGGCCCCCAGGAACCGACATAATCGATATAGGCTTTGCCATCGACGTCATACAGGTAAGCGCCGTCTGCACGTTCAACGAACAGCGGCGTGCCGCCGACGCCGGTAAAGGCACGAACGGGGGAGTTTACTCCGCCGGGGATCACCTGGCGTGCGGCGCTGTAGAGGTTTTCGGACTTACTCATGGCTGGGTTCCTGGTTTATCGAAAAGTCATCACCACCATTCTAAAGTATTCCAGGAAGGTTATGAAAGTTTTGCCCGATTGAAACAACATTTTTTATGAGGGATTTTTGGCAAATGGATGAGTACAATGCCGTTCCGGAATGCGTTTTTACCCATCAATGATTAAGCATGAATATTGAAAACACGTCTTTGACCAACCTGCCTGGCGGCCGCTTAAGGCGCGGCAAACAGATTCGCCAGTTGCTTCAGCGGGATAAAACGCCGCTGGCTATTTTACTGCTGGCGGCGCTGGTCGGCATTCTTGCCGGGCTGGTGGGCGTCGCATTTGAAAAAGCCGTCGATGGCGTGCAGGCATTACGCGTGGAGATGCTTGCCGGCACCGCCCATCAGGGCTACTGGATCTGGCCGCTGGCGTTTGTCACCTCAGCGCTGCTGGCGATGGTGGGCTATTTTCTGGTGCGGCGGTTTGCGCCGGAAGCGGGCGGATCGGGCATTCCGGAAATCGAAGGCGCGCTGGAAGAACTTCGCCCGGTGCGCTGGTGGCGCGTGTTGCCGGTCAAGTTCATCGGCGGGATGGGCACACTGGGTGCCGGTATGGTACTGGGACGCGAAGGGCCGACCGTGCAGCTCGGCGGCAATATTGGCCGGATGGTGCTGGATATTTTCCGCCTGCGCAGCGGCGAAGCGCGTCATACGTTGCTGGCAACCGGTGCCGCTGCGGGGCTTTCCGCCGCCTTCAATGCCCCGCTGGCCGGGATTCTGTTTATTCTCGAAGAAATGCGTCCACAGTTTCGCTATAGCCTGATCTCCATTAAAGCGGTGTTTACGGGAGTGATCATGTCGAGCATCGTCTTTCGCCTGTTTAACGGCGAAGGCGCAGTGATTGAAGTCGGTAAGCTAAGTAATGCGCCGGTCAATACGCTATGGCTGTATTTGATACTGGGAGTGATTTTTGGCCTGGTGGGTCCGTTGTTTAATACGCTGGTGCTGCGTACCCAGGATCTTTTTGCGCGCATCCACGGCGGTAATATCAAAAAATGGGTGCTGCTGGGCGGATTGATTGGCGGCATGTGCGGTCTGATTGGCCTGATCGACCCCGAGGCGACGGGCGGCGGATTTTCACTGATCCCGCTGGCGATGGCAGGCCATTACACGGTTGGCCTGCTACTGGTGATTTTTATCACCCGCGTGGTCACCACGCTGCTGTGCTTTTGTTCCGGCGCGCCCGGCGGTATTTTTGCCCCGATGCTTGCGCTGGGCACGCTGCTGGGAACGGCATTCGGTATGGCTGCCGCCGATATTTTTCCGGCATATCATCTGGATGCCGGGACCTTTGCCATTGCCGGCATGGGGGCGCTGCTGGCCGCCTCGGTGCGTGCACCGTTAACCGGCACCGTGCTGGTGCTGGAGATGACCGATAATTATCAGCTCATTTTGCCAATGATTATTACCTGCCTTGGCGCAACACTATTAGCCCAGTTTGTCGGCGGAAAACCGCTTTATTCCACCATCCTTGCGCGCACGCTGGCAAAGCAGGAGGCGGAGCAGTCCGTGCGGCCTGTGGGCGAGAATACTTGAACGAATTACCAGGGTATTAGATAATGCCCATCATGGTTGGGTTATTATTTGCCCAATTACCAATGTCGTTGGGAGCAAAAAATGAGTGATGACGTAGCGCTGCCCCTGCAATTTACCGATGCAGCAGCCAGCAAAGTAAAAAACCTGATTGCCGATGAAGATAACCCAAATCTGAAACTGCGCGTTTATATCACCGGTGGTGGTTGCAGCGGGTTCCAGTATGGTTTTACCTTTGACGATCAGATCAATGATGGCGATATGACCATTGAAAAACAGGGCGTGGGCCTGGTGGTCGATCCAATGAGTTTGCAGTATTTGGTCGGTGGTTCGGTGGATTACACCGAAGGGCTGGAAGGCTCTCGCTTTATCGTCACCAATCCGAACGCGAAAAGCACCTGCGGGTGCGGGTCGTCGTTCAGCGTATAATCTCTTCTACATCGTCCGTCAGAGACGGTGAGATAACGGTGTCCGGCAATACATGCCAGACACCGCGCTTCAGGCTAATAACATGGAAAGTTAACTATTAACTTAAGGATAAATTGATGAAAAATTTAGCATTGATTGCTATCTCTCTTTTTACTATGGCGGGAATTCAGTCCGCATCAGCTTTAGATATCCAACCCGGTGAATGGTCGATGCAGGTGACGGGTCAGCCTAAGTCAGGCCTTATTTGTGTTACTCCTGCTATGGTTAAGCAATACAAATTAACCACAGCAGGCCAGGAACAATCAAAAGATGGCTGTCACTCTAAGATACTGGAAAATACGGATACAAAACTGGTTACCGACCTGAAATGCGAAAAGCCTGAAGGAAAAATTGATACCCATATCGTTGTGGTTAAAAAAAGCGATACCGAAGTTATCACGACGACTAATCTCAATATTGATGCGTCAGGTAAGAAGGTGTCCACAGATATGACTTCTGTCCAGACCTTCGTCAGCAAGGACTGTTCAGCAGCAGCGGTCCCGGCGAAATAAACGCAGACCCGGCCCGTCAGGGTCGGGTATTAATCCAGCGCAAACGTCGGCAGTTTCAAATGCCAGCGGATCGCGGCAAGACGGATCACCAGCGTGACCACCATCCCCATCATACTGGCGCTTTCCAGCGGCACGGCGAACGTATAAAACGCCGTGGCGTGAACGATGCCGCCGACAATACAGGCGGTAGCGTAGATTTCGGTGCGTAAGATCATCGGAATTTCTCGCGCCAGCACGTCGCGAATGATGCCGCCGCCCACCCCGGTCAGCACGCCCATGCATACGGCTACCAGTGGCCCGGTTTCCGCCAGAAAAGCTTTGTTGACGCCAATACCCACAAATACCGCCAGGCCCACGGCATCCAGCACTGGCAATACCCATTTCGGCAGACGGCGCGGCTGACGAACCAGCAGGATGGTTAACATACTGGTGATCATGGCGACGACCAGATCGGTGGGATCTTTCACCCAGAACACCGGGCCGTGCGCCAGTGCCATGTCGCGAATGGTCCCGCCGCCCACCGCAGTGACCACGCCGAGCACCAGCACGCCAAACGGGTCCATACGTAATTTTCCTGCCAGCAGAACGCCGGAGATGGCGAATACGGCAGTGCCAACGATATCAAGCCAGTAGACCAGCATGCTTATTTTACCTGTGAGAGCGCGTCGCAGAGTTGTTTTGCCGCGAGGATAATACGCGGGCTTGCGCGCTCAAACCAGTCACCGTTGAGGGAAATGACCGGGATAGTAAGCTGATTCTGCCAGAACTGAGTGATTTTCGGAGTAACGCCCGCATCGCCGGCGACGATAATCACCTGTGGCTGGCGCGCCAGCACCTGTTCACGGCTGACCTGTGGCCACGGAACGCGGCTGTCAGCAAAGATATTTTCTCCGCCACAGGTTTCCAGCACCTGGTTCTGAATGGAGCTTTTATTACTGGTGAACAATGGCGTCATGCCAAACTGCAAAAAGACTCGCTTTTTAGGCTGCTGAGCATAACGTGATTTGAGCGTCTGATACTCATCAAGCAGCGACTGCGCTGCCTGACGGGCTTTGTCCGGCGCAGGACTCCAGTCTGCTAACTGCCGCAGCGCGTCGGCGATGTGTTCGATGCTGTTACTTTCTACCCAGACAACGCGAATGCCCAGGGCGGTAAGCTGATTGACCTGGCGCTCGGCGTTGCCGCCGCGCCAGGCGAGGACCACGTCCGGCTTCAGCGCGACAATGCGCTCCAGGTTCATCCCCTGCCAGGTCGAGACCTGTTCAATCCCGGCAGCCTCAGGCGGATAGTCTGAGTAGCTGCTGACGCCCACGGGAACAATGCCGGCGGCAAATGCCAACTCGGTATTGGCCGGTGAGAGCGTAATCACTCGCGGCGCGGCACAAAGCCACGCCGGAAATACCAGCAGCAATGCTGCTGCACGGAGCAGGAACCTAGCCACGCGCCAGCTTCTGCACCAGCGTTTCCACCATCAGGGTGGACTGTTTCGCCGCCACCACCAGAAACTCATCAAAACTCAGGTGAGATTGCTGATCCGCCACGTCGGAGATAGCGCGCACCACCACAAACGGGGTGCCGAAGTTGTGGCAGACGTGGGCAATGGCGGTCGCTTCCATCTCAACGGCAATAGCTTGCGGGAACTGATGACGAATTTTTGCCAGTGATACTGAGCCGTTGATAAACGCATCGCCGCTGACAATTAATCCGCGAACGGCGTTGAGGTTGAGTTCAGCAATGCAGGCCTCAGCGGCGTCAATCAGTTTAGGATCGGCCTGAAAACCTGCCGGGCAGCCCGGAAGCTGGCCGTACTCATAGCCAAACGCGGTGACGTCGGCATCGTGATAGCGCACCTCGTCAGACACCACGATATCACCGACTTTCAGGGTTGAGGCCAGACCGCCTGCCGAGCCGGTATTAATAATTACGTCAGGTTTGCCATGCTCCAGCAGCAGGGTGGTGCCCAGCGCCGCAGCAACTTTACCGATACCCGATCGCAGCAGCGCAACATCAATGCCGTGGAGCTGTCCGGTATAAATCTCGCATCCGCCGGACTTCAGGGTCTGGCGATTAACGATTTTGTCACGCAGCAGCGTAACTTCTTCTTCCATTGCACCAATAATGCCAATTTTCATTGATTTACTCGCGATGTGTCAGGTTTAAAGGCATAGTCTATCATGCGGGTAAGGGGAAGCGCATTTCTCGCGCGGGAGAGAATATGGCACACATCGATTTCCGTAGAAAAATTAACTGGCATCGCCGCTATCGTTCGCCCACCGGGGTGAAAACGGAGCATGAGATCCTGCGTATTTTTGAAAGCGATCGCGGGCGCATTATTAACTCACCCGCCATCCGGCGTTTGCAGCAGAAAACTCAGGTATTTCCCCTGGAGCGCAACGCGGCGGTGCGCACCCGGCTTACGCACTCAATGGAGGTTCAGCAGGTCGGACGCTATATCGCCAAAGAAGTCCTGAGTCGCCTTAAAGAGCAGCGTCTGCTGGAAACCTACGGGCTTGATGAACTTACCGGGCCGTTCGAGAGCATTGTGGAGATGGCCTGCCTGATGCACGACATCGGCAATCCGCCGTTTGGTCATTTTGGCGAGGCGGCAATAAATGATTGGTTTAGTCAGCGCCTGGCCCCTTCAGACGCCGCCAGCCAGCCGCTGAGCGACGACCGTTGTGAGGTCGTGGCGTTGCGTTTGCGCGAAGGTGAGGAAGAACTTAACGACCTGCGCCGTAAAGTGCGGCAGGATCTGTGTCATTTCGAAGGCAACGCCCAGGGCATTCGCCTGGTGCAGGCACTAATGCGCATGAATCTGACCTGGGCGCAGGTAGGGTGTATTCTCAAATATACCCGCCCGGCATGGTGGGCGCAGGACATTCCGGCATCGCATGATTATCTGATGAAAAAGCCGGGCTACTATCTTTCTGAAGAAGCTTATATTGAACGGTTGCGTCAGGAGCTGGAACTGGCTCCGTTTAGTCGCTTTCCGCTAACGTGGATTATGGAAGCGGCGGATGATATCTCTTATTGCGTTGCCGATCTGGAAGATGCTGTGGAGAAGCGAATATTCAGCGTTGAACAGTTATATCAGCATTTGCACGATGCCTGGGGGACGCATGAAAAAGGATCGCTGTTTGCGCTGGTGGTTGAAAACGCCTGGGATAAATCCCGCTCTAACACCCTGAGTCGCAGCGCCGAAGATCAATTCTTTATGTATTTGCGGGTCAATACGCTCAATAAACTGGTTCCGTATGCGGCCTCGCGTTTTATTGAAAACCTGC
This sequence comes from Superficieibacter electus, assembly GCF_002915575.1. Taxonomy (GTDB): domain Bacteria; phylum Pseudomonadota; class Gammaproteobacteria; order Enterobacterales; family Enterobacteriaceae; genus Superficieibacter; species Superficieibacter electus. The sequence continues at coordinate 138,727 of NZ_PQGD01000013.1, forward strand.
CGCAGATTTTTGACGGCACCTTTAATCATGCGTTACTGGAAGACGACAGCGCGTTCAGTCAGCTTCTTGAATTGTATAAAAGCGTCGCGGTCCGACACGTATTTAGCCACCCGGATGTCGAACAGCTGGAATTACAGGGCTACCGGGTGATACGCGGCCTGCTGGAAATTTATCAGCCGCTATTACAATTACCCTTAACTGATTTTAGTGAGCTGGTAGAAAAAGAGCGTCTGCGTCGTTTGCCCATCGAATCCCGCCTGTTCAATAAATTGTCGACTCGCCATCGTCTGGCTTATGTGGAGGCGGTAAATAAATTACCTTCAGATCCTGTCACGTTGCCGGTGATGGAATATTATTACCGTTGCCGTTTGATTCAGGACTATATCAGCGGAATGACCGATCTGTATGCCTGGGATGAATACCGCCGCTTGATGGCGGTGGAATAAGCGCTAAGTTTTGTAAAGACAGACAATAATTTTTTACTTTTTCCAGTAACTTAATTGCGGAACTTAGCGTTATAAAGTGAATCTTAGCATCACACATAGCGACTTGCGTTATCTGATATTGAGACGGAAAAGATGAAAAAAACCACATTAGCAATGAGCGCACTGGCATTAAGTTTAAGTCTGGCGTTATCGCCTCTGACCGTAAACGCAGCGGAAACGGCCTCTTTCGCACCGACCGCGCAGCAGATGCCCAGCCTTGCTCCCATGCTTGAAAAAGTCATGCCTTCTGTGGTGAGTATTAACGTCGAGGGTAGCACCAGCGTTAATACGCCACGCATGCCAAAAAACTTCCAGCAGTTCTTTGGTGATAACTCACCGTTCTGCCAGGAAGGCTCGCCGTTCCAGAGCTCACCGTTCTGTCAGGGCGGTGGTGATGGAATGGGGGGGAATGGCGGTGGCCAGCAGCAGAAATTCATGGCGCTGGGTTCCGGGGTGATCATTGACGCCGCGAAAGGCTATGTTGTCACCAACAACCATGTGGTGGAGAATGCCACCACTATTAAAGTCCAGTTAAGCGACGGTCGTAAGCTGGACGCGAAAATGGTCGGTAAAGATCCGCGCTCTGACATTGCGTTGATCCAGATTCAGGACCCCAAAAACCTGACCGCCATTAAAATTGCTGACTCCGATGCGCTACGCGTGGGAGATTACACGGTCGCCATCGGTAACCCGTTTGGTCTCGGCGAAACCGTCACCTCCGGGATTGTCTCCGCGCTGGGTCGTAGCGGCCTGAATGCGGAAAATTATGAAAACTTTATTCAGACCGATGCAGCGATCAACCGGGGTAACTCCGGTGGCGCGCTGGTGAACCTCAACGGGGAACTGATTGGGATTAACACCGCGATCCTCGCTCCGGACGGCGGTAATATCGGTATCGGTTTTGCTATCCCGAGCAATATGGTGAAAAGCCTGACGGCGCAGATGGTGGAATACGGTCAGGTGCGGCGTGGCGAACTGGGCATCATGGGGACGGAGCTGAACTCCGAGCTGGCAAAAGCGATGAAAGTTGATGCCCAGCGCGGGGCATTCGTTAGCCAGGTTATGCCAAACTCGGCAGCGGCGAAAGCAGGCATTAAAGCCGGTGACGTCATCACGTCACTTAACGGCAAGCCAATTAGCAGCTTCGCTGCGATGCGCGCCCAGGTAGGCACCATGCCGATCGGCAGCAAAGTGACGCTGGGCCTGCTGCGCGATGGTAAACCGGTCAACGTAAGCCTGGAATTGCAGCAGAGCAGTCAGAATCAGGTTGATTCCAGCACTATTTTCAGCGGTATCGAAGGCGCTGAAATGAGCAATAAAGGCCAGGACAAAGGTGTTGTCGTTAATACGGTGAAGGCAAATTCGCCAGCGGCACAGATCGGCCTGAAAAAAGGTGACGTGATCGTGGGTGCCAACCAGCAGGCGGTTAAAAATATTGCCGAGCTGCGTAAGATCCTTGACGCTAAACCGGGCGTGCTGGCGCTGAATATTCAGCGTGGTGACACCTCCATCTACCTGCTGATGCAGTAAACTCTTCCGCCCTCCTCGTGCTGGGGGAGGGCGTTTTCCCCTTAATTTGTGACCCTTCCCACAACTCCATACTTCTCTCCCTTGCTTTGTGCATTTGCACAATGCAGCAACCTGGTATTCTCCTTATGCTTGAGCACTGCTTACGGGAGGAAATATGGCTGGCTGGCATCTTGATACCAAAATGGCACAGGATATCGTGGCGCGGACGATGCGCATCATTGATACCAATATCAACGTCATGGATGCCCGTGGACGGATCATTGGCAGCGGCGATCGGGAGCGTATTGGTGAATTGCACGAAGGTGCGCTGTTGGTACTGTCTCAGGGGCGTGTGGTCGATATTGATGACGCTGTGGCGCGACATTTACACGGCGTACGTCAGGGGATCAACCTGCCGCTGCGCCTGGAAGGGGAAATCGTTGGCGTTATCGGTCTGACGGGCGAGCCGGAGACATTGCGTAAATACGGCGAGCTGGTGTGTATGACAGCAGAGATGATGCTGGAGCAATCCCGCCTGATGCATCTGCTGGCTCAGGACAGCCGCCTGCGCGAAGAGCTGGTGATGAATCTTATCCAGGCCGAAGAGCATACGCCTGCGTTAACCGAATGGGCGCAGCGTCTCGGCATCGATCTTAATCAGCCGCGCGTGGTCGCGGTTCTGGAAGTGGACAGCGGTCAATTGGGCGTTGACAGCGCCATGGCCGAACTCCAGCAGCTTCAAAGTGCATTGACCACACCGGAACGTAATAACCTCATCGCTATCGTCTCGCTGACCGAAATGGTGGTACTCAAACCGGCGCTCAATCAGTTCGGCCGCTGGGATGCTGAAGACCACCGCAAGCGCGTGGAGCAGCTTATTTCGCGAATGAAAGAGAACGGACAATTGCGTTTTCGCGTGGCGCTCGGCAACTATTTTACCGGTCCGGGCAGTATCGCCCGCTCTTACCGCACCGCGCGCACCACGCTAATGGTTGGCAAACAGCGGATGCCGGAGAGCCGCAGCTATTTTTATCAGGATTTAATGTTGCCAGTGCTGCTCGACAGCTTGCGCGGCGGCTGGCAGGCCAATGAGCTGGCACGCCCACTGGTCCGGCTTAAGGCGATGGATAATAACGGCTTGCTGCGTCGCACATTACAGGCCTGGTTTCGCCACAATGTACAGCCGCTGGCGACCTCAAAAGCGCTGTTCATTCACCGTAATACGCTGGAATATCGTCTGAATCGAATTTCGGAGCTGACCGGACTGGATCTGAGCAATTTCGATGACAGGCTGCTGTTGTATGTGGCGCTACAGCTGGATGAGCAACGCTAAAAACGCCCGCGCTGGCACGGGCGTTCGGTTTTACAGACGCTCTATTCCCAGTGGCGTTACCCGCCAGCGGGCGTTGTGCGCCTGAGGAAAGGACTCGCCGTTGAGCGGGTTAGCGATAACCGAGCGGCGTCCGGCTTCAGCATGAGTGACCTCAATAATGTAGCCTTCCTCCAGCGTAGCAACATCCACATAGTCGCCCAGCCCGGCCGTCCCTTTGATCGCCTGACGAGCGATAACCGACCCTCGCGTATTATAGAGATTCACCGTTGCATAAATGGTGCTGAACGCTTTATGCGGCACGCCAGCATGTGCACTGAAGGTAAACTGTTTATTGCCGATATCAAAATTCATGCTGGCAAAGCAGTGATCGTTATCACCGAGTAAATCCCAGACAAAATGTGCGCCGTATAGCCTGGCGTCATCACGGGGGACATCCTGGGACGGTTGCGGTGAGAGCGGCTCCTGTAGTCCGTCAGCAACCACATACCAGCAGTTCATTTTTTTCACGTTCACCGGCGCATTCTGGGTGAGGTTAATCGCACTCAGCCTGAAGGGTTCGTCATGAAAAACCTCAATGCTAAAGCCTTCCTCAAGCGCAATATTTTCGGTTTCTGCCCGATAACTTTCTGCTCCCTGATAGCTGCGATAATAAACCTCTTCTCCTGCTTTATTTTTGACCATGATACTGGCGTAGGACGCGGTGTAGTAAGCATGCGGTTGCCCCTGACGCGTATAGACCACCATGTTCTTTTTCACGTTGTCGATGGTAATTTGGCAAAATTCGTTATCGTTGAGGCCGCGCAACGTCACGGTGAGCTGTTTGCCGGTGAGTGCGCCAGGCGTACTGTTATCAGCAGGCAGAACATCGCGATAGTCGTTTACCAGCGAGGCGCGTAACGTGTCCGAGAAATGCGGCAGCATTAACCAGAATTCATTTTTTTGCGCTGAATGCGGCCTGTTTTCCCGTGCGGGCAGTTGGCGGAACGCCCCGGCCTCGTGAATGAAAATGGTGTAAAGATCGTCCTCTGGTTTGTTGTTGAGCGCGAAGTTATACAGACCTTGCCGATCAATGCGTAGCAACTGATTGGGTTGTGGCGCAATCAGCGTGAGATATCCCGGAGAACATTTCAGGCGGCCCGGTTCGGCGTGATATATGACCAGGTGATCGTTTTCAGTTAAGGGAAGCTCAAACTTACCGGTAGTACAGTTTGTCCCGCTCATATCCCGCTTCAGCAATTGCTTGCCGCTGGCAGAATATACCGTCACGCTGGCGTAACGTTGGCTGGAAAAATACAGGTGTGGGGTGGCGCTGAAAATATCCAGAATAAGCCGCTGATGTTGGTAGTCAACAGAAAGCGTGGCAAATGGCGTGTTGTCATAGCCCAGAAAATGCAGCGTTGTATTACGCAGGGCGGTATCACTGAGCAGAGTATAGTTAACCGTCACGGCATTTATGCCTTCACGGACGGTAACAAAGGTGGCATCAACGCGATATTTCTGTGAACGACCGAGAGGAAGCTCAAGCTGATAAACACCAATCGGAATATCGCTGAGCGTCAGTGGGTTATCGACGATCTTAATACTGAAAGCGTGTCCGTCATTGTCGCGCAGGGTGAGCACTTTGCCATAAATTTGTTCCGGACAATCGATATTCAGCGTAAAACTTACGCTGCCTTTTTTATTCAGGGCTGAAAGTTGCTGGTTATCGACCAGCCAGACAAAAGAGTCCAGATTCAGGGACTGGCGCGCGCTTTCCCATTCCTTTTCCGCCAGCAGATCGAATAATGGCCAGACCGGTTTTGCCGCATAAGCCGACGCTTTTTCGCAGGTTAAGGTATCGGGTTTGAGGCCGCAAAATGTCATAAACGGTGTCATGTCATATCCCGATGCCGAGGCGATAGCATTAGCCAGTAAATCACAGAGGCGATGATCGCCTGGCAAGAAGCCCTCGCTATTCGCCAGCGCACGGTATTGCTGGTTAAACGCCCGAAAGGCTGCGGTTTTCGCTTTGAATAACATCATCATCAGGAAGAGTAAACGGGTGCGGACCCCCCATTGTGCTACAGGATGATGGTTTTTAACGTTGTTAATAAATTTCAGTTCTTCATCCGGTTGCTGCCCATAGTTATAAAGCCAGCCGTCGGTGTAAAGCCGATCATGACTGCTTAATATTTTCTGCTGAAAATAAGCCGCATAAATATTATTCCATACCTCACCAACGGGAATTTCGGTATCTTTCATAAACTTTCCCTGATAACCGTGGCCGATTTCATGAAGAATAGTCCATTGTGTCGTAATATTATCAATCCATCCTTCGCTTATGGTTGAGGACGTTTCTGCGCACCACCACGGCAAATAATAGGCAGCACCCACACCATGTTTATCGGCTTTAATAAAATAGCGATTTGGTACATTTTTATCCAGCAGCGAGTCGGCGGTGTCGCTTAGTCCGGCCCAGTCATTGTAAGCGTTAAAAATATCGTGATAATACATCTCCAGGGTCGACAGACCCGTTTTTAAAAGGTTATCCCGGTCCGCTAAGGGGAGCAGAAAACAGATAACATTGGTGTCAACCAGCGCAAACGGTGAGGTATTTTTTTGCCAGTAGCTGAAAAAGTCACTTTCGGATTGACCAGTGCTCCAGTACGGCAGCGGTTTAGTGGTTGGCGGGAGTTCATAAATGACGGTAATTTCCTCGTTTTCCTTTGTGTAAAGGGTATCTACAAAGGGCACGGTATCTACCGTCGCGCTGATGGTCTGCCAGTTGTTATTCAGGGTAATTTTTTTTTCAACCTGCGAATCGTCGCATAGCAAGCGAAAGGTGGCTTTTCCTTTCGCGACATCCGGCTGGCGGAGACGCAGAGGAGTATTGGCGGGTAATATAAAACCAAGCGGTTGACGATCGTGTAATCTGCCTTTTTCAAAACCTTCATTATCCAGCCAGGGCGCAGCCTGAAGGGTATAAAAACGTTGTGTGATCTCCTGAGTCATTTCGTGTTCCTCCTGTGAATAATGGCCTGAAAATACAGGAGGAAGTAAGGTTTGCTAATAGTGTGGAAATAGCAAATGAGATGAAATGAGAAAGGGCGATATTAAAAATAGATATCTCTATGAGAGGATGATATCAATGATGAAAAGGCATCATCTAAAAGAAATAATAACGGGCCAGTTTGTGGCCCGCTGATTTATTTATTACGCGTTAGTTTCTCAAGGTCGGACTCAATCTCGGTAATTTTATTCGCAACAACGCTTTCCAGATGGCGCAGATCGTCAAGGATCTTACGCTTAAGATCGACATCGCTGCGATCGCGCTGGCAGATCTGATCGAGTTCGTCGATAACGTACCGCAGGTTGGGGCTTATCTCCTGCACCTCTTTATAACCCTGACCCACACCATCAGCGACCACCGTTTTACGCTGGCGCGGATACTTGAACTTCACGCTTTTAGCGAAGAATTCGCCTTTGTCCTTGTGAAAGTAGATTTTCAGAATGTCGTTGTTGGCTTCCTGCCGGAGGCTGTAACGATCAATTTCATCAGGATTAGTAATGCCCAGACTTTTCAGATTGTCGTACATAGCGGTACCTCAAAGAGATCGGTGAGTTTTAATTATCTTAGCATTTAGCACATCATGTCTTATGGTGTTGAGTCGCAGGGAAGCCTCGTCCTCGGTACTTTTATAATGGCGTAAATTTGGCAAAATTACCTGTTTTATCTTAGCGTTCCCTCAGAAGTTGAGCGTACATCACATGTCATATGCGCCGGCGATTTTCTTCGCAAATACTAAACCAGTTCCAGGATGGTCACTTCCGGGCGGCAATTAATCCGCAGGCCATACAGGTTACCGACACCGCGTGAAGTATAGATTAGGCGCTCGCCGAAAGGGTTCAGGCCGGCCACATAACGTTTGTCTTTCACCGGAGCCATCGGCTCGCCGACCAGAGGAATATGCATCTGTCCACCATGCGTATGACCACATAGCATCAGATCCCAGGCGGATTTGCGCAGGACCTCTTTACTGTCCGGATTATGCGCCAGCACCAGCCGGGGGATCGCATCGTCACGATGCTGTGGAATAAAGCCGCTATGGCATTGTCGGCACCATAAGTCCCCTGTGCCGTAGAGCATGAATTGACGTTGCCGCAGATTCAAAAGCGTTGCGGTGTTGAACAAAATAGTGATGCCTGCATCAGTCAGCGTTTTGGTGATCCAGGCGTTGCGCGGCTTTCCGACCGGGCGGTCATGATTGCCATAACAGGCAAAGGTGGGGGCGTAGGCTGCGAGCGGTGCCAGCACTTTACTGTACGCCGGGAAATCGAGCGGCATATCGAAGGTGACATAATCGCCGCCCAGCAGGATGAGATCGGGTTTCTCCGCCAATCCCAGTGCGATGGCCTGCGATATCAACGAAAATGGAACGTAGCGGGAGTAATGTAGATCGGTGAGAAACAGTACCTTAAGGGGGGCTCCGGTTGAAGACGCCGGGAAAAAGCGGATGCGGTGATGTGTCACTTCAAACCGCGATGGTTCATAGTAATGCGCGTAGCCAACGCTGGTGCCACCCGCCAGACCCACGGCGGCACCCAACAACAGCTTTCTTCGTGAAATCATGTGTAATCCACGGTGTTGGAAGCTAGCCGGACGGCATCCTGCCTCCGGCTTTTGAGATTAATCGATGGTACGCAGCAGTTCGTTAATACCTACTTTACCGCGCGTTTTCGCGTCGACTTTTTTCACGATCACGGCACAGTACAGGCTGTATTTGCCGTCTTTCGAGGGCAGGTTGCCGGAAACAACCACCGAGCCTGCCGGCACGCGGCCATAATGGACCTCACCCGTTTCACGGTCATAGATGCGAGTGCTCTGGCCGATGTAAACGCCCATGGAGATCACCGAGCCTTCTTCCACAATCACACCTTCAACCACCTCAGAGCGTGCGCCGATAAAGCAGTTGTCTTCAATGATAGTTGGATTCGCCTGGAGCGGCTCCAGCACGCCGCCGATGCCAACGCCGCCGGACAGATGCACGTTTTTACCGATCTGCGCACAGGAGCCTACGGTCGCCCAGGTATCGACCATCGTGCCTTCATCAACGTAGGCACCGATGTTAACGTAGGACGGCATCAGCACGGTATTGCGGGCAATGAACGCGCCCTGACGCACGGCGGCAGGCGGTACCACGCGGAAGCCTTCTTTCTGGAACCGCGCCTGATCGTAATCAGCGAATTTCATCGGTACTTTATCGAAGTAGCGACTTTCCGCGCCGTCGATAACCTGATTATCGTTAATACGGAAAGAGAGCAGTACCGCTTTCTTCAACCACTGATGGGTGATCCACTGACCATCGATTTTTTCAGCAACGCGCAGCGCGCCGGAATCCAGCAGGGAAATCACCTGATTAACCGCTTCACGGGTCACGGTATCTACATTTGCCGGCGTAATATCGGCACGGCGCTCAAAAGCGGTTTCAATAACGTTCTGTAACTGCTGCATTGTTAAACTCTTTCCATATAAATAAACACCTACCCTTTATCGTTTGGATTGAGGGCCTCTGTCAACCGTTGTTGCACCTCAAGTTGTAGCGCATTATTAAGCGCACGCCGATCGGCTGTCGCGATTATGAATAAATCTTCTACTCGCTCGCCGATGGTTGTAATTCGGGCTCCGTGCAGCGAAATTCCCAGATCGGCAAAAATTTGCCCGACGCGGGCAAGCAGCCCAGGCTGGTCCAGCGCGATGAGTTCAAGAAATGATTTGCGATCGGTGTGGGTGGGCAAAAAGTTCGCCTCGGTCTCGACGGTAAAGTGGCGTAATTTGGCGGGCTGGCGGCGCGGCTGTGGCGGCTGCCAGCTGCGCTGAGTAATCGCTTGTTCCAGCCCAAAGCGAATGGTCTCATGACGGTCGGCAGAGAGCGGGCTGCCATCTGGCTCAAGGACGATAAACGTATCCATCGCCATATCATCACGGGTGGTGAAAATCTGCGCGTCGTGAACGCTGAGGTTACGCCTGTCGAGCTCAGCACAAACGGCGGCAAACAAATACGGGCGGTCCGGACTCCAGATGAAGATCTCGGTGCCGCCGCGCGTTGCCTGCGGACTAAGCAGGATCATCGGTTTGCTGAGATCGTGCTGTAGCAAATGGCGGGCGTGCCAGGCAAGCTGGTTTGGGCTATGGCGCACAAAATAGTTGGCGCGACAGCGGGACCAGATATGATGCAGCGCTTCTTCATCAATATTGTCCATGCGCAGCAGCGCCAGCGCCTGAAGCTGGTGGTGGCGCACGCGTTCGCGCATGTCAGGCGTGTTTTGCATCCCCCGGCGGAGCTGTTTTTCAGTGGCGAAATAGAGTTCACGCAGCAGGCTCTGCTTCCAGCTATTCCACAGCGTTTCGTTGGTCGCACAAATGTCGGCCACCGTCAGGCAGACGAGGAAGCGCAGGCGGTTTTCCGTTTGCACTTCTTCCGCGAACTGCTTAATCACTTCGGGGTCCTGGATATCACGGCGCTGGGCGGTCACTGACATCAACAAGTGGTGGCGTACCAGCCAGGCGACCAGTTGCGTTTCCCGCGAATTCAGCCCGTGCAGCTCGGCAAAGGTGAGTACGTCCTGTGCGCCGAGCACGGAATGATCGCCACCGCGTCCTTTAGCGATGTCGTGAAAGAGGGCGGCAATCAGGATCAGCTCCGGATGGCTCAGGCGCGGCCAGAGATCGACACACAGCGGATGACGCTGGCGCGTCTCCTCTTTGGCGAAACTTTCCAGTTTGAGCATCACCCGGATGGTGTGTTCATCCACCGTGTAGGCGTGGAACAGATCAAACTGCATTTGACCAACAATATGCGACCACTGCGGCATATAGGCCCACAGCACGCTATGGCGATGCATTGGCAGTAAACCGCGACTTACCGCACCTGGATGACGCAGCATACTCAGAAATAGCGTGCGTGCTTCAGGGATATAGCACAGCGGCTGTTTCAGATGGCGGCGGGCGTGGCGCAAGTGGCGCAGCGTGGTTGAATAAATGCCGGTGATCGCGCTGTTACGCACCATGGTGTAAAACATGCGCAGGATCGCTTCCGGCTCACGGATAAACAGCGTGTCGTCGCGCAGATCAATCAACGTCCCACGAAGCTGGAATTCATCGTCAATTGGCCGCGGTTTTTCATCGGCAGGCAGGGCGAGGATCGCTTCATCAAACAGTTGCAGCAGCATATGGTTGAGTTCGCCGACCCGGCGGGTGACGCGGAAAAAGTCTTTCATCATCCGTTCAACCGGTTCGTTGCCTTCACCGCTATAGTTCAGGCGCTGGGCAACGCTAAGCTGTCTGTCAAACAGCAGACGGTTATCATAACGGGTCACCACCAAATGCAGGGCGAAACGAATTCGCCACAAAAGGTGCAGGCATTCGTTAAGTTCTGTGCGCTCCGCCTGGGTTAAAAAACCGAAACCGACCATTTCATCCAGAGACGTCGCACCAAAATGGCGGCGTGCCACCCACTGTAATGTATGGATATCGCGCAGGCCGCCGGGACTGCTTTTGATATCCGGCTCCAGATTGTAGCTGGTGCCGTGGTAGCGCTGGTGACGAACGTTCTGTTCTTCCACCTTGGCGGCGAAGAATTTCTCTGAGGGCCAGAAACCTTCGCTGAAAATATGCTTTTGCAGTTCGAGAAAAAGCGCGACATCGCCAATCAACAGGCGCGTTTCAATCAAGTTTGTCGCGACGGTCAGGTCAGAGAGCCCCTCGAGCAGGCACTCTTCCAGCGTACGCACGCTGTGCCCCACCTCAAGCTTGACGTCCCATAACAGGGTCAGCAGCTCGCCGATTTTCTGTGCGTGGCCCTCTGACAGTTTTTTGCGGCTTAAAATCAGCAGGTCGATATCGGAAAGGGGATGCAGCTCGCCGCGACCGTAGCCGCCCACCGCTACCAGCGCGACGTCGCCGATCTGCCCAAAGCCATAGTGTAACCACAGGCGCTGTAAGAGCTGATCGATAAATTCAGTGCGGGCGTCGATCAGTTGCTCGGCAGAAATACCGCTGTCAAAGGCATTGCCCAGCCAGTGCTGAAAGTGCTCAATGCGGGATTTGATTTCTGCGCACACCAGCCTCTCTTCCGGCCAGGCACCCGGATGCTCAGGCTGGTCGGGAAGGGTGGGAAGCGCCGTATTCGCATACTGTTCAGGCAAGGTGTAACTCATCGTCGCGCCACCTATAAGAAAAAATGATGACCATTAAAAAAGCCGGCGTTTGCCGGCTTAAGGTCGATGACAAACCTGTCTTCTATTGCGTCGCGTTTTGCCGGGTGGCGGCTTCGCCTTACCCGGCCTACGAAAAATATCAATATCAACAGGTTATCCGCAATCCGTAGGCCTGTGCAAGCGAAGCGCCGCCAGGTATTACCCACGGTATAACGTTTGTCAGCAATCTGAAGCCGACGTTTTCTGGCTTCGTTTTATTCGTCGTGCGAAATAATCGCCGGGATGGTGTCATCCTTACGCAGCGTCAGAATTTCGCAGCCATTCTCGGTAACCACAATAGTATGCTCGTACTGCGCAGACAAGCTCCGGTCTTTGGTTTTCACCGTCCAGCCGTCTTTCATGCTGCGGATCTCTTTCTTACCAGCATTGACCATGGGTTCGATGGTAAAAGTCATCCCCGGCTTGAGCACCACGTCGGTTTCTCTGGAATCATAATGCAGCACCTGCGGTTCTTCATGGAAGCCGCGACCGATGCCGTGCCCGCAGTATTCGCGTACTACGGAAAAACCTTCAGCTTCGACAAATTTCTGGATCGCCGCGCCGATTTCGCGCAGGTTAATCCCCGGCTTGACCATTTTCAGCGCCAGATACAGGCTCTGCTGGGTGACCCGGCACAGGCGCTCGCCAAGAATCGTCGGTTTGCCGACAATAAACATCTTCGAGGTGTCGCCGTGAAACTCATCTTTAATCACGGTGACATCAATATTGACGACATCGCCATCTTTTAACAGCTTGCCATCATCGGGGATACCGTGACAGACCACTTCATTAATAGAGATACAGACTGATTTCGGGAAGCCGTGATAGTTCAGGCAGGCGGAGACCGCTTTCTGCTCATTAACGATGTAGTCGTTGCAAATACGGTCCAGCTCACCCGTACTCACGCCCGGTTTGACGTAAGGTTCGATCATTTCCAGCACTTCAGCGGCCAGGCGGCCGGCGACGCGCATTTTTTCAATATCTTCGGATGTCTTGATAGAGATAGCCATGGATGGTGTCCAGTAGCGTCGAAAATTTCGACAAGAATTGTGTATTAGTGATGTCAATGTTAACAGCGTGAGGCATAGCCTGCCAAATTGAGAATGATTCAGCAGGACGGTGGCTAACAATTATTGGAGTCTGGGGGGGATTTATGGTATAAAGCGCGCCGGACTTCCGTTCCATTTGCAATACACAGAATGGACTGAAGCGATAACTCTCACTTTGTGTAACAACACACACGTATCGGCACATATTCCGGGGTGCCCTTTGGGGTCGGTAATATGGGATGCGTGGAGGCTTAACCCCAAACTTTATATAGAGGTTTTAAATCATGGCAACTGTTTCCATGCGCGACATGCTCAAAGCTGGTGTTCACTTCGGTCACCAGACCCGTTACTGGAACCCGAAAATGAAGCCTTTCATCTTCGGCGCACGTAACAAAGTTCACATCATCAACCTTGAGCAGACTGTACCGATGTTCAACGACGCGCTGGCTGAGCTGAACAAGATCGCCTCTCGCAAAGGTAAAATCCTTTTCGTTGGTACTAAACGCGCTGCAAGCGAAGCGGTGAAAGATGCTGCTAACAGCTGCGACCAGTTCTTCGTGAACCATCGCTGGTTGGGCGGTATGCTGACTAACTGGAAAACCGTTCGTCAGTCCATCAAACGTCTGAAAGACCTGGAAACTCAGTCTCAGGACGGCACTTTCGAGAAGCTGACCAAGAAAGAAGCGCTGATGCGCACCCGTGAGCTGGATAAACTGGAAAACAGCCTGGGCGGTATCAAAGACATGGGCGGTCTGCCGGACGCTCTGTTCGTTATCGATGCTGACCACGAGCACATTGCTATCAAAGAAGCAAACAACCTGGGTATCCCGGTATTTGCTATCGTTGATACCAACTCCGATCCGGACGGCGTTGACTTCGTTATCCCGGGTAACGACGATGCAATCCGTGCTGTTACCCTGTACCTGAGCGCTGTTGCGACTACCGTTCGCGAAGGCCGCTCTCAGGATCTGGCTTCTCAGGCGGAAGAAAGCTTCGTAGAAGCTGAATAATAAGGCACACCCTTATTTAGTACCGTGTATAAATAGGGGCCTCTTAGCGGCCCCTTTTCACTTTTACATCTGTTCGGTCTGTGGCCGGGCAGATATCATCTCCCGAGGATTTTAGAATGGCTGAAATTACCGCATCCCTGGTAAAAGAGCTGCGCGAGCGTACTGGCGCAGGCATGATGGATTGCAAAAAAGCGCTGACCGAAGCGAACGGCGACATTGAGCTGGCAATCGAAAACATGCGTAAATCTGGTGCGATCAAAGCGGCGAAAAAAGCAGGCAACGTTGCCGCTGACGGCGTGATCATCACTAAGATCGACGGCAACTACGGCATCATTCTGGAAGTTAACTGCCAGACTGACTTCGTTGCCAAAGATGCTGGTTTCCAGGCCTTTGCTAACAAAGTACTGGACGCTGCTGTTGCTGGCAAAATCACTGACGTTGAAGTGCTGAAGGCGCAGTTTGAAGAAGAGCGTGTTGCGCTGGTGGCTAAAATCGGTGAAAACATCAACATTCGTCGCGTTTCTTCTCTGGAAGGCGACGTTCTGGGCTCTTACCAGCACGGCGCGCGCATCGGTGTTCTGGTTGCGGCAACTGGCGCAGACGAAGAGCTGGTTAAGCATCTGGCAATGCACGTTGCGGCGAGCAAGCCGGAATTCGTTAAGCCGGAAGACGTGTCTGCTGAAGTGGTAGAAAAAGAATACCAGGTACAGCTGGATATCGCCATGCAGTCTGGCAAACCGAAAGAAATCGCAGAGAAAATGGTTGAAGGCCGCATGAAGAAATTCACCGGCGAAGTGTCTCTGACCGGTCAGCCTTTCGTGATGGACCCGAGCAAAACCGTTGGTCAGCTGCTGAAAGAGCACAATGCTGACGTAACGGGCTTCATCCGCTTTGAAGTGGGTGAAGGCATCGAAAAAGTTGAGACTGACTTCGCAGCGGAAGTTGCTGCCATGTCCAAGCAGTCTTAATTTTACAAGTAGCCGCCTGAGGGCGGCTTCTTTTTGTACCCGTCTTGTAAAATCAGCCAAACCCTATAGGGATAGCGCTGAAATGCGACGTACAATGTCGCCAGAATTTATTCATTTCACCCGTTGACAGTCTCAGGAAAGAAACATGGCTACCAATGCAAAACCCGTCTACAAACGCATTCTGCTTAAGTTAAGTGGCGAAGCTCTGCAGGGTTCGGAAGGCTTCGGTATTGACGCAAGCATCCTCGATCGTATGGCTCAGGAAATCAAAGAACTGGTTGAGCTGGGTATTCAGGTTGGTGTGGTGATTGGCGGCGGTAACCTGTTCCGTGGTGCGGGTCTGGCGAAAGCAGGTATGAACCGCGTTGTGGGCGACCACATGGGCATGCTGGCGACGGTGATGAACGGTCTTGCCATGCGCGACGCGCTCCATCGCGCCTATGTGAACGCCCGCCTGATGTCAGCGATCCCGCTGAACGGCGTGTGTGACAATTACAGCTGGGCGGAGGCGATTAGCCTGCTGCGTAATAACCGCGTGGTGATCCTCTCTGCGGGTACCGGCAATCCTTTCTTTACCACTGACTCCGCAGCCTGCCTGCGTGGTATCGAAATTGAAGCGGATGTAGTGCTGAAGGCTACCAAAGTCGATGGCGTGTTTACCGCCGACCCGGCAAAAGATCCGTCAGCGACGATGTACGATCAGCTGTCCTATAGCGAAGTGCTGGATAAAGAACTGAAAGTGATGGATTTGGCTGCGTTTACGCTCGCTCGTGACCACAAATTGCCGATTCGTGTCTTCAACATGAACAAACCTGGCGCACTGCGCCGTGTGGTTATGGGCGAAAAAGAAGGCACATTGATCACGGAATAATTTCCGTCGCGGTCAATTCCGGGTAAGATTCCGCTTTAATTACCAGGTTACTTACCCGGTGGCATACAATAAACAGGACTATACTTAGCACACCCGCTCGGCGGCGTGCTACCGTCTGGTCTGTCTGAGACAAGTTTTCAAGGATTCGTAACGTGATTAGCGATATCAGAAAAGATGCTGAAGTACGCATGGACAAATGCGTTGAAGCATTCAAAAATCAAATCAGCAAAATTCGTACTGGCCGTGCTTCTCCAAGCCTGCTGGACGGCATCGTTGTTGAATATTATGGTGCGCCAACCCCGCTGCGTCAGTTGGCCAGCGTTACCGTAGAAGACTCCCGTACCCTGAAAATCAACGTGTTTGACCGTACCCTGAGTGCGGCAGTTGAAAAAGCGATTATGGCGTCTGATCTCGGTCTGAACCCAAGTTCAGCGGGTAGCGACATCCGCGTTCCGCTGCCGCCGCTGACCGAAGAACGTCGTCGTGATTTGACCAAAATCGTTCGTGGTGAGGCCGAGCAGGCTCGCGTTGCCGTGCGTAACGTGCGTCGTGACGCTAACGATAAAGTAAAAGCGCTGCTGAAAGAAAAAGAAATCAGCGAAGATGACGATCGTCGTTCTCAGGACGACGTGCAGAAAATGACTGATGCCGCGATCAAGAAAGTGGACGCGGCGCTGGCAGAGAAAGAAGCGGAACTGATGCAGTTCTAATCTGCCGTACTACTGTAAACGCCGTACAGGAGGCTTTTGGGCTTCGCTGGCGGCGTTTTGTTTTTATACGCTGCGTCACAGGATGCGGCGCGGTGATAGTCTTACCTCTCTTCTGGACGCCTCATGAAGCAATTAACCGTTCTGGGTTCGACCGGCTCTATCGGATGCAGCACGCTTGACGTAGTTCGCCACAATCCTGATGTCTTCTCTGTCACCGCCCTGGTGGCCGGCAAAAATGTTGAGCGCATGGCGCACCAGTGTCTGGAGTTCTCTCCTCGCTACGCCGTGATGGATGACGAGCAGAGTGCGCAGTCACTAAAAGCGATCCTGCGCGAGCACGGTAGCCGTACCGGGGTACTCAGCGGCCAGCAGGCAGCAAGCGACATGGCCTCGCTAAACGAGGTTGATCAGGTGATGGCCGCCATTGTCGGTGCCGCTGGTCTGGTGCCCACGCTTGCCGCAATCCGCGCCGGTAAAACGGTACTGCTGGCAAATAAAGAGTCGCTGGTCACCTGCGGGCGGCTGTTTATGGACGCCGTTAAGCAAAGTAATGCTCAATTGCTACCAGTTGATAGCGAACATAATGCTATTTTTCAGAGTTTACCGGAAACAATTCAACACAACCTGGGATACGCTGATCTCGAGCAGAACGGCGTGTCGTCGATTCTGCTCACCGGTTCAGGTGGGCCGTTTCGGGAGACTGCGATCGCAGAACTGGCATCAATGACGCCAGATCAAGCCTGCCGTCATCCGAACTGGTCGATGGGACGTAAAATCTCCGTCGATTCGGCCACCATGATGAACAAAGGTCTGGAATACATTGAAGCTCGCTGGTTGTTTAACGCCTCAGCGCTGCAGATGGAAGTATTGATCCATCCGCAGTCCGTGATCCATTCGATGGTGCGTTACCGTGATGGTAGCGTGCTGGCTCAGTTAGGCGAGCCGGACATGCGTACGCCGATCGCCCATACAATGGGCTGGCCTGCCCGTATAGCGTCCGGCGTGAAGCCGCTGGATTTCTGTAAGCTGAGTCAGTTAACGTTCGCCGCGCCCGATTACGATCGCTATCCGTGCCTGAGGCTGGCAATGGACGCGTTCGAGCAAGGGCAGGCGTTAACGACGGCACTGAATGCGGCGAATGAAATCGCAGTAGCTGCGTTTTTAGCCTCACAGATCCGCTTTACGGATATTGCAGCCCTGAATCTGGCGGTGCTGGAGCAGGTCGATACGCAAGAGCCGCAGAGTATTGAGGATGTGCTGGCCGTTGACACCAGAGCGCGTGAGATCGCTCACCAGCAGGTGGGACGTCTCGCCAGTTGACGATAATCCACGCGGGCATCGCTGTGGTATTTGTTAGCGCTGTGCTTCAGTGATATAGTCTGCGCCACCTGATTACATTAAATTAATTATTTGTAATCAAGTGAGCCGTGGTGAAACACGGCTTTTTTACGAGAAAGCGTCACTATTCCGGAGCATCGCTAATCCCTTTTCATGGACTAAAAACGCGTTATGTTGTCTGCTAATCAACCAATCGGCGAAAGTTTGCCTGCGCATGGCTGCCGCCACGTCGCGATAATCATGGATGGCAATGGTCGCTGGGCGAAGAGACAGGGCAAGATTCGAGCCTTCGGACATAAAGCCGGGGCGAAATCAGTCCGGCGTGCGGTCTCTTTTGCGGCTAATAACGGCATAGATGCGTTAACACTTTACGCTTTCAGTAGTGAAAACTGGAATCGTCCGGCGCAGGAAGTCAGCGCATTGATGGAGCTGTTTGTGTGGGCGCTGGATAGTGAAGTCAAAAGCCTGCACCGCCACAATGTCCGTTTGCGTATTATCGGCGATATTAGTCGTTTCAATTCACGTTTGCAGGATAGAATCCATAAAGCCGAAGCGCTGACCGGGAATAATAACGGACTCACGCTAAATATTGCGGCTAATTATGGTGGGCGTTGGGATATTATCCAGGGAGTACAGCAACTTGCCTCGCAGGTTCAGGAAGGGCTTCTTCGACCCGATCAAATTAATGAAGAGATGCTAAGCCAGCAAATCTGCATGCATGAACTGGCTCCTGTAGATTTAGTTATTAGGACGGGGGGAGAACATCGCATCAGTAACTTTTTGCTTTGGCAAATTGCGTATGCCGAGCTTTACTTTACGGATGTTCTCTGGCCTGATTTCGATGAACAAGACTTTGAAGGGGCGCTGCATGCCTTTGCTAATCGAGAGCGTCGCTTCGGCGGCACGGAGCCCGGTGTTGACAACGCCTGATGGGGGTCGCTTTTGCTGAAGTATCGCCTGATTTCTGCTTTTGTATTAATTCCCGTCGTTATTGCGGCGCTATTTCTGTTGCCACCGATGGGCTTTGGCATTGTGACGCTGGTCGTTTGTATGCTGGCTGCGTGGGAATGGGGACAACTCAGCGGTTTTACCTCCAGAACACAGCGCGTCTGGCTGGCCGTGTTGTGTGGTCTGCTGCTGGCATTAATGTTGTTTATGCTGCCGGCGTACCACAATGATCTCCACCAGCCGGTGGTTGAAATCTCGCTCTGGGCCTCGCTGGTCTGGTGGATGGTGGCACTGGTGTTAGTGCTATTTTATCCGGCCTCAGCGGCAACGTGGCGGCATTCAAAAACATTACGCCTTATTTTTGGTTTGCTCACTATTGTTCCTTTTTTCTGGGGTATGGTGGTGCTGCGTGCCTGGCATTACACTATCAATCCCTATAGCGGCGCACTGTGGCTGCTGTATGTTATGATCCTCGTCTGGGGAGCGGACTCCGGTGCTTATATGTTTGGCAAATTGTTTGGCAAACATAAGCTGGCACCAAAAGTGTCCCCGGGTAAAACCTGGCAAGGTTTCTTCGGCGGGCTGGTGACGGCGGCCATTATTTCCTGGGCTTATGGGCAATGGGCCAACCTGGAGGTTGAGCCTGCAACGCTGCTGATTTGCTCGGTGGTTGCCGCGCTGGCCTCGGTGCTGGGAGATTTAACGGAGAGTATGTTTAAGCGTGAAGCCGGAATCAAAGACAGTGGTCATTTGATCCCAGGACACGGTGGGATTCTGGATCGTATCGATAGCCTGACGGCGGCGGTGCCGGTCTTTGCCTGCCTGCTGTTGTTAGTCTTCAGGATGGTTTAACGGAAGGGTTTATGCTGAGCATTCTCTGGAACCTTGCCGCGTTCATTGTCGCGCTGGGTGTGCTGATCACTGTGCATGAGTTTGGCCATTTCTGGGTTGCTCGCCGCTGTGGCGTTCGCGTTGAACGTTTTTCAATCGGTTTCGGTAAAGCGCTGTGGCGACGTACCGATCGACAGGGAACGGAATTTGTCATCGCCCTGATCCCGCTGGGTGGCTACGTTAAGATGCTTGATGAGCGCGTCGAACCGGTTACCCCGGAGATGCGGCACTACGCCTTCAACAACAAAACCGTGGGCCAGCGGGCAGCGATTATTGCTGCCGGTCCCATCGCCAATTTCCTCTTTGCTATTTTTGCTTACTGGCTGGTATTTATCATCGGCGTGCCTGGCGTTCGCCCAGTAATTGGTGAAATAACGCCCAATTCGGTTGCGGCTGAAGCACAAATTGCACCTGGCACGGAACTTAAAGCCGTTGACGGTATCGAAACGCCTGATTGGGATGCTGTGCGTCTTGAGCTGGTGGCGAAAATTGGTGAGCAACAGACCACGGTCAGCGTTGCTCCTGTCGGGAGCGATCAACGGCAGAATAAAGTTCTCGATTTACGTCACTGGCGTTTTGAACCAGACAAAGAAGATCCCGTTGCTTCTTTGGGTATACGTCCGCGCGGTGCGCAGATAGAATCAGTGCTGGCAGAAGTGCAACCTGGCTCTGCGGCACAAAAAGCAGGTTTGCAAGCAGGCGACAGGATCGTTAAAGTCGATGGTCAGCCGCTCACGCAGTGGTCGACATTTGTTACACTAGTGCGTAACAATCCGGGTAACGGGTTGGCACTTGAGATAGAAAGACAGGGGAGCCCCTTGTCATTAACCTTAATACCGGATACAAAACCCGGTAATAAGGCAGAAGGGTTTGCGGGGGTTGTACCAAAAGTTATCCCGCTCCCGGATGAATATAAGACAGTACGCCAGTATGGGCCATTCAGTGCCATTGCGCAGGCCACGGATAAAACGTGGCAACTGATGTCGCTGACGGTCAGGATGCTGGGAAAATTGATAACCGGTGACGTAAAACTGAACAACCTTAGTGGGCCGATCTCTATCGCTCAGGGGGCTGGGATGTCAGCGGAGTTTGGGTTGATTTACTATCTGATGTTCCTCGCGCTCATCAGTGTGAATCTGGGCATCATCAACCTGTTCCCGCTGCCCGTTCTTGACGGGGGTCATTTGCTGTTTTTGGCGATAGAAAAGCTAAAAGGCGGTCCGGTATCCGAGCGAGTTCAAGACTTTAGTTATCGCATTGGCTCGATTTTGCTGGTGTTGTTAATGGGGCTTGCACTTTTCAATGATTTCTCTCGGTTGTAAGAGAGAGTGTTAGGAAGAATGCATAATAACGATGGCGATGAAAAAGTTGCTCATAGCGTCGCTGCTGTTTAGCAGCGCGACCGTATACGGTGCTGAAGGGTTCGTAGTGAAGGATATTCATTTCGAAGGCTTGCAGCGAGTCGCCGTTGGTGCGGCCCTTCTCAGTATGCCAGTGCGCACAGGCGACACGGTTAATGATGAAGATATCAGTAATACCATTCGTGCTCTGTTTGCTACCGGCAACTTTGAGGACGTCCGCGTCCTGCGCGATGGTGATACGCTCCTGGTGCAGGTGAAAGAACGCCCGACTATTGCCAGTATCACTTTCTCCGGTAATAAATCGGTGAAAGATGACATGCTCAAGCAAAACCTTGAGGCTTCTGGCGTGCGCGTGGGTGAATCTCTGGACCGTACCACCCTCTCGGACATCGAAAAGGGACTGGAAGACTTCTATTACAGCGTGGGTAAATACAGTGCCAGCGTGAAAGCGGTGGTTACCCCGTTGCCGCGCAACCGCGTTGACCTGAAGCTGGTTTTCCAGGAAGGCGTCTCAGCACAAATCCAACAGATTAACATTGTCGGCAATAAGGCGTTCAGCACCGAAGAACTGATCTCGCACTTCCAGCTGCGTGATGAAGTACCGTGGTGGAACGTGGTCGGCGATCGTAAATACCAGAAACAGAAACTGGCGGGTGACCTCGAAACCCTGCGCAGTTACTATCTTGATCGCGGCTATGCGCGTTTCAATATCGACTCTACCCAGGTCAGCCTGACGCCG
Source organism: Superficieibacter electus (assembly GCF_002915575.1). Taxonomy (GTDB): domain Bacteria; phylum Pseudomonadota; class Gammaproteobacteria; order Enterobacterales; family Enterobacteriaceae; genus Superficieibacter; species Superficieibacter electus. Next base: position 160,174 of record NZ_PQGD01000013.1, read on the forward strand.
GATAAAAAAGGCATCTACGTAACGGTGAATATCACCGAGGGCGATCAATACAAGCTGCAAAGCGTTGAAGTGAGCGGCAACCTGGCAGGTCATTCTACCGATATTGAAAGACTGACCAAAATTGAGCCGGGTGAACTCTACAACGGCACCAAAGTGACCAAAATGGAAGATGATATTAAAAAGCTTCTGGGTCGCTATGGGTATGCTTATCCGCGCGTTCAATCGCAACCGGAAATTAACGACGCTGACAAAACGGTTAAACTGCACGTCAACGTTGATGCCGGCAACCGTTTCTATGTCCGTAAGATCCGCTTTGAAGGCAACGATACCTCGAAAGACGCCGTCCTGCGCCGTGAAATGCGCCAGATGGAAGGCGCGTGGCTGGGTAGCGATCTCGTTGATCAGGGTAAAGAACGTCTGAACCGTCTGGGGTATTTTGAAACGGTTGATACCGATACGCAGCGCGTGCCGGGTCGTCCGGACCAGGTTGACGTGGTCTATAAAGTTAAAGAACGTAATACCGGTAGCTTTAACTTCGGCGTCGGTTACGGGACGGAAAGCGGCGTCAGCTTCCAGGCGGGCGTTCAGCAGGATAACTGGTTAGGTACCGGTTACTCTGTCGGTATTAACGGTACCAAGAACGACTACCAGACCTACACTGAACTGTCGGTGACCGATCCGTACTTCACCGTTGACGGTGTAAGTCTCGGTGGCCGTGTGTTCTATAACGACTTTGAAGCAGACGATGCGGATCTGTCCGGCTATACCAACAAAAGCTACGGTACGGATTTAACGCTGGGCTTCCCGGTTAATGAATACAACACGCTGCGTGCGGGGGTGGGCTACGTTCACAACTCCCTGTCCAATATGGAACCGCAGGTGGCAATGTGGCGTTACCTGAACTCAATGGGTGAATACCCGAGCACGTCGGATGAAGATAACAGCTTTAAGTCAGACGATTTCACCTTTAACTATGGCTGGACCTATAACAAACTGGACCGTGGCTTCTTCCCGACGGAAGGTACGCGTGTCAACCTGAATGGTAAAGTGACCATTCCTGGTTCTGACAACGAATACTATAAAGCGACGCTGGATACCGCGACCTATGTGCCGGTGGACGACGACCATAAATGGGTCGTTCTGGGCCGTACGAAAGTGGGTTATGGTGATGGTATAGGCAGTAAAGAATTGCCGTTCTACGAGAACTTCTATGCCGGTGGTTCCAGTACCGTGCGTGGTTTCCAGTCCAACACCATCGGTCCGAAAGCGGTGTACTATCCGCATCGTGTTAACGACTACGACAGCGACGACGATTATGATTGCGCCGTTGAAGATGGTGCGTCGGATATCTGTAAGTCCGATGATGCGGTCGGCGGTAACGCCATGGCCGTGGCGAGCCTTGAGTTCATTACGCCAACGCCGTTTATCAGCGAAAAATATGCGAACTCAGTCCGTACCTCCTTCTTCTGGGATGCGGGTACAGTCTGGGATACGAACTGGGACACTGGCTCAGCACCGTCAGATGTGCCGGACTATAGCGATCCGAGCAATATCCGTATGTCTGCGGGTATCGCATTACAATGGATGTCCCCATTGGGGCCGTTGGTCTTCTCCTACGCCCAGCCGTTTAAAAAGTACGATGGAGACAAGGCAGAGCAGTTCCAGTTTAACATTGGTAAAACCTGGTAATTGCGCCCGGCAAAGGAATGCAATTGCAGTGTAGCGCTGATATCAGTCGACCCGATAAGGGTCTTCTGATCACGCAAAGAACGGTACCTGCGGGTACCAATGGGATGGTAAGGAGTTTATTGTGAAAAAGTGGTTATTAGCGGCAGGTCTCGGTTTAGCAATGGTTACCTCTGCTCAGGCAGCAGACAAAATCGCAATTGTTAATATGGGTAGTCTCTTCCAGCAGGTTGCACAGAAAACCGGCGTTTCTAACTCTCTGGAAAATGAGTTTAAAGGCCGCGCAGCTGAGCTGCAGAAAATGGAAGGTGACCTGCAAAGCAAAATGCAGCGTTTACAGTCTATGAAAGCGGGTTCCGAGCGTAACAAGCTTGAAAAAGACGTGATGGCGCAGCGTCAGACTTTCGCGCAAAAAGCTCAGGCTTTTGAGAAAGATCGTGCCCGTCGTTCTAACGAAGAACGTGGCAAACTGGTTACTCGTATCCAGACTGCAGTGAAATCTGTTGCGAACAGCCAGAGCATCGATCTGGTTGTCGACGCCAATACCGTTGCTTATAACAGCAGCGATGTTAAAGACATCACCGCTGATGTGCTGAAACAGGTTAAATAAGTAATGCCTTCAATTCGACTGGCTGACTTAGCCCAGCAGTTGGATGCAGAGTTACACGGTGATGGCGATATCGTCATCACCGCTGTCGCGTCCATGCAATCTGCCAAAGCAGGTCACATCACTTTCATGGTAAATCCTAAGTACCGTGAACACCTGGCGGCATGCCAGGCCTCCGCTGTCGTTATGACGCCTGACGATCTTCCCTATGCGCAAAGTGCGGCGCTGGTAGTCAAAAACCCCTACCTGACCTATGCACGGATGGCACAACTTCTTGATACCACCCCACAGCCAGCGCAAGATATTGCGCCAGGCGCAGTCATTGATCCTACGGCCAGACTCGGCAACAACGTTTCAATCGGCGCAAATGCCGTGATTGAATCCGATGTTGTACTGGGCGATAACGTGGTGATTGGCGCGGGTTGCTTTATCGGTAAAAAGACGAAAATCGGCGCGGGAACACGGTTGTGGGCCAACGTTAGCATTTACCATGAGATTGAGATTGGCGAAAATTGCCTGATCCAGTCCAGCACGGTGATCGGGTCTGATGGCTTCGGCTATGCCAACGATCGTGGTAACTGGGTGAAGATCCCGCAGTTAGGCCGGGTGATCATCGGCGATCGCGTTGAAGTCGGCGCATGCACCACTATTGACCGTGGCGCGCTGGATGACACGATTATCGGCAACGGGGTGATTATTGATAATCAGTGCCAGATTGCACATAACGTTGTGATTGGCGACAATACCGCGGTTGCAGGTGGCGTTATCATGGCAGGCAGCCTGAAAATTGGCCGTTACTGCATGATTGGCGGCGCAAGCGTAATCAACGGGCATATGGAAATCTGCGATAAGGTGACGGTCACCGGAATGGGTATGGTCATGCGTCCCATTACTGAACCTGGCGTCTACTCATCCGGTATTCCGCTGCAACCCAATAAGACATGGCGTAAAACCGCCGCTCTGGTGATGAATATTGATGATATGAGTAAGCGTCTCAAAGCTGTTGAGCGCAAGGTCAATCAACAAGACTAACGCATCATCCGATCAGTCTGCACATTCCGGCCTGTAGGCATTCATCAGATTGCCACAGGCCGTGTTATTATTGCTGTTCATTATATTTAGACAGGAAGAGTATTTTGACTACTGACACTCATACTCTGCATATTGAAGAGATTCTTGAGCTTCTGCCGCACCGTTTTCCATTTTTGCTGGTTGACCGGGTGCTGGATTTTGAAGAAGGTCGTTTTCTGCGCGCGGTGAAAAATGTCTCCGTTAACGAGCCGTTCTTTCAGGGCCATTTTCCCGGCAAGCCGATTTTACCCGGCGTGCTGATTCTGGAAGCCATGGCTCAGGCAACTGGTATTCTGGCGTTTAAAAGCGTTGGTAAACTGGAGCCAGGCGAGCTGTACTATTTCGCCGGTATTGACGAAGCGCGCTTTAAGCGCCCGGTGGTGCCTGGCGATCAAATGATCATGGAAGTCACTTTCGAGAAAACCCGCCGTGGCCTGACCCGCTTTAAAGGCGTGGCGCTGGTCGACGGTAAAGTTGTTTGTGAAGCTACGATGATGTGTGCGCGTAGCCGGGAGGCCTGATACGTGATTGATAATACCGCCTTTGTTCATCCGACCGCCATTGTGGAAGAGGGTGCCGTCATCGGTGCCAACGCTCATATTGGCCCGTTTTGTATTGTGGGACCCAACGTCGAAATCGGCGAGGGTACCGTACTGAAATCCCATGTTGTTGTGAATGGTCACACTAAAATTGGCCGCGACAACGAGATTTATCAGTTCGCTTCTATCGGCGAGGTTAACCAGGATCTGAAGTATGCTGGCGAACCAACCCAGGTAGAAATTGGCGATCGCAACCGCATCCGCGAAAGCGTCACCATTCATCGTGGCACAGTACAGGGCGGTGGAGTGACGAAGGTGGGCAGCGACAACCTGCTGATGATCAACGCGCACGTGGCGCATGATTGTACCGTCGGAAATCGCTGTATCCTCGCCAACAACGCGACGCTGGCGGGACACGTATCGCTGGATGACTTCGTCATTATCGGTGGCATGACCGCCGTCCATCAGTTCTGCATTATTGGGGAACACGTGATGGTCGGTGGCTGCTCTGGTGTGGCGCAGGACGTTCCTCCGTTTGTCATTGCTCAGGGCAACCACGCTACGCCGTTCGGTGTTAATATCGAAGGGCTGAAGCGTCGTGGGTTTAGCCGGGAAGCGATTACCGCTATCCGTAATGCCTACAAACTGCTTTACCGCAGCGGAAAAACGCTGGAAGAAGCAAAACCAGAAATCGCGGAGCTGGCCGGGCAATATCCGGAAGTGAAAGCCTTTACTGACTTCTTTGCCCGTTCAACGCGCGGTCTGATTCGTTAATGGCAGAGCAACGCCCGTTAACCATTGCCCTGGTCGCCGGAGAAACCTCCGGCGATATTCTTGGTGCCGGTCTTATCCGTGCGCTCAAAGCCCGCGTTCCCGACGCGCGTTTTGTTGGCGTGGCTGGCCCCCGGATGCAGGCGGAAGGCTGTGAAGCCTGGTACGAAATGGAAGAGCTGGCGGTCATGGGCATTGTCGAAGTGCTTGGGCGACTGCGCCGCTTACTGCACATCCGTGCGGATTTAACCCGTCGCTTTACCGACCTCAAACCGGATGTGTTTGTTGGCATTGACGCCCCTGATTTTAATATTACTCTCGAAGGTAATCTTAAAAAGCAGGATATTAAAACCATCCATTACGTCAGTCCGTCCGTCTGGGCGTGGCGACAGAAACGTGTTTTCAAAATAGGCAGATCCACTAATATGGTGCTGGCTTTTCTGCCTTTCGAAAAAGCGTTTTATGACCGATTCAACGTACCGTGCCGCTTTATCGGGCATACCATGGCGGATGCCATGCCGCTGGACCCGAACAAAAATGCGGCGCGTGATGCACTGGGCATCCCGCATGACGCGCATTGCCTGGCATTATTGCCCGGCAGTCGCGGCGCAGAAGTGGAAATGCTCAGCGCCGATTTCCTGAAAACAGCGCAGCTATTGCGCCAGACATATCCTGACCTTGAAGTAGTGGTACCGCTGGTGAATGCCAGACGTCGTGAGCAGTTTGAACGTATTAAAGCAGACGTCGCGCCAGAACTTTCCGTGCATCTGCTGGATGGTATGGCACGAGAAGCGATGGTCGCCAGCGATGCTGCACTACTTGCATCGGGTACTGCGGCCCTGGAATGTATGCTGGCAAAATGCCCGATGGTAGTGGGATACCGTATGAAACCCTTCACCTTCTGGCTGGCGAAACGGTTAGTCAAAACCGATTACGTGTCGTTGCCGAATTTGCTGGCGGGCCGCGAGCTGGTGAAAGAGTTGCTACAGGAAGAGTGTGAACCGCAAAAACTGGCCGACGCGCTGTTACCGCTGCTGGCGAACGGCAAAACCAGCCATGCAATGCATGACACTTTCCGCGAACTGCATCAGCAAATCCGCTGTAATGCCGATGAGCAGGCAGCGGACGCGGTACTGGAGTTAGTCCCATGACAGAATTTGTTTACCCGCATACGCACCTGGTGGCCGGTGTGGATGAGGTCGGCCGCGGTCCCCTGGTGGGTGCCGTGGTCACTGCCGCCGTGATCCTCGATCCTGCGCGCCCGATTGTCGGTCTTAACGACTCCAAAAAATTATCGGAAAAACGTCGGCTGGCGCTGTTTGATGAGATCACCGAAAACGCATTATGCTGGAGTCTGGGTCGCGCTGAGCCGCATGAAATTGACGAGCTGAATATTTTACACGCCACAATGCTGGCGATGCAGCGTGCTGTTGCCGGGCTAAGCATTGTGCCGGAATATGTGCTGATTGACGGAAATCGCTGCCCGGCGCTGGCAATGCCCTCCATGGCGGTAGTAAAAGGCGACAGCCGCGTGGCGGAGATCAGCGCGGCGTCCATCATTGCGAAAGTGACGCGTGATGCAGAAATGGCGGCGCTGGATCTGACGTTCCCTCAATATGGCTTTGCGCAGCATAAAGGCTACCCGACGGCTTTTCATCTTGAAAGACTGGCGGAGCACGGCGCGACAGAGCATCATCGGCGCAGTTTTGCGCCGGTTAAACGCGCACTGGGCCTGGTGTCCTGATTCTTGTGACGTGAAGTAATAAACCGGAATCTCTAAAGATGGCTGAACCACGTTTCGTCCACCTGCGGGTGCATAGCGACTATTCCATGATTGATGGGCTGGCAAAAACCGGGCCGCTGGTAAAAACGGCGGCCTCGTTGGGCATGCCTGCGCTGGCGATCACCGATTTTATGAACCTGTGCGGTCTGGTGAAGTTCTATGGAACGGCGCATGGTGCGGGGATCAAACCCATTGTTGGTGCGGACTTCCACGTACAAAACGACCTGCTGGCGGATGAAATGACGCAGCTGACGGTGCTGGCGATGAATAACGTCGGCTATCAGAATCTGACGCTATTAATCTCCCGTGCTTACCAGCGTGGCTATGGCGCACTCGGCCCCTGGATTGATCGCGACTGGCTGGCCGAGCTGGGCGAAGGGCTGATCCTGCTCTCAGGCGGGCGGTTGGGCGATGTGGGCCGCAGCGTAATGCGCGGTAATAACACATTGGTCGATCAGTGCCTCTCCTTTTACGAAACACATTTCCCGGATCGTTTCTATCTCGAACTGATCCGTACCGGCAGACAGGACGAAGAAAGCTACCTTCACGCGGCGATTAAGCTGGCTGAAGAGCGTGGCCTGCCGGTCGTCGCGACCAACGATGTGCGTTTTATCAGTGCGGATGATTTTGATGCCCATGAAATTCGTGTCGCGATCCACGACGGTTTTACCCTTGACGATCCAAAACGTCCGCGCAATTACTCCACGCAGCAATATATGCGCAGCGAAGAGGAGATGTGCGAGCTGTTCGCCGACATCCCGGAAGCGCTGGAAAACAGCGTGGAAATTGCCAAACGCTGTAACGTTACCGTGCGCCTCGGCGAATACTTCCTGCCGCAATTTCCGACCGGAGATATGACGACCGAAGATTTCCTGGTCGTTAAGTCAAAAGAAGGGCTGGAAGAACGGCTGGAATTTCTCTTCCCCGACCCGGAAGAGAGGCTAAAACGGCGGCCGGAATATGACCAGCGTCTGGATGTCGAGCTTCAGGTTATTAACCAGATGGGCTTCCCTGGCTACTTTTTGATCGTCATGGAGTTCATCCAGTGGTCGAAAGATAACGGCGTGCCGGTAGGCCCAGGACGTGGTTCTGGCGCGGGATCGCTAGTGGCCTATGCGTTGAAAATCACCGATCTCGATCCGCTGGCATTAGATCTGCTGTTCGAACGTTTCCTCAACCCGGAACGTGTTTCGATGCCTGACTTCGACGTTGACTTCTGCATGGAAAAACGCGACCAGGTGATTGAGCACGTCGCCGATATGTACGGCCGCGATGCCGTGTCGCAGATCATTACCTTCGGTACGATGGCGGCGAAAGCAGTTATTCGTGACGTAGGCCGCGTACTGGGGCATCCGTACGGTTTTGTCGATCGCATCTCCAAACTGGTACCGCCCGACCCGGGAATGACGCTGGCAAAAGCGTTTGAAGCCGAGCCGCAACTGCCGGAAATCTACGAGGCTGACGAAGAAGTTAAAGCGCTGATCGACATGGCGCGTAAACTTGAAGGCGTGACACGTAACGCCGGTAAACACGCGGGTGGCGTGGTGATCGCGCCGACGAAAATTACCGATTTTGCGCCGTTGTATTGTGATGAAGAAGGGTTACATCCGGTCACCCAGTTTGATAAGAACGACGTAGAGTACGCCGGTCTGGTGAAGTTTGACTTCCTTGGCCTGCGCACGCTCACCATTATCAACTGGGCGCTGGAGATGATTAACAAGCGTCGTGAGAAGCAGGGCGAGCCGCCGCTGGATATTGCCGCTATCCCGCTGGACGACAAAAAAAGCTTCGATATGCTGCAGCGCTCGGAAACCACGGCGGTTTTCCAGCTTGAATCGCGCGGCATGAAGGATTTGATTAAGCGTCTCCAGCCCGACTGCTTCGAAGATATGATAGCCCTGGTGGCCTTGTTCCGTCCCGGTCCATTACAATCGGGGATGGTAGATAACTTTATCGACCGTAAACACGGGCGCGAGGAAATTTCTTATCCTGACGTGCAGTGGCAGCACGAAAGCCTGAAGCCGGTACTGGAGCCGACTTACGGCATCATTCTGTATCAGGAACAGGTGATGCAGATTGCCCAGGTTCTTTCTGGTTATACGCTCGGCGGTGCAGATATGCTGCGCCGTGCGATGGGTAAGAAAAAACCGGAAGAGATGGCCAAACAGCGCGGTGCCTTTGAAGAAGGGGCAAAAAAGAACGGCGTTGACGGCGAACTGGCAATGAAAATCTTCGACCTGGTGGAAAAGTTCGCGGGTTACGGATTTAACAAATCACACTCTGCTGCCTATGCGCTGGTGTCGTATCAGACGTTATGGCTGAAAGCCCACTATCCGGCTGAGTTTATGGCGGCGGTAATGACCGCTGATATGGACAACACCGAGAAGGTGGTGGGGCTGGTGGACGAATGCTGGCGGATGGGGCTGAAAATCCTGCCGCCTGACATTAACTCCGGTTTATATCATTTCCACGTTAATGATGACGGGGAAATCGTGTATGGTATCGGCGCGATCAAAGGTGTTGGCGAAGGTCCGATTGAAGCTATCATCGACGCGCGTAACAACGGTGGCTATTTCCGTGAGCTGTTCGATCTGTGTGCGCGTGCCGATACCAAAAAACTGAATCGCCGGGTGCTGGAAAAACTGATCATGTCCGGTGCGTTCGACCGGCTTGGTCCGCATCGCGCCGCGCTGATGAACTCGCTCGGCGATGCGCTGAAAGCTGCCGATCAGCATGCCAAAGCGGAAGCGATTGGGCAGGCGGATATGTTCGGCGTGCTGGCTGAAGAGCCGGAGCAGATTGAGCAATCCTACGCCAACTGTCAGCCCTGGCCGGAACATACGGTACTGGAAGGCGAGCGTGAAACGTTAGGGTTATACCTGACGGGCCACCCGATTAATCAGTATCTGAAAGAAATTGAGCGTTATGTCGGCGGCCTGAGGCTAAAAGACATGCATCCAACCGAACGTGGTAAAATGACCACGGCGGCGGGGCTCGTCATTGCTTCGCGGGTTATGGTCACCAAGCGCGGCAATCGCATCGGCATCTGTACGCTGGATGACCGCTCCGGGCGGCTGGAGGTGATGTTATTCACCGAGGCGCTGGAAAAATACCAGCATTTGCTGGAAAACGACCGCATACTTATCGTCAGCGGACAGGTCAGCTTTGATGACTTCAGCGGTGGGCTTAAAATGATGGCCCGTGAAGTCATGGACATTGACGAAGCTCGCGAAAAATATGCTCGCGGGCTTGCTATCTCGCTGACGGACAGGCAAATTGATGACCAGCTTTTAAACCGACTCCGTCAGTCTCTGGAACCCCATCGCTCGGGGACCATTCCAGTACATCTCTACTATCAGAGGACGGATGCGCGTGCGCGGCTGCGCTTTGGCGCAACGTGGCGCGTCTCTCCGAGCGATCGTTTACTTAACGATCTCCGTGGCCTCATTGGTTCGGAGCAGGTGGAACTGGAGTTTGACTAATACAGGAATACTATGAGTCTGAATTTCCTAGATTTTGAACAGCCGATTGCAGAGCTGGAAGCGAAAATCGATTCTCTGACTGCGGTGAGCCGTCAGGATGAGAAACTGGATATTAATATCGACGAAGAAGTGCATCGTCTGCGCGAAAAAAGCGTAGAGCTGACGCGCAAAATCTTTGCCGATCTCGGCGCATGGCAGGTAGCCCAACTGGCGCGTCATCCGCTGCGCCCCTACACCCTGGATTATGTCCGCCTGGCATTTGATGAATTCGATGAGCTGGCAGGGGATCGTGCGTACGCTGATGATAAAGCTATCGTGGGTGGCATTGCGCGTCTCGACGGACGTCCGGTGATGATCATTGGTCATCAAAAAGGGCGTGAGACTAAAGAAAAGATCCGCCGTAACTTTGGTATGCCTGCGCCGGAAGGTTATCGCAAAGCGCTGCGTCTGATGGAGATGGCGGAGCGTTTTAATATGCCCATCATCACCTTTATTGATACTCCCGGCGCGTATCCGGGCGTGGGCGCGGAAGAGCGTGGTCAGTCAGAAGCCATCGCCCGCAACCTGCGTGAGATGTCCGGCCTGCGAGTGCCTGTGATTTGTACTGTCATCGGTGAAGGCGGCTCCGGTGGCGCGCTGGCCATTGGCGTGGGCGATAAAGTGAATATGCTCCAGTACAGCACCTATTCCGTTATCTCTCCGGAAGGCTGTGCGTCTATTCTGTGGAAAAGCGCCGATAAAGCGCCGTTGGCCGCTGACGCCATGGGCATCATCGCGCCGCGTCTGAAAGAGCTGAAACTCATTGATTCCATCATTCCGGAACCACTGGGCGGTGCGCATCGTAACCCGGAAGCCATTGCCGCTTCCCTGAAGGCGCAGCTCCTGGAAGATCTGGCTGACCTGGATGTGCTGAGTAAAGATGATTTGCTCAACCGCCGCTACCATCGCCTGATGAGCTACGATTATGCCTGATGAGCTATCTCATCTTTTCTCTAAAAAGCCGGAATTTTTCCGGCTTTTTTTATTGATGAAAAAAGTGATTTCGCGTTGAGACAATGTGATTAGCCTCTGACGCGGCTTCTCCCTGAAACTGTTTGCACTGCCAGGCATACGGCTACGGCAGGCTGTAAACATATCAAGGAGAAGAATATGGCATTGCGAAAATCTATGGCGCTCAGCGCCGTAGCGGCAGGAATTCTGCTGGGTTTATCAACCGCTCACGCGGCTTCACTATTGAGTGACAGTACGCCAATGACAATCAAAGCCAGCGATCTGGCGGCGAAAGAAAAAGCATTAACCGACTTCCCGCTAATGTCAGCGGTAAAATCGTCAATAGCGACGCTGGACAACGCAGAAGTTGAAAAAATCGCGCCAGGTCGTGCGGCAAACCCGGAAAACGTCAAGCGCGTTGAAAGCATTCTGACCGAAAAAGACTGGGATTTTCTGTTCCCCATGCGCGCCCCGGAGTATACCTACCAGAACTTCCTGAAGGCGATTGGTAAATTCCCCGCAGTCTGCGGCACCTATACCGATGGCCGCGATAGCGACGCTATCTGCCGTAAAACGCTGGCAACCATGTTTGCCCATTTTGCTCAGGAAACCGGCGGGCATGAAAACTGGCGTGACATTCCCGAATGGCGTCAGGCGCTGGTTTACCTGCGTGAAGTCGGCTGGGTTGAAGGTCAGAAAAATGGCTATAACGGTGAATGTAATCCGGATGTCTGGCAGGGACAAACCTGGCCGTGCGGTAAAGATAAGGACGGTGATTTCGTCAGCTACTTTGGCCGTGGCGCAAAACAGCTTTCCTATAACTATAACTACGGTCCATTCTCTGACGCTATGTACGGCGACGTTCGCCCGCTGCTGGACAAACCGGAAATCGTTGCTGATACCTGGATGAACCTGGCGAGTGCGGTGTTCTTCTTTGTCTACCCGCAGCCGCCGAAACCGTCGATGCTGCACGTAATTGACGGTACCTGGCAGCCGAACGACCACGATAAAGCCAACGGTCTGGTTACCGGCTTTGGCGTGACCATCCAGATCATCAACGGCGGCGTTGAGTGCGGCGGCGCGGACGAAAACGCGCAGTCTCTGAACCGTATCGCCTACTACAAAGAATTTGCTAACTACCTGAAAGTGCCGGTACCTGCTGATGAAGTGCTGGGCTGTAAGAACATGAAGCAGTTCGACGAGTATGGCGCGGGCGCGCTGCCGATTTACTGGGAGCAGGACTGGGGATGGAGCGCGGATAACGCTGACGGCAAGACCTACGCCTGTCAACTGGTGGGTTATCAGACGCCGTATACCGCCTTCAAAGACGGCGACTACAGCAAATGCGTCCAGCACTATTTCAACGTTAACATCGTTGATGACAGTGGCGGTGCGACACCTGAACCGACACCAGCACCCGCGCCGACACCAGCCCCTGCCCAAAACGTTGCGCCGGTCGCGCGCATTGCCGGTCCGGTTGGCGCAGTAGACGCGGGAAGCCAGGTTTCACTGAGTGCAGAAGGATCAACGGACGCAAACGGTGACAAGCTGACGTATACCTGGATGTCGCAGGATGGCAAAACCCTGAGCGGTACGGATAAAGCCGTTATCACCTTCAATGCGCCAGCTTCCGATAAACAAGCGCAGTATGTCGTGAATCTGAAAGTGAGCGACGGCTCGCTTAGCAGCACCGCGACCTACACGCTGAACGTGAAAGCCAAAGCGTCCCAGGACGACACCACGGTTTATCCGGCGTGGAGTGCCAGCAAGCAGTGGAAAGCTGACGATATCGTAAATAACCACGGTGTGTTGTATCAGTGCAAACCATTGCCGGCGGGAGCCTGGTGTAGTGTGGCACCGGCCTACTATGAGCCTGGCGCAGGTATTGCCTGGCAGGATGCGTGGAAGGCGCTGTAATGAAATAAATCACGCCAGTGCAACGCGCTGGCGTGATTGTTACTATGCTTAGCTATGATTTTCAGGAGGAACGCGTGAATATCATAGCTATCATGGGGCCGCATGGGGTCTACTACAAAGACGAGCCGATCAAAGAGCTTGAGAATGCGCTTCTGGCGCAGGGCTTTAAAATCATCTGGCCGCAAAACAGTTCCGATCTGTTGAAGTTTATCGAGCATAACCCGCGTATCAGCGGCGTTATTTTTGACTGGGATGAATACTCCGTTGAGCTATGCAGCGACATCAATCAGCTTAACGAATACCTTCCGCTTTATGCGTTTATCAATACGCACTCCACGATGGACGTCAGCGTACATGATATGCGTATGGCGCTGTGGTTTTTTGAGTATTCACTGGGCGTAGCTGACGATATTGCAGGGCGTATTCGTCAGTATACCGCTGAATATCTCGACAACATTACCCCGCCGTTCACCCGGGCGCTGTTTAACTACGTTAAAGAAGGAAAATACACCTTCTGCACACCCGGTCATATGGCGGGAACGGCGTACCAGAAAAGCCCGGTAGGCTGCCTGTTTTACGATTTTTTCGGTGGCAATACGTTGAAAGCGGATGTGTCGATCTCAGTGACAGAGCTGGGATCGCTGCTCGATCATACCGGGCCGCATCTGGAGGCCGAAGAGTATATTGCCCGCACCTTTGGCGCGGAGCAGAGCTATATGGTCACCAATGGTACGTCAACCTCGAATAAAATCGTCGGCATGTACGCTGCGCCGACGGGAAGCACACTGTTGATTGACCGTAATTGCCATAAATCGCTGGCGCATCTGTTAATGATGAGCGACGTGGTGCCGCTGTGGCTGAAACCCACCCGCAACGCACTGGGGATACTTGGAGGGATTCCAAAGCGCGAATTTTCCCGGGAGAGCCTGAGCCAAAAAGTCGCCGCGACACCACAGGCACAGTGGCCGGTGCATGCGGTGATCACCAACTCTACCTACGATGGCTTGCTGTATAACACTAACTGGATCAAACAGACGCTGGATGTGCCGTCGATTCACTTTGATTCAGCCTGGGTGCCGTATACGCACTTCCACCCTATTTATCAGGGGAAGAGTGGAATGAGTGGCGAACGGGTGCCGGGAAAGGTTATTTTCGAAACCCAGTCGACGCACAAAATGCTGGCCGCGCTCTCACAGGCTTCGCTTATCCACATTAAAGGCGATTATGATGAGGACACCTTCAACGAAGCCTTTATGATGCATACCTCAACCTCGCCAAGCTATCCGATTGTCGCGTCTATTGAAACGGCGGCAGCGATGCTGCGCGGCAATCCGGGTAAGCGGCTCATCAACCGCTCCGTCGAGCGGGCGCTGCATTTTCGTAAAGAGGTGCAGCGTTTAAGAGAGGAGTCAGAAGGCTGGTTCTTTGATATCTGGCAGCCGGAAGAGGTGGATGAAGCGGAATGCTGGCCGGTAGCTCCCGGTGAAAACTGGCATGGATTCAATGATGCTGATGCCGATCATATGTTTCTTGATCCGGTGAAAGTCACCATTTTAACGCCGGGCATGGACGAGCAGGGGCAGATGAGCGAGGAAGGTATTCCTGCTGCGCTGGTGGCCAAATTCCTTGACGAACGCGGCGTGGTGGTCGAGAAAACCGGGCCGTACAATCTGCTATTTCTTTTCAGCATTGGCATTGATAAAACCCGGGCGATGGGGTTACTACGCGGACTGACCGAATTCAAGCGCGCCTACGATCTGAATCTGCGGGTGAAAAATATGCTGCCGGACCTCTATGCCGAAGATCCGGACTTTTACCGCAATATGCGTATTCAGGATCTGGCTCAGGGCATTCATCGGTTGATCCGCCAGCACGATCTCTCGCGTCTGATGCTGCGTGCATTTGACGTTCTACCTGAAATGAAAATGACGCCGCACCAGGCGTGGCAGCGGCAGATAAAAGGTGAAGTTGAAACTATTGAACTGGAAAAGCTGATCGGGCGCATTTCAGCCAATATGATCCTGCCATACCCGCCGGGGGTACCGTTGCTGATGCCGGGTGAAATGATCACTGAAGAAAGCCGCGCAGTGCTCGATTTCCTGCTGATGCTGTGCTCGATTGGCCGCCATTACCCTGGCTTTGAAACCGACATCCACGGCGCGAAGCGTGATGAAGAGGGCGTATATCGGGTGAGAGTCCTAAAAAACGTATGAGGGCTTGCAGCGCCATGAGCGGGGCAGTAACGTGCTGGCATACGTTAAGGAGAAGATTATGCTGGGTTTAAAACAGGTTCATCATATCGCGATCATCGCCACGGACTATGCAAGAAGTAAGGCATTTTACTGCGACATCCTGGGCTTCACACTACAGAGTGAGTTTTATCGTGCGGAGCGTGATTCGTGGAAAGGCGATCTGGCGCTCAATGGTCAGTATGTTATTGAGCTATTTTCATTTCCTTTTCCGCCCTCGCGCCCCAGCCGACCGGAAGCATGTGGTCTGCGCCATCTGGCGTTTAGCGTGGACAATATTGACCAGGCCATTGCGCATCTGCAAGCCCACGGCGTAACGTGTGAGCCAGTTCGCATCGATCCTTACACGGATAAACGCTTCACCTTTTTTAACGATCCTGACGGTTTACCGCTGGAGCTTTACCAGCAGTAAGGCTTGCCAATCAGGCTATTGCCCGGTAACGTTCCGGGCAATGTTCCTTTAGCCAGTCCGATCATGACACCACCAGCTATTGCTCATTCGCTTCGCCCTCACCGCCAGTTTCTGATTGCCTTCAGCGGCGGGCTTGATTCCACGGTTCTGCTGCATCAGCTGGTATGCTGGCGCACGCAATCGCCAGAGATCACCCTGCGCGCAATCCATATCCATCATGGTCTTAGCCCGTTTGCCGACGACTGGGTGGCGCACTGCGAGCAGATTTGCCGCCAGTGGCAGGTGCCGCTACGCGTACAGCGAGTGACCTTAAGCAATGAAGGGCTGGGAACCGAGGCGCATGCGCGACAGGCGCGCTATCAGGCTTTTCGCGAGGCGCTATTGCCGGGTGAAGTGCTGGTTACCGCGCAACATCTTGACGACCAGTGTGAAACCTTTTTACTGGCGCTCAAGCGCGGTAGCGGCCCGGCGGGGCTGTCTGCCATGGCGCGGGTGTCGCCCTTCGCGCAGACACTGCTGATCCGTCCTTTACTGGGTGAAAGCCGCGGGGCGTTAAGCCAGTGGGCAGAACAACACCAGTTGCGCTGGATAGAAGATGAGAGTAATCAGGATGATGCCTATGACCGCAATTTTCTGCGCTTACGGGTTCTGCCGCAACTCACTGCCCGCTGGCCGCATTTTGCCAAGGCGACCGCCCGCAGTGCCGAACTGTGCGCCGAACAGGAGCACCTGCTGGACGAGCTGTTAAGCGATAAGCTACGCATAATGGTGGATGAACAGGGGACGCTGGATCTGCGGGCCTTGCAGGACAATGGCCCGGCGTTTCGCGCGGCCGTGCTGCGTCGCTGGCTGGCGGGATGCGGTGCGCCGATGCCATCGCGTGAAATGTTGGGACGTATCTGGCAGGAAATAGCGCAGGCGCGTGAAGATGCCTCTCCCAGCCTGCGGATAGGACAGTTTGAACTTCGCCGTTATCAGGGCAGACTCTGGTGGACCAAACCGCTTCCCGGGCAGGCAGGTAAGATTTTCCCGTGGCAGGATATCCATCAGCCGTTATCGCTTCCTGATGGTCTGGGACGGTTATCGATAGTGGCGGGGGGACGTTTACGTCTGCCCCGGCCTGATGAGGCGGTTTCGGTGCGTTTTAACGCGCCCGGAATACTACATATCGTCGGGCGCAACGGTGGGCGCAGGCTCAAAAAAATCTGGCAAGAGATGGGTGTTGCGCCCTGGCATCGCGATACCACGCCGTTACTGTTTTATGGTGAAACGCTGGTAGCGGCGGCGGGTTATTTTATCACCACAGAAGGACTGGCTGAGGACGGTACAGGCGTAACGCTGGAGCGGGGGGATGTCGGGTAACGCTGTGTTTACCCGACACTGGAAGGATCAGGATTCGCTTACCACGACGGTACCGATATCCGGATGGCTGAAGCTGGTAATTTTATCAAGACGCAGCTCACGGCTGGTGCCAGACGCCTCCACAACCAAATACTCTACGTTTTTGCGTGAGACCAGATCAGCGGCTTTCGCCTTCAGCACTTCACCATCTTTCAGTTCCAGCGTCAGTAAAAGATGATGCTGGCAGGCGAGCTCGAGATTGTCATAGTCATCACAATTGATGGGTTGATACGTTTCATTCATTGACATAATCGCTCACCAGTAAGTTCGCGGCAGCATACGCCGCCTTTTCTCTGACCGACTCTGAAAGGGCATCATCCGCAGCCATTTCATTGAGCACTTTTAGCACGCAACCCAGCGCATCCGGAACATAGCCCAAATCTCCGCTGGCGATTTCCGCATACCGCTTGCGTATTAACTCACAATATTGTTCCACATTCCCTCCTGTCAATGCTCTGACTTCACCGTGGATGCAAGTTTAAGCCTACGAAGATAACCCCTGTTTAGCAAGGCAACTATATCATAATCAACGAGGCAATATCAGCGGGATGAAAATGCGCGCGGACAACAGAGCACAACCTTTTGGCTCCATTTTCGCTACAATAGGGGCCACTTTTTGAAGGAGCAGTTTCATGGCGCTAAAAGCGACAATTTATAAAGCGGTAATTAACGTGGCCGATATGGATCGTCATCAATACCTTGATGCGACACTTACCCTGGCGCGCCATCCCTCTGAGACGCAGGAACGCATGATGCTGCGCTTGCTGGCGTGGATTAAATACGCCAGCGAGCGTCTACAGTTTACGCGTGGACTGAGCGCTGAAGAGGAGCCGGAAGCCTGGTTGCGTAACGATCATCTGGGCATTGATTTGTGGATTGAGCTGGGCCTGCCGGATGAACGCCGGGTGAAAAAAGCCTGCACTCAGTCTGCCGAGGTTGCGCTGTTTACCTATAACAGCCGCGCAGCCGATATCTGGTGGCAGCAGAACCAAAGTAGACTGTCGCAGTTCAAAAATCTGAGTATCTGGTATCTGGACGACGCTCAGCTGGCGCAATTAAGCGCGTTTGCCGCCCGCACCATGACGTTGCAGGCGACGATTCAGGAAGGCACAATCTGGCTATCGGATAACGACAATAATCTGGAAATCCAGCTAACAGCCTGGCAGCAGCCCGCATGATCGCCATATCCGGCAGCGTAGCGATTAGTGAAGATGAGTTTACGATAACCGCCATTCGTGCGCAGGGAGCGGGCGGGCAAAATGTGAATAAAACCTCAACCGCTATCCATTTACGCTTTGACATCCGGGCATCATCGCTGCCAGATTACTATAAAGAACGTCTTCTTGCCGCCAGCCACCATTTGATTACGGATGACGGGACTATCGTTATCAAATCACAGGAGCACCGAACCCAGGAGATGAACCGGGAAGCGGCCATTGCCCGTCTAGTGTCGGTGATTAAGGAGCTGACGGTAGTGCAGAAAAGCCGTCGTGCAACGCGTCCGACGCGCGCTTCAAAAGAGCGGCGGCTGGCGTCAAAAGCACAAAAATCCTCGGTAAAAGCGCTGCGTGGGAAAGTGAAACGCTCCCCCGAATAGTCCGGAAAGAGAATGCACATAAGGAACCTGACGTGAAAAAAGTCATATTATCCGCTGTTGCGGTCTGGGCACTTGTTGCACTCATCGGCTGTAACCACCGTACAGAGGTTGAGACTGTGCAGCCTGATCTTGCGGAACTGAAGCCTATGCAGCAAAGCTGGCGCGGTGTGTTGCCCTGTGCCGATTGCGAAGGCATAGAAACTTCCCTCTTTCTGGAGAAAGACGGAAGTTGGGTGATGAACTCACATTATCTTGGTGCAGCAGAGAGAAATTCGGTGTTTGCCACTTACGGTACGTGGGCAAGAACGGCGGATAAGCTGGTTCTGACTGATACCCAGGGTGAGAAATATTATTATCATGCGAAGGGCGAGGCGCTGGAAATGCTCGATCGTGACGGTAATCCTATTACATCACAGTTTAACTATACGCTTGAGCCGGTGACTGCCAGTCTGCCTGCCACGCCAATGGCGATGCGCGGTATGTATCAGGTGGTGGCAGGTCATGCAACTTTTACCGATTGCGCAACAGAGAAAACGGTCAGAATGCGTAGTGTTGTGCCGGAGACGGGAAACCGTGGTGAAGATAAACCTGTATTGTTGCTGATGGACGGACATTTTTCGCTTAAAACCGATCCAGAGACACGCGAGCCGGTAAAAGTGCTAACGCCGGACAGCAAGACGACGTTTGTGCCAGGAAAAGGATGTAAGGAATAAAAAAGCCCCGCGCTGTCTGGCGCGGGGCTTTTTCATCTATATGTCAGGCGTTAGCCTTTAATCTGTTTTACCAGATAGTTAACGATGTCGCCGGTCTTAATCAGCTGCTTCTCACCGTTACGACGATATTTGTATTCGATATCGTCGTTATCAAGGTTGCGGTCGCCCAGTACAATGGTGTGTGGGATGCCAATCAGCTCCATATCGGCAAACATCACGCCCGGACGCTCTTTACGATCGTCCATCAGTACTTCGATGCCCTGCGCGCGCAGTTCCGCATACAGCTTCTCGGCCAGCTCCTGCACGCGGAACGACTTATGCATATTCATCGGCAGAATCGCCACCTGGAAAGGTGCGATAGCGTCAGGCCAGACAATGCCGCGCTCGTCGTTATTTTGCTCAATGGCGGCAGCTACCACGCGCGTCACGCCGATGCCATAGCAGCCCATGGTAAGCGTCTGGTTACGGCCATCCTCACCCTGGACAGAGGCCTTAAGCGCTTCAGAGTATTTGGTGCCAAGCTGGAAAATGTGACCGACTTCAATACCGCGTTTGATAAGCAGCGTACCCTGACCATCCGGGCTGGCGTCGCCTGCCACAACATTACGGATGTCAGCCACTTCCGGCGTTGCCACGTCACGATCCCAGTTAATGCCGAAATAGTGTTTGCCGTCGATGTTCGCGCCGGCCGCAAAGTCGCTCATAGCGGCAACGGTGCGGTCAATCACTACCGGAATCGGCATGTTTACCGGGCCAAGAGAGCCAGGACCGGCGTTCACCAGTGCGCGGATCTCTTCTTCGGTCGCGAAGGTCAGCGGACTGGCCACCTGCGGCAATTTCTCCGCTTTTACTTCATTCAGTTCATGATCGCCGCGAACCAGCAGGGCGATTAACGGCGACTGGCTGCCTTCAACGGTTTTCACCAGCAGAGTTTTAACCGTTTTTTCGATCGGCAGATTGAACTGATCAACCAGTTCAGCAATGGTTTTGGCATTCGGCGTATCGACCACCGTCATTTCCTGCGTCGCGGCGGCACGCGGGGTTTTCGGCGCGACGGCTTCAGCAAATTCAATGTTGGCGGCATAGTCAGAGGTATCGGAGAAGATCACATCGTCTTCGCCGCTCTGCGCCAGCACCTGGAATTCGTGAGAAGCGCTGCCGCCGATAGAACCGGTGTCAGCCTGTACGGCACGGAAATCCAGCCCCATGCGGCTGAAGATTTTGCTGTACGCGGCGTACATCGCGTCGTAGGTTTCCTGCAGCGATTCCTGAGAGGTATGGAAAGAGTAGGCGTCTTTCATCAGGAATTCGCGCGAACGCATGACGCCGAAGCGTGGACGTACTTCGTCACGGAATTTGGTCTGGATCTGATAGAAGTTCAGCGGCAGCTGTTTGTAAGAGCTCAGCTCATTACGGATCAGGTCGGTGATCACTTCTTCATGCGTTGGGCCGAGAACGAACGAACGATCGCCACGGTCAGCAATACGCAGCAGTTCCGGGCCGTATTGTTCCCAACGGCCGCTCTCTTCCCACAGTTCAGAAGGCTGAACGACCGGCATCAACACCTCGATCGCACCGGCGTTGTTCATCTCTTCACGCACGATGTTTTCGACTTTTTTCAGGACGCGCACGCCGGTCGGCAGCCAGGTATATAACCCGGAGGCCAGCTTGCGGATCATCCCGGCGCGCAGCATCAGCTGGTGGCTAATCACCTCGGCGTCGGCAGGCGTCTCCTTAAGAGTGGAGAGCAGATATTGGCTAGTACGCATGTTGTAACGGTTCCATTTGAACGATCGGAACAGGCTCAGTGTGAGCCTGATACAAAAAAAGTGGTTTAGTTTACCAGTGTGTTGGAGATGCCAAAAGAGAGCGTGATAAAATTAGCGCGCTTCCAGCGCAAAGACTTCAAATCCTGAGGCGTTTACGCGCCAGCGCACGTTAACATCTTCAAGCCAGACGGCGTAGGTTTTACCCGCCTCTTCATTTTTACGATAAGCCGGGCGCGGGTCCTGCGCCAGCACTTCAGAAATAAACGTTCTGAAATGTGGAGAATGCTTTTGCAGCGTGGCGAGCTGTTGCTCAGCTTCAGGCGTAAAGGTGACGGTCATATTTGCCAGCGGCGGTTGCTGTGCATAACCCGCACGGGCATCAGGCAGGGATTCGGCGAAGGGCAGGTAAGGTTTGATATCAATTACTGGCGTGCCATCTACCAGATCCAGACCGCCAAGGCGCAGAATTACCTGCTCTTTTTGACAGTGTATCTCCTTGAGCTCGACCAGCGACATACCCACAGGGTTTGGACGAAAAGTGGAACGGGTAGCGAAAACGCCCATTCGGGCATTTCCGCCAAGGCGGGGAGGACGCACTGTCGGGTGCCAGCCACCTTCCATCGTCTGGTGAAAAACGAAAATTATCCATAAATGGCTGAAGGCTTCAAGACCACGCACTGCCTCAGCCTGATTATAAGGCGCAAGCAGATGGAGTTCGCCGCCTGCGCTTTTTACCAGTCCTGGCTGACGCGGTACGGCAAACTTCTCTTTATACGGTGAGCGAATAACACCTATTTGCTCAAACGTAAAGGCACTCATTTTGCCGAGACATTAAGCGCAGATCCGACGCAAACCGCCTGACGATAGCAGCCAGGGGTACCGCTGGTGACTTCACAGCTGTGCAGCAGAACGGCGTTAGCGCGCATTTTTGAGGCGTTAATCTGCATACGCTTACGGGCGGTTGGGATGTTCGGCGGTGAATCCTGATTCGAGGCCTGACAAGAATCGCCGGAAACCTCACCCAGATCGCGGAAAGGCTTCCCGACTAACGCTTCCGCATCCGTGTAAATTTTTACCGGCGCGGTGTAGGTCGTTTTTGGTTTTGCGGGTTCCGCTTTTGGCGGGACTGCGGTGCTTTTGACGGGTTCGACGGGAGATCTGCTTAACATGGAGCAGCCGCTGAGCATCAGTGCGACTAAACAGATCGGTAAAGCACGCATAATATTTCCTCAATGAATAACTGGGTGGTGAACTATTGAATCAGGTGCCTGCATAAATGACAAGACGGGCATGCGCCCGTCCTGAATGATATTACAGTGAAAAAAGATTACCAGCCTTTAACCGCGCCGCCGTTAAACACTTTATTCGCTTCCTGGTAAACTTCATCCGACTGATAAGCCTGAACAAACTTTTTCACGTTTTCCGCATCTTTATTATCTTCACGGGCCACGATCAGGTTCACATACGGGGAATCGTTGTCTTCAACGAAGATACCATCTTTTGATGGAGTCAGGCCGATCTGGCTGGCGTAGGTGGTATTGATAACCGCCAGCGCAATTTGTGCGTCATCCAGCGAGCGCGGTAACTGAGGCGCTTCCAGTTCAACCAGCTTCAGGTTTTTCGGATTTTCCGTAACGTCGAGCACCGTTGGCAGCAAGCCTACGTCGTCTTTCAGTTTAATCAGTCCTACCTTTTGCAACAGCAACAGGGAGCGACCGAGGTTTGTGGGATCGTTCGGGACCGCAACCTGAGAACCATTTTGTAATTCATCAATTGATTTGATTTTCTTAGAGTAGCCTGCGATCGGATAAACAAAAGTATTACCTGCTACCGCCAGTTTATAGCCGCGATCTTTGATTTGCTGATCAAGATAGGGTTTGTGCTGGAAGGCGTTAGCGTCAATATCACCTTTGCTTAATGCTTCGTTCGGCAGAACATAGTCATTGAATGTCACCAGTTCGACATCCAGACCATATTTCTCTTTTGCCACTTTTTGCGCGACTTCCGCCACCTGCTGTTCCGCGCCGACAATCACGCCAACTTTAATGTGATTCGGGTCTTTTTCATCCTGGCCGCAACCCACCAGTGCCAGAGAACCAATTAACGCTCCGACTGCTGCAAAGGTTTTAAATTTGAACGTCATACCGTTTCCTTAACGTAGTATTAGTGTTGTGTGATGCTATTTGTGAGTAACAGCCCGGACGATGCGATCGCCTGAGAACTGAATTAAATAAACCAGAACGACGAGCAATACCAGCACCGTATTCATTACCGTTGCGTTATACCCGATGTAACCATACTGATAGCCAATCTGCCCTAAACCACCTGCGCCAACAGCGCCGCCCATTGCCGAGTAGCCCACCAGGGTGATCAGCGTAATCGTTGCAGCATTCACCAGACCCGGCAGTGCTTCCGGCAGAAGCACCTTACGTACGATCTGCATTGGCGTCGCGCCCA
The DNA here is from genome assembly GCF_002915575.1 of Superficieibacter electus. Lineage (GTDB taxonomy): Bacteria > Pseudomonadota > Gammaproteobacteria > Enterobacterales > Enterobacteriaceae > Superficieibacter > Superficieibacter electus. The sequence goes on from NZ_PQGD01000013.1 coordinate 183,618, forward strand.
TCGCGCGGGAGGCTTCAATCAACCCGCCTGGAATTTCCAGTAGCGCATTCTCAACCATTCGCGCGATAAACGGTGCGGCACCGACGGTGAGGGGAACAATGGCCGCCTGCAAACCGATAGACGTGCCGACAATAACGCGGGTAAATGGAATCATCCATACCAGTAAGATAATGAATGGGATGGAGCGAAAAATATTGACCAGCGCTGACAGGATTCGATAAAGCTTTGCATTCTCTATAATTTGCCCGGGGCGGGTGACGTATAACAGAACGCCCACCGGCAGTCCGATGACAAAGCCAAAAAAGCCAGAAACGAACGTCATGGCCAGTGTTTCCCAGACGCCGCGCAATAACAACCACATCATTGGTTCAGACATAACCCAGTACCTCTACTTTAACGTGGTGTTCCTGCAGCCAGGCGATGGCGGCTTGCGTATCGTGTTGTGTTCCATGCATCTCGGTCAGCATGATGCCGAACTTCACGCCGCCGGCATAATCCATCTGCGCGCTAATAATGTTGTTATTCACATTGAAACGACGGGCCGTTTCAGAGAGCAATGGGGCATCAACTGACTGGCCGGTAAATTCCATGCGTAGCATTGGTACACTGTCTGCGGTGGATTCTGTTTTCAGGCGTACCAGATAATCCTCCGGAATATCCAGATGCAGCGTGGATTGAATAAATTGCTGCGCCAGGGGCGTTTTGGGGTGAGAGAATACTTCGCTCACCTTATCCTGCTCAATAAGCTCACCGTTACTGATGACGGCTACACAATCGCAAATACGTTTCACCACGTCCATTTCATGGGTAATCAGCAGAATGGTCAACCCCAGGCGGCGATTAATATCTTTTAATAACTCCAGAATAGAGCGCGTGGTCGCCGGGTCCAGCGCGCTGGTGGCTTCATCGCACAGTAGCACTTTTGGATTGCTGGCAAGCGCTCGAGCGATCGCTACACGCTGTTTCTGCCCGCCGGAAAGATTGGCCGGATAACTGTCATGCTTGTCACTTAAACCAACCAGATCAAGTAACTCTTTTACACGACGGTTAATTTCATCAGGCGGTGCGATATCAAGTTCAAGCGGCAGCGCAACATTGCCAAAAACGGTACGCGAAGACAGTAAATTGAAATGCTGGAAAATCATGCCTATCTGACGGCGTGCTTTTGTCAGGGCGGCGGCAGAAAGTGTAGTCAGTTCCTGACCGTCAACCTGCACGCTTCCCTGCGTCGGACGCTCAAGCAGGTTGACGCAGCGGATAAGCGTACTTTTACCCGCGCCGGATGCGCCAATGACGCCGTAAATTTGCCCGGCAGGGACATGCAGGCTGACATTATTTAATGCCTGAATGGTGCGGTTTCCCTGCTGGAAAACTTTGGTAATATTTGAAAGTTTAATCATTAGAGTATTTGTTATCGCTCTGCGGTTAGCCGTGGCATTTTCTTCTGCCATAGACGGGGAGTGGCCGTCGATTTGATGGATGTTAAGGCATCCAGACGGCTAAATCAATCTGGCTTTATGCTTTCAGCGCTTTAATGGCCGCTGAAACATGCGATACTACAGCCACAGGTATTTTTCAGGAGCAATGCGGTGGCAAAATTAGTACCAGCAATTTTTCTCGATCGTGACGGTACGCTTAACGTCGATCACGGTTATGTACATGAGATTGACGAGTTTGAATTTATAGATGGCGTCATCGATGCCATGCGTGAATTAAAAGAGATGGGCTATGCGCTGGTACTGGTGACCAATCAGTCGGGCATCGCGCGCGGTAAGTTTACTGAAGAGCAGTTTGAAACGTTGACAGAGTGGATGGACTGGTCGCTGGCAGATCGTGGTGTCGATTTAGACGGCATCTATTATTGTCCTCATCATCCGCAAGGTAGCGTCGAAGAATTTCGTCAGACCTGCGATTGCCGCAAACCTCATCCAGGCATGCTGCTTTCTGCACGCGACTATTTGCACATCGATATGGCGGCTTCTTATATGGTGGGCGATAAAGTAGAAGACATGCAGGCCGCCACGGCGGCGGACGTTGGGACTAAAGTGCTGGTGCGGACCGGTAAACCTGTAACAGAAGAGGCAGAGAAAGCCGCCGACTGGGTAATTAATAGCCTTGCTGACCTGCCATCTGCTATTAAAAAGCGCTAAATTCAGGCGTTATGCTCAAAAGGTGAGCGGTTGAAATAAAATTGCATTTTTCCCCTTGTCATTCGGCGCAAGCTCCCTATAATGCGCCTCCATCGACACGGCGGATGTGAATCACTTCACACAAACAGCCGGTTGGTTGAAGAGAAAAAATCCTGAAAATCAGGGTTGACTCTGAAAGAGGAAAGCGTAATATACGCCACCTCGCGACAGAGCGCTGAAGCGCGTCGCAACTGCTCTTTAACAATTTATCAGACAATCTGTGTGGGCACTCAAAGTGACATGGATTCTTAAATGTCTTCGGACAAA
>NZ_PQGD01000014.1 GCF_002915575.1 Superficieibacter electus
CCGGGTGTGTAAGCGCAGCGATGCGTTGAGCTAACCGGTACTAATGAACCGTGAGGCTTAACCTTACAACGCCGAAGGTGTTTTGGCGGATTTGAGAGAAAGATTTTCAGCTTTGATACAGATTATATCGACAGGTCAGAGGACGTGTTGATAACAGAATTTGCCTGGCGGCACTAGCGCGGTGGTCCCACCTGACCCCATGCCGAACTCAGAAGTGAAACGCCGTAGCGCCGATGGTAGTGTGGGGTCTCCCCATGCGAGAGTAGGGAACTGCCAGGCATCAAATAAGTGAAAAGCCCATCCGTCAGGATGGGCTTTTTGCATTTTTATGTTTTAATGATGAAAAAGGAGTTTTCATGCCCATTCTCTATATTCAGATCCGTAAAAATCACATCATCCTGCGCGATGTTGAACACAAAAAGGAAGTATCAGGGCAGGCACGTTTTAGTAATACACGCCTTTTAATCGCTGAGTTTTTCCAGGCGGAGAAGGTCCTTTTCGATCTCATTCAACAGATTTACCCGCCAACATGGTTGAATCGCTTACTAAGAACCCGGCGTTTTGACATCGTGGTCAGCGCCCTGGAAATGAATGAAGGTGGCTTATCTCAGGTCGAGGAACGTATCCTCCAGGAAGTGGTTGCGGGAGCGACGGCAATGAAATATCGCCAGCTAAAAATACATGCGCAAACTCATCCGCTGAGTGACAGTGCTGTACTGGCGATGCTTGAGTAAAGACACAAACGTGTCAGCCTAGCTGCCATATTGCAGATGCAGTAAGGGATAGGGCCGCCCCAGATCGTCCACTGGCGAGCGTCCCGTCACGCTAAATCCCAACTTTTGATAAAATCCCACGGCCTGATGATTCTGTTCATTTACGTTAGTCGTCAGCTCAGGAGCAAGCGTTAACGCGTGCCCGACCAGTAATCGCCCTACGCCTTCACCCCGGAAATCAGGATCAACAAACAGCGCATCCATATGCTGAGCCGTAAGTAACATAAACGCGACCGGCTTATCTTGCTCCGTGACCGCTACCCACAGCGGCGCTTCAGGAAGAAAAGCCCGCACCAGTTCTTCCAGCTCCGTCCGGTAGGCGGGCGAGAGAAAATCGTGTGTGGCATCGACTGAACGACACCAGATATCGGCCAGTACATCCACTTCATCATGCCTCGATCGGCGGATTTTAATAACCATCTTCTCTCCTTTTAACCATGCTTATATTCTAACGTAATTCCTGCCTTGAAACTTTCTCACCTTCCGCCTGCATGCTCGACATTATGGATATTCCTGGGTATTGTCAGCTATCTGGATGTCTAAACGTTTAAACGTATGCAGTGAGGATATAAGTTATGCCGATTCGGGTGCAGGATGAGCTACCAGCCGTTAATTTCTTGCGTGAAGAAAACGTCTTTGTGATGACGGCATCGCGCGCAACAGGTCAGGAAATTCGTCCGCTAAAGGTACTCATTCTCAATTTGATGCCGAAAAAAATCGAAACGGAAAACCAGTTTCTGCGCCTGCTGTCAAACTCGCCGCTGCAGGTTGATATCAGGCTGCTACGAATCGATGCACGTGAATCACGCAACACACCGGCAGAGCACCTGAACAACTTCTACTGCAATTTCGACGAGATTTGTCACGAAAACTTTGACGGGCTGATCGTCACTGGTGCGCCTTTAGGACTGGTAGAGTTCAACGATGTGGCTTACTGGCCGCAGATCAAGCAGGTACTGGAATGGGCGAAAGATCACGTCACCTCAACGCTTTTTGTCTGTTGGGCAGTACAGGCTGCACTGAATATTCTCTACGGTATCCCGAAGCAAACCCGCAACGACAAGCTCTCCGGCGTCTACGAACATCATATATTACACCCGCACGCATTATTAACCCGTGGTTTTGACGATTCATTCCTCGCACCGCATTCACGTTTTGCGGATTTTCCCACGGCACTGATCCGTGATTACACCGATCTGGAGATCTTCGCTGAAACCGAGGGCGGAGATGCCTATCTGTTTGCCAGCAAAGACAAACGTATCGCCTTTGTCACCGGCCATCCGGAGTACGATGCCAACACGCTGGCCGGCGAATACTTTCGTGACGTTGAAGCGGGCCTCAGCCCGGATGTTCCGTACAACTACTTCCCGAAAAACGATCCGCAGAACACCCCACGCGCCACCTGGCGCAGCCATGGCAATCTGTTATTCACAAACTGGCTCAACTATTACGTCTACCAGATCACCCCATACGATTTGCGGCATATGAATCCTACGCTGGATTAATCTTCTGCTGTTCAGATCCTAAAGCGTTTCAGCACGCTATCTCAGGCACCTGCGGGTGCCTTTTTTGTTTCCGAAAACTGCTTCTCTCCTTGTAAAAATTTATCTCTATTGTTATCAATATGTTGTATTTAATTTATATTTAAAATGGAAATAGTTTTTGATTTTGAAATTTATTTAAGTAGTCTTGATTGTGCTGAACGAAAAAAACACAACGATCTTTCGTTTGCACTGAAGACGATCATGGATCAACGACGAGGAGCAGCGCAATGACACAACAGGCAGCAATAGCAGATGAACTGACGTTTAATCAGCCTTATGGCGAGCAGGAGAGGCAAATTCTGACGCCGGAAGCCACTGAGTTTCTCAGCGAACTGGTGACCCGGTTTACGCCGAAGCGTAATCAACTTCTTGCCGCTCGCGTGCAGCAGCAACAAGATATTGATAACGGCACACTGCCTGGTTTTATTTCGGAAACCGCTTCCATTAGAAATGGTGACTGGACGATTCGTGGCGTCCCGGATGATTTGCAGGATCGCCGTGTCGAAATCACCGGCCCGGTTGAACGCAAAATGGTGATTAACGCCCTGAACGCCAATGTAAAAGTGTTTATGGCCGATTTTGAAGATTCTCTGGCTCCCGACTGGCATAAAGTGATCGACGGGCAAATCAACTTGCGTGACGCGGTCAACGGGACTATCAGCTATACCAGCGATGCCGGAAAAATTTATCAGCTCAACCCTGACCCCGCCGTTCTGGTGTGCCGCGTACGCGGTCTGCATTTGCCGGAAAAACACGTGACCTGGCGCGCAGAAGCCATCCCCGGCAGTCTGTTCGACTTTGCGCTGTATTTCTTCCATAACCACAAAGCGTTACTGGCGAAAGGCAGCGGCCCGTACTTCTACCTGCCGAAAACCCAGGCATGGCAGGAAGCGGCCTGGTGGAGCGAAGTTTTCAGCTATACGGAAGACCGTTTTGACCTGCCGCGCGGTACCATTAAAGCAACGTTGCTGATTGAAACGCTGCCTGCCGTCTTCCAGATGGATGAAATCCTGCACGCCCTGCGCGATCATATCGTTGGCCTGAACTGCGGCCGCTGGGATTATATTTTCAGCTATATCAAAACGTTGAAAAATTACCCGGACCGTGTGCTGCCTGACCGCCAGGTCGTCACCATGGACAAACCATTCCTCAGCGCCTATTCGCGCCTGCTGATTAAAACCTGCCACAAGCGCGGTGCCTTTGCGATGGGCGGCATGGCGGCGTTTATTCCCAGTAAAGACGCTGCGCGTAATGCGCAGGTACTTAACAAAGTAAAAGCGGACAAAGCGCTGGAAGCAAACAACGGTCATGACGGTACCTGGGTCGCTCACCCCGGTCTGGCAGATACGGCCATGGCGATTTTCAACGAGGTTCTGGGCGAAAATAAAAATCAGCTGTCGGTAACCCGTAATGACGATGCACCCGTTAGCGCCGAACAGCTACTGGCTCCCTGTGAAGGTGAACGCACTGAAGAAGGCATGCGTGCCAACATTCGTGTCGCGGTGCAGTACATTGAAGCGTGGATCTCCGGCAACGGCTGTGTACCTATTTACGGCCTGATGGAAGATGCTGCGACAGCAGAGATTTCCCGCACCTCCATCTGGCAGTGGATACACCACCAGAAAACGCTGAGCAACGGCAAACCCGTCACCAAATCTCTGTTCCGGCAAATGCTGGCTGAAGAGATGCAGGTGATCCAGGAAGAACTCGGCGAGCATCGTTTCAGCAGCGGCCGCTTTACCGACGCCGCGCGCCTGATGGAACAAATCACCACCTCAGATGACTTAATCGACTTCCTGACGTTGCCAGGCTATCGCCTCCTGGCTTAATTCACCCTATAAAATGGAGCATCTGCATATGAAAACGCGTACCCAACAGATCGAAGAATTACAAAAAGAATGGACACAGCCGCGCTGGGAAGGCATTACCCGCCCGTATAGCGCAGAAGAAGTGGTGAAATTACGCGGCTCGGTAAATCCGGAATGCACACTGGCGCAGCTCGGCGCGGCCAAGATGTGGCGACTGCTGCACGGTGAAGCGAAAAAAGGCTATATCAATAGTCTCGGTGCGTTGACTGGCGGGCAGGCCCTGCAACAGGCGAAGGCCGGTATCGAAGCTATCTACCTTTCTGGCTGGCAGGTTGCGGCAGATGCGAACCTGGCGTCCAGCATGTATCCGGATCAATCGCTGTACCCGGCTAACTCGGTGCCAGCGGTGGTCGATCGGATCAACAATACGTTTCGCCGCGCCGATCAGATCCAGTGGTCAGCCGGTATTGATCCAAACGATCCGCGCCATATTGATTATTTCCTGCCGATCGTCGCCGATGCGGAAGCGGGATTTGGTGGCGTGCTGAACGCGTTTGAACTAATGAAATCAATGATTACCGCCGGTGCCGCCGCCGTTCATTTCGAAGACCAACTGGCCTCGGTGAAGAAATGCGGACATATGGGCGGCAAGGTACTGGTCCCGACCCAGGAAGCGGTACAAAAACTGGTTGCTGCACGTCTGGCCGCTGATGTGATGGGCGTACCGACGCTGGTGATTGCCCGTACTGATGCCGATGCGGCGGATTTGATTACCTCCGACTGCGATGCTTACGATAGTGAATTCATCACAGGCGAGCGCACCAGCGAGGGCTTCTATCGTACCCGAGCCGGTATTGAGCAGGCGATCAGCCGCGGTTTGGCCTATGCACCCTATGCCGACCTCGTGTGGTGCGAAACCTCCACGCCGGACCTTGCGCTGGCAAAACGCTTTGCTGACGCCATCCATGCAAAATATCCCGGCAAACTGCTGGCCTACAACTGCTCGCCGTCATTCAACTGGCAGAAAAACCTGGACGATAGCACCATCGCCAGCTTCCAGCAGCAATTGTCAGATATGGGCTACAAGTACCAGTTCATCACCCTGGCGGGCATTCACAGTATGTGGTTCAACATGTTCGACCTGGCCCACGCGTATGCGCAAGGCGAGGGCATGAAGCACTACGTCGAGAAGGTTCAGCAGCCGGAGTTCGCGGCGGGCAAAGAGGGCTACACCTTCGTTTCCCACCAGCAGGAAGTGGGTACGGGATATTTCGATAAAGTGACGAACATTATTCAGGGCGGCGCGTCGTCGGTGACCGCGCTGACCGGCTCGACGGAAGAATCGCAGTTCTGAGCCGCATCCTCCCCTCAGGGGGAGGGTGAGGAAATCCCGTCAGACAGGAGCCACCATGACGCGCAGCCTGGAATTACTGATAGCCCAGACCATTCTTCAAGGCTTCGATGCGCAGTACGGGCGATTTCTGGAGATCACGTCCGGTGCCCAACAGCGATTCGAGCAGGCGGACTGGCACGCCGTGCAGCAGGCGATGAAAAATCGTATTCATCTCTATGACCATCATGTCGGGCTGGTGGTTGAGCAACTGCGCTGTATCACCGATGGCAAAAGTACGGATGTCGACTTTTTGCTGCGCGTAAAACAGCACTATACCGACCTGCTTCCGGATTACCCTCGCTTCGAGATAGCGGAAAGTTTTTTTAACTCCGTCTATTGTCGGTTATTTGACCACCGCTCGTTAACACCCGAGCGGCTTTTTATTTTCAGCTCTCAGTCAGAACGCCGCTTTCGCACCATCCCTCGCCCGCTGGCAAAGAGCTTCGCACCCGAACATGGCTGGGAAACACTGCTGAATAACATGTTAAGCGATCTGCCGTTGCGCCTGCCATGGCAAAATCGCCATCGTGACGTTGGTTTTATCATAACGCAATTAACGGAAACCTTCGGTGAGGACTTTTTACGCCAGGCGAATCTGCAGGTGGCTAACGAACTTTTTTACCGTAACAAAGCCGCGTGGCTGGTGGGTAAAATCGTGACGCCCTCAGGGACGCTGCCTTTTTTACTGCCGATCCACCGTTCTGACGAAGGCGAACTTTTTATTGACGCCTGCCTGACCGGCATCGACGAAGCCAGCATCGTCTTTGGTTTTGCCCGTTCTTATTTCATGGTATACGCGCCACTCCCGGCGGCGCTGGTCGAATGGCTCAGAGAGATCCTGCCGGGCAAAACCACTGCCGAACTGTACATGGCGATCGGCTGCCAGAAACATGCAAAAACCGAAAGCTACCGGGAATATCTGGCCTACCTGAAAGGTTCTGACGAGCAATTTATCGAAGCTCCGGGCATTCGCGGCATGGTGATGCTGGTATTTACCCTGCCAGGCTTCGACCGGGTATTCAAAATTATCAAAGACCACTTTGCCCCGCAAAAAGAGATGTCCGCCGCTCACGTCCGTGCCTGTTATCAACTGGTTAAAGAGCATGACCGCGTCGGGCGAATGGCAGACACCCAGGAATTTGAAAACTTTGTGCTGGAGAAACGGCAAATCTCCCCGGCGCTGATGGCGCTGTTTCTGCAGGATGCGCCGGAAAAAATCACCGATCTGGGTGAACACATAGCGATTCGCCATCTTTATATTGAACGTCGTATGGTGCCGTTAAATATCTGGCTCGAACAGGTGGAAGGCCAGCAGCTCCGCGATGCGATTGAAGAGTACGGCAATGCCATCCGCCAGCTTGCCGCCGCCAACATTTTTCCCGGCGACATGTTGTTTAAAAACTTCGGTGTCACCCGTCACGGGCGCGTAGTGTTCTACGACTACGATGAAATTTGCTATATGACCGAAGTGAATTTTCGCGATATCCCCCCGCCGCGCTATCCGGAAGATGAACTGGCAAGTGAACCCTGGTACAGCGTCTCGCCAGGCGACGTCTTCCCGCAGGAGTTTCGTCACTGGCTATGCGCCGATCCGCGCATTGGGCCGCTATTTGAAGAGATGCATGCCGATCTGTTTCGCGCCGACTACTGGCGCGCATTACAGACGCGTATTCGCGAAGGACATGTCGAAGATGTCTACGCTTACCGCCGCCGCCAGCGTTTTAGCGTGCGCTATGGCGCGGTGTAAGCGGCGCTTTTGCGAGCCGCTTTCCAGCAATGACACGCGTGACTTGCCGAACAAAATAAGCCGCTATATTTTGACGCAGATGGTAAAAAGCCCTACTCTGTTGATACGGCTATTAGCCGTATCAACAGAGAACAGAGAGGCAGTTATGACTAAAGCCACTACCCTAGCAGGCGACGTCAGGGGAATGAAAAGCGCCCGGGTCGAATTAAAAACCAATCCTGAGTTGAAAGCATTACTACGAGAAGCCGCCGCCGCCGCAGGGCTTGATTTGAGCGCGTTTATCCTCAATGCAGCGCTGGAGCGCGCAGAGAATGTGCTGGACAATCAGCGTCGCCGCCAGCTCTCGGCTCAGAGCTGGCAGCAATTGAATCAGCTTCTGGCTGAGCCTGCCGCGCCGACCCTTGCCTTACAGGAATTGATGCAAAGGAAGAACAATGGAAGTAATGCAAACGGAAAATAAAGTGATAGTTTGCCCTTACCAGTGGGACATTACTTATCCAGGAAACAAGCATTTCGATTGCGGAAATGCTGTTATCAATTCATTCGTACGTAATTCACTGAAAAAAAACGTTAAGGATGGCAATTGCGCCGCCAAAGTACTGGTTGATAGCTGTTCAGGGGAATTGGTGGGTGTCTGCACGTTTACCGGGTATTCTCTAAGCCGTGAACGACTGCCCAATGTTATTGCAGGCTCCATGCCCAGCGATATTAGCGTTGTACGGCTGGTTATGCTCGGTATATCAAGACGTCAACAAAAGCAGGGTTATGGCCTGGACTTACTCTGTGAATTCTTTGCTCATGTCAAAACGATTCATCAGGTCCTTCCGGTAAAAGGGATTTACCTGGATGCAGACCCGGCGGCGATTAATTTTTATGCTCGTTTAGGCTTTGTTCAGTTGAATGAGCCGCCGAATACATTTGCTGCTGTACCCATGTTTCTGGCTATTCAGCATATTCTTGCTGCGTAAACGTTGATGGCTTCTCGTCTGTCTGCCAGAATCACCGCACTCCCCCATACGCCAGCGTCACTTCTTTCGCCGCCTTAATCACCATTGCGCCAAATTCGGTCACCCGGTCGTCGGTGATCCGCGATATCGGTCCCGAAATAGAAATCGCGGCAAACGGCTCGCGGTGTTCATCGTATATGCATGATGCCACGCAGCGCAGGCCGAGCGCGTGTTCCTCATCATCAAACGAATAGCCGCGTTTACGCGTCTGGGCGAGATCGTCTTTCAGATGCAGCGGCGATACCAGCGTAGCATGCGTATAGGCATGCAAACCCTGACGATGCAGCAAGCCGGTCACCTGCTCCTCGCTTAACTGCGAAAGAAACGCTTTCCCCGCGCCAGAGGCGTGCATCGGCAGTTTGCCACCGATAGGCGCTGACATACGCATTAACTGCGTACACTGCACCTGATCGATAATAATCGCCTGATGATCGCTTTGGTCGAGCACCGCCAGATTCACCGTCTCGCCGGACTCTTCCATTAGCGCACGCAGGATCGGATGGACAATCGCCAGCAGATTACGGCTCTGCAAAAAGCTGCTGCCAACCATAAACGCATGCGCGCCCACCGACCAGTGTCCCAGCTCGCCCACCTGACGGACAAAGCCAAGCTGCTGCATAGTGGTTAAAAGACGATGCGTTGTGGAGTTCGGTAAGCCTGCCTGCTGTGCCAGCTCGGTCAGCGCGACGCTACCATTAGATTCAGCAATCCACTCCAGCAGCTTTAAACCACGTGTCAGGGACTGAACCTGACCGGTTACCTGCTGGGCAGCGGCGGGGGCAGGTTTTCTGCCGCGTTTCGCGGGAACGGGGGCGACCATAAGCGACTCCTTTTCTGTATCGTGGAAATCATTTTCGTTTTATTCAAGTATAATGCAACAACTACTATGCTCATCGGATGAGTGTGAATGAACTTGTCTCATGTTAGGGGCTGCTCTCTTTTCCACCTGCACACTTTATGCCAGTATGGCGTGTTACGTTGAGCGTTGTCGGGAGCGAGTGTGAGCAGCAAAGTGGAACAACTGCGTGGGCAGTTAAATAAGCGGATTCTGGTGTTGGACGGGGGCATGGGCACCATGATCCAGGGCTACCGTCTGAATGAAGAGCACTTTCGCGGCGAGCGCTTCGCCGACTGGCCGTGCGATCTGAAAGGCAATAACGATCTGCTGGTGCTCACTCAGCCAGAGACTATTACGGCTATCCACAACGCTTACTTTGAGGCGGGCGCGGATATCATCGAAACCAACACTTTCAACTCCACGACCATCGCGATGGCGGATTACCAGATGGAATCGCTGTCGGCGGAAATCAACCTGGCGGCGGCGAAGCTGGCCCGCGCCTGTGCCGATGAGTGGACCGCGCGCACGCCGGAAAAACCGCGCTACGTCGCGGGCGTGCTTGGCCCGACTAACCGCACGGCGTCCATTTCGCCGGACGTCAACGATCCGGCGTACCGCAATATCACCTTTGATCAACTGGTGGCGGCGTATCGTGAATCCACCAGAGCGCTGGTGGAAGGCGGCGCGGATCTGATATTAATCGAAACCATTTTCGATACGCTCAACGCCAAAGCCGCCATCTATGCGGTGAAAGAAGAATTCGAGGCGCTGGGCATTGAACTGCCGATCATGATTTCCGGCACCATCACCGACGCCTCCGGCCGCACGCTCTCCGGCCAGACCACCGAAGCCTTCTATAATGCACTGCGTCATGCCGATGCGCTCACCTTTGGCCTGAACTGCGCGCTGGGGCCGGACGAACTACGCCAGTACGTGCAGGAGCTGTCGCGCATTGCCGAATGCTACGTCACCGCGCACCCGAACGCCGGGCTACCCAATGCCTTTGGTGAATACGATCTCGATGCCGACACCATGGCGACGCAGATCCGCGAATGGGCGCAAGCCGGCTTCCTGAATATCGTCGGCGGCTGCTGCGGCACCACGCCGGAACATATTGCCGCCATGAGCCGTGCAGTAGAAGGGCTGCCACCGCGCCAGTTACCGGACATTCCGGTGGCCTGCCGCCTTTCCGGTCTTGAACCACTGAACATCGGCGATGACAGCCTGTTCGTCAACGTCGGCGAACGTACTAACGTCACCGGTTCTGCTAAATTCAAACGCCTGATTAAAGAAGAAAAATACAGCGAGGCGCTGGATGTGGCGCGCCAGCAGGTGGAAAGCGGCGCGCAGATCATCGACATCAATATGGACGAAGGGATGCTCGACGCCGAAGCGGCGATGGTGCGTTTCCTGAACCTGATCGCCGGTGAGCCGGACATCGCCCGTGTCCCCATTATGATCGACTCCTCCAAATGGGAGGTCATCGAAAAAGGACTGAAGTGCATTCAGGGCAAAGGCATCGTTAACTCCATCTCAATGAAAGAGGGCGTTCAGCCGTTTATTGCGCATGCGAAAAAGGTGCGCCGCTACGGTGCCGCCGTGGTAGTGATGGCATTTGATGAAGTCGGCCAGGCCGATACCCGCGCGCGCAAAATCGAGATTTGCCACCGGGCGTACAATATTCTCACCGCAGAGGTGGGCTTCCCGCCGGAAGACATCATTTTCGACCCGAATATTTTTGCCGTGGCGACCGGCATTGAAGAGCATAACAACTATGCGCAGGATTTTATCGGGGCCTGCGAAGATATCAAACGTGAGCTGCCGCACGCGCTGATCTCCGGCGGCGTCTCTAACGTCTCGTTCTCGTTCCGCGGCAACGACCCGGTGCGTGAAGCCATACACGCGGTTTTCCTCTATTACGCCATTCGCAACGGTATGGACATGGGCATCGTTAACGCCGGACAACTGGCGATTTACGACGATCTGCCCGCTGAACTGCGCGATGCGGTCGAGGACGTGATCCTCAATCGTCGCGACGACGGTACCGAGCGTCTGCTGGATCTGGCCGAGAAATACCGCGGCAGCAAAACCGATGACGCTGCTAACGCGCAGCAGGCGGAATGGCGTAGCTGGGACGTAAAAAAACGCCTTGAATATTCGCTGGTCAAAGGCATCACCGAATTTATTGAGCAGGACACCGAAGAAGCGCGCCAGCAGGCCACGCGTCCGATTGAAGTGATCGAAGGTCCGTTGATGGACGGCATGAACGTGGTTGGCGATCTGTTCGGCGAGGGCAAAATGTTCCTGCCGCAGGTGGTAAAGTCCGCCCGCGTGATGAAGCAGGCGGTGGCGTACCTCGAACCCTATATCGAAGCCAGCAAAGAAAAAGGCTCCAGCAACGGTAAGATGGTCATTGCCACCGTGAAGGGCGATGTGCACGACATCGGCAAAAATATCGTTGGCGTGGTATTGCAGTGTAATAACTACGAAATTATCGATCTGGGCGTGATGGTCCCGGCGGATAAGATCCTCAAAACCGCGAAAGAAGTGAATGCTGACCTGATTGGCCTCTCCGGCCTGATTACGCCGTCGCTGGATGAAATGGTTAACGTGGCGAAGGAGATGGAGCGTCAGGGCTTTACCATTCCGCTGCTGATTGGCGGCGCGACCACCTCGAAAGCACATACGGCGGTGAAAATCGAGCAGAACTACAGTGGGCCGACAGTGTATGTACAAAATGCCTCGCGTACCGTGGGTGTAGTGTCAGCCTTGCTGTCTGACACCCAGCGCGATGAATTTGTCGCCCGCACCCGTAAAGAGTACGACACCGTGCGCATCCAGCATGGCCGCAAAAAACCGCGCACGCCGCCGGTGACGCTGGCGGCGGCGCGGGAAAACGATCTGGCCTTTGACTGGTCCAGCTATACGCCACCTGTCGCGCATCGCCTGGGCGTGCAGGACATCACCGCCAGCATCGACACTCTGCGTAACTACATCGACTGGACGCCGTTCTTTATGACCTGGTCGCTGGCGGGCAAATACCCGCGCATTCTTGAAGACGAGGTAGTAGGGGAAGAGGCGCAGCGTCTGTTTAACGATGCTAACGCCATGCTCGATCAATTAAGCGCAGAAAAATCGCTCAACCCGCGCGGCGTGGTGGGGCTTTTTCCGGCTAACCGTGTCGGCGATGATATCGAAATCTACCGCGATGAAACCCGCACCCATGTGCTGACGGTCAGCCGTCATTTGCGCCAGCAGACGGAAAAAGTCGGCTTCGCGAACTACTGTCTGGCCGACTTTGTGGCACCGAAGCTGAGCGGCAAAGCGGACTATATCGGCGCGTTCGCCGTCACCGGCGGGCTGGAAGAAGATGCACTGGCCGATGCTTACGATGCGCAGCATGATGACTACAACAAGATCATGGTGAAAGCCATTGCCGACCGACTGGCGGAAGCTTTCGCCGAGTATTTGCACGAGCGGGTGCGTAAAGTGTACTGGGGCTATGCGGCGCATGAAAACCTGAGTAACGAGGAGTTGATCCGCGAGAACTATCAGGGCATTCGTCCCGCGCCAGGCTATCCTGCCTGCCCGGAACATACCGAAAAAGGCACCATCTGGCAGTTGCTGGACGTGGAAAAACATACCGGTATGAAGCTGACCGAGTCGTTTGCCATGTGGCCAGGGGCATCGGTTTCCGGCTGGTATTTCAGTCATCCGGACAGCAAATACTATGCTGTGGCGCAGATCCAACGCGACCAGGTCGAAGATTATGCCCGGCGTAAAGGGATGAGCGTGGCGGACATTGAACGCTGGTTAGCGCCAAATCTGGGGTATGATGCGGATTAATGACTAACGGATTAATGATACGGAAAGGAAGCACACTATGCGTTTAAAAAAGGGAATTTATATTTTTTGGGGGATCATGGATGTGCTGGCGCTGGCGATTTATGTGGTGCTGGCAATCCATATGGGCAGGATCCCGTTTTATACCGATATTGTCCATTTTCAGGATTCAGCGATCCACTACAGTGACGGCGGCGGGCTGATCATCTGGATGCTGGCGCTATTTGCCGCTGGTTTTCTTCTGCGGCTATCGCTGTTTTACTCGGCATGGTCGTTTATCGGCAAAAAAGAAATCAACACATTGTTTTTTATCCTTCAGGAAGCAGGGCGAGTGATTACCTTCACGGGTTCTCTGCCTCTCCTGACGCTGTTAGCCTATGACGCTGGCATCGTGAGCGTTGCCGTGACCTTGTCCCTTTTCATCGTCTCTGAAATACTGAAAATCGGTTCTATTATCTGGTGTAAAACGCGGCCATTCTGACATAGCGTCTTACAACTCAACTAACGCTCTTTGAGCCTGTTGTCTCTTTATTACAATTAACCTCTTATACTGTAATAAACGTCAGGCCGCCCTGTGCGGCCTCATCCGGCGTTTTTGTCCCAGGGAACCCAATAACAATTAAGGAGGCACACCTTCCGTGTTAACGCTGTTACACCTGCTTTCTGCTGTCGCCCTGCTGGTCTGGGGCACCCACATCGTGCGAACCGGTGTGATGCGCGTCTTTGGCGCGAGACTGCGAACCGTCCTCAGCCGCAGCGTTGAGAAAAAACCGCTCGCCTTCAGTGCGGGCATCGGCGTTACTGCGCTGGTGCAAAGCAGCAACGCCACCACCATGTTGGTTACCTCGTTTGTTGCCCAGGATCTGGTGGCACTCACCCCGGCGCTGGTGATTGTACTGGGTGCCGACGTGGGTACTGCGCTGATGGCGCGTATTCTGACCTTCGATCTCTCCTGGCTGTCGCCCCTACTTATTTTCGTTGGCGTCATTTTCTTTCTCGGACGTAAACAGACCCGCGCCGGACAACTCGGGCGCGTGGCGATCGGCCTTGGCCTGATTTTGCAGGCACTGGAGCTTATCGTGCAGGCCGTGACGCCGATTACTCAGGCCAACGGCGTGCAGGTTATCTTTGCTTCGCTGACCGGCGACATCATGCTGGATGCGCTGATTGGGGCGGTCTTCGCCATCATTAGCTACTCAAGCCTCGCGGCAGTACTGCTGACCGCGACGCTGACCACGGCGGGGATTATCTCCTTCCCGGTCGCGCTGTGCCTGGTCATCGGCGCAAACCTCGGTTCCGGGCTGCTGGCGATGCTTAACAACAGCGCCGCCAATGCCGCCGCCCGCCGGGTAGCGCTCGGCAGCTTATTATTCAAGCTGGTGGGCAGCCTGATCATCCTGCCTTTCGTGCATGTCCTGGCCAATGCAATGGACAGCCTGCCATTACCGGAAGCCGAAATGGTGATTTACTTCCACGTTTTCTACAACCTGATCCGCTGTCTGGCGATGGTACCCTTTGCGGGTGTGATGGCGCGTTTTTGCGAACGAGTGATACGTGATGAGCCAGAACTGGATGCGCGCCTGAAGCCGAAACATCTGGATACCAGCGCGCTGGACACGCCGACCCTTGCGCTTGCCAACGCCGCGCGGGAAACCCTGCGTATGGGCGACGCGATGGAGCAGATGCTGGAAAGCCTGAAAAAGGTGATGCACGGCGAACCGCGCCAGGAAAAAGAGCTGCGCAAGCTCGCCGACGATATCAACGTGCTGTATACCGCCATTAAACTCTACCTGGCACGGATGCCGAAGGATGAACTGGCGGAAGAAGAGTCGCGCCGCTGGGCAGAGATTATTGAGATGTCACTCAATCTTGAACAGGCGTCAGATATTATCGAACGTATGGGCAGTGAAATTGCTGATAAATCGCTGGCGGCCCGCCGTGCGTTTTCACTGGAAGGGCTTAAAGAGCTGGATGCGCTTTACGAGCGGCTGCTGGGCAACCTGCAACTGGCGATGACGGTCTTCTTTTCCGGGGACGTCACCAGCGCCCGTCGTCTGCGGCGCAGCAAGCACCGTTTTCGCATCCTCAACCGTCGTTACTCGCACGCGCACGTTGACCGCCTGCATCAGCAGAACGTACAGAGCATTGAAACCAGTTCGCTACACCTGGGGTTGCTGGGCGATATGAAGCGCCTGAACTCACTGTTTTGTTCAGTGGCATACAGCGTGCTGGAACAGCCGGACGAAGATGACGAGCGGGATGAGTATTGATAACGGTCTTATGTGGCATGTACCAACCTGCTCACGCCAGAGCACGCGCCGCGTAGGCCGGATAAGCGCAGCGCCATCCGGCATTAGAGCACCAGTTGTCAAAAACGGTAGCCTGCCTCAAGGGCAACCGCGTCCTCTCCGGCCCTGAACACATAAGTCGTGTTCGGGCCGCCGAGGACCGCCTGATCCTCGCTCACCTTAATCCAGTTGCCTTCTGGTAGCCCAATCACCGTCAGCTCCGGCGCAACCACCAGCAGCTCGCGTATCCGCTGCTCACGAGTTTCGCCTTTGTGACCTTCCGGCAACGCGTTGGTGAAATGCGGGTTAATCTGCAAGGGGAACAACCCCAGTGCATCAAAGCCCTGTGGATCGACAATCGGCATATCGTTAGTCGTACGGATGGACGGGCAGGCCAAATTGGCCCCTGCACTCCAGCCGATATACAGCGCTCCGCGCTTAACCGCCTCAGCAACCGGCTCTAGCAGGCCGCGCGTCCGGCACTCCCTCAGCAACTGAAATGTATTACCTCCACCGACAATCACCAGCTCCGCGTTCTGAATCGCCATTACCGGATCGGCAGCACAGTGAATCCCCGTTACTGAAACGCCGAGCGGCGTAAAGAGTGCCGCCGTTTTCGCCGTGTAATCGTCCCAGCTCTGCGTAACGCCCGCAAACGGGATAAATACGGCGCTGCGGCGTCCCTTTAACTGGTCGACAATCAGCGGCAGCGCATGCTCCATCCAGCCTTTACCTGGCAGCGTTGAATTACTCAGTAATAACAATTCCATTTTTTCTCCCTGTGGTCAGAAAAATACAACACGCAGCAAGGCTAACATGGCTGGCGTAATGGCATGATGAGGTAAGTCACGGTGTGGGAAGACGCTATTCTATAGCGGGCAAACTATGGATGTACTCACTTTTTATTCATCGCCTGGCCATAATCCGGACACGCGAGCTGAGCCTGATGCGCCACTATAAACTCCCTGACCCCTGCCGAGCGGCAGGTAAAGGCCGTAAACGCTTAGACATCATCTCCTCTCTCAGTAGCTCGCTTACTGATGGCGGGACCAGTCTCTGCCAATATATCCTTTCTAAAAATAGATGATTAATTAGAACATCCCGCCATAAACGGGATGCCAAAATCATTAAAAATAATACCGGATTCCCGTCCTAAAACGGTATTGCTCGCGATCATATTGATTCCAGCGATCAAGCCAGGAGACTTCAAAATACGGCTTCCATTGAGGTGTTAATGTATAAGTAATTTTATTGTTTAGTTCCCAGTTATGGTCTTTACCATTCTTGCTGTGAAAATCATTTACATGGATGAAATAATCGGGTTCAAAAGTATAAGCCCATTTGTCGTTAAGTTTGAGATTCCAGTACATAACAAACTGATGAGTGCTGTCTTTATTTTCATCGCCATTAAGGTCAACGCTATCATAGTTCTTATTGTTATATCGATATCTAAACGTAACATTAAAATCTGGAGTGAATTTATAGTTAAAATCTACATACGGTGATACGGTTGAACCGTCCGTGTTGTCAGTAAGAATCAGTGCAGGTAAAATTGTAAACTCAGTTGTTGGTTTAAAAAGCGGGTACCATCCTTCAAGTTCATTATAACTATGCTTAAACTGATCCAGTTTGCCTGTATTGTAGGCATTAGTCAGCATGATGCCTGCACCCTGCTCAAAATTATATCCTCCTCGTAGCACAAACTCATGCTCTTCTGAAGCGGTGTTATAGGCTTCACGGCCTTCAATCCATGCGCCGGCCGCGAGCGATGAAAGGGGATAGGCAGTACTTATAATAATAAGGAGAGGTAACTTTACTTTCATTTTATTTTCCTGAAAATTGGGAAATGGTTGTTATAATGCCAGTCCAAATAAATGGCGTTAATATTAATTAATATGTAGAGGGTCTTATTTTACTACGTTTGCATGGGCTATTACTTAGCCTGGTAATTCCTGTAAAGATATCGCTTTTTGTTTGCCTAAAAATTTAATTCCGATAAGTGTTATCAGCCACGCTATGCACCCCATAACCATATATGTATATGCAAATCCATATTTGTCATAAAAATATCCGGCCAATGGGTTAATCGCAGTAATGCCGAGATAATTAAAGCATCCGAGCACCATATATATGGTTCCGGTCAGGCGTTTGTCGAAGTGTTCCGCAAGGAATTTAAAAATAGAAACCAACAAAAGTGCCATCTCCAGGCCATAAAGCGGTTTAATAACAATAATCATCCATGGATGTGTAGCGAGTGCAGACAGCACCAGGCGAAGCCCAATAAAGAATCCAGCCAGCAGAAGACCATTCCTTGCCCCAATGCGGTTAATTAAAAAGGGAATAGAGAACATGAGAATAAATTCACACGCGGACTGAACAAATCCCATGTATCCCAGCACGGCATTACCTGTCCGGTGATCGGCAAAGAAAGTAACAAAATAACGTGGGAATTGTTGTTCTGCACTTTGCATCATCCAGATGATGCCTCCGTAAAAGAGCATCAGAACCCAGAAACTGGCATGCTGGAACAGTACCCGGACGTCTTTACGATTTACTGGATCTTTTCTTGATTCATTAACCGCCTGCCAGTCAATCTCATCGCCTTGTGTTTTGAGGGTAAGGAGGATGAGTAACACCGCAACGGCACCACATGACGTTATCATGAAGTTAAAATGAGGATTGATGTTAAATAACTGTCCGGCAAAGATAGACGCTATTGCCCAGCCAAGAGATCCCCACATTCTGACGCGGCCGAATTCAAATCCGAATGCCCGACTGTATCGATCTGCATAGGTTTCAAAAACCAGCACACCCGCGAGGTAAGCAGTTCCCAGATATAAACCTCCCAGGATCATCCCTATAACCATACTGGTCATCAGAAAATACTGATATACATAAATAAAAAATGGTGCGGCGAAGACAGAAGCAATTGCCACACAAGTGAGCAACGATTTTTTCAGCCCTAGCTTGTCCATGATGAAGCCAAACACAGGTTTTATGGCAAGTGCAAACAATGCATTTACAGACAAAGTGTACCCTATCTGGGTACTGGTAAATCCAACATTATCTCCCAGCCATATCGCCAGAAAGGACCACGTCGCAGACCATGAAAAATAAAAAAGAAACAAACATAAGCTTATGCGGATATAAGCGTTTTTAGATGCTGAAAGATTCATTTCAATCTCCTTCCTTTCCCGATGAAAGCCCGGAACATACCAGCGTCAACATACTGGGACGTATAGTTTTTCCTGATGAGATATCTCTCTGTATAGGTAATGCCTCCCAGCGCAGGAAATATTTTGGTGAAGATGTATAAAGTTCAGGAATGATCTGCACTTTCGCCTCAGGATCAAGTTCTTCACAAGGTATATAAAAATCTTCCGGAAGAGGCGAAACAGAACAGGCATCCGTCCTGATCACTTTTAATGTTTCTTGATTCAATAGCCAGGTTCCGCTTTTACCGGAAGATAATTTAAAATCAACGCAGATATCCGTATCTTTTAAATAAGGTGCAGAAATGATGACATCTGGAGGAATTGAACCCATCCCGCTGAAGTCCCAGCGAAACTTCCAGTTGCTAATTTGATTTATCCGCCATTTATTTCCTTCTGGTCTGGCAATCCATGCCTGAGAAAAACCGTTATTATCATAACGGTGCCAGGTAATCAGCGGACGGCATTTGGCATCAAAACCGATATTCTGACTCATATTAATCAGCCCGCGTTTAACAGGACTCGCATCAACAATATCGCCCTTTTGCAGAGTGATGGGCACAGGTAAACGATACCCGTCGTGCGAGTACCATTTAAGCAGGTCCGGACTACGTGCATAGGAGAGGTCGTGGCAAGTCTCGCAATGCGGAGTATCTCGCCACATCCAGATCATATGCCACTGATTATCCGGGCCAGCTACCGGCAAACGGGCGTATGCATTTCTGAGTCCTTCACCACTGAGCAATGGGTTTTCCTGTAGTCTGATCCATTTACTGTCTGCTTCGTTCCAGTAGTTATAAATATCATCACCATTTCCACTTTCACCATCACGGTAACGGAAAAAAAATTCTCCGTTGTTGCCATAGAAAAATAGTGGATATGTAACACTATCTTCTCTTTCGCCCGTCATCGTTTTGGGTATAAGGGAATGAATATCGTAAGGTTTCGTTGAGTGGAACCAGACCATTTTATCTTTATGCATATTACCTGAAAGATGAATGTGACCTTTATTATCCATTGCCAGGGTCAGATAATTGTGGCTGTCATATTCAGTCTGATGCATAAACCGTTGTTTTTCAGGTAACCATTCTCCTTGCGGATGACTGATTACCCAATCATCTTCCTCAAAAGTACGGCTTGCTACCGTTATATGATGATTCTCATCATAGTAAGCGACATAGAATTTATCTTTCACCAGAAGAGCATAATCTACAGTAAAATCAGAACAACATGATCCAATTTTAGATATCATTATTTCCTGATGCATTTCAATCTTCCTCTTGCCAAATTCTCTTTGCTGATATTATGTATTTTACTGAAAGCATGAAAATATTAACGGCTTTTCGCCGGAGACATAAGCCGTTTAATGAAATGATAATAAAAACATAGATGCTGACAAAATGTTATCCACATCACAAAGAAACCTTGTTTTGATATATTATTCAGGGAAATTTAAACTGATTGCACACTAAAAACCAACGCTAACGTTAAATTTAATTTTATTGTCTTTGACCAGTTGCCAGCTCCAGCAAAATGTAGGAAATTAAGCACATTGTACTGAAAAAACATTGGGATTTTGCCAGGGGTAATAAAATCATGGCAGTAATACAAAGAATAAATCGTGGTATATGAAGCTGCCCGAATCGACTACGCGCTCTGCTATCCTGACCATATTCAGCCCACGACGGAACAAAACCTGGCGGGTCTCTGGCACACGCTCAATTTTCTCAGCGCAAGGCTGATAACCCTGGCCAGTGAAAACCTTGAACCTGTCTCTGATGAGCGCGAACTTCAGAAATGGACAAGGGAAAACGAAAAATCGATCGAGATGCTTAATCAGTGGGTGGATCGTTCAGTGACTTTCAGAGACCGTTTTGTTGAGCGAAATCTGGACACGCTTAAGGCGTTCGCTACTTTCTCCTTTAATCCAAAGCACCACAAACCGCATTTATCTAACGGAACCCGCACGCGACGGTTTTTCCTCCCCATCAGGTGCGGTATATTTCGCTTTTACAGGAGAATTTATGCTGCCCGACTCATCTATCCGATTAAATAAATACATCAGTGAAAGCGGCATCTGCTCGCGTCGCGAGGCGGATCGCTTCATTGAACAAGGGAATGTCTTTATCAACGGCAAGCGCGCCACCATTGGCGATCAGGTGAGTCCTGGCGACGTGGTCAAGGTCAACGGCCAGTTGATTGAACCGCGCGAAGCGGAAGATCTGGTGTTTATCGCCCTGAACAAACCGGTGGGCATCGTCAGTACAACTGAAGACAGCGAGCGCGACAACATCGTCGATTTCGTCAACCACAGCAAGCGCGTGTTCCCGATTGGCCGTCTGGATAAAGACTCCCAGGGGCTGATTTTTCTTACCAACCACGGCGATCTGGTAAATAAGATTCTGCGTGCCGGTAATGATCATGAAAAAGAGTATCTGGTGACGGTTGATAAGCCGGTCACGGACGATTTTATTCGTGGCATGGGCGCAGGCGTGCCGATCCTCGGGACGGTGACGAAGAAGTGCAAGGTTAAAAAAGAAGCGCCGTTTGTGTTTCGTATTACCCTGATCCAGGGGCTGAACCGCCAGATCCGCCGCATGTGTGAGCATTTTGGTTACGAAGTCACGAAGCTTGAGCGCACGCGCATTATGAACGTCGGCCTGTCGGGATTGCCGCTGGGTGAGTGGCGCGATCTGACGGATGACGAGCTGATTACGCTGTTTAAGCTTATTGAGAACTCGTCTTCAGAAGCGAAACCGAAAGCGAAAGCAAAGCCAAAAACAGCGGGTATTAAGCGCCCGGTGGTGAAGATCGAAGCCTCCGCCGGGAAAGAGAAAGCGCGCCCGGCGTCAAACGGTAAGCGTTTTACCGCGCCGGGACGCAAGAAGAAGGGGCGTTAGCGCCTGCCGCGCGTCGGCGTACTGGCTGACCAGGAGAACGACGCCTCGGTATCGGGTTTATAAGCCTGCTTTTTCTTTAACTGGCGGGCTTTTTTGGCGTCTGCTTCTCGCTGCACCATTAACTTATCAATGTACTCTTTCTTCACGCTGTTGGTCTCTGCGTTAGTCAGCAGACGACCGTGCGCAATACGGGCGCGGTCGAGCAGCGTTTTCAGTTCGCGCTGTTCACGCTCTGTCATCTCTTTTTGGGTAATACGCGGGAGTGCCATGTGGGTGCCCTCAGTCAACCGGATAACCCAGTGTACGGCAATACACAAAGGGCGGACAGTATTTACTCCGCCATCCGCACCTTCCCGGCGAAATCCTGCTGGCTATAACCAGTGGTTTTAAAGCCTTTATCGGTAATGATGTTATCGATCTCTTTCATAGTGGCGATGCACATCACGCCGTCCTGACCAAATTTAGTATGGTCAGCGAGGATCACTGATTTTTTACTCATGGTAATCATTGCTTTCGCCACGTAGGCTTCGTCAAAGCTTTTCACCAGCACGCCATGTTGAGGGGAAATACCGCCTGCGCCAATAAAACAAATATCGGCATGGATGGCGTTAATTTGCTGGCACACCGACACGCCGAGGTTGGCGCGAAAATGGTAATCATATTCGCCGCCCAATACATAAACACGGGCCTGAAGGTTATTTTCTTTAATTTTGTCGGCAATTAAGGCGGAGTTGGTAATAACGGAAAAGGCGACAAGCGGTAAGTGCCCGGCAAGAATCAGATTGGTGGTGCAGGAATCAATAAACAGCGTGTCGCGCTCGCTAACCATACCGGCGGCGAATTTAGCAATCGCCATTTTCTCTTCGCGGTGGGCATCAATTCGCGCGCTGAAGGCGTCTTCCTGAACGACTTGCTTTTTGACTGCGCCGCCGTGAATTTTGGTGATTTGACCTTCGGTCTCCAGCAAAGAGAGATCGCGGCGAATGGTTTCTGACGTGACGTTTAACGTTTCCGATAATTTAACAACGGTGACTTCACCGAATTTGTTTACTTCATCAAGAATATGTTTTCTTCTTTTTATCGGGTTCATTATGGTCCGCCAGCGTCATGCTTTGCCGCATGGTAACTGGATGCGCAGGTCAACGCAACCACTCCAACGCCCGGACGATACCCTCGTCATCGTTGGTGGCAGTGACGTAGCTGGCCCGCTGTTTTACCGCTTCCGGCGCATTACCCATCGCAATCCCGATGTCGGCCGCAGCAAACATACTGACGTCGTTTTGCTGGTCGCCAATCGCCACAACTTTGGTTGCAGCTGGAGATATATGGCGAATAAGCTGGCTGACCGCATAGCCTTTATTAATTTGCGCACGTTGAATATCGATATAATTTCCGCCGGTAATGGTGGCAATAAATCCAGGCGGAAGCTGGCTATTAATGTCGGTATGCAGCTGATTTATTTTTGATTGCTCCGCCACAACGGTAATTTTATAAATATCCGTGCGGCTAATAATGACGCCGGGCGCGGCGGGGATCAGCGGCAGCATAAACAATTCGGCCTCATAAGTTGTCCAGGGAGCAACGGGCCGGTCGTAACGGTGATAAATCGCCTCTGCGCTAAAGAAATGGTGCGCATAACGTGAAAGAGAAATATGTCGGTCGATATCGCGCAAATCCATGCCGGAGAGCGGCGCAGCATGCGTAATAGCGTGCTGCGCCATCTCCAGAATCTGCCCGCCGTTAAAGCCGGCGCACCAGCTAAACAGCGCGTCGACGTTTTGTTGTTCCAGCAGGTGCACCATGGAAGAAACCGGTCTGGCAGAACAGGCGGCAAGCAGACCGCCACGCTGGTGAAATTCCCCCAGCGCCTGACGCGTGCGCGGACTGATGGTCTTTTGCGACGTCAGCAAGGTTCCATCCAGATCGGTAACCAGTAACATATTTCCTTTCCCTGAACGTGAATTAATGGCTGATAAACGGTGTAACGGCCTGTTTAGCGGCGTTGCAGACCATGTTGTCGATGGCCGTGCCAACCACCAGAATATTAACGCCGGTGTCCTTAAACGCTTTGGCATTGGCGACGTTAATGCCCCCTTCGGCCAGCGTCGGCACGTTGACCGCGCCTACCAGCGCCTGAAGGCGATCTTTAATGGTTTGCGGGATATCACCCGCCGCCACGCCTTCATAGCTCATGCCGGTCATCAGGCCGATCATATCGACGCCAATCTCCTCCATCCGTTTCGCCACGCTGGCGACTTCGTCCGGGGTGCGGGCTGCAATGCCGAAGGTGTGCAGATCGTCCGGATGACCGATATAGGCATCGACGGTCAGCCCGTACTGATGGGCCAGGTTAACAATATCCTGCAAATCGTCCCAGTCGGATTTATGCGTGTGTAAGCCATCGGCACCGGCGCGGGCAATCTCCAGAATCTCCGTTTCGCTGAGCGGCACGGGCAGGGTTTCAGTAAAACCACCTGCAATGCCAACGGTGATGAAGATATCGTCCGGGACCACATTACGCACGCCCTGTACCGCCTCGGCCATCTGGCCGTTGGTGATTTCGTGGCGGATCTGCTCTGCCGCGTGCATGTTACTGACGCCTTTGTGACCGCGCGCCAGTGCCAGCGCGGGATGGTTCGGCTCCAGCAGCTTGACGCCTGCTTCGCATACCGCCTTCGCCAGCCGAGCATCGTCGCCGGTGATCCCGGTGCTGAGGATGGTTTGCCCGCCGTGAAGCGCGATGGCATCTTTGACTTTCTGTAACGCTTTGGCGCGTTTTTTATTCATATCGCCTTTAAACATGATGTACCTCTGGTGTTGGTGCATGAACTTAGTGAGCTGCCGTAACGGATTCTTTCTGTACGACGGCCTTAAAACGGTTAGCAATGATGGTGGTGATACAGGTCAGTACCATGATGGTGAACATCACAATCGCCATCTGTAGCGCATTGCTGGACAGGAACGGTGAGGCGAACGCAGGCACATAGGCCACGCCTTTGACGTTAAAGAAGCCGAGCATCATGCCGCCGAGGCCCGCCCAGACGATGGCAGAGCCGAAGACAATTTTGTTGGCGAACATAAACGGATAAGCGGATTCGACGAAGGTGCCGAAGCCCAGGTTGATAAGCAGGCCAGGCGTGGCAACCGCCGCTTCGCTTTTTTCCCGTGGCGCGATGACGTTAGCGAGGTTGATACCGGCAGCAACCATCACCAGGCCGACCATGTCGACTGCGCCGAGGAAGCTGACGCCGGATTTCTCCATCTCCAGCAGGACCAGCGGCAGGATCACTGCATGGTAGACGCCGCCAAGAATGGCGGGCCAGATCACCAGTCCCGCCAGCAACCCGGCCAGCACCGGGCTGAATGCCAGCGTGCTTTCGATCGCCAGTTTGATGTAGTTACCTGCGCCCAGCGCCAGCGGACTCAGCAGATAATGCATGATTAACCCGGCGGCCAGGCCCGAGATCCCGCCTGCCACAATGTTGACGGTGGTCATCGGGAAGCGCCAGTTGAGGCACAGTTCAAACAGCCAGCGCACGAATATACCGGCCAACAGGCCGCCGATAATCCCGCCGATCAGACCGCCTTCAACCGAGAGCACCCCGGCGACCACCCCGGAAACGATGGAAACTTCATCCAGCTCGGAAATCTGTTTCGCCGCGAGCACGGCGACCAGTACCGGCAGGCCCTTGAGCAGGATTTCAAAGATGTCGTTAAGTTTTTCCAGCCCCGGAATATGGCTGAGCGCCAGAACAATCGCCATGGCGATAAAGCCCGGCAGGGCAGGGATCATAATGCTGCGGATGTTAAAGCGCTTAAGTAGGCTTTTCCCGGAGCCGCCCTGTGAAGGGGAGGCGCTGCCCAGCTGCGGTTTGTACTTGATGCCCCAGTGTTTACACAGGGAGGCAACAAATGAAACCGCGCGGGTACGGCTGGTGGTGCCCGTTGTGCCCGATGTTGCAACCACGTTCGCACCTTTTGCGGCCACCAGCGCCATGGAGGTGCCGCCGGTGCCGACAATCGGCGTTTTCATCTCTACAGCCGCTGCGAAAACGGCCTGGTTGGCATTCACGGGATCGGCGCTCATGACCACGATCCCGTCGATCTCGCCGTTGCGGATCATCTCCGCGATCCGCCGATCGCTTTCCACCACCGAGGCGTTCACTTCCGACAATTTGCCCTGGAAGATGCGCTGTGGTTTTTGTTGGTTTTCTGTGGTTAATGCAAAAACGGATGCCGGCGTCGTGGGTTTGGCGACATCCATTGACGCTTCCGCCGCGATAAACTGCACGGCGGCGACATTGACACCTGCGGCGTCACATTGCTGGTAAATTTCCTGGAGCAGCTTTTCAGGCTCTGCGCCACCCAGGTTGTAGAGGTTGCCTCCACTGCTTCCAATAATCGCAATTTTTTTCATAGCGGCCTCGAAGATAGGGTAAGAGTATTTATCTGTGTTGTAGTGGAACTATAATTCCAACTAAAACAAAATAAAGCAACATTTAAAGACTGGCTATAAAGGGGTGAATTAGCTTATTATTAATATAATCCATTGAATTAAAATGATATTTTCTTTATGTTGATATTTGTTGTTTTGTGATGAATGTCAAAAGAAATGGCTAAATAATGGAGGGGAACCCCTCCATCATGCGGTGATCACAGACGCTTCACCGCGTCGCGCTTTTTATCAACGGGCTTTCCTGACCAGTAACCCGCCAGCAGCGAGCCGGAAAGGTTGTGCCATACGGAAAACAGCGCGCCGGGCAGGGCGGCCAGCGGTGAGAAGTAAATTTTACCCAGCGCGGCGGCAAGGCCGGAGTTTTGCATACCCACTTCGATCGCCAGCGTGCGGCAGGTGGATTCATCAAATCCAAACAATTTGCCGCCCCAGTAGCCGCCGAGCAGTCCGATGGCGTTATGCAGGATCACCGCCACGATGACCACCAGACCTACCGACGCAATATGGCTGGCGCTCCCGGCCACCACGGCACTAATAATTGCCAGAATGCAGAGCATTGAAAAGGCCGGCAGATAAGGCTCCACTGCCCGCACCACACGCGGAAAAAGGTGATGAACAATCAGACCAAGCGCTATCGGGATCACCACAATTTGCAGGATGCTTATCAGCATGCCCATCACATCTACCTGAATATGTGCGTCAACGTACAAACGCGTCAGCAGCGGCGTGGCCACCACGCCGACCAGCGTCGATACGGAAGAGATCGTCACGGAGAGCGCGACATCGCCTTTTGCCAGATAAATCATCACGTTTGACGCCGTCCCGCTGGCGACGCTGCCCACCAGCACCATTCCGGCGGACAGATCCGGCGGCATTTTAAACAGCAGCGCCAGCAGCCAGGCGGCCAGCGGCATCACCAGATAATGCAAAAAAATCCCCGCCGCCACAGGCGCAGGCCGTGATAACACGCGCTTAAAATCTGCAAGATTCAAATGCACGCCCATGCCGAACATAATCAGCATCAACAACGTGCTGACCCATGGGCCAATGGGCACGAATGTTGTGGGAGTGTAAGACGCGATAACGGAGAGCAGCAGCGCCCACAGCGGGAACAGCCGGGTCAGAATGGAGAGCATCGTGTTTTCCTCAGGGATGTTGTGTTTTGTTATAAAAAAGCCGGGATCGAGCCCGGTCATAGGTATTGTGTATCGTGCGATGAGGTTTTATTCAAACAAATTATGATGAAGAGGCTTCATGTCAGCGGGCAGAGGATGACAGCAGCGCATGCTTTACACTCGAGGTGCAGATCATCCACAATATCGTTAAAATCGTGCCAAAGGAAAAGGGCAGAAGACGATGATTCACATTATTATATTTTTATTATCGAAAAAAAGTGCTGATCTGAAAAGCTTCTGGCGCGAAGAAATAACGACTAAAAATAAAATTAGCCTGTTTCGTCTGTATCTTGCGCATAAAAATCGCAACCGACATTTTTTATTGTGGTGGCGGCTTGCCAGCCAGATGTATCTTCATGGAAATACGCGGCAAAAGCGAGTCGCCAAAAAAATTAACTGGTCACTACAGTCCCGATATGCATCCGATATCGCATTAAAAGCCACCATCGGGCGGAATCCTAAGTTTATTCACCTGACCGGAGTGGTTATTTCTGGGAAATCTATTATTGGCGATAACGCCGTTATCTATCAAAACGTAACTATCGGGTTACGCAAAGATGACGATCCGGCTGCGGCAACAGTAGGTAATAATGTTAATATTGGCGCGGGTACATGCATTATGGGCAACGTGAGCATCGGTCATAATGTTAATATCGGCGCGATGTCGCTGGTGTTATCTGATATTCCTGATGATGCGACTTATGTTTGTAAAATAAATCCGGAGATTATTTTGCGCTGTTAAGAATATTATGCGCCGGTGCGGTACCGGCTTTCAGTGAATTAACTGCTTGTAGCTTCATTCACGCGTTGTTGCGCACGCTCTCCCAGCTTAACCCAAATCGCGCCAGATACTTTCGCAGGCGATCCGCATCGTTCGGGTTGCTTTTCTTCTGCCGCGAAACGGCAAACAGCATCCGTCCGGCTTCAGAGAGTGAATGGCACTGGCGACAAACGCGGATCACCGTTTCCAGCTGACTCTGCTCAAAAAGGTCGATCTCCTCGCTTATGACCGGGAGAGCTTTTTGTGACGCAGGCTGCCAGCTTTGCGTCAGCCTTTGTATCTCTTCGTCCACCAACTCCACCGTGATCCGCCCCTGTTCAGCAAGCGTAGCCATACGGGCCACGGACGAACTCAGCTCGCGAAAATTACCCCGCCAGGCAGCCTGGGGAGAACGGGCAAAACGCAGATAACGCTCGCGAGCCTCTTTATCAAAGCGGACCTGCATCTGACGGCTGGCGGCAAAACGTTGCAGCTCATACTCCACGTTGGGCGCAATATCTTCGCGCCGTTCAGCAAGGCCCGGCAGGGCAAAGGTCCACATATTGATACGGGAATAGAGATCTTCCCGAAAGCGGCCCTCAGCTACCCAGGTCGGCATATCCCGGTGCGTACCGGCAATAAGCTGAAAGTCGCTGTAAACTTCTTTATCTGAGCCAAACGGGAAAAAGGTTTTCTCTTCAATCGCTTTCAGCAGCATCGCCTGTTCGTCCAGCCCCAGCTCTGCAATTTCATCCAGAAACAGTACGCCGCCGTCGGCTTCGCGCAGCAGGCCCGTGCGCGGCTGAAGTGCGCCGGTAAATGCACCTTTGACATGGCCAAACAGCGTTGACATGGCGTTATCCCCCCGCAGCGTGGCGCAGTTTACCGCCACCAGCTTGCCCGCCACTAAATGACGTGACTGGCGAAGCTGATAAATACGCTTCGCAAGGAAAGATTTACCGGCACCGGTCGGCCCGATCAGTAATATCGGCGCATCCGAGCGCAGGGCCACACGTTCAATCTGGTCGATCATCCGGTTGAACGTCGCGTTGCGGGTATCGATCCCGCTTTTCAGGAAGGAGACAGATTGTTGCTGTTCGTGCTGAAAACGGCTGGTCAGGGTGGTGTACCGGCTGAGATCGAGGTCAATAATCGAATACGTGCCTGCCGCGCGGTTATCGTCGTCGCGATTTTTCACAGGGCCGGTTTGCAGCAGGCTGGCGGGGAGATAGCGCGCTTCCGTTAACAGGAACCAGCAAATTTGCGCCACGTGGGTGCCGGTCGTGATGTGCACCAGATACTCTTCATTTTCGGTATCGAAGGCGTAATGGCGGGCGAAATCGAGAAACGCCGCGTAGACCTCTTCAAAATCCCACGGATCGTCAATGGCGACGGTATGCGTGCGCACCTCAGTGTGCGGAGAAACCTCGCGGATATCGTCGCTAAGTTGCTCCGTCATTCCCCGGTCTTTGGCCTGATAGAGCAATTCCAGACGGTCAACCGGCAGGTCCGGCTGCTGGCATAGCCCGACAGTTGGCCGCCATTTCACCCAGCGATTAGCCCGTTTACCACGCTTATCCAGTACGGTGCCAATTACACCGATGACAACCCGCCGCTTTTTCATTCTTATCCTTAAAAATAAGTTCTGATTTAACAGGATAAATTAAGCATAGCATCAGAAATTGATTACTCCAATGACCTGAAAATAAAAATGTTATATATCAATGAATTAAAAAATTAATTTACTGAATCAGGATTCTGGCACATTTCTGGCAATAGTAGTTTTGTCAGCACGCCGGGCTACGCAGGGGATTATACCCCGCCGGCGCTCCGGGAACGGCAAAGGCCGTTATCCAGGGAGCGTTCCGCCAGCGGAAAGACATTTGCGAAAAGTCGATTAACGCGGGTTCGATTCCTGCATTCGCCTCCATCAGGTGAACACTGGTTGTTTACAGCAGCAGTACCCGGCAGTCCGCAGTCAGGATTGCCTCAGGCTGAGGCCGGTAATGATGCTGGGTCAGCGGCAAAATCGTCAGGTACCCGATGGCGATTCCCCGCTGGCTTCGCAGCTGCACCCGCCTCAGCATTGATAAACAGAGGGAGTAAAAATGAATAAAATGAAAATACGTAAAGGGCAGTTAGGGTTACTGGCCAAAGAAGGTGACTACTACCAGATTCTGGAAGCGGGCGAGCACCGCATGCCGTGGTTTTCCACTCCTGACGTGACGCTGATTGCCCGCGATGGCAGTGAGGTCGCCGCGGATTTAGGCGACACGCTGCGCCGCTTTCACCCGGAGTGGGTCGAAAAATATTGCCTGGTGGCGGATACCACCGAACACGAGGCCGCCGCGCTTTATTCTCACGGCGTGCTGCTGGAGATTATCCCGCCCGCCTCGCGTCGCCTGTTCTGGCAGGATAGCGATAACCTGCGTCTGGTGCGGATGGATACGCGTGATGTGTCCGTGCCGACAGAGATTATGCAGGCGGTATTGCAGCCGCGCACCCGCGATAAAACGGTTAAAGGACGGGATATTATCCTGACGGTTAACGTACCCGCCTGGCATGCCGGCGTGCTGAAAATTGACGGTGAAACGCAGGCATTACTGCCGCCAGGGCTGTCTGCGTACTGGAAAGTTAATCATCTGGTGGAGGCGGAAATCGTCGATTTACGCCTTCAGGTACTGGAAGTGGCCGGACAGGAAATTTTGACGCGTGATAAAGTCAATTTACGCCTGAACCTGGCGGCGAACTGGGGCTACAGCGATGTATTACAGGCATTTAGCCAGCTCACAAAGCCTGTGGATCATCTTTACCGGGAACTGCAATTTGCATTACGTGAGGCAGTAGGGACACGAACGCTGGACGAACTGCTGGAAAATAAGCAGGTCATTGACGAGGTAGTGAGTGCGCAGGTGGCTGAACGCATGGCCTCTTTCGGGATGACCGTGGCTTCCCTCGGCGTAAAAGACATCGTGTTACCCGGTGATATGAAAACTATCCTGACCAAACTGGTGGAAGCGGAGAAATCCGCGCAGGCTAACGTCATCCGCCGTCGGGAAGAGACCGCAGCAACGCGTTCGCTGTTAAATACCGCCAAAGTGATGGAGAGCAACCCGGTGGCGCTGCGCCTGAAAGAGCTGGAAACGCTGGAACGCGTGGCCGAACGTATTGATAAAATTTCGGTCTTCGGTGGGCTGGATCAGGTGCTGCACGGCCTGGTAAATATCAAAGGAGGGGCCTGATGAATAACGTCAGTGAAGATATGCAGGTTCGCGTGAGGCGAAGCCTGCGCGACATTGAAGAAAAATACGCGGTGAAAGTACTGTACGCCTGCGAATCCGGCAGCCGTGGCTGGGGATTCGCGTCGCCAGACAGTGATTACGACGTGCGGTTTTTATACGTTCATCCGCCGGAATGGTATCTGCGGGTGGAAGCTCCGCGCGATGTGATTGAGCTGCCAATTGATGATGAGCTGGATATTAGCGGCTGGGAATGGCGCAAGGCGCTGGGCCTGTTAAAAAACGCCAACCCAACGCTCATCGAATGGCTGGATTCGCCGGTGATCTATGAGCAGGATGCGTCCGTCATGGCGACGTTACGCCATGAGGTGCCCCGCTGGTTTTCACCCCTGCGCGCACGCTGGCATTACTACTCCATGGCGCGGAAAAACTTTCGCGGCTATTTGCAGGGCGATGAGGTAAGGCTAAAAAAATACTTTTACGTGCTGCGCCCGTTGCTGGCCGTTCGCTGGATCGAAGCGGGGAAGGGTATGCCGCCGATGCGTTTTGCTGAGCTGCTGGCAGGAAGTGAGCTGGATGCCGCGCTACGTCAGGAAATTGATGAACTGCTGGAACGTAAACAGCGCGCCGGAGAAGCCGAATACGGCCTGCGCCGTCCGTTACTGCATGCGTTTATTCGTGCAGAACTGGCGCGGGGTGAGATTGCGCCTGTACTTCCTGATAGCCGGGAGGGCGATGTCAGGGCGTTAGACAGGCTGCTGTACCAGACGGTAATGCGCCGGGCATAATGCCCGGCGTTTTTACGGATGATATTGCCAGCTGCTGACCAGGGCATACAGGTGATTGGGCGAATAGCGCCAGCTATCGTTAAGCTGGAGAAATTCAGCGCAAAACTCACTGCAAAAGAGCCGCTCGCGCTGCTGTTTATTGCCCAGCACGATCCCGAGCGCCCCCTGCCAGTCATAGCTTTTACCGCTGTGTTTGCGGAAGAAAGCTTCCACCTCCTGCATGTCCGCCTGTAGTGGCAGTTTATCCCACTTATCCTCCGGGAGAGTCATTAACTTACCGCGCACGCCGCGATCGCGAAACGACGCGGAGTAGCACAGATACGTCTTCTCGCCGTGGGCCACCGCCAGCTCACAGTGGGAGTAGATCCCACGGGTGATTTTGCGGGTGGCCCAGTCAGCAAGCCGGGTGATGCCGCGATGCTCTGTCCGGCCTTTATAGCAGGCAAGCCAGACGGTCGGATCACTCATGGTTGCCAGCCGGTAGAGTAGTCATAATCAAGCACCGCCTGGATGTCCTCCAGCGCTTCCACCGCCGCGATATGACGCTGCGCGTTGGCAAACAGACGCATATCGTGGTCCATCGTTACCGACTCAAACTGCGCGGCGATCTCATTGGTCAGGGCAATCAGACCATTGTTTTTGGTCTGCCACATTAACCCTTCCGGGATCTGCTTCGTCTGTCCCATGCGGGTAAGCGACATCTGCTGGATGCGGCTGTTGGCGTCGCTGTGAAAATGGTTGCCGGAGATGATGATGTAGTCGGCGGTGACGGCATCGCGTTGGGCTTTGATTCCAGCTACTTTAGCCTGTTTTGCATCGGTGATGGAGGGCTGCCAGCTTTCACCATTCCAGCGATCAAAGGTGCTGGAGGGAGAAATCACCGTAGTACTTTCGGGCAATGCGCCTAATTCAGAAACGATAACTTCGTTACCGTATTGTTTATCATAGACAACCTGTCCCCGATGGTCTTCAACCAGTTCCCATTGTTCATCTCCCCAGACGGGAGTGAACCCGGCAGGGGCTTCAGGTGGCGTAATAAGCGTACAATACTCGGGCAAGCCAGTATTTGGGGCAACGTATACGTCAGACTCACCAATAAATTCTTTGGTATCTGGCGAAATATTAAAAATAGAAAAAATTTGTGGTTCGTCGGAAAAATTAAAGGTATTCATGCAAGCCTCACGATATAGTTAAATGCGATATTTTTTACGGTGTTTTCGTTATTGCCCATGTTGTTAATAGTAATACTATGTCCATGCCAACCCAGCGTAATATTATGAGCGTGGGAACCCAGTCCAATAGAATGAGCATGTGCTCCAATGGCAACACTATGAGAGTGATTACCATCAGTTGAGGTAACGTCATGGAACCCTTCATCACTATTATCGGTATCTTCAAGCGCTTTTACATTTGAGGACCCACTGGCATCGGTTGGTATTTTATGGTTATGCGCACCTCCAGTGCTTGTGTTTTTTGTTCCGTAATTAAAAGAGTTAGTGGTTTTTGAACCCAGGTCTGTAGTACTGCTATTTTTTGTCCCTAAATCAGTATTGCCGATATTACCAGTATGATTATGCGATTTGATCCCATCCTGTTCTACCGAAAGAATGGCCCGCCCACTGGCTGGCTTACCTTTTATTGTCCAACCGCGCATGTCCGGTATTTTTCCGGAGGGATAAGCCACCGCCAGTTTTGGATATTTTGTTTTATCAAAGGATTGACCGGTCATCAAGGCATAGCCCGAAGGTGCTTTGTCAGATGGCCAGGGGATTGGCGCACCAACGGGCAGTAATTCCGCAGGTTCGAAACCCTCATGGTAAAGGCGCACAGCTTTTGCTTCAGTTAATGTACCAATGTCATCTCGCCCGCGTGCGAAGATCTGTAGCCCTCCTTGACTATCCATTGATGAGCCATTAAAGAAAAGTTGGTAAGCACCATTATTGCCGCTGCGGCCATTGCCAACAGATATTACACCATAATCATAACCTTTAAGCATATCACCATCAGGGCCAGACCAACCCAACCAGGAATCTGTAGTCAATTCTCCCGGCTTGCTAGTTTGTAATATATGCTCAACGTAAACTTTATTATTAAATAATTCAATTAATGACCATTTTCCGGACATGCGATTCATTAATAGAACTTTATTTTGAAAGGCAGCACCATACTTACTTACTAATAATACGGCTGTCTGAGTATTGTCATTTGTTACATCAGTTGCCTGGACAACTGCCTGAATGAAACCGGTTAAAGGAAAGCCATCCGGTGCATTGGTACATTTGCTGGTATCGATTAATAGATGTTGGCCTGTCGTAAATTGAAATTGCGACCAGTCAAAAAATGTTGCTATCTGATTGGTAGAACCAATACCAATAGCGGGAGTAATATCCCCCCATTTATGCTTAT
Source organism: Superficieibacter electus (assembly GCF_002915575.1). Lineage (GTDB taxonomy): Bacteria > Pseudomonadota > Gammaproteobacteria > Enterobacterales > Enterobacteriaceae > Superficieibacter > Superficieibacter electus. Next base: position 34,178 of record NZ_PQGD01000014.1, read on the forward strand.
GTGCGATATTTGTCCCGGCTTTTTCCAGTGCCTCAGTCGCCTTATCCATTGCCGCTTTCACCGCCTTCGGCGTCGCCGCCTGCGTTTCCAGCGTACTGTTAGTGGAACTATTCAGCTGCGTAAACCCTTTCTGCGTCAGCGTTGCATCCGGATGATTGCGTGATTTCTCATGCTCATCAATGCTGTTATCCACATACTCCCGCGTTGCCAGCACAATCGACGGATCGACCATCAACGTTACCGCCGCTGCGTTAGTGACCTCCATAACGGCGCGGATAACGATCTGCTTGCTTGCCCCCGCAGGCAGCAACGGTTTATACGTTTCCGGAAATTTGCCAATCGCGATTAGCGTGCCATCGGCGTCCAGCAGGCCCACTTCACGAACGTACCAGCCGCCGACGGACTCTGGCAGTACGGCTTCGGCAATTACCCATGCCGGGTTGTCGGGAGCGATTTTCAGGGTGTTAAGCTGGCCGCGCCAGACCTCATGGACCACTTTTGTCTGGCTTTCTTTCGGCTCGACATATTTGCCATTGCCGTCGCCGACGACCATCGTTTGCAGGCGGATCTGTTTTTGTTCCGCCAGCGCGGAGGCAATCTTCGATTTCCCCGCGGTGGTTAATATAGTAAAAAATTCATCAGACATAATTACTCCGGATAAACAGACATAATTTCAATACTCCAGTACCCTGCGCCAATAGAAACTGGCAGGGGTTGCGTAATACGATCGGGTTGGTAAGGCAGCAGCAGGGTATATTCCGTGGTGCTGCATCCCGTCGCGGTATAAATAATGGAAGACTGGCTGACGCTTTCCGCTATTGGCGGTAATACGGTGATCACTTCACCGCCTTGCGTGGCACAACCTATAACCGGGATCTGGCTCTGGTTAATTATCCAGATCGTGATCGCTTCCAGTTTTGAACGAACGTTTTTATATTCATGAATAAGCGCAAGCAGCGCATTAAATTCTTCTTCATGTAAACCCCGGTCGATTAATTCAATTTCCACTTTAAAAAAATAGGCTTTGCCGCCATATTCAAACCATTCTGCAATCGTGCCCGGCAACGATAATATTTCCAGTACGCGACGGACGGCCCAGACGGTGCCTTTATATTTGTGTAGCTCAATTGCCTGCTTAATTAATTCCCGTTTTTCCTGTTGGTTACTGGCAAATAGCCAGCCTTCCAGCCCCTGAACATGAAACTGTTCAGCCAGCGAGGGCAGGGCGGAGGCATCGACCAGATCCACCAGGTAAACCAGCAGCGCCGTCAGGTCAATTTGCGCAAAGCGCTCGGCGGCAATGTTCGCCAGGATCGAAAAGCGTTCATCACTGGCCAGCGGCGGCGGCAGAAGCAATTTATCCATCGCTGACTCCGGCAATCGTCACGTCGATGGCGGTGCATTCCGCCCATTCATGCGCCTGTAAAACCTTTTTGGCTGGCAGTTCCAGCGCGACGTCGTAAACGCCATCCACCTGCAACACTTTGATGATTTGGTTTGGCACGATGTCCTGACCCAGCCGGGTCTGGCGTTGCTGCGCCCATACGTTAATCGCTTCACGGGCGGCAGCAAGCGTGGACTCCTGATCGGCCGTGGTGAACAGCGTCAGCCGGGCGCGGATGGAATACGTTATCCGCGGTGATTTTTTGGCGCTCACCTTGTCGGTCAACGGACGCTTTTTCTCCTTGCTGACTTCCCGTTCTATCTGCTCAAGCAATTCTGCACCCGGCAGGCCATTAAGGGTCAGTGGATAGATCTCCACGCAGCCTTCAGGAAGCCCTTCGTCCGGCCCCAGTACTGCCACGTCAATAATGGACGGGCTGACCGAGAGCGTATGAAAACGATACGCGCCATAGCTGCCCGCATTACTGAAACTTTCCGGAGCCAGCTGGATGCGCATACGTAGCGCATCATCGTTTTCTTCCCCGCAGCCGCCTGTTGAAACCGTCAGGTTGGTTACGTTGATGTCGTCATTGCCCACACGATCTACCAGCGCGCTGATTTGTGCAGGTTGCCAGCCGTTGCCCGCCTCGCCCGTGGCGGTACAGGTGGCCGTCACGGCAATGCTCAGACTTCCGGATGGCAGCAGCACATCTTCATCGGTGGCAAACATAATGCTATCGGATGCACTGGCCCGGGTCCCTTGCGGGATCAGGATGTTATTCCTGTTAATCGTCTCGACAGAAAACTGTAATGTGGTTCTTGCCGACTGTGCGGGCAGGCGATGAACGCCTACCAGCTCACCTAAATAATCCAGCATGGGCGCGCGGGAATACGCGACCAGGTTTTGCTTCGCCGCTTCCTGGATGGCGATGCGCACAAGGTTTTCACGATAGGCAAACAGGTCGATGAGCAATCGCTCAGCCTGTGCCGGGTAGAGTTTTTTCCCGCTGGCATCCTCGTACTGCGCAATCATCTCTCGGGTGATTTGCGCCGGATCGCGGTCGATAAAATCGGGTTCGGCTATCGCCATAACACCTCCGTCGTGTTGATTACGTCATCTGTGGCGCGCCACTGCACGTGAAGCGTCAGGTGTTCGCCATCAATCTTCGGCGTCACTTTCAGCAACCGGCAGCGCGGCTCCCACATCCGAATCGCTTCTACCGATTCCCGCACCACGTGCGGGATCGCACGTTCAATCGGGTAATCGAGATAGCGCCACAGATTGCTGCCAAAGCGCGGTCTGTGGGGATCGCTGCCGCGCGGCGTGCGCAGGATGATATGTATCGCCTGATGAATATCATCCAGCCCACAGACGTATTCTTCAGGACGCTGCAAGGCGGGTTGCCAGTGCAGCGTTGAGGGTCGTGTTTTCGTGTTCATGAGGCTATTTTCGCCCCCGGACCGGGGAAGAGATAGTAAAGTGCTTTAAGGAAACTAGTTGATTACACAAACAAAACCCGCCGTTGCGGCGGGTCAGAATTAATGGGAATGATGGTTAGAGTTGCCGCCACTATCGATGAGTTTGCCACTGGTACTCACGTTACCCAGCACGTTAACGTTGCCGGTGATCACCGCACTGTTACCCACGCCACCGCTGCCTGCCATACCGCCAAGCCAGGTCAATTTTTTCATGACCGTCACGTCGCCGGTAAAGGTGCTGAGTGGCGCATCCACGGTAACGTCCATTGCTTTGATGCCGGTGCGGGCCGACTCAACGTGAACGTCCAGCGCCTTAACGTCCACGGTACTGGCCTCAACGCTAACGTCGGTGGCTTTTACGCTCACCGTGTCAGAGGTCACACAGACCTGCTGCGCCTTTACCTCCACGAGTGGCGAAGTGAGGCTGGTACTGATCTTGACGTCGATGACGATTTTTTCAATGCCGCCGTTGATGGTTAGCTGGTGTAGCTGACGGTCGTACTCAAATGCCGCGCCATCGGAAAACTGTACGTAGCGTTTATCGCGTGAAGCCAGAGGCGCAGTGTCTACGGTGGAGTAGACCGCTCCCAGCACTACACCGTCTTCACCATTATCGTCGAGCAGTATTTCGACCTGTTCGCCGATATCGGGCAGCCAGTAATCCTTATTATCCTGCGAGTTGCGATGCAGGATCGGTAGCCAGTTGCTTTTCAGGTTATCGCATTCCGGCAGCGTCACCCTGACGCGCACGGCCGCTTCATCAATATCGCTGATAATCCCTGTCTGGCGGGTAACACCTTTCATATTATCTCCTTACTGGCTGGTGGCTGGCCCACGTGAAATGTCGATTTCAGTGGTGTAGCCGCTACGGGTGAATTTATGCATCGACTTGTCGATGAGCCACTGGCCTGAAAGCACACCAAACCCGCTTAATTCGATTTTATTGCCCGCCGTCAGTTGCGGGCAGCCCATCATGGTGAGCGTACCGGTCTGCTGATATTCGTTATGGCTGTCCAGTGCCGCCGTTGCTTTAGCCTGCGCTGCGCCTGCGTCCGGGGCGCGGCTATTGAGCTTCAGTGTGTCAGCGCTGGTGGATGCACCCCGCGGCGAGGTTTTCTCCTGACTGTCGTGTGTGTAAATAACCAGTTCTTTTTTCTGGCTATTTTGATGCTGCACGGTGGCGTTTTTGTAGATACGGTTAATCGTATCTTTAAACGAGAAATGCGAAACTTCCGTTCGGGAAAGGGTGCGCAACGGAGCCAGACAGCGCAGCGTTGGCAAATGTGAAAAGATCAGTTCTTTTATCGTCACCTTCACGGTATACCCATATTCGCTTGCCAGACGCCGAAGAAACGCCAGGTCGGTTTCGGCATACTGCGTTACCCGATCAATCGTCAGTGGCGCAATGCGCCCCACCAGCGTTAAGCCGTGCTTTTGCGCGATACGGCTGGCGATGGCTGAGAGCGTGGTTTTCTCAAAACCCTGGCTGTTTTTAGTGCGCAACGCTTTGCTCACTGACGTGGCGATACCGTCGATATTGACGCTTGATGGCGGCGCTGAGACATCAATTTTATCAATGATATAGCTTCCACAATCGAGCAGTTCCTCGCCCTGATAGCCGAGATGAAGCGTCAGCATATCGCCTTTGCCCGGATACCATTCATTCAGCCAGCGACCAGCGGCATCTTCAAGCGTAATGGCTATCACGTCTGACTCGTTTTTAATACTGTCGCTGTAGCTGATGCTGGTAACGTAAGGGGCGATGTCATAAGTGATATTCTTGTGCTCATACCAGAGTGTAAAAATGGGTGTCAGAGTGGCGGATACACCACCAGAGACGGTTATCTCAGCCATGGCGGTAGTTCCTCTGTAGTTTGAGTAACACTGATAACCGGAATAATTAACCGTACCCCTGACGGTAATAGCGGCATGATGGCGACATGCGGATTGGCCGCGATAATACGTTCGTAGACCAGCGCATCACCGTAATAACGCCAGGCGAGGTTATCCCAGCGCTCGCCGTCGGTTGTCACATGTTCAAGGTAGTGCATTACAAACTCCTCGTAATATTTGCGGCAGCAAGCTGACTAACGGCGGGGGTGACTTGCCGTACCGTACCGCGTGCCTGGTTCACCAGCGAGCTGGCGCTATCGTAAGTTTCCTTCGCCACGCCGTCGGTTATCGCCGTAAATAACGTTTCGGCCTGTTTGATTAGCGCGGTTGCGTCGCTGGCGCACTGATGGATACCCGGCAGGCTGTTGATCAACTCCTGGACTTTCGCCGCCAGCGCTTTTGGCATCGCGGCCAGCGTTTTTAGATCCAACGGCTGCTTAAAAAGCGCTTCTATCCCGTCGATGGTTTTCTTCAGCGAGGCGATAATTTTGCTGCATTTTTCCTTCAGTGCTTTGGCTTGCTTCACCAGCGCTTTCACCTTAGCGATCGTTTTTTTGATGTCATCAATGGCATCGGCGATCTCGTCGAGCATTTCTTTGGCATCGTGCATGCCGTCCTCAATGGTGTGAATCAGGTCATCGAACCAGCTGTCTTTGAGCGCGGGGAAATCTTCCAGCATTTCGTCAATGTTGGGTTCTTGTGTCGTGATCGCTGGCGGCAATAACGGGTTTTTCGGATCGCCGATGTACTCCTGCAATGTCAGACTGCCGCTCTGGGCAATGACGTTGCCGTAAGGGTCGGTATGTTTATGGGTGGCCGTCAGGTCAGTAATCACGAACCAGCCGCGATACTCACCGTTGCCGAACACCAATGCCATCGCCTGATGCGCCGTCATCGCGCTGCGCAGGCGGTTCATCTCCGTTGCTGGCTGGCAAAACTGGCTGTGAAAGCTAAATTGCAGGGTGATTTTTTCCAGCTTATCACCAATAAACTGCACGCTCGGTTTGCCTTCAATACGGGCATGACTGGCGTAATCCACACCCATCGTGCTTTCAAAATTGTCCCAGCAAGCGACGACTTTGAATTCAATGTCTCCTAATACCGCATACATCAGGCGTACTCCCGGCGCTGTTTTTGCACCATTATGTCGTTGACCATTCGCTCCAATTCTCGTTTGCTCAGCGCCAGCACGTTGTGGATATCCCCTGCGGCATTCGCGGCGTTCCCTTGCACCGTGACCTGTGGAGAAAAATGGACCTGGACAGTACCCGGCGCGCGTGGCGGTTGCGGCACGGGCTTCGCGGCTGATTTTTCCGGTATGGCGAGGGGAGCTGGTGGGATTTTTGTTCCCGGCGTTAACGCTGGACTGACGGGACGAGGCAGCAGCGTTCCGGCTACGCCGGGCAGGGGAGCCGCGGCCATCGGTTTTTCTACGCTGATGCCCAGCGTGCTTTTCGCCCAGTCAGGGATCTGGTTTTTTATCTGCGCAATAGCCTCCTTCAGGAACGGCAGCGCGTTCAAAATGCCGTCGATCAGGCTATTGAGCAGTTTGCTTCCGAATTCGCTAAAACTGGCGGGTAGCTCAATGCCAAACCAGTCCATCACACTGGCAAACGCGCTATAAAAAGCGCCCAGCGGCGACCAGTCATAAATCAGACCGATAATACCCGCCAGACCGCCGTCAAAAGCTGTTTTGATACGCGCCCAGACGGCGGAAAAGAAAGCGCAAAGCGGTTCCCAGTAGCGATAAATCAGGTATGCCGCGCCTGCAATGGCGGTGATAGTTAAGCCAATGGGATTCATGAGCAGCGCCCGTCCCAGCCAGATAAATGCCTGGCCGACCCATTTCAGCGTGCTGACCAGCTGTCCTCCCAGCAATGTTGCCAGCGTTTTCGCGCCGTTACCCAGCGATTTCAGGAACGCCAGCGTTTTGCTGATACCGCCGCCCAGCGCCAGGCTGGCTTTTACCTTCAGGAAAATATCAATCAGGTTAATGAACGGTGAAGCGATAAGGTTTACCCCCAGCCGGAGGAGATTCAGTGCGCCGTTGAACAGCCACATAGCCGCAACCATTTTGGCTATTCCCTGTACCAGTACCGGATTTTCCCGCAGCCAGGCGCTGAACTGTCGAACGAGCGGGGTGAGAGTCTGCGCCATTTCACCCATGGCGGGCAGTAATTGCTGGCCGACGGTAAGCCACAGATCGTTTAACGCCAGCTGTAACGCTTTGGTTTGTTCCGTGGGTAATGCCATTCTGATAGTGAAATCATCGTCGATCAGGTTTTGGCTCATGGCCTGCATCGCGTCGGTCTTTAACTGGCGGTACTCGTCCATACTCGCCAGCATCGGGGTAATAAATTCCAGCGCCTGCGCGTCGTCGAACATGGCATTCAGATTGAATTGCGTCGAGAGAGCCTTTAGCGCATCGCCGCGGGCAGAAAGATCCTCAACCTTCATGGTTTGTTTTAACGCATTGAGGATCTGCGGGTTCATTTTATCCAGCTGCATCTGCACGATATGCGCCATTGCTTCCGTCACACCAACGCCGTTCTGCTGATGTTCCAGCAGGGAGCCACGCAGATCCACGCCCTGACTGGCGAACCAGTTATCGGTTTTTTTCGAGAAGGTCGCTTGCAGAAAATGGTCATAATTCTCTGCCGCCGCGCCAGCGTTCGGCGCATTTTGCATCGCGATTTGCATTGTCGCTGCCAGCGTGGCGAGACCTTCAGTCCCTGTCGCCATCGTTTTAGGGGCAAAGCGAGTGATCCACTGTGCTTGTTCCGCCACAGAAACGCCGCTGTTTTTGCTGACGCTGAACAGCATATTCTGCGCGGATCGGAAGTCAGCGGGATCAATATTAAGCTGACTGCGGGTCGCGATCGCCGCCTGCGCCCAGCTCTCCGCGCTATCGCGGGTGGCGGTGGCGGCTTTGGCGATATCCGGCATATAACGGCTAAGATCCTGTAATGAGGTGATGCCGCCCTCCATCATTGAGGCTGCCGCGTCTTGCAGGACCTGTTGATCCTGATTGAAATCCATACTCCAGTCGCGAAGACTCAGGCTTAGGGCGTCCCGCGTCCCGTCATCCATGCCGCCTTTAATCGCCATATCGACCATCTTGTCCTGAAAATGGTAAGGCAAGCTCCAGTCAGGGGCTTCAATAGTAAGAAGTTTGCTGAATTGCCCGGCGAAACGTTGCGTTTTTCCCAGTAATTCGCCGCGTAGCTTATCGTTTTCTTCCCGACGGAAGGCGGAATCGATAAGTTGCTGCGTCAGCCGGGTCATTTTGATTTGCTCAGTGCTGAGCGATTGCAGCGTGCTGGCATTGAGTGAGCCGTAACGGGCTATTGCCTGCGTCAACGTCTCATTACGCGCCTGAAGCTGAGTAATAATATCGTTGGCCAAAATGGTTTCTCATATAAGTTGATGATGGCCCGGTAACAGGTTTGTCGGAAAGAAGCAGGAGCAGCGTGAACCGGGCGCAGGTCTGGAGACCCGCAGGCTTTATTCCTGCGAGTCGTATTCATGTTTGATTTGTGTGCCGGCTTCATCCAGCCAGCAGGTAAAGTCGTCGACCGTCAGCGCGTCTATTTCACTGGGCGGAAAGCGAAACCATCTCGCCAGGAGTGCCATCGCCTGCCACAGTTGCTGCGGATTCTGTAGCCACGCCAAGCATGGCTTGAAATCGTTTCTGCAATGCCTGATAGTCCAGCAGATCCATCTCCGCCAGATCTTCCGGTACCAGCCCGGTCATCGCCGCCATAAGCGGTTCATCCCACTCTTCTGGTTTGGCACTGGTACGGCGCGCAGCACGCATATCTTTAACTTTCAGGCGATGCAGGGTGAGTTTTTCAATACGCTCACCGGCTCCGGAGGTAAAAGGGAATTGCAAAGTGTATTTTTCGTTCATGATATTTATCCTGAGTCAGTGGAATTCGGGGCCGCAGCCCCGAATGATTAGCCGCCGATGTTATTGCGGTAGGGGCTTAATTGATCCGTGCCGTTTACACGGAAAATATTCGCCATATAATCCAGTTCAAGAACCGTTTCACCGTCTATTACCTGTTTAATATAAGTACAGCTAAAACCGCTGCTGATATCCGGGTTTTCGTTTTGTTTAAACGTACCCAGCGGGTTCTTTTTAAACATCACTGTCATGTGCGTAACCAGCGCCAGCTGATCGGCTTTCCCTTGCGAGTTATAGCAGTCGATACTGGAACGGCACTGTAACGCCACCGCTTTCCACGGGTTGGCCGTTTTTCGCATGACTTCCGGATAAAACGCGTTCCATTTAATTTCACCTTCCAGTTTGTCAAAACCGGCAGGCAGTTCGATTTTGCCAACCATCCCCAGCGCTTTATGCTCCTGCATAATCATGCTGATATCCGGCAATTTAATTTCGCTTGCGCGACCTAAAAGGTTATTACCGTCGAGATAAATATTGGCGTTAGTAATACGGTTAATTTGAATTTTTCCGGCCATTAGCTATTGCTCTCCAGAGAGACTAAATATTCAGAGGTAATTTCAGTTTCAAATGTCAGGCGTTCCAGCGGCGGTGGCGGCGTGAATTTGTAGCTCAACAGAAGGTGCCCGGCCGCCAGTTCCGTCTGCGGATTACGCGCCGGGTCATACCAGCACTCGAAGCCCAGCAGCGCGCCGTCGGCAATCAGCTTGCGACCCCAGGTATTTACCGACTCGGTCAGGGCGTCGATCAGCGCCTGATTAATCGGCATATCCATATATTGTTGGCTGAAATAACGAATTGATTCGTTAATCATATCGCCGGTACGACGTACGTTCTCAAAGTTGCGCATATGCGTCACGGTTGGCCAGGCAGCGGTACGGTTGCCCCACAGACGCAGGCCCGAACCGTAGCTGTTGAACACGGTGGTAATGCCGTTTTCGTTCAACTGATTCACTTCGCTTTGCGGATCGTCAATCATTGCCGATAGAGAACGCTCAATACCGGTAATACCCTGAATCTCCTGGTTGGAGTTGCTCCACCAGAAGCCTTTTTCCAGGTCCACTTTGGCGCGCAGACCCGCGGCGCGTGAGGACAGTGGCTCCAGCTTTTCGGTATTAGTGACGCTGTCGTACACTTTAACGTGTGGATAGCACAGACGAGCACGGTCGGAACTGGTGTTGAAGTTGATTGCGCCCGCCGTGCCGCGTCCTGCCAGCACCTGCTGGAAGGTGGTGCCGATAGGGGCATCAATATAGGTGATGGCACCCAGATTTTCCGCCTGGGCGATAAGCTCCGTCGCCACTGATTTCTGCGTACAGAAAACCGGTGCTATCAGGATCTTGGCGTAGAAGCCGAACAGATTCCAGGTGTCCGGTAGCAGTTTCATCCCGGTGCGATCGCCTGCGGCATTGACCGCCCCAATAATGTCGGTGGCGGTAACCTTGGTAGGATCTGCATAGGTGTAGCTTACATTAACGGTTGAATCATTCGGGATTAACTCTCCCGTACGTGTAATGATCCCTGCACATTCATCCACGCTAAAGGCGGATGCCACATAAGTGATAGCACCGGAGGTTAGCACCACATCTCTGACCGCTTCGTGAGGTAGCTTTATTTGATTATTACGGTCAAATTTCAGTGAATAATGTTTGGCACTGGCGAAATGTTTCTTAGGATCAAGAACGTTAATAACGATAACGGTACCTGCACCATGGGCATAAATAGCGTTTAGCGCCTGAGGTATCGTGAAATTAGGTTGTGCTGAGCCAAACTGCGCCGCATCGCTTTCCGATAAACAGAGCGTCGGCTGGTTGACCGGGCCAAGCGGTGCTGTACCAATCAGTGCAATCACCGCCGATTTCACCGCTTTAATCGGGCGCGGGCCGGTTTCAATTTCAATCGTTTCAACGCCGTGCAGATAATTAGCTGCCATGAACAATTTCCTCTTCGTTTGTTTCTGCTTCTTCCGTGACAACGGGTGCCAGATGACGACGTGCAATCATTGTCATCACCCATTCATTGTCTTCGGGCAGTTCTACTTCACTCTCAGGCCAAAGCAGAATTTCCTGACCGTCAGCAAGCGTGACGCCGCTTGCCGGACCGCTGTAAAGATATTTCATTGCATTTCCTCGTAGTTAACCTGTGTGAGGACCGGCAAATCATTGCCTTCCTGACAGGGGATAAAAACCATTCTGATGGCCAGCTCCAGCGCGTAACGCCAGAATCCATTTGCCAGACCGTCATACTTCTCGCTAACCAGCCAGAGCGGACATTCACCGTTAACAATTGCCAGTCCACCCAGCGCCTGCCGCACCCGATCGAGCAGATGTAATGGGTTTTGGTCTTCAGGGGTGATGACCGTTGCCAAAAAATGCAGCGTTCGTGTTTGCACACCAGCATCGGTGGACTGTGGTGGGGTGAAATCCGCACCGGGATAGCTCAATACGACGGTCTCGCGCAGTTCTTCTGGCACAAACGACGGCGGGCAGACCGGCATAAACCGCGTTGCCAGTGCAGGTAATTGCTGCTGCAATTGAGCCAGGATAGCGTTGATAACCGCTGGTGTTTCCATCTCGGGTTCTCCTTAAAATGCGGATGATGTAAATATGTCAGCCGCCTTAATTCGCAGGTATTATTACGCTGAAGGTGCCGGGGATTCTTTTAATTCAGATTAGGGAAAGTATTTAAAATGAATAAATCCCTGCGGCAAAATACCTACAGGGATTTATTTTTAATGATGGCTTATAGCGTTGTGCCGCGCTGTAGTAGCTCTATTTTGTTATATAAAGCATCCAGCTTAGCTTCAATGACAGCCTGGCCACGAAGATAATCATCTCTTCTGACATAATGTAGCGGTAATTCACCCCGAAACTCCAGAAATTCCCTTTCCAGCTTGGCCCAGCCTGTTTCTGCCTCACGCCTTGCTAATTCCAGTGCTTCAAACCGTTCATTCAGCCTTTTTTCAATTTGAGCCAGCAGCAGTTTTCCGCCACCAAACATCAGGCCGACGAAAGACAGCAGTAGTGAAATGATTTCCCAGAAATCAACGGTGAGTTTCATTTTTCTCCTTTATTATTACATACAGCTGGATGCCCCCCATTGCAAATATCGGGGCGCATGCTGATAAAGAATTTTTTTCGGGTAATCTCGATTTTCGCGCCAGTTATTTTTACTCCGTCCGGCATTGACGCGCTCTACCTGATCAAACCAGATAAGCGCATTCAGACCTTTTGAGGTGGCCAGTTTTTTATCACGGTTAACCCACCCCTGACCGCCATTGTACGCGCTGAGGGTGAAGGCCATACGCTGACAGTCATCCTGCGCAGTGGTGTTTTGCCAGAGCCAGCGATCGTACTGCACCAGTGCGCGGATCGCCCAGCCAGGGTTCATCGGCGTATTCATCCGTAATTGGGGATAACGCTGACTCATCCAGTCCGCCGTGGCAGGCATAAATTGTGCCATCCCTTGTGCACCAACAGGAGAACGCGCATCAGGACGCCACCCTGACTCCTGCTGAAATTGTCCGGCGAAATCGGCGACGGGGGCATTAAGCCCCCATATCTCATGCGCGGTACGGATAAGTTCGCTGCGCCAGGGGAGAGAGGCTCTGGGTGGCTGCGCAGCGTTAACCGGTAGCATGAATAGCGTACCTATTACACACATTCCTGTACGCCACATCATTACAGCCCCATGGCAACGGCCAGACATACGGCAGAAACGATGATGGCCCGGCGGATCATGGCAGCAGCACAGCACAGCGACTCTTCCCAGGGGCAGAATGAGTCCGGGCGTGCCCACGGAAAAAGGCTGCGATCCAGCCAGTAACCCAGCACCGCCGAGAGCGAGACCAGACTGAGCTTATAAACCACCACCGGCATCTGGGCGGCAGATAGCCAACCAATAAGCGCTAACAATACAAGAGCTGCTACCAACCAGCCGGACAAACGTGGCAACGTTACTTTTTGCATAAATACCTCCTGATAATAGAGGAATAAGTGTCATCTTTTGCCTTAACGGAAGAACGAAAACCGCTTTAATAAATAACTTTAAAAAATGTATTAATGGCCAGCGTAAAAAAATCGGCAAACAGGGATTAATAAAAAGATCCAGTTCAGCTACCTACATAAATGCCTGGGCGACCAGCGGCCTTTGTCAGCACGATGTCGTTACCGTGACGCCAGGAGGAAACGGCACATTAAAGTGATGTTGGGACAACTTATTGAATTAATTTATTATTTATCGGGAAGGTGTGATTTTCCTGAAAGTTTAAAAAATCACAAGTACGGATTGCATGATGAAAATTTTTTCGATAAAAGACTGTATATGCATACAGTATGGTGTAAAATGCGATTTTCGGTGAAGGGCTGTAGGGCAGGTAAATATAAATATCAATTATCAATTAAATGGCTGTATTTATAATTTACCTGAATGATTTGCGCTAGCCATGGGAAATATATACGCAAAATAATTTCAGTCGCAGGAAAGCTACCACCCCCGCAACCTGAAGTATGACGTGTATATTCATTTTAATGATGTATTTACCCACAGCCTGGGTCACCTGTTTCTGTACTGTCCATGCAGCAGAAGTAGCGAAATAAACGTGGTGCAATCAATATGGAGATAAATATGATGCATAAATCACAAGATATAGGGCGTATCCCGGAAATTATCAGCGACCTGGCTTACCATGCTGCGCAGGTACTGATTGAAAGTATGAATGTTGATAGCGCATCGGCCAAAAACGTCGGCCATGCGATTGCGGACAGAATGATGCGTAACTGGGGAGGGCAAAGTATTTACTTCCCGAAAGGCATTTCTGGCAGGGCCTCCGACCGGGATTATCAAATCTACAGTGAATGTAATGGTCGTAACTATGCGGAGCTGGCGAAGAAGTATAATTTGACCTTGCAGTGGATTTACAAAATCGTAAAACGCGTCCATACCGAAAAGCAGCAGAAGCAACGTATGCTTTAAACCGGGCATGGCGTATAGCCTTCGCTATACGCCAGCGGGAATTTATTCGAACAAATTATAATGCAATTTCTGCACCACTTGTTCGGCTTCCGCTCCCGGCACCAGGAAACACAGGTTATGACTGGATGCGCCATAGCAAATCATGCGGATGTTAAACGGCTCCAGTACGCCAAACACCTCTTTGCCCACGCCGCAGGCTTTCGACAAATCGTTGCCAATCAGCGCCACCAGCGCCAGGTTTTCTTCAACTTCCACTCGACACAGTGACGACAGTTCCGTTAGCAGCGCCTGCGTCAGCAGCGTATCACCCGTTGAGGTGGAACCAGTGGTGTCAAGGGTTAATGCCACGCTCACTTCTGAGGTGGTGATCAGGTCGACCGAGATATTATGACGCGCGAGAATGCCAAACAGTTCGGCGAGAAAACCGCGTGAATGCAGCATATTCAGACTATGCAGGGTTAGCAGAGTCTGTTTGCGTCGCAGTGCCAGCGCGCGGAACAGCGGCGGATTTTGCGTTTGATTACAGACCAGCGTCCCGCCCGCTTTGGGATCTTTACTGGAGCCAACAAAGACCGGAATATCGCTGCGCACGGCGGGCAGCAGCGTCGCCGGATGCAGCACTTTCGCCCCGAAGGTCGCCATTTCCGCCGCTTCTTCAAAGGCAATTTCATCAATACGTTTGGCCGCAGGCACCACACGAGGGTCGGTGGTGTAGATACCTGGCACGTCGGTCCAGATATCCACGCGGGTGGCATGCAGCGCTTCGCCCAGCAGGGCTGCGGTGTAGTCGCTACCGCCACGGCCAAGGGTCGTCGTGCGGCCTTTGGCTTCGCTGCCGATAAATCCCTGGGTGATGGTTAATCCTTCTTCCAGACGCGGCGCAAGCAACTGAGCGGTGAGTTCAGCCAGTGCCCCAACGTCCGGCTCGGCGCGCCCGAAACGGTCGTTAGTGCGCATCACTTTACGCACGTCAAACCACTGCGCCTGTACGCGGCGCTCCCGGAGGATTTCAACGAACAGCAGGGTAGACATCAGTTCGCCGTGGCTGACCAGCTCATCGGTAAGCGCCGGTGACGTCGCCAGCGATGCCGCTTCCGCCAGCGTAGTAATGTTTTCCAGCAGACGTTCAATTTCTTCGCGAATGATATTCGGGTGCGTTAAACGCTCAAGGATATCGAACTGAATTTTACGCAGCGCGTCGAGTTTAACGAAGCGCTCCCCGGCTTCCAGCCCTTCGGCCAGCGCCACCAGCAGATTGGTGACGCCCGCCGAGGCAGACAGTACCACCAGCCGCACGCTGGGATCGGCAAGTACGACATCCGCACTGTGGTTCATGGCATCAAAATTGGCCACGCTGGTGCCGCCAAATTTGGCGACAACGAGCGGGGAAACAGCAGCAGTCATAACAACCTCGCGTCAGGGAATGAAAAAGCGACCTTGGCACAAGGGCAGAACGATCACCGGTCCATGTGCAAATACCTTATCCATAAATAAAAGCTGCGCCGGTTGATGTCAACGCCGGGGTTATGCGGATTTTTCATGCAGGACAATGCATCAGAAAAACTACTTATATACTCGTCGTCTTTCAAGTTGCAGGTGCGTTGGCTGCGCTCCCTCACCCGAATCACTTACCAGAGTAAGCTCATCGGGATTCGCTCACTTGCCGCCTTCCTGCAACTCGAAATCCATAGCGTATAAAGGCTATACTTTCCCTGTCTTTTTAGCCGTTGTTGCCCCCCGGCCTGAGCAATGGCATAAAAACCATCACAATTTTCCGCCACTGGCGCTACAATCGACCGCAGTTACAATTCTCATATCTGAAGAGTATTGCTCATGAAAAACATTAATCCGACGCAGACTTCTGCCTGGCAGGCATTACAGAAACACTTCGAAGAAATGAAAGACGTGACCATCGCGGATCTGTTCGCGAAAGACGCCGATCGTTTCACTAAGTTCTCCGCAACGTTTAATGATGCGATGCTGGTGGACTTCTCCAAAAACCGCATCACCGAAGAGACGCTGGCAAAACTTCAGGATCTGGCGAAAGAGACCGATCTGGCCGGGGCTATCAAATCTATGTTCTCCGGTGAGAAAATCAACCGCACCGAAGACCGCGCGGTACTGCATGTTGCGCTGCGTAACCGTAGCAACACGCCGATTATGGTTGACGGCAAAGACGTGATGCCGGAAGTGAACGCGGTACTGGAGAAAATGAAAACCTTCTCCGAAGCCATTATTTCCGGGCAGTGGAAAGGTTACACCGGCAAGCCAATCACTGATGTCGTCAACATCGGTATCGGCGGCTCTGATCTTGGTCCTTTCATGGTGACCGAGGCGCTGCGCCCGTATAAAAATCACCTGAATATGCACTTTGTGTCTAACGTCGATGGTACCCACATCGCCGAAGTGCTGAAAAAAGTTAATCCGGAAAGCACCCTGTTCCTGGTGGCCTCCAAAACCTTCACCACCCAGGAAACCATGACCAACGCCCACAGCGCGCGGGACTGGTTCCTGAAGACGGCTGGTGATGAAAAACACGTGGCGAAACACTTCGCGGCGCTGTCCACTAACGCTAAAGCGGTCGGTGAGTTCGGTATCGACACTGACAACATGTTTGAATTCTGGGACTGGGTCGGCGGCCGTTATTCTCTGTGGTCAGCGATCGGTCTGTCTATTATTCTGTCCGTGGGCTACGACAATTTCGTGGAGCTATTGTCCGGCGCGCACGCGATGGATAAACACTTCTCCACCACCGCCCCTGAGCAGAACCTGCCGGTGCTGCTGGCGCTGATCGGCATCTGGTACAACAATTTCTTCGGCGCTGAAACCGAAGCTATCCTGCCGTATGACCAGTATATGCACCGTTTTGCGGCCTACTTCCAGCAGGGCAATATGGAATCTAACGGCAAATATGTTGACCGTAACGGCAACGCCGTAGATTACCAGACTGGCCCAATTATCTGGGGTGAGCCTGGCACCAACGGCCAGCACGCGTTCTACCAGCTCATTCACCAGGGCACCAAAATGGTTCCCTGCGACTTTATCGCCCCGGCTATCACCCATAACCCGCTGTCCGACCATCATCCGAAGCTGCTGTCTAACTTCTTCGCTCAGACTGAAGCGCTGGCGTTCGGTAAATCCCGCGAGGTCGTCGAGCAGGAATATGCCGACCAGGGCAAAGATCCGAAAACGCTGGACCATGTGGTGCCGTTTAAAGTGTTTGAAGGCAACCGCCCGACCAACTCCATCCTGCTGCGTGAAATTACCCCGTTCAGCCTGGGAGCGCTGATTGCGCTCTATGAGCACAAAATTTTCACCCAGGGCGTGATCCTGAACATTTTCACCTTCGATCAGTGGGGGGTTGAGCTGGGTAAACAGCTGGCTAACCGCATCCTGCCGGAACTGAAAGAAGACAAAGAGATCGACAGTCACGACAGCTCGACTAATGGCCTAATTAACCGTTATAAAGCCTGGCGCGGTTAATAAATACTCACTAAAAATACCGGCAAATTGCCGGTATTTTTTTATCAGATAATTCTTCTTGTAGCTTATTCTCCCGCATTTTTATTTGTGAGCATAATCTGAAAAATATTTATGCTTTAGCGGTCACATTCTTTTCTTTTAGGATTATCCGTATATTTTATTTTAAAAAGTTATTGATTTTAAAGAATAATTTATTCGTGAAATATCCTGAATTCTAATTTACCTTAAATTTTGACTCTATTTCTTCACGATATCTCCTCAATTCTGGTTGTGTATACTCGAATCCGCCTGGATATTTCAGGCACCTCCATTCATTCAATGAAGGGAAATTGATATGCGTAAAATCCTGTATGGCATTTTTGCCATAACCGCCTGCGCGGCAGCGACCGCGTATGCAGCACCGGTTCAGGTCGGTGAGGCCGCAGGTTCGGCGGCGACGTCTGTTTCCGTGGGGAGTTCCACCACAAGCAGCGTTAGCCCCGTAAGCTCGGCCGTGGGTGTCGCCCTGGCGGCAACGGGTGGTGGTGATGGTTCCAATACCGGGACTACAACCACCACGACCACCAGTACCCGCTAACACCGGGTACATTAACCATAACCACACTTCGGTGTGGTTATTTTGCCCCTCCGGAGAAAAGAGTCGTGAAGCGACCAGCGCTCATTATGATTTGCCTGCTACTCCAGGCCTGTTCATCGACCACAAAAGGACTGGGAGACTCGTTGTGGAACAGCCTGTTTGGTACACCTGGGGTCCATCTCACGGACGATGATATTCAAAACATGCCTTATGCCAGCCAGTACGTTCAGCTCAATAATGGCCCGCAACTGTTTGTGGTGCTCGCTTTCGCCGAAAACGGGCAGCAGAAATGGGTGACGCAGGATCAGGCCACGCTGGTCACGCAGCACGGGCGTATCATCAAAACCCTGCTTGGCGGGGATAACCTGCTGGAAGTGAATAATCTGGCTGCCGATCCGCTGGCGACGCCGAATCAGATCATCGATGGGGCTACCTGGACCCGGACGATGGGCTGGACCGAATATAAACAGGTGCGTTATGCCACGGCTCGTTCCGTGTTTCGCTGGCAGGGTACTGACAATGTGGTGGTTGGCGGTGAAAGCACCGCCGTGCGCGTGCTTGATGAAGCGATTGAAACCGACCAGGCCCGCTGGCACAACCGTTACTGGATAGACGATGAGGGGCACATTCGTCAGTCCGAGCAGTATCTGGGCGCAGACTTCTTCCCTGTCAAAACCACCCTGATTAAGGCGGCGAAACCATGAAAAAACGGTTTATTGCGTCGCTGCTCCTGTGTCTGACATCCTCTCTGGCGACGGCGGCAGGCACGGTGCAGGTTTACTCAGCGCCTGGCGCGCAGCCGAAAACGCTCAGCGGCGCGGAACATCTTATCGATCTCGTCGGGCAGCCGCAGCTGGCGAACAGCTGGTGGCCGGGGGCGGTGATTAGCGAACGCCAGGCGACAGCCGTTGCGCAACAGCAGCATCAGGCATTACTGGCACGTCTGGCGGCAATGGCGCGAGAGGAAAGCGGGGACGATAGCGCGGCCATTAACGCGCTGCGCCAGCAACTGACGGCGATTAATGTCACCGGTCGTCAGTTTATTAATCTCGACCCGGATACCGTGCGCGTCAGCAATAGCGGCAATCCGCGTCTGCAAGGTGAGTACAGCCTGTGGGCAGGGCCGCGTCCCGATTCCGTGACGATTTTCGGCCTCGTCAGTCGGCCAGGGATATTGCCGTTTACGCCCGGTCGCGACGTCGCCAGCTATCTTGATGGCGTTAATCTGCTAAGTGGAGCCGATCGCAGCTATGCCTGGGTGATCTATCCGGACGGACGGACGCAAAAAGTGCCGGTGGCGTACTGGAATCACCGTCATGTAGAGCTAATGCCGGGCAGCACGATAGTGGTCGGTTTTGCCGATTCGTTATGGAGCCAGACTCCGGATGAACTCAATGCGGATATTGTTCGCTCCCTGACGCAGCGGGTACCTGAATAATGAAAAAAACCTTTCTTTACAGCTTACTGGCGCTGGGCGTCAGCGCGGCCTGCCACGCAGAAACGTACCCGGCACCCATCGGCCCGTCGCAATCCGACTTTGGCGGTGTGGGGTTATTACAAACGCCCACCGCCCGTATGGCGCGGGAAGGTGAACTGAGTCTCAACTATCGCGATAACGATCAGTATCGTTACTATTCCGCCTCCGTACAGCTATTCCCGTGGCTGGAAACCACGCTGCGCTACACCGATGTGCGTACCAAACCGTACAGTAGCGTGGAGTCTTTCTCCGGCGATCAGACCTACAAAGATAAAGCCTTCGACGTCAAACTGCGTCTGTGGGAAGAGAGTTACTGGCTGCCGCAGGTCTCCGCCGGGGCGCGTGACATCGGCGGTACCGGGCTGTTTGATGCCGAATATCTGGTGGCCAACAAAGCCTGGGGACCATTCGACTTCTCGCTGGGGCTGGGCTGGGGCTACCTCGGCACCAGCGGCAACGTCAGCAACCCGCTGTGCTCGGTGAGCGACAAATACTGCCAGCGTGATAACAGCTATAAGCAGGCGGGATCGATGGATACCGGCGAGATGTTTCGCGGCCCGGCGTCCCTGTTTGGCGGCGTGGAATACCAGACGCCGTGGCAGCCGCTGCGCCTGAAGCTGGAATATGAAGGCAATAACTACCAGCAGGACTTTGCCGGTCGGCTGGAGCAAAAAAGTAAGTTTAACGTCGGGGCGATTTATCGTGCGACCGACTGGGCTGATGTGAACGTCAGCTACGAGCGTGGCAATACGCTGATGTTTGGCGTGACGTTGCGCACCAACTTCAACGACCTGCGGCCGAAATATAACGACAACGCGCGTCCGCAGTATCAGCCGGAGCCGCAGGACGCCATCCTGCAACACTCGGTGGTCTCGAACCAGCTTACGCTGCTGAAATACAACGCCGGGCTGACCGATCCGAAAATTCAGGTGAAAGGCGATACGCTGTACGTCACCGGCGAGCAGGTAAAATACCGCGACTCGCGCGAAGGCATTGAGCGCGCGAACCGTATCATTATGAACGATCTGCCGGACGGTATTCGCACTATTCGCGTGACCGAAAACCGGCTGAATATGCCGCAGGTGACTACTCAGACTGATGTTGCCAGCCTGAAACGGCATCTGGAAGGGGAGCCGCTGGGGCAGGAGACGCCGCTGGCGCAACAGCGCGTCACGCCGATCGTGCCGGAGAGTACCGAGCAGGGCTGGTATTTCGACAAATCGCGCTTTGATTTCCATCTCGATCCGGTGCTCAATCAGTCCTTCGGCGGCCCGGAAAGCTTCTATATGTATCAGCTCGGGGTGATGGGCACCGCCGATCTATGGCTGACCGATCACCTGCTGACCACCGGCAGCGTGTTTGCTAACGTCGCCAACAACTACGACAAATTTAACTACACCAATCCGCCGAGCGACTCAAAACTACCGCGTGTGCGTACCCACGTTCGTGAATATGTAGAGAACGATGTGTATGTAAATAATCTCCAGGCTAACTACTTCCAGTATCTGGGGAATAATTTCTATGGTCAGGTATACGGCGGTTATCTTGAAACCATGTACGGTGGCGCAGGGGGTGAGGTGCTGTATCGTCCGGTAGACAGTAACTGGGCGGTGGGTCTGGATGCGAACTACGTTAAGCAGCGTGACTGGCGCAGCGCGCAGGACATGATGAAATTCACCGATTACAGCGTTAAAACCGGGCATCTGACGGCCTACTGGACGCCGCCGTTTGCGCAGGACGTGCTGGTGAAAGCCAGTGTCGGGCAGTACCTTGCCGGGGACAAGGGCGGCACGCTGGATATCGCCAAACGCTTTGACAGCGGCGTGGTGGTCGGTGGTTATGCGACCATCACCAACGTATCAAAAGAGGAATACGGCGAAGGGGACTTCACCAAAGGCGTGTATGTATCGGTGCCGCTGGATCTGTTCTCTTCCGGCCCGACCCGCAGCCGTGCGGCGATTGGCTGGACGCCGCTGACGCGCGATGGCGGGCAGCAGCTTGGGCGTAAGTTCCAGCTGTACGATATGACCAGCGACAAGAGCGTGAATTTCCGCTGAGTCTGTTACCGATAGTCTGGCCGCGGTGTAGCAATGCCCGGTGGCGCTGCGCTTACCGGGCCTACGTCAGGGTGCTTCCTCAAACGTAGGCCCGGTAAGGCGAAGCCGTCACAGGGCAGGTGAGTAAGATGGCCTACGTCAGGGCGCTTCCTCAAAGTAGGCCTGATAAGGCGAAGCCGCCCGGGCAGGTGAGTAAGATGGCCTACGTCAGGGCGCTTCCTCACAGTAGGCCCGGTAAGCGCAGCGCCACCGGGCAGGTTAACCCTCTGAAATAATGCCATTCTCCCGCCACGCCTTTACGTTGGCTGACTAAAACCAGGATAAAAAATGTAGATCTGGATCACACTTTTGCGCTATATCTGAGCCTGGTATTTTTAGCAAAAGGTGCTGCTATGTCATCGCTACCCCGCCCGGCCGTGGAATTTATCTCCACTATTCTTCAGACCGTCCTCAATCTGGGGCTGTTAAGCCTCGGCCTGATTCTGGTCGTGTTTCTCGGTAAAGAGACGGTCCATCTGGCGGAGGTGCTGTTTGCGCCGGAGCAAACCAGCAAGTACGAACTGGTCGAAGGGCTGGTGGTGTACTTCCTGTACTTCGAATTTATCGCCCTGATCGTGAAGTATTTTCAGTCTGGTTTTCACTTCCCGCTGCGCTATTTCGTTTACATCGGGATCACCGCGATTGTCCGGCTGATCATCGTCGATCATACCTCGCCGCTGGATGTGCTGGTCTACTCAGGCGCGATCTTGTTGCTGGTGATCACACTGTGGTTGTGTAATACCAAGCGGCTAAAACGCGAATAAAAAAGGGCGCTCCGAAGAGCGCCAACAAAGGTCACAAGTAAAGATCATTGAAAAGTTGAGGGTCTTGCAGTGGCTTCGAACGATGAAACTTAACCTTTCACTCCGCCTGCCGTCAGGCCATTAACCAGCCAGCGCTGGGCCAGCAGGAACACGGCGGTAATCGGGATAGCAGAGAGCACCGCTGCTGCCGCAAAGTCGCCCCACAGGTAGTTTTGTGGGTTGAGATACTGCTGCATCCCGACCGCCAGCGTATAGCTGTTCACATCACGCAATAACAACGAGGCGACGGGCACTTCGGTGATTGCCGCGATAAACGACAGAATAAACACCACCGCCAGAATCGGTACCGACAGCGGCAGCAGCACCAGACGGAACGCCTGCCACGGCGTTGCGCCATCCAGCGACGCCGCTTCTTCCAGCGAGCTATCAATAGTTTCGAAATAGCCTTTAATGGTCCAGACGTGCAGCGCGATGCCACCCAGATAGGCGAAGATCACGCCGCCGTGCGTGTTCAGACCAATAAACGGAATGTACTGTCCGAGACGGTCAAACAAGGCGTACAGGGCGACCAGCGACAGTACCGCCGGGAACATCTGGAATATCAGCATCCCTTTCAGCAATGTTGCTTTACCCGGAAAACGCATACGGGCAAAGGCATAGGCGCAGGTGGTGGAGAGGGCGACGATACCAATGGCGGTAATGCCCGCGATTTTTATCGAGTTCCACAGCCACAGCAGCACCGGGAAAGGCGGCGGGGTCACGCGACCGTCGGCATGCTCAACGCTGAAGCCGAGCGCCAGCCGCCAGTGTTCCCAGGAAATCTGTTCCGGGATCAGGCTACCGGTGGCGAAGTTACCTTCACGCAGCGAGATGGCGATGACCATCAGCAGCGGGAACATAATTGCCGCGATAAATACCAGCAACAGCAGGTGCGTCACGAATAAACGTAATTTTTGCGATTTGGGTTGGACCATGGCCATTATCGTTATCTCCCTTAATCAAACTTCATGCGCGTGGCTTTCAGATTCACAATCGCCAGCGCCCCGACCAGCAGGAAGATCAGCGTGGCGATGGCTGCCGCCAGACCAAAGTCCTGACCACCGCCGCCTTCAAAAGCGATGCGGTAGGTGTAGCTCACCAGCAGATCGGTATAACCGGCAGGCGTGGTGGTGCCGAGACGGTCCGGACCACCGTTGGTCAGCAGTTGGATCAGCACGAAGTTATTAAAGTTAAACGCAAAGCTGGCGATCATCAGCGGCGTTAGCGGTTTGATCAGCAGCGGCAACGTGATTTTAAAGAAGTTCTGGAATGGCCCCGCGCCGTCCATTGCTGACGCTTCGTATAAATCGTCCGGGATTGCTTTCAGCAGGCCCATGCACAGGATCATCATGTAGGGATAACCCAGCCAGGTATTGACGATCACAATCATCGCCCTGGCGGTGGTCGGGTCGCTGAACCAGGCCGGTTTAATGCCGAACAACGCGCTCAGCATCATGTTGATTTCGCCGAAGCTCTGGTTAAACAGTCCTTTGAAAATCAGGATCGAGATAAAGGACGGCACCGCGTAGGGCAGGATCAGCAGCAGGCGGTAAATGGCTTTGCCTTTCAGCGATTCCCACTGTACCAGACAAGCCAGCACCATCCCCACCGCGACGGTGAGGATCACGGTGAGTACCGAGAAAATGACCGTCCAGACAAAAATAGCGAAGAAGGGTTTCTGAATGCCTTCGTCGGTAAAGACGCGCATAAAGTTATCCCAGCCGATCGTTACCGTGTAGCCGGGGCTGAGTTTTTCATCGCCCCAGTTGCCGTCAGCGTTGATCGCCTGGTAGTAGCCGATGTCATTGTTAGGGCGGTATTTAACGCCGCTTTGATTGTTGGTCAGCGTCCCGTCACTGGCTGCGGTATAAAGAGGACGCGTGCCGGAGAACTGGCGCAGCGAACTCATTATTACGTTCGTTTCATCAGGCAGTACGGCGGTAAGCTGGGTTAATGCCTGGCGATTCTGAGTGATTGCCCGTAAATTCGCCCGCTCAGCCGTTGGCAGAGCCGCCACTTCCTTCAGGGCGATTTTCTGCTCGCCGCCAAAAGTGAAGGCGTCGGAGAGATAGTTTTTTCCGGTTTCGCCGTCGGTCAGCGCAAGTTGCCATTTAGCCTCCACCGGATACAGTCCGAAGTTATAGGTTTTACCCGCCTGATAAGAGCGGTCCATCAGCACTTGCTGTGCGCGCTCCTGGGTAAGCTGGTTGGTGCTGCTGTAGTTGGTAAAGGCGATGGCGATGGTGCAGACCAGCGGGAACAGGACAAACAACCCCATCCCGGCCATGCCCGGATAAACGTAGCGCCACGCGTAGGTTTTACGGTTAGCGAAAATATACAGGCCAGCCGCGCTTAAAATCAGCGTCATGATGGCAAATAAGTACTCCCCCTGGGCGTACATTAAAACCACAAGATAACCTACCAGCAGCGCCAGCAATCCAATCACTGACCATTTCAGCGTTTCGCTTTGCCACCAGTGTTTCTTTTTAACGACATCCATGGGGATCGTCCTCTACAACAATTGATCTCTTCTGACGGCAGACAAACGTAATACCGTGGCATTTTGCCTGGCGGCGCTTCGCTTGCACAGACCTACCGGTAAGGCGTAATACGTTGATATAGTTGTTTTTTATAGCCGGGTGAGCATGGTGTCACCCGGCAAAATGACCAACATAGCGATGAAAACGAGTTGGTCGTCAACCTGTTAGCCTTACTTCGTGATACGACCCTGAGCGTCTTTCAGCGCGGCATCCACCGTCTGACGACCGCTGGCGGCGTTGATTACCGCCGTACGAACCGCGTACCAGAATGCGGCCATCTGCGGAACGTTCGGCATGATCTCGCCTTTCTGGGCGTTATCCATGGTGGCAGCGATGCGCGGATCTTTCGCTAACTGATCCTGGAAGGATTTCAGCGCCACGGCACCCAGCGGTTTGTCCTTATTCACTTCATCCAGACCCTGATCGGTCAGCAGGTAGTTTTCAAGGAACTCTTTCGCCAGTTCTTTATTCGGGCTGGCGGCGTTGATACCCGCGCTCAGCACGCCAACGAACGGTTTGGACGGCTTGCCTTTGAAGGTCGGCAGCAGCGCGACGCCGTAATTTACTTTGCTCTTGTCGATGTTCGACCACGCCCATGGACCGTTAATGGTCATCGCCGTTTCGCCTTTATTAAAGGCCGCTTCAGCGATGGAGTAATCGGTATCGGCGTTCATATGTTTGTTTTTGATCAAATCGACCAGGAAGTTCAGGCCAGCTTTCGCGCCTGCGCTGTCCACACCGACATCTTTGACGTTGTATTTACCGTCAGCAAATTTGAACGCATAGCCACCGTCAGCGGCAATAAGCGGCCAGGTGAAGTACGGTTCCTGAAGGTTAAACATCAGCGCGCTCTTACCTTTCGCTTTCAGCGTCTTATCCAGCGCCGGGATTTCTTCCCAGGTTTTCGGCGGATTCGGTACGAGGTCTTTGTTATAGATAAGCGACAGCGCTTCTACCGCAATCGGGTAGGCGATCAGCTTGCCGTTGTAGCGCACGGCGTCCCAGGTGAAAGGATAGAGTTTGTCCTGGAAAGCTTTGTCCGGCGTCACTTCAGCCAGCAGACCAGACTGCGCGTAGCCACCGAAACGGTCATGCGCCCAGAAGATGATGTCCGGACCGTCGCCCGTCGCGGCAACCTGCGGGTATTTTTCTTCCAGTTTATCCGGGTGTTCAACGGTGACTTTGATGCCGGTATCTTTTTCAAACTTCTTACCCACTTCAGCAAGGCCGTTATAGCCTTTATCGCCGTTGATCCAGATAACCAGCTTGCCTTCTTCGATTTTGGCGAAAGCGGAGGCGGAAAGCATCATCGTTGTCAGTGCAGAGAGTGCGAAGATGCGTGCGCCAGTTTTGATATTCATAGTATCCCGTCCTTATGGTCATTACGCGTGGAGACGCTCAGGTGGCTTGACGATGCTCAGTCTCCGGGTTTGACAAGCCCTTTCCATCCTCCCCACCTCTACGCCCCACCGCGTCGTTCTGTGATCTGCGTTACATAAATTTGAGTTATGCGTTCCAGCGCACATAAAAACGCGCCGATTTTTGTTGGCTGTATCACGAAAATAGCCGCCGCGCCCCGCGCACGGTCTCAGAAGCACGCGTCTCATCCTCCTGACTCCTCCCCCATAAAAAAGAGAGGGGGTGGAGGATTTGCCGCGTGGTGCTTTGGCCCATAGTCAGCCCATCTTGAATGTTTCTGTTGATGACAGGTTGTAACGAAGGGAGAGGGCATGGCGAGCGTACAGCTACGGAATGTAACGAAAGCCTGGGGCGACGTGGTGGTATCAAAAGATATCAACCTCGAGATCCATGAAGGTGAATTCGTGGTCTTTGTTGGCCCGTCAGGCTGTGGGAAATCGACCCTGCTGCGCATGATCGCCGGATTAGAAACCATCACCAGCGGCGATTTATTCATTGGTGAAACCCGAATGAATGACGTGCCGCCCGCCGAACGTGGTGTGGGTATGGTGTTTCAGTCCTATGCGCTCTATCCCCATCTCTCCGTTGCCGAAAATATGTCGTTTGGTCTCAAGCTGGCAGGTGCCAAAAAAGAGGTTATGAAGCAGAGCGTGAATCAGGTGGCGGAAGTACTTCAGCTTGCGCACTTGCTGGAGCGTAAGCCAAAGGCGCTTTCCGGCGGGCAGCGTCAGCGCGTGGCGATTGGCCGCACGCTGGTGGCGGAGCCGCGCGTGTTCCTGCTCGATGAGCCGCTCTCAAACCTTGACGCCGCGCTGCGCGTGCAGATGCGCATTGAGATCTCTCGCCTGCACAAACGGCTGGGCCGCACGATGATTTACGTCACCCACGATCAGGTTGAAGCGATGACGCTGGCCGACAAAATCGTGGTGCTGGATGCCGGTCGCGTGGCGCAGGTCGGTAAGCCGCTGGAGCTGTATCACTACCCGGCAGATCGCTTCGTGGCGGGCTTTATCGGCTCGCCAAAAATGAATTTCCTGCCGGTGAAAGTGACCGCCACGGCCATCGACCAGGTGCAGGTTGAGTTGCCTAACCGCCAGCACGTCTGGCTGCCGGTAGATAGCGCTAATGTACAGGTCGGCGCAAATATGTCGCTCGGTATTCGCCCGGAACATCTGCTGCCCAGCGACATCGCTGATGTCACCCTGGAAGGTGAAGTTCAGGTGGTCGAGCAGCTAGGTCACGAAACACAGATCCATATCCAGATCCCCGCCATCCGTCAGAACCTGGTGTACCGCCAGAATGACGTGGTGCTGGTAGAAGAGGGTGCCACATTCGCTATCGGCCTGCCGCCAGAGCGTTGCCATCTGTTCCGTGAGGATGGCACTGCATGTCGTCGGTTGCATCAAGAGCCGGGCGTTTAAGCATTCCCATTAAATACGCAAAGTGTGTAAAGCCCGATGCGTAATAAAAGAAAAGCAATGATCTCAGGAGATAGAATAATGACTACTCTGCGCAAACTTCCACTGGCGATCGCCATTACCGCGGGCATTCTCTCTGCCCACGCTGGTGCCGTCGATTTTAAAGGTTACGCTCGTTCCGGCATTGGCTGGACCGGCAGCGGCGGCGAACAACAGTGTTTCCAGGCAACCGGTGCACAAAGTAAATACCGTCTCGGTAACGAATGTGAAACCTATGCGGAACTGAAATTAGGTCAGGAAGTGTGGAAAGAAGGCGATAAGAGCTTCTATTTCGACACTAACGTTGCCTACTCCGTCGCACAGCAAAATGACTGGGAAGCCACCGATCCGGCCTTCCGCGAAGCCAACGTGCAGGGTAAAAACCTGATCGACGCGCTGCCAGGTTCTACCATCTGGGCTGGTAAGCGTTTCTATCAGCGTCATGACGTTCATATGATCGACTTCTACTACTGGGATATCTCTGGTCCTGGTGCCGGTATCGAAAACATCGATCTGAACGGTATTGGTAAACTCTCTTTTGCCGCCACGCGTTCGCAGGAATCCGGCGGTTCTACCTCCTTTAGCAGCAACCATATTTATGACGCCACCAAAGACACCGCTAACGACGTGTATGACGTGCGTTTAGCCGGTCTGGAAACCAACCCGGACGGCATGCTGGAATTTGGTGTGGACTACGGCCGTGCTAACACCACCGATGATTATCGTCTGGCTGACGGCGCATCGAAAGATGGCTGGATGTTCACCGCTGAACATACCCAGAGCATGATGAAAGGCTTCAACAAATTTGTTCTGCAATACGCTACTGACGCGATGACCGCGCAGGGTAAAGGTATTCCGCAGGGCTCCTGGACCGATGATGACATTGCTGCCGATCGTAACGTTAACAACGACGGTTCTCTGTGGCGCGTTATCGACCACGGTGCAATTACTCTTGCTGACAAATGGGACCTGATGTACGTCGGTATGTACCAGAAAATCGACCGTGATGACGACCGTGGTACCGACTGGTACACCGTCGGTGTGCGTCCGATGTACAAATGGACACCGATCATGAGCACCTTGCTGGAAGTGGGCTACGACAACGTGAAATCGCAGCAAACCAGCGATCGCAACAGCCAGTACAAAATCACCCTTGCTCAACAGTGGCAGGCTGGCGACAGCATCTGGTCTCGTCCTGCTCTGCGTCTGTTCGCAACCTATGCGAAATGGGATGAAAAATGGGGCTACGCCAAAGATTCTAACGGCAATATCGGCCGCTCAGCGATCAGCGACTCCACCGGCAACGGCCAGTTCTCCAACAGCCGTGGTGACGACGATGAGTTCAGCTTCGGCGCACAGATGGAAATCTGGTGGTAATACCGGGTTAACCGTATGACCAAAAGAGGGGCGCAAGCCCCTCAATGTCTTAAGGGGTAGCGCGCTATTGCCTGGCCACCGCTATACCCGGCAATTTTGAGGTGATAATAATGAAAATGAACAAAAGTCTTGTTGCGCTCTGCCTGACAGCAGGGTTACTGGCCGCCGCGCCGGCAATCAGCCTGGGCGAGGTCAATTACGTACCGCAAAACACCGCTGCCGCGCCAGCCATCCCGGCCGCTGCGCTACAGCAGCTCACCTGGACGCCAGTTGATCAGTCAAAACAGCAAACCTCGACCATTGCTTCCGTCGGACAACGACTCGACGTTGCGGGCATTACTGGTCCGGTTATCGCGTACAGTGTACCGGCCAATATCGGCGAGCTGACCTTAACACTGACCAGTGAAGTCAACAAACAGAGCAGCGTCTTCGCACCGAACGTGCTGATCCTCGATCAGAACCTGACGCCGTCCGCCTTTTTCCCCAGCAGCTACTTTACCTATCAGGAGCCGGGCGTGATGAGCGCAGACCGTCTTGAAGGGGTGATGCGTCTGACACCAGCGCTGGGACAGCAAAAAATTTACGTGCTGGTCTTTACCACTGAGAAAGATTTACAGCAAACCACAACGCTGCTGGACCCTGCCAAGGCCTACGCTAAAGGGATCGGTAATGCGGTACCGGATATTCCCGATCCGGTTGCCCGTCACACCACAGATGGCGTGGTGAAACTGAAAGTGAAAACCAACAGTAGCTCCAGCGTACTGGTTGGCCCGCTGTTTGGTTCATCAAACCAGGGTTCCGTTACCGTTGGCAATACCGCAGCGCCTGCGTATAGCGCGCCTGCACCGACCGCCGCTCCCGTTGCCAAAAGCGAGCCGGTCCTCAACGATACTGAAGCTTACTTTAATCAGGCCATTAAACAGGCTGTCGATAAAGGCGATGTCGATAAGGCATTGAAACTACTTAACGAAGCAGAGCGTCTGGGGTCAACGTCAGCGCGTTCCACCTTTATCAGCAGTGTAAAAGGCAAGGGGTGATCGTTTCCCCACAATGCTGATGTTTAGGCTTAGCCTTTCGGTGCGTCCTTCGGGGCGCACTTTTTTTGTCTGCACGGCCGTGTTACATATCTGTTGCGCTTTTGCATCTAACCCGCCCCCTGTCGCGCTTTTCTGCGTTACAATAGCTTCAGGCTTTGTACCGGAGAAACAGGCATGTCACATCCTGCGCTAACGCAATTGCGTGCGCTGCGCTATCTTGATGTTATCCCCTCGCTGAAAACCACACTGCGTGAGTGGCTATTGCTGGAAGATTCGATGACCAAACGGTTTGAACAGCAGGGGAAAACGGTCACTGTTACTTTACTTCGCGAAGCGTTTGTTGGCCGGGAAGCCATTACAGAAGAACTGACGCTACTGCCGGAAGAGCCGCGTTACTGGCTGCGGGAGATTATTCTCTGCGCAGATGGCGTCCCCTGGCTGGTGGGCCGTACTGTCGTACCGGAATCGACACTCAGCGGCCCTGAACTGGCGTTGCAAAAACTGGGTAAGACCCCGCTGGGGCGTTATTTATTTACCTCATCGACCCTGACCCGAGATTTTATTGAAGTTGGGAGGAGCGACGAGTTATGGGGGCGGCGCTCGCGTCTTCGGCTCAACGGAAAACCCTTGCTACTGACAGAGTTATTTCTACCGGCATCACCGATTTACCAGAAGGAAGAGAGAGATGGAGTGGAGTCTGACGCAGAATAAGCTGTTGGCGTATCACCGCCTGATGCGTACCGACAAACCGATTGGTGCACTGTTACTATTGTGGCCGACGCTATGGGCACTCTGGGTGGCAACGCCGGGGCTGCCGCCGCTGTGGATACTGGCTGTTTTTGTCGCTGGCGTCTGGCTGATGCGCGCGGCGGGTTGCGTGATTAATGATTATGCTGACCGCAAGATTGATGGTCATGTGAAGCGCACAGCGAATCGACCGCTGCCCAGCGGGGCGGTTAGTGGTAAAGAAGCGCGGATGCTGTTTGTGGTGCTGGTGCTGTGCTCTTTCCTGCTGGTATTGACGCTGAACCGGATGACCATCCTGCTTTCCGTTGCTGCGCTGCTGCTGGCGTGGGTGTATCCATTTATGAAACGCTACACCCATCTGCCGCAGGTAGTGCTTGGTGCGGCTTTCGGCTGGTCGATTCCGATGGCGTTCGCCGCCGTCAGCGAAACGCTGCCGCTGAGCTGCTGGCTGATGTTCCTGTGCAATATTCTCTGGGCGGTGGCCTACGACACGCAGTATGCGATGGTCGATCGCGATGATGACCTGAAGATCGGCGTGAAATCAACGGCGATCCTTTTCGGTCGTCACGATCGGCTGATCATTGGTATTTTGCAGGCGGCGGTACTGGCGTTGATGGTTGCCATTGGCTGGCTGAATGGACTGGGCAGCGCATTTTACGCGGCGGTGGCCGTGGCGGGCGGGCTGTTTGTGTATCAGCAGAAGCTGATTGTGCATCGTGAGCGCGATGCCTGTTTTAAGGCGTTTATGAATAATAACTATGTCGGACTGGCACTGTTTGTCGGGCTGGCGGTAAGTTACTGGTCATTCGTATAACGTTGGCTTTTGAGAGTAGACCTGCCGGGTGACGGCTTCGCCTTACCCGGCCTACGAATGCTGGTCATTCGTATAACGTTAGCTTTTCAGCGTAGACCTGCCGGGTGGCGGCTTCGCCTTACCCGGCTTACGAATGCTGGTCATTCGTATAACGTTAGCTTTTCAGCGTAGATCTGCCGGGTGACGGCTTCGCCTTACCCGGCCTACGGATGCCTGAATGTCAGCCACTGTAGGCCTGTGCAAGCGCAGCGCCGCCAGGCATTGCAGCGGCGTTGCATATGCCCGTATCCCGGCCTTTTTTCTTACTCGCCCTGCGCCGCGCTCTCAATCGTTAACCGTACGTCAGACGTAATTAACTCTGCCAGCATCTGATACACCTTCATGGTTTCTGCTGGTTCTGCATCGCCGGTATCGCTGATATAGCCTTCATCACGCAGCGTGAGCACCAGAGAACTGAAGACCGCTTTATCGAAGAACTCAGGGGCGTTGATGCCGTGTAACACGGACAAACGTTGCGCCACGGTACGGCTCTCTTTCTCCAGCGTGCCACGGTTGATCGACGGGTTAGCACTGAGTAGCCAGAAGGTAATGGCATAGCGCTGTAGCGTTTCACGTGCGCCTGCCGCCAGCAGTTGTAACGTGCGGGCTCGGGCCGGGTTAATACGGAACTCCGCTTCCTCAAGGGTAATCAGACCCTGGCGCGCCATCTCTGCCGTCAATGCGTCAATCACCCCTGCCACTTCACTGCTATCCCAGCGCAGGAACAGTTCGGCTTTCAGCATCGGGTACAGCAATTCCACATGGCGCAGCAGCGCGTCACGTGAAATCTGCCGATACTGCGTCACAATGGCCGCAATCAGTGATGGCAGCATCAGCATATGCGCAATATTGTTGCGATAGTAGGTCATCAGCACCGCCTGCTCGCGTGGCAGGACGATAATATCGCCAATAGTATCTTTCTCGACCAGGAACTTATTCATCTGCAATGCATGTTCAATAAGCTCGTTTGCGCTCGCCACAGGCGCGGTCGCATCGGGCGAATAGGGCACGTTGCGTAACAGATCGAGATAACATTCCAGTTGCTGCGTTAATTGCTCGCGGGTAAGGGAACGTTGGCGGGAAGCCAGCAGGGCGGTGCAGCACAGGTTCATGGCGTTGGCTGCGCCCGCATTGTTGATGCGCACCATTAAATCGGCGGCAATATGGTTTACCGTTGGCGTCAACCAGGCCGGGCGTACCGCTTCAATGGGGTCGATAGCGTCACGCCACTCAGGAACGTGCTGGTTAAGGTACGTCATCAGCGGCATTGGCTCGCCAAAGTTAACGTAGCCCTGACCGAGATTACGCAGCTTGCTTAAACCACGCATCATTTGCAGCAGATTTTCTTTTTCTTTGGTCGCGCCGCGCAGCTCTTTGGCATAAGTGCCGACTTCCATCACGTGCTCGTAGCCGATGTAAATCGGCACCAGGGTAATTGGACGCGTACCGCCACGCAGCATTGCCTGAATCGTCATCGACAGCGTGCCGGTTTTCGGGTCCAGCAGGCGACCGGTGCGCGAGCGGCCCCCTTCGACAAAGTATTCGACTGAATAGCCACGGCTGAACAGCTCGCCCAGATATTCGCGGAATACCGTCGAATAGAGCTTATTGCCCTTAAACGTACGGCGGATGAAGAATGCACCCAGACGGCGGAAAATCGGGCCGGCAGGCCAGAAGTTCAGATTGATACCGGCGGCAATATGCGGCGGCACCAGGCCCTGATGATAAAGCACATAAGAGAGCAGCATGTAGTCCATATGGCTGCGGTGGCAGGGCACGTAGACAATCTCATGGCCATCATGCGCCAGTTGCCGTACCCGCTCGGCATTATGGACGTTAATCCCCTGATACAGACGGTTCCAGGTGAAGCCGAGAATGCGGTCGGTCAGGCGGATCATTTCGTAAGAAAAGTTAGCGGCAATCTCTTCCATCAGCGCAATGGCATTCTGCTGCGCTTTTTCATGGGAGATTTTTTTGCTCCGCGCTTCATCTTCAACCGCGCGAGCAATGGCTTTGGACGCCAGCAGCTTATTAAACAGATCCTGACGTGCAGGCAGGCGCGGCCCGACGGCCGCCAGACGCTGCCGGGCAAAGTGCATACGCGCAACGCGCGCCAGCTTTTGCGCAATGATTTTATCCGTGCCATGCTCGTCAGCCATGCGGCGTAAAGAGACGGACGGCGAGAAGCGAACAAAGCTGTCGCGCCCCAGCCAGGAAACGGCAAAAAACTTTTGTATGCCGTTAAGCATTCGCAGCGGCGGGTTAACCTCACCTTTTTCACGACCTGGCGAACGGCCAAACATCACGGATACTGGCACCATTTGTACGTCAAGGCCCGGATTACTGCGATGCAGATCCAGATAGTCGTGAAAGAGTTTGATAGACTCTTCTTTCGGCGTGTAGTAAGTAAACACGCGCGGTCCGCCGTGAATAAATACGTAACGCGGCAGCAAGGTACCGTCGATCTCCAGCGGCTCCAGCGGGTCGGGGAGATCGTGCGCCAGACACTGGGCGCGCAGCGTGAGCAGGTCCGCTTTTGAGTTGTACGGCAAGACGTACATGATAGGGCGGGAGGTATCCAGACCCAGTTCCTGCGCGGGTTCCGCCGGAATAGACTTGCTCTTTACCAGAACGCTTAATGGTAAATTCAGTAATTTGTAGTAAATTCGTGGCCAGCCGGACATAAACGATGTGAAGCCTCTGGTTAATCATGCAAATGCGCTGCAAGGATATCAGAAAGTGAACCGATTTTCTGAGCTTACGCAGGAAGCGCGCTATATCATTGACGCTAATAATGTAAAAAGGTTCTTTTAATGGCCAATAATACCACCGGATTGACCCGGATTATCAACGCAG
Organism: Superficieibacter electus; assembly: GCF_002915575.1. GTDB lineage: Bacteria > Pseudomonadota > Gammaproteobacteria > Enterobacterales > Enterobacteriaceae > Superficieibacter > Superficieibacter electus. The sequence goes on from NZ_PQGD01000014.1 coordinate 68,593, forward strand.
CGGGTTATTCCTGGAAAGGATTTCGTGCGGCATGGATCAACGAAGCGGCTTTTCGCCAGGAAGGCGTGGCGGCCGTAGTGGCCGTCATCATCGCCTGCTGGCTGGATGTTGATCCGGTAACGCGCGTCCTGCTGATTGGTTCGGTACTGCTGGTAATGATCGTGGAAATTTTAAACAGTGCAATTGAAGCGGTCGTGGACCGTATAGGAACGGAGCGGCACGAGTTGTCGGGCCGTGCTAAGGACATGGGATCGGCGGCAGTGCTACTGGCGATTATTATCGCGTTAGTCACCTGGGCGACCTTATTGTGGTCTCATTTTGGTTAAAGGTCGCAAAAGCCGAAAAGACTCCTGTTTTTTGTGCGATTTACGGTTCCAAAATCACCGTTGACTGTATATACTCACAGCACAACTGTATATACACCCAGGGGGCGGAATGAAAGCGTTAACGGCCAGGCAGCAAGAGGTGTTCGATCTCATCCGGGATCACATCAGCCAGACAGGCATGCCACCGACGCGTGCGGAAATTGCGCAACGTTTGGGGTTCCGTTCCCCAAATGCAGCGGAAGAACACCTTAAAGCACTGGCGCGTAAAGGGGTGATTGAAATCGTTACCGGCGCATCACGTGGTATTCGTCTGCTGATTGAGGAAGAAGAAGGTATTCCGCTTATCGGCCGCGTGGCTGCAGGTGAGCCGCTGCTGGCGCAGCAACATATTGAAAGCCATTATCAGGTTGACCCGTCTTTGTTTAAACCGAACGCCGATTTCCTGTTGCGCGTTAGCGGTATGTCGATGAAAGACATTGGCATTATGGACGGTGATTTACTGGCGGTACATAAAACACAGGACGTGCGTAATGGCCAGGTGGTTGTCGCGCGCATTGATGAAGAAGTAACCGTTAAGCGGCTGAAAAAACAGGGTAACGTAGTCGAGTTGTTACCGGAAAACAGCGAGTTTTCCCCTATTGTCGTTGATCTGCGCAAACAAAGCTTCTCTATTGAAGGGCTGGCTGTCGGCGTGATTCGTAACGGCGAATGGCTATAAAATGCTTCTGATGACGGCGGCGCTCGCAGCACCGCCGTCACCCCCTTACTTGTCCTCGTTATCATCTCGCCCGCAGGGTTAAATATTCTTAATTCCCCGCAGAGTGCAGGATCGTCATCTACACTTATTCTTACGTTCAGCAGAAAACACAGCTTATCTGGACGACAGAATTCAAATGATTTGTACCCCAACAATGAGGACATAATTATGAATAAAGACCAAGTAGGTGGTAACTGGAAGCAGTTCAAAGGTAAAGCGAAAGAACAATGGGGTAAACTGACCGATGACGACATGACCGTCATTGAAGGTAAACGTGACCAGCTGGTAGGTAAAATCCAGGAACGTTACGGTTACGAGAAAGATCAGGCGGAAACGGAAGTAAAAGACTGGGAAACCCGTCACGATTACCGCTGGTAGTAGCGAACTCAGTCACCGCTGAGATGATCCTACCCGAGGTACATGGAGGTACCACCCCATGAGAAGCCGCGATGAGTTTAGCGCGGCTTTTTCTTTACCTGGATACTGTGATCGTGTTGACACTCACCCGGATGGCGGCAGGCCTCCACTTCGGCACAGTCTGCACACAGGCCGTGGGCTTCTATTACGTTGTGGCGCAGGGCAAAGCCCATCCGTGCCGCCAGCGCATGCATAATATCTTCCACCCCATCGGCACCTTCCTCTTTTACCACGCCACAGCGGTCACAGATAAACATCGCTGAGGTATGGGAATGATCGAAGAGATGGCACAGCACATAGCTGTTGGTTGATTCCACCTTATGTACAAACCCCTGCTCGAGTAAAAACTCCAGCGCGCGATAGACCGTCGGCGGTTTAGCCTGCGGTTCTTTATCACGCAGCAGATCGAGCAGGTCGTAAGCGCTGATCGCACCCTGTTGCAGGCTCATCAACCGCAGCACTTCAAGACGCTGCGGCGTCAGGCGCACATTGCGTTGCAGGCACAGCTTTTCAGCCTGCGCTAACATCTCTTGCGAAGTGGTCTTATCCATAGCGTCCTCACGTGGGGGAAATAATGGTGCAGTTTACCATGTTCTGCGGGAAGTCAGAAATGGCGGGAATTATATCTGGAAAAGTCGATTTCTTACGCACCAGGAAGATTTGAGGGGAAGCTGTTTTGTGAGTACAATGGATGCACGAAAAAGGAGGGATTTATGGATACCAGAATTAACACCCGTATTTCTGAAGAGCTGAAAAGCGACGTAACACATGTTTTGACTGGCTGTGGGTTAACCGTCAGCGCGGCTATCCGTCTGTTTCTGGAAAAGGTCGTTCAGACTCAGGGATTGCCTTTTGAAGTTACCCGTCGCCCCTCACCTAAAACCGCTGCCGCATTACGTGAGACGCAGGATATTCTTAACAGCCGTAGCGCTCGTTTTGATTCAATGGATGCCATGCTTAAAGGATTGAATGGCAATGGTGAACAAGAGAAGTAAATTACCGCGGGCGGTTGAATATACTAAAACCTTCATGAAGTCGTGGGAACGTTATAATCGCTCAGGTCGCTACAACATGAACGACGTTGTAGCTGTTATGCAGTTAATTTTTGCTAATAAAGTGCTTCCGGCTGAGTATCTTGACCATGAGTTGAAAGGTAACTGGATGGGAACGAGAGAGCTCCACATTGGAGGTGACTTTTTACTTTTATACCATATCGATGAGAAGCAGAATATTGTGGTCTTTGTCGATTTGGGTACTCACAGCGAGCTATTTGGTTGAGGTTTAGCCTCGACCGAAAGAGAATCCTGGGAAGTATGTTAATCTGGCTTTTCGTCATAAGTATGCCAGAAAGCCTTGCTCAAACCAGTAGAGGCTCAAATCCACCATACATCAGAAGTTTAAAATGCAGCAAAATAAAGAATGTGAAAACGTAACCGCTTTCCCCGCACACCGCTTCTCCATCGCGCCGATGCTCGACTGGACGGACAGGCACTGCCGCTATTTCCTGCGCCTGCTTACCCGCCACACGCTGCTGTATACGGAAATGGTGACCACAGGGGCGATAATTCATGGCAAAGGCGATTATCTGGCCTATAGCGAACAAGAGCATCCGGTCGCGCTCCAGTTAGGCGGCAGCGACCCGGCGGCGTTGGCGCAGTGTGCAAAACTGGCCGAAGCGCGCGGTTATGATGAAATCAATCTCAACGTGGGCTGTCCTTCAGACCGCGTGCAAAACGGCATGTTCGGCGCGTGTTTGATGGGCAATGCCGCGCTGGTGGCGGACTGTATAAAAGCCATGCGCGATGTGGTTTCCATTCCGGTGACGGTGAAAACGCGTATCGGCATCGACGATCAGGACAGCTACGCGTTTCTGTGCCAGTTTATTGACACGGTTTCTGGAAAAGGCGAGTGCGAGATGTTTATTATCCACGCCCGCAAGGCATGGCTCTCCGGCCTGAGTCCGAAAGAAAATCGCGAGATCCCGCCGCTGGATTACCCGCGCGTTTACCAGCTTAAGCGCGATTTTCCGCACTTAACCATGTCTATTAACGGCGGCGTTAAATCTCTCGACGAAGCGAAAGCGCATCTGGAGCATATGGATGGCGTAATGGTCGGGCGTGAGGCGTACCAGAACCCAGGCATGCTGGCATCGGTGGATCGGGAGATTTTTCAGGCCATGGGTGCGCACGTCGATACGGTGGCGACCGTGCGCGCCATGTACCCCTATATTGAACGCGAACTCAGTCAGGGTACGTACCTTGGACATATTTCCCGGCACATGCTGGGTTTGTTTCAGGGGCTGCCCGGCGCACGGCAGTGGCGTCGCTATCTGAGTGAAAATGCGCATAAGCCGGGAGCGGACATCAACGTACTGGAGCATGCGCTTAAGCTGGTGGCTGATAAACGTTAAGGTTTCGCTAAAATCTGGTCAAATTCACCACGCCTCGCACAGCCCGTGCGGGGCGTTTTTGTTTAATTTCAATAATTTAATTATGGCACGATTTTTGTAAAGACCACTGTATCAGGGGTATTCGGGAGATGTCGCCATGCTGGAACTATTATTTATCATCGGATTTTTTGTCATGCTACTTATGACCGGTATATCGCTGGTGGGTATCCTCGCGGCGCTGGTCGTCGCCACGGTGCTGATGTTTGTGGGGGGCTTGTTCGCGATAGTCATCAAACTGCTGCCGTGGTTGCTGCTGGCAGTCGCAATCGTATGGGTCATTCGGGTAATAAAAGCGCCAAAAGTTCCGCAATATCAGCGCAATAAGCGTTCACGTTACTAAGGAATGTGCCGGGGATCACAACCCCGGCACTTTCGTACAGAATCGCGTAGGTTTTGCCAGGCAAATCTGTCACTATTATCCGTCGAACGAATTCATCGAGCTGTACCCTACATACGGCCGAACTAAAAAAAGTAAGGGCTTCCCTCGTGGAAGCCCTAAACTTTTCAGGGGATCAGCAGACTTGAACCCTGCGTCGCCCGGCTCTCCAGCGTTTCATGTGCCTTCTGCGCCTCTTTCAGGGCGAATTTTTGCGCGTCTGTCACATCCACTTTAATCACGCCGCTGGCGATCAGGGAAAACAGCTCATTGCTGGCTTCCGTCAGTTCTTCGCGATTGGTGATATATCCCTGAAGAGAAGGGCGCGTCGCAAACAGCGAACCTTTCTGGTTCAGAATGCCAAGGTTAACGCCCGTCACCGGGCCGGAAGAGTTACCAAAGCTTACCATTAGCCCATGACGTTGCAGACAGTCCAGCGACGCCTCCCAGGTATCTTTACCTACTGAATCGTAAACAACGCGGACCTTTTTACCGCCGGTCAGTTCTTTTACCCGTTCGACCAGGTTCTCTTCGCGGTAGTTAATCACCTGCCATGCGCCTGCCTGCTTCGCGCGCTGGGCTTTTTCCGCAGAGCCGACCGTGCCAATAAGTTTTGCGCCAAGGGCTTTTGCCCACTGGCAGGCAATCAATCCGACACCTCCCGCTGCGGCATGAAACAAGAAGATCTCTTCCGGCTTAATTTCATACGTTTTACGCAGCAGGTAAAACACCGTCAGCCCTTTTAAAAACGACGCTGCTGCCTGCTCGAAGGAAATGGCATCGGGCAGAATAGCGGCTTTATCGGCAGGCACGTTATGCACTGAGCTGTAGGCCCCAAGCGCAGACTGCGCATAGACCACCCGGTCGCCAGGTTTAATGTCGGTGACGCCGCTACCGACTTTGCTTACCACACCCGCGGCTTCGGTGCCTAAACCGCTGGGCAGGGAGGGCGGCGGATAGAGGCCGCTGCGAATATAGGTGTCAATGTAGTTGATGCCAATCGCTTTGTTCTCTACCTGAATTTCGTTTTCCGCCGGTTCGGTCGGCGTAAACTCTGCCGCCTGCAACACTTCCGGTCCGCCGTGCTTGTTAAATTCAATGCGTGTTGCCATGCTTCCTCCTGAACAATGTGATAATCTTTCGACCCATTCATCATCTCGGTAACTCCATTCACTATGGCAGGAAATAAACCCTTCAACAAACAGACTGAACCTCGCGACCCGCAGGTTGCCGGGTTAAAAATGCCCCCGCACTCGATTGAAGCGGAACAGTCGGTGTTGGGGGGTTTAATGCTGGACAACGAACGCTGGGACGATGTTGCCGAGCGCGTTGTGGCGGACGACTTTTATACCCGGCCACACCGGCACATTTTCACCGAAATGGGGCGTTTGCAGGAGATGGGTAAACCTATCGACCTGATTACCCTCGCGGAATCGCTGGAGCAGCAGGGGCAGCTTGATAGCGTGGGTGGCTTCGCTTACCTGGCGGAATTATCGAAAAATACGCCAAGTGCGGCGAACATCAGCGCGTATGCTGACATCGTGCGTGAACGCGCGGTCGTCCGCGATATGATTTCAGTGGCCAATGAGATTGCCGATGCGGGCTACGATCCGCAGGGCCGCAGCAGCGACGAACTGCTGGATCTTGCCGAGTCCCGCGTTTTTCAGATTGCCGAAAATCGCGCCAATAAAGACGAAGGCCCGAAAAGCATCGATCAAATCCTCGACGCCACCGTGGCGCGTATTGAGACCCTGTTTCAGCAACCGCATGACGGCGTTACCGGGGTGGATACCGGCTATCAGGATTTGAATAAAAAGACCGCCGGGCTACAGCGTTCGGATTTGATCATCGTCGCCGCGCGTCCGTCGATGGGTAAAACCACCTTCGCGATGAACCTTTGCGAAAATGCGGCGATGTTGCAGGACAAACCGGTATTAATTTTCAGTCTGGAGATGCCCGGCGAGCAAATCATGATGCGTATGCTGGCGTCGCTCTCCCGCGTGGATCAGACGCGTATTCGTACCGGGCAGCTTGATGATGAGGACTGGGCGCGTATCTCCGGCACGATGGGCATTTTGCTGGAGAAGCGCAATATGTATATTGACGACTCCTCCGGCCTGACGCCGACAGAAGTTCGCTCCCGCGCACGGCGTATTTTCCGCGAGCATGACGGGCTTAGTCTTATCATGATCGACTACCTCCAGCTAATGCGCGTTCCGTCACTTTCTGACAACCGTACTCTGGAAATCGCTGAGATTTCCCGCTCGCTGAAAGCGCTGGCGAAAGAGCTTCAGGTACCGGTGGTGGCGCTGTCGCAGCTTAACCGCTCGCTGGAACAGCGCGCCGATAAGCGACCGGTCAACTCAGACCTGCGTGAATCCGGCTCCATTGAGCAGGACGCCGACCTTATCATGTTTATCTATCGTGACGAGGTGTACCACGAGAACAGCGATCTTAAAGGCATCGCGGAAATCATTATTGGTAAACAACGTAACGGCCCGATCGGGACGGTACGGTTGACCTTTAACGGACAGTGGTCGCGTTTTGATAACTACGCCGGGCCACAGTACGACGACGAATAATTCAGGTAACTCAAGCACACATTTATCAAGGAACACACATGCAAGCGGCAACTGTAGTTATTAACCGCCGCGCTCTGCGACACAACCTGCAACGCCTGCGCGAACTGGCTCCTGCCAGTTGCCTCGTTGCGGTGGTGAAAGCGAACGCCTACGGACACGGTCTTCTGGAGACCGCGCGAACGCTTACCGACGCTGACGCTTTCGGCGTCGCCCGTCTCGAAGAAGCCTTACGGCTGCGTGAGGGCGGTATTACCCGGCCCATCCTGCTGCTTGAGGGTTTTTTCAATGCCGCCGATCTGCCAACGATCGCCGCGCAGCACCTGCATACCGCCGTGCATAATCTCGAACAGCTTGCCGCGTTAGAACAGGCCGATCTTAGCGAACGCGTTACCGTCTGGATGAAAATTGATACCGGCATGCACCGCCTCGGCGTGCGCCCGGAAGAGGCAGAGGCGTTTTATCAGCGTCTGACGCAGTGTAAAAACGTGCGCCAGCCGGTCAATATAGTCAGCCATTTCGCCCGTGCCGATGAGCCAGAATGCGGGGCAACGGAAAGGCAGCTCGATATTTTTAATACCTTCTGCGAAGGCAAACCGGGGCAGCGCTCAATTGCCGCGTCAGGCGGTATTTTGTTGTGGCCGCAGTCGCATTTTGACTGGGTGCGGCCGGGCATTATTCTTTACGGTGTCTCACCGCTGGAACAAAAGCCCTGGGGGCCGGATTTTGGTTTTCAGCCCGTTATGTCGCTGACCTCCAGCCTGATTGCCGTGCGCGAGCATAAAGCCGGTGAACCGGTGGGCTATGGCGGGACCTGGGTGAGCGAGCGCGATACACGTCTGGGCGTGGTAGCGATGGGCTACGGCGACGGGTATCCGCGCGCCGCGCCGTCCGGGACGCCGGTGCTGGTCAACGGCCGGGAAGTGCCGATTGTCGGGCGTGTGGCGATGGATATGATTTGCGTTGATTTAGGACCGCAGGCCACCGAGCGGGCGGGCGATCCGGTGATCATGTGGGGCGACGGCCTGCCCGTTGAACGCATTGCCGATATCACAAAAGTAAGTGCTTACGAACTTATTACGCGCCTGACGTCACGGGTCGCGATGCACTATATCGATTAAGCCTGGCGCTCCAGGGAGGGAATGATGACATTGCCAGAAATCGCCGCCTGTCTCAGCTATGCCATTTCCGTCTGGCTGGCGGCGCGTAACAGCGTTCATACATGGTGGACGGGGATCATTGGTAGCGTGTTGTATGGCTGGGTATTCTGGTCTGTTCAGCTATATGCTGATGTGACGCTTCAGGTCTTTTTCATCATCACCAGCATTACCGGCTGGCTGCACTGGCTTAAAGGCCATCACGGCGAGGTGCTGCCCATCCGTAAAACGTCTGTTGGGCATCTTTTTTTACTGTTCTGTGGCGCAATTCTTGTTGCCGCTGGCTATGGTTTGCTGCTGCACACCTTTACCAACGCCTGGTCGCCGTGGCTGGATTCATTAATCCTGACGTTCAGCATACTGGCGCAGTTTATGCTGATGGGTCGCCGCCTGGAAAACTGGTATGTCTGGCTGGCGGTGAATACGCTGGCGGTGCCGCTGTATGCTTACCGGGGATTGTCCCTGACGGCGGTGCTGTATCTGATTTTCTGGTTCAATGCCTGGCACGGTCTGTGGAAATGGCGCAGGGAGCTGCGGGCGCAATGAAACGTTTTACGACCGGTCTGGTGGTTGGTAAGTTTGCGCCGCTGCACTGCGGTCATGAACGGCTGATTAACGCTGCGCTGGCGCAGTGTGAAACAGTATTGCTGCTGAGCTATTCGGTGCCGGAACTGCCAGGCTGTGAACCGGAAAAGCGCCAGCGCTGGCTGCAACTGCGGTTTCCACAATGTCAGTCGCTGGTGCTGATGCCTGAAAGGGTGGCACAGTGGCAACTGCCGGCGATTCCGCAAAATGACGACCCGGCGGATACGCACCGACATTATGTTGCCACAGTATGTGAGCAGGTCTTTCAGCAGCATCCGCAGGCGGTTTTTACCGGCGAAGATTACGGCGACGGCTTTGCAGCGGTACTCAGCGCGCGTTTTAATCAGCCAGTCACTCACGTCAGGCTCCAGCGCGGAACACAAGCGGATGCGCCGTCCGGGACGCTGATCCGTGCCGATGTCCACCGTCATCGTGCGCTGCTGGCGGAGGAGGTTTACCGTGATTTTGTCTTCCGCATTTGTCTGCTGGGCGGTGAATCAACCGGTAAGAGTACGCTCGCACAGGCGCTGGCCGCGGCGTTACATACTGATTTCGTTGCCGAATTTGGCCGCGAATACTGGGAAGCGAAGCACGGCGAATTAAGTTATGACGATCTGCTGCACATTGCCCGCACCCAGGTGAAGCGGGAAGACGCCGCGCATCCCGCACAGTATCTGGTCTGCGACACCTCGCCGCTGACCACGTTATTCTATACGCTCCATCAGTTCGGTCAGGCACCAGAAGAACTCCATCAACTGGCAGAACGTCCTTACTCCTTAATCATCCTGTGCGATACGGATTTTGCCTTTGTCCAGGACGGTACGCGGCAGGGCGAGGCGTTCCGCCATCTCCAGCAGGCGTGGTATGAGCGTGAACTGGCGCGCCGCAGGCTGCCGTTTATCCGGGTAAGCGGTGCGCTTACTGAGCGGGTAGCGCAAATTCTGGCGCATCTTTCAACATTGCATTAAACATTGTTATCTCCCTTCGGGCTGGTTTATTGTGTTATTCACTCAGACCGTAAACCTGGAGAACCACCACGTGTTTCAGAAAGTTGACGCCTACGCTGGCGACCCGATCCTCTCCCTGATGGAGCGTTTTAAAGACGATCCGCGCAGCGACAAAGTCAATCTCAGTATCGGCCTTTATTACAATGAAGACGGTATTATCCCGCAGCTACAGGCGGTGGCTGAAGCCGAGGCGCGGCTCAATGCGCAGCCGCACGGTGCTTCTCTTTATCTGCCGATGGAAGGTCTGAATACTTATCGCCATACCATTGCTCCTCTGCTGTTTGGTGCCGATCACCCGTTACTGGCGCAAAACCGCGTGGCAACGATTCAGACGCTGGGCGGCTCCGGCGCGCTGAAGGTCGGCGCGGACTTCCTGAAGCGCTACTTCCCGGATTCAGGCGTCTGGGTGAGCGATCCTACCTGGGACAACCACGTCGCCATTTTTGAAGGCGCTGGATTCAGCGTAAACACGTACCCCTGGTTTGATGATGAGACCAAAGGTGTTCGCTTTGACGCGCTTATGAAAACCCTGCATACGCTGCCTGCGCAGAGTATTGTTCTGCTCCACCCGTGCTGCCATAACCCCACCGGGTCCGATCTCACCAATGCGCAGTGGGATGCCGTGATCGAGGTCCTGAAGACCCGCGCGTTGATCCCGTTCCTCGACATTGCCTATCAAGGTTTTGGTGCCGGAATGGATGAGGATGCGTATGCCATCCGCGCAATCGCCAGCGCGGGGCTACCAGCGCTGGTCAGCAATTCGTTTTCCAAAATTTTCTCGCTGTATGGTGAGCGCGTGGGTGGCCTGTCAGTGGTTTGTGACGATGCCGATTCTGCCTCGCGCGTGCTTGGACAACTTAAAGCCACCGTGCGCCGCAACTACTCCAGCCCACCGAACTTTGGCGCGCAAGTTGTCGCGACAGTACTCGGCGACGAGGCATTAAAAGCGCAATGGCTGGCGGAAGTAGAGGCAATGCGCCTGCGAATTCTGGCAATGCGTCAGACGCTGGTGACGGTACTCAAAGACGCCGTGCCGGGCCGCAATTTCGATTACCTGTTACAACAGCGCGGCATGTTTAGCTATACCGGTCTGAGCGCAGCTCAGGTCGATCGTCTGCGCGATGAATTCGGTATCTACCTGATTGCCAGCGGGCGGATGTGCGTTGCCGGGCTGAATGACCATAATGTTCAGCGCGTCGCCCGGGCCTTTGCTGCTGTAATGTAAGTACTCACTTACTTTGAGCGTGAGACCTTGTGGCACAGTGCCGGGTCTCACACCATTGCCCTTTAGCTATTCATGTCACAAAAGCGGATAAAAACCTTCCTTTCGTCCGCCCCCGGGGGTAAGGTCTGCCAAAACGCGCTGTCTTGCGCGGGTTAAAACGATAATAAATTGCGACTCAGGGAAATGAATGTATGCGTAAGATCATTATGGCGCTTGGTGCCGCTGGCCTGGCTCTGGCGCTCAATAGCACCGTCGTGGCCCGCGCCTCCACGCCTTCTCCGCTGTATACCGGCACTAACGTTGCCCGGCTCGCCGAACAAGCGCCCATTCACTGGGTGTCCGTGGCGCAGATCGAAAATAGCCTGACAGGCCGCCCGCCGATAGCCGTCGGGTTTGATATCGACGACACCGTCCTGTTTTCAAGTCCGGGATTCTGGCGCGGTAAAGAGACCTTTTCGCCGGGTAGCGAAGACTACCTCCATAATCCGGCCTTCTGGGAAAAAATGAACAACGGTTGGGATGAGTTCAGCATTCCCAAAGAGGTGGCGCGCGCGCTGATTGCCATGCATGTGAAACGCGGTGACCGTATTTATTTCATTACCGGGCGCAGCCAGACACAGACGGAAACGGTGTCAAAAACGCTTCAGACTGATTTTGCTATTCCGGCGGCCAACATGAATCCGGTTATTTTTGCTGGTGAGAAGGCGGGCCAGAATACCAAAACGCAATGGCTGCATGATAAGCAGGTTAAGGTGTTCTACGGCGATTCTGACAACGACATAACCGCCGCGCAGGAAACGGGCGCGCGGGCCATTCGCGTTTTACGTGCGTCAAACTCAACCTATAAACCGTTGCCGCAGGCCGGGGCGTTTGGTGAAGAGGTCATTGCTAACTCTGAATATTAATACGTGCGCGTGAAACGCTGATTTTTTAAACAAAAAGACGCTAAAGGGTTTACCTTTTGGCGTCTTGCTGCACACTTAGAGAGATTCATCTTTCTGACTGGAGCAGCTTATGTGGTATCAGCAAACCCTGACATTACGCGCGCAACCGCGTGGATTTCACCTTGTCACCGATGAGGTGCTCGGACAAATTCATGCGCTTTCCCGCGTTAATACCGGTTTGTTGCACCTGCTGCTACAGCACACTTCCGCTTCCCTGACCCTCAATGAAAACTGCGATCCGAGCGTGCGGCGCGATATGGAGCAGCATTTTCTTACGACCATTCCCGACGACGCGGCTTATGAGCATGATTATGAAGGGCCGGACGACATGCCGTCGCATATCAAATCGTCAACGCTGGGCGTCTCTCTGCTGCTGCCGGTAAAAAACGGCCGCGTACAGTTGGGAACCTGGCAGGGGATCTGGCTGGGAGAGCACCGTATTCACGGCGGTTCGCGTCACATTATTGCGACCCTGCAAGGAGAATAACCATGACCGATTCGGAACTATTACAATACTGTATGGCAAAGCCCGGCGCAGAACAAAGCGTACATAGTGACTGGAAGGCCACGCAAATTAAGGTCGCAGATGTCCTTTTTGCGATGGTTAAAATTGTGGAAGAACGCCCGGCCGTCTCCCTGAAAACCAGTCCGGAGCTGGCAGAACTGTTACGTAATGAACATAAAGATGTGCGTCCCAGTAAGCATCTTAATAAGGCGCACTGGAGCACCGTTTATCTCGACGGCACGCTACCGGCTTCACAGATTTACTATCTGGTCGATGCCTCTTACCAGCAAGCCATCGCTACCTTGCCGGATGAGAAGCGCAAACTGCTACCGCTCTGATTCAGAGGGCGGCAATCAGCGATGCCAGGATGATATCCAGTAAGCGGATAGTGATCGACTGAATACGATTGCGCAGAGCAATCTCCGCATTATTGGCGCGCAGGCGAGCGATATCACGCTGGCCTTCCAGCAACACGATCAGGTCCTCCTGCGTGAGCCAGCCGCGTGCTTTTTCACGCAGTGCCATTGCTATGAGTCCACCGGCATCGCGAATGCCGGCATCTTCATCTGCCAGGGCACATTTAAGCAGCGTGAAAAACTCTGTGGCGGTCGCGCCGGGCCCCGAAAGCGGGATATCGGAAGCAGTGAGTAGGGTCTGTATTGCGTCTGTGGAGGACATCACTTAGCTCCCGGAATGGCAGGCAGCACCGGCGCGCAGGCATTCGCCGTCGATAGCCAGCTGGCAGGCTTGTTGTACTTGTTGCCCATACAATTTCGCCTGTAGCGGGCTCAACGGCGCGTTCTGATGCATCAGTCGCGCATGCAGACGAAAATACCCGCCCTCCAGCACATTCAGATTTTCTATCCGCAGCGTGTCGTTGAGCGTTGCCGCCAGCATTAAGGCGTCGTCAAATTCCTGACGTAAGATGGCATCGTCCTGGGCAATGATTTTTTGATCTAACGGCGCGGCGGCGGCATCAGTCAGAAAACGCTGATAGGACGCTTCCAGCGTTTGCAGTTGCTGATAGGCCTGCGCATTGTAATTGTCGACCGGGGTGCAGGCCGAGAGCAGAAGGGCGCAGCACAGAGTAAGAAATGGTTTCCGCAGCATGGTGGTTTCCGGCAATAAACAGAGGCAACCATCTCATAACGTCCCGGAAGACATGGCAAATCATAAATACTCACGCAGGAGAAATGAGAAAAAATGAGGGAGAATGATGCCGCTTCCCGGAGCAGGAAGCGGCAGAAGATCACAGCATGGGTTTAAGGAAACGAGCCGTGTGCGAGGCTTCGCACTCCGCTACGGTTTCTGGTGTGCCGGAGACGAGGATTTCGCCGCCGCCGCTGCCGCCTTCCGGACCAAGATCAACAATCCAGTCAGCGGTCTTGATCACATCAAGGTTATGCTCAATGACCACGATAGTGTTGCCCTGGTCCCGCAGTTGATGCAGTACTTCCAGCAATTGTTGAATATCGGCGAAGTGCAGACCGGTGGTCGGCTCGTCAAGGATATACAGCGTCTGGCCAGTGCCGCGCTTCGAGAGTTCACGCGCCAGTTTCACACGCTGGGCCTCACCGCCGGAAAGCGTGGTCGCTGACTGACCGAGGCGGATGTACGACAGGCCAACGTCCATCAGCGTCTGGAGCTTACGCGCCAGCGCCGGAACGGCATCAAAGAACTCACGGGCGTCGTCGATAGTCATATCCAGCACTTCATGAATGTTCTTGCCTTTGTACTTCACTTCCAGCGTTTCGCGGTTATAACGCTTGCCTTTACACTGATCGCACGGCACATAAATGTCCGGCAGGAAGTGCATTTCGACTTTAATCACGCCGTCGCCCTGGCAGGCTTCGCAGCGCCCGCCGCGCACGTTAAAGCTAAAACGTCCTGGCGTATAGCCACGCGAGCGTGATTCCGGTACGCCGGCAAACAGTTCACGCACTGGCGTAAAGACGCCGGTGTAGGTCGCCGGGTTAGAGCGTGGTGTGCGGCCTATGGGGCTTTGGTCAATATCAATGACTTTATCGAAATGCTCCAGACCCTGCACATCACGATACGGCGCTGGCTCGGCGATAGTCGCGCCGTTTAGCTGGCGCTGGGCAATCGGGAACAACGTGTCGTTAATCAGCGTCGATTTACCCGAGCCAGAAACGCCGGTCACGCAGGTAAACAGCCCTACCGGCAGCGTCAGCGTTACATCCTTGAGGTTATTACCGCGCGCGCCGGTCAGGCGCAGCACTTTTTCCGGATCGGCTTTCACGCGTTCTTTCGGCACTTCAATCTTACGCTTGCCGCTCATGTACTGGCCGGTGAGGGATTCCGGGACTGCCATAATGGCATCCAGCGGGCCTTCTGCCACTACCTGACCACCGTGAACGCCTGCGCCGGGGCCGATGTCAATGACATGGTCCGCCGCGCGGATGGCATCTTCATCGTGCTCAACCACAATAACGGTGTTACCAAGATCGCGCAGGTGAACCAGCGTGCCCAGCAGACGCTCGTTATCGCGCTGATGAAGGCCGATAGACGGTTCATCCAGCACGTACATCACGCCCACCAGGCCGGCACCGATCTGGCTTGCCAGACGAATACGCTGGGCCTCGCCGCCGGACAGGGTCTCCGCCGAGCGCGACAGCGTCAGGTAATTCAGGCCGACGTTAACCAGAAATTTCAGACGATCGCCAATCTCTTTGAGTACTTTCTCAGCAATTTTGGCGCGCTGACCGGACAACTTCAGGTTAGTGAAGAAGTCCATCGCATGACCGATGCTCATGTCGGAAATGGTTGGCAGCGCGGTGTTTTCGACAAACACATGGCGTGCTTCACGGCGCAGGCGCGTACCGTCACAGGTGGCGCACGGGCGGTTGCTGATGTACTTTGCCAGCTCTTCGCGCACCGCGCTGGACTCGGTCTCTTTGTAGCGACGCTCCATGTTATGCAGCACGCCTTCGAACGGATGCCGACGTACAGACGTGTCGCCGCGATCGTTCATATATTTGAATTCAATTGACTCTTTACCGGAGCCGAAGAGAATGACTTTTTGCACGTTGGCGCTCAGGCTACCCCACGGCGCATCAACGTCGAATTTATAGTGCTCTGCCAGCGAGCGCAGCATCTGGAAATAGTAAAAATTCCGCCGGTCCCAGCCACGGATCGCGCCGCCAGCCAGCGACAGCTCCGGATTTTGCAGTACACGATCGGGATCGAAATACTGCTGCACGCCCAGCCCATCACAGGTAGGACACGCGCCAGCCGGGTTGTTAAACGAGAACAGGCGCGGTTCAAGCTCACGCATGCTATAGCCGCAAATCGGGCAGGCAAAGTTGGCGGAGAAGAGTAACTCCTCTGCTTTTGGATCGTCCATATCAGCGACGATTGCCGTGCCGCCGGAGAGTTCCAGCGCCGTTTCAAAGGATTCGGCCAGACGCTGTGAAAGATCCTCACGCACCTTAAAGCGGTCAATCACCACCTCAATGGTGTGTTTCTTTTGCAGCTCCAGCGACGGCGGATCGGAGAGATCGCAGACTTCGCCGTCAATCCTGGCGCGGATGTACCCCTGGCTTGCCAGGTTTTCCAGAGTTTTGGTGTGCTCGCCTTTACGCTCTTTAATGATCGGGGCGAGCAGCATCAGGCGCTTGCTCTCAGGCTGCGACAGCACGTTATCAACCATCTGGCTGACGGTTTGCGCGGCCAGCGGCACGTCGTGGTCCGGGCAGCGCGGCTCGCCCACGCGGGCAAACAGCAGGCGCAGGTAGTCGTGGATCTCGGTAATCGTGCCCACGGTAGAACGTGGGTTATGCGAGGTTGATTTCTGTTCGATAGAAATCGCCGGCGATAACCCTTCAATATGATCGACGTCCGGCTTTTCCATGAGTGACAGGAACTGACGCGCATAAGCGGAAAGGGATTCGACGTAGCGACGTTGCCCTTCAGCATATAACGTGTCAAAAGCCAGAGAAGATTTGCCAGAACCCGAAAGCCCGGTGACGACAATCAGTTTGTCGCGAGGGATGACGAGGTTGATGTTTTTTAGATTGTGGGTACGTGCGCCCCGAACTTCTATCTTATCCATTCACCTTTCCCGGTAGCCTGATTTGTTTGAAGGACAAACGGCGTTTTTGCAACTGAAACGGCTAATTATGACACAAATTAACCTGAATGAATATACAGTATTGGAATGCAACTTCCGCGCGGATGTGCAAAAATGTCACCAGGAAGTTGTTTCATGGAATCGACTTCACAAGGTATCAAAGCGCGGGCTGGAAATGCTACAATCGCGCGTTTACACTCATTAAGAACGTTTTCAGGAGACACAATTATGGCCAGCAGAGGCGTCAATAAGGTGATTCTCGTCGGTAATCTGGGGCAGGACCCGGAAGTACGCTACATGCCGAGTGGTGGCGCAGTTGCCAACTTCACGCTGGCTACTTCCGAATCCTGGCGTGATAAGCAGACCGGCGAAACCAAAGAGCAGACAGAATGGCACCGTGTGGTGATGTTCGGCAAACTGGCGGAAGTGGCCGGTGAGTATCTGCGTAAAGGTTCTCAGGTGTATATCGAAGGTCAGCTGCGTACCCGTAAGTGGACCGATCAGAGTGGTCAGGAGCGTTATACCACTGAGATCAACGTCCCACAGATTGGCGGCGTTATGCAGATGCTGGGTGGTCGTCCGCAAGGTGGCGGTGCGCCAGCAGGCGGCGGTCAGCAGGGCGGTTGGGGTCAACCTCAGCAGCCGCAGCAGCAGTCGCAGGGCGGCAACCAGTTCAGCGGCGGCGCGCAGTCTCGCCCGCAGCAGCAGGCAGCCCCGGCTCAGTCTAACGAACCCCCGATGGACTTTGACGACGATATTCCGTTCTAAGAGCGTGATACCCGACCAGCCCCGCCCGGGGCTGGTCAGTTGCCCGACAAGTCATTATGTTATGACTACGGGCCATTCCGGCGGCATCTGCCCCATTGTTTCAACCATTACATCCTTGACGTTGCCCCAAATCACAGAGACGTCAGCCATTGTGATCCCCAGCAGGTTGGTGGCAAACCAACAGGCGGCAATCATCCCCAGAAGAGTGCTGATGACCGCCAGGCCGATATAGTCCGCTTTGCGAAACTGAATGTTTAATGTGCTGGCTAAAAACATTAGCCCGGCGCTCACCAGTGGCCAGCGTAGCAACACGACGCTGGTAGTAATGGTAGCCATGAAATCTTGCCCTCAACGAAAAACGACATGCCTTCGGCCAGCAGCCCGGCCGTGAGGCGCAGACTGTCGTCAGGCTGGTGGATTTTTATGAAACAGTGTTCCTGTGTCACAGGATTTGTGAACTATATCACATTTGTTCTTTTATTCGCCAGAAGAAGAGGGCGCTTCTTGCTAATCTGCGCAGAAAAAAATGTCCTACACCGCAGCAAAACTCAGCTATATTGTTAGCTGATTCGTAGTTGCTAAATGCTGAATGTTTCAGTTAAATTATGAGTAAGAATTAAGCTACGATAAAATGTTTCTGTGCATACCCTTTTTATAAAATGGTGGTAGATACTTTTGTTCTCTTTGAGCTAACTTTATAGCACGCCTTTTATAGCGCGCTGTTTAATTCATTGAGCATTTTTTTCTGTATCGGTTTTTATGCTTTTCAACGGCAGATTTGTTTCGTCCTAATTTAACTAATACTTAATTATTACGCGGTTTATCATGGCTGTATATCATGCAAAAGCGCTAGAGCTAATTCCTCATGCGCATCTTAAAGCGCAACTCATCAACCAGTTGATGCAGAACTATACAATACGCTTAGTTGCTTAGCTGGTATCTCCCGCTTTTAAACCAGGCGACGTACATTTTCTCTTCTCCTTAATAAAAACGTGACCTGCACTTTAAGTTTGCCTTACGGAAAAATATTATCATCATCGCTAAATATTAGGTTTTTGCGATAAAAAGTCGGTTGCTAATGTCGTATGATTCATGCAACGTAATCACCTCTTTATCAAAGTATCCATTTCGGAGCTCAGGCACATAAAATGCAGGGATATTAGGCTGAAATGAACCATAGCGTGCAACGCAAGGTGCTGAGAGTCCTCGGGATTATCATGGTAGTTCTGCTACCTGTGATGCTTGCGCTATGGTTTGCTCATTTAAGAGCCGTTTCAGAAACGCGCGATCAACTCCGTTCATTTGCGCAACTGGCGCTCAGTAAAACGGAGAAAGTAATTCGCCAGGCCGATCTGGCACGCGATGCTGCTGAACAATTTCATGGTAAGATTTGCAGCGTTCAACATCAGCAACAAATGCTGAATATTGTTCACGGCCGCCTGTACGTTGATGATTTAATCTACGCTGAAGGCGATCATTTTTTATGTTCGACCGCAATTCGGCCTGCGCACGCATATCAGATGCCGAGACAGAATTACTGGCGCAAGCCTGATATTTTTATTTACTACTACCGCGATACGCCTTTTTACCCTGGCTATAAAATGAACTATATGCGGCGAGGAAATTATGTTGCCGTTATTAATCCCCTTTCCTATAGTGAAGTTATCTCGGAAGATCAGTCACTGGCTTATGGCGTATATGACACGGTGACCAATGAATTTTTTTCCGTTAGTGAGCAAGCTGATCCAAAAATATTAAAAAAATTATTGCTGAATAAAGACTATACCTTTCAGCATCACGGGCGATTTTATACTATTGCCCGATCTGAACGGCGACCCATCGCGATTATTGTTTCAACCCTTTCATCCCGGTTTCACGATAATTTTTATCATCAGGCATCGCTCACGCTACCTTTAGGAATGATATGCAGTATTTTGATCCTGCTGGTTTGGGCGCGAACACACCGGGAGTATAACTCTCCGCGTCGTCTGCTACAGCGTGCGCTGCAAAAACGCCAGCTCCGCCTGCATTACCAACCCATTATTGATATCAAAAATAATCAGTGTGTGGGTGCGGAAGCACTATTACGCTGGCCCGGGTTCGAAGGTCAGGTAATGAGTCCGGCTGAGTTTATTCCGCTGGCGGAAAAAGAGGGGCTAATTGAACATGTAACCGATTACGTGGTAGAGGAAGTATTTACTGATTTAGGCGATTTTCTTGCTGCGCATCCCCAACTTTATATCTCGATCAATCTATCGGCATCTGATTTTCATTCCTCACGGTTAATCGCCTTAATCTCTGATAAAGCACAGAAATACTCGGTACTGGCCCAACAAATCAAAATAGAAGTGACCGAGCGTGGATTTATAGATGTGCCCAAAACGACGCCAGTTATTCAGGCATTTCGCCAGGCTGGCTATGAAGTGGCAATCGACGATTTTGGTACGGGATATTCCAACCTGCATAATCTCTACTCCCTGAACGTCGATATATTAAAAATCGATAAGTCCTTTATTGATACATTAAGTACCAATAACCTGATTGCTGAACATATTGTTGAAATGGCGCAAAGCCTGCGTCTGAAGACTATTGCCGAAGGGGTAGAAACGGCAGAGCAGGTGTCGTGGCTACTGAAGCGTGGCGTACAGTATTGTCAGGGCTGGCACTTTGCGAAAGCCATGCCGCCACAGGAATTCATTACGTGGCTACAGCAACCCATCAGACTGCTGAAGCCGCGTAAACGTCACGCCGAAATCTGATGGCGATAATCCGTCGGTGTACGGTCGAACTCACGGCGAAACACGCGGGAGAACGTCTGCTGCGAGACATACCCCAGATCCATGGCAATATCAAAAATCGGCCGTTGCGTGGTGCGCAGTGCTTCCGCCGCCAACAATAAACGCCGCTGACGGATATAGTCTCCCAACGTCTGATGCATCACGGTACGGAACATTCGCTGCAAATACCACTTTGAATAGCCTGATTTTCTGGCAACCATATCGATGTTAAGTGGTTGATCGATATGCTCATCAATCCATTCAATCAGTGTTTGAATTATTTCACGATGCGACATACAGCGTCCTCTTCTCATCATAAGATTCGTCGTTTTCTCTGCGGGCGAGTATAATTCCTCAAGTTAACTTGAGGTAAAGTGGTTTATGGAAAAGAGATCGCCCCGTATTAAAGCGATGCTCACGCCAGGCGAAGTCGCCAGGCGCAGCGGCGTTGCTGTCTCGGCCCTGCACTTTTATGAAAGTAAGGGATTGATTAAGAGCGTGCGTAATAGCGGCAATCAGCGGCGTTACTCGCGCGATGTACTGCGATATGTGGCGATTATTAAAATTGCCCAGCGCATTGGCATTCCACTTTCAACGATTGGCGAATCTTTCGGCGTACTGCCTGAGGGACATAATTTGAGCGCCAGAGAGTGGCAGCACCTCTCTTCGCAATGGCGAGAGGAGCTGGACCGACGCATTCACACTCTGGTCGCGCTGCGCGATCAACTGGATGGCTGTATTGGCTGCGGTTGTCTTTCCCGCCGCGATTGCCCCCTGCGTAACCCTGGCGATAAGCTGGGAGAAGAGGGAACCGGTGCGCGGCTGCTGGAAGAAGAATAAAAGCTAAACCTCTCCTATAGTTAACAGCTTAACGACAGGAGAAAACTATGCTGAAGGTGCACCATCTCAATCAGTCTCGTTCACAGCGTGTGCTCTGGGCGCTTGAAGAATTAAACGTGCCCTACGACATCATTCGCTATGAGCGCGAAAAAACCATGCTTGCCCCGGCGTCATTAAAGAAAGTGCATCCGCTTGGCAAATCACCGGTGCTGGAAGACGACGGACTCATTATTGCCGAATCTGGCGCGATCCTTGAGTACCTGGAAGAGTATTACGATCCCACCCATCAACTACAGCCGCAGGATAAAGCACAGAAATTGCAGTACCGCTTCTGGCTTCACTACGCCGAAGGGTCGTTGATGCCGCTATTGTTAATGAAGCTGGTATTCGGACGCCTGGGGAAACCACCGGTACCCTTCGGACTGCGCACGCTGGGTAACGCGCTGGGGCAGGGCGTACAAAAGGCATATTTGAATCAGCAGATTGAAACGCACGCCCGATTTATCGAAGCAGAACTGGCACATAAGCCGTGGTTTGCCGGGGACAATCTGAGTATGGCGGATGTGCAGATGAGTTTTCCGGTGTTTGCTCTGCTGTCGCGCGGCAGTATTGATAACCTGCCTAATTTGCAGGCCTGGAAAAAACGCGTCGAAATGCGCCCGGCCTGGAAACAGGGTATTGAAAAAGGCGGGCCGTTTACTCTGCCTGGTGAATAACATTTTTCAGCGGCAGCAAGTCTTGCCCTGCAGAATTGAAAATAATCCTCAACAATAATGTTGCCAGCTTGCGCATAAACGATAACGTTTGCGCATCGACTGCTGATTTCTTCACCACCATAAGCGAATCTTAGCAAAATGGTGCAAAGTTCAGTTGAAAAAGGCGGGTTAAACGCTGGATAATCGTTTGCCTTTTGTTTAGTGGGTGGAAGATCGTCAATAAAGCCGTTTTCAGGAGCCCACTAAATAACATTGTTAAGCCGTTTTGTCTGCGCGGAGTTAAACGTTTGCTTTTTACGGTGCCTCTTTGCCGTAACGTAGCACAGGGAGATGACGTTTACCTGGCAGTGGATTGTCCACCACGCTGACCAACGAAAGATAAAAAATTCTCAGGGGATGTTTTCTATGTCTACGCCATCAGCGCGTACCGGCGGTTCACTCGACGCCTGGTTTAAAATTTCTGCTCGTGGAAGCTCTGTTCGTCAGGAGATTGTTGCGGGATTAACCACTTTTCTGGCGATGGTCTATTCCGTCATTGTTGTACCGGGAATGTTAGGTAAAGCAGGTTTCCCGCCTGCCGCTGTCTTTGTCGCAACCTGTCTGGTGGCAGGGGTTGGCTCGCTGTTAATGGGGCTGTGGGCGAACCTGCCGCTGGCGATTGGCTGTGCCATCTCTCTGACCGCTTTTACGGCCTTCAGTCTGGTGCTGGGGCAACATATCAGCATTCCGGTTGCGCTTGGCGCGGTCTTCCTGATGGGGGTGCTGTTTACCATTATTTCAGCGACCGGCATTCGTAGCTGGATTTTGCGTAATCTGCCGCAGGGCATTGCGCACGGTACCGGGATTGGTATCGGCCTGTTCCTGTTGCTCATCGCAGCTAACGGTGTGGGACTGGTGATCAAAAACCCGCTGGACGGGCTGCCGGTTGCGCTGGGCCATTTCGCCAGTTTCCCGGTGATCATGTCACTGATTGGTCTGGCGGTGATTATCGGCCTGGAAAAACTGAAAGTGCCTGGCGGTATTTTACTGACGATTATCGGTATCTCCATCGTCGGCCTGTTATTTGATCCGAACGTCCATTTTTCCGGGATTTTTGCCATGCCGTCGCTAAGCGATGAGCACGGTAACTCCCTGATTGGCAGCCTGGATATCATGGGTGCGCTGAACCCCGTGGTGCTGCCAAGTGTGCTGGCGCTGGTCATGACCGCCGTCTTTGATGCCACCGGCACCATTCGCGCGGTCGCTGGTCAGGCAAATTTGCTGGATAAAGACGGTCAGATCATTAACGGCGGCAAAGCGCTGACCACCGACTCCCTGAGTAGTGTCTTCTCCGGTCTGGTGGGCGCAGCACCGGCAGCGGTGTATATTGAGTCCGCAGCAGGGACGGCGGCAGGCGGTAAAACCGGTCTGACGGCGATTGTGGTGGGCGTACTGTTTCTGCTGATCCTGTTCCTTTCTCCGCTCTCTTATCTGGTTCCGGCCTACGCCACCGCTCCGGCGCTGATGTATGTTGGACTGTTGATGTTAAGCAACGTCGCGCGCATCGACTTTGCCGATTTTGTTGATGCCATGTGTGGCCTGATTACCGCTGTGTTTATCGTTCTGACCTGTAACATTGTTACCGGCATCATGATCGGTTTTGCCGCGCTGGTGATTGGTCGGGTTGTGTCAGGCGAATGGCGTAAACTGAATTTTGGCACGGTGATTATTGCAATAGCGCTGGTGGCTTTTTATGCGGGTGGCTGGGCGATCTAGCTCGTCTCGCGATTAATCTGTCAAACGGGTGGCTCAGGCCGCCCGTTTTTTGTTTTTAAGCCACATCCTGTTTCCCTTATGTTAATCACAATGTTTTACTATGAATATGCGCAGTGCGCTTGATTCCACACAAAGCAAACAGGGACAGCATGGAAATATTCTTTACAATACTGATCATGACACTTGTGGTCTCGCTCTCCGGAGTAGTGACCCGCGTTCTTCCTTTTCAAATTCCGTTGCCGCTTATGCAGATTGCCATCGGAGCGCTGCTGGCCTGGCCAACGTTTGGTCTGCATGTCGAGTTTGACCCGGAGCTTTTCCTCGTCTTATTTATCCCGCCGCTTCTGTTCGCTGACGGCTGGAAAACCCCGACCCGCGAATTTCTTGAACATGGACGAGAGATATTCGGTCTTGCGCTGGCGCTGGTGCTGGTCACCGTCGCTGGAATTGGGTTTCTCATTTACTGGATGGTACCAGGCATTCCGTTAATCCCGGCTTTTGCGCTGGCGGCCGTCCTGTCACCCACCGATGCAGTGGCACTTTCCGGTATCGTGGGTGAAGGACGTATTCCTAAAAAAATCATGGGCATACTTCAGGGTGAAGCATTAATGAACGATGCCTCCGGCCTGGTATCGCTGAAGTTTGCCGTTGCGGTCGCGATGGGCACCATGGTCTTTACTGTAGGTGGCGCGTCGCTTGAGTTTATGAAGGTGGCGATTGGTGGCCTGCTGGCAGGTTTTGTTGTCAGCTGGCTGTACGGACGCTCGCTGCGCTTTCTCAGCCGCTGGGGCGGCGATGAACCGGCCACCCAGATTGTGCTGCTGTTCCTGTTGCCGTTTGCCTCTTATTTGATTGCTGAACATGTTGGCGTATCAGGTATCCTGGCGGCGGTGGCAGCGGGAATGACCATTACCCGTTCTGGCGTTATGCGCTCTGCGCCGCTGGCCATGCGTCTGCGCGCCAATAGCACCTGGGCAATGCTCGAATTTGTGTTTAACGGTATGGTATTTCTGCTGTTGGGCCTGCAATTACCGGGGATCATGGAGTCGTCGCTGGCGGCGGCAGAAATCGACCCGAATGTCGAAACCTGGATGCTGTTCACCGATATCGTGCTGATTTATGCCGCGCTGATGCTGGTGCGTTTTGGCTGGCTGTGGACGATGAAAAAGTTCAGCATGCGTTTTCTGAAGAACAAGCCGATGGAATTTGGATCGTGGAGCACCCGTGAGCTGCTGATCGCCACGGTCGCCGGGGTGCGCGGGGCGATTACGCTGGCCGGTGTGCTTTCCATTCCTCTGCTACTGCCGGACGGCAACGGCTTCCCGGCACGTTATGAACTGGTATTCCTCGCCGCAGGTGTGATCCTCTTTTCGTTGTTTATTGGCGTAATCGTGCTGCCAATGCTGCTTCAGCAGATTGACGTCCGCGATCATGCCCAGCAGCAGAAAGAAGAGCGGCTGGCGCGAGCGGCAACGGCCGATGTGGCGATTGTCGCCATTGAGAAAATGGAAGAGCGTCTGGCCGCTAATACGGAAGAGAATATAGATGACCAGTTGCTGCGCGAAGTGAGTTCGCGGGTGATTGGTAATCTGCGTCGTCGCGCTGACGGGCGTAATGATGTTGAGCACTCGTTCCAGGAAGAGAATCTGGAACGCCGCTTCCGCCTGGCGGCACTGCGCTCTGAGCGAGCCGAGCTTTACCACTTGCGGGCGACGCGGCAAATCAGCAATGAGACGCTGCAAAAGCTATTGCACGATCTGGACCTGCTGGAAGCCCTGTTAGTCGAGAGCAAATAATACTTTTCGCCGGGGCCTTCCCGGCGATTATTTTTCTGCCAGCCAGAACCCTTCACAACACGTTAACCATGCTCGCGCGCTGTGTGACAAATACACTCCCTCGCGCCAGATCATGCCCAGTTGCCAGCGCAACTCACTTTGCAATGGGAGCCAGCGCAGCGTGTCTTTATTCAGCCTTTCACAGATAGGTTCGGGTAAAATCGCCAGCCCCACGCCAGCCTGCACCATTGCCGCCAGAAAGTCCCACTGGCCGCTGCGCACGGCAATTCTCGGTTTTACGTCATGCTGGTTAAAGAGCTGCATCAGCTGACGGCTAAGGGCGAAATCTTCGTTATAGATAAGCAGCGGATGCGCCGCAAGCTGGCGGGGCGATATCGATTCTTTATTCAGCCATTCGCCCGATCGGGGAACCAGCACGCACAGCGGATGACTAAACAGCGGCAACGCCGTCAGGCTACTTTCTTCTTCCACGGGCAGAGCCGTCATCGCGACATCCAGTTCGCCATTCATTACCGCCTGCTGTACCGTCAGCCCGCCAAACTCGGAAATTTTTAGCTCAACGCCAGGATAGCGCTGGCGAAACAAACTGATGGGACCTGCCATCAATACGCCGACCATTGGCGGAATACCGAGCCTCAATAATCCCTTATTGAGATGATTGATGTCGCTGAGTTCGGCCTCAAGCTGGCTAAATTCATCGAGGATCGCCAGCCCTCTTTCGAACACCACGCGTCCGGTATCGGTCAGCAGTAGTCTGCGCCCGTCGCGGATCAGCAGCGTGCAGTTAAGCTCATCTTCCAGATTTTTTAGCATTTTACTGATCGTCGGCTGGGTGACGAAAAGCCGCTCCGCCGCGCGCGTAAAACTCTGCTGGCGTACCACTTCGACAAAATAGCGTAATGTTCTCAGATCCATGGCTATTCCTTAAAACTATGGGAGCGATGATTTTAATTCATTTTTTTCATCGACTGGCGCTCACTATAATGCTGGCTCTGATCCTATCCCAGGAATGTTCTCCATGGCTGTGGCCTCCGGGCGCGTTGTGCCTGCTGTTTTTCAACACCTTCAGACACCGGTGCAGGTTTTACTGTACGCCGGTTTTTTTGTGATTGCTGAGTATCTCGTCGCATGGTTGCATTTACCCCTGCCAGCCAATCTGGTGGGAATGGTAATGCTATTAGCGCTGATCGCCTGCCGGGTGATCCCACTGGCGTGGATTCGGGCTGGTTCGCGCTGGCTACTGGCAGAAATGTTGCTCTTTTTTGTGCCAGCAGTGGTGGCGGTGGTGAACTATGTCCAGCTTCTGATGATCGACGGCTGGCGTATCTTTGCAGTGATTGCCCTCAGTACCCTGATGGTGCTCGGTGCGACAGCCTGGGTCGTGGATCGGGTGTATCATTATGAAATGCGCAGGCTAAAAGATGAATAACCTGTGGCTAAGCCTGCTGTGCCTGGCAGTGACGCTGGGGCTGTATTACGCCAATAAGCGCCTGTATCGCCGCTTTCATTCGCTCCCACTAATGCCGCTGGTACTGACGCCCGTTCTTTTAGTACTGATGCTGGTTGTGGGCCACATCTCCTGGCAAAATTACATAGGAGAATCTCACTGGTTACTGTGGTTGCTGGGGCCTGCCACCGTAGCGTTTGCGGTGCCTATTTACGACAATCTGATGACTATTCGCCGCCACTGGATGTCTCTGTCGGCGGGCGTGATAACGGCAACGGCCGTCGCCGTCACCAGTTCAGTCTGGCTGGCGCGCCTGTTTATGTTGCCGGACGAGATCCAGCGCAGTCTGGCCGTACGCTCGGTGACCACGCCTTTTGCGCTGGCCGCCGCCAGACCGCTGGGCGGCCAGCCGGATTTAGTTGCATTATTTGTCGTTGTCACGGGCGTGTTTGGAATGGCCGTAGGGGATATCCTTTTTCTACGTCTTTCCATTCGGGCTGGGGTGGCAAAAGGGGCAGGATTCGGCGCAGCTTCGCATGGAGCCGGTACGGCACGTTCATGGGAGCTTGGTCCGCAGGAGGGCGTTATCGCCAGTCTGGTGATGATGCTTTCAGGCGTCCTGATGGTATTAGTCGCGCCGCTGGTGGCGTGGATAATGTTTTAAACGCCCCGGCCGGATGACCGGGGCAACAGGACGTGATTAATGCGCTTTACCCTGCTCAATACCAATGCCAGTTTGAGAGCGGATGAACTGCGCGCGGAACTGCTCACGCTCCAGTTTTCCGGCCGCCGTATTATCGGTCGCGGAGAAAACCCAGATGCCGATAAAGGCAACGGCAATAGAAAACAGTGCCGGATACTCATACGGGAAAATGGCCGATGTGTGACCCAGAATTTGCACCCAAATCGTCGGGCCGAGGATCATCAGGATCACAGCGGTTAATAGACCCAGCCAGCCGCCAATCATCGCTCCACGGGTGGTCAGTTTTGACCAGTACATTGAGAGCAGAATGATCGGGAAGTTACAGCTGGCGGCGATGGAGAACGCCAGGCCCACCATGAAAGCGATATTCTGGTTTTCAAACAGAATGCCCAGCAGAATCGCTACCACGCCCAGCACCAGCACCGTGATTTTCGACACTCTCAGCTCATCGCGCTCAGACGCGCCTTTGCGGAATACGTTAGCATACAGGTCGTGAGATACCGCCGATGCCCCCGCCAGCGTCAGACCGGCCACCACCGCCAGAATGGTCGCGAAGGCAACCGCCGAGATAAAGCCAAGGAACAGGTTCCCGCCCACCGCATTCGCCAGATGCACCGCGGCCATGTTATTGCCGCCAATCAGCGCACCAGCGGCATCTTTAAAGGCCGGGTTTGCGCCCACCAGCATGATCGCACCGAAGCCGATGATAAAGGTCAGAATATAGAAGTAACCCATAAAACCGGTGGCGTAGAACACGCTTTTACGCGCTTCCTTCGCATCGCTTACCGTGAAGAAACGCATCAAAATATGTGGCAGGCCAGCGGTACCGAACATCAGACCCAGCCCGAGCGACAGCGCGGAAATCGGATCTTTCACCAGTCCGCCCGGACTCATGATGGCTGCGCCTTTCGGGTGTACCGCCATGGCTTCAGAGAACAGATTGCTGAAGCTAAAGCCG
Source organism: Superficieibacter electus (assembly GCF_002915575.1). GTDB lineage: Bacteria > Pseudomonadota > Gammaproteobacteria > Enterobacterales > Enterobacteriaceae > Superficieibacter > Superficieibacter electus. The sequence goes on from NZ_PQGD01000014.1 coordinate 96,770, forward strand.
ACATGTTTCATTACCATAAAGGCCATAAAACTGGCACCGAACAGCAGCAGCACCGCTTTGATAATTTGCACCCATGTGGTAGCCAGCATGCCGCCAAACAGCACGTACATCACCATCAGCACGCCCACCAGCACCACGGCAACGTGATAGTTAAGGCCAAACAGCAGCTCAATTAACTTACCCGCGCCAACCATCTGCGCAATCAAGTAGAGCGCCACCACGACCAGCGAGCCGCAGGCGGAAAGAATACGGATAGGACCCTGCTTCAGCCGGTAAGACGCGACGTCGGCAAAGGTAAAGCGCCCGAGGTTACGCAGCCGTTCGGCGATCAGAAACAGGATGATCGGCCAGCCAACCAGGAAGCCGAGCGAGTAAATTAACCCGTCATAACCGGAAGTGTATACCAGTGCGGAGATGCCAAGAAATGAGGCCGCCGACATAAAGTCGCCGGCAATCGCCAGCCCGTTCTGAAAGCCGGTAATATTGCCGCCCGCGGTATAGTAGTCGCTGCGTGAACGTACCCGTTTTGACGCCCAGTATGTGATGTAGAGTGTCAGGGCGACAAAAATCAGGAACATGATGATCGCCTGCCAGTTGGTGGGCTGACGTTCTACCGCGCCGGTAATGGCATCGGCGGCGTTAGCAGCAAAAGGAAGCGTGGCGGCGAATGCAGTCAGGAGCCTTTTCATCATACGTTTACCTCGCGGATGACGGCATGGGTCAAACGATCAAATTCACTGTTGGCCCGCCAGACATAAACGCCCGTCAGCACGAAAGAAATGACAATCACGCCAATCCCGATGGGAATACCGCGCGTCACGCTGGTACCTGCATGCAACGGTGTTCCCAGCCAGCCCGGTGCAAAAGCAATTAGCAGGATAAAACCGACGTAAATAACCAGCATAATGATGGAGAGGATAACGGCAAAACGCTGCCGTTTATCCACCAGTTCCCGAAAATGCGCACTGCTTTCTATCCGCTGATAAATGGTGTCATTCATCACAGAGTCTCCAGAGGTAGGGTAGGTTTTGTTTTAATAGCCCTCTCCCTTATCGGGAGAGGGAAGAGGCTGGCTTAAGACGGTATGGCCAGCGCTTGTTTCTCTTCGAGCAGTTTTTCTACTACGCCAGGATCGGCCAGCGTTGAGGTATCCCCCAGATTGCTGGTATCACCGGCGGCGATTTTGCGCAGAATACGACGCATAATCTTGCCAGAGCGGGTTTTCGGCAGCGAATCGGTCCAGTGCAGCACATCTGGCGTCGCCAGTGGGCCGATCTCCTTGCGCACCCAGTTGCGCACGTCGGTGTACAGCTCTGCGGACGGCTCTTCACCGTGATTCAGGGTGACGTAGGCGTAGATCGCCTGGCCTTTAATGTTGTGGGGAATACCCACAACCGCCGCTTCGGCGATTTTCGGATGCGAGACCAGTGCAGATTCGATTTCCGCCGTCCCCAGACGGTGACCGGAGACGTTCAGGACGTCATCCACACGGCCAGTGATCCAGTAGTAGCCGTCTTCGTCACGGCGCGCGCCGTCCCCGCTGAAGTAGCAGTTTTTAAAGGTGGAGAAATAGGTCTGCTCGAACCGTTCGTGGTCGCCAAATAGCGTACGCGCCTGGCCGGGCCAGGAGTCGGTAATCACCAGGTTGCCTTCGGTCGCGCCATCCTGCGGGTTGCCTTCGTTATCAACCAGCGCGGGCTGGACGCCGAAAAACGGTCGCGTCGCGGAACCGGCTTTTAGTTCAATCGCGCCGGGTAATGGGGTGATCATAAAGCCGCCGGTTTCGGTCTGCCACCAGGTGTCCATCACCGGGCATTTTTCATTACCGATTTTTTTCCAGTACCATTCCCACGCTTCCGGGTTGATCGGCTCGCCGACGGACCCGAGGATACGCAGTGAAGAACGGTCGGTTCCCTCGATGGCTTTATCGCCTTCAGCCATCAGCGCACGAATAGCGGTAGGGGCGGTATAAAGAATGTTGACCTGATGCTTGTCAACCACCTGCGACATACGCGCCGGGGTCGGCCAGTTTGGCACGCCTTCAAACATCAGCGTCGTCGCGCCGCATGCCAGTGGACCGTACAGCAAATAGCTGTGCCCGGTCACCCAGCCAACGTCAGCGGTGCACCAGTAAATCTCGCCGGGATGATAATCAAAGACATACTTAAAGGTGGTGGCGGCATAAACCAGATAACCGCCGGTCGTGTGCAGCACGCCTTTTGGTTTACCGGTAGAGCCTGACGTATAAAGAATGAACAGCGGATCTTCTGCGTTCATCTCTTCTGGCTGGTGGTCTGCGCTGGCGTTTTCAGTTAACTCGTTCCACCACAGATCGCGGCCTTCCTGCCAGTCAATTTGGCCCCCCGTACGATTAAGCACGATGACGTGCTCAACGCTTTTTACGTTGGGGTTTTTCAGCGCATCGTCGACATTTTTCTTCAGTGGAATGGGACGTCCGGCACGGACACCTTCGTCAGCGGTGATCACCAGTCGTGAACTGGAGTCAATGATACGCCCGGCCACGGCCTCAGGAGAAAAACCGCCAAAAATGACCGAATGCACTGCGCCAATACGGGCGCAGGCCAGCATGGCGACCGCCGCTTCCGGCACCATCGGCATATAAATCGCTACCACGTCGCCTTTTTTGATCCCCAGCCCGGCCAGCGTATTGGCAAAGCGGCAAACGTCTGCATGCAGTTCACGATAAGTGATGTGCTTGCTCTGACTGGCGTCATCACCTTCCCAGATAATGGCGGTCTGATCGCCACGCTCAGACAAATGGCGATCGAGACAATTTGCCGCCAGATTCAGCGTGCCGTCCTCATACCATTTAATCGAGATGTTGCCGGGCGCAAAAGAGGTATTTTTGACCTTTTGATAGGGCGTTATCCAGTCGAGAATTTTACCCTGCTCGCCCCAGAAGGCATCAGGATCGGTAATGGATTGCTGATATTTTTCTTGATACTGCTTCGGGCTGATCAGGCAGTGTTCCGCAATATTTTCGGGAATGGCGTGTTTGTGTATTTGGCTCATGGCTTTTTTTCTCCTTGTAAGATGTTAATGATATGTCACATAAACGTTAATTACAGGAGGGGGAATGAGCTTTGTTTATTTTTTGGGCGGCAGATCACGCATTAAATGCAGTGTTTGAAAAACCAGCAAACAGATGTTTGATGCGTAATAATTTTTATCAGTAATTATTAAAAAATCAACAATAGTTTATTTATTTATAACAAAAGGTTATAGAAAGTAACTGGCAATAATCTGACTTAACGCCCTCATTTTCGTCCAACAACCCTGCCGGGAAAGGGTTGCACAGGATGGGCTGCAAGTGATACTGATTATAGGCGCTAAAAATCCTAAAAAGGACGCAACACAATTTCATACCGTTCATCAGCTCTCATTCACATTTTTGAGTGAGGCTGCTCGTTAAGGAAGTCCACTACTATGAAAAACATTAAACTCAGCCTGGCATGGCAGATTTTGCTGGCCCTTGTGCTGGGTATCCTGCTGGGAAGCTATCTGCATTACCATAGCGACAGCCGTGAGTGGCTCATTGTAAATCTGCTTTCTCCGGCCGGTGATATCTTTATTCACCTAATCAAAATGATAGTCGTCCCTATTGTTATTTCCACCTTAATTGTGGGTATTGCGGGGGTAGGTGATGCTAAACAGCTTGGCCGCATTGGTGCGAAGACTATTCTTTATTTTGAAGTGATCACTACCATTGCCATTGTTATTGGTATTACCCTGGCGAATGTGTTTCAGCCAGGCGCGGGTATTGATATGGCACAGCTGGCGACGGTAGATATTTCGAAATACCAGAGTACTACAGCAGAAGTGCAAAGCCATGCGCATGGCCTGATGGGCACCATTTTGTCACTGGTCCCGACCAATATTATCGCCTCAATGGCTAAAGGCGATATGCTGGCGATTATCTTCTTCTCGGTGTTGTTTGGCCTTGGCCTTTCCTCGCTGCCCGCCACGCATCGTGAGCCGCTGGTGACCGTATTCCGTTCAATTTCTGAGACCATGTTTAAAGTCACCCATATGGTGATGCGCTATGCGCCGGTAGGGGTGTTTGCCCTTATTTCAGTAACGGTGGCAAACTTTGGTTTCGCTTCGCTGTGGCCGCTGGCAAAGCTGGTGATCCTGGTGCATTTTGCCATTATCTTCTTTGCGCTGGTGGTACTTGGTGCAGTGGCGCGGCTGTGTAAACTCAGCATCTGGACGCTGATCCGTATCCTGAAAGATGAGCTGATCCTGGCCTATTCAACCGCCAGCTCCGAAAGCGTTCTGCCGCGTATTATTGAAAAGATGGAAGCCTATGGCGCACCGGCTTCTATTACCAGCTTTGTGGTGCCAACGGGGTATTCCTTTAACCTTGATGGTTCGACCCTTTATCAAAGTATTGCGGCTATTTTTATTGCTCAGCTTTACGGTATTGATCTCTCGCTGGGCCAGGAAATTATTCTTGTGCTGACGCTGATGGTGACTTCGAAAGGCATCGCTGGCGTGCCAGGCGTTTCATTCGTTGTACTGCTGGCAACCCTGGGAAGCGTCGGTATTCCGCTGGAGGGGCTGGCATTTATCGCCGGTGTTGACCGTATTCTTGATATGGCCCGTACCGCGCTAAATGTGGTGGGCAACGCGCTGGCGGTACTGGTAATTGCCAAATGGGAACATAAGTTTGACCGTAAAAAAGCGCTGGCCTACGAGCGTGAAATGCTGGGCAAATTTGATAAGACCGCCGATCAATAATCAGGGGTGCATTAAGACCTCTGCTGCGGACAAGAACAGGCGGGTTTCCCCGCCTGAGGTTGATGACAACCCAGTTTTGCTACTGTGCTCGCCGTTTTGCCGGGTAGCGGCTTCGCCTTACCCGGCCTTCTAAAACCTAATTATCAATACGTTATGTGTAAGTCGTGGGCCTGTGCAAGCGAAACGCCGCCAGGCATAATTCCACGGTATAGCGTGTGTCAGCAGTCTGAAAAATATAAATGCCCTTTCGGGCATTTATATTTTACTGGCAGTTATCCTGATATGACTGGTTAAAATGCCATGTTGTCACACAAGCCTTAATGGAAAAACAAGGCAATCAGGATAATGATTGGAATGGGTACACCTAAAAAGAACAGTAATAATGAGCGCATTTTAAACCTCCCACATAAATAGATTATAAATCACGTTGACGGCCACCGAAGGTCGCACACAGGCTGGCTACGAAGGCACCTGCCAGTAGAGAAATGAATGTCCAGAGCATCAGATAGCTCGTGGCTTTGCGTGCGGTATCGGCGGCTTGCTGCGCTTTCTGCTTCGTTTCTTTTAATTTAGCCTGGGCTTTGTCATAGGTGCTCTGTACCCGCTGTTCAGCCTCTTGCTGGCTGATACCCGTATTTTGAGCAATCAGACGGGCGACATACTGACGATCGTCCTGGGGTAAAGCGCCGGTGGTAATGCTGTTAACAAAAATACCGCTCACTTCACCTAACTGTGCAGGAGAAACGGGTTGTTGAGGTGCTGTTGGCGTTGCAGGAGCCGTTGGTGACGCGGGATCGGCAGCGTTGTTGGCAGGTGTGGCAGGACTGCTCGCCCTGAACATCGAGTTAACGAAATAATCCATCGACGAATCCTGTACGACAGATGACCCGTTCGCCATACTGGCTGCACCCGCTGCCGTGGTCGCCGCAGCACCCCCGGCCACGGTACCCACGATTTTAGCGCCTCCGCCAATGATGGAACCCACCGTGCTCGTTAACAGCACAGCAGATATCAGCGCCGCCACGGCCCAGGTCAAAAAACCATGTGCGGTATCGCGGAAGTAAACTTCGTCCCGGTGTGTATCGATCCATTTCGTGCGCAGTCGTCCGGATAAATAGCCTCCCATACCCGATGCCACAATTTGCGTAAACGTCAACCAGGCGATGGCAGCGATACCCACCGTACCTGCATCAAGCCCGCGGCTTTCCCATGGCGAAACGGACGTAAGTCCTAAACCGGCACCCAGCATAAGTAAAATCAAAGAAAGGGATGCCGCTGCTGCTGCGCCGGCAAAGATAGCACCCCATGATACCGCGCTGCTGCTCACGGCAGGCAGGGGCAGACGAGTATCGGGATACGTGTTATTTATTGGGGCGTGTTCGTGGATGTGAGTCATAGCTGTTATCCTTTGATTAATCTTTGCGTTCGTAACCAGGAACTGATTGAAGAAACAGGAAACATAAACACCTTCAACACTAAGGCTCTTCATGAGCCGGGGATGCCATTTATAAAAAAGGAAGGCTGTAAAACTTAAAAAATTAAAAACTAAATATCACAATGGAAATTTATTCCATGTACTAAAGATAGTAGATGATTTTCTGCTAAATGGATTTTGAGCTTTAAAAATCCGTTACCCTTTAAGATGGCGGCTTTTATCGTGAGCTTTAGATTTACCAGGCGCGCCAGCGTTAATGGCAACAGAATTACGTGACGTCGCACGGTAGTCCAGGCCCCACTCCTGACCGCAGACAGACCAATACTCTTCAGATGCTAACAGAACATTCAGGGGCGCAATCTCTACGAGCTGATTCGGACTTCCCAATGCAAAATCATCCCCACGGTTGCACCGCTAACTGGTTTGCCTGCGCTCAGGCAAAATATAAACCGTGACCTTTCAAAATGCGTCGGCAAATGCGCAAGTAATAACGGACTTCCGCTTCACGCTCTGAGCAGAGATGTGCCTCCTCGCGTCCAGCGACGCTTATGCTCCGGGCTTTCTGTTCCTCATCATGCTGAAGACGCAACGCCTTAATTATCCGGGGAATATCATATTCTTTTTATTCGAAAATTATATTTATCTGCAATAAGATTTGCAGATTTTATTAATAAAGGCTACGAATAAAAAAGCGGCGAGTATATCGCCGCTTTTATTACCTGAACAGCTAAACTGAAGTTTTAACCCATTGCGCTCTCACGCAAACTGCTTTTCAGCTTGTTGTACTCATCAATCACATACTGCTCAGCAGCGCGTTGATCGGTGATCCGTTCAACATTAACAGCACAGTATTTGTACTCCGGCGTTTTGGTAATCGGACTCAGGTTCTCCGTGACCAGTTCGTTACAGGCACCAATCCACCACTGATAGGTCATGTAAATCGCCCCTTTATTCGGACGATCGCTGACCTGCGCACGGGTAATGATTCGACCTTTACGCGAGTTCACCCATACCAGCGCTTCATCTTCAATGCCCAGACGCGCGGCGTCGGCAGTGTTGATTTGCGCATAGCCCGGTTCGTCCGCCAGCGCCGCCAGCGCCGCACAGTTGCCGGTCATTGAACGACAGGAGTAGTGGCCGACTTCACGCACAGTGGAGAGCACCATCGGGTACTCGTCGGTGAGTTTGTCGATTGGCGCTACCCAGTCGCAGGTGAAGAACTGCGCCAGGCCGTTCGGGGTATCGAACTTCTCTTTAAAGAGATAAGACGTACCCTGGTCGGCATCTGACGTGTCCCGGCAAGGCCACTGAATGTACCCCAGTTCGCCCATTTTCTCATAGGTCGCACCGTAGAAATCCGGACACAGATTACGCAACTCATCCCAGATTTCCTGGGTGTTGTTATAGTGCATCGGATAACCCATCCGGGTAGCGATTTCGCTGATGATCTGCCAGTCGGTTTTCAGATCCCACTTCGGTTCGACGGCCTTAAAGAAGCGCTGGAAGCCACGGTCGGCGGCTGAGAAGACGCCTTCATGCTCGCCCCATGAGGTAGACGGTAAAATAACGTCTGCGGCAGCGGCCGTTTTGGTCATGAAGATATCCTGCACGATGACCAGTTCCAGATCTTCAAAGCCTTTACGCACGGCGGAAAGTTCCGCATCGGTCTGAAGTGGATCTTCACCCATAATGTACGCCGCACGCACTTCACCATGCGCCGCCCGGTGTGGCAGCTCGCTAATGCGGTAGCCAGTATGTGCCGGCAGGCTTTCGACGCCCCAGGCTTTGGCAAACTTCTCGCGGTTTTCCGGGAACTTAACGTACTGGTAGCCCGGGTAGGTATCCGGTAATGCGCCCATGTCGCATGCGCCCTGGACGTTGTTCTGTCCGCGGACCGGGTTGACGCCTGCATGCGGCTTACCGAGGTTGCCGGTCAGCATCGCAAGGCTGGTCAGCGAGCGCACGGTTTCTACACCCTGATAGAACTGGGTGACACCCATACCCCACAGGATGGCAGCGGATTTTGCGCCTGCGTACATGCGCGCGCATTTGCGGATCTCATCGGCGCTGATGCCAGTGATATCCTCAACGGACTCCGGCGTGTAGCCTTCGACAATCTTGCGGTATTCTTCAAAGCCTTCCGTACGTGAGGCGACGAACGCCTGATCGTAGAGTTTCTCTTCAATGATGACATGGCCAATCGCATTCAATAGCGCGATATTCGAGCCGTTTTTCAATGCGATATGCATATCAGCAATGCGCGCGGTTTCGATTTTGCGCGGATCGCAGACGATAATTTTTGCCCCATTGCGTTTGGCGTTAATCACGTGATTCGCCACGATAGGGTGAGAGTCTGCCGGGTTGTACCCAAAGACGAACACTAAGTCCGTATTATCAATTTCATTGATGGCATTACTCATTGCGCCGTTACCGACCGACTGGTGCAGACCTGCAACCGAGGGGCCGTGTCAGACGCGTGCGCAGCAGTCGACGTTATTGGTACCAATCGCCGCGCGTGCAAATTTTTGCATTACATAGTTGGTTTCGTTACCCGTCCCGCGTGAAGAACCGGTCGTTTGAATAGCATCCGGGCCGTATTTCGCTTTGATCGCACTCAGGCGGTCAGCAACGTAATTCAGCGCTTCATCCCAGGAGACCGCTTCCAGCTTGCCACCGCGCTGGCGACGGATCATAGGGGTTTTCAGGCGCGGGGTCAGGATCTGGGTATCGTTAATAAAATCCCAGCCATAATAGCCTTTCAGACACAGAGTCCCCTGATTGGTTTTCCCCTGCGCCGCCTCCGCCCGGACGATTTTGCCGTTATCGACGACCAGATTGATTTTGCAACCTGATGCGCAATACGGGCAAACCGTGACGACTTTTTTCATCGGTCTTGCTCCAGTTAATCAAATCGCGCTTGCGCGCTTGCCGCCCCTCAGTATGCATCTTTTATGCCATGTTTATATTGTGGGCTTTCCCTGATGTTAGAGAGAAATTTCGGTCAAAACCCTGACGAAAAACAGGCCATCGTCAGATTTGACGTGTCGAATGAGAAAAGGCGTGACGTTGAGACAACATCACGCTCACACAGATTATTTCTTCTCGTTAATAGCCTGATAGCCGCCGCCGAGAGACTTGATCAACTGGATATTCTGGATGACGCGCTGAGTATCAAGCATTAACAGCGATATCTCTTCCGCCAGCACCGGCAGGCTGGCTTCAGTGGCCTGTAAGCGGCTCCCCAGCCCACGTTTATAGGCTGCTTCCGCTGCTTTCTGGGTATACCGTGTTGCCTCCACGCGCTCTGCCTGCATCGCCCGCTCGTCATTCAGCGTTTGCAAGCGCGTGCCGTTGATCGCCACATCACGCACCGCGTTAAGCACTGACTGGTTGTACCGTTCAATCATCATATTGCTGCTGGCCCGTGTGCTTTCGAGGTTGGCGTTAAGCCGTCCTCCGTCGAACAGTGGCAGGCTGAGCCCCGGAATGACGTTAAACTGGCGACTGCCCCCTTTGAACAACTGGTCGATATGGATGGAGTCCAGACCAAAGAATGCTTTGATATCAAAGCCTGGATAGAACATGGCGCGCGCGGCATCGACCTGGCTTAGCGATGCCTGAACGTACCAGCGCATCGCCTGTAAATCCGGGCGTCTGGCGAGCAATTCATAAGAGAGTGAGGAGGGGAGGCCAGTTTGTACTTGTGGCAGGGAAACCGGTTTGATTTCCGGCAGCGAGTCCGCACCAGCACCGACCAGCGCGCGCAGGGACTCCCGCGTTTCTTTGATTTGCCCCTTCACGGCGGCAATTTGTTTGTCTACCGCCAGCATCTGGGCACGTGCGCCATGATAAGGTACTTTCGCCTCCAGGCCATGAGCTACCTTACTCTGGTGGGCTTTTACGGCGTAATCAATCACAGCGCGGGTTTGCTCCAGCAGGTCAAGCATCTGGTAGCTGGCCTGAATGCTGTAATACAGCTGTGCAACCCCGGCTGAGAGCGACAGTTCGACCGCTGAGGTTTCGGCCAGCGCGGCGTTTTTGGCCCCAATCGCCGCATCGACAGCTGAGCGGTGCTTGCCCCACAGATCAAAGTCAAAACTGGCTAACAGACCGACAGTACCCTCGGTATAGTAAGGGCCGTCCATCCCGACCCGTGGCGCGTCCAGCGCATAAGGACCAAGAAAACCGTTGGCAGAAGCCCGCTGGCGGTTGACCATACCTAAAGCCGCCATTTGTAACTGCGATGCACCCTCCAGCAAATCGGCTTGCGATTGCGCTTTTTCTGCGCGTAGTTTCGCCTCGGCAAGCGAGTGTGAACCTTTCAGCGTTTGTTGGATCAGCGCATCCAGTTGTGGGTCATGAAACTGCTTCCACCATTGCGCCTGTGGCCAGCCCGAACTTGCCAGATGGATATCATCGGCAAGCTTAATTTGCTCCGGCTGGATCTGCTGATGCGGCGCGGAATCTTTACGTACCAGCGCACAGCCAGAGAGCACTGTGGCGCTGCCAAGGATACCGCAAAGGACCAGGCGTGAAAGATTACGGGTCATAGTTGAGTGGCTCCTTGCACCTGCTCTTTGGCTGGCATCTGCGTCGGGGTCGTCCAGTCCGGTAAACGGGCTATGTGCTGCATGACGCGTTGCTCCTGTTGGGATAACGTGGGCGAAATTTTTTCAAGGTCGGGCGTGATAACGGGAGACGCGCAGGTCCCGCTTGTTAATCCGGCAACGTAACTGTCCAGCAGGTCGGCAAGACAGACTGCCTGTCCGGCTGAAGACGCGTTTGTTTGAGCCTCGTCCCAGCTGTAGAGGATCTCACGACCCTGACGGATCACCGCCTGGCTATGGGCCACTAATTGGGTACGTTCCTCGTCATCAAGCTGCGGTTCCAGCGCAACCCGTTCGCAGATCTCTTCACTGGCATTGAGGGCAGCATGTACGCCAACCCGTAGCTGCAGATAGGTCCGCTGAGCTGCGGCATCCTGTTGATAAGGCATACGCAATAGTTTGCCGAGCATACCTAATACTGCCGTCAGTTTTTGCGGCAGTGCTTTAGCCTCGCTTTCCGGCCAGACGAAGGTGTAGATCACCGCGGAAACTGCCGTACCAATCAAAATACCGACGGCGCGATCGCGAATTTCAACCAGGTTGTAGACCGGGCCAAAGACGTTTTCCAGCGTTGCCAGAGCGAAGGTAACGATCATTTGTGTGCCGATATACGAAGAACGTTCTGAACCGGTGGCGATCCATGCTCCCAGCAGGAATATCGGAGCCAGGACCAGCAGTAGTTCGACAATATCATCCAGAAAAGGCATCACAAAAATGGTGATCAGTAAGGCGAGGACAGCGCCCATGAATGCGCCGCCAAAACGCAGCGCCATTTTTTGATACGATGAGCCGATGCTGGGGTTAGCGACGATAACGCAGGTCAGCATACAGGTATGAATGCCTTCCCAGTCGACCCCGGAATAGAAAACATAGCAAATCATGCATGCCAGCAGCGTTTTCAGGGCATAGCGAATATAGTTCGGATTAGTGAAGGCATCTGGCACCATTGAGGGCGCTTTTGCCGCTGGTGCTGGAGGGGTTGCCGGGTCCATGTGCCCAAGCTGGATCAGCATCTGACAAAGATTTTCCAGACCACAGTCGTGAGCGGCAGCGCGCGCTTCGGCGTTGAGTTCCCACTCACTCTGCCAGGGCTCACCCTGCGCGATAGCCACATGCAGGTCGGCAATCTCTTTTCGTAATTTCTGCACCAGATGCTGCGTCACCGGGTCTTCAGGCAATGCGGCACTATTGTAACGGTTGAGCGTTGAGTACAGATAGGTCACCGTAGTGACGCACGTCTGCCACCAGGCGCTTTTTGCCCGCCAGTCCGCATCGTCAGCCATACAGAAAACATTCAGTTTTTGCAGCGCCAGAACTTCCCGCTCAATGCGTTTTTCCGGCAGTTGAACGGCAGACGCGGTTAAATGGCTGACGGCATCATCAAGCCTGGCGCAAAGGGCTTCACGCATCTGACCCACTGCACGATTGGGAAACCACAGAACGGCGGTTAACGTCATTAGCAGCGTGGGGTACAGCCCAACGACAATACACCATAAAGTCAGACGAACCACGATCTCCGGATAGTCGAGCATGCCGGGAAAGGTTTGTCCGTACACGGCGATAATGGCAACAGCGAAAAACAGTAGCCCGAGGCGATGGGTACGCATCATGAACATGCAGCCCAGCACAATCATGCTGGCGACGATCATACGGATAAGCGGATAGCTGTAAGACCATTTGTAGATCAAAAACATGCTACCGATCTCCAGTACCGTGGCGATGACAAACAGGATCGCCACGAACCGGGTATAGAAGGCGTTCGACTGCACACCGTAAAACAGTACCGCCAGCGAAATTGCCAGGAACGGGACCTCGCAGGTCATTGAGATCAGTACCACCAGCAGGCAGCCCACCCACAGCTGCATAATCTGTGCAACCCGGCCAGGACGCTGCTCGCTTAACTCCTCATGAAAAAACGCCAGCAGCCTGACCAGTGGCAGTGGCAGAACGTTGAGGGCTTTCATCATTGTGGCTCAAGCGTGGCGACCGCCGATGCCCCGATGCGGAACATCTCCGCGTCCGGTTTTTCTATCATAATTTTTACCGGGAAACGTTGGGCAACGCGAACCCAGTTGATAGAACGGGACACACGCGGCAGGCCACCCAGTATGATACCGCCGTCATCAGGCAGGACGCCGTAACCGATAGAATCCACTTTTCCGGTAAAGACTTTCCCGCTGTCACTCATCAGACGAACCTTGGCAGGTGTACCGGCGTGGATATTTTTTAACTCCGTCTCACGGAAATTGGCAATAACGTACCAGTGGCGAGTGTCGATCAGAGTGAAAATCGGCCGCATCGCAGAGGCGAATTGACCAACAGATGTTTTCAGGGCAACTACGCGACCATCGAACGGCGCACGGACAGTGGCCATTTCAAGATGCAGTTTTGTGAGTGCAATATCGGCTTCTACCGCGGCGCGTTGGGCGACCAGGGCATCAACGCCACTGACAGCGCTGGCGGCTGACTGTGCCTGCAACAGTACGGCATTAAGATCGGCTTCGGCTGCACGCTGCGCGGTACGAGCACGATCCACCTCTTCGGCAGAAACGAACCCTTCCGACAGCAGCGGTTCGGTACGGTGCAGGGTGTCACTGGCCTGTTTAGCCGCGGCGCGCGCTTTATCGACCGCCGCCTGCACGGAATCCGCACCGTATTTTTGCGCATCGACACTACGCTGGGTCAGCATGATTTGCTTATCCAGAGCTGCCAGTGAGGCTTCGGCCTTTGACAGACTGGCTTCATAAATACGTGGATCGATACGGAACAGCAGGTCCCCTTGCTTCACCAGTTGGTTATCGGTGACAGCCAGTTCCACAATACGCCCGCTGACTTCCGGCACCACATCAATGGTATCAGCAGAGGCATAGGCATCGTTGGTAGCAGGAGCGCTATCCAGTTTCCAGATAACGAAGATCAAAACAACCACTGCCAGCACAACCAGAATCAGTGCAGGCAGCTTGTTACGAGGGGCTTTTTTCAGCGAACTTTCCATGGGCGCGTCTCAAAATGGGTTAGAAAAATACCAGCCAGAACAGCATGGAGTAGAGAGCAAAAAGGGCGGTATAAATAACGCCTGCAAAGGCTGGCATTTTATATTTACGCAGAATAACCCGCCGCGTGATAAGTGTGAGGATGACACCAGCAATAATGCAGAAAAGCCAGCAGGGATAATAAGCCCCGATAACCGGGATCGCGGGTGATAATTTACATCCGGTGAGTAAAGCTACCGGCGTGAGCCAACCTGTTTTTTTTAGCTGCATCACAATCCTGGATTTAACCGTTTGCATAATAAAATACATCCTGTCTATTGCGAGCAATATCCTGGGTGAATGTAAAATGTTCAGAGAGCTTCCAGTATGACTATTTTACCAGGAGAGTAAAATAGCTTTGTTATTTAACCGCATTCATAACTTATTTATGTTTTGTATTTATATTTATTTTATATTTATATTGTGAATAAAAATGGTGACGGAATGCATCGGCCGTCATCCAGAAAGGGTATTAACGGTGAATAGCAGGGGAATGACCGTGCTTATATGACACATATCCACATGATCATAAGCGTATTAAAGCCCCGCCCAACCAGGGCGGGGGGCCGCAGACCTTAATTGGGCGTTACCACATTGACCCAAAGCTCAAACTGATCCAGCGTGCCGATAATTTCATCCAGCTTCGCAGCATTGCCGATCACTTTGACTTTCTTCGCTTTCACCAGATCGGCGATTTTCGCCTGGCCCAGCAGAACGTCATGCAGATCGGCACGACTGATATAGAACGATGCATCTGCCTTCGGCTGCAACGTCTGGCGATAATTGAGAACGCTGTTATTCAGCGTCAGGTTCAGGTTCTCATGGTTATCCAGATTGAAGTTCAGACTGATGTTCTTACCCGCGGCTTTCGCGCTGTCCAGCCGTACGCCCATATAGTCAAACAGCATTTCTACTGTCATCCCCTTAAGGGTATCCGGAGAGTCGGTGCTGCCGTGCTTAAACTTATGTACGCCTTCACGCAGCTCCTTCGCGCCAGTCAGATAGAAGCCGCGCCAGGTAGCCGATTCCGCCTGATAGCCCAGTTGTTCAAACGTATCAGCCTGTAGATTGCGTGCCACCTGATAGTTAGGTTCAGCGGAGAGAACCTGTTTTAACAGTTCGGCTGCCCAGCGATAGTCGCCGCTGTTATAAGCTTCCTGCGCCAGTTTTACCGCATGAGCCGAGCCGCCCAGCGCTTTTACATAGCGTTTGCCCATATCGACCTGGCTGTAAGGGTCGAGGTTCGCCGGGTTGCCATCAAAATAGCCGAGATAGTAGTTGTACACCGCACGGGCGTTGTGGCTGACGGAGCCGTAGTAGCCGCGACTGGCCCAATTCTGCTCCAGGGTTTTCGGCAGTTTAATCATGTTGCCGATTTCGTTCATTGTATAACCCTGGTTGGCCAGGTGCAGGGTCTGGTCATGGATATACTTGATGGTATCGCGGTATTTACCGATATAGTCATTAATGTGCTGATTACCCCAGACCGGCCAGGTATGTGGCATAAATAAGACTTCCGCCTGGCTACCCCACATATCCAGCGTTTCATTGAGATAAGAAGCCCACTTGCTGGTATCACGGGTTTTCGCGCCGCGCAGGGTATAGAAGTTATGCTGCAGATGCGTGGCGTTTTCCGCCGTGCACAGCGCCTTCAGCGCCGGAATGTAGAAGTGCATTTCCGCTGGCGCTTCACTACCCGGGGCCATCAGGAAATCAAACTCCAGACCATCAATCACCATTTTTTCGCCCGTTTTGGTGATCGATTTGGTGGGCGCGATAATGGTTGGGAAACTGGCTGCTGGGGTAACGCCCAGACCGTTGCCGATATTCCCTTGTGGGTTATGTGGCAGCAACAGGCCGTAGGAGTAGAGCGAACGGCGGCTCATGATATTACCCAGTAACACGTTCTCGCTGATGGCTTCATTCATAAATCCAGCCGGGGCGATAACCTGTACTTTGCCAGCTTTTACGTCATCTTCGGAGATAACGCCCTTAACACCGCCGTAATGGTCAGTATGGCTGTGGGAGTAGATTACGGCGACAACGGGTTTTTTCGGACGATGCTGATAATAAAGCTCAAGGCTGGCTTTTGCCGCTTTATCGCTCAGGAGCGGGTCAATCACAATGATTCCGGTATCGCCTTCAATAAAGGTGATGTTGGCAATGTCCAGCCCGCGAACCTGGTACATGCGGTCAGTGACTTTAAACAGACCAGAAATGCCATTGAGCTGACTCTGTCGCCACAGGCTGGGGTTGACCGTATCCGGCGCTGGCGCATTGATATCAAAACGATAATCATAAGCACGGTAGACCGCTTTCCCCTCAGCGTTTTTCAGCACGCCTTCATCAGGCAGCGGCGCGATAAAACCGCGTTGTGCATCGTCAAAGTCCTGCCGGTTACTAAATGGCAGCGTTTGCTGATATTGCTGGTTAACCTGTTTGGTCTCAGAGGTAGCATCTTTTGCTACTGCAGCGGCAAATGCCGGGCTGAATGTGAATAAACCGTAAGCGGCAGCGATAGCGATCGCTATTCGGCTAGTGCGTGATTTTATGGATACTAACATTTTGCTTTCTCTTTCCCTTTAGATTTTGCCGTCAGCAAACGCGGTACGCGTGTCGTCGCGGCACAACAATGCCCATCCAGTCCGGATGGGCTGGTGTGTAAATGATTAATTGGGCGTTACCACATTGACCCAAAAGTCGAACTGATCCAGCGTGCCGATGATTTCATCCAGCTTCGTGGCATTGCCGATCACTTTGACTTTCTTCGCTTTCACCAGATCGGCCATCTTCGCCTGACCCGTCAGCACGTTGTGCAGATCGGCACGGCTCATATAGAACGATGCATCCGCCTTCGGTTGCAGCGTCTGACGATGATTGAGCACGCTGTCATTCAGGGACAGATTCAGGTTGTCACCGTGATCCAGATTGAAGTTCAGGCTGATGTCTTTGCCCGCGGCCTTCGCGCTGTCCAGGCGGATCGCCATATAATCAAACAGCATTTCTACCGTCATACCTTTAAGGGTATCCTCGGAAGCGGTTGCGCCAACGGGGACCTTCCTTACACCAGTACGAAGCTCTTGCGCACCGGTCAGGTAAAAACCGCGCCAGGTGGCGGACTCAGCTTGATAGCCCAGTTGTTCGAAGGTATCGGCCTGCAGGTTTTTGGCGATCTGGTCGCCAGGATCGGCGGCAATAACCTGTTTGAGCAGCTCTGCCGCCCAGCGGTAATCACCCTGCTTATAGGCATCACTCGCCAGATTGATAACGTGTGCTGAACCGCCGAGCGCTTTGACGTAGCGTTTGCCCATATCAACCTGACCGTAAGGATCGAGATTAGCCGGATTGCCGTCGAAGTAGCCGAGATAGAAGTTATAAACCGCGCGGGCGTTGTGGCTGACAGAGCCATAGTAGCCACGGCTGGCCCAATTCTGCTCCAGGGTTTTCGGCAGTTTAATCATGTTGCCGATTTCATTCATCGTATAACCCTGGTTGGCCAGGTGCAGGGTCTGGTCATGGATATACTTGATGGTATCGCGGTATTTACCTATATAGTCATTAATATGCTGATTACCCCAGACCGGCCAGGTGTGTGGCATAAATAAGACTTCGGCCTGACTGCCCCACATATCCAGAGTTTGGTTCAGATACGCTGTCCATTTACTGGTGTCACGAGTTTTTGCCCCGCGCAGGGTGTAGAAGTTATGCTGCAGATGCGTGGCGTTTTCGGCGGTGCACAGCGCTTTGAGTGCCGGAATGTAGAAGTGCATTTCGGCAGGCGCTTCGCTGCCCGGTGCCATCAGGAAGTCAAATTCCAGACCGTCAATAATACGTTTCTCACCGGTTTTGGTGATGGAGAAGGTGGGGGGAATAATGGTAGGTGTACCGCCGCTGACGGCAACGCCCAGTCCATTGCCGATATTGCCTTTGGCGTTATGTGGCAGTAAAGAGCTATAGGAATAGGAACCACGGCGACTCATAATGTTGCCGGTTAGCACGTTTTCGCTGATGGCTTCCTCCATAAAGCCTACCGGAGCGATAATTTGCACCTTACCAGACTTCACGTCGGCTTCTGAAACGATGCCTTTTACGCCACCATAGTGATCGACGTGGCTGTGAGTATAAATGACCGCCACAACGGGTTTTTGTGGGCGATGCTGAAAGTATAAATCGAGGCTGGCTTTAGCTGCTGGAGCGGAAACCAGCGGGTCAATAACGATAATCCCGGTATCACCTTCGATAAAGGTTATATTGGAGATATCCTGACCGCGCACCTGATACATGCGGTCTGTCACTTTAAACAGACCAGAAATACCGTTGAGCTGCGACTGACGCCACAGGCTGGGGTTTACCGTCTCTGGTGCGGTGGCATTGATATCAAATTTATAATCTTCCGCCCGATAATACTGTTTTCCGTCTGCGTTTTTCAGGATGCCCTGATCCAGCAGTGGTGCGATAAATCCGCGCTGGGCATCTTCAAAATCCTGGCGGTCACTAAAAGGTAATGACTGGATATACTTTTGGTTGATCTGTTGAGTATATTTTGTTGCATCTTTAGGGGCTTCAACGGCGAAGGCGGAGTTAACAAGGAACCCCGTTGCTGCGGTGATAGCAATGAACGTCCTGCTCAGGCGAAATAACCGGGAGTTATTCATATAAATCTCCATTTATTATTCATGGTGTAAATTAATCAAGCTGAAAAGAAAGGTCGCAATTTCTGGAAGTATCATATGATCCAATTTAATATTTTATGAAGAATAATTGTGAGGTAGTTAACTAATTTTATAAGGTATTTGTGCGCTATCGGAAGGCGATGTCTGAAACAGGTCTCAGGCAGGTCAATAAGCTGTGGTTTTATTGTTTGTATGTATGTTTTTATTTTTTTTATATATTTGATAAATGAATTGAGATGGCCCAGCGATTAATACGTCAGTGCCGCCCTGGCGAGGGAAAACATATTAATAAATGGTACCGTATGCCAGAGCAAAGAATGACAGTGATTCACTTCGGTTGGTAAGAAGGGGAAAATTGACGGAGTCAGCGGCACGCTTAACGCGCCGCCACCGGATTACTTTGTGCCGCCTGCCTCAACGTAGGTACTCCGCGGGATCGCCATCAGCCGTTCGCCGCACACGAGGATCAGGTCGAGTCCCAGCGGCACGGGTAGAGGGCGCTCTATTAACTCGTGAAGCAAACATGTTGGCAGCTTTGGCGCAATCATGCGCGCTTCCGCCATCCCGTTACCACTCAGCTGCAGCATTTGACCGCCGCTCAGGCTGGTGACTTCTAAAATCAGCATCACATTTCTGTCAAAGCACAGATTCTGTTGCACCAGTTGATGGCTGGCTGTGGCAGGAAGCCAGACTGGCGTATTGCTATCGGCCAGCGTCATCAGCCGGTTCGCCGTGGTGAGATCGAAAGGATGATGAAGCGAGACAATCACACCCGGTTCACTCATGGCTTTCATTAAACGACGGGAACCAGACTGGGTTTTTTGTTCGGGCAGGGTAAACGCGGTTTGTAGGGTCATACATCTCTCCGGCAACCAGCATAAAAAGTCATTCCGGCTGGCTGGCGATATTTACGGCACGGTGACGAGATTATTTATGTTAAGGCATCTTTTGCGAGGCTGGTTCATCGTGGCGGTTAATGATGACAATTTCGTTACACAATGATGAATGCGAGATGAAGAGTGGAGAACGAGCGAAAAAGGCGGGCATATCTACCCGCCGCCAGGATCAGTTCTTTTTCACAAACTCAGACTTCAGCTTCATCGGGCCGAAACCGTCGATTTTACAATCGATATTATGATCGCCTTCCACCAGGCGGATATTTTTCACTTTCGTGCCGATTTTCAACATTGAAGAGCTGCCTTTTACCTTCAGGTCTTTTACCACCGTCACGCTGTCACCGTCCGCCAGCAGGTTACCATTAGCATCTTTTACGATAAGCTGGTCGTTATCCTGCGCGGGTTCTGCGTCGTTCCATTCGTGAGCGCATTCCGGGCAGATGAACATACCGTTGTCTTCATAGGTGTATTCAGAATTGCATTGTGGGCAGTGGGGAAGTTGCATGTTCTTATCCTCATAAGTGCTTGCAAAACTGGTAGTTAGCCAGAAAAACCCGGCATTTTGCCGGAAAAGGCGGCAATTATACCTTAAATTCCGTACTTTTGTTGATGCTATTGTGGAATCGCAGGGCGTTCCATTGCGTTGCCGTGAGTGCAGAGAATTTTTATGAACGGAAATTGCTACCCTCAACTATTTCAGATATGGTGAAGCAACGCATTTTCATCAATAAAAGTGCGATTTCTTGCCAATCCCCACCGCATCTGCGCGTGGTCAGCCCTCCACCTTACGTGGGTAGATATACGAAGATATATCCGGGTGTTTATTAAAAATGAGCTACGCTGAACATTTTCCTGCTTACCGGGGAGTATGCTATGTATTGCTCGTTCAGCATCAAAAAAATATATTAGCCAATGCCAACGAGTATTATGGCGTTAAAACTATTTACCATAAGAAATTATAGAAAACTAAAATTGGTAATAAAAAGTCTGACAAATAAAATCAATAAAATTTGCGTTAAGGGAAGACTTTAACCATGTACACACAGACGATCTACGAATTAAGTCAAGAAGCTGAACGCCTGCTGCAGCTTGCGCAGCATCATTTGCAGGCCATAAAAATTCCGCTTCCTGAGGTTCTGGAGGGCGAGCCTACTATTAATGGTAGCCAATATCAGCATCATTTTAGTGCGCGAGGTATTGAGGCTCAACAGGCCACACTAAATAACGAATTACGTAAAATTACCCGTCTGGAAATGGTGCTGGCCATTGTTGGGACCATGAAAGCAGGAAAATCCACCACTATTAACGCTATTGTTGGTACTGAGGTTTTACCAAACCGTAATCGTCCTATGACGGCGTTACCCACGCTCATTAGACATACCTCCGGGCAGAAAGAGCCTATTCTGCATTTCTCCCATGTCGCCCCTATCGAAAAATTAATGCATGTTCTGCAAAATAGTCTCTTGTTGGTCGATCGACAAACACTGGCACAACACCTTGAAATTGATAAAGATATGGCGCTTTTACTGGAAAGTATTGCTAATGGCGTTGCATTTGAAAAGCATTATCTTGGTGCGGAGCCCATCTTTCACTGCCTGAAAAGTCTTAACGATCTGGTGCGGCTGTCACGGGCGCTGGATGTCGATTTTCCTTTTTCTGATTATGCGGCGATCGAGCATATTCCGGTGATAGAAGTCGAATTTATCCATTTGTCTGGTATGGATACCAATCCAGGTCAGTTAACGTTGCTGGATACCCCCGGCCCGAATGAAGCCGGCCAGCCACATTTGCAAAAAATGCTTAATGAGCAGCTGGCACGAGCTTCAGCAGTACTGGCGGTGATGGATTACACGCAGCTAAAATCCATTTCGGATCATGAAGTGCGCCAGGCGATCTCCGCCGTTGGCCGGTCAGTGCCGCTTTACGCGCTGGTAAATAAGTTCGATCAAAAAGATCGTAATAGCGATGATGCGGAACAGGTACGCGCGCTGATCTCCGGAACCTTAATGAAAGGGCTGATCGCGCCAGGGCAGATCTTTCCGGTCTCCTCTATGTGGGGCTATCTGGCTAATCGCGCACGTTATGAACTGGCCACGTTCGGTAAGCTGCCCGACCCTGATGATCAACGTTGGGTGCAGGATTTTGCCGAGGCGGCATTGGGAAGACGCTGGCGGACTGCCGATCTGGATGATATTGAGCATATTCGCCATGCTGCCGATCTATTATGGGAGGATTCGCTTTTTGAGCGGCCAATCATGAGCCTGCTACATGCCGCTCATGCCAATGCCTCCTTATATGCCTTGCGATCTGCCTCCCATAAATTGCTGAACTATGCACAAAGCGCCAGAGAGTATCTTGAATTCCGCCATCAGGGGCTGACCATCACTTTTGACGCGCTACAGTGCAGTATCGGGCTTCTTGAAGAGGATATGACACAGCTTCGTTTAAAGCAGGAAGGAGTCAGGGATGAAATTGATCATGAGGTTAAGCAGTGGCTCACCGCGGCGACAGAGTTTGTTGAGCGGCAGAGGCGGGAAACCCAACGCGCTATTGAAGATGGTTTCCGGCCGGTGCGTCTGTTAAGTCTGATGAACCTCAGTCATGCCGATTTACGCCAGGATAACGACACCGGGCACAAGCAACTGGTGTTGAGTAATGAAGGGCAGGCGCAAATTATACTGAGTAAAATTCGCGTGGCCTCTGAGACGACGTTGACGTCAGCCCACGATACGGCCGCGCGGGAGTTGGGAATACGGTTCAGCCAGCTTGAAAGCACCCTCACGCGCGCACTTAACGACACATTACGGCCTATTGAGCAGCGGATTAAACAAGATCTTAACCAGTCTGGCTTCGGCGTGCACATTGGCCTGCCCTCATTTCAGGCAGGCAGCGTGAATTTTAATGCGCCCCAATTATTTAACGACGTTATCTTTCCTGAAGAGAACGAAGGCGACGTGCCGTCGCGCGCCTCCGGCGTGCGTGAGGCGGTATCGCGCTGGCTGAATAACCCCAACTGGGGTTGGGATGATTATGTGATTTCAAGAACGCGCTATGTCATCGATCTTACCGCGCTGGAAGATAAACTCATTCAACACATTAATGCATTTTACACGCAGCTGCTCGCGGATGCCGTGGCTCAGGTTGAGCTATCCGTTTCGTCGGGTATGAGTACGTTTTTCAATGAATTTTCCCAAACCCTGAGTGAATTACAAAAAAGTTTGCAGGACAGTCTGGTCCTGCGCCAGCAACGTGAATCAACGGTCAAAACGTTACGTCAGCAATTGCAATACAGTTTGACCGCCGTGCAGTGGATTCAGGAGGACGCGCGTCTGCTGCGCGATGATATTCAAACTCTCTTTGCGGCTGAAAACCCATGAATACCCCTTTGCTTGATGGACCCGCCCGTCCGCTTGAATCTGTTCATGCGAAATTTATCGTCGATCTGGTGCTGGGTATTGATAATCCGCGTCAGACGGCGGTTCCGCCTCAGCAGTTGCGTTTTCGCGAACGCTTAATGAATGAAATTATGGCTCAGGCACAGCTCCGTACCTGGTCGATGGTCGGTGCGCTTAGTGAAAATCCGGCAATGCGGGTAGGGCTGGCTGATAAACTGGCAAGCACGCTGGACCCGGGACACCTGGCCTTAACTAAAATGGGTCACCACCTGCATATCCTGCAGCAAAAAGGCAACGAAACCCCCGGCACACTGCAACTGTATGCGACTACAGGCGAGCGTTTTCTTCGCCGCGCCGCCCATAAGCAACGTGCATTATCCCAGCGCGGACTGATGGTGCAGGCCGGAGAACACAGCGATCAGGTCTTTACCCGTTGGCAGGCAGGAAACTATAGCGGCTGGTCGTTGGCGGGACGTTGTTTTATAGCGCTTGAAGAGTTGCGCTGGGGAGCATTTGGTGATGCCTGCCGGTTGTTAACCGGCGAGGCGAAAGCGCTGCTGATGGATAACTTACGTGCGATGGCTACGCAGTACCTGGCGCAAAGCATTCATGCAGCATCGGCGACGCGTCATTTTTATCTTCAATGGTTGACCAGCCCCGTTGCGCCTGCGCTGATGGATCATAAAGAAATGCTGTGCTGGCTTGGTAGTGATTGCGATAGCGAGCATCATCCGGTGAGCTGGTCGGTGACGCAGACCTGGCAAACCATCGCGCTCGGCATGCCGAGACTCTGTTCTGCCACGCGGCTGGCAACCGCGATGGTCGATGAAATCTTTCAGGAAGAGGAGATATTCACAGTGGTTTAAGGCGACCTTTCGCTTTTATTACAACGCAAAGAGAACCTCGTTAACGTACCCATCTGAATTTCGTGAAGTTGATCACACTTTTAAACGCTGGTAGGGTAGATGTATTATTCATGATCTGAATGATTTGGTTGTGCAGGCTTTAGCCAGCCAGCATAAGTAAACCTGCTACGCTTGATGTGTGGGTTGCTGATCATGTAGCTCCGCTCGCGAACAACCGCCGTCGTCAAAGGGTGACGATGCGTTTGTGTTGAACGTTCAGGGCGAAAGTTAACGAGGATAACTATGCTTAAAAGGAAAAAAGTAAAGCCAATCACCCTGCGCGATGTCACCATCATTGATGATGCCAAACTGCGCAAAGCGATTACCGCAGCCTCGCTCGGTAATGCCATGGAGTGGTTTGACTTTGGTGTGTATGGATTTGTGGCGTATGCGCTCGGTAAAGTCTTCTTCCCGGACGCCAATCCCAGCGTGCAGATGATTGCTGCACTCGGGACTTTCTCCGTCCCCTTCCTGATCCGTCCCCTGGGTGGGTTGTTCTTCGGGATGCTCGGCGACAAATATGGCCGGCAAAAAATACTCTCTATTACCATTATTATCATGTCGGTCAGTACCTTCTGTATCGGCCTGATCCCCTCCTATGAATCGATAGGCATCTGGGCACCAATTTTACTGCTGCTGTGTAAGATGGCGCAGGGATTCTCTGTCGGCGGTGAATACACGGGTGCGTCTATCTTCGTGGCGGAATACTCCCCCGACCGTAAACGTGGATTTATGGGGAGCTGGCTGGACTTCGGTTCCATCGCCGGGTTTGTGCTGGGAGCAGGAGTCGTTGTACTGCTATCGGCCATCGTTGGCGAAGTGAATTTCCTCGACTGGGGCTGGCGTATTCCGTTCTTCCTCGCACTGCCGCTGGGTCTGATTGGCCTCTATCTGCGTCATGCGCTGGAAGAAACTCCGGCGTTCCAGCAGCATGTTGATAAGCTCGAGCAGGGCGACCGTCAGGGATTGCAGGAAGGCCCGAAAGTTTCCTTTAAGGAAATTGCCACCAAACACTGGCGCAGTCTGCTGACCTGTATTGGTCTGGTCATCGCGACCAACGTGACCTATTACATGCTGCTTACTTACATGCCGAGCTACCTGTCGCATAACCTGCACTACTCGGAAGATCATGGGGTGCTGATTATTATCGCCATCATGATCGGGATGCTGTTTGTCCAGCCGATTATGGGCCTGCTGAGTGACCGCTTCGGGCGTCGTCCTTTTGTGTTACTGGGCAGTATTGCGCTCTTTGCTCTCGCCATCCCGGCGTTTATCCTGATCAACAGTGATGTGCTCGGCTTAATTTTTGCCGGTCTGTTGATCCTGGCGGTGGTGCTTAACTGTTTCACCGGGGTAATGGCCTCGACGCTGCCAGCAATGTTCCCGACGCACTTGCGTTACAGTGCGCTCGCCAGTTCATTTAATATTTCAATCCTGATTGCTGGTCTGACGCCGACGCTGGCCGCATGGCTGGTGGAAAGCACGCAGAACCTGATGATGCCTGCTTATTACCTGATGGTCGTCGCAGCAATTGGTTTGATTACCGGTCTGACCATGAAGGAAACCGCAAATCTGCCGCTGAAAGGGGCCACGCCTGCGGCGTCTGACCTCCAGGAAGCGAAAGAAATCCTTCAGGAGCATCACGACAATATTGAGCAGAAAATTGAAGATATCGACAAAGAGATTGCCGAGCTTCAGGAAAAACGCTCCCGTCTGGTGCAGCAGCATCCGGTGATTAACGACTAAATCTCTACACGTTGGTTGCCAACAAAGCCCGACCCTGGTGTCGGGCTTTTTCATCTCTGTACAGCGTCACGTTCCGTATTGGCTATTATCAATTTTATTTGCGATGATAAAAGAAGATAAGTGGACAGACCACAAGTGGGCATTTGGTCAGTCCAGAAGCAACGTCGAAGCGAGCATGAAAAATGAGATTATATCAGGAGATAGGGCAACAACTACGCAATGCCATTCAGCAGGGCGCATACCGGGCGGGAGACAAGCTGCCGGCAGAACGCGATCTTGCCGCGCAGTTTAGCGTCAGCCGTAGTGTTGTGCGGGAAGCGCTGATTCTGCTTGAACTGGAGCAGTGCGTAGAAATTCGTAAAGGCTCCGGTGTTTATGTACTTCCTCCTGCCAGCGTCGTACCTGTCGTGGAGCCTGCCTCTGATAGTGTGACATGCGGTGTCTTTGAACTGCTCCAGGCGCGTCAGCTTCTGGAAAGTGAAATTGCCGGATTCGCAGCGCTTCAGGCGACCAGAAATGACATCGTTGAATTACGTAAAGCGGTCGAACTTGAGCGACAGCAGCTCTCATCGGGTACTATCGCTGACGATACCGATGAGCATTTCCATTACCTGGTGGCGATGGCGACACAAAACGCCGCACTGGTCGCTATTGTGCAGGAAAGCTGGAAGCTACGTCAGCGCTCAGGCATGTGGCTGAACCATCACCAGGATACCAGTGATTTTAGTGCCCGTTGGGCATGGTTTGAGGACAGGATGCAAATCTTGCAGGCTATTCAGCATCGTGATGCCGTCGCTGCAAAACGGGCAATGTGGCAACATCTTGAAAACGTTAAGAATAAAATGCTAACTCAGGCAGACATTTCCGCTGCTGATTTTGATGGTTATTTGTTTACCTCTACCCCCATTGACAACAATACAACAAAATAAATGTTAAATTGGTCAGTCCTCTTTAGGGGTTTTTTATAACCTGACTGACCAATTTTGTGTCGCGCTTCACACTCTTCGCCTTGCTGCCTTTACCATCGTCGAATATCTCTATTAAGCTCATTTTCTCACCTTCTGTTTTTACTGGTATTCAGGAGAGTCGTAAAATGCGCGAATAGTAGGGTGCTGCCAAAATTATTTCTTATTTATTTTCCTCTAACGAATTCGTTTTTCTCAACGAAGGGCGACCCTGTATTTATTATAAAAGAAGGGCCTATGAACGATTATGCAATTTCTAAATTTACCCCGCTCAAAAATATTATTACTTTCGATAATTTTAATTACGGCCATTGCGGCTGGTTAGATCTGCGACCTAATTTTGTGAAAGCAGATTTTGCGCCGCATTCAGAAGAGATCGATCTCATTCACTGGGGGCCAACTATGCTCTCCTCAGCCACCTTTCCGATGATGGGAACGCATGGTGCAATGAGCGGTAGCCGTTCTCTGAAGCTGACGACGCGGGCGAACAGCGCCCCTGCCGACCAGCCGCCCGCGCCGGGCAGTATGGGGCTGGCGATCAAGCGAATGGCGGTTCCCGGCAGCCTGCACTTATTGCAACTTGAAGCCTGGTTTACCTACACG
The DNA here is from genome assembly GCF_002915575.1 of Superficieibacter electus. GTDB lineage: Bacteria > Pseudomonadota > Gammaproteobacteria > Enterobacterales > Enterobacteriaceae > Superficieibacter > Superficieibacter electus. The sequence continues at coordinate 123,788 of NZ_PQGD01000014.1, forward strand.
CCAGAACCTTCCGTCGCCGGGATTGGCGATCGCGATGTACGCGCTTTTGGCTGCTTTATTGATTTACAAAGCCAGCAAAATCGCTGGATGCCTGGGGTACGCTATGTCAACAGCGCCGACGGCGAGTACATCAGGCGCTGGCAATATTTCCGGGTTAATGACGGTGTGGATCATCGTCGCTGGAACTACGGTCATGACGGCTGGCATAAAGTTGGTGTTGACAGCCAGTGGTATGGACAGCGTCAGGCCGATGGATCTGCCGACGGCTTCCAGTGGATTGAGGACGGGCATCAGGATCTGGTCGCTAATGAAGCCGATGACAAAATTAACTGGATGTATATGCGCTTAACCGTCGATGTATCCCGCAGAGAATATGTGGAATTACAGTGCATGGATAAGATCATGGATTTACGCGGAAAACAACCGACGCTGGCTCCGGAATATAAGGGTATTACCGGATTACTTAATCCCGTATTTTTTATTGAAACCGGCGCTAATCGACGCGTTTTTCTGTATCTGGATTCCGTTATTTTATCTACCGATGATTTTCTTAATCGTCAGGCGTAAGGGGGAATAAATGAAAGAATTTTATACTTCAGTCGTGGAGTTACGCCAGCCGATTAAAAATATCTTTTTAACGGAGCCTTATGAATGCGGCTGGGCAAACGAAGCGCTGTTCTTTTTGACCGTCCATCCTGAGATGGCTGACTTTGCGAAAATAGTGGTCAGACCAAAAATTTCTCCCGATGGCATCCACTGGATTGATGCACCCGCCGGGGCGACAAGCGTGGATAAACCGGGAACGATTGCCATTGCGCAATCGCACTTTGGCGGTTGGCTGTGCCTTGAGCTTTCGCTGGCAGGTGCAACGCAGTCTGCCTTGATCACATTACACCTGGCACTGAAGGGGTAAGCCATGTCCAATCCAAAACGTTCGGCGCTGGCCTCCACCGTAGGTACCGCCCTTGAATGGTATGATTTTGCGCTTTATGGCATGGCCAGTGCGCTGATTTTCCCTTACGTCTTTTTCCCGGAAATGAGCGGAGCCTATGGTATTCTCGCCTCGTTTGCCACCTTCGGCGTCGGCTTCTTCGCCCGACCTTTTGGCGGCCTAATCGTCGGCTCGCTCGGCGACAAACTGGGACGCCGGGGCATGCTGTTTTTCACCCTCGTCCTGATGGCAGTCTCAACCACGCTGATTGGACTGATTCCGGCGTACCATACCATTGGATTATGGGCACCGATTCTGTTGGTGATTTGCCGTCTGGGTCAGGGATTTGCAGCCGGCGGTGAGTACTCTGGCGCAGTATTACTTTCCGCAGAGCATGCCGGGAAAAAGAACCGTGGGCTGTTTGCCTCGATCCCCGGGGCAGGGAATGCGCTGGGATCAATTATTGCCAGCCTGGCGATCATCGCCGTCCAGCAGTTGCCGCGTGAAGAGATGATCAACTGGGGCTGGCGTATACCGTTTGTCGCCTCGTTCGTGATCGGCATTGTCGGTATCTGGATACGAACCGGCGTGGCCGAAAGCCCTGAGTTCAAAGCAGTCAAAGCCTCGGATGTGCCAAAACGCCTGCCGCTGGTTGAAGTCTTCCTGCGTAAACCGCGTAACTTCATCGGTGCATTTTTGCTGAGCATTGGGCCCAACGTTACTTCTTATCTCCCTTCCGCGTTTGCGCTGACCTACCTGGTCGCTCATGTCGGTGTGGATAAAAGTGTGGGCGTGATGGGCGTGATGATCTGCAATTTCATCAAGTTTATTACCGTACCGGCGGCAGGCGCATTCAGTGATAAATTCGGTGCCAGAAAAGTCTTCCTGGCGGGGGCGGTAGGGCTGGGCGTGTTGATCGTGCCGTTTTTCCTGCTGCTTAATACCGGTGAGCAGGGACTGATCTGGCTGGGAATGTTCCTCATCTATTGTGCCTGTAACGATGCGATGCTGGGGGCGCAGGCGGCAATGCTGTCCGAAGCCTTCCCCGCGCATATTCGCTACACCGGAATGGCAGGAAGCCGGGAACTGGCGGGCGCAGTGGCTGGCGGGACGTTGCCCTTTATCGCCGTGGCCCTGCAAAGCAGTGCTGGCGGAGCCTGGTGGCCCATCGCCTTTTACGCCATTGTACTGGCGGTGCTGGCAGCCGTAGGGGCATTGATGCTAAGTCATGGCGATAGCAACCATGATGAGCACCGCCTGAAAGACGTCGTCCCGGGCCATTAGCCGTAAATGCCCGGCGTGCCGGGCATCTCCTTAACGCTCGCGAAAAGCTTCTGCGCGCGCGCGCAGGATCGGCTTCATCAGATAAGCAAGAATCGTTTTCTTACCGGTGATGATGTCCACCGAGGCGACCATGCCCGGAATGATCAGCAGCGGCTTGCTGTCGCTGCCGAGGTGGTTTTTATCGGTGCGCAGACGGATCACATAGTAACTTTTACCGTCTTTATCGGTTACTGTATCGGGGCTTATCTGTTCCAGTTTCCCTTCCAGCCCGCCGTAGATGGTGTAGTCGTAGGCGGTAAACTTCACGATCGCCCGCTGGCCCGGATGCAAAAACGCGATATCCTGCGGACGGATTTTCGTTTCAATCAGCAGCGTGTCGTCGAGCGGCACAATTTCAACCAGGTCGTTGCCTGGCTGGATCACCCCGCCAATCGTATTCACCAGCAGTTGCTGGACAATCCCTTTCACCGGTGAGGTCACCAGCGTGCGGTTAACCCGGTCTTCAATTGCCTTACCGGATGCCTCAATCTTGCTAAGATCGGTACGCGCTTCATTTAACTGTGACAGTGCATCGCTGCGGTAGCGGCCCCGGGTTTCGGCGATTTTGCTCTGGATCTCTTTAATTGCCGCCTCTGCGCCGGGGATCGAGAGGGTTACAGAGTCCAGTTGCCCACGCGTATCCACCTCAGAACGCTGGAGGCGCAGTACTTCTACTTTGGAAATCGCGCCTTTTGCCACCAGCGGTACCGACATAGAAATCTCCTGCTGGAGCAGGCGAAGACTGTTACGGAACTGTGCCTGCTTCGCCTTGAAGTCGAGCAGATCCTGTTTTTTCTGCACCAGTTGCTCGTTTAATCCGGCAATTTCGTCCTGAATACGCTTATTGACGCTGTTAAAGAGGTCAATTTCGCCCTGGGCAATGTCCGGTGCCTGTTTAACAATGTCTGGCGTGAGCGTCAGCGTCTGGCTATCGTTCAACTGCGCGTTAAGGCGCTGGATGCGTGCCTGCAACGACAGCCGATCCGCCTCGGTTTCCCCGGCGTTGGATTTAAAACGCGTATCGTCCAGACGCAGCAGTGGCGCGCCAGCCTGGACCACTTCTCCTTCATGCACAAACACCTGCGCTACTATCCCGCCCTCCAGGTTCTGCACTTTTTGCAGCCGGGAAGAGGGAATTGCGCGCCCGTCGCCGCGTGTTACTTCATCAATACTGGCGAGGGAGGCCCAGATAATCAGCGCCAGGAAGAAAGCGAAAATCGCCCACAGCGTAATGCGCACCACGCGAGGAGAGTCTTCAAGCAGCGCCTTATTCACTTCGCTGGTAGAGAACTGGCTCGCTTTTTTATCGCCGGAGAGCCAGCCCAGCAGACGGTTAGCGATTCGCATGGATCTGTCCTTTTTTCAGCGCACTCATCACGCTCTCTTTCGGCCCGTCGGCAATGATCTTACCGTTATCCAGAATAATCAGCCGGTCGACCAGCGACAGTAGGGACGCACGATGCGTCACCAACAGCAGCGTTTTTTGACTGACCACGGTCGCCAGCGCTTTCTTAATCAGATCCTCGCTGGTGTTATCCATTGAACTGGTCGGTTCGTCCATCAGCAGGACCGGCGGATCGAGCAGCAGCGCGCGGGCAAGCGTGACCGCCTGACGCTGACCGCCGGAGAGATGCATCCCGCGCTCGCCCACCTGCATGCTGTAGCCAGACGGGTGACGACGGGCGAACTCATGTACGCCGCTAATGTGTGCCGCGCGCAGCATCGTCTCTTCATCGACATAGTTTGCACCGAACAGCAGATTGTCACGCAGCGTACCGCTGAACAGATGCACATCCTGAGGGGCATAACCGATGTTATGTCGCAGATCGTGAACGTCGATTTGCCGGGCGTCGATGCCGTCAATCAGTACGCTACCAGCATTCGGCTGATAAAAACCGAGCAACAGCTTTGCCAGTGAGCTTTTACCCGAACCGCTACGCCCGATAATCCCCACTTTTTCACCGGGCGTGATACTCAGCGACACATTGGTCAGCGCCGCATTCTGATTGTCGGGATAGCTGAACGTCACATCGCGCAGTTCAATTGCGCCGGAGAGCGTTTCACGCTTTAACGGAACCTCAACCTGCTCGCTTTCCTGTTCCAGCGTCATCATCCGGTCGATAGTCACTTTAGTCATACTGGCGCGCTGGTAGCGGGTAACCAGGCTGCACAGATGACTCACCGGGATCAGGGCGCGGCGGGTCAGCAAATAGCAGGCAATCAGCCCACCCATGCTCAGGTTGCCGCTGATAATGATATACACCCCGGCGACCACGATACTCACACCGCACACCTGCTGAAGCCAGGTGGTAAAATTCACCGCCACATAAGAAAGCGACTTCACCCGCATCTCCAGCTTGCTGAGCTGGCCGATGATTTGCTCCCATTGATACTGGCGGTCGCTCTGCGCGTTGTTGATTTTAATAGCATCCAGCCCGCTCAGCGTTTCAATCAGCATCGCCTGGCGCTCATTGGCGAGTTTGTAGGTTTTTTCGATGGTGGCGAGCAGCGGACGCTGAATAGCCCAGTTCACCAGCAGCGCAACCGGGTAGGCCAGCAGCGGGATAAACACCAGCGGCCCGCCGATAAGGCCAATCACCAGCAGGATCAGCAGGGTAAAAGGCAGGTCAATCAGCGCGGTCAGCGTCAGCGAAGACAAAAAATCACGCAGCGACTGAAACTCCTGAAAATTCTGCGCAAAGCTGCCGACGCGCTTTGGCCGGGTTTTCATCTTCATTCCCAGCAGCCGCTCAAAAAGCGCCGCTGAGACAATAAGATCGGTCTTTTTCCCCGCCAGATCGAGGCAGATACTGCGCAATATCTTCAGAATAAAATCGAACACAAAAGCGATGGTAATACCGATCGCCAGTACCCACAGCGTGGCGGTAGCCTGATTAGGCACTACGCGATCGTAGACGTTCATCACGAACAGAGGCGTCGACAGGGCGATGATATTAATAATAAAACTGGCGACCACGGCGTCCACATACAGAAAACGCGAGAGTTTTAGCGTATCGCGGAACCAGTTTTTAGTCCGTGGGATCGTGGCGGTCGGCTGGGTGTCGTACTCATGCTCCGGCTGGATAAAAATCGCCATACCAGCATAGTTCTCTTCCAGCGTTTCGCGCGACACGCGGATTTCACCGCCTTCCGTTTCACTCGGCAGCAGACGCGCCTGGCCCTGGTCGTCCCAGCCAAGCAGCACAGCAGCGCGGTCCTGGTTGAGCAGTACAATCGCCGGTAAGGCAAAGGAGGTGATATTCTTTAGCGGTTGCTGGATAGCTCTGGCTTTTAGTCCGGCACGTTGTGCGGCGCGGGGAAAGGTGCTCAGTGTCAGGGTATGTGCTGACAGCGGCAGCCCGGCAGTGAGTATCGTTCGCGTCGTCATAACGCCGTGCAGCTTGCACATTATCAGCAAGCAATCTAACAGCGGATCGTCATGATGCTGTCGTGGGTCATTTTTTATAACATTATCGACAGGAGCGTCTGAGCTCTGCGGGATATCGGTGTAAGCAACCATAACCTGACCTTCATTGCCGTTGGCGAACCCAACGCAGGCATACGTAAAAACGGGTTATTTCCGCAGCCAGTACGTGAAATAACCCATCAGATCTTATTAATATAAAATTTATTTAAGTTCCGGTAACTCGTTTTTTGATGTCTGCATATCATCCAGAGGTTGCGCAGCTGATGGTGGCTGGATGTTTAATGTTTTCAGCAATAAGCCGGTCCGCGCGCTAATACGATAGGTATTAAACATCTCGGTAAACTGCAACTCGACGTAGCGCCGCTGGGCGGTAAACACTTCATTCTCACTGTCCAGCATATCCAGCAGGGTACGATCGCCAAGGCTGAACTGCTCCTGATAAGCAGTACGCACGGTCATACTGCGATCCGCATACTCTTTGGCAATTGGCACCTGTTTTTCCGCGTTTTGCAGGGCGTTCCACGACAGGCGCAGCTCTTCATTCAGCTGGCGCAGGGCGTTATTGCGAACATCCTCCGCCTCTTTCATTTTGTAGGCGTAGGAGGTGAGGGTAGCCTTATCGCTGCCGCCGTTATACAGGTTGTAGCGCATCCGCACCATAGCCTGCCACTCCTGGCTATGGCCACGTGTACCGTCAATGTTGTTATCCATTGTCCTGCCCACTTCCATATTCACGTTGGGGTAAAACCGTGACTTTTGCGCTTCATACTGCTGATGTGTTGCCTCAACATCTGCCGCGGCCTGTTTTAACAATGGGCTGTTTTCCAGCATATCACGTTTGGCCTCCTCAAGTGAGGCAGGGACCGGGAACTTCACCGGCATCGTCAGATCCACCGGTTCGCTTCCGGTAACGCTCTGGTAATTTGCTTTTGCATCTTCCAGATTGGTTTGCTCGGTCAGCAAATTGTTGCGAGCCTGCGCCAGACGCGCTTCGGCCTGCTCATAGTCTGCCTGCCGACCTACACCCTGCTCGGTACGCAGCCGAATTTGATCGAACACGCGTTCGTGATTTTTCAGGTTCTCTTCTGCCAGTGACACCATTTTTTGCCGCATCAGTACGCCAATATAGGTCTGAACGGCTGACAGGGCGGTATTTTCACTGGTGTTTAACACCGTCCAGGCACGTGAATTCACTGTCGCCTTCTGGCGCGCAACCTCGCTGGTGGTCGCAAAACCATTAAACAGATTCTGGGTTAAATTAATGCTGGATTCGCTGCGATGCAGATCGCGCAGATGATCGCCTTCCGCACGCGTGGTGGCGTTATCCGTTTGCTCCCAGCCGGTTCCCGCCTGAAGATCCAGCGACGGAAGATAACCGCCCTGCGCCGAACGCAGATCCTGATCTGCTGAGTACCGGCTGTTAGACGATGAACTGACTTCCGGATGCCAGGTCAGAGTATCTTTGATGGCTTTTTCGAGCGTGGTGGCCTGTGCCGCGCCCAGCGTCAGCAGCGACAGAGAGATCCCTGATAATAATTGGCTGCGATGTTTCATAGGTCGTCCTTTTCTTACGATCACGTCTCTGCTGTTAGCCTGCGCCCATCAGAGAGGATGTCTTCAGATAATTAACTTTTCATTCCCCGTTTGCATAAAACGGGGCGGTTCATGCCCTGGATCTAACATGAATGCCGTTATCCTCCCCGGGCGAGCAGGATAACGGCGGATGCGATTAACTGTGTAATTCTTCCGGTTTGGCCATCAGATTTTCGACCAGCGATTCATCGACCGCATGATAGCTGTCGGTCATTGATGTATCCGCCAGTGCAGGCGCGCCAGCTTCCACGCCAGGGGTGTGATCCGCGACTGGTCCCGGCTCGATCGTCGGGATCAGGTGGGTAAGATCTTTACCGTCATCCGCGTCGCTGACAACATCACTAAGCTTGATCGGATCGTCTGTGGTCAGGATCGATGTCATACCATGATCGTGGTCTTCCGCCGACATTTGAGCCTGCTCCTGCGTATTGCTCTGCTCATTGTGGCTATCCTCCAGCAGATTACTGAGCGAAGTGTCCTCTGGTGAGACCGTGGCAGCCGGATGATCGATCGCTGAGCTACTGCTTGTCGGCTGCGTATCCTGAATCAGATGCAGTTCACTATCATCAATCAGGCTTGCAGTCTGATGAGTGTCATCAGGCGTTACCGCCTCACTCTGCGCTACTTCGTGATCGACATTCTGCTCTTGCGCCAGGGGACTATGATCGTTCGTTTGCTCACTGACATCAGCGCGATCGTGCGATGTATCTGCATTGTCCTCATGCGACATCATTAACGTATGGAAGGCCGCTTCACTATGATGTTCATCCGCCGTCATCACGGCGTCGCTATGCTCAAAATGCGTTCCGTTTTCACCATTGATCGTAAATTCGGTTTGATGTTGATCGGCGACGGTAGAGCCAACACCGAGAGTGATATCTCCCAATTTGCTTTGACCTTCCGGCAGATCCACCGTTAACTGACCATCAAATGTTGAACCGTTAAGCGTCAGGGTATACACACCGTTATCCCAGCTCACTGCGCCATGATTACCGGTAAAAGTGGCCCCTTCCGGGATGCCTGTCAGCGTAATTTGCGTCAGATGCGCATCTGTTACATCACTGGTCAGCGCCAGATGAATATCCACAGTAATATGCTGAACCGTGGTGGTGGTCACCGTCGTGATGGTACTGCCCGATGTGGCTGTCGTGCCGTTGCCGAAAATAACGCCTTCAATATGGTTGGCGTTTTCATATAACCCTTTACCGGTGGTTTTATCGGTAACTTTAAAACCGTCGTAGGTATTATTCTGCGTGCTGGCATTATTATTTGAGCTATAGCTAACGTTATAGTTTTCACTATTGCCCGACACAAAAATGTAGTCTTTGCCCGCATCGCCCTGCGGCACGCCGCCGTTACCGGTGATCCCTTTCAGATCCCTGAATTGTGCCTGGCTCGGCTGCCAGTCACCCTGCTGGTAATAGCCGCCGGTATGACCACTGACAACAAAAATATCGCTATAGCCTTTGCCCGAATTATCCGTATTGGCATTGCTGGACTGATCGTAATATTTAATCTGTGCTGCGTTATCGTGCGCAGGCACGCTATCACCTGCGATCTTGCCATCCGGACTGGTTGGAGTCAGCCACACGCGAACGTTTGAACCGATGGCAATAATCTTGCCATCCTGAATATCAAAACCGTTGGGATCGTTGCTGCCGCCATTAACATGGATAACTTCGCTCCCCGTTTGCACCGTTGTCTGGTTGACATCAACTTTGACGTTGAGATCGGTGTGGGAGTCGGAGTCGGAGTCCGCATCGGAATCGGCATCGGCATCGGCGTCAGCATCCGCGTCGGAATCTGCATCTGCATCTGCATCTGCATCTGCATCGGCGTCAGAATCTGCGTCGGCATCGGCATCGGCATCGGCATCGGCATCGGCATCGGCATCGGCATCGGCGTCAGAATCCGCATCGGCGTCAGCGTCAGCGTCGGAATCTGCGTCGGCATCCGCATCCGCATCCGCATCACTGTCGTCCTCAGCCAGGCGCGTTATCTCTTCGGGTGGCATACCATCCGGGAAATCAAGGCCAACGGTGGGATAACCAGCGGTGGGATCGAGGATCTCGGCAGTAAGATCGAGTACGACATGCGTATGCGAACCGCCACCGCTTCCGCCGGTTACAGGACCATCGGTATTGGTTTGTGGGCCAGCGGCTGGCGCTTCGAGTGTTTGTGTCGGGTCCTGGCCATCGGCAATGGCCTGCTGGAGAGCGGCAATGTCGGTTTGCTGATCGGTGAGGGAGTGAGTGGAAACGGCTTTACCATCCCAGATCGTTTCGCGGCCGAGATCGAGGGTTTTTCCCCCGGTCAGAGCAATGCTGACGGCACCCGATACGCCAGTCTGCACCTGTTCTCCGTCAAAAAGACGATCGCCTTCGACCAGTAAACGCCTGCTCCCGTCAGGAGCGACTGCGAATACCTGTCCGATGATGGATTTGATAATCCCCGCCACGCTGCTCATCTCGTTTTCCTCTGTGACCCGCCGTTCATCAACCATTCCGTTCGGTTTTTGAGCATACAATACCAAAAGGGCGCTAATTAAGCATTGCTAAAATCTTATGTTGTCTTAATAAAATAACACTTCGATAACGGTTTTTTTTTGATGTAAGTAAAGTTTTGCTTAAGTCGTTAATGCGGCGGGGTAAATAAGATGAGATGGTGTTAATTAATTGTTGATTTTGAATAGCAGGCTAAGAAATTTCTCGTGATGGCATCATCTTTTTTAACCTGCCGGACCTAATGATTATGTAGTATGACTAAATTAAATTCTCGTCTTCATCGGCAATAAGCCCTTCCAGCCCGCTTAATGTCCGACGGGCTTGTGCGCGGTTGATCAGTTTTGTCTGGGCAGCTGGAGGCAGGTCGGTAATGCTGATAACGCCTTTACTCATCAGGACTTCAATCAGGTCTTCAAGGACACGGACCATTTCCAGATCGCTTTGCCGCAACTGAAGCAATGTCGCGGCCCTGGCTTCCTGCTTCTTATACCACTGACCGATATCGGGTGTGAGATCGGCACTTTGTTCTGTTGCTCCGGTAAACGGTTCGTCCTCAACCCGGATGATACGACCTGTAGTATCACGCTCGATATAGTGCATGGTTCATCTCCTTCATTAGCGAGTTAAGGTGCTGGCATCAGCAAAATAACGGCCCATAGCACCGTAAAGACCGATTTTCTCCAGCACCGCAAGCTCGCCCTCTGTTTCAACGCGCTCGGCAATCAGCGGCAGGTTAATCTGGCGGGTCGCCCAGTAGATAGCTTCAATAAAGAGCTTTTTATCCGCTTCGGTATCAATATGATGGATATAGCTACCATCCACTTTGATCCACGCCAGCCCCCACTGTGGCAGGTTACCGATAAGATGAAAACGTCCGCCAAAGTGCTGAAGCCCAAGCCGGCAACCGGTCTCCCGCAGCTTTTTCATCAACATACTGACGCGCTCCGGATCGGGCAGTTCATTCTCGTCCAGTTCAAGTGTGAGACGAGCGGCGAGCTGCGGCGCTTGCCTGAGTGGTTGCAGGAAGGCATTCAGGCTGGCTTCATCAGCCACGCTTTCGCCGCTGATGCTCAGGGCCAGGCGGTGATCGCTGTTCTGCATTTCACGCAATGTCTGCCTCAGCATAACCAAATCCATTCGACGACCCAGCGCCAGGCGGTGGACCCAGGGCATAAATCGGCCCGCGGCGATCATCTCACCGTCCGGCATCTTGATACGGGCAAGGATCTTGTGGTGAATAACAATATGCTGATGATTACACTCATAAACCGGCTGTGAAAAAAGTTCGAATGACTCGTTTTGTAGCACCGACGTCAGCCGCGTGTGCCAGACATGATGGTCATCCTCTGGCTCTGCAGTGGTTTGGGTCTGCGGATCGCCTGAGTGTATGGCGAAATAGCGCATCTCAGTCTCTGCCATTGCCAGCGTGTGATCGGCCTGCGAAAGTACAGTCTGAGGAGTATCACCATAGTGAAAAGGGACCTGGACAAAATGAGCCACCGGCGTTACGTCGCTTAACCCCGTTTCATGTAGCGCTTTAAGCTGGGTACTGAGCATGGTGACCAGCGTATCCATCTCCTGCGGCAAAATCTCTGGCGTGATGAGGGCAAATTCACCGCCGCGCACGCGAGCCAGCAGACTGTCAGCGTGAAAGAAACGCTGCTGTGTCTCCATCAGAAGGTGGGCAATCGCCTGCAATAGCTCATCGGTTCGTGCACCGCCCATCCGCTGGTTGAGCCCCGTCAGATCCTGAACACGTAGCAGGATCAGATGGCCGGAGGGTTGCTCTTCGTCGCTTAATCGTGACTGTAAATGAATGTCGAAAGCCCGACGATTGCTGACGCCAGTGAGCGGATCGTGATACGCCTCCTGGCGCAACGTCTCGGTGCGCTGCGCCTGCTCGCGGAAAAGCGCCTGAAGCTGAGTGACCATCATGTTCATGGCATCGACTACCCGGCGTAGTTCCGGTGTTTTGGGCAGTGCCGACAGGTTGAGGAACTGTCGATGGCTAATGGCCAGCGCCTGTTCGACGATATAGTTCAGCGGTCGCAGACGGCGACGCAGCAGCAGGATCATCACCAGTACGCACAGCATGCTACAGCCCACCAGCCACAAAAAGCTGGCGATAGTGCTGTCCCACAGGCGTGCCAGGGCAAACATCGGGTGGCTGACCACTTCGACGCGTGCCGCCTGGGTCCAGCCGCGCATCACAATGGCGTCGCCCATTCCCGGATTCAGGGCCACCAGCTTCACAAACCAGTGTGGTACGCTGGCGCTCTGCGGAGTATCGCTGCGCTCGATAATCGCTTTGCCGGTTTTAATGTCCATGACCCGGATACTGTAGAAGTAGCCGCTGTCAAAAATGGAGTTGACCATCAGTTCGGTCATGGTCGGATCGTCGATATGCGTGGTTAATGACAACCCCAGCGCGGTGGCGGCGTCCTGCGCGTGTGCGCTGAGCTGGTTACGATATTGATCGCGCGAGCTTTCCAGCGTCACCACAAAATTGCCGCAGAAAAGAATAAACGTAAACAGACATATGCCAATCAGTAGCTGTTTATAAAGGGACATGGCTACTTCCTATTCATTAAGTTCAAATCCTTCTGCACGCATTCGGGTGAGAAGATCCTGCCAGCGGGAAAGACGTTTGCTGTCACCTACACGTTTATTTCCGCCAGCCTGCGGGAGCCATAATCCCTCACCGTTGAAAGCATAAACGGGAAGCAGATCGGTCCGCTGGGTGGCGGGTAAAATAGCCGTTTTCAGGTTATCAAGCACAAGCGGTATCGCATCCGGCGTGGAATACCAGGTAACGACCATATGTGCCTGATTCAGCGTTAACGCTTTAACATAAGTAATACGTAGCTGGTTAGCAGGAACGCCCATTTCACGTAAGGTGAAATACTTCGCGATCGCGTAATCCTCGCAATCTCCTGCGCCTTTGCGTAAAAACTCAATTGGCGTGGCCCAATAATCCTGTTGCTGCCAGACCACACTGTCATCACGAAAATTCATTCGCGTATTAAAGAACTGATTCACCAGCGTTAATTTTTGCTGCACGCTGGCCGGCGGCGGGTTTTTTAACAGCGCGGCCCATTCATTAATGCGTTGCGTCGCTGCCGGAGACGCCGGGCCGTAAAGATCGCGGGTACGAAGCGTAATCGCGTTAAAATCCCATCCCGCGCCCAGGCCACACGAAATCGCAAGCAGCGCCAGGACCCAGAACGATAACCATCGTTGCCGGAAAGGGGCAGGCTGAATACCAACGCGGCATCGGTTCATCGATCTTTTTCTGGGCAGGCGAGTCAGCGAGTATAGTCTGGCTCTGCCGCTTCGTTCAATGCCGGCGAACCATTGCGGCAATATTTGAGATAGGCCACGTAGCCAGAAAGATAATGTTCGACATCGTCTATTCTGACGCGATAACTATGGTGACGAATAAAAAAACTGCCGACAATGCGCGGCGGGTTTTTAAAAAACATCGCCAGTTCTGGCCAGAAAAAGCCGTTTGCCAGATAGCGCGCACGTATTTCCAGCGCTTCATAAAACGCCGTAAGTGGAAAGCCTTTGAGTAAATGCTTATGTTCTGAATCCGCCAGGCGGGTGATCATCCTCGAGGCTGCCATCATTAATTCCAGCAGCGTGGGATAGGTGGTAATACGCTGGCGAACAAAATCCAGATGATCGCGCACGTTATCCAGACCGAACTGGTAATAACGCGCCAGCGGTCGATAAAGGGTTAGCTCGTTAATACAGTAGCTCAGCCAGTGATCGTGCGCCTGCCAGTGTTTCTGCGCAATAAAATAATCCACCGCGCGTTCCACCATTGCCAGCCAGCGAGGCTCCTGGGTTAATCCGTACAAGCGCATTAAGGCAAAAGCCGCTTCACCGTCATAATAAATAATCCGCTGTTCGGCTTTAACTGACAGGTCGGCGGCATGCAAAACGTGGACAAAACCACCGGTGGTCGGGTTTTGCATAAAATGAATGCCATTCGCCAGCCGGTGCATCTGCGTCAGAAAACGTGTGTCGCCAGTGAGCTCAGTATATTTGCTCATCGCCAGAATGGTGACCGCATTGCCACCCAGCTTGATTTCATCGCCGGTATCCAGCAGAAAATCGGCGTCGCTGCCGTCCGGCAAGGAGTACGTTTTAATTAACTGGGTGGAGAGATCGTCCAGCGCTCGCGTGATGGCGGCAAGATGCGCGGGATTGCGGGTTTCCTCCCATCCTTCAAGCAATGCGTAGGTGGAACTGGCATGGCGCAGGGTGTTATAGGTGGGAATCGGGCGGTCAAAGCAGGGGAACCAGCCGTAATCGTAACGCCCCGATTTTTTCACCTGACGCGCCAGATAGTCGGTGCTGCTGTGGATCATCTTTTCCAGCGCGCTGTCCTGCCAGTCCGCAAGCTGGCGATAGCCAGCGTTTTTACCAGATGATTCAATGAGGTAAGTTTCGTTCTCATCGGTAAACACCGCCCTGGTAGTAAAGCGCCACAGCAACTGCTCAGCGTCCTGCGGCCAGTTCAGTTCGTGATTAAAACGGCGGCGTGAGAAGGACGCCAGATTGACAGCGTTGAGCGTCGCCACGCCCTCCGTTCCCTGATACATCAGCGCCCCGGCGGCAATTTCCTGCTCCAGAATGGCATGGGTGAAGTCAGGATCAAAACTCAGCCCAAAGCGAAAATAGTTACGTTTGGTTTTGCTGAGTTTATTTTGCAGCGCCGCCAGGCACAGTGCCTCAACGCTATGCACGCGATCCACGCGCAGCCAGACGGGGTCATTTGACTGCCGTTTTTGCCAGAGCTGAAGCGCCTGCGCGCCGCGTTGCCACGCCTGATCAAAGTTCTCGCCCCGCGCAATATGGGTATGTGCACGCGTTTTACCATCGCTGATACTGAAAAAAATAACCTGTGCAGGATAGGCGGCAGGTAGTGGCGTAATGTTTAGCGTTTCTGCGGCTGAGCGGGTGCGTGCCAGTAAATGACTCAATGACATTTCAACTCCAGGCATTCCTTGCGTGATCGTCGGATTTGCCGAAAGTTATAACACACATTGATATATTGAAATATGACGCCTGGCAATATCCGCTGCTGTGAGGCTATCGCCAGCGCAGAGAGAAGCGGTTATTCTGTCGTGTGTTATTCATAATATTAATATATGGCGGAAGGACAATGAAAAGGAGCGGGCGTGGGCGAGCATGATATTTCGGATATGAAAGTGGCGACTTCTGCTTTCTGGACCGCTACTGATGTCGAACTGGCCACGTCGGGAAGCTGGTTTCGCCATCCGCCGGAGGGCTGGGCGGCAACGGGCGTGTCTATTTTTGCCCCCGCCATTCAGTCCGGTAATATGGCCCTCGTACGTTCCGCCACGGACAACTGCGGCATGCTGGCAAGCGTGGTCGCCAGAATGGCCATCCCACCGTCCTGCATTATTACCACCGATCCGCAGAGCATTAACATGGAGAATATGCCAATCCTTCAGGTTACTGATGGGACGGAAGCCCTGCTGGCGATGGGCCGCTACGCACGTAATAAAATGCGCGGCAAAGTGACTGGTGTGACTGGTAGCGCAGGGAAAACCACGACCGTATCAATGCTGGCTGCCGCCCTGTCGGCATGGGGACCGGTAGGCCAGAGCCGAATGACGGCTAACCTCCCGCGCGGCGTGGCATGGAACCTGGCCTCTGTTGCGTGGGATACGCCGAACGTTGTCATTGAGATGGCGATTGGACGCATGGGTGTCAGCTCACGCATGGCGCGGCCTGACGTGGCGATCTTCACCAATATTCAGCCAGCACATCTGGGCGAAAAGCATACCCTGCATGATATCGCGATGACCAAAAGCGCTATCTTTTGGGGAATGGCGGCCGGTAATATTGCTATTCTGAACCGTGATATGGCGGAGTGGGAAACGGTCCGCGACGAAGCGCTGCGCGCTAAGTTGCAGATCCTGACCTACGGACGTCATCCTGAATCTGACAGCCGTTTACTTGACTATGACGCCCGTGGAAATAAGGTTACCGCGACGATAAACGGTCAGCCTGTGGCATATTCGTTATCCGCCAGCGGTGAGCATATGGCGGTCAATAGCCTTGCCGTACTGGCCGCCGTCCATGCCCTGAGCTATCCGCTGGCACCTGCCATTGAAAAAGTAGCGGCTTTTATGCCGCTGGCCGGACGAGGGCGGGAAGTGGCAGCCGGCATAGACGGCTGTGCCTTCACACTGATTGACGATGCCTATAATGCTAACCCCGGCTCCATGCACGCCGCGCTGACCAACCTGAGTGAAAAGCCCGTAATGGGGCGCAGAGTAGCCGTCCTGGGCGAGATGGCGGATCTGGGTACGGATGCCATGAGTTATCATACCGCGCTGGCAGCCACCCTCAATCACAGCATGATCGACCGTGTTTATCTGGTCGGATCGCAGTACGCCGTGTGCTGGCAGGCGCTGGAAGACAGTAAAAAAGGGCGCTTTTTCACCACCGTCGATGAGATAAAAAACGAATTATGTGCCCTGCTACAGCAAGGTGATACCGTCCTTTTTAAAGGATCGCATAGCGCAAATATTCACCAGCTTGTAGAGTGGGTATTGGCGAAAAACGAGAAACGCTTATAAAACAAGCCTATCCGTGGAAAAGCAGGATGCTGTGCATGGTTATAACTGCTTGATAATCAGCTATGTTGTCGGTCGGGTAAGGCGAAGCCGCCATCCGGCAAAAAGGGGCAAAAACCGGACCCCGTAGCCCGGTTTTTGCTTCATGCTTATTGTTTATCGAAAGCTGAAAACTCTTGTTTTGCCTTCTCAAGCTGCTGCTGGAACTGCGGATTGGAGTGCAGCGTTGCCACAATCGCCGAGCCGACAATACGTGCCGCATCCACATCGCTCTGCCAGTGATAACCGCAGATCACCCGGCTCTGGCCCAGTTCATAACCGCGTTTTAAGATCTTGTCCTGATCGGTCGGGTTAATTTCCGTTAGCACCAGCGCGGTGGCCCAGCCGATGGACGTATGACCGGAAGGATAAGAGCCGTTAGTGGATAATTTTTCCTGATCTTTAGTATTACACGTCGGCACGCCATAAAAAGCGAACGGCCTGATACGCATATATTTTTCTTTCGCGCCGCGGGTCGCCAGATCGCCCGCATCTTCAATCATATTGGTTAAAAGCTTATAGATCTCCGGGGATTCCTTTTGCGTAATCGGATGACCGAACGCTTCTGAAAACGCATTGGCAACGCCGCCCGCGGCCAGGTCAGCATCTGCCGCCGCCTGTTTACCACGCTCGGTGTTGCGCAGCAGGCGGCCTTTTTCGTACATCGCCTGATCGTTCAGAAATTGAATACTGCCCGCTTCCGGCGGAGGCGGTAACAGTGCCAGGCTATTAATTGCCTGGTCATTTTTCAGATAATAGAGATCAGGTTTGGTAGTGACATCATCACCCGGTGCGGATAAGGCGAAAACGTTAAAAGATAATAATAAAAGCCCCAGTGGTAATAAGATTTTTTTCATAATAACCCTTAGCATTTTGTCATTTTATACGCTTGTATAGTTTAGCTTTTTGCTCAGAGCAGGCTGTGATTATGATCCCAGTTGAAATAAAACTGTAACAATTAAATAAAGATAGCGAACTTATTATTTCATGAGCATGCAGGTGAAATTTTTATGTTCGTCAAAATAAGATCTGACCATGCAGTACGCTAGCGAATCGTTAATTCTCCCAGCGCCGCCAGCAGAGAATCAACTTTAGGCAGTAATTGTTTGCGCCGCGGCCAGACCAGCGACAGCATGAGTCCTTCCGGTTGTTGCTCCGGCAGAATAATTTCCAGTGCTTCGCGGGAGAGCGGTTCACGTATCAGCCATGAGGGCATTTGTGCGACGCCGAGGCCGCCGCACAGCGCCTGCACCTGCGCATCAACGTCGCCAAGCGCCATGCAATACGGAACGCTGCGCCAGTGAGGGTGACCATCCGCCGTGGTAAATAACCAGGGCTTGGTACTGCCATCAGTGCGCTCGTAGAGAATCGCCCGGTGTTGTAATAATTCATTTTCACTGGTGGGCCGACCCGCGCGATCGAGATAGTCCGGCGTCGCACAAAACACCATCCGCTCGCGGCCCATCTGGCGACTGCCAAGCGAAGCGGGCAGATCCGTCGGGCCGCCGATCCTTACCGCCACATCAATTCCTTCATCAAACAGATCAATAAAGCGATCGGAAAACGTCACGCTGAGTTCAATCTCAGGATGTTGCTGACAAAAAGGAATAAGTAACGGCATAACGCCCAGCCGCCCGTAGGTATTCGGAACGGCCAGCCGTAGCCGTCCCGATGGAATGGTGCGTTGTGCCGTCAGTATGGCTTCTGCTTCTGCCAGTTCCTGCATGATACGCAGGCAGGTCTGATAATAAGCATTACCCGCATCGGTAAGTTGTAGCGTCCGCGTGGTGCGCTCCAGCAGGCGCGCCCCCAGCCTTTCCTCCAGACGCGCAATACTTTTACTGACGGCAGAACTGGTGAGATAGAGCCGCTCAGCCGCCGCGGTGAAGCTGCCGCTCTCCACGCTTACCACAAAAGGAACAATATCTTTAAGCCGCTGATCACGCATGATTAATGAACTCAGGTTGAAAATGTCGTGAATTTATCGCTGAGATAAGAATTAAATTCTCCACTACTCTGAGACATATCGCAATTAAAGGAGACGCAATATGCAAAAGCAGGCACTGATCGTCGGCATCAGCGGGGTTATCGGGCGAGCGCTCGCGGAAACATTACAGCGTGAAGGCTGGCAGGTGACGGGGTTATCTCGCGGACGCGGCGCGGTTCCACAAGGGTGCCGCAGCCTGACCGCCGATCTTACTGACGCCGGCGAGGTTCGCGAGGCGCTGTCAAAAGAAAAACCCGATGCGCTGTTTTTCAGCGTCTGGTCACGCCAGGAGAATGAAAAAGAGAACATCCGCGTTAATGGCGCGATGGTGCGTAACGTCGTTGACGCGCTGGGCGAGCGGCTGAACGGCGCGCATGTGGCCCTGGTCACCGGACTGAAACACTATCTTGGTCCCTTTGAGGCTTACGGCAAAGGTGCCGTGCCGGTAACCCCTTTTCGTGAAGAGCAGGGCCGGCAACCCGTCGATAATTTCTATTATGCGCAGGAAGATGAAGTTTTTGCCGGGGCGGAGAAGTACGGCTACCGGTGGAGCGTGCATCGTCCGCATACCATCATTGGTTACGCCATCGGTAACGCGATGAACATGGGGCAGACGCTGGCTGTCTATGCCACGCTGTGCCGGGAAAAAGGCTGGCCCTTTATTTTTCCCGGCTCCCCGGAGCAGTGGAACGGGCTGGTGGATATGACGGATGCAGGATTGCTGGCAGAGCAACTGCTTTGGGCGGCAACGTCCGATAACGCGGCTAATCAGGATTTCAACGCGGTGAACGGCGACGTGTTCCGCTGGAACTGGTTATGGCCGCGGCTGGCCGCGTACTTCGGCATCGGGTCGGCAGACTATCCGGCGCAAATAATGCCGCTGGAAGGGCGGATGCAGGAGGCTGCGGACGCATGGCGTGAAGTGGCGGAGCGTTATCAGTTGCGTGAGGCGGATATCACCAAACTGGCATCCTGGTGGCATACCGACGCCGATTTAGGCCGCCCAATGGAAGCGTTTACCGATATGAGCAAGAGTCGCAAGGCCGGATTTACGGGCTATCGCTCAACAGTGGATTCGTTTATTCAGCTGTTTGATAAGCTGAAGGAAGAGAAGGTGATACCGGGGTAACATTATGCAGCCCGTCACGGGAAAAGGCGGGCTCCGATAACATTACAACGTGTCGCCGTAATAAATCTGATAACCCAGATTAACGTTATTGAGGGTTTCTTTCCCGGCCAGGCGTTTAATCAGGATTTCTGTTGCCACGCTGCCCATTTCATAACGCGGGGTGACGACGCTGGCCATTTTTTGTAGCCGGGCACGGCCAATTTCCAGACCGTGGAACCCGGCGATGGCAACCTGTTCAGGCACACGAATCTGCTGCGCCTGGCATTCCAGCAGTACGCCAACGGCGAGGTCATCGTTGGTGCAGAAAATGGCATTGATGTCCGGCCGGTTTTGCCGGGTTTGTAAAAATAACTGACGCCCAAGTGCAATGGAAGAAATGGCATTAGGAACAACATGATACGGTTTTAGCCCTTGTTCATTCAGCGTCCGTTCCACGCCGTGAAAGCGGCTGACATCGCGCGGATCGTCCATTGAACCGAAAAACGCCACCGACTGCTTCCCGGCATCCAGAAATGCCTGCGTCATTTCCGAGGCTGCTTTCTCATTATCAATCCCCACCTGGATATCCAGACATTGTTCGGTGATATCCATTAATTCAGCCACGGGAATGCCGCTGGAACGCAGATACTGCACCATGCGATCGGTGTGCTTCTTTCCGGTCAGGATCAGGGCGTCAATATTATAAGAAAGTAGATTCAGCACTTCGCGTTCTTCGCGCCCGGTATCATATTCGTAATTGGCTATCAGCGTCTGATACTGATGTGCAGAGGTGACGGATTCAATTCCGGCCAGTACGTCAGCAAAAATCTGGTTACGAAACGAGGGGATGAGTACGCCTATCGTCTTACTGCGCGCATTGAGCAGGATCTCCGGCGCACGGTTAGGAATATAATTGTTTTCTTCCATGATCTTCGAAATCAGCTCACGGCTTCGCTGCGAGACCTGATTAGGATCGCGAAGGTAACGGCTGACCGTCATCTTGTTGAGCCCGGCAAGCGTAGCGATATCCTGTAACGTCATCCGGTTGTTTTTCATGGCGTTCTCTGCGAAACACGGTGTAATGAATTCGCAGAGAACCTTATCACAGCTGGCCAATGACTGCATCTTGTCCGGGCGGGTTAACTCATTGCTTTATCAGCCCGCAATGTCGGGGCGGAAGGCGCAGGATTGGCCCGTACGCAGTACATCAGTACCACTGACGCCAGCAGCGAAATCGCCATAAAGGTATAAGACACGCCTGGGCCGCCGGTGAGACCATTCAGATATCCTACCAGCCACGCGCCGAGGAACGCGCCTAGTGCTCCAAAGCTGTTGATCAGTCCCATGGATACCCCTGCTACATTACGCGGCAGCAGTTCCGGTATTAAAGCAAAAAACGGTCCATAAGGGGCGTACATACAGGCCGCAGCGATGACCAACAACGCATAGGAGAGCCAGAAGGCATTGCTTCCCAGCATCCACGAGCAAAAGAATGCCACCGAGGCAATGAGCAGCAAAGGCCAGATAAACAGTTTACGGTTCTGGAATTTATCGGAAAGCCAGGACACCGTAAGCATCAGGCAAATTGCCGCCAGATACGGTACCGCCGCCAGCCAGCCGACGGAGACAATATCCATCTGCGCCGCTGATTTAAGGATGGACGGCATCCACATCATGAATCCGTATACACCAATACTCCATAACGCGTGAACCGCGCACAGCATCACCACATTGCGTGAACGCATGGCCTCACCGTAATTACGTACCGGTTTGATATTAGTTTGCTCGCGATCCATCGCCTGTTGCAGCGTTTCTTTCTCCTGACGGGTCAGCCAGTTCACCTCAGACGGCTTGTCACGCACCAGCACCCACCAGCAAATCGCCCACAGCACCGCCGGAATGCCTTCAATAATGAACATTTCGCGCCATCCCCATGCCTGGATGAGATAGCCGGAGACTATTGACATCCACAGTACCGTGACCGGATTTCCAAGGATCAGGAAGGTATTGGCGCGTGAACGTTCCGTTTTCGTAAACCAGTTGCTGATATAAATCAGCATCGCGGGCATCACCGCCGCCTCCACCACGCCGAGGATAAAACGGATCGCCATCAGCATAGGAATATTGCTGACAAAGCCCGTTGCCGCGGCACAAATACCCCACAAGATCAGACTGCAAAATATCATTTTCCGGACGCTGCGTTTCACGGCATACAGCGCACCAGGCACCTGGAAAAAGAAATAACCGAGGAAGAATAATGCGCCGATTAACGAGGCGGTACCTTTGGTGATCCCCAAATCGTTTTCAATCCCGGCCGCTGCGGCAAAACCGTAATTTGCGCGATCGAGATACGCCAGACTATAGGTAATAAAAATGATCGGCATTAAATACCACCAGCGCCGGGCTGGTAATTTAGCGAGAGCGTTCATATATATTCCTTTGGATAAGGGGCTTACACCGCAGCTAACATTCCGCCGTCGACGAACAGGATGTGACCATTAACAAAATTTGATGCCGGTGCTGCCAGGTAAACCGCCGCACCAATCAATTCCTCCGGTTTTCCCCAGCGCGCAGCGGGCGTGCGTTGATATAACCAGGCGGAAAATACTTCGTCATTTACCAGCGCTTCAGTCATCTCTGTGGCGAAATAACCTGGCGCGATGCCGTTGACCTGAATGTTATATTCCGCCAGTTCTACGCACATGCCCCGCGTCAGCATCTTGACCGCGCCTTTAGACGCGGCATACGGCGTAATGGTTTTGCGCCCTAATTCGCTCTGCATCGAGCAGATGTTAATAATTTTTCCTTCCTTGCGCGCTATCATGTATTTCGCCACCTGCTGGGATACAAGAAAGACCGACTTCTGATTCACATCAATGACCCGATCCCATTCCGCTTCCGGAAATTCGGTCAACGGATAACGACGTTGAATGCCGGCGTTATTAACCAGGATATCAATTGGCCCGATCTCTTGTTCTATCTGTGCAATCGCGGCTGCCACCTGCTGACCATCCGTTACGTCAAAGCCGTAGCCGACGGCATCATAGCCCTGTGCCCGCAGTTTTTCTGCTGCCAGTCCGGCACGCTCCTGAGTAATGTCGTTGATAACCAGACTTGCACCGTGCTCAGCCATACCAAGCGCCAGCAGATAGCCAATACCCTGTGCTGAACCGGTGATTAGCGCGCGTTTACCCGCCAGGCTAAAAATATTTTTCATGTAAAAACCTCTTTTTGATTAGCTGTTACGCGTAACTGTATACGCGTAACAGTTGGAAAAGAAGATCGCTTACAGAGGTTATGGTTGTTTTGTGATCTGGGTTGGATTTAGGTGAGGAGGAGTGCAACAGGTCAGCCGCAAATAACAGGATGCTTAAATGCGAAATCCTCAAGTTGTAGTAAGCTCGCTTAAAGCTAACATATTGATTGTGCTGCGAAAGGCAGAGGAAAAAACCGAACTGAGTTTATACCGGAAACGGCCCGCACCGTTGCAGAAGAAGTATTCATTGAGCAACGTAGTATTATGGGCGACCTGCGGGTACCACAGGAATTTCTGAATTGTCCGGATCAGCCAGCGCCCGATGCAGTTCTACGTAAAACGATGCAATATTCAGTAGCCGGGATCAGAAAATGACTTTATTTTACCGTCTCTTGTTAAAAAAGTGGCGTTATGGGCATTGAGTATCTGAGAGATAATTTTTCAGATGAGTAAATAGAAAATCAATTATATTTATATTTTCGTTCAAATTCATATCATAGATATAAGCTATAAACCGCATCCAACTTAACGTGAGCTTATCGATGGGGTGACGGCGTGAGGCAATCGGGCTGATGATCTATCGATATTAACAGCCTGGCCGAAAGGGGAGAGCTGATAGCCAGGAAATGAGATGTGGTACCTGAAGAACCCAGGCCTTTACGCCAGGGTTGATGATGTAAGGTATAGCTTTTCCCCAAAAGCAAAAAACCAGCCCGTAGGCTGGTTTTTCTGGAATAAGTGGTGCCCGGACTCGGAATCGAACCAAGGACACGGGGATTTTCAATCCCCTGCTCTACCGACTGAGCTATCCGGGCAACGGGGCGCATTAAACCGTAATCGCCGATTCGCGTCAATGGAATTTCGCGAAATCCCGTCTGTTTGCTTAACTTTGCGGCAAAAGAGCCGTTAAGTGAGCGCGCCACCCTGACGACACTGGGCAAAACGCAGAACATCTTCTGCAAGACGCTGCGCGGTATCGACATCGGTCTGGCTGCGATTGACCAGCATACGGCTCAGGCAACCCTCCAGAATCAGCTCCATCTGCTTTGCTACCATCGCCGGATCGTCCACTTCCAGTTGAGTGAGCAGTTCGTGGCTGAAATCATGCGCGGCCTGCTTTTGCTGGTCTGCCAGTTGATGAATGGGGTGAGCCGGGTCCGGATAAAAGGTACAGGCGGCGATAAACAGGCATCCGGGATAACGATGATTACTCACGCACTCGGTTAGCGCACCGTAACGTGCCAGCAGTTTTTGCTCGGTAGTCAGCTCATCATTATGCATAAGCTGTCTGCGCCAGGCATCGACCTGTTGACTCAGATAGCGCAATACGTCATAGAGCAGCGCTTCGCGGTCTGGCCAGAAACGCTGTAAGTCTTCCAGCGGGTAATCAAGGCGCTCGGCAACCATCTCAAGCGTGGTGCTGGCTATCCCTCTTATCTCGAGTAATTTAAGGGCTTCTCCCAGGACGTCTTCACGTTGCACGATGTTCTCCTCCATTTTATCCCCTGAAGTGTCGTTTACCGGGGCAGATTCTGCAAATGGGTATGAAAGGCTGGGGCGTCCATAAAACCGGTTATTCGGGTTTCCGGGTGCTCGGTGCCTTCGGCGTCAAAAAACAAAATTGTCGGTAATCCCAGTACGTTAAGGCGCTTTAACAGAGCGATATCGTCGGCGCTGTTAGCGGTGACGTTGGCTTGTAATAGCACACTTTTTGCTAATAACAGGCGGACCTGTGGATCGCTGAAGGTATATTTTTCAAACTCTTTACAGGCGACACACCAGTCGGCGTAGAGATCGAGCATCACCGGTTTACCTTGCGCCTGTCCCAGCGCCCGATCCAGTTCATCCACGTTGGTAATCCGGGTAAAGTTCAGTGGCGACTGTTCTGATGCGCCAGGCGCGCCGAAGGCCCAGTCCTGAAGAGGGCGGGCACAAATTAGCGCCGCGCCCAGCAGGACAATCTGCACGGCACGCATCCACGCCCGTTGCGCCTTCAGGCTGGTGATAAAGGCCCAGCCAAAGAAGGCGATGCCGAGCAGCGCCCACAGGCGTAATCCCCAGACATCGCCGACGATCCGCTCCAGCAGGAACACCGGCAGCGCGAGAATAATAAAGCCAAACGCGGTTTTAACCTGCTCCATCCACGGGCCACTTTTCGGCAACAGGCGGTTGCCGAAGACGGTCACCAGAATTAGCGGCAGGCCCATCCCCAGCGCGTACAAATATAGCGTGCCACCGCCGAGCCACAGGTTCCCGCTCTGGGCGATGTAGAGCAGAATGGCACTGAGCGGCGCAGTGGTGCAGGGGGAGCAAATCAGACCGGCAATCGCGCCCATCGCAAATACACCACCGGGGGAGCCTCCTTGTTGACGATTACTTATCAACGTCAGGCGCGTCTGGAGTGAAGAGGGCAGTTGCAGGGTAAACAGGCCAAACATAGAGAGCGCGAGCAGGGTAAACACAATCGACAGGCCGATCAGGACATACGGATGCTGGAGCGCGGCCTGAAATTGCAGACCGGCAGCGGCGACGACAAGGCCGAGCGCGGTATACGTGAGCGCCATGCCCTGGACGTAGATAAAGGCCAGCAGCAGCGCTCGGGAGGTGGATAGCCGTTGCTGGCCGCCGAGGACAATGCCGGAGATCAGCGGGTACATCGGTAGAACGCAGGGAGTGAAGGCGATACCAATGCCGATCAATAACGCCCACAGGGCAGTGAAGGGCAACTCAGTATGGGCACCAGTGTCGTGGTTTGCCCTCACCCCGGCCCTCTCCCCGGGGGAGAGGGAGATGCTGGCACCGGCGTCGTGGTTTGCCCTCACCTCAGCCTTCTCCCCGTGGTTAGCGCTGGCGTCAGGTGACGAGGCCAGGGGTAGCGTCCTCTCCTGGGACACCGGGCGCACTTCACTCACCGGTACCACTTTGGTCTCCGGTGGATAGCAGAACCCGGCGGCCGCGCAGCCCTGGTAGGTTACCGTCAGCGTTGCGCCTTTCCCGGCAGACTGGACGGTTACGGGTACCGAAAGTTGCTGGCGATAAATCTCGCTTTTGCCAAAAAACTCATCTTCATGGCTTTCGCCTGTGGGAAGCTGTAGCGGCGCGATGTCGGCCTGTGAGGCCGTTACCTTAATCTGCTGACGATAAAGGTAATATCCGTCTTTGACCAGCCAGTTAAGTGTCAGATGGCGCTGATTTTGCTGAAAATCAAAGGCAAATGCCTGATCGGCCGGAACGAAGTTCGAACGCCCCGGGGCGTCAAAAAGACCGGCAAAAGCTGACGTACTGCACAGCAGCAGGATCAGCGTAAGGATGCGTTGAGCCATGAGAGATAATCACTGTCTCCGTGAAGAACGGGTAATACCAGAAGTTCGGGGGTCTGATACGGGTGGTGTGCTTTCAGGCAATCCAGCAGCGCCTGTTGATGGGCGGGGGAGGTTTTTAATACCATCTGCACCTCGTACTCCTGCTCCAGCTTGCCTTCCCAGTAATAAAGCGACGTGGCACCGGGCAGAATTGTCACACAGGCAGCGAGTTTATCGCCGAGGGCTTTAGCCGCTAAATCCTGCGCAGTGGCTTCATCCGGGGCGGTACAGAGTACGACAACGGCGTCGGGCGTGGTCATCATCAACCTCGTATCAGGGAAAAGAGGCACTATATCACGACGCGGCGAAAGGGTTTACTGCGCGGGCCGTCCGGTGGCCCGCGTTTAACAACATTTACAACACAATGCCGCCAATAAGGAAGCCGAGGATCACGCACAGCGAAATGGCGATCACGCCGGGAATAAGGAATGCATGGTTAAACACGTATTTGCCAATCCGCGTTGAACCGGTGTCGTCCATCTCTACCGCCGCCAGCAAGGTCGGGTAGGTCGGCAGTACAAACAGTGCGGAGACCGCGGCAAACGAGGCGATAGCCGTCAACGGAGTGACGCCGAGCAGCAGTGCGGCAGGCATCAGGGCTTTGGTGGTCGCCGCCTGGGAGTACAACAGGGTGGCGGCAAAAAACAGCACCACCGCCAGCAGCCACGGATAGCTGTTCAGCAGATCGCCCGCTACCGCCTGAATATCAGTAATATGATGCTTAACAAAGGTGTCGCCCAGCCAGGCCACGCCGAGCACACAGATACAGGCGCTCATGCCGGATTTAAACGTCCCGGCATTGAGGATTTCGCCGGTATCCACTTTACAGGTCAGGCAAATCAGCGTTGCGATGGTCAACATAAACACCACGATCGCTTCGTTACGCGGCAGGATCGGGTTGGCAATCAGCCCCACCGTCGGGCTGATGGCGGTGGCATACAGCATCACTGCAACAATACCAATCAAAAACAGCATTACGGACCGTTTGGCGTGCGGTTTGAGTTTGAATACCTGGCTGCCGCGCAGTTTGATTTCGCCTTTTGCCAGCCGCTCCTGATACACCGGATCGTCTTTTAGCTCGGCACCAAGGAAGTTACAGACGATGGCGGTCAGCATGACGGCAATCAACGTCACCGGAATACAGATTGCCAGCAGGGTCAGGTAGCTGACGCCCAGCGGCTCAAGAATACCGGCAAAGAAAACCACCGCCGCCGAAATCGGCGATGCGGTAATGGCGATCTGCGAAGCCACCACGGCGATAGACAGCGGACGCGAAGGGCGGATACCCTGCTCTTTTGCCACTTCAGTGATCACCGGCAGCGTAGAGAAGGCCGTATGCCCGGTCCCCGCCAGAATGGTCATAAACCATGTGACCAGCGGCGCGAGAAAGGTGATGTATTTCGGGTGCCGCCGCAGCATACGTTCTGCCAGGCTGACCAGGAAATCCATCCCGCCGGCGACCTGCATTGCGGCGATCGCCGCAATCACCGCCATAATGATTTCAATGACATCAAACGGAATCGCGCCGGGGGTGATTTGAAAAAAAAGGGTCAGGACGAGGACGCCCAGCCCGCCAGCAAAACCAATGCCGATGCCGCCGAGACGCGCACCGAGGTAAATTGCCAGCAGGACAATAACGAGTTCTGCACCAAACATATATGCCTTCTCTATTTTTAATGAATTGATATTAAATTGTTGTAATTAGGTAAATGCAAGCAACAAAAAAGGCACGTCATCGCTGACGTGCCTTCATTTTTAGTCAAATCCGTTACTGTTCGCTTTCATCGGTATAACGTTTCGCTTTATAGGCCGGGTGCATCAGGTTCTGCGCCGAGAAAATATCGTCCAGTTCAGCTTCGGTCAGCAACCCGCGCTCCAGCACGACTTCGCGCACGCTCTTGCCCGTTTCAGCACAGATCTTGCCGACAATGTCACCGTTATGGTGGCCGATGTACGGGTTAAGATAGGTCACAATCCCGATAGAGTTGTAGACATAGCTTTCGCAGACAGCTTTGTTCGCCGTAATGCCGTTGATGCATTTTTCCAGCAGGTTGTAGCAGGCGTTAGTCAGGATATGAATCGACTCAAACATTGCCTGGCCAATCACCGGCTCCATCACGTTCAGCTGGAGCTGGCCCGCTTCTGAGGCCATGGTGACGGTGGTATCGTTGCCGATCACTTTAAAGCATACCTGGTTCACCACTTCCGGCACCACCGGGTTTACCTTAGCTGGCATGATTGACGAGCCGGCCTGCAACTCCGGCAGGTTAATTTCGTTCAGCCCGGCACGCGGACCGGAGGAGAGCAGACGCAGGTCGTTACAGATTTTCGACATCTTCACGGCCAGGCGTTTCAGCGAGCTGTGCACCATCACATAAGCGCCGCAGTCGGAGGTGGCTTCGATCAGGTCTTCGGCAGGTACCACCGGCAGGTTGCTGACTTCAGCCAGTTTTTGTACCGCCAGCGGCTGATAGCCGTCCGGGGTATTCAGGCGCGTACCAATTGCCGTTGCACCAAGGTTTACTTCCAGCAGCAGTTCAGCGGTGCGCAGCAGATTTTTCGTCTCTTCGTTCAGCAGCACATTAAAGGCATGGAATTCCTGGCCGAGGGTCATCGGCACGGCGTCCTGAAGCTGAGTACGGCCCATTTTCAGCACGTCCTGGAACTCAACCGCTTTCTTCTCAAAGCCTTCACCAAGCTGATGAATCGCGTCGATCAGTTTCACAATAGAGGCGTACACCGCGATGCGAAAACCGGTCGGGTAGGCGTCGTTGGTGGACTGGCATTTATTAACGTGGTCGTTAGGGTTGAGGAACTGGTACTCACCTTTTTGGTGGCCCATCAGCTCCAGGCCAATGTTTGCCAGCACCTCGTTAGTATTCATATTGACGGACGTGCCCGCGCCGCCCTGATAGACGTCCACCGGGAACTGATCCATACATTTGCCATTGTTTAGAACTTCATCACAGGCGGCGATGATGGCATTTGCCACATTTTTCGGGATGGTCTGTAGCTCTTTGTTCGCCAGAGCCGCTGCCTTCTTCACCATCACCATACCGCGCACAAATTCAGGGATATCGCTGATTTTGCTGTTACTGATGTAGAAGTTTTCAATCGCTCTCAGAGTGTGAACGCCATAGTAGGCATCCGCTGGTACTTCCCTGGTGCCCAACAGGTCTTCTTCGATACGAATGTTGTTTAACATGTAAACCTTCTCTTTCAAGCTGCCAATGATTACACCAAACACGCAGTATTTATGTGGGTATGCGTATTTTCTGACCGACGATTATCTCCTGAATCGGCCTGGTGCCCACGATCATATGCTGATGATAGCGAATTGCAGTAATCTGGATCACTTATTAAGTGCGGGATCGCAAGATAATTATTGATGTGTGAAATGTGTCACTTCATGGCAGCCCATCAGAAAATAGCTGAGCAGTCCGGTTGAACTTTGGCTATTTGCCTCCATCTCATAAGAATGCGTTTCGCAAACCCATTTGGCCGGGGCCGTCAGGCCGCTGCCCACCACAGGAGAAGCCAGTGCGCTGGATACCGTTACTTGCTGTTTTTCTTTATGTTTATATCGAGATTTCGATTTTCATTCAGGTCGCTCATGAATTGGGCGTGCTGTTGACCCTGCTGCTGGTCATTTTCACCTCTTTCATCGGCATGTCGCTGGTGCGTAATCAGGGGTTCAAAAACTTCCTGTTGATGCAGCAGAAGATGGCGGCGGGAGAAAGCCCGGCCAACGAGATGATCAAAAGCGTTTCGCTGATCATTGCCGGGCTGCTGCTGGTGCTGCCGGGCTTCTTCACCGACCTGCTGGGGCTGCTGTTGCTGTTACCGCCCGTGCAAAAGCACCTGACGTTAAAACTGATGCCGCACCTGCGCTTTTCCCGGGGCGGTTTTAGCGCCGGAACCGGCGCGGGAAACACGTTTGATGGGGAATATCAGCGTAAAGACGACGAGCGCGATCGGATTGAGCATAAAGACGATCGGTAAACGCAAAAAGCGGGCCTGCATTTTACAGGCCCGTTCAGCGATTATGCTGACTTCACGATGGCCCGCTTTGGTAAAAACAGCCACAGCGCCGCCAGCATAATGACGGCATAAAGGCTTTTCCATCCGACCATCGCCAGCAGCAGCAGACAAAGCACACTGCCAATCACCGCCAGCATCCGATAACGTCCTTTCAGTAACCGGCATCCTGCCAACATACACAGCAAATAAATGATGATGAATATGCCGTTGGCATAGACGATAAGCGCGTCGAGATTAATCGCCAGCCCGTAAATCACGATAGTACAGATGACACAACAGCCCAGCACGGCATTAAGCGCATTAATCGGCAACTGCTTTTTGGACAAACGTGCGAGCGGGCTCTGCGGTTTATACTGCGCCTGCGACCACACCAGTCTGGCGAAGCTCTGAATATAGATATTGAGGCTGGCGAAGCAGGCCAGATAACCAATAATACAGGCCACCCACTGTGCCTGGACGCCAAAAAGCTGCACAACGATAGCGGGCAGCGAGGCGGCAGCGGCGCGATCGTCGCCGTAGGCGTTAAAGTGCAGGACCAGTACGGTACAGGCCCAGTAAACGGAACCGGCCAGCAGGAGTCCTATCATCAGTGCACGGGGAAAATCCCGTTCCGGATGTTTGAATTCTGAAGCAAGATGGGCAAAAGCTTCCAGGCCGACAAAACACCAGAACATCACGGCCAGGGCGGCAAATAGCGCCGACGGCTGAATATCCTGAGGGGCAGGGAAGGGGATCTGCGATGGTGCTATATCGCCAGACCACCAGATCGCGACTATCAGAGCGACAATCAGCAGGGCTACAAGGCTTTGCAAATTAGCGCTGGAGCCTGCGCCGCGCGTACCTACGAACCAGATGAGCGCGAGGGTAATCAGTTCCGCAACCAGTAATTGCCAGCCGTACCAGCCAAACATCGCCTGCCAGAATCCGGCAGCGATATGCAACGCAGCGGGGAGACCGACCGGAATGACTGACAAAAACAGCCAGCCCGTAACGCGTTCCAGCCTGGGACCAAACGCCATACCGACGAAATGTGCCACGCCACCTGCGCTGGGGAAGTGACGTCCCAGAATGGCGAAGACGATTGCAACCGGAAAGACCAGCACTATCAGCACGGGCCAGGCCCATAAACTATTATTCTCTGCAACCAGTGCTGCCAGCGCCGGAACGGCAAAAACACCGGTTCCCAGCAGAGAAGTAGAAAGTAAGCCTACGCCCTGAGCCAGTCCCAGCTCCTGTTTTAATCCCGCCATCAACCTGTTCTCAATTAACGATTTACGCGTAATTGATGGTAACACACTCCGTCCAGAGCGCCCCAGCCGCACCACGGTGGGTTTATTTTTAAGCGGTTACGGAAAAAGAGATAAATTTTTTTCATCTTCCCCCTTGAAGGGGCAAAAATCGACCCCCATCTCTCAGGCACCAGTCAAAGAAGCCAGTGGCTCTTTGGCGTCATCCATAACTGATAAAGACTTTCTCAAAGGAGAGCTATCAATGAGTATTCGTCCGCTACATGATCGTGTGATCGTCAAACGTAAAGAAGTTGAATCCAAATCGGCTGGCGGCATTGTTCTGACCGGTTCTGCAGCAGGCAAATCCACTCGTGGCGAAATCATCGCTGTTGGTAAAGGCCGCATTCTGGAAAACGGTACCGTGCAGCCGCTGGACGTTAAAGTGGGCGACATCGTGATTTTCAACGATGGCTACGGCGTGAAATCCGAGAAGATCGACAATGAAGAAGTGTTGATCATGTCCGAAAGCGACATCCTGGCAATTGTTGAAGCGTAATCCGCGAACGAACTGAACCTACGAATTTAAGGGAAAGAGAAAATGGCAGCTAAAGACGTAAAATTCGGTAACGACGCTCGTGTGAAAATGCTGCGCGGCGTAAACGTACTGGCAGATGCAGTGAAAGTTACCCTCGGTCCAAAAGGCCGTAACGTAGTTCTGGATAAATCTTTCGGTGCACCGACCATCACTAAAGATGGTGTTTCCGTAGCGCGTGAAATCGAGCTGGAAGACAAGTTCGAAAACATGGGTGCGCAGATGGTGAAAGAAGTTGCCTCTAAAGCGAACGACGCTGCAGGCGACGGTACCACCACCGCAACCGTTCTGGCGCAGTCCATCATCACTGAAGGTCTGAAAGCCGTTGCTGCGGGCATGAACCCGATGGACCTGAAACGTGGTATCGACAAAGCTGTCGCTGCTGCGGTTGAAGAACTGAAAACCCTCTCTGTACCATGCTCCGACTCTAAAGCAATTGCGCAGGTGGGTACCATCTCCGCTAACTCCGACGAAACTGTAGGTAAACTGATCGCTGAAGCGATGGACAAAGTCGGTAAAGAAGGCGTGATCACCGTTGAAGACGGTACCGGTCTGCAGGACGAGCTGGACGTGGTTGAAGGTATGCAGTTCGACCGTGGCTACCTGTCTCCTTACTTCATCAACAAGCCGGAAACGGGCGCAGTAGAACTGGAAAGCCCATTCATCCTGCTGGCTGACAAGAAAATCTCCAACATCCGTGAAATGCTGCCGGTGCTGGAAGCCGTTGCAAAAGCAGGCAAACCGCTGCTGATTATCGCTGAAGATGTTGAAGGCGAAGCGCTGGCAACGCTGGTGGTTAACACCATGCGTGGCATCGTGAAAGTGGCTGCGGTTAAAGCACCTGGCTTCGGCGATCGTCGTAAAGCGATGCTGCAGGATATCGCAACCCTGACCGGTGGTACTGTTATCTCTGAAGAGATCGGTATGGAGCTGGAAAAATCCACTCTGGAAGACCTGGGCCAGGCGAAACGTGTTGTGATCAATAAAGACACCACCACCATCATCGATGGCGTGGGTGAAGAATCTGCTATCCAGGGTCGCGTAACTCAGATCCGTCAGCAGATCGAAGAAGCCACCTCTGACTATGATCGTGAAAAACTGCAGGAGCGCGTAGCGAAACTGGCAGGTGGTGTTGCGGTTATCAAAGTCGGTGCGGCTACCGAAGTTGAAATGAAAGAGAAGAAAGCCCGCGTTGAAGATGCCCTGCACGCAACCCGTGCTGCGGTTGAAGAAGGCGTGGTTGCTGGCGGTGGCGTAGCGCTGATCCGCGTTGCCTCAAAACTGGGCGAGCTGCGTGGCCAGAACGAAGACCAGAACGTGGGTATCAAAGTTGCGCTGCGCGCAATGGAATCCCCGCTGCGTCAGATCGTGCTGAACTGCGGCGAAGAGCCGTCTGTTGTCGCTAACACCGTGAAAGCGGGTGACGGCAACTACGGTTACAATGCGGCAACCGAAGAATACGGCAACATGATCGACATGGGTATCCTGGACCCGACCAAAGTCACCCGTTCTGCTCTGCAGTACGCGGCATCTGTGGCGGGCCTGATGATCACCACTGAGTGCATGGTCACCGACCTGCCGAAAGCTGACGCACCTGACTTAGGTGGCGCTGGCGGCATGGGCGGCATGGGTGGAATGGGCGGCATGATGTAATTGCCCTGCACCTCGCAGAAATGAATAAACCCCCGGGCAGAAATGTCCGGGGGTTTTTCTTTTGGTCATCTTTTTAGTATAAGGTTTACACACGGACACATTTGTCCCGCTAATTGAAAACGAGGAATAACATGCGCGTAAAAATCTCAGCAGGGATCGTGGGTGCAGCGTTACTGCTGGCAGGTTGTAGCTCCAGCAATGAGTTGACCGCTGGTGGGCAGAGCGTTCGCTTTGTTGAAGATAAACCGGGTGCAGAGTGCCAGCTGGTCGGCACTGCGACGGGTAAGCAGAGTAACTGGCTGTCTGGTCAGCATGGCGAAGAAGGTGGGTCAATGCGCGGTGCGGCAAATGCATTGCGTAATGAAGCAGCACAGATGGGCGGCAACGTCATTTACGGTGTGAGCAGCCCAACGCAGGGTATGCTGTCGAGCTTTGTACCGACCGCCAGCGAAATGCAGGGCCAGGTTTATAAGTGCCCGAACTGATACTGTTTTACGACGCCCCCACTGTGTGGGGGCGTGTTAAGACATCAGGCAGGTACTTTTTTCTGCTTAACGCTCATGCGTAGCTGATGCAGCGCGCGCATGCATTGCTCTTGTGAAAGAGGATGGGTATTGTCCGCGGCAATCGTTCTGACGAACACCTGACAGGGTTTGCTTTTGAGTTTACTCAACCGCTGGCTGTAGGCTAACAGACGGTGAGAAATGGCTTCAGCATGTTTATTTTCTGATTTTGTGCGCGTTTTCACCACCGTGCCGCACTGTTGTTGTTTACCATGTTCATCGGTATATTGATAAATCATCGCCAGATAATAATTGAAGAGGCTTACTTTCCACTCAGGCTGCTGATACGTATCATATTCCAGACTGCCATTATCCAGACAATCCACATCATATAATGGCAGGAAATCAAGCAGGGAAGAAAGGCGAAGCGACAGTTCGCGCATTTTTGCATTATTGATGGCTTGAATGATAGCCTGCACAATTAACGCGATTTGCAGCTCATTAATTTCGACGTCCAGTACTTCGCCGCTGTGAAGAGTGAGGGTAAAAAGTAAATTTTCACCTTCATGGTTGTTCAACACGAGTGTATCGACGCGTTGCGAGGCATCCGCATGTTGCAGTTCTTCTACGGTGAGCGTTGGAATGCTGGCATGCATTTTTTTAATTGCAGCGTCACGCGCTTTATACAGCGTCATACGCTGGTCTTCTGCCATTTGACTGTGTTGCCAGAGCCGATGTTCCAGCGCGATAAGCAGGTCTCTGAGCACCAGTGCAGGGAAAAAAAGCATGGTTTCTTTATTACGCGGCTGTTTAATTTTAAACGCCAGCGCGACAAAAGTATCACCCTTGCGAATGACTCCGGTGTTCATTCCTTTAATATTTATCGCCATTGCGGTTCTCCCTAACCATTTGTATAAAAAATAGTTAAAAGTTATTAATAATTAAATTGTATATTTAAGGACAGCATTGTGCGGGATTATTTTAAAGTAATAAGCCGAGAATACAATGACCAATTGTGCTCAGGCTGAGCGGATCTTCAGCCTGAATATATTCATTATATAATTAAATAAGATGGAGTTATTGTTGTCGTAAATGGAGATCGATAGGCGTTTTACTCGGCTCGCCACCAATCTCCCGTGCCAGTTTCGGAACCATATATCCGGAAATCAGCGTCAGCAATTCACGCATAATGGTACGTGCTTCATCATCGCTGACCAGAAAATGGGCTGCACCCTGCACTTTATCCAGCACGTGCAAATAGTAGGGCATCACGCCTGCATCAAACAGCGCATTGCTTAATGCCGCAAGCGTTGCTGCATTATCGTTTACGCCACGTAACAATACGCTCTGGTTAAGTAAGGTGATGCCAGCCTGACGCAAGGCCGCCATCGCAGCACGAAACTCGTCATCGATTTCATTGGCGTGATTGATATGGTTTACCAGCAGGATTTGCAGCGATGAACGGGCAAAGCGCGCGGCCAGGACGTCCGTGACACGAGCAGGGATCACGACGGGTAAACGGCTATGAATACGCAGGCGCTTAATATGCGGGATTGCTTCAAGCGCTGAGAGCAGCCAGTCCAGCTCATGATCCTTCGCCATCAGCGGATCGCCACCGGAGAAGATGATTTCATCCAGCTCCGGATGCGCGGCAATATAGTCGAGTGCAGTTTGCCAGTTGCGCTTGTTACCCTGGTTATCCGCGTAGGGGAAATGGCGACGGAAGCAATAGCGGCAATTGACCGCACAACCGCCTTTCACCAGCAGCAGCGCACGATTGTGGTATTTATGCAGTAAACCCGGCACCACGCTGTGCTGTTCATCCAGCGGATCGGTGCTGAAGCCGGGGGTGACAATAAACTCCTGCTGGGAGGTAACTACCTGACGCAGCAGGGGATCGTGTGGGTCGCCTTTCTTCATCCGCGCGGCAAAACTACGCGGCACGCGCAGGGCAAACAGGCGCTTAGCTTCAATTCCTGCATGCAGGGCGTCATCTGCGTCTATATTCAGAAGACGCAGGAGTTCATCGGGATTGGTAATAACATCGGCAAGTTGCGTTAACCAATCTTCTCTGGACGGGGTATTTAGGGTTACAATATGCGCCATTTTGTGGCTTAGCTACCATTTACAATTTCAGAGGGCCTTATGGCGACTTACTATAGCAACGATTTTCGTGCTGGTCTTAAAATCATGTTGGACGGCGAACCTTATGCGGTTGAAGCCAGCGAATTCGTTAAACCAGGTAAAGGTCAGGCGTTTGCACGCGTTAAGATGCGCCGCCTGCTGACCGGCACTCGCGTAGAGAAAACCTTCAAATCTACCGATTCCGCTGAAGGCGCTGACGTTATCGATATGAACCTGACTTACCTGTATAACGATGGTGAGTTCTGGCATTTTATGAATAACGAAACTTTTGAACAGCTTTCTGCTGACGCCAAAGCGATTGGCGACAGCGAAAAATGGCTGCTGGACCAGGCTGAATGCATCGTGACCCTGTGGAACGGCCAGCCTATCTCCGTAACGCCGCCGAACTTTGTTGAACTGGAAATCATCGAAACCGATCCAGGTCTGAAGGGCGACACCGCAGGTACCGGTGGTAAACCTGCAAAACTGTCCACCGGCGCGGTGGTTAAAGTTCCGCTGTTTGTCCAGACTGGCGAAGTAATCAAAGTTGATACCCGCTCCGGCGAATACGTATCACGCGTAAAATAATCACGTATTAAGCCTGCTCGTGCCGGATGCGTTTCGGCGCTGGTGGGCGTAATTTCTGGCGCGGCGTCAGGTTGCGTCAGTATTTTTACCCACGTCTTTTCTTTCCCCTGCCGCTTCGCTCCTTCAAAGACTCTTAAAAATTGTTTCCTGCCCGCCATTTTCCAGGATTTTGTCTATGCTTAAGTTGCTATACACAAATAACACTGGTGAATAAAGGAAGAAACTATGTTTAAGAAAACAATTGCTGCGATCTTTTCAGTGCTGGTGCTTTCTTCAGTATTAACCGCCTGTAACACCACCCGTGGGGTAGGCGAAGATATTTCTGACGGTGGTAGCGCAATTTCTGGCGCAGCAACCAAAGCTCAGCAGTAAAGTTATTCAGCGAGAATCGCCATACGGTACGGCTTTCTGGCCGTACCGTTATGACGTGCGCCCCACAATCCTTTCGGCAGACGACAAGAAAGGGGAATATCGATTATCCATCCGCAGCTTAAGCCGGATATTGCGCTTATAGGTGTATACCGTTTTCCCGCTGATACTGAGCATTCCGGCAATAAGTGGATTGCTTACGCCCTCCAGCCACAACGACAATACTTTCTCTTCCTGCCGCGTTAATAACGGGCTGATAGTATGCGTGTAGTTTAGCCACGGGCGTGAACTTAATGCAGACTCAATCATATTCTTAATATGCTGCAACTGCGTTTTTTTGGAGAGAGTAACCAGTACCGCATCATGATGGGTAAAGTTTCGCGCAGGACGGTAGTGGAGCAAAATTACCTGGCTGCGCTCACCGCAGGCAGTAAACAGCGAAGCAATGAAATTGGCCTGGGAAGGGTCATCCTGAAAACCGCTCAAATCGGCGATAACCAGACTGGGTTGCCAGTGTTCAATATGCTCTTTTGCTAAAAAAAGGCTATTTAGACTGGTGACCATCACTGGCGCACTGAAGGTCTGTCCCTCTGTAAGCCATTTCTCAAGGCCATAACGGCTAAACTGACAGCGGTCAATAATCAGGATTTTATACATAGACGTTTCATAATCAAGGAGGAAAGACACATGTGTACCGCAATGGCAATGACGTCATCATAATGAAGGCGGAAAAAGATAAAGGTGGGATTTACGCTGCGAAACAGGCGCATTTCTGACAATAACGCCGCAAATAATACTTAAGTTAAATAAAATGGGTATAAGAAGCGTTGGCGAAATGGTATTCCAGAATGGAGGGAAATTGTCCGCCACGCAGGCATCTACAGAGATATCCCGCTTAAACGCCTGATTGAGTTTTGATACTACCAGGTTAAAATAGCATCTTCAATCAGCCTTACGGGACGACCCGTAAGCGCTTTCTACACCGGGGACGGCCCCGTACTGGAGCCAATATGTCCTGGTTAATTCTTGTTATTGCTGGTCTTCTTGAGGTTGTCTGGGCTATCGGGTTGAAATATACCCACGGTTTTAGCCGCCTGACACCGAGCGTTATCACGCTGGTCGCTATGTTTTTCAGTTTTGCATTGCTGGCATGGGCAATGAAAACACTACCGGTCGGTACCGCTTATGCAGTCTGGACCGGAATTGGCGCAGTTGGCGCGGCGATTACCGGTATTGTGTTGTTTGGTGAGTCAGCAAACCCGGCGCGTATCGTAAGCCTTTTATTGATTGTCGCCGGGATTATTGGCCTGAAACTCAGCACGCCTTAATGCGGCTGATCGACCCAGATTAGCTTCTCAACCGCAAAACCCTGCCGGGTCGCGGTATCCAGCATCTGCTGCTTCATTTCTTTAGAAATGGTCGGCGTTCTGGAGAGTATCCACAGATAATCGCGATCCGGCCCGCAAACCAGCGCATGCTGGTACTCTTTATCCAGCGCGATAATATTGTACCCGCCGTAGAACGGGCCGAAGAACGAGACCTTCAGCGCGGCCCGGCCAGGATCGCCGGTAAAATACGCTTTCCCGATCGACTGCTGCCACATTCCACGATCCGGGTTATAGCCGCGGTTAATTACCCGTAGTCCGCCATCGTCACGCAAACTATAGGTAGCCGTGACGCGCTCTAACCCTCGCTCAAAACGATGATCGAAACGGGCAATTTCATACCAGGTGCCGAGATAGCGCTGAACATTGAAATTATTAATAACGGTGACACCGGCAGGGGGCGTCGGTGAGCTACAGGCAACCAGCAAAAACGCCGCAGCGGCAGTGGCGACAACAGGCAGCAAACGCATGGTATTTTCCTTGCAGGTTTTTTAGCTAAGTGTAGAACCTGGTAGAAAAAATTGCTGTGCCGGAAAAGAAAAATCGCCCCCGCATTGTGTAATGAGAGGGCGTACAGATTAGATAAAGATCACGCCTACCAGCGCCACGATGGTGAGGATGGCAGCCAGCCCGTAAAACACCCATTTACCGTTAGGTACGTGGATTTTCAGGTCATGCATCATATGGTGGAGGCGGTGCAGTCCACACCATAGCGGCAGCGAAATCATCAAAAAGATAAAGGCGCGTCCGATCAGGCTGTGGGCAAAGGCCAGCACGCGATCGTAGCCGAGCGCGTCACCTGGATAGAACCCCAGAGGCAGCATAATGCCAACCAGCAGTACGATCACCGGGGCGACAATAGCGCACCACATGCCGCCTGCGCCAAAGAGTCCCCAGAAAACCGGCTCGTCAGAACGTTTTGGATTGGGATGGATCATGTGGCTCTCCTTACCAGAACAGGGCAACGGCTAAGATAACGACGGTGACGATAGCGGTCACGACCCACAGCCCGGAAATCACCGGTGCTGGCCCCAGTTTTTCATCTTTGACAATAATATTGGCGGCTTTAGGTGCCAGTTCAAACCAGGTTTTGGTATGAAGCAATGCCGCCGCCAGCGCGATCAGATTGAGGATGATAATCACCGGGTTTTGCAGAAAGCTGACAAACCCGGCCCAGGGTTCCGGCCCGTGTTTCAGCGCAAAAAGCCCGTAAATCAGCTCAATACTGAACCAGACTGCCATAATCGCCGTGCCTTCACGCAGCATATAGAAGCGATAAAACGGCAGGTTTTTCCACCAGTTCGTCGGCATCGGCCGAACGTACGGTTTGCGTTTAGTCGTCATAGTGCACTCCTTAGCGTGGTTTCAGGGTGGCGATAAGAAAGTCTTTCGAGCTTTCCACTTTACCCTGCTGAATGGCGGCTGCCGGATCGACATGTTTCGGGCAGACTTCAGAGCAATAGCCGACAAACGTGCAGCTCCACACGCCGTTCTGACCGTTAAGCTGTGCCATACGCTCTTTTTTGCCGTGGTCGCGGCTATCTTCGTTATACCGGTGCGCCAGGGTGATAGCCGCCGGGCCGATAAATTCCGGGTTCAGACCAAACTGTGGACAGGCCGCGTAGCACAGACCGCAGTTAATGCAGCCGGAGAACTGGTGATACTTCGCCATCTGTGCTGGTGTCTGGGTGTTGGGGCCCTGATCCGGTGTGCGTCCATTGCCAATAATATACGGCTTGATAGCTTCCAGACTCTCGATAAAGTGGGTCATGTCGACTACCAGATCGCGTTCGACAGGGAAGTTACCCAGCGCTTCCACTTTCAGACCGTGGGTGTAGTCGCGCAGAAAGGTTTTACAGGCCAGTTTGGGGACTTTATTGACCATCATGCCGCAGGAGCCGCAGATTGCCATCCGGCAGGACCAGCGATAGCTCAAATCCGGCGCGAGGTTGTCTTTAATATAGCCCAGCGCATCAAGTAGTGAGGTCTGCTCATCGAAAGGCACCTCGTAGAATGCGCTATGAGGCGCGGTATCCGTTTCCGGATTGTAGCGCACCACCTCGACTTTCATTGTTTGCATCTCAGCCATGCGTCGTCTCCTTCTTCTCGGCGGCTTCCGACTCTGCGCCATACACACGTTTTGCCGGTGGCAGAGTGGTGATCTTCACGTCGCTATACTCCAGGCGAGTGGTGCCGTCCGCATCACGGAAGGCAAGGGTATGCTTAAGGAAATTCACGTCGTCACGTTCGGTGCAACCTTCATCAAGACGCTGATGCGCGCCGCGCGACTCCTTACGGGCGAGGGCGGAGTGCGCCATGCATTCTGCGACGTTCAGCCCATGACCCAGCTCGATGGTATAAAGCAGGTCGGTATTGAAGACGCTGGAAGTATCGGTAATGCGCACCTGTTTGAAGCGTTCCTGAAGCTCGGCGAGCTTATCGACGGTTTTCTGC
This sequence comes from Superficieibacter electus, assembly GCF_002915575.1. GTDB lineage: Bacteria > Pseudomonadota > Gammaproteobacteria > Enterobacterales > Enterobacteriaceae > Superficieibacter > Superficieibacter electus. The sequence continues at coordinate 164,873 of NZ_PQGD01000014.1, forward strand.
ATTAGCTCTGGCGTACGGTAAATGCCGCAACCCTCTTCCATCGACATGCCCATCTCATCGCGGATTTTCGCCCAGTTTTCCGTACCCTGCTGATTAAGCAGATTTTTCAGACGCTGCTCAACGTCGGCCGCCTGTGCATCAAGTGCGGCGGTATTATCTGCACTGGTTGACGCTGCGCGCGCCATCGCCTGCTCGCCTGCCAGTTTGCCAAACACCACCAGCTCCGCCAGCGAGTTAGAGCCAAGACGGTTAGCGCCGTGCAGACCTACGGAGGAACATTCACCGACGGCGAACAGCCCCTGAATGCGCGTTTCACAGTTTTGGTCGGTCTCAATGCCGCCCATGGTGTAGTGGGCCGTCGGGCGCACCGGGATCGGATCTTTCACCGGATCGACGCCCACATAAGCTTTTGCCAGCTCGCAGATAAACGGCAGACGTTCGAGAATTTTCTTCTCGCCGAGATGACGCAGGTCGAGATAGACCACATCGCCGCGCGGCGTGGCGATAGTGTTGCCTTTGCGCCATTCGTGCCAGAAGGCCTGGGAAACTTTATCGCGCGGTCCCAGCTCCATATATTTGTTTTTCGGCTCGCCCAGCGGCGTTTCCGGCCCCATACCGTAATCCTGAAGATAACGATAGCCGTCTTTATTGACCAGGATACCGCCTTCACCACGGCAGCCCTCGGTCATTAAAATGCCGGAGCCCGGCAGGCCGGTAGGGTGATACTGAACAAATTCCATATCCCGCAGCGGGACGCCGTGACTCAGCACCATACCCATCCCGTCGCCGGTTACGATGCCGCCATTGGTGTTATAGCGATAAACCCGGCCCGCGCCGCCAGTGGCCATGACCACCGCACCGGCGCGAATTTGCACCAGCGTGCCTTCCATCATGTTCATTGCCACCAGTCCACGCGCCAGTCCGTCATCGACCAGAATGTCGAGGACGAAATGCTCGTCAAAGCGCTGGATCTGAGGAAATTGCAGGGAGGTCTGGAAGAGGGTGTGCAGCATGTGGAAACCGGTTTTATCGGCGGCAAACCAGGTGCGCTCAATTTTCATACCGCCAAAACGACGCACGTTGACGCTACCGTCAGGCCGACGGCTCCACGGGCAGCCCCACTGCTCAAGCTGGGTCATTTCAGTAGGGCAGTGATGCACGAAGTAGTCCACGACATCCTGCTCACACAGCCAGTCACCACCAGCAACGGTGTCGTGGAAATGGTACTCGAAGCTGTCATGATCCTGTGTGACTGCTGCCGACCCACCTTCAGCGGCAACAGTGTGGCTACGCATGGGATAGACTTTTGAAATCAGTGCGATTTTAGCGTCAGGTCTGGCCTGTGCTGCGGCAATAGCAGCACGTAATCCTGCGCCGCCAGCGCCTATAATGGCAATATCGGCTTGAAAAGTATGCACGACGTTCCTCCAGATTATTGTTATCTCACTGCGCGCCCGGCAGGCGGCAGCGAAAACGTATCCACTGCTCCTTTATAGGTAACGAGTATACCCGTGGCGAAAGAAGGGAAATTTGACGCGTTCGATTTTTTTGCGGTTCTTTATGATGATTTATCATTAATACTGATGAATATAGCGTTCATGATTGCCCATGATGGACTATTCGTGTCGATCGCGGGACGATGTGTTGTACAAAATTTGTCTCCGGATGGCGGAACGAGTAGACTTCGTGCCCTTAGCAAAAAACGGAGACATCACCATGAGCGAGACGGCAACCTGGCAGCCGAGCGCGTCCATTCCTAACCTGTTGAAACGTGCGAAAATAATGACCGAAATCCGTCGTTTTTTTGCCGACCGGGGCGTACTGGAGGTGGAAACGCCCTGCATGAGCCAGGCGACGGTCACGGACATCCATTTGTTTCCGTTCGAAACCCGTTTTGTCGGCCCCGGCCATTCTCAGGGGATGAATCTGTATCTGATGACCAGCCCGGAATACCACATGAAGCGCCTGCTTGCTGCGGGCTGCGGTCCGGTCTATCAGCTTTGCCGTAGTTTCCGGAATGAAGAGATGGGACGCCACCATAACCCCGAGTTCACCATGCTGGAGTGGTACCGTCCGCACTATGACATGTATCGTCTGATGAATGAGGTCGATGATTTACTGCAACAGGTGCTGGAATGCCCGGCGGCGGAAACGCTCTCCTATCAGCAGGCGTTTCAGCGCCATCTGGAAATCGATCCGCTTTCTGCCGATAAAACCCAGCTTCGTCAGGTGGCAGCGAAACTCGATCTCAGCAATATTGCCGAGACCGAAGAAGATCGCGATACCCTGTTGCAACTGCTGTTTGCAATGGGCGTCGAGCCGCATATTGGTAAAGAGCGCCCGGCGTTTGTGTATCATTTCCCGGCAAGCCAGGCCTCACTGGCGCAGATCAGTACGGAAGATCACCGCGTGGCGGAACGCTTCGAAGTCTATTTTAAAGGGCTTGAGCTGGCGAACGGCTTCCATGAGTTGACCGACGCGCGTGAACAGCAACAGCGTTTTGAGCAGGACAATCGCAAACGCGCAGCGCGCGGCCTGGTGCAGCAGCCAATTGATGTTAATTTGCTGGAAGCGTTAAAAGCGGGCCTGCCTGACTGTTCTGGCGTGGCGCTGGGCGTGGACCGTTTAGTCATGCTGGCGCTGGGCGCGGAAAGTCTTGCTGAGGTGCTGGCGTTTAGTGTCGACCGTGCCTGATTTATTTTTATCCACTCCGGAAATAAACCTTTCCAGTACTTAAAACTGCCATTCCTGGTTTACATGGGGCATTTTACTGACATGCCCCATTAAGTCACAATGTTTATCTGGTCTTCTGCTACCATCCGCCGCCGTTACATTCCCTTATGGATGGTTTTATGACCCAACAGATAAAAAAAATGAGCCTGATCGGGCTTATTCTGATGATATTTACTTCCGTTTTTGGCTTTGCCAATAGTCCTTCAGCCTACTTATTAATGGGCTACAGTGCCACGCCGTTCTATATCTTTTCCGCGCTGTTTTTCTTCATCCCGTTTGCTCTGATGATGGCGGAAATGGGCTCGGCCTATCGTAAGGAAGAGGGTGGCATCTATTCATGGATGAACAAAAGCGTCGGGCCACGCTATGCGTTTATCGGCACCTTTATGTGGTTTTCATCCTATGTTGTCTGGATGGTGAGTACCGCTGCCAAAATTTGGGTCCCTTTTTCCACCTTTCTCTTCGGGGCAGACAGAACACAGATGTGGTCCTTCGCTGGCCTCAGTTCCACCCAGGTGGTGGGCATACTGGCGGTGCTGTGGATGCTGATGGTGACCTCAGTGGCATCGAAAGGCATTAATAAAATTGCGCGAATCACTGCGGTGGGCGGCATTGCCGTGATGTGCTTAAACCTGGTACTGCTGCTGGCAAGCATCGCCATTCTGTGTTTAAACGGCGGGCATTTTGCGCAGGAGGTGAATTTTGCGGCCTCGCCAAATCCCGGCTATCAATCGGGGCTGGCCATGCTCTCTTTCGTCGTCTTTGCCATCTTTGCGTTCGGCGGGATCGAGGCGGTCGGCGGGCTGGTGGATAAAACAGAAAAGCCAGAAAAGAACTTTGCCCGAGGCATTGTTTTTGCTGCGGTCGTAATTTCGGTTGGCTACTCGCTGGCCATATTTTTATGGGGCGTGAGCACTAATTGGCAACAGGTGCTGAGCACTGGAACGACTAACCTCGGCAATATCACCTACGTGCTGATGAACAGCCTCGGGACGACGTTGGGGCAGGCCATGCATTTAACGCCGGAAAGCGCGGCGGTGATGGGCATCTGGTTTGCCAGAATTACCGGTTTGTCGATGTTCCTGGCCTATACCGGCGCGTTTTTCACGCTGAGCTATTCGCCGCTGAAAGCGATTATTCAGGGCACACCTAAAGCGCTGTGGCCCGCGCCGATGACGCGGCTCAATCCACATGGCATGCCTGCAACCGCAATGTGGATGCAATGCGTGCTGGTAAGCCTGTTTATCCTGCTGGTTTCTTTCGGCGGCGACACCGCCTCAGCGTTTTATAACAAGCTTACGCTGATGGCGAACGTCTCCATGACGCTGCCGTATCTGTTCCTCGCGCTGGCGTTTCCTTTCTTCAAGGCTCGTCAGGGGCTGGACCGCCCGTTTGTGATTTTTAAAAGTCGTTTTAGCACGCTTCTGGCAACGGCAATCGTGGTGCTGATCGTTTCTTTCGCCAATATTTTTACGGTCATTGATCCGGTTATTGAGTCTCAGGACTGGAGCAGTACACTATGGATGGTCGGCGGACCGATTTTCTTCTCGCTGCTGGCGATGGTGATTTATGAGATCTACCGTTGTCGTACAAGTCGCTTGTGACCGGGCGCGGATAGTTGCCTTTCCCTGAAGGGAGGCGTGAAAACCTCCCTTCAGGTGGCAAAAAACGTTACGCCGCGGAACGTTGTGCCTGGCGGCGCTGCGCTTGCACAGGCCTACATTTTCTGAAAACGTTACGCCGCGGGACATTGTGCCTGGCGGCGCTGCGCTTGCACAGGCCTACATTTTCTGAAAACGTTACGCCGTGGAACGTTATGCCTGGCGGCGCTGCGCTTGCACAGCTAAATGTTAATTACACACTCCCCGCCGGACGTGTCCCTTTGCCCGCCGATGTCAGCGTGCGCCCGGTTTGCCGCCCGGATAGCGTTTCAAGACGCATCTGGAACGGCGGGAACGGCATATCAATCCCGTGCTGGCGGAAGCCTGCCAGAATCAACTGGTGGATTTCGTGACGCAGCGGCATGCGGTGACCCATCTCGGCGGCATATATACGCAGCTCAAAGATCTGGATACCCTGCTGAAGGTCGACCAGGAACACTTCCGGCGGCGGAGTGTCTATCACCAGAGAACAGCGCTCGGCTGCGGTTAGCAGGATTTGCGTGACCTCTTCGCTGTTTGCCTCTGACGGGGCCGGAATGGTCAGCACCACGCGGGTGACGGAGTCCGACAGCGACCAGTTGATAAACTGCTCGGTGATGAACGCTTTGTTCGGCACGATGATTTCTTTACGGTCCCAATCGCTGATGGTCGTGGCGCGGGTATTGATTTTGGTCACGCTGCCGGTCAGATCGCGGATGGTCACCGTATCGCCGATGCGAATCGGTTTTTCGAACAGGATAATCAGGCCGGAAATAAAGTTGGCAAAAATTTCCTGTAAACCAAAGCCCAGCCCCAGACCTAACGCGGCAACCAGCCATTGCAGCTTCGACCACTCAATGCCGATCATCGAGAAACCGACCAGGCCGCCGACCAGCATCAACAGATATTTGGTGATGGTGGTAATGGCATAGCCGGTCCCGGGTGCCAGCTCCAGATGCTGAAGCAGCGCCAGTTCCAGCAGAGCGGGCAGGTTGCGCACCAGTTGTGTGGTGATGATAAACACCAGAATGGCAATCAGCACCGCGCCAAGGGTGATAGGCTCAATGCTCTCCACGCCCTGCAGGGTGGAGGTGACATCCCAGAGGGTAATATTTTCCAGGAAGCCAAACGCAGAATGGATTTCTGACCACAGGACAATGACCGAGAGCAGTGCGATCAGCATCAGGATCGAGCGCACCAGGCGCAGAGACTGGGTACTGATGGCATCGAGATCCAGCTCGCTTTCGTCAATTTCTACCGCGCCTTCAAGACTGGTGGCGTGCGGCGTCTCTTCTTCGCCCCGCGCGCGCTGCGCGAGGATCTCGGCGCGGCGGTGGCGGGCGCGGTCGAACGCCAGACGGCGGCGCTGGATCAGCATCCAGCGACGGATGATATGGTAAACCACCAATAGCAGGAACCAGATGGCGACAGACGTTTCCAGCCGTGCCAGCAGCGCCTGCGCGGTGGCCAGATAACCTACCGCCGCTGCCAGAATGGCGATCAGCGGTGCACCCATCATCAGGTTCCACAGCATGCTGTTGACCATGTTGTCGCCGTTACCTTCTTTGTCGAGGTACAGCGGAATACCCGCGCGTTTCAGGCTAAGCGTCACCATTGCCAGCGCGCCGCAAATCAGGATAAAACACAGCCGGCCCAGTGAGGCGGAAAACTCCCGGTCGTGGAGATTATCAAACATGATCAGCGCCATGATCAGCGGTACAATCAGCCCAATGCTCATCAGGTAATAGCGCATCGCGCGGGCCACGCGGTTACGCGGCCAGCCAAAGTGGGCAACGAACAGCCCGGTGGGACGGGCGAAGGTCGCGCAAATCATTACCACCCACAGTAGCGGCACGGTGGCGGTAACGCCGTTGCCAATGGCGACCGCCAGCGGATAAGGCCAGGCTTCGCGCAGGCCGTAACCCAGCGTCGCCCACAATACCGGCAGCGGCGAGGCTACCAGTATCGACCAGAACACCGTGCGCAGCGTCAGCCAGAAGTGATCCTGGGTGACTTTGCCAACACGCGAGGAAGAACGTTCAAGGAAGCGGGTAAAATGCCGCCGCGAGTAGATACTGAAGCCCACCAGTATCAGCGCGCCAAACAGCGGCAGCAGCGTCTCTTTGCTGGTCAGCATCATGATACTGGCTTTACCTAACTGGCTGACGGTATCCAGTGAAATCAGGCGGCGCAGATCCTGCACCACTTCAACAGGCCAGGCGATAGTCAGCGGGTTAACGTCTGCGGTCCAGAACAGATAGCGATGCGTGGCTTCATTGACCTCTTTCAGCGCATCTTCAAGCTGGCTGTTAGTCACCTTCAGCTTGGTCAGTTCCAGAATCAGCGTGTCGCCGCCCTGCAACAAGGAGGAAAGCAGTTCACGCTGGGTACGCAATTGCGCCTCAAGAATGCGATTTTGTTCCGCACTTAGCGGCTGACCGTCGGCCTGATGCGTCTGGCGAAGCTGGGCCTGCTTGTTCAGCAGATCCTCATAGCGCATGCGGTGAACGCGCAACTGAGCCATTTCGGTATCAAGCTGCTGCGGTTTCGGCATCTCCGGCAGACGGGCAACCTGCGCACGAAGGGCATCGCCCAGCATATTGGACATCCCCAGCCACTGCGCCTGTTCACGCAGCGTATTTAAGGCCTGACGCACCTGCAATGTCTGATTGGTGGCCTGCCGCTGCTGGGATGCCACCAGATCCATGCGCTGTGCCTGCTGGTTCAGCGCCTGCGACAGCTCGCGGTTGACGGCGAATTGCTTAACGATATCTGGCGGCAGGTTAGTGCTGTTTTCCGCCAGTAACTCCGTGCTTTCCAGCGCTTTTTCCGCTTCACGCTGGCGCTGGCTATTGACCTGATTACGCAACGTCTGCAAATACGCATCTAACTGCTGGCTCTGTTTTTGCGCCAGCTCTGAGCGCAGACGCGACAGCTCCTGGCGGTTATTGGCGGAAAGCTGGGCCAGTTCCAGCTCATCAACCAGCGCTTTGAGTCGGGCGGACTCCGCCTGGGCAGCGAGGCTTTGCGCCTGGCCGAGCGTAGCGTTGCTGTTCGGTGTACCCGCGCGGCGTTCAACCTCGTTTAACTGGCGACGTGCATCGGTTTGTTGTTGAGGAAGCTGATTGAGGGAGTCGGCGATTTCACGCGCACGTTCCTGCTCCTGTTGCGCCTCGCGGCTTTTATCCAGTAACTGACTGCTGACCTGAAGAATTTCCTGGTTCAGGGCGTCGGTAGACATTCCGGCAGGCACGTCGCGCGGTTCATCACGCAGGCTGTTAAGCTGGGCGCGCAGGGTCTGGGAGAGTTTTGGGAAGTTATCAATAACCTGCTGATACTGCTGCGCGCGCTCAAGGGAGCCTTTTCGCTCCTCAAGCGCGTTGAGTGCAGACTGGAGCGCCTCGACGGCTTCCGGCTGAGCGGGCTTCGCCGCTTTTGCCTGCTCCAGCTCCTGGGTTATCTGTTTAGCGTCGGGGGCCGTCGCTGCGTACGCCCCCATACTGAGGCACCAGGCCATCAGAAAAGTGATAATCAGGCGCACGGAAAACCCTTTATGTTGAATTAACTATTGTCTCGCTCATCGTCAACCAGCGGGCTGGCGTCCAGCTCGGCGTTGACTTCATCTTCCGGCAGCGGCGCAGGTTCAGGCTGCACCAGCGCTTGTGTGGAAACGGCTAGCGGCTGACCGATTTTGGTCACTGACAGGCTGTGCAACGTCTCTACCAGATCCACTTTGCCCGGCGCAAACAGGTTTATTACCGTCGAGCCCAGTTTAAAGCGGCCCATCTCCTGACCTTTCAACAGGGCAACGGAACCTTCGCTTTCGCCTTCAGGCCACGTCCAGCGTTTGATAATGCCTTCGCGCGGCGGCGTGATAGTGCCCGCCCAGACGGTTTCGATGCTACCAACAATAGTCGCGCCCACCAGAATTTGCACCATCGGGCCAAATTCGGTGTCGAAAAGGCAGATGACGCGCTCATTTCGGGCAAACAGGTTAGGAACGTTCTGTGCGGTCAGATGGTTAACCGAAAATAGGTCGCCCGGTACGTAAATCATTTCACGCAGGATGCCGTTGCACGGCATATGCACGCGGTGATAGTCGCGCGGCGAAAGATAGGTGGTGACGAATGAACCGTTGCGGAACTGGTCGGCCAGCAGATAATTGCCCGCCAGCAGAGCTTCCAGAGAATAATGATGGCCTTTAGCCTGCAAGAGTTTGTCGTTTTCAATGCGGCCAAGCTGGCTGATTACGCCGTCGGCCGGCATTACCAGCACGTTCGGGTCGGTGTTCAGCGGACGCACTTCATCGCGCAGCGGGCGCACAAAGAAATCATTGAAGGTGCGATAGCTGGCGGTATCCGGCTTCTGCGCCTCTTTCATATCGACTTTGTAATATTTGACGAACAGATCGATGACCAGTTTCGTCAGCCAGCCCGCGCGTTTGCTCGCGCCCCAGCCCGCCAGGCGAGTGAGCCACAGTTTCGGCAGAATGTATTGCAGCGAAAGTTTAAGATCGTTTAACACGATAGCCTCCAGGCCTTTGTTTTATCGTTCCTGTACCCGCTGCTGAGCGGGTCCATGAAAAAAGGGGACGATTTTAGCGATGCTAAGCATAAATGTCAGTTATCGGTTTCAGAAAAGTTTTTACGCGTCTTTACCTGCGACATGCTTTCCAGAATACGGTGATAATTGTCAAAACGGCTCTCTGCAATTTTCCCCTGATCGACCGCCTCGCGAATGGCGCAGCCGGGGTCGGCATCATGTTTACAATCGCGGTATTTGCACAGACCTAAATAGTCGTGGAACTCAACGAATCCCTGGGTGATTTGCTCAGGCTCAAGATGCCACAGGCCAAATTCACGTACGCCAGGAGAATCAATGACATCGCCGCCGTGCGGGAAATGATACAGGCGCGCCGCCGTGGTGGTGTGCTGCCCCAGCCCGGAGTTATCGGAAACGTCGTTGGTCAGGATCTCGACCGGCAACCCCAGCAGTGCGTTCAGCAGGCTTGATTTACCGACCCCGGACTGACCGGCAAAGATGCTGATCCGATCGGTCAGCGCTTCTTCCAGCGGTTTCAGGCCATCCTGGGTGTAGCTGGAGACCATCAGCACGCGATAACCAATATGGCGGTAGATATCCATCTGCTCGTTCACAAAACGCATGCTTTCATCATCCAGCAGGTCAATTTTGTTAAGCACGATGATCGGTTCCACCTCCAGCGTTTCGCAGGCGACCAGATAGCGATCGATAATATTTAGTGATAATTCCGGCAGGATCGCCGAGACAATGACTATCTGGTCGATATTGGCGGCGATAGGCTTCACGCCATCGTAGAAATCCGGGCGTGTCAGCACCGAGGTGCGCTCATGCACCGCTTCGACAATGCCCTTAACATTGACGCCTTCCGCGGCCGCTTTTCCCGGACGCCAGACCACGCGGTCTCCGGTGACCAGCGAGCGAATGGTGCGGCGGATATTGCAGCGGTGCGTTTCGCCGTCGGCGGATTCGACATCCACGTGCATGCCAAAACGGCTGATGACGATGCCTTCCGACGGCTCGCCAAACAGGTTGTCATCGTAATCAGGCTTCTCCGAAGTCGTGCTAAGCCGGCGCTGATGGTTCGCTTTTACGCGGCGCTGTTGACCTTTGGAGAGTTTATTTTTACTCAATCGTGCTGACTCCTGGTCGCCCGTCAGGGGCAAAACCTCTATGATACATGCTATCGATTAGGATTGCTGACTCGTCTTCGGTCATAACGCTGACGGGCCTCGAATATAAAATTATGGGTGGAAAATAGCATGAGTGCAGATGAAAACAACCTGATTTGGATCGATCTGGAGATGACCGGCCTTGATCCTGAACGCGATCGCATTATTGAGATTGCCACCCTGGTGACCGATGCGAATTTAAACATTCTGGCAGAAGGCCCTACCATTGCCGTGCACCAGTCCGATGCGCAGCTGGCGTTAATGGATGACTGGAACGTACGCACTCATACTGGTAGTGGGCTGGTTGAGCGGGTAAAAGCCAGCCAGTTTGACGACCGCGCTGCCGAGCTGGCGACAATTGCGTTTCTTCAGCAGTGGGTACCCGCAGGTAAATCACCCATTTGCGGTAACAGCATCGGCCAGGATCGCCGTTTTCTGTTTAAGTATATGCCGGAGCTGGAGGCGTATTTCCACTATCGCTACCTTGACGTCAGCACCCTGAAAGAGCTGGCACGCCGCTGGAAACCGGAAATTCTGCCGGGCTTTACCAAGCAGGGTACGCATCAGGCGATGGATGATATCCGCGAATCTGTCGCCGAGCTGGCGTATTACCGCGAGCATTTTATTCAGTTGTAAGAAGTTGGGCGTGGTATAACGCCCGGTACGCTTGCCGCAAGCCATATTTGGCGCTAAATTGTACGTCTTGCTGATAAAAACAGCATTCAGGCGGAAAACATAAAAAATTGCGGTTCGGGGGCTTGCAGCGTAAAGGATTTCTCGTATAATGCGCCTCCCGTACCGATGCAGAAATTGCAACGTTACGCAGAGCGGGAATAGCTCAGTTGGTAGAGCACGACCTTGCCAAGGTCGGGGTCGCGAGTTCGAGTCTCGTTTCCCGCTCCAAAATTTGATAAAGTACACCACCCAAGCGGGAATAGCTCAGTTGGTAGAGCACGACCTTGCCAAGGTCGGGGTCGCGAGTTCGAGTCT
>NZ_PQGD01000015.1 GCF_002915575.1 Superficieibacter electus
TTTGTCCGAAGACATTTAAGAATCCATGTCACTTTGAGTGCCCACACAGATTGTCTGATAAATTGTTAAAGAGCAGTTGCGACGCGCTTCAGCGCTCTGTCGCGAGGTCCCGTATAATACGTTTTCCTCATTCAGAGTCAAGCGTTTATTTTCGCTTTTCTCTGCCGGTGTTCATCGTTGAACCCCGCTGACCCGGCGGGCTGTAAGCCGTTGTTCCGTGTCAGTGGAGGCGCATTATAGGGAGTTCTTCGGCGTTGACAAGCCCTCTTTTCAAAAAACTTTTCAACCGTCTCTTTTTTATGCAAAACGCCCTTAAACTGCCAGTTTTTCGAGCGTTCCAAAGCCGTATCGCTGTAAAACGGGCAATAATTGTTCCGCCGCGGGTGTCAGCGCCATACAAAAAGCAATATTAGCGTCAGTTGATTTAGCATCGGGCGCTTCATGCTCCAGCAGCCAGGCCGTGCGGCGGGCAATCGCCGCGCCAGAATCGATCAGACGCGTGCCTTCCGGCAGCACCTGCGATAACTCTTCCTGTAATAATGGAAAGTGCGTGCAGCCCAGCACGACCGTGTCCGGCGGCTCTGGCATTCGCAGCCACGGGCGTAAAATTCGCCGCAGTTCTTCTAAAGGAACAGGATTACCGTGAAGTTTGGCCTCCGCCAGTTCCACCAGCTCTGCTGAACCCAGCATTTCGATTTTACATTCGTTGGCGAAGCGGGCGATAAGCTCATGCGTATAAGGACGCTTCACCGTACCGCGCGTCGCCAGCAAGCCCACAATACCGTTCGCCGTTAAGCGGGCGGCGGGCTTAATTGCCGGAACCACGCCGACGACCGGGAAAGTAAATTTTTCACGCAGGGCAGGTAGTGAAACGGTGCTGGCCGAGTTACAGGCAATGACCGCCAGCGCCAGCGGATAACGCTTCTGGACTGCGGTCACGATCTCACGCACGCGCTCAACGATAAAGGCTTCACTCTTCTCGCCATAAGGAAAGGCGACATTATCAAACACGTAGATATAGTGAAGGTCCGGCAGGAGATGCCGGATCTCGTCATAAACCGACAACCCACCGACGCCGGAATCAAACACCAGCACGGTGGGTCGTGGGTCAGAAGGTGTAGCTGCCAGACAAGTTGTATTCCCGTCCTGCAGTTTGGTAGCCATAAACTGTCTCGTAATCTTTATCGAACAGGTTGGCTATTTTACCACGAACTGTCAGGTGTGAGGTGACTGGATATGAAACCGCCGCATCCCACAAACTTACCCCGCCCATTTTAACCGTGCGAGTCGGGTAAGCGTTATAGTCGGCATCATAACGCGTTCCGAGGTAGTGATACGTCAGGCTCCAGTCAAAATCATAGACTTGCGTGTCGAGTTGATATTTAACCTGCTGCTTTGCCCGACGCGCCAGCGGCTGATCGGTGCGGGCATTGCGGGCATCGACGTAGTCATACCCAATATTGTGCGTTACCGGACCCGTATCAAAGGTCGCCGTGGCTTCAACCCCCTTAATACGCGCTTTCCCGACGTTGTAATACTTCATCAGTTGATCGTCATAGTCGATAAGATTATCAACATCATTACGATAACCTGAGATACGCCAGTTTACCCCAGCCGTCAGGCCTTCAAACGCGCCTTCCCACTGTTTGCTCTCTTCAGGATCGAGATTTTTATTGCCGTAGAAGCCATAAAGCTGACCAAGGTTCGGCGCTTTAAACGCAGTGCCGTACGAAGCAACAAAACGATAGCCTTCGATGAATTCCCACGCCGCACTGCCCTGCCAGGTTTCATGTTGGCCAAACTGCGAGTTGTCATCGCTACGGGCAGCGCCTTCAAAAGTGAAGTCCGCTACCTGTTGCAGACCCGTCAGATAGATCCCGGTATTACGCAGGTCGTAGCCATTGGTCACATAGTTGGTACCCGGCTCCGTGCTTTGTTTTTGCCAGTCAACGCCAGCGCCCACGTTCCCATGCCCGATATCAACGGAGTTCGTCCACTGCACGTTGTACTGTTTGATTTCATCCAGCGTAGCGGAAGAATCATAGCGTCCCAGATGAGGATCGTAGTTGTAATCCTTGCTATGGCTGTAACCAGAATAGAGCTGGGAATGGAAAATATCCTGATTGAAACGCAGCCCGGCATTCCACGTCTGGCTATAAAGCTGACGAGTGTCCACCAGTACGTCAGGGGTAAACGAACTGTAGTAACCATCGTAGGCGGTACGGTTATCGTAGCCGTATCCACGCACGAATCCGGTCCACTGTTCGGAGAAATCATGTTCAAGCGCACCATACAGCGTCTTGTTCATATAGCCGTCGCCATCGGTCTGCGCTAACCCGCCGTTGTTGCCATCGGCAACCACGTCAAAACCTTTGGTATAGGTGTAATCGCCTGCCAGCGTCACACGCGTGTTTTCCCCCAGCGTTTGTTGGGTACTGCCACCGTAATTTTGATAACCGTGCGACCCGACGCCAGCATTGAGCGTTGTGCCGTCTTTCTCACGCGTAGTGATGATATTCACTACCCCGCCGATCGCATCCGAGCCATAAATCGCCGAACGTGGGCCGCGAATATACTCAATACGCTGTACCAGCGACACCGGGAACTGACTTAAGTCTGACGAGCCGCTAACGCCCGCCTGATTAAGACGAATGCCGTCGACCAGAATGAGTACATGGCTGGAATTCGTGCCACGAATAAAAAGAGAAGAGAGTTGCCCGATACCGCCGTTTTGCGCGACATCCACCCCTGGCAAGCGACGCATCACATCAATCACCGAAGTGGATTGCCAGCGATCGATATCCTGACGCGTCACCACGCTCACCGGGGCCAGAACAGTATTCACCGGCTGTTCAAATCGACTTGCTGTGACGACCAGGGTGTCCGGATTGCTATCCTGCGCCCAGCCGGAAAATGCCGTGACGGAACACGCCGTCAGCAGCGAAACTTTTTTAATCATTGTAAAAGCATCCACACTATCCAAAAGGATGCCGCAGGCCTCATCTATAGCACGCGATGATGAAACCAAATGCGACGTGATCCCGGCAGGTCTTCGGGCTGGGTGGCGTTATACAGATGAAGACTTCCCACGTCGTAACGCAGTGTCTGTAGATTTCATCCCGCCAGTCTTTACCGCTGCGCGTCAGCTCCAGATTTCCACTGGATTCCCTTTTCACTCACAGGAGACCGGAAACAGAATGCTACAATTAGACACGTATAGATGTCCATACTGCTATGACTGATAAAGTCTGGACATCCCCGGCACAATCCCTACAATCCCCGCGTAATTCTTTCTCACTCAGGACGCATCATGACCCCCGAACATCTCCCGACAGAACAGTACGACGCGCAACTGGCAGAAAAGGTCGTCCGCCTGCAAAGTATGATGACGCCGTTTGCCGCGCCGGTTCCGGAAGTGTTCCGCTCGCCGGTCAGCCACTATCGTATGCGCGCTGAGTTCCGCATCTGGCATGATGGCGACGACCTTTATCACATCATGTTCGATCAGCAGACGAAAAGCCGCATTCGCGTTGACCGCTTCCCGGCAGCCAGCGAACTGATTAATGCGTTGATGAGCGCCATGATTGAAGGCGTGCGGGATAACCGCGTGCTGCGTCATAAGCTTTTTCAGATCGACTACCTCACTACCCTGAGTAACCAGGCCGTAGTCAGTCTGCTGTACCATAAAAAGCTGGATGATGAGTGGCGTCAGGAGGCGGAAGCGCTACGCGATGCCCTGCGCGCGCAAAATCTGAACGTGCATCTGATTGGCCGGGCGACCAAAACCAAGATCGAACTGGACCAGGATTATATCGACGAACGTCTGCCGGTTGGCGGTCGTGAAATGATTTACCGTCAGGTCGAAAACAGTTTCACGCAACCGAACGCCGCGATGAATATCCAGATGCTTGAATGGGCGCTGGACGCGACGCAAAATTCAACCGGTGATTTGCTGGAACTGTACTGTGGCAACGGCAACTTCTCGCTGGCGCTGGCGCGCAATTTCGACCGTGTATTAGCGACTGAAATCGCCAAACCGTCCGTCGCCGCCGCGCAGTACAATATCAGCGCTAATCATATTGATAACGTGCAAATTATTCGTATGGCGGCAGAAGAGTTCACCCAGGCGATGAACGGCGTGCGTGACTTTAACCGCTTGCAGGGCATTGATCTGAAAAGCTATCAGTGCGAGACGATTTTTGTCGATCCGCCGCGCAGCGGGCTGGACAGTGACACCGAAAAAATGGTGCAGGCATACCCACGTATTTTGTACATCTCCTGTAACCCGGAGACGCTGTGTAAGAACCTCGAAAACCTGAGCCAGACGCACAAAGTGGAACGGCTGGCGCTGTTCGATCAGTTCCCGTACACCCATCATATGGAATGCGGCGTGCTGCTGACGCGCAAGTAAACCCGTCCACTGTGCCTGCACGGGCGGAAAACTACGCTCAACACGTTGATATAGCAATATATTATAGGCCGGGCAAGCAAAGCGCCACCGGGCACAACGGCGCTGCGCCGTCAGAAAACCGCCAGCCTATTCCGACAGTTCCTGCTTACGATTACGCATCCGGAACCCTACCCAGAACACCAGAATCACCGACAATACCGCTGGCAGGAAGTTAGAGCCAATGGCCGGATATTCTGCGCGTACCACCGTGCTATAGAGCAAAATGCCGAGGATAAAACAGCCGGCAGCCAGGCCTGGTAAGCCCACAGGCATAGTGCGATTCTGGTAACGCTGATGCAAACAATAGACCGTCAGCACCAGTGAGATAACAGGAAATACGGAGAACGGCACGATGGAACTGAACAGCGCCGCAAATGTGCCATTAACGGATAAGCCAGCGATCAGTGCCAGCAACAACGTACCTCGATCCTGAACGGTCTGTTTCATTACCTTTCTTTCTCCTCAGCAAGTTGAGTCGGTTTTTCCTGCTCCCGACGATACCAGTAATAAGCGCCTTTAGAGATCATCCGCAACTGCAATACCAGCCGCTCCTCCAGTTGTCGGCGCTGCTCCACGCTGACGTCCAGCGCTTCGGCCCCTGCACTAAACACGATAGTCACCATCGCTTCCGCCTGGGCTTCCGTAAAGGCGCGGGGCATATGACTCTCAAGTTCCAGATAGTCAGCAAGCTCGGCGATGAAGTGCTGGATCTCGCGCGCCACCGCAGCGCGAAACGCGCTTGACGTCCCTGAACGCTCGCGCAAAAGCAGCCGAAAAGCGTTGGGATTGTTGCCGATAAACTCCATAAATGTTGAGACCGAGGTGCGGATCACGCTGCCACCTTTAGCAATACGCTGGCGCGCCTGGCGCATCAACTGGCGCAGCATCAAACCACTCTCATCGACCATCGTCAGGCCAAGCTCATCAACATCCCGAAAATGGCGATAAAACGACGTCGGGGCAATCCCCGCTTCGCGCGCCACTTCACGCAGGCTCAGGCTGGCAAAACTCCGCTCCGCGCTGAGTTGACTAAATGCCGCTTCCACCAGCGAACGCCGGGTTTTCTCTTTTTGTTGCGCTCTAACGCCCATCACGATGTCTGAATCCTTCCAAAGGCCCAGAAAGCACTATACCAGAGATCAAAACGGATCTGTCTGCGCAGGTTGTGAATGATTGTTTACCAGCTGTTTCTGCTTTATTGCAGAAAAAAAGCACAACGATAATTGGGTTAAAGCGCGGCAAATGTTATCATCATGTTTATTTTGTGTATAAAAACAGGTGAGTCATACCATGCCACATTCCTGGGATTATGATGCCATTGTTATCGGGTCCGGCCCCGGCGGCGAAGGCGCTGCAATGGGACTGGTCAAACAGGGTGCGCGCGTCGCCGTTATCGAGCGCTATCATAATGTTGGCGGCGGCTGTACCCACTGGGGCACCATCCCCTCGAAAGCCCTCCGCCACGCCGTCAGCCGTATCATCGAATTCAACCAAAACCCGCTTTACAGTGACCATTCCCGCCTTTTACGCTCTTCGTTTGCCGATATCCTCAACCATGCAGATAACGTGATTAATCAGCAAACGCGCATGCGCCAGGGGTTTTACGAGCGTAATCACTGTGAAATCCTGCAGGGCGATGCCCGGTTTATTGACGATCATACGCTGGCGCTGACCTGTCATGACGGCTCGGTAGAAACCCTGACCGCCGAAAAGTTTGTCATCGCTTGCGGCTCGCGCCCCTATCGCCCGGCTAATGTCGATTTTTCCCACCCGCGTATTTATGACAGCGACTCCATTCTTAGTCTTCACCATGAACCACGCCATGTAATTATCTATGGAGCAGGGGTAATTGGCTGCGAATATGCGTCGATCTTTCGGGGAATGGACGTTAAAGTCGATCTGATTAACACCCGCGATCGGCTGCTGGCGTTTCTCGATCAGGAGATGTCAGATTCTCTCTCTTACCACTTCTGGAACAGTGGCGTGGTGATCCGCCATAACGAAGAGTACGAGAAGATTGAGGGCATGGAAGACGGTGTGATCATGCATCTGCAGTCCGGCAAAAAGCTGAAAGCAGATTGCCTGCTGTACGCCAACGGCCGCACCGGCAACACGGACTCATTATCGCTGGAAAATATTGGCCTTGAAGCGGATAGCCGTGGACAGCTCAAAGTCAACAGTATGTACCAGACCGCATTGCCGCACATTTACGCAGTCGGCGATGTGATTGGTTATCCAAGCCTGGCATCTGCTGCGTACGATCAGGGGCGTATTGCCGCGCAGGCGATGAGTAAAGGCGAAGCTGCTGCCCATCTGATTGAAGATATTCCCACCGGCATTTATACCATCCCGGAAATCAGCTCCGTCGGCAAAACCGAACAGCAGTTAACCGCCATGAAAGTGCCCTACGAAGTGGGACGGGCGCAGTTTAAGCATCTGGCGCGGGCACAGATTGTTGGCATGAACGTCGGCACGCTGAAAATTCTGTTTCATCGGGAAACGAAAGAAATTCTGGGCATTCATTGCTTTGGCGAGCGCGCAGCTGAAATCATTCACATCGGCCAGGCGATTATGGAGCAGAAAGGTGGCGGTAACACGATTGAATACTTTGTTAACACCACCTTCAACTATCCGACCATGGCGGAAGCCTATCGGGTAGCGGCGCTGAACGGTTTAAACCGCCTGTTTTAACGCCTGATCAAAGTGGCCATCCATTTTCTCACGGATGGCCTGCGCCAGCTGTTCGTACCGGCTACGTAGCGGCGACCCTGGCCGGTACACCAGGCCCACAGTGCGGCGCGGTTCCGGTTTAATGCACGGCAGATACACCACGCCATCACGTTGACGTTCCTGCGGAACGGAGAGCGCCGGTAGCAGCGTAATGCCGCTTCCCGCCGCGACCATATTACGCAGCGTTTCCAGACTGGTGGCGCGGAAATGGGTATCTTCATCGGCACCCGCTTCAAAACAGAAGCCCATCGCCTGATCGCGCAGGCAGTGCCCGTCTTCCAGCATCAGCAATTTCTCGCCCGCCAGATCCGACATCGGCACGCGATCGCGCCCGGCCCACGGGTGATCTTCGTAGATCGCCAGCATCATCGGTTCATCAAAGAGCGGCACTTCAATAAAGGACTCACTCTCTTTGACCAGCGCGAGGATCGCACAGTCGAGTTTGCCACTGTCGAGCTGCGCCAGCAGTTGATGCGTCTGCGCTTCGTGCAGGTACATTTCCAGCTTAGGAAATGCCTGGTGCAGCATCGGAATAATATGCGGCAGCAGATACGGCCCGACCGTTGGGATCAAACCAATATGCAGCGGCCCGGACATGGTTTCGCCCTGCTGACTCGCCATCTCCTTGAGCACTTTAACCTCGCGCAGCACGGTACGCGCCTGGTCCACCAGCAGCAATCCTGCCTGCGTGAACAGCACTTTACGGCTGGTACGCTCCAGTAGCATTACGCCCAGCTCGTCTTCCAGCTTACGGATTTGTCCGCTCAGCGTAGGCTGACTGACGTGGCAGGAATCGGCGGCCCGACGGAAATGCCGGTGCTCGGCCAGCGCGACAAGGTATTCAAGATCGCGAATATTCATTCTTTATCCTCCATCGCCACGATAGTTCATGGCGATAGATAGAATAGCAACGAACGATTATCCCTATCAAGCACTCTGTACAATAATTGTCACCAGAAGCGAGACGGTACTTTGTTTAACCCTCGAAGCCACTGCTCCTTCAGAGAGTTTCTCTCGAACCTAAAGCCAACGTGAATTTTTTTGCGGACCGGATGGTCCGCTTTTTTTTGCGTAAAAAAGCCCGGTTTGAAACCGGATTGCGCCTGGAGCGGGAGAATATACGTTAAACCAGCCTTGCCTGCGCATCCGCAATCGCCTGCGCGACCTGCTGCGGAGAAACGCCACCTTTCGCCGCGCGTTTATCGAGACAGGATTGCAGTACGAGGATCGGATAAACGTCATCGTCAATCACCGGGCTGAATTTTTGCAAATCGGCCAGCGGCAGATCTTCCAGCGGCTTACCCTGACGAATGGCCTCAACCACGGCTTCACCGACGATATGATGGGCTTCGCGGAATGGCACGCCTTTCGCCACCAGGTAATCCGCCAGTTCTGTCGCATTGGCATAGCCCTGCTGGGCCGCCTCCTGGCAACGCGGGCGTTTGACCTGAATACCGTCCAGCACCAGCGTCGCCATATGCAGGCAGTCCAGCCAGGTATCAAGCGCGTCAAACAGCCCTTCTTTGTCTTCCTGCATATCTTTGTTATAGGCCAGCGGCAAACCTTTAAGAGTCATCATCATGCCGGTCAGCGCGCCCTGCACGCGGCCACATTTACCCCGGATCAGCTCCAGCGCATCCGGGTTTTTTTTCTGCGGCATCAGGGACGAACCGGACGTTACGCGATCGGACAGCTCAACAAATCCGGCTTCTCCGGTATTGAAGAAAATCAGATCTTCTGCGAAGCGGGAAAGATGCACCATGCCGATAGACGCGTCAGACAGCAGTTCCAGCACGTGATCGCGATCGGAAACGCTGTCCAGACTGTTACGGGTTGCTGAAGCAAAGCCCAGCCATCCCGCCAGTTGTTCGCGGTCGATATCATAGGCAGTGCCTGCCAGCGCGCCACAGCCCAGCGGGCTGACGTCCAGACGCTTAAGCGCATCCTGAAGACGGCTTTCATCACGTGCCAGCATTTCAACATAAGCCAGACACCAGTGCGCGAACGTCACCGGCTGCGCACGCTGGAGATGGGTATAGCCCGGCATCACTGCATCCTGATTGTGTTGCGCGGTCTCGACCAGCGCGCTCTGCAACTGACGGCTGGCGGTCAGCAGGTCGCTGACGGTCTCCTTGCACCACAATTTCAGATCGGTGGCGACCTGATCATTACGACTACGCCCGGTGTGCAACTTTTTACCCAACTGGCCGACTTTATCGATCAGCTTGCCTTCTACCCAGCTATGAATATCTTCCGCATCGCTTTCCAGAATCTGTTCAGGATTACCGCGAACCTCTTCCAGCAGCACGTTCAGCGCCGCTTCCAGCTGTAACTGTTCGTCAGCGGTGAGTACGCCTACCGTTACCAGCGCTTTTGACCAGGCCACAGAGCCAATAATATCCTGCTCGGCCAGGCGGTAGTCAAAGCGCAAAGAGTCGTTGAACTGTTTAAACCGTTGATCCGCTGCCTGGGTAAAACGCCCGCCCCAAAGTGCCATAACATGCTTCCTTTATTCGTTAATACCGCCGGATGGCCCGGCCTGTGATCTTCGCTTTTGATGCCGGGTGGCGCTGCGCTTACCCGGCCTACAGAGTGGGTCAGGCGTAGCCGCTCCCGGGCAACCATATGATTACGCTGTAATACGCGTACCAATAGACGTGCCGTTAAACAGCGCTGGCAGTTGCTCAGCGTGCCGCCAGGAAGCAATATCTACCGGGCGACCCAGCGTGCGTGCCGCATCAAGCGCCGCATTCACTTTGACAATCATGCCGTCTGTAATAATGCCCTGCGCAATAAGCTGCTCCGCTTTCGCGGCGGTCATTTCCGCAATGCGCTGCCCTTTGCCGTCCAGAATGCCGCTGACGTCAGAAAGCAGGATCAGATCGGCTCCCAGCGTTGCCGCCAGCGCGGTAGCCGCCTGGTCAGCGTTGACGTTCATCAGTTGCCCTTCTTCGGTAACGCCGATAGAGCTAACCACGGGCAGGAAACCGCCTTCCAGCAACATGTTAATCAGTGTCGGCGACCCCGGCTGCGCCAGCCCGACATGGCCCAGCGCCTCATCAAGCTGGGTCACTTTGACGCTATCGCCGTCGCCCAGAAATAGCCCCACCGAGGCAATATGATGTTTCTTCGCCCACGCCAGCAGCGTTTTATTGGCGGTGCCCGCCAGCGCGCCGGTAATAATGTCGATTTGATCGGCAGGCGTGACGCGCAAACCATTTTTCTTCTGCACCGGCAGATTAAGCTGCTTCATCAGTTCATCCACCACGCAGCCACCGCCGTGGACGATGATCAGCGGACGCTGATGCGACTCACGATAGTTAACCAGCGCAGTAAACAGACGCTCCAGCGCCTCTTCGCTATCAAGCAGTACACCACCAAGTTTGATAATTAACGGGTTCATCATCGCACCTTAAATAAGAGACTGAGTTTCAGCAAAGCCGAAACGAATATTTGCGCACTGCACCGCCTGCGCCGCCGCGCCTTTCAGCAGATTATCCTCTGCTGCCACGATAATCAGATGCTCACCCTGGACGGCAAAACCAATATCGCAGAACGGCAGGCCCACCACGTTTTTCAGCGCTGGCACCCCTTTGTCATACAGACGCACCAGCGGTTTATCGCCATACGCCTGGCGGAATGCCTCAGCCACCTGCGGCTGCGTTACGCCAGGCTTCAGGCGGCAGGTGATGGTTTCCAGAATGCCGCGCGGAAAACTGCCCAGGTGCGGCGTAAAGATCACATCCGTACCAAGATGCGTGCTGATTTCCGGGTGATGGCGATGATTAAAGATGCCATAAGGTTGCAGGCTGACCTCACAAAAACTGTTAGAGATAGCCGCCTTGCGCCCCGCTCCGCTGACGCCACTGGTGGCATTGATCACCGGCCACTGATTCAACTCCAGCAGATTGTTATCGACCAGAGGCTTTAACGAAAGCTGCGCCGCCGTCGGATAGCATCCCGGCACGGCAATAAGATTAGCGTCTTTTAAGCGGCCCGTACTCCATTCTGCCAGCCCGTAAACGGCCTGCTCAAGCAGGTCAGGATGCTGGTGGGTGAAACCGTAATACTTTTCATAAAACGCCAGATCGTTGACCCGAAACGCACCGGAAAGATCAAACACCACGCATCCCGCCGCCAGAAACTGCGGAGCCAGATCGTGACTGACCTCATGAGCGGTGGCGAGAAACACCACGTCCACGCCTGCACTAAACTTACTGATATCAGACATCGGCTGCAAGGGCAGATCGACGATGCCTTTAAGTTGCGGATGCAAATCTGAGATTAACTTTCCTGCATCATTGCTTTGCGCTGAGACGGTCAAAGCGGTTATGGTCATATCAGGATGGCGATTTACATAGGTCACGAGCTCTGCGCCAGCATAACCACTGGCACCCACAATCAGCGTATTTAACATCGGGGCGGTTCACCTTCTCGTTTGTTTGCCTGGAAGACCGGAATCTCCCTAAACCTGTTCAGCGTATTAACATCACCTTACAGCCGGTGGGTTTTCTTACGCTCAACGATAATGTATTTTTATTCATAAATACTGCATGAATATTGATACTATCATGACCCGAGGCGTGTCAACAATGAAAAAGAACTTACCACCATTTATCGAGATTTACCGCGCCCTGATTGCCACACCGTCCATCAGCGCGACGGAAGAATCGCTTGATCAGAGTAATGCGTCTTTAATCAATCTGCTGGCAGGCTGGTTTGGCGATTTGGGATTTAATGTTGAAGTGCAGCCGGTGCCTGGCACGCGTAATAAATTCAATATGCTGGCCAGCACAGGTCATGGCGCGGGTGGGCTACTCCTCGCCGGGCATACCGATACGGTGCCCTTTGACGACGGCCGCTGGACGCGCGACCCGTTCACCCTGACCGAGCATGAAGGCAAACTCTACGGTCTTGGCACCGCGGATATGAAAGGCTTCTTCGCCTTTATCCTTGATGCCCTGCGCGATGTAGACGTCACGCAGCTCAAAAAGCCGCTCTATATTCTGGCGACCGCCGACGAAGAAACCAGCATGGCGGGCGCACGCTACTTCTCAGAAACCACCGCTTTGCGCCCGGACTGCGCGATCATCGGTGAACCCACCTCCTTGCAGCCCGTGCGCGCACACAAAGGGCATATCTCTAATGCGATCCGCGTGCTCGGGCAGTCCGGCCACTCCAGCGATCCGGCGCGCGGCGTCAATGCCATTGAGCTGATGCACGACGCCATCGGGCGCATTATGCAATTACGCGACGACCTGAAAGAGCGCTATCACTATGAGGCGTTCACCGTTCCGTATCCGACGCTGAATCTGGGGCATATTCACGGCGGCGATGCGGCAAACCGCATCTGCGCCTGCTGCGAGTTGCATATGGACATTCGTCCGCTACCGGGGATGACACTTAACGATTTAAACGGCCTGCTGAATGATGCCCTCGCGCCCGTCAGCGAGCGCTGGCCTGGTCGCCTGAATGTGGAAGAACTGCATCCGCCCATCCCCGGTTACGAATGTCCGCCGGATCACCAGCTGGTACAGGTGGTCGAGAAACTGCTCGGCGCGCAGACGGACGTCGTTAACTACTGTACCGAAGCGCCGTTTATTCAGACGCTGTGCCCGACGCTGGTACTGGGACCTGGCTCGATTAACCAGGCGCACCAGCCGGATGAATATCTGGAAACGCGCTTTATCAAGCCGACGCGTGAGCTGATCACCCAGGTCGTGCACCATTTCTGCTGGCATTAACAGCAGCGAAAAGGTGAGCAAATCGGTTGGGTTACATAAGTACAACTTATCAGTTTGCCCGTAAGTTAACTTTCGTAAATTGCGGCGATTTATTCGTTTGCTGAAGCGATTTCGCAGCAATTGACGTCAGGGATTTTACGTGGCTTTATAAAAGACGAAGTCATATACCCGATGCTTCATTTCACAAAGAATTGGGTATAACAAAATAAAATGAATGGGGTGTCTGGGTAACATGAACGAACAATATTCCGCATTGCGTAGTAATGTCAGTATGCTCGGCAAGCTGCTGGGAGAGACCATCAAAGATGCGCTGGGAGAGAACATTCTTGACCGCGTAGAGACCATCCGTAAGCTGTCTAAATCCTCCCGTGCAGGCAATGAGGCTAACCGCCAGGAGTTGCTCACTACCCTGCAAAACCTGTCGAATGACGAGCTGTTGCCGGTGGCCCGCGCCTTCAGCCAGTTTCTGAATCTGGCTAACACCGCCGAGCAATATCACAGCATCTCACCGAAAGGTGAAGGTGCCAGCAATCCGGAAATTATTGCCCGCACCCTGAAGAAACTGAAAAACCAGCCGGAACTGAACGAGACGATTATTAAAAAGGCCGTCGAATCGCTGTCGCTGGAGCTGGTGCTGACCGCGCACCCGACGGAAATTACCCGCCGCACCCTAATCCATAAAATGGGCGAGGTGAACGCCTGCCTTAAGCAGCTCGATAACAACGACCTGGTGGATTACGAGCGCAACCAGCTCATGCGCCGTCTGCGCCAGCTCATCGCTCAGTCATGGCATACCGATGAAATCCGTAAGCATCGCCCCAGCCCGGTCGACGAAGCAAAATGGGGTTTTGCCGTTGTCGAAAACAGCCTGTGGGAAGGCGTGCCGAACTACCTGCGCGAACTCAACGAGCAACTGGAAGAACATCTGGGCTACCGGCTGCCGGTGGATTTCGTCCCGGTGCGTTTCACCTCGTGGATGGGCGGCGACCGTGACGGCAACCCGAACGTGACCGCCGATATTTCCCGGCATGTGTTGTTATTAAGCCGCTGGAAAGCCACCGATCTTTTCCTGAAAGATATTCAGCTGTTGATTTCCGAACTGTCGATGGTCGAGTGCAGCGATGAACTGCGCGAGCGGGTCGGCGAAGCGGGCGCGCAGGAGCCGTACCGTTATCTGCTGAAAAACCTGCGCGGCCAGTTAATGGCGACACAAACCTGGCTGGAAGCGCGTCTTAAAGGGCAAAAACTGCCGAAGCCTACCGGCCTGCTGACGCAAAACGAGCAATTATGGGAGCCGCTGTACGCCTGCTATCAATCGCTTCAGGCCTGCGGCCTCGGCATTATCGCCAACGGCGAATTGCTCGATACGTTAAGACGCGTGAAGTGTTTCGGCGTACCGCTGGTACGGATTGATATCCGCCAGGAAAGTACTCGCCATACCGAAGCGCTGGGCGAACTGACCCGCTACCTCGGTATTGGCGACTATGAAAGCTGGTCAGAGGCCGACAAACAGGCATTTCTGATCCGCGAACTGAACTCTAAACGTCCGCTGCTGCCGCGCCAGTGGGAGCCGAGCGAAGAGACCCGCGAGGTGCTCGACACCTGCAAAGTCATCGCCGAAGCGCCGTATGGTTCCGTCGCTGCCTATGTTATCTCGATGGCGAAAACGCCGTCCGATGTTCTGGCCGTTCATCTGCTGCTTAAAGAAGCGGGTATCGGTTTTGCGCTGCCGGTCGCCCCGCTGTTTGAAACGCTGGACGACCTGAACAATGCCAATGACGTGATGAGCCAGTTGCTGAATATTGACTGGTATCGCGGCTTTATCCAGGGCAAACAGATGGTCATGATTGGCTATTCTGACTCAGCAAAAGATGCAGGTGTTATGGCGGCGTCGTGGGCGCAGTACCAGGCGCAGGATGCGCTTATTAAGACCTGCGAAAAAGCGGGTATCGAACTGACCCTGTTCCACGGTCGCGGCGGCTCGATTGGTCGCGGCGGCGCGCCAGCCCACGCGGCACTGCTCTCTCAACCGCCGGGTAGCCTGAAAGGCGGGCTGCGCGTGACCGAGCAGGGCGAGATGATCCGCTTCAAATACGGCCTGCCGGAAATCACCATCAGCAGCCTGTCGCTCTACACCGGGGCGATTCTGGAAGCTAACCTGCTGCCGCCACCGGAGCCGAAAGAGGCATGGCGTCATATTATGGATGAGCTTTCTGACATCTCCTGCGATATGTACCGCGGCTTTGTGCGGGAAAACGAAGATTTTGTTCCTTACTTCCGCTCGGCGACGCCGGAACAGGAACTGGGCAAACTACCGCTCGGTTCACGCCCGGCCAAACGTCGTCCGACCGGCGGCGTGGAATCGCTGCGTGCTATTCCGTGGATTTTCGCCTGGACGCAGAACCGCCTGATGCTGCCCGCCTGGCTGGGTGCCGGTGCCGCACTGCAAAAAGTGGTGGAAGACGGCAAGCAGAGCGAACTGGAAGCGATGTGTCGCGACTGGCCGTTCTTCTCGACCCGTCTGGGCATGCTGGAAATGGTTTATTCCAAAGCCGACCTGTGGCTGGCGGAATACTACGATCAGCGGCTGGTGAAAAAGGAACTCTGGCCTTTAGGCACCGAACTGCGTGCGCTGCTGGAAGATGATATTAAGGTCGTGCTGGCTATCGCCAACGATTCGCATCTGATGGCCGATCTACCGTGGATCGCCGAGTCCATCCAGCTGCGTAACGTGTATACCGATCCGCTGAACGTGCTTCAGGCCGAGCTGCTGCACCGTTCGCGCCGCGCGGAAGAAGAAGGCGAAGAGCCAGATCCCCGCGTGGAACAGGCGCTGATGGTTACCATCGCAGGCGTGGCCGCCGGGATGCGTAACACAGGTTAATCACCCCCCCCCACCTCTCGCGTCCGGCGGGCGTGAGAGGTGCCTGTACCAGGGCCAATTTTTACTTATCCGATATGTCATACAAAATTTAAGGTTGGCTTAATGTTCGGCCGCTACGCTTGCCGGTAAAAATTTTTACAGGTCAAACGTATGTCTTCCGCACATTCCCAGCCTGAGCAGATGTTCAGCTGGAAGGCCCTTGGCTGGGCGTTACTCTATTTTTGCTTTTTCTCCACGGCGCTACAGGCCGTCATCACGTTTAGCGGTTTTAGCGGCACTAACGGCTTGCGTGACTCGCTGCTGTTCAGCACGCTGTGGCTGCTACCGCTTTTTCTCTTTCCGCAACGCACCCGAATCATTGCCGCACTTATCGGCGTGGTATTGTGGGCCTCATCCCTCGCCGTGCTCAGCTACTACGTGATTTATGGCCAGGAGTTCTCGCAAAGCGTGTTGTTTGTGATGTTTGAAACCAACGCCAGCGAAGCCAGTGAATATTTCAGTCAGTATTTCAGCCTGAAGCTGGTGCTGGTGGCGACCATCTATACCGTGGTAACCGTCCTTCTGTGGTCACGTCTGCGTCCGATATATATTCCCCGTCCCTGGCGCTGGGTAGCCTCTTTTGCCCTGCTGTATGCGCTTATCCTTCATCCTGTTGCCAGCAACATGCTGATGAAAGACAAATCGTTCGGGCGCTCTGTGGCTTCGCTTTCTACGCGTCTGGAGCCTGCTGCACCGTGGCAGTTCGTCACTGGCTACTATCAATACCGTCGGCAACTGGATAGCCTGAATCGTTTGCTGGACAAAAACAACGCCCTCCCCCCGCTGAAAAACTTACAGGACAGCTCAGGTAATGCGCCGCGCACGCTGGTGCTGGTGATTGGTGAATCCACTCAGCGTGGCCACATGAGTCTGTACGGATATCCGCGGGAAACCACGCCGGAGCTGGATGCGCTGCATAAAACCGACCATCAGCTTAGCGTCTTCAATAATGTCGTCACTTCACGGCCTTACACCATTGAAATTCTGCAACAGGCGCTGACTTTCGCCGATGAACAACATCCCGACCGGTATCTGACGCAGCCCTCGCTGATGAATATGATGAAGCAGGCTGGCTATAAAACGTTCTGGATCACCAATCAGCAGACGTTGACCGCACGTAATACCATGCTGACGGTATTCTCAAAGCAAACCGATAAGCAGTTCTATATGAACCAGGAGCGGATGCAGAGCGCGCGCGAATATGACACCAACGTGCTGGAGCCGTTTAAAGCGGTGATGGCCGATCCTGCGCCGAAGAAATTTATTATCGTCCATTTGCTGGGAACGCATATTAAATACAAATACCGCTATCCGGCGAATGAAGGCACCTTCGACGGTAAAACCGACGATCTACCGCCGGGTTTAAGCGCAGAGGAGCAGGAAGCCTACAATGATTATGACAATGCAAACCGCTATAACGACCATGTCGTCGCCAGCCTGATTAACGATTATAAAGCGACCGATCCCAACGGTTTTCTGCTCTACTTTTCAGATCACGGTGAGGAGGTGTACGACACGCCACCGCATCACACCCAGGGGCGTAACGAAGAAAGTCCGACGCGCCACATGTACACCATCCCCTTCCTGCTCTGGACCTCAGAAAAATGGCAGGCGACGCATCCGCGCGATGTCTCCGCCGATGTGAACCGCAAATACAGCAGTTCTGAGCTGATTCATACCTGGTCGGATTTAGCGGGGTTACGCTATGACGGCTACGACGCGACGCGTTCAATCGTCAGTCCGCAATTTGTTGAAGCGACGCGCTGGATTGGTAATCCCTATAAGAAAAAGGCACTGATTGATTACGATTCGCTGCCGTTTGGCGATCTGCCGGGTAATCAGTAGCGGGGTATTGGGCTGTCCTGCTCCAGGACGGCCTTTCCGCCCAGCAGGAAAGTGTGATCAGCCTCCCACATACAGTAATGACAGAATACCTTTCCTTATAAACCTCTATTTGTGGCTTATTTTTCTAAAAAAATAGCAACACATTGGCCGATTAGTGAAATTTTTCTCCTCCTGCCCGCGTATGATTTCCGCATTCTAAGAAAGCGCCTGCTCATACCCTGCCGCGCATCGCGCCTCCTTTCGCGGTAAGAGAAACAAAAATACCTCTTATTCTTTTGAGCGAAACGTTATGGAAACCGTTAATAAAAACAGCATTATTAAGGAAACATCCGCTTCAGGTCTTCGGGCTAACATGACAGCGCAGGAATGGCGCGAAGCGACAAAATTCGACAGCATCGACACCGGCTGGGTCATTATGAGTATCGGGATGGCGATCGGTGCAGGTATTGTCTTTTTACCCGTTCAGGTCGGGCTGATGGGCTTATGGGTATTCCTGTTGTCCTCGGTAATCGGCTATCCGGCGATGTATCTTTTTCAGCGCTTGTTTATCAATACCCTTGCAGAGTCCCCGGAATGTAAAGATTACCCCAGCGTCATTAGCGGCTATCTGGGGAAAAACTGGGGCATTTTATTGGGCGCGCTTTATTTTGTGATGCTGGTTATCTGGATGTTTGTTTATTCCACCGCTATCACCAACGACAGTGCCTCCTACCTGCAAACCTTCGGGGTAACGGATGAACTGCTTTCTGATAATCCTTTTTACGGTCTGGTCCTGATTTGTATTCTGGTCGCTATTTCTTCTCGCGGCGAAAAACTGCTGTTCAAAATCTCTACCGGCATGGTGCTGACTAAGCTACTGGTTGTGGCGGCGCTTGGCGTGGCAATGGTCGGCATGTGGCATCTGTATAACATCGGGGCGTTGCCGCCGCTGGGGTTGTTAATTAAGAACGCGATCATCACGCTGCCGTTTACGCTGACCTCCATTTTATTTATTCAGACATTAAGCCCGATGGTGATCTCTTATCGCTCACGGGAGAAATCCATTGAGGTGGCACGCTATAAAGCGCTGCGGGCGATGAATATTGCTTTTGGCATTTTATTTGTCACCGTCTTTTTTTACGCAGTGTCATTTACCCTTGCGATGGGCCATGACGAAGCGGTGAAAGCGCAGGCGCAGAATATTTCAGCGCTGGCGATTGCCGCACAATTTATCAGCGGTGCGGGCGCAGGCTGGGTGAAAATTGTCAGCGTGATCCTCAATATTTTTGCCGTGATGACCGCTTTTTTTGGCGTCTATCTGGGATTTC
The DNA here is from genome assembly GCF_002915575.1 of Superficieibacter electus. Taxonomy (GTDB): domain Bacteria; phylum Pseudomonadota; class Gammaproteobacteria; order Enterobacterales; family Enterobacteriaceae; genus Superficieibacter; species Superficieibacter electus. The sequence continues at coordinate 19,000 of NZ_PQGD01000015.1, forward strand.
GCGAGGCGACTCAGGGCATCGTGATGAACATGCTGCGGCGTAAATATCCGGCGGATCGTATCAACGAAAAAGCGGTACAACGCAGCATTATGCTGTTCGCCATTTTACTGGCATGGAGCGCTATCGTGCTTAATGCGCCGGTGTTGAGATTTACCTCTATTTGCAGCCCGATATTTGGTCTGGTGGGCTGTTTAATCCCTGCATGGCTGGTCTACCAGGTTCCAGCCCTGCATAAATATAAAGGCGTCGCACTGGTCATTATTATCATTACTGGCCTGCTGCTATGCGTCTCTCCGTTCCTTGCGTTCTCCTGATGTGTTTGTAAAAGGTTATGGCTATGTTTGAATCAACAATGAACCCACTATGGGACCGTTTTATTGACGCGGTGCGTGAAGAGGTAAAGCCCGCGCTTGGCTGTACCGAGCCCATCTCACTGGCGCTGGCTGCCGCCACAGCCGCCGCTAAACTGGAAGGAACGCCAGAATACATTGAAGCCTGGGTTTCACCGAACCTGATGAAAAATGGCATGGGTGTTACCGTACCTGGAACCGGAATGGTTGGTCTGCCTATTGCCGCCGCGCTGGGGGCACTGGGAGGCAATGCAGACGCGGGGCTGGAAGTGTTAAAAGAGGCGTCACCACAGTCCATCTCCACTGCCAAAGCAATGCTGGCGGCGGGCAAGGTGCGCATACTGATTCAGGAACCCTGTGAAGATATCCTGTACTCCCGCGTTAAAGTCTGGCACGGCGATGCATGGGTCAGCACCACGATCGTCGGCGGCCATACACGTATCGTCGCCATCGAAAACCAGAACGGCAGTCTGTTTACGCTTGACGAGCAACCGCAGGATGGTGCGCTATCCTCGCCGCTTGCTGCGCTCTCCAGCGCCTCTCTGGCCGATATTTTGCGCTTTGTGAATCTGGTGCCGCTGGCGCATATTCACTTTATTCTTGAGGCTGCGCGTCTGAATGGTGCACTGTCACAGGAAGGGCTGAGCGGCCAGTGGGGACTACACATTGGCGCAACGCTGAAAAAACAGTGCGTTCGCGGGCTGATGGCTGACGATCTTTCTGCTGAGATTGTTATTCGTACCAGTGCCGCCTCGGACGCCCGCATGGGAGGAGCCGCGCTACCCGCCATGAGCAACTCCGGCTCCGGCAATCAGGGTATCGCCGCCACCCTACCGGTGATGGTCGTGGCGGAACATTTTAACGCTGATGATGAAAAGCTGGCGCGGGCGCTGATGCTCTCGCACCTGAGCGCAATTTACATTCATCATCAGTTGCCAAAACTATCGGCACTATGTGCAGCCACCACAGCGTCGATGGGCGCGGCAGCAGGAATGGCGTGGCTGGCGGACGGGCGTTATGAAACCATCGCCATGGCGATCGGCAATATGATCGGCGATGTCAGCGGTATGATTTGTGATGGCGCATCGAATAGCTGTGCAATGAAAGTGTCCACCAGCGCGTCGGCGGCATGGAAGGCGGTACTGATGGCACTGGATAACACCGCCGTGACCGGCAATGAGGGGATCGTGGCGCATGATGTTGAGCAGTCTATTGCCAACCTGTGCGCCCTGGCCTGTCAGGCTATGCAGCAAACCGACCGGCAAATCATTGAGATCATGGCGAATAAAGCACGTTAACCTCTTGACCGGGCGGTACAAGCTGCCCGGTTATTCCGCCGGACGCACGCCCAGCGTATGGCAGATGGCGTAGCTCATTTCCGCGCGGTTCAGCGTATAGAAGTGGAAATCCTTCACCCCTTCGCGGCTGAGAATCTTCACCATATCCATGGCAATATTGGCACCGACCAGCTTACGAGTTTCGGCGTCGTTATCCAGACCGTTAAACATCTGAGACATCCATGCCGGGATACGCACGTTAGTCATATCAGCAAACTTTTTCGCCTGCTTAAAGTTCGACACCGGCAGAATACCCGGCACAATCTCAACGTCAATGCCAGTTGAAGCACAGCGATCGCGAAAGCGTAGATAGCTCTCAACATCGAAAAAGAACTGGGTAATGGCACGGTTTGCCCCGGCGTCGATTTTGCGTTTCAGGTTCAGCAAATCTGCCTGCGCGCTTTTCGCTTCCGGATGAACTTCCGGGTAAGCGGCCACGGAGATATCGAAATCGGCCACCTCTTTTAGCAGTGCTACCAGATCGGCAGCATACATATCCGGCCTGCCACCATCGGGCGGTAAATCGCCCCGCAGCGCCACAATCTGGCGGATGCCGTTATTCCAGTAATCCTGAGCAATCGCCCGCAGTTCGTTACGTGAGGCGTCAATACAGGTCAGATGCGGTGCGGCAATCAGCCCGGTGCGCTCTTTAATATCTTTAATAATACTATGTGTGCGATCGCGCTCGCCAGAATTTGCCCCGTAGGTCACGGAAACAAATTTCGGCTTCAGGCTGCTCAGACGATCGATAGAGGCCCACAGGGTTTGCTCCATTTCACTGGTGCGCGGCGGGAAAAACTCAAACGAAACATTAATCCGGCCCTGGACTTCGGCCAGGCTCTGATTCAGCGCTTCCCGCTGGTTGGCGTGAAAAAAGCTCATACCTTACCTCATCAATCGCGTGTCATTATTGTTGTGTTTCGAACATCTATCCGTTTAGACGTCCAGATGTAAAAATGACGGAAAAATTGACGGTCGTCAATAGAAAAAACGAAGTGCCACTATACCCAAAATAATTCGAGTTGCATCGCGGCGGCAACAAAGCGCATCCCCGGGATGCGTACATCAGTACATGACCAGGGTAAGCGCAGGCGCAGCCAACAAAGATGCAGCCCGAAGTATGACGGGTATATATCGTTGTCTGAAGATCCGGCGGACGATTGTCAGCCAATGGAAAACTGGACTGAAAAAATTAAGTCGAGTACCCTTTGGCGGGTAAAAATTGCTGTTTGATACAGTAACAGGACACGTTATGACGCTCAAAAATCGCGCCCGGTACGATGCGCTGAGCACACAGGACAAAGAAACGCTTCTCAAAGCAACGCTATGGCATTTAACCGATTTCCATTTTGTACGTATGCAGCATTTCAGCGCATTCGGTCAGGAGAGCGAAACTGGTGTATTCCGCTATAAGGACGGCAGGGAATTCGTTTTTGTTCCCGGCGATACTGTCACATTGGGCTGGAATAGCTCATCCAGCGAAATGGATGAGAAGACCCGGCAGGAAATGGAAACGGCTCTTGCGCTCTCCGGGCCGGAGCTTGATACATTCCTCAATGACACCTGCACACCTGTCAGAACGGCAACCGTTTCGCCTATGCTGGCGGAAAGAGAGGTGCACGAACATATTGGCTGGAAGGCCATCTCCCTCACTGATCCGCGCATAACAGAAAATGCGTCACTCGCCGGATTTTTACATGACTTCATGGCAGAACCGCCTCACCCCGGCACACATAAACTCAATGAGCAATTAAAATTGCAATATGTTGCCGGGGAGCTACGCGCGGAAATTTACGAAGAAATAAGTTTCAGCAACTCATTACCGATATGCGGCAAGACGGTTTCGCCCTCCCCACGGAAGATGAGTGGGAATATTTGTGCGGCGGCGGTTCCCGGACGCTCTGGCGCTGGGGCAATAGTTTTGACTACCGAATAAAAATGCCCTGGTTTACGTCCGATGAACCAACCACCTGGGATATTAACTGGCCGAATCATTTTGGCTTAAAAATTGCGTTCGATCCTTATCGCTATGAAATCGTCAACGACCGCAATACCCTGCTGAAAGCTGGCGACGGTGGCTGCAATCTTTGCGGCGGTTACGGAATCGTGCTGGGATTCCTGCCCGTGGCGACATATTACAAAGGCTATGATAAACACACGGATGAGCTAGATTTTCTGGAGAATATCGGCGGTGATTATACCACTTACCGCCGCATTATTCGCCTGTAGCGCCCTCAGACAATTTATTCATTAATGGAGTTAATAAAATGAACATATCTTTACCAGGGATGGCGGATCATAAATGGACCAGGGCGGACCTGTTGAGCAGTTATCGCTTCTGGGGCATCATTTTTTTCTTTTCGCTGGTGTCGTTAAGCTGCACGTTGAACCTCTCGTTTTCCGCATATTTCTGGTCCACCTCTTTGCAAATGTCTACTAAAAATATAGGAGTCACTATTATTTTTAACCAGTTTGGATTTTTAGTTGGCATGATCCTGACCTGGTTTCTCTGTCGAATTAAAAATAGGTACTCGCTCTATGTTATTGCCTTATTATTACTTTCAGGAACAGGATTATCCTGGCTTGTCGATGACATATCCAATAGCTACTGGCTCACCGCAGGACAATTTCTCACTGCCACAGGCCATGGAGCAAGCACGTTACTGATACCCATACTGCTTGCCGGAGCGACCAGCAGTATAGAAGTATTTGCCATCGCATTCGTTTTTTGCGCCTTTATAATTAAACTCGTCTCAAGCATCAGTTTGTCCTTTCTCGCGGCCCCGGCATCACAGCATCTGCCGACAATAATTACGATCCTTACGGTCGTCGCATTACTACCGTTGCTGCCGATGAAAAAGCGTTATTCTATGCCCCGCCGCCCACAAGAAATTCGTCGACCCAAAAACCTGAGCAGGCCGATTCTGTTATAGTGGCATTGCTGGCAGCGGTAATCCCATTCTATATAATTTTCTGGTTTGCCAGAATTCACCGGGAAATGCATTTTGTCTCTCCCTCTTCCCGGCTAATGACCGCGTGTGGCGCGGGATGGCTGTCAATACTCGCCCCATTGAGTTCCGCAATGTTGTGTGTCACGCTCAGCGACGAACTGCGTACTTTGCTGGCGGAGCGCAACGAGAATGCGGGTATATCAACGGGCTGGGTATTATTCTGGGCGCTACTGCTGCCGCCCGTCGGAGCGGCAATTATCCAGGCAAAGATGAACCAACTGATTGCAAGCGGTGCCGGGAATAAAATTTAATGGTCAGCCGGATGAGGCATTCACGCCGTCATCCGGCAACCAAAACTGCAACAGTTGTGCCAGCCGGTTAATATCTGACTGAATCGCCCCGGCGGTGACATCGCGGCCAGCGGATTGTCTGCTGGCCTGGCCTCACTACCGTTTCACATCTTCCACGCGCATGCCTTTCAGCTGCTCATCCGTCAGCGGATTTCCCGCTTTGAAATAATCAACTACAGCATTAGAGATATAGTAGCCTCCGGATGTGTTACGCGCTTTACCTTCGGTAAAGGCCGTAAAACCATCACCGCCGTCAGCCAGGAAGCTATTGGTGGCAATGTGATAAACCGTGGCATCCTCAATCGGTTTGCCGTTTAACGTCAATACGGTGACCCGCTGGCCGACCGGTTTACTGCTGTCATACTTCATTTCCAGCCCTTTTGACACCTGCAATACACCGTTGCTTAAACCCGCGCCGTGTTCCATCAGGCTACGCAACTGCTTACCGGTGAGATCCATGGTTGCCAGCTCGTTCGGGAACGGGAAGGTGCTAATGACTGCGCCCATGGTAATGGCTCCCGCCGGGATTTCATTACGGATGCCTCCTGAGTTAGTAAGCGCTAACTGGGTATCTTTACCCGCCGCCGCCAGCAACGCATCTGCCGCCAGATTCCCTAACGAAGAAGATTCACCGTAAGCACGCGTCAGCTCAACCGGGGAGTTGGCGACCGTCTGTTGTACCACTTTATCGAGCTTTTTATTCCAGCCATCAATGACCTGCTTAGTCTGCGGGTCTGGCTGCCACTCATCAGCAAAAATGGTCTTCAGCTCGAAGTTCTTCACGGTAAATTGATGCGGTTTCTGCTGATAATCCAGCACCAGTTTACCCACATCAATACCGCCGCTGTCGGTAGAAAGAATCAGGGTATTACCGACTTTAATCGGCTCCGGCGTACCGACATGAGCATGGCCGGTGATCAGGATGTCCAGCCCCTTCACCTGACTTGCCGTCTGGATGTCTTTATCCAGCGCACGGCGGACATCAGTGCCCCCCAGACTGGACTGACGCGCTGGCGTGCCTTCATGGATCAGCGCTACGGTGAGGTCGACTTTACCTTTAAGCTCATCGATATAGCGCTGCAACCACTTCACTTCATCACGCGCCTCGATACCGACACGTGTCGCAGCGGAAACCGTATCATCAAAAGCAAACACGCCGTGCAGGCCAATCACGCCAATCTTCACGCCATCTTTCTCAATGATGGTCCAGGGCTTATCCCAGAACATTTTGCTGCTGTTTTGATAAAAGATGTTGCCCTGCACAATGGGGAATTTCGCCTGACTCAGTTGCAGCAGCGTATTGTCCCAACCGTGATCGAATTCATGATTACCCATGGTGACAGCATCAAAATTCATAGTGTTCATGATATCGATAATCGCCTTGCCCCTGGTCAGGCTGCTGATATACGGCCCGGTAAAATAATCGCCAGCATCAAAAAACCAGGTGGCGCTATTTTTCACTTTCGCCTGTTTCACCATCGTCGTGATATTAGCCCAACCGCCAATGTCACGTGTGCCATTGGCAATCCATGGGACTTTATAAGGTTCAACATGAGCGTGGAGATCGTTGGTATAGATAATCGTGACATCTTTGGCACTGGCCCAGAGCGGCAAAGAGACCATAACACCGACAGCAAGCATTTTTAACTTCATAATCAATCCCTTTCAGTCATATAAAGAATCGCTACGTTACGTTCTGAAAGGTTTTTTTATGTGAGAAAACTCACATCTACCGGTGATAGTTACGGGCCAAAATCAACGACCATTGAAAATCGTTGGTAATACGATGACGTCACTGTTCACCATCAATTGCTGTAAGTCCTTTGGCTGCCAGAATCTTGGGCTGGCGAGCTCACCCGATTACAGCTGGCCAGAGTATCGGTTGGGTTATGCCGCCCTGCATTGCCGGGCATGCGGCAGCTATCCTCCGCTGTTTAACGAGGAACAGTTTCGTCGCTGGTTGTCGGTATATTTAGCGGATTTCGCAGCCAATAGTGGTTATTTTTGCCCACGGTGTTATCAGCGGGAAACCATCCGCTATGGGCATAATCCCCGGGGCAGCCAGCGCGTTCAGTGCCAGGGCTGCAAAAAGGTCTGGACACCAAAGCAGCCAGCGCTCACCGCCCTCGTTCCGCCAGCACAAATCGCGACGATCCCCCTGATCGTTCCTTTTCAGGGCGTCAGTTCAGATCAGCAACTCTATGTGTTACTCAGTTTTGACGCTATTCGCGGTAAAGTTCTGCATATTTCCAGCAACTTCACGCCTCATCCAGTGGGTTCATCATTGCTTTACCGCTGGCGTGACAACGCTGAGCCACCTGTAATTCATGACGATATTATTGAGCGAGTAAGTCAGCGCGAAACCCAGTTTTTACGCCGCAGCCAGTTTGATGAAATCCAGTACGGCAGTGCCATGCTCAAACGGAACGCCAACGGCGCTATTTTACGCCCGGTGATTGCCGCGCACGGACATTTCCGCATACTGAGCCGCCTCTGGCCAGAGGTAAAAACGCACATTATTGCCCACGAATGTTTTCTGCGCGGGGCAGTGATTACCGCATGGGCGGAACAGTTTTGCCATCATCACGCCTCGCTTTGGTTTATTGATGAAGAGATCAATAACGATAAACGCACACTGCCCTGGCAATTGCTGGGTAATACCTGGCAGGGGTGGTGGCAAAATCAGTGGCAAATATGGCAACAAGGCAACACGCGTAAAATGGTGTGTTTGTTAACAGAGGGTCAGGTTGAAAAAGGGGCGTCAATCACACTGGCGGCAGGCCACCATTTTCTCGCCTGGTTACAACAACAGACGGAATTTCAGCAAAGCCCCCGTTACTCTGCCCATTCGGTGTTTCAGGCGATAAGATCGCTGGCAGATAAATACAACGCCTTCATTGAGAAACGGTAATTATGCCGGATGTCGATGCTTACGCATTTCATCCGGCCTGCGTTACACACGAACTGTAGGCCGGATAAGCGCAGCGCCATCCGGCAAAAAACTACAGCAGTTGCGCCAGCCGGTTAATATCTGACTGAATCGCCCCGGCGGTAACATCACGGCCCGCCCCTGGCCCACGGATCACCAACGGGTTATCACGATACCAGCGGCTTTCAATGGCAAAGACGTTATCGCACGGCAGCAGCGCCGCCAGCGGGTGCTCCGGACGGACTGCTTCAACGCCAACGCGCGCCTTGCCATTGGCGTCGAAACGCGCCACGTAGCGCAGCACCAGTCCCATTTCACGGGCCGCTTCCAGCCGCTGCACCATCTGATCGTTGAGTTCGTCGCCATTCTCAAAGAAATGATCTACCGAACCCTCTTCGCAATGCGACGGCACCAGCGACTCCACGCGGACCTGATCCGGTTCGATGTTGTAGCCCGCTTCGCGCGCCAGGATCACCAGCTTGCGCATCACATCCTTACCCGAGAGATCAACACGCGGATCGGGTTCCGTTAATCCCTGCTGCCACGCCTGATCAACCAGATCGGTAAACGGCACGGTACCGTCAAATTGCAGGAACAGCCAGGACAACGTGCCGGAGAAGATCCCGCTGATCGACAGGATAGTATCGCCGCTGTCGATCAAATCGCGCACCGTATGGTTGATAGGCAGGCCCGCACCAACGGTGGCGTTGTACAGCCAGTGACGACCGGTTTTTTCAAACGCGTCGTGGATTTGACGGTATTTATTACTGCTACTGGCACCGGCCAGCTTATTGGCGCTGATCACGTGGAAGCCGTGGCTGGCGAAATCCAGATACTGATCGGCCAGTTGCTCGCTGGCGGTCACGTCGAGCACCACTAAATCGTCGTACGGATGGGCGCGCATCCACAGGAACAGCGATTCTTCATCCTGCTCGACCGCTTCATCGTTAAAGAATGCCAGCGCACGACTGGCGTCCAGCCCCTCGTAGTTCAGCAGGCTGCGGCGGCTGTCCACCACGCCCGCCAGCACAAATTCAAAGCCGGTACGCGCCGAAAGCGTGCTTTGCTCGCGGGCGAAAAGTTCCAGCCAGCGGGAACCAATATTGCCTTTGCCGAACAGCATCAGGCCAATGCGTTTTTCCGCACGGAAGATAGACTGGTGCAGACCCTGGATCAGGCTTTCGGTCGGGCCGGTACGCAAAACGGCCACCAGGCTTATCCCCTCTTCCGACTGCCAGGTAAACTCCACCGGCTGTCCTTTCAGTTGCTGCCAGAAACGGTGGCAGTGCAGCGCGTTACGGCTGACGCCCGCACCCACCATCGCCACCAGCACCAGTCCCTGCCGCAGGCGCAACTCGCCCGGCAAGCCCGCTTCGTCGAGAATTTTCAGGGCGCTATCAGCCACTTCCGAGGTATAGCAGAACTGCAACAGATGACGATCGTTATGTACGCCGACCGCCAGCGGACGCACCTGCGCGCGTTTCAGCAATTGCTCTATCTCTTTATGCGCCAGTTTAAAGTCCTGGCTGGCGGGCACCTGAAACTCAATCAGGCAGACATCATCATGGCTGGTCACAATCCGCGCACCGGTACCAGAGGCCAGCACCCGCTCAATACGGGTAGAACCTTGATCCGGCGTGTAGCTACAGCGTAACTGTAAATCGATATCGCTGCCGGAAACCGGCTGGAGCGTGCGGGTATGCAGCACCGGTGCCGCCAGACGCGCCAGTTCACTGGCCTCATCCAGACGCAGCAGCGGCAACAGGCAGGCATCTTTAACTTTACGCGGGTCGGCGCTGTAAACGCCGGCCACGTCGCTCCAGATGGTGACGCGGGACACGCCCGCCAGCGCGCCGATTTGGGTAGCAGAATAGTCGGAACCGTTGCGGCCCAGCAGCACGGTTTCACCGGTGTTATTGCGGCTGATAAAACCAGTCACCACCAGACGCTTATTCGGATGCTGAACCAGCAACTGCTGTAGCAGGGGATAAGATAAACCTTCATCGACCTGCGGCTGGGCAGCGCGTTCGGCACGCAGGAACGCGCGCGCATCGAGCCAGGCGGCGTCCAGCCCCTGGCGATTCAGCACCGCCGACATCAGTCGGGCCGACCAGATCTCACCATGCCCGACCACTTCTGCATATACGGCATCGGTAATACCGCTGTCCAGCAACCCTGCCAGACGTTCAAGATCGTGGATAAAGGCGCTGATTAAACCATCCGCAGCCTCAGCAGGTAGCAAGCCGCTAATCAGTTCGCTCTGATAACGACGTAACGACTGCTGGACCTGATGCGCAGAGAGGCGATCGGTCTGGCTGAGCTTCAGCCAGCTAATCAACTGGTTGGTGGTGCTGCCTGCCGCAGAGACAACCATCATATCGCCAGGCTGCGAATACTCCGCCATAATGCCCGCGACACGCAGGTAACACTTCACATCTGCCAGACTACTGCCACCAAATTTATGCAGTTGACGACCCTTCGCCCCTGCCTGCGCTATCACACTCATGTTTACCCCTTCGATGCGATCCGGAAGCCATTTTCCAGATCGGCAATTAAATCTTCACCATCTTCAATGCCGGTTGAGATACGTAACAGCGTCTCGGAGATGCCGGCGGCGGCACGCGCTTCCGGTGCCATACCCGCGTGCGTCATGGTGGCAGCGTGGGAGATCAAACTTTCAACCCCACCTAAAGACTCCGCCAGCGTAAACAGTGACAGCCCGCTTAAGAAGCGACGCAGTGTTTGCTCATCGCCATCCAGTTCAAAACTCAGCATCGCCCCAAATCCTTTCTGCTGGCGTGCCGCAATCTCATGCCCCTGATTTTCCGGCAGCGACGGATGATACAGCTTTTTCACCAGCGGCTGGGTTTTCAGGTAGTCAACAATCGCCTGCGCGTTGCGCTGGGCCACTTCCATGCGCGGTGAAAGCGTGCGCAGGCCGCGCAGCAGCAGATAGCTGTCAAACGCCCCGCCGGTCACGCCAATATTATTCGCCCACCATGCCAGTTCGGTGACAAGTTCAGGATCTTTGGCAATAACCACACCCGCCACCACGTCCGAATGGCCGTTCAGGTATTTAGTACATGAATGCAACACCAGATCGGCTCCCAGCGCCAGCGGATTTTGCAGCGCCGGACTCAGGAAGGTGTTATCTACCACGCTCACCGCGCCAGCTTCACGCGCCAGTTGACAGATTTTCGCAATATCCACGACGCGCAACAATGGATTACTTGGACTTTCGACTAATACCAGCTTCGGTTTTTCGGCCAGCGCCGCCAGTAACGCCTTTTCATCGCCCTGATCGACAAACAGAACCCGATAACATCCGCGTTTTGCCAGACTGTCGAACAGACGATAGCTGCCACCGTAACAGTCGTGTGGTGCCACCAGCAGGTCGCCAGGCTTGAGAAACACCGTGGTCACCAGAAGAATGGCCGACATACCGGTATTAGTCAGCACCGCACCCGCGCCACCCTCCAGCTCGGCCAGCGCGCGCTGCACGACATCGCGTGTAGGATTACCGCGACGGGAATAATCATGCGCGCGCGGCTCATTAAAGCCGGTGAAGTTATAGGTGCTGGAAAGATGGATCGGCGGGACAACGCAGCCATATTGCTCGTCATCATTTAACCCGCTACGCACTGCGATGGTGGCCTGTTTACGCGTCATAGGGAATCATCCTGGCAAGGTCTGTGAAAAATCAGCCACCAGAGTAAACATTGTCATAATGGACGTCAATACATCTGGACATCTAAACTTCTTTGCGTATAGATTGAGCAAACGACAAATAGCCGTTAAAATTATATGCATTAGCGCACATCTGAGAATGCTTACCTCGTGTCAGAGCGTTCTCACTAAGGTAAACTACGCGCAATTACGGCCTGAACCTGCGTTCGGCCTTTTATTAATAGTGAGAGGATTAAAGGTAACTCATGGCTGAATGGAGCGGCGAATATATCAGCCCCTACGCTGAGCACGGTAAGAAGAGTGAGCAAGTAAAAAAAATTACGGTTTCCATTCCTCTGAAGGTGTTAAAAATCCTCACCGATGAACGTACGCGTCGTCAGGTGAACAACCTGCGTCATGCCACTAACAGCGAGCTGCTTTGCGAAGCGTTCCTGCATGCTTTTACCGGTCAACCGTTACCGAACGATGCCGATCTGCGTAAAGAGCGCAGTGACGAAATTCCGGAAGATGCGAAAGTGATCATGCGTGAACTGGGTATCGACCCGGAGACGTGGGAGTACTGATGCTACAACGGCGGTCCATGGATGTCGAACCGCCCTGCTCGTTTACAGGGAAACCGTATGAAAAAATATCTTCTGGCCCTCGGGCTGGCTGTCTGTTACCCCGCTCTGGCCTATGAACCGCAGACGGGCGATATCATCTTTCAAATCTCCCGCTCCTCGCAGAGCAAAGCCATTCAGCTGGCGACCCACTCGGACTACAGCCATACGGGTATGGTCATCATCCGTAACAAAAAACCGTATGTGTTCGAAGCCATTGGTCCGGTCGTCTATACCCCGCTGCAAAAATTTATCGCTCGCGGTGAAGATGGCAAATATATCATTCGCCGCGTTAACGATGGGCTGTCAGCAGAGCAACAGAAAAAGCTGGCACAGACCGCCAAAGGCTATCTGGGCAAGCCTTATGATCTGGCGTTTGCATGGTCCGACGACAGGCAGTATTGCTCTGAAGTCGTGTGGAAAGTGTATTTTCATGCGCTGAATATGCAGGTTGGCAAATTGCAAAAGATGAAAGAGTTCGATCTAAGCTCACCTGCTGTACAGGCCAAAATCAAAGAACGTTACGGGAAAAAGATCCCGCTGGAAGAAACGGTTATCTCCCCGCAGGCGGTGTTTGATGCACCGCAACTGGAAACGGTGGATAAACAATGGCCGTTATTTTCCTGGTAAACCATGATGAAAACCTTTCTCACAGGGATGTGTTTGTTGCTGAGCGGATGTAGCACCTTTCCGCAGGCGGTTACGCCAGTTGCCAGTTCATCGCCCGAAAAGTATCAGGTATTTGTTGTCAGTCACGGCTGGCATACAGGAATAATTATGCCTGCGCACGATATCAATATTATCCTGCCACAGTTAAAAACACGTTTTACGCCACAGCAATGGTATGAAATTGGTTGGGGAGATAAAGGTTTTTATCAGGCGCAAGAAATCACTTCAAAACTGACGTTGCAGGCGATGTTCTGGTCATCGGGTGCGGTGGTGCATATAGTCGCCTTCTCCGGGCAGCCAGAACGTTATTTCCCGACAAGCCAGGTTCGGCCACTCACCGTTAACCGCAGCCAGTACAATGGATTGCTGCGCTTTATTGGCCGCAGCTTCCAGCGCGATGAAACCGGCCATCTTATTGCCTTAAAAAAAGGGATTTACGGCGAAAGCCAGTTTTATGCGGCGAATGGCCGTTATGGAATGCTTAATACCTGTAATAAATGGACGGCGAAGGGGCTGAAAAGTGCGGGCATGGATATTAACGCCTCGTTGAAATTAACCGCTGGCAGCGTTATGAATGCGCTCGCGGACGCTGGTGAATAAAAAGCAGAGGATAGTGAGAGGATCAAGGTAACTCATCGCTGAATGGAGCGGCGAATATATCAGCCCCTACGCTGAGCACGGTAAGAAGAAGCGGGATTGCTCCCACCCCTTCTCGATCCACTCATACCTTCATCGCCTTACTTACTAATTCCATTTAATTTATTCAATGTCTCTTCCATTTTGAGCGTTTCTTTACGATTCAGCGGATAGAAGTAGATCAAAATGACCGCCGCCAGAAACAGGCATAACGCGGGTAAAAGATTCGCCATCGTATAAATATTTTCCTGCACAATGCTGGTTTGCACAGCGCCACCCGTTGATGAAGGTTGATAACCAATGATGGCCAGCATAAAACCGCCGATGGCCCCTGCGCACGCCTGCCCAATCTTACGGGCAAAGAAGTTCACACCATAAACCGTGCCATCTTCGCGATCGCCAGTGACGTACTGGTGATAATCACACACATCGGTCATAAACGCCCAAATCATCAGGTTGAATAACCCCGCCCCCAGCGTCGCCAGAAACAGAAAAACCAGATAGATTTTTGCGTCCGTAATATGAATGAAGTACATCATCACATACATGACTACCGCAAAAAGCAACGCGCCGACGCTAGCTTCCTTTTTACCAAACCGCCTCGTCAGCCAGGATGCCGAGGGTGCCAGCAGAACCAGAGAGCCGAAAGTAAAAAGTAACGCGATCGACATGGCTTCTTTATTATGGAAATAATCATTAAACAGGTAGGTCATGTTAGTGCCGGAAAGCCCCTGATTAATCACGATAAGCAGATCCACCACGACTAAAACAATCAGCGCCTTGTTGCGTACCAGGCCTTTCAACAGCACCGACACGGGCATGCTCTCTTTTCTTTCCACGCGTACGCGTTCCGTCGTTAACTGGCAGGTCAACGTTAAAAAGATAAAGCCTAATACAGCGCAACCAATGGCAATCCAGAAGAAATGCTGCCCGGAAATGACCTGGCTTCCGTCCACAAGGGTGGTATACATCAGGATAGGAATGAAAAAGCCGGTTGCCCCGCCGCCGATGGCTGACCCGACGCTGCGCCAGGTTGAGAGCGATACACGATCTTCCGGGTTAGAACTAATCGCCGCAGACATGGCACCGTAAGGAATACTCACGGTCGATAACAGTGAACCGTAAATAAAATAAGAGCAACTGATGTAGATAATTTTTGCCGTATAAGAAAAATCTTGCACAAACGGCAGGAACAGGACGACCGCAATGATACAGAACGGATACTTCATGCGACGCACCCAGGGGTTAAAACGCCCATATACCGTCAGTTTTGACGTATCGCACAAGCGCCCTACCCCAACATCGACAAACGCATCAAAGAGTTTAGTCACAAAATAAAGCGAGCCGACAATCACGCCGGAAATACCGAGTACGTTAGTGTAGTAAATCATTAAAAAGCTATTTACCAACCCCAGAATAAAACAGGTTCCGAGATCACCACATAAATAACCAAACTTATCCCTTAATCCGAAAGGCCTGACAGCAATAATTTTATTGCTGTCAATCACAGTTCCATCATTAGACATGATGTCAACTCCTACACATATTATTTGCGCAAATTATAAATACAGCCTGATACTCACGTAATAAACCGATACGAAGAGTGGTCATGATCAGAAGTTATAACCAATACCTACACGGTAACGGGTTTGGCGATCGTCGGTGGTCGTTGTGTTATAACCTGAAGAGACGTTACCGATTTCAGCAAAGGGAACCCATGATCCGAATTTATAAGCAACGCGGAAGTTATATTCATAATCTTCTTTTTTGTTGTTATATAAATCTTCGCTATCGGCAATTTTATAAATACCATTCAGCTCGAACATCCAGTTGGCCACGTTATAACCAAGCCAGGCTTCAGGTCGATAAACCATGCGGTCATCTTTCCCTTCCGTGTTTCTGCGGGCATATTCCTGACGATAGCGAAATGCGGTCCACCAGTGGTCATTGATATTGTACTGTACGCGAACATAAGGCTTATAAATCGTGATGTTATCGCCAGTTTCAACAGCAATACCTGGCTGCCAGATCAGATCCTGCCAGTTAAACTGATAGCTCGCTGTATACTCATTACCATTACTTTCCATATTGTTCCATGCGCTATTCGATTGCGCATCATCGGAGCGTGAAATGGCTTCTACGGCAACACCAAAACCTGTTGCAAAACGGTGCGACATATAAACACGGTCATAGTTGCGGCCATCATCATAATATTCATGACGGTAATCAACGTAACCCGCATGCGCAGTACAAGATAATACCGGAAGGAGTAATAAGGCATATTTTAATTTCATGACAAACCCTCTCAAAAATGAGATCCCAGCAATAGAATGACTTAGTGAGTTTCACCAAGGTGAAAACTCCAGTGAAACAATGAAGTCTGATAATTGGTTTAAGGAGCGTCAGGAAGTCTAGGGCAGAGCGGTCATGAAAACCTTTTAAATTTTGCCATAAAATAAAATTGATGGCAGAAAATGAAAGATCGAAAAGACCATGATCAACAATAGAAACAATTTATCATTAAATGAGGAACGGCGTTTCAATAGCATTTAGCGCACATAATAGAGCAGACACTAATTAAGAACGTTCAGAGACAAAAAAAGCGCCTTGCGGCGCTTTTTTCTGACAGCAAAACTTATTTGCTGGTCGGCAGGCTGAAGCGCTTGTTGAAGCGGTCAACACGGCCACCGGTAGCAACATCACGCTGCTTGCCAGTGAAGAACGGGTGGCATTTGCTGCACACGTCCAGGTTCAGATTGTGGCCCACGGTAGAGCGGGTTTTGATCACATTACCGCAAGAGCAGTTTGCAGTAATTTCTACATAATTCGGGTGAATATCTTTTTTCATGGAAAACCTCAGTTTAAGGCCGCGTCGCTCTTCCAGCCCTAACGCCAGACACCACGCGATGTTAATGGTAGTTGTTTCTGATACGCGTTTAGCGCACCAAAGGGGGCGAATCATACAGAATTTAACCAGCGTATGCAAACTGATCCGTTCGCCGCCTCATAGAATGTGTATACTATCCCGCCAGTTTTCACATCAGGATGATCTTATGCCCGTTGCTCACGTTGCGCTACCGGTTCCGCTGCCCCGCACCTTTGACTATCTGCTGCCTGAAGCAATGTCGGTGACGGCGGGCTGTCGTGTACGCGTACCGTTTGGTAAGCAACAGGAGCGCATCGGGATTGTGGTCTCGGTCAGCGAGAAAAGCGAACTGCCGCTTAATGAGTTAAAGGCAGTGGTCGAGGTCGTGGACAGCGAACCGGTGTTCTCAACGTCCGTCTGGCGCTTATTGCTGTGGGCGGCTGACTATTATCATCATCCGGTAGGCGACGTGCTGTTTCACGCGCTGCCCATTCTGCTGCGTCAGGGCAAGCCTGCCAGCGCCGCGCCGCTGTGGTACTGGTTTGCCACGGAGCAAGGTCAGGCAGTCGATATCAACAGCCTGAAGCGTTCGCCAAAGCAGCAGCAAGCGCTGGCGGCGTTGCGTCAGGGGAAAATCTGGCGACACCAGGTGGCTGAACTGGAATTTAACGATGCGGCGCTTCAGGCGTTGCGCACGAAAGGACTGAGTGAACTGAGCAGCGAAGCCCCTGCTCTCAGCGACTGGCGCGCCCAATACGCCGTGAGTGGTGAACGTCTGCGACTCAATACCGAACAGGCCACCGCCGTCGGCGCAATCCACAGTGCGTCAGACAGCTTCTCTGCGTGGTTATTGGCAGGGGTCACCGGCTCGGGTAAAACGGAAGTGTATCTGAGCGTGCTGGAAAATGTGCTGGCGCAGGGTAAACAGGCGCTGGTCATGGTGCCAGAGATTGGCCTGACGCCGCAGACCATCGCTCGTTTTCGCGAACGTTTTAACGCGCCGGTTGAAGTGCTGCATTCGGCACTTAATGACAGCGAACGCCTCTCGGCCTGGCTAAAAGCAAAAAACGGCGAGGCGGCAATTGTTATCGGCACCCGTTCGTCGCTGTTTACGCCGTTTAAAAACCTCGGCGTCATTGTTATTGATGAAGAGCATGACAGCTCCTATAAACAGCAGGAAGGCTGGCGTTACCACGCACGCGATCTGGCGGTTTTCCGGGCGCACAGCGAGCAGATCCCGATTATCCTCGGCTCCGCAACGCCGGCGCTGGAAACGCTGCACAACGTGCGGCAGAAAAAGTATCGCCAGCTTCAGTTGACCCGCCGCGCCGGTAACGCACGCCCGGCCAGCCAGCATGTGCTCGACCTGAAAGGCCAGCAGCTTCAGGCGGGCCTGTCACCGGTGCTTATCAGCCGAATGCGCCAGCATCTTCAGGCTGATAATCAGGTGATCCTGTTTCTTAACCGTCGCGGATTCGCCCCGGCGCTGTTGTGCCACGACTGCGGATGGATCGCCGAGTGTCCGCGCTGCGATCACTACTACACCCTGCACCAGGCGCAGCATCAGCTGCGTTGCCACCACTGCGACAGCCAGCGCCCTGTTCCGCGCCAGTGTCCGTCCTGCGGCTCGACGCATTTGGTGCCGGTAGGCATGGGCACTGAGCAGTTGGAACAGGCGTTAACACCGCTGTTTGACGGTGTGCCTATTTCACGTATCGATCGCGATACCACCAGCCGCAAAGGCGCGCTGGAACAGTATCTGGCGGAGGTCCATCGCGGCGGGGCTCGCATCCTGATTGGCACCCAGATGCTGGCGAAGGGGCACCATTTCCCGGATGTGACATTGGTGGCGCTGCTGGATGTTGATGGCGCACTTTTCTCGGCGGACTTTCGGTCCGCGGAACGCTTCGCCCAGCTGTATACCCAGGTATCAGGGCGCGCGGGGCGGGCAGGTAAACAGGGCGAAGTGATCCTGCAAACTCATCATCCGGAACATCCTCTATTACAAACATTGCTGCATCAGGGATATGACGCCTTTGCGCAGCAGGCGCTGGCGGAACGTCAGACGATGCAACTGCCGCCGTGGACCAGCCATGTCCTGATTCGTGCGGAAGACCATAACAATCAACAGGCTCCCGTTTTCTTACAGCAGTTGCGCAACCTGATACAGGCCAGCCCGCTGGCTGATGAGCCGTTGTGGATACTCGGCCCGGTGCCGGCTCTGGCTCCCAAGCGTGGGGGGCGTTATCGCTGGCAAATACTGCTCCAGCATCCATCACGCGTGCGTCTGCAACATGTCGTCAGCGGAACGCTGGCGTTAATCAACACGCTGCCAGAATCGCGCCGGGTAAAATGGGTGCTGGATGTCGATCCTATTGAGGGTTAAACGACAACGATGCGAGGCGGATCGAGAAATTTAATGTTCATCACACTTTTCATGAAATTTCTGTAACTCTTCGGATAACTATCTGATAAAAATGTGGGTGATGTCAGAGACAGAGGACGTCTCTGTGCCTGCGCGGCGTCTGCGAGGAGAAAAGTAGTGAAGACCCGGAAAGCGGTTGCTTCGGCAACCATGAAGGATGTGGCTCTGAAAGCAAAAGTCTCGACGGCAACCGTGTCGCGGGCCTTAATGAACCCGGAAAAAGTGTCTCAAACCACCCGTAATCGGGTAGAACAGGCGGCAATTGACGTGGGCTATTACCCACAGGCGCTTGGCCGCAACACCAAACGTAATGAGTCGCGCACCCTGCTGGTGATCGTGCCGGATATTTGCGACCCCTTTTTTAGTGAAATCATTCGCGGTATTGAAGTCACTGCTGCGGAGCATGGTTACCTGGTGCTGATAGGCGATTGCGCTCACCAGAACCAACAGGAAAAAACCTTTATTGACCTGATTATCACCAAGCAGATCGACGGTATGTTGCTGCTGGGCTCGCAATTGCCGTTTGATGCCAGTATAGAAGAGCAGCGTAATCTGCCGCCGATGGTGATGGCAAATGAATTTGCACCTGAGCTGGAACTACCGACGGTACACATTGATAATCTGACCGCGGCCTTTGACGCTGTAAACTACCTTCACGACCTTGGCCATCAGCGCATCGGCTGTATTGCCGGCCCGGAAGAAATGCCGCTGTGTCATTATCGGCTACAGGGCTATGTTCAGGCGTTGCGTCGGAGCGGTATTACCGTCGACCCGCATTATATTGCTCGCGGCAATTTTACCTATGAAGCCGGTGCCAGAGCGCTGGAACAACTGCTGGCCCTGCCGAAACCGCCAACGGCAGTCTTTTGCCATAGTGACGTGATGGCGTTGGGCGCATTATCCTGGGCCAAACGTCAGGGGCTTCATGTTCCGCGCGATTTGTCGATAATTGGTTTTGATAATATCTCGCTGTCTGAGTTTTGCGATCCTCCGCTGACGACCGTTTCGCAACCGCGTTTTGCCATTGGGCGTGAAGCCATGCTGCTTCTGCTCGATCAATTACACGGACAAAACGTCAGTAGCGGCTCGCGCTTACTGGATTGCGAACTCATTGTACGTGGCAGTACGGGAAATATATTGTCTTAAAGTAAACCCGCTTTAAGACTCCCCTGTCTGGTCAAAGGGCCGCCGCTTAAGTAACATGGCGGACTGATAACAAATAAATACAGCGAAACGAGAGTGGCACAACGAGATTATGTACGCCGCAGCCAACCGGCTTCTTCGCGGCGCAAAAAGAGCACATCACGTCAAAAGCAACGGAACCTGCCCGCTGTTTCACCAGCGATGGTCGCCATTGCTGCGGCCGTACTGGTGGCCTTTATCGGTGGACTGTACTTTATTACCCACCATAAAAAAGAAGAATCAGAAGCGCTTCAGGGCCGTCAGGTGACCGGCAATGGTTTGCCGCCGAAGCCTGAGGAACGCTGGAAATATATCAAAGAGCTGGAAAGCCGTCAGCCCGGCATTCGCACGCCTACCGAACCTTCGGCAGGAGGTGAAGTGATGAATTCAAACCAGCTGACGGACGAACAACGCCAGTTGCTCGACCAGATGCAGGCCGACATGCGCCAGCAACCTACGCAGCTTAATGAAGTGCCGTGGAATGAGCAGACGCCAGCGCAGCGTCAGCAAACGCTGGAGCGTCAGCGACAAGTTCAGGCTCAGCAACAACAGCAACAATGGTCGAACACGCCGCCCGTGCAGCAGCAACGCACGCCGCCTCGGGTCACGGAGCAACCTGTACAGCAGCCGCGTCAAACTCAGCCGCCGAAGCAGACTACGTCGCAGCAGCCGTATCAGGATTTAATTCAGACGCCTGCGCATACCAACTCGACGCAGCCAAAAACGCAGCCTGCCGCACCGGCAGCCCGCGAAGCAGAAGCACCAACACAAACGGCTGAGAAAAAAGACGATCGTCGTTGGCTGATGCAGTGTGGCGCATTTAAAGGTGCCGAACAGGCGGAAACCGTGCGGGCGCAGTTGGCGTTTGAAGGTTTCGATTCCCATATTACGACCAGCAACGGCATCAACCGGGTTGTGATTGGTCCGGTCAAAGGCAAGGATAATGCGGACGGTATGTTGAATCGTCTGAAGATGGCCGGGCACGCAAACTGCATTCGCGTCGCCGTCAGGGGTTGAAACCCCCAAAATCCCCCCCATCTATAATTGCATTCAGCCCCGCACACTCTGCGGGGCGCATATTCCGCTTTTGCACCCAGGGGGGCATCTCGTGACAACAATAGTAAGCGTACGCCGTAACGGTCATGTGGTCATTGCTGGTGATGGCCAGGCCACACTCGGCAATACCGTAATGAAAGGCAACGTCAAAAAAGTACGTCGTCTTTACAACGACAAGGTCATTGCAGGCTTTGCTGGCGGTACCGCCGATGCCTTCACCCTCTTTGAACTGTTCGAACGCAAACTGGAAATGCACCAGGGGCATTTGGTTAAAGCCGCCGTTGAGCTGGCGAAAGACTGGCGTACCGACCGCATGCTACGCAAACTTGAAGCGCTGCTGGCGGTTGCCGATGAAAATGCTTCTCTAATCATTACCGGGAATGGCGACGTTGTTCAGCCAGAAAACGATTTAATTGCGATTGGCTCTGGTGGCCCTTATGCGCAGGCGGCGGCTCGCGCACTGCTGGAAAACACCGAGCTTGGCGCACGCGACATTGCGGAGAAAGCGTTGGGGATTGCAGGCGATATCTGCATCTATACCAACCACTTCCACACTATTGAAGAATTGCCGTCTAAGGCGTAAGGATCACCCATGTCTGAAATGACCCCACGCGAAATTGTCAGCGAACTGAACAAACACATTATCGGCCAGGACGCAGCTAAACGTTCTGTGGCGATCGCATTACGTAACCGCTGGCGTCGTATGCAACTTGATGAAGAGCTGCGCCATGAAGTCACGCCTAAAAACATTCTGATGATCGGACCAACCGGCGTGGGTAAAACCGAAATCGCCCGCCGTCTGGCGAAGCTGGCTAATGCACCGTTTATTAAAGTAGAAGCGACGAAATTCACCGAAGTTGGCTATGTCGGTAAAGAAGTGGATTCTATCATCCGCGATCTGACCGATGCCGCGGTAAAAATGGTTCGCGTACAGGCGATTGAAAAAAATCGCTTCCGTGCCGAAGAGATGGCAGAAGAGCGCATTCTCGACGTGCTGATCCCACCGGCAAAAAACAACTGGGGTCAGGCCGAGCAGCAGGCAGAACCGTCTGCGGCACGTCAGGCATTCCGTAAAAAACTGCGTGAAGGCCAGCTTGACGATAAAGAAATCGAAATCGATCTCGCGGCGGCACCGATGGGTGTTGAAATCATGGCACCTCCGGGCATGGAAGAGATGACCAGCCAGCTTCAGTCGATGTTCCAGAACCTCGGTGGCCAGAAGCAAAAACCGCGCAAGCTGAAAATCAAAGACGCGATGAAGCTGTTGATTGAAGAAGAAGCGGCGAAACTGGTTAATCCGGAAGAGCTGAAACAGGATGCGGTAGATGCCGTTGAGCAGCACGGCATCGTGTTTATCGATGAAATCGACAAGATTTGCAAACGTGGCGAATCCAATGGCCCGGATGTGTCCCGTGAAGGCGTACAGCGTGACCTGCTGCCGCTGGTGGAAGGCTGCACCGTGTCGACCAAACATGGAATGGTGAAAACGGATCACATCCTGTTTATCGCCTCCGGCGCGTTCCAGGTGGCTAAACCATCCGATCTGATCCCGGAATTGCAGGGCCGTCTGCCGATCCGAGTTGAGCTTCAGGCACTGACCACCGGTGATTTTGAACGTATTCTGACTGAGCCTAATGCCTCCGTTACCGTACAATACAAAGCATTGATGGCGACCGAAGGCGTGAACATTGAGTTTACCGACGACGGTATCAAGCGGATTGCGCAAGCGGCCTGGCAGGTAAACGAAAGCACCGAAAACATCGGCGCACGTCGTCTGCATACCGTGCTGGAGCGTTTAATGGAGGACATCTCCTATGATGCCAGCGATCTGAACGGTGAAACTATCGTGATCAATGCAGACTATGTGAGTAAACACCTTGATGCTTTAGTAGCAGATGAAGATCTGAGCCGTTTTATCTTATAATCGTGCTCAATACGTTTTCATCACTTCAGATGGGGCTATAAAGCCCCATTTTTATTAGCCGGAATTATGACTGAACAATCTTTGAGTCCAACTCAGGCATGGCTGGAAAGCCTGCGCCCTAAAACACTCCCGCTGGCCTTTAGCGCTATTGTGGTGGGCACCGCGCTGGCCTGGTGGCAGGGCCATTTTGATCCGCTGGTCGCTGTGATGGCGTTGGTTACTGCCGGACTGTTGCAAATTCTCTCTAATCTGGCGAATGACTACGGAGATGCCGTCAAGGGTAGCGATAAACCCGATCGTATCGGTCCGCTGCGCGGAATGCAAAAAGGCGCAATCACACAGCAGCAAATGAAGCGGGCGCTGATCATCACCGTTGCCCTCACCTGCGTGTCGGGGCTGGCACTGGTTGCGATGGCATATCAGACTATGGCCGATTTTATTGGCTTCCTGGTACTGGGCGGGCTTTCCATCATTGCAGCCATCACCTATACCATGGGCAATCGCCCCTATGGTTACATCGGGCTGGGCGATATTTCGGTGCTGATTTTTTTTGGCTGGCTGAGCGTGATGGGTAGCTGGTATCTTCAGGCACACAGTTTGATCCCGGAGATTATCCTGCCCGCTACTGCCTGCGGCCTGCTGGCAACGGCGGTATTGAATATTAACAACCTGCGTGACATTGATAGCGATCGCGAAAATGGTAAGAACACGCTGGTGGTGCGCTTAGGGTCGGTGAATGCGCGGCGTTACCATGCCTGCTTGCTGTTCGGAGCGCTGGCATGTTTCGCGCTTTTTAACCTTGTTTCACTGCACAGCCCTTGGGGCTGGCTGTTTATTCTGGCGGCTCCGTTGCTGTTCAGGCAAGCCCGCTACGTCATGCGTGAGCGCGATCCTCTCGCGATGCGCCCAATGCTGGAACGTACCGTAAAAGGCGCATTACTGACTAACCTGCTGTTTGTGATTGGGATTATCCTCAGTCAGACGATGATTTAACTGACAAATATCAATTAACAATTGTTGATTTTGCCAACAGCGCGTCCGGCGCGATATACTGAAGGCTCTCGCAGCAACGGAACGTTAAGCCTATGAAATATGATACTTCCGAACTTTGTGACATCTACCAGGAAGATGTCAACGTCGTGGAACCGCTCTTCTCCAACTTTGGGGGTCGGCCGTCGTTTGGTGGTCAAATCACTACGGTAAAATGTTTCGAGGACAACGGGTTGCTGTACGATCTGCTCGAACAAAATGGCCGTGGTCGGGTACTGCTGGTTGATGGTGGTGGTTCCGTTCGTCGCGCGCTCATTGATGCGGATCTTGCCCGCACTGCGGCGCAAAATGAATGGGAAGGGATTGTGGTGTACGGTTCAGTACGTCAGGTCGATGACCTTGAAGAACTGGACATCGGCATTCAGGCCATCGCCGCCATTCCGGTCGGGGCAACGGGTGAAGGGATCGGTGAAAGTGATGTGCGCGTCAATTTCGGCGGCGTTACCTTCTTCTCCGGCGATCATCTCTACGCCGACAATACCGGCATTATCCTGTCGGAAGATCCGCTGGATATCGAGTAGTTTTTCTCCCGCCAATGAAAAAGGGAAGGTCTCCCTTCCCTTCTGACTTCTCTGTACGTGCTACCGTGGCACATTTGCCTGGCGGCGCTTCGCTTGCGCAGGCCTGTGAAATCAACCTCACATCGTGGCACATTTGCCTGGCGGCGCTTCGCTTGCGCAGGCCTACAAAATCAACCTCACACCGTGGCACGTTTGCCTGGCGGCGCTTAGCTTGCACAGGCCTGTGAAATCAACCTCACATCGTGGCACATTTGCCTGGCGGCGCTTCGCTTGCACAGGCCTGCGAAATCAACCTCACATCGTGGCACATTTGCCTGGCGGCGCTTCGCTTGTGCAGGCCTATGAAATCAACACTGCGCCGTAGTCGTAGGCCGGGTAAGGCGCAGCCGCCACCCGGCATTGTCTGCTTAGTACAGCTTTTTCGCCGTATCCAGCCAGTCACCTTTAAACGGACGCTTCATATTCTCGATAGCGTCGATAATGTCGTGGTGAACCAGTTTTTCGTTCTGGATACCGACGCAGCGTCCGCCGTGGCCCTGAAGGAGCAGGTCAATAGCATACGCGCCCATGCGTGACGCCAGAATACGGTCGTAAGGCACCGGGGAACCGCCGCGCTGAATGTGACCCAGTACGGTCGCGCGCGGTTCGCGGTGAGTTTCTTTCTCGATATACTCTGCCAGCTCGTGGATATCACACATATGTTCGGTGATAGCGACGATGGCGTGTTTTTTACCTTTAGCGATGCCAGCCTTGATTTCGGCGACCAGATCGTCACGGCTGAATTCAACTTCCGGCACCATCACAAACTCACAGCCACCGGCGATGGCAGCAGCCAGCGTCAGGTCGCCGCAGTAGCGGCCCATCACTTCAACGATGGAGATACGCTGGTGAGAAGAAGAGGTGTCGCGCAGACGGTCAATCGCCTCAACCACAGTGCCCAGCGCGGTAAAATAACCGATGGTGTAGTCAGTGCCTTTGATGTCGTTGTCGATGGTGCCCGGCAGACCGATGCACGGGAAGCCCATTTCGGTCAGGCGTTTTGCCCCCATATAGGAACCGTCACCGCCGATAACAACCAGCGCATCAATACCGCGCTTTTTCATGTTCTCGATAGCCACAGCACGGATGTGTTCTTCACGAAATTCCGGGAAACGCGCGGAGCCGAGGAAGGTGCCGCCACGGTTGATCATGTCGGAAACGCTGTAGCGGTCTAGCTGGATCATACGATCTTCGTATAGTCCCAGATAGCCGTCATACACGCCCATTACTTCCAGACCTTCCGTTAATGCTGCCCGGACTACGCCACGAATCGCAGCGTTCATGCCCGGCGCATCGCCGCCACTTGTCAACACACCGATTTTCTTAATCATGACTACCTCTGAACTTAGAATGCAAAATGAAATCTGATGCCGGAAACGGACTTAGGCTCACCCAAAGTACGTAACGAATACTGCCGATAGTATATCAATCCTCTGTTGCTGAATTGATTCAGGTCAGACCAAACGGCGCTAATTTATACAAAAAATGCCGATCCAGCCCACACTTTTACAAGAAAGATAAACGCTCAAAGCCGTCGTTCTTCCTGCGGCACTACCGAACAAGGGTCCTGGTGAATAATGACGTCCGATCCCGGAAAACGGAGTAAAAGCGCCTGCTCAATCTGTTCGGCCACAAGATGCGCCTCAAACAGCGGCAGATTGTCGTCCATTTCTAAATGAATCTGAATAAAGCGGGTCGGCCCTGACTGCCGCGTTCGTAGGTCATGTGCGCCGCGTACCCCAGGCCAGGCGGTAACGGTTTCAATAATTTCCTGCCGCTCTGCATCAGGAAGTGCGCGGTCCAGCAGAGCCTGTACTGCTTCATATCCCATCCGTAACGCGCTATACAGGATATAAACCCCAATCCCCAACGCAAACAGCGCATCTGCCCGGTGCCAGCCATACCATGACAGACCAAGCGCAATGAGAATGGTTCCGTTCATCATAACATCAGACTGATAATGAAGCATATCCGCGCGCACCGCCTGGCTGTGGGTTTTTCGCACCACCCAGCGCTGGAAGGTGACCAACACCAGCGTGCTGACGAGAGCAATAATAGTGACGATGACCCCGACGCCGGGCGCATTCATCGGTTCCGGGCTTGCCAGATGCTGAATGCCGGTGAGGAAAAGGAACAGCGCCGAGCCAGAGATAAACATACTTTGCGCCAGCGCCGCAAGCGACTCGGCTTTGCCGTGGCCAAACGTGTGTTCATCGTCAGCAGGCTGTAATGAGTAGCGGACCACCCAAAGATTAGTGAGCGATGCGGCAATATCGACCAGTGAATCCACCAGCGCCGCCAGAATACTGACCGAGCCGGTATACCACCATGCCAGGATTTTAATGATTAACAAACAGGACGCCATTACCGTGGCGGCAAGCGCTGCGCGGCTGACCAGTTGGCCATAAGAGTGGTTCATAGATTCTCCTGCTTAACCCGTGGGTAGTATAACGCAGGTCGGTGGCAGGAAGAAAAAGGCGGTAAATCGCCTTTAAAGAGGATAAGCTACGGATACTTACGCGCAAATTCGTCGTCAGACATACAGAGCAGCATAATACATTCAACGAAGGCGACGATGCTGGGGATAATGGTCCAGAAGAACAACAGGTATAAAATGCCCATACCCACCTTGCCCAGATAAAACTTATGCCCACCAAATGCGCCTAAAAAGAACGCCATAAAAATCGCGGCAGTGCGGTTTCTGGAACTTTGGGCCACCTGAGAGGCACCGCAGTGCGGACAGGCATTTGCTGACTCGTGAATTTCTTTCCCACAGCCCCGACAAAAAACCATTCCAGCCATCAATAAATCCCTTTAACATATACCATAAATTTATAACTCATTGAGTTGCATGCTTATTTTGACCCACCCATGCCTTCTTATGCAATGTTCATTTTACGCTTTGGCGTAAATAGCAGGCAAAAAAAACCCCCTCATCATGAGGGGGAAGACAGGGATGGTGTCTATGGCAAGGAAAAACAGGGTATGTCACTGGGATGCTACTTACTGCTACTAAACTGCTTCAACGGAGAACTCTGCTGCAACTGCGCAATTTCATGCATTTGCGCCATCCGTTGTTGATGCTTTTCGTTCAAAACCGCTTGCTGCTCCGGCGTTAACAGGCGGAACATCTGGTTGCGCACGCGGGCCATTTCAACCTGACGGGCGACCTGTTCCTGCGCCATTTTTTCAGCCTGGGCGCGCACAGCGTTTTCATCAAAATTTTCTGCGGTAATAAGGCGGTGCATTGCCTCAATTTCGCTAACATTAACTGGCGGCTGCTCATGCCTGGCCTGCTGCATCAGATCCCGCATTTGTTGGCGCTGACGCTCGGTTAGACTTATGCCGTCAAACATGTGACTCTGCTGGCTGTTACGCTGCGTAAGTCCTTCGGTCGTGTGCCAGTTATCGCCTGTGATGGCTTCACCTGCCTGGCTGAACGCACTGAATGCCAGCGTAGAGGCCATGACGGCAGCGGTAACATTGCGCATCACTTGCTCCCAAAAAACGTTGTTTCGCGATTCCACGAGAGACAGTCTACGATTCAGGCTGCAAACTAGCGTCAGGCGGTGTAAAACAACGTAAAGTCATGGATTAGCGCGCTTCGATGACGTAATTTCTGCCTCGGAGGTATTTAAAAAATGAATAAAATCCTGTTGGTTGATGATGATCGGGAGCTCACGTCGTTACTGAAAGAGCTGCTCGACATGGAAGGCTTTAACGTTTTAGTGGCGCATGACGGTGAACAGGCGCTGACGTTGATTGATGACAGCATAGATCTGCTTTTACTGGATGTGATGATGCCGAAGAAAAACGGTATCGACACGCTTAAGGAGCTACGCCAGACACACCAGACCCCCGTTATTATGTTGACTGCCCGCGGCAGCGAGCTGGACCGCGTGCTGGGCCTTGAACTGGGCGCGGACGACTATTTGCCGAAACCGTTCAACGATCGTGAACTGGTCGCGCGTATCCGCGCTATCCTGCGCCGTTCGCACTGGAGCGAGCAGCAGCAAAATAGCGATAACGGCTCGCCGACGGTGGAAGTGGACGGCCTGAGCCTGAATCCGGGGCGTCAGGAAGCCAGCTTTGATGGTGAAACGCTGGAACTGACCGGCACCGAATTTACCCTGCTCTATCTGCTGGCACAGCATTTAGGCCAGGTGGTGTCCCGCGAGCATTTGAGCCAGGAAGTGCTGGGCAAGCGCCTGACGCCGTTCGATCGCGCGATTGATATGCATATCTCCAACCTGCGGCGTAAACTGCCGGAGCGGAAAGACGGGCATCCGTGGTTTAAAACGCTGCGCGGTCGTGGGTATCTGATGGTCTCCGCTTCATGATTGGAAGCCTGACCGCCCGTATCTTTGCCATTTTCTGGCTCACGCTGGCGCTGGTATTGATGCTGGTACTGATGCTCCCGAAACTGGATTCGCGCCAGATGACTGAACTTCTGGAAAGCGAGCAGCGTCAGGGCGTGATGATTGAACAGCATGTTGAAGCTGAGCTTGCCAACGATCCACCCAACGATTTGATGTGGTGGCGTCGGCTGTTTCGCGCGATCGACAAGTGGGCACCGCCTGGACAGCGCCTGGTTCTGGTCACCAGCGAAGGCCGGGTGATTGGTGCTGAACGCAATGAAATGCAGATCATCCGCAACTTTATCGGTCAGTCGGATGATGCCGATCAACCGCAAAAGAAAAAGTATGGCCGGGTCGAACTGGTGGGGCCGTTCTCCATTCGCGATGGTGAAGATAACTACCAGCTTTACCTGATCCGTCCCGCCAGCAGTTCGCAGTCCGATTTTATCAACCTGCTGTTTGACCGTCCGTTACTGTTGCTGATCGTCACCATGCTGGTCAGCGCGCCGCTCCTGTTGTGGCTGGCGTGGAGCCTGGCGAGACCAGCGCGTAAGCTAAAAAATGCGGCAGATGAAGTGGCTCAGGGCAATTTACGTCAGCATCCCGAACTGGAGGCCGGTCCGCAGGAGTTCCAGGCGGCGGGAGCCAGTTTTAACCAGATGGTGACTGCGCTGGAGCGCATGATGACGACCCAGCAGCGCCTGCTGTCGGACATCTCCCATGAACTGCGCACACCGCTCACGCGGCTTCAGCTTGGTACCGCCCTGTTGCGTCGTCGCAGCGGTGAAAGTAAAGAACTGGAGCGTATTGAAACGGAAGCACAGCGGCTGGACAGCATGATCAACGATTTGCTGGTCATGTCACGCAACCAGCAGAAGAATGCGCTGGTCAGCCAGACCATGAAAGCCAACCAGTTATGGGGCGAGGTGCTGGATAACGCGGCCTTTGAAGCGGAACAGATGGGCAAATCTTTTACCATCGAATACCCGCCCGGACCGTGGCCGCTGTACGGCAACCCGAGTGCCCTTGAGAGTGCGCTGGAGAACATTGTTCGCAACGCCCTGCGCTACTCGCACACCACTATTTCTGTTGGTTTTGCGGTGGATAAAGACGGTATCACCATTACGGTTGACGACGACGGTCCTGGCGTCAGCCCGGAAGACCGGGAGCAGATTTTCCGCCCGTTCTATCGTACGGATGAAGCTCGTGACCGCGAATCCGGCGGCACCGGATTGGGGCTGGCGATCGTGGAAACGGCTATTCAGCAGCATCGCGGCTGGGTCAAAGCGGAAGACAGCCCGCTCGGTGGCTTGCGTCTGGTGATTTGGTTACCGCTGTATAAGCGGGCATAGCTGACGCCCCCTCACCCCAACCTTCTCCCTGAGGGAGAGGGGGCTGTTTTTCCCGCGGCTGAAGTAAAGCACTTTACTGAAGCGCTTACAGGCGTTCCGTCAGCGCAGGCCAATTTACTCCATAATCAACGACGAATGCCGAACGGCCCACCTCTTCCTAAAGGAGAGGGTTGGGTGAGGGGGAGAAAAGACTACCGCCCCCACAACCGACGTGAATTATCCTCGATCTTGCCGCTAACGCGCCGCTTCTGCATGGTTCGCGTCCAGCTGGCTGACAAACCTGCCGCTGACAGCAAACGATGATATTGCTCATCATCAAACGGCATTGACCACGCAATCACCCCGGCTTCATACACTGTGACATCGCTCACCCGCGAGGCCAGCGTAAGCGGTGCGCCAGCAGAGACTTTCCCGCCCGCAATCACCCGATACAGCCAGCCGGTTTTACCGCTCGCCTGCATGATGGACGCCATATCGCTGATGCCAAAGTGAAAGTTCAGCTTAAAGCACGGCGAGCGTGGCTGCGTCACCTGAATGAAAGTCTCACCCCAGCGGAAAATATCACCGATAAACACATTCTCTTCCGTCAGCCCCGATGTTGACAGATTCTCGCCAAATGCCGGGGCCACAAACAATTCCGCCTGTTCAGGAAACTCACGTGCCCAATGAAGATAGTGCTCCCGGGGATAGTGGCACAGGGCGCGATCCGGTCCACCGTGAATTTTGCTTTCTGCCTGCTCATCACCAGCCAACCCTGACTCGGTTAGTGCGAGCTCGCCCGCTACCTGGACCTTTGCGATAGCGCTGGGACGACTTCCCTCGTAGTCCCGGACTTTGCCCGTAAATACCTCAACCGGATAGCGCATCTGTCTCCCTCTTACCGATAAATTTGCCTCATTAAAGCATATTTTTCACCTGAACCCGCCAAAATGCGAGCCAGGTTCACACGTTACATCGTCAGACATGTTATTTTTTGAAACGCCATTTCATAATAAGGAGTCAACAACGTGACGGTACAATCGCAATTTGCTGGCGTCTGGTGCCCTGCCATTACGCCACTGGATCAAGACGGCAATCTCGACCTGAACGGCCTGAAGCAGCATCTTCAACGCCTGACCGGAGCAAATATTGACGTGATTTTGCTGATGGGCAGTATCGGTGAGTTTGCTTCTTTTACGCTGGAAGAGCGATTAACCCTCATTCGCGAGGCCAGGGCGATGAGTTCGCTCAAGATAGTTGCTAACGTGTCATCGACCTGTATGAACGATATTCAGTGTATGGCACAGGAGGCATACCGGGTCGGCTATGAAGCCGTGATGGTGTTACCGCCCTACTACTACGGACAAACACCAAAGCAACTGCTGAGCTACTTCCGCCAGTTGGGCAACACGCTCAGCGGCCAGTGGTTTGCCTATAACTTTCCGGCACGCACCGGCTGCGATTTAACGCCGGACCTGATCGCCACCCTCGCCGCTGAATTCCCGCACTTTGCCGGGATTAAAGATACCGTCGATTGCCAGTCTCATACCCGCAGTATGATCCAGGCGACTCGTGCCGTGCGTGAGGATTTTGCCGTACTTTCCGGCTATGACGAATATTACATCCCCAATCTGCTGGCGGGCGGCGCTGGCGTAATCTCCGGTTTAAACAATGTCATGCCGGAACTGTTTGTCAGCGCGCGTGAGGCGTTTAAGCAAGGTGACCTGGAGACGCTACGCGAGATACAACAAAAAATTGGCACCTATATGTCCATCTATGCGATTGGTGATGATTTTGTTTCGACGATTAAGACGGTGGTATCGCGTAAGTTTGGCGATTGCACCGGCGTATCACGTAACGCGGGCGGAGCGTTAAATGAACATGAATGCCGCACCATTGATGAAGTATTTGGAACCCGGGGATAAACCCAAAAGCCCGGCCGCATTGCTGCTGACCGGGCTTTTTACCGCGTTACGTTATTCCACAGCGCCCACTACATTAGCCTTCGCAGCCTCAGCTTTCGCCGCTCTCGCTTTCACTTTTCGCGACCAGATAGAGGTCAGGATCGGCACCAGAATTGAGGTCACAATCACGGAGGTTGCGACCAGTGAGGTAGCCGCCGGAGCCATCGGTTTGAATTCCGGGATCATTTCCGCGATCAGGACCGGTGTTGCTACTGCCGCCCCGGCCGAACTGGAAGCGGCAATTCCTGCTGTACCATCGCCACCACCAATCAGTTTATCAGCAATAATCAGTGGGATACCGGTCACAATAATCACCGCCACACCCAGCAGGATACCCAGCAGCCCGGTCTGAGCAATGACGCTCAAATCAATCGTGTTACCCAGCGCGAAGGCGAAGAAGGGGATCAGCGTCTGTACTGCTTTGCTGAAAAATTCGCGTAATTCCGGGTCGAGATTACCCAGCGTGAAGCCGACCAGGAAAGGTAATACCGCACCAACAAAAACGTGGGGTTCAAACGAGGCGATGCCTGCGGTGCCCAAAATAATCATGGTCATCAGCGGGCCCGATTCCAGCGACATCAGCACGAACGCGCCAGCCTCCTCTTTGGTACCGTACTGCTGCATGATGGAGGCGTACAGCCCGCCGTTGGTCATATCCATCGCCGCCACCAGCGCCAGGGTAGACAGCCCGGCAAAAAAACCGACCTCCACGCCGTGTTCCGGGATGATGCGTGAGGCAATTGCCGCCACCAGCCAGGCTACCGCAATCTTGGTGACGACCAGCGTGCCGGACTTACGCAGTACTGTCCCCGTCGCGCTGAGTTTAATTGATGCGCCCATACAGAAAAACCAGACCGCCAGGATCGGCACCGTGCCGGTAATCATCCCGTTGGTAAACGATCCGAAGTATTTTCCTGCCCCCGGCGCAAAGGTATGGCACAGCGCGCCAAGGAACAACGGCACGAGCATCATGCCACCCGGAATTTTTTCAATCTTGCGTTTAATCTGCATCTTCTTCACCTGTAAACATAAAAAGGGGGCGATTTTTATGGGCGAGCGCACCTCAATCAGAAGATGCTCCCGTATCGATGAAAGGAAGATAATCATTCAGCGAAACTATAAAAGTGATCCTGAACACACAAATTGAAACACGGTTTCTATTTTAATGGATCATTGTTTTTTATTTGATGCAGATCACCATAGCACTCCGGAAAGGACATAAAAAAAGCCCCCGCGGCAGGGCCTGCGGAGGCTTTTTCTCTACAGCTCAGTGTAGAGCGTCAGTCAGAAAACTTATTTCTTCGCGGCAAAACGCGCTGCGGCTTCGTCCCAGTTCACCACGTTCCAGAACTCTTTGATGTAGTCCGGGCGGCGGTTCTGGAATTTCAGGTAATAAGCGTGTTCCCACACGTCCAGCCCCACAATCGGGAAGCCTGAAACGCCAGCGACGGCTTCACCCATCAGCGGGGAGTCCTGGTTAGCGGTAGATACCACAGCCAGTTTGTCGTCTTTCAGCACCAGCCACGCCCAGCCAGAGCCAAAACGCGTTGCAGCCGCTTTCTCAAACTCTTCTTTGAATTTGTCCACGGAGCCGAAATCACGCTCAATCGCGGCTTTCAGATCGCCCTGCAGGGTAGTGCCTTTTTTCAGACCCTTCCAGAACAGGCTGTGGTTGGCGTGACCGCCCGCGTTATTGCGCAGTACGGTTTTTTTGTCTGCCGGAACTTGATCCAGTTTAGTAATCAGCTCTTCAACTGGCAGATTGGCCAGTTCAGGCAGGCTTTCCAGCGCAGCGTTGGCGTTGTTGACATAGGTCTGGTGATGTTTGGTGTGGTGGATCTCCATCGTCTGCTTATCGAAATGCGGTTCCAGGGCATCGTAGGCATACGGCAGGGATGGCAGTGTATAGCTCATAATCATCTCCATTATTGTCGGGCGGCAGATGTGTTAACGCCGCGTAAGCAGTTGGTTCATTATAGTTAATTAAATGATATTGAAAATGTTTATCAATGCCGTAGTTTTAATAAGGTTATAACTTCCAGTTATGAAGCGAAAATTGTGAACTGGCTCATTCGATTAACTGGTTCATTGCCAGCCTGCGGCGTAATGCGGCAATCCGCTGAAGGTGACTTTACCGCGCAATTTTTACACTCATCGGGTCGGGGAGGTTTTACCGGCCATAAAAAGATGAGGATAAACGCATGAGTAACATGATTACGATGGGTATTTTTTGGCATCTGATAGGCGCAGCCAGTGCCGCCTGTTTCTATGCCCCGTTCAAAAAAGTGAAAGGCTGGTCGTGGGAAACCATGTGGTCGGTCGGCGGTACCGTCTCGTGGCTGATTTTACCCTGGACGATCAGTGCCATTTTGTTGCCTGACTTCTGGGCTTACTACAGCTCCTTCAGCGCCTCCACGCTGCTGCCGGTATTTTTATTCGGCGCGATGTGGGGAATTGGTAATATCAACTATGGTCTGACCATGCGCTACCTTGGCATGTCGATGGGAATAGGCATTGCGATTGGTATCACATTGATTGTCGGCACACTAATGACGCCTATTCTGAACGGCAATTTTGATGTGCTGATTAACACCCGTGGCGGTCGCATGACGCTGCTGGGCGTGCTGGTTGCGCTGATCGGCGTGGGGATTGTGACTCATGCCGGGCAGTTAAAAGAACGCAAAATGGGTATTAAAGCAGAAGAATTCAACCTGAAAAAAGGGCTGGTGCTGGCGGTGATGTGCGGCATCTTTTCTGCTGGCATGTCGTTTGCGATGAATGCCGCAAAACCGATGCATGAAGCGGCGGCGGCGCTGGGTGTTGATTCGCTTTACGTGGCGCTGCCAAGCTACGTGGTGATTATGGGCGGCGGCGCGCTGATCAACCTCGGCTTTTGTATTATTCGTCTGGCAAAAGTGAAAAACCTGTCGGTAAAAGCAGATTTCTCGCTGGCAAAACCGCTGATCGTCAGCAATATCCTGCTTTCCGCACTCGGCGGATTGATGTGGTATTTGCAGTTCTTCTTTTACGCCTGGGGCCACGCGCGTATTCCGGCGCAGTACGATTACATTAGCTGGATGCTACATATGAGCTTCTACGTGCTGTGCGGCGGAATTGTCGGCCTGGTGCTGAAGGAGTGGAACAACGCCGGACGGCGTCCGGTCAGCGTGCTGAGCATCGGCTGCGTGGTGATTATCGTTGCCGCGAATATTGTCGGGCTGGGCATGGCGGGGTAATGGATGCCCCCCTGCTGGCACGGCAGGGGGGACGTCGGTTACGACGAATATCGGGCACCATTGAACAGCAGAAACAGGTAACAGCATACCGGAACCAGAAAGCTCATCTTCAGGCCAGCGATATCAATGACCATTCCCTGTATAAACGGGATCGCCCCGCCACCAATGCCGGCCATGATTAAACAGGCCGAGATCCGCGCGGCATCATCCTGCAACCCGCTTAACGTGCGGGAAAAAATAATCGGGTATAGCACCGAGTTCATTACGCCGACTATCAGCAGGCAGTAGCCTCCCGCGCGGCTGGCCAGCACGATCGCCGCAAGCGTCAGCACGATAGCGCCCGTCACGCAGCCGGAATACATCCGCCGGGGATGACAATAGCGGGCGCACAGCCCGTACAGCAGTCTGCCGATTAACGCACCGCCCCAATAAAACGCCACCAGCGACGTGGCCGTTGCCCGGGAAAAACCGCCCAGCGACGCTTCATTGAGGTAGCTCAGGAGAGTGGTTCCCAGGCTGACCTCAACGCCAACATAAACAAAAATCCCGGCCACGCCCGAACGAAACTGCGGCTGTTGCCACAAATAGCGCCAGCGCCCCGGTTGCGCGAGTGTTGCATCGCGAAAGTCGTGCATCCGGCTGGTATGCAGCAAAAAGAACAATAGCAGGCCGGCTAGCATCAGTCCGATATACAAACCCGCAATTGCCGTTGTTGACGCTGAAACCGTCAGCGCCAGTACCGCCGCCAGCAGCACCGGCGCAAGTGTCGCGCCGCAGGAATTGATCGATGACGCCAGGCTCAGCCTGCCGGGGGCGTTTTCAGGCGCTCCCAGCCGGGTGACGTAAGGATTTGCCACCACCTGCATGGCGGCTACGCCCATCGCAAGAATGAAAATACCCGCCAGACACAGTGCGAAAAGCGTCGTCCACAGCG
Source organism: Superficieibacter electus (assembly GCF_002915575.1). Classification (GTDB taxonomy): domain Bacteria; phylum Pseudomonadota; class Gammaproteobacteria; order Enterobacterales; family Enterobacteriaceae; genus Superficieibacter; species Superficieibacter electus. Next base: position 55,394 of record NZ_PQGD01000015.1, read on the forward strand.
AAAAAGCAATGACCAGCGCACCGCCGAAAGCGAGACACAGGGCAACGGTCAGCGCCCGACGATAGCCAACGCGATTCATCCACTGTGAAGCCGGAAAACAAATCACAAACGGAGCCAGATAAAAAGCAACGTTCACCAGCATGGCGTCACGCCATGAGAGCGAGAACGTGGTTCTGAAAAAAGGAATTAACGCGCTGTTAATGGAGGTGAGCAATCCCCAGTAAAAAAAGACGGCAGAGAGCAGCGCAAAAGCGCCGAAAGTATTTTTTTGATGATGTGGCATAACGAATCCATCCTTAACTGCCCGATAGCCACGCTATCGGGCAAACGTGCCTCAGAGTGTCAGTTCACGCTCAAGTCGTGCGGTCAAGTCACCGGCATCTCTGCCCTGCAATAGCTGCTGGCGGAAATCGTCATGCATCAACTTGCGGGCCAGTCGCGAGAAGATTTTCATGTGATCGCCCTTCTCCTGTTCGCTCACCGTCAGCATGATCACCAGCGAGACGTCTACCCCTTCTCCCCATGATAACGGCGTCTTCAGGCGCATTAACGACACGCTGCTGTTCAGGACCGCGGCGGATTTACAGTGGGGGATGGCGACCGCAAAGCCGAGCGCGGTGGAAAAAACCGCTTCCCGCTGCCAGATGGCAGTCTCGACGTCCACGCCCGCGCGTACCCGCTGTTCAACCTCAAGATTATCCGTGAGCAACTTGATTGCTTCCGCCTTGCTGGTGACATCCCGATCCAGTAATAACAGGGCCGGATCGAAAACGGGTAGCACACTGGCCGCCGACGCCTCATGCAGTAGTGCGGTCACTTCCGCCGCATTTTCACAGGCTAATGCCCGTTGCAACGTCTTCCGGCAGTCATCCATCTCCAGCGAGGCCAGTTGCTTTTTCGCCCCGGCAATTCGCCCGGCAGACATGCTGATTTGCCGCAGCCCTGCCCCCAGCAGCAGCGGCATTACCACCGGATCGCCGCCCATTTCGCCACACAGGCAGAGTTCCACGTTTGACCGCGCCGCCATCTCATTAAGCAGCATCAGAAAAGTGGGATCGCAGTAGTTGTACAGATGACGAACGTGCGGATTGCCCCGATCGCAGGCGAGGAAATACTGCACCAGGTCGTTGCTGCCAATGGAGGCAAAATCAATCCATTTCGCCGCTCTTTCCAGCAGATACAGCGCAGAAGGCACCTCCGCCATGATGCCTAAACGCCATTCGCCGACGACGACGCCTTCTGTATGAAGCTGTTCCGCCACCTGATGAAAGCGGGCGTGCAGCCATTTAATCTCTTCAAGCGTCGCCACCATCGGCACCATGATATCCAGCGGCCCTGCCGCGCTGGCACGCAGCAACGCCCGGACCTGACTGCTAAAAATGGCCTCAAACGCCGGATAAAGGCGCACTGCCCGCCAGCCGAGGAACGGGTTTTCTTCCTGCGGCAGGTTTAAATAGTCACAGGGTTTATCGCCGCCAATATCCAGCGTGCGGATCACGACTTTTTTGCCCTGCGCCAGCGTCAGTACATGCCGGTACGCCTGATATTGTTCTTCTTCATCCGGCGGTGTGCTTCGCTCACAAAACAACATTTCGGTGCGAAACAGGCCAATGCCTTCGGCACCCGCCGCGAAGGCATTTTCCGCTTCATCAGCCAGGGCGATATTCGCCAGCAGTTTTACGCGCTCTCCGTCGCGGCTAACGCCTGCCGTTCGGGTGAGCGGTTCCAGCCGTCGGGCAATGCGTGCGATTTTGTCCTCTTCCAGGTCGCGCCACTGCTCAGCACAGGCATCCGGCGCGACGATCAGCACGTCATAACGCGCGTCCATCAGCAGCGGGGCACCCGCAGGCACAGACGCGTTCGGCATGCATAAGAGCGGGATGCCAAAGGAACGGGCCAGGATCACCGTGTGGGAGGTTTCGCCGCCCTCGCCCATCACAATGCCTTTCAGATGAGGACCGCGCAGGGCAAGAAACTGACCCGGCGTAATCAGTCCGGCGCTGATGATGATTGAATCCTGCTGCAAATCCGGCAGGGTAAACAGCGGGCGTTCGGTCAGATTCGCGGCCAGACGCAGCCCGAGATCCTGTAAATCCAGCGCCCGCTGCTGCAAATACTGGCTCTGACTTTCGCGTAACGGCTGGCATAGCCCGTCAATGGTGTACGCCAGCGCCGCCAGCGCGTTACGTGCGGCAGGGGGTGAGAGCAGCGCCTTTTCCAGCATCGCATCCTGGAGCAAGGTGATATGCGCACCGAGCACCGACGCGGCCTCGCCCTGCGCCTGGCGGCTCTCCTCTTTTAGCTGCGTGCGGGTGACTGCCAGCGTATGCGCCAGCCGCTGCTGCTGAAGGCCAGCGTCTTCCGGCGCTTCCTGCTCAGCAAACTGCGGCAAATCCACCGCCCCCAGAGGCACCGCCACCCCGCTTGCCAGGCCCGGGCTGACGCCGTTACCCCGCAGGCAGATGGACGTGGTGGCGGCCAGAAACACGGGCAACGGCTGTTCTTGATGCCTCGTCACAGGGGCAAGCGGTCCGTCGCATTCTGCCAGATCGCACGTAATAAATGCGCTCAGCATCTGCCAGGCGTCCTGCTCATCCTCACCGTCAATATGCAGTTCACACGCATCATGGTGAAGCACATCTGCGCCGATGAGCGCCAGCACGCTTCCGGCATCGACCTGCCGCTTATTACGCAGATTATGCAGCGTGACGCGGGAACGAAATTGCGCCACGCGCTGTTGCAATTCGGCCGCCGGCCGGGCATGAAGCCCATTTTCGAGGGGGCATACAAACGCTATTTTACGCATCGGATTTTCCTTTTTCCGCAGGAGCGATTCGCCAGCTGACTGGTGAACAGGGCTGGACAGGGTTATGGCTTCCCGGACGCGGCGTTTCCGCCAGCGTTACGTATGTCAGGTCGCCAGAGATTACGGGTTTGCCACTGTCGAGTGGCACGGTGCCCGGATTCCAGCCGCGCAGGATTAGCGCCTCCTCGTTCTGCGCTTTCTTCAGCGTGCTGAAGTGCAGTGGGGTATCCCAGCGCAGCAGACTGTATGTTGCCGGGAAGCGCATGCCGTGAGGATTGGTTTTAAAGCGTGACCAGCCGGAGTCCAGCCAGCCGGAAGCGGGTGTACGCCAGTTCTCGACGTCACGCCAGAACGCCGCATCCGGCCCGTGATGCAGCGGCACCAGCGCCAGGTGACACTCAAAACGTCCAGGCAACTGCGAGTCCGGCGAAGGGAGCACCATGCCGGAGGCGCGCCCCGGACGCCACGGCATATCTGGCTGCCCCAGCCAGCCGACGCTGCGCAGCAGGGTAATCGCCAGCGTCCCGGGACGGTCAGCGGGGATTTCATACTCGCGCAGCCCGTCGGTGACCACGCACATGCTGTGTTGCTGATCATGCATCATCGCCAGGCTTTGCATCGGCCACAGCGACGCGGGCGCTTCCGTCCACTGCTCATGTTGCCAGATATCCAGCGCCTGCGGACGGTTTTCCCGACGGATCAGGCCAAAGGGCTGATCGGCAAAATGGAACATTCCGCTGATGCCGGTGGGGATCTCAAGCTGGAGCCGATGATCGCGCAGGGCGTTGTCGATCCTAATGTGCACATCCAGCAGCGGACGATCGCGATCGAGGGCGATCGTCATGCTGACGTTAAGTTGTCCGTTACGCTCGTGCTGCTGGCGGGCAGGCAGATCCTGCGGCGCAGCGATGCGCCAGTTCAGGTTAAGCGTATCGGCCAGTGCATCCCGCTGCCAGGTAGCGGATACTAATGCGCCGTCGCTGGTGACCCGCCAGTCATCTTCCGGCGGGGAATAGTTATAGTTATCTCCCGCATCGCCGCCATCAACCAGCCGCAGGATATGGCTCCAGTGCTTGCCACTACGTTTGTCGAGCAGCGAGATGTGCCCGTCCGTCAGCGTCAGGCGCAGCCACGGGTTATCGAGCGCAGAAATCGTTTCTTGCGGCACGGTAAACCCGGCAGGCGCATCCTCCTGCAGGTAAAGCGTTTGGTAACCACAGGCAGGGAGAGCTTTTGCCTCAAGGATAATATCGCATTTGCGATACCATACCGTTGTCGTACTGTTGGAAAGCTCCTGCACAATTACCGACATATCCTGCTGTTCTTCCTGCACAATTTGCCAGCGGCACGGCTGCCCTTCTTCATCCACAATGGCAAAATGTGCGCCCGGCACGTAAACCGTCAGCGCCACTCGCCCGTCGCGCGGGTAAGGCAGCGGGTTGAAGACAATGATTTTTTTGCCCTGCTGCCGCGCAGCGATCCCTTCCGCCAGCATTTTCATGTTGAGTTCGAAAAGCTGGCTGGCGGATTCATGGCCTGAGGTCAGACGGGCTTTCACCATCGCATTGACGCGATCGGCATTGCAGCCGCCAATGCTGTCATGGGCGTGGGATTTCATTGCCTCACGCCAGATATTTTCCACCGCCATTTGCGGATAAGGCAGCCCCAGTTGCCAGACCACGCTCAAGAATGGTTCAAGCTGCTGGCTGAGGAAGGTCTCCAGCCGGACGTTAGCCTGCTTGATATCCATACGCGTTGAGAAAATGCCGCGATGAATACGCATATATTTCGGACTGAGTAACTCGCCCTGATACGTCGCCAGTTCGGCTCCCGTGCGTTCCAGCGCCGCAAAATAGCGGCTAAAATCGCTGCGCACAAAATGGTAGTCAGATTGCTGCGTATTAAGCGCATCGAGCATCGCCGGAACGCCATACTCAAAGGGGGACTGATCGTTACCGTTGGGGAGCAAGATGTGCCCGCTGGTGCTGAATTTCGCCTGTTTTTGCAGAATACCGGGTAGCACCTGCCATGCCTTCTGCGCGTCGGTGGGCAGCCATTTCGCGCAGCCATACCCCCACGGCAGCACGGCGGTGGTGACGCAACTGCCGTCAGCGCTCTGCCAGCGAAACTCGCTGGCAGCCACATCGTGCTCGCACCAACCGCGCCAGATCACCGCGCAATCCATCGCAAACTGCGCCAGGAACATCGGCAACTGGGCGCTCTGGCCGAAGGAGTCGGGTACGTAACCTACCGGCATCCGGCTTCCCATCGCGTTACAGTCCGCCATGCCCAGCAGCAAATTGCGGGTAATGGATTCTGCGCCGACCACTAAGAAATCAGTTTGTGTATACCACGGACCGATAAGCAGCCTTCCCCCGGCGATCAGTTTTTGCACCCGTGCACGGTTTTCGGGCGCGCTAGTAAAATAATCTTCCAGTACTACGGTCTGCCCATCAAGTATAAATGGACCTAATGATTCATCGGCCTCAAGGCGTTGCAGTAAATCAGCCATAAAATAAAAAAGCACGGCGCGAGAATCATTTTCAGTGAAATACCACTCGCGATCCCAGTGCGTATGCTGGATCAAATGAACTGTTTTCATCTTTATTCCTGCCTTTTTTAGGGGCGAGAAAATACCACGGATAATTATCCGTTAATTTTCATGATTAGTGACGAACCGCCGTTAATATATCGTTATATTAACGACTGGCTTTAAATTTAGGTGCCGTCATTTCTTTTTTAATGGCTTCGCCCGGTGCATTGCGAAATACCAGCAGCGATCCACAGGCAATAATCGCGGAGCCGCAGGCGATAGAGAGAACATATATTGGCCAGTGCTCTACCGCCAGCCAGCCGTAAAACCCGGAAATGGGAGCCTGGTTCACCGCACCCAGTCCTACCGCCATTGACGCGCCGACCGCAGAGCCGATCATGTTAACCACAATGATTTTAGGATTGGACAGCGCGAAAGGAATGGCCCCTTCCGAGACGCCAATCAGCCCCATCAGCGTGGACGCCTTGCCCGCTTCACGCAGCGATTCCGGGAAGCGTTTTGCCCACAGCAGCGTGGCAACGCCCAGACCGATAGGCGGTACGATAATGGCAACCTGCGCAGCGGTATTGGGATCGTAAATTCCGGAAGCCAGGAGCGCCATCGCCGTGGTGACCGCGGCCTTATTCACCGGACCGCCGAGGTCAAAGCCCACCATGCCACCAATTACCGCGGCCAGCAGCACTTTATTGGTACCGGACATTGACAGCAGCCAGTGCTCCATACCGTGATTAAGCGCCGCCAGCGGCGTGCCAATAACAAACGCCATCACAATGCAGGTCAGCAGCGTTCCGCCGACCGGCAGGATAAAAATCGGCCCGGCCGAGGCCAGTGCTTTAGGTAATTTGATGTATGTGGTGAGCGCCCGGACGATATATCCTGCAACGAAACCAGCGGCCAGCGCCCCCAGAAAGCCGGTTCCGAGACTGCTCGCCAGTAACCCACCCACCATACCCGGCGCGATGCCCGGCTTATTGGCGAGGGCAAAACTGATATAACCTGCCACTACCGGCAGCATCAACGACAGCGCCAGCCCGCCGAAACCATCGAAGCGATGCAGGACCTGTACGACCAGGCTGGCAGCCTGTTCATGGCTGGCATCCCAGATATTATCAATGCCGTACATCGACGCACCAATACGCGCGATCCCCATAATGACTGCCCCAGCAATCACAAAAGGCAACATCCACGACACGCCGGTCATAATGGCATTTTTCACTTCCGCGCCCGCTGAAAGCTTGCCGCCTCCTCCCTGAAACTTAGCCATGCGCAACCTCCTGTTCAACGGCCTCAAAGACAGCATCCCCGAATTTAATGGGATCGGAGACGCTGCACTCCAGCTTAACCATCCCTGCAAAACGTTCTTTACCGCTGATGGCGACATCGGCGGCAATAATCACCGCATCGGCCCGCGCCAGATCCTCGTCAAGGATCTCATTCTCCGCCCCCATGCTGCCCTGGGTTTCAACTTTAACCTCGTGACCCCGTTTTTTCCCCGTCATTTCAAGCGCTTCCGCAGCCATGTAAGTATGGGCAACACCGGTCGGACATGCAGCAACACAAACAATAAACATCATTCAGCCTCTCAGGTTTGTTCAGACAAAAAAAAGCACAATGGCGAAAACGCGCATTGTGCTTTGTGGATGACACCAAATTGGCCTGCGCGATGGCAATCGGCACCGCTGGCATGGCGGCAGGCGATTAACTGGCGCAGGCTGGATATACGGAAACTAAAACGCAATTCATCGCGTTTACGGCAACATAACACGCGCTGGCAAGGCGACGGCGAAATCGCCGCGAGGCGTTGTTTGTGCCGGTGGAAGCGGGCGCGTAATGCCTGCCCGGTACAATCCCATAAACGGGACCACTCCTGCGACATTTGATAATGCGGACAGTCGGCGGAAGACAGGTCAACGTCGGCAAGATCGTCAGGTGAATTTAGCCAACAAATATCATCAAGCGCGACGTTACCTTTGTTATCTCGCGATAACAAAAAAGCAGCGGCGGATATAAACAGCAAAATGATAAGGGCTAACATTCTACCTCCATGAGTGAATGATATATTATAAAACAAAATTTCCGCAAACAAATGTGATTTATAGCACAGAGATTTATTTTAATTTTCGCCAGCGGTTTGCGAATGTTATTTCGCCTCCCGTTAATTATTCATCATATTTATATTTACCGCAGTTCCGTCGCGGCTGCGATGACGCCATTGTCCCGGTGTCATGCCTATTTCGCGGTTAAATACCACAGAAAAATAATTACTGTCCTCAAAGCCGCACTGCATGGCGATATCACCAATCAGTATTTCCGTGTGCTGCAGGAGATATTGTGCGTGGCAGATCCGCAACTGACGCAGATACTGGCTGATGGTCATCCCTGTCTGGCTGCGAAATTGCTGGCGAAGGGGACGCTCGCTGCACTGCTCCTGTTCGCAAAAGGTTTCGAGTACGAAAGGTTTATCCAGACTTCCTGCCAGCGCGGTGATCAGCTTATCCAGCAATGGCTCGCGCGACGTCGCCGATAAATTATCAGTGGTATAGCGGTGTCTTTTCAGCAGTACCACCAGCTGCGCAAAGAGCAGTTCAGCCATGTCATTGGCCTGCGCGTCATGGTGGATACTTTCATGTTCGAGCTGGGAGATGACCTGCCGGGCCTGCGTCATCCCGCTACTGCTAAGCCGCCAGTGCGCGCGCCGATCGTTTCCCTTAAGGCCAGGAATATGCGCGTCCCAGTCGACATTAAGTTTAAGCCGGTCGGGGCAGTAGATAATATTTTGCAATACCAGGTCGTTGACCGAAGCATAAGAGTGTTTGTCTTCGGCGCGGATATAAAATAGATCGCCGCGCGTAATGCGGTACGGACGGTCATTGAGGACGTGCAGGCCATTGCCGCGCCATACCAGCACCAGTTCGCAAAACTCGTGAGTATGTTCAGCAAAGACGTTTTGCGGATAGCGATCCGCAACGGCAACGGCCTGGCCGGCGCTGGTGAAAAAGTCGGCTTTACGAAGAATTAACTGGCCCACAGCAGGATCACCTCAACGACGAATGACTGGTTATTATCGTCTGACGGGTGGTTAAAAACGTTGATTGTCTTCGCGTTACTGAAGAATTTCGTCGCGCCCCTGGCGGATATCGCGCGGCGACCATGAAAACTCGCGGCGAAAAAGGGTCGAAAAATGGTTACTGTCGCCGAATCCGCAGCGATAAGCGATATCAGTGACGCTATCGTCGCTGTGCCGCAGCAGGTGACGCGCTTTAATCAGACGCAGCCGGTTCAGATAACGTTGCGGCGTCAGGCCGGTGGATTGCTTGAGCTGACGATGCAATGTCCGCAGCGACAACGAGAAACGATCTGCCAGATCGTCCCAGCACACCTCGTCGGCAAAATGATCGTCAAGCCAGGCGATCAGCTGATTCAGACGAGCGTCATTATCCTGCGCGCCTTCCGCCAGGCTGCTTTTACGCAGCAGTACCAGCAGTTGCATAAACAGCAGTTCGCGATTCGCCCGTTCCGGCGCATCCGCCGCGTCGTCTTTCGGTTCAAGCTGGCTGACAAGCTGCCGCACCTGCGTCAGCACCGTCTGATTAACGCGCCAGTGTGAAGGGTATTGACCATTCTGCTCCTGCGGCAGCAGCAGATTCAGACCGCTCAAAAACTGAAAGGCGTCCGGCGATCGGTACAGCACGTTGGTCAGACACAGGTTATCGGTGTGCTCATACAAATGACGATCGTGGTCGCGAACAAAACAGATCGTCCCGCCGCTGATGGTATAGGGCTGTCCGTTAAAAACATGAATGCCAGTACCGTGTTCGACAATCACGATTTCATGAAAGTCATGATGATGCTCCGGGAAGGCCGACTGCGGAAGACGCGGCTCGATCGCCACTGGCGAACTACCCGAAGGAAAGAAATCCACGCTGTGAAGTACGGTCATAAGAGTCGCCACCAGTGAGAAGAATTCTCATCATAGTAATTAAGGGCTCGCATTCTCATCTTGAAATTTTGACGACAAAGCATGCAAACACTGCCGATTTTTCAAGAAACGGCGGGAAAGCGTCGGAAATGCGGCGGCGGTCACATACCCGCTTTCGTGGGAAAGTGTGAGCTTTCTCACGTTCATCTTTGCTTTCTTGCCAGCGGCCAATTGCGCCTGTCAGTAGCAAGAAGGTAGAAACCAACGTCCTTTTTTAGACTGTCCGCAATGACATTAAGAAGGACCCGATCATGACTTTTCGCCATTGTGTTGCTGTCGATTTAGGTGCCTCCAGCGGGCGTGTAATGCTCGCACGCTATGACCGCAAACAACGCACCCTCGCACTGCGTGAAATGCACCGCTTCGTCAATCGTCTGCAAAAAGTGGACGGTTATGACTGTTGGGATATCGACAGTCTGGAGGCGGAAATCCGCCGTGGTCTGGAGAACGTGTGCGAGGCGGGCATCGTTATTGACAGTATCGGCGTGGATACCTGGGGCGTGGATTACGTACTGCTGAACCGCCAGGGCGAACGCGTTGGCTTGCCCATCGCCTATCGTGATAAGCGTACCGACGGGGTGATGGCGCAGGCGCTGAATGAGCTCGGTAAAGAGGAAATTTACCGCCGTAGTGGAATTCAGTTTTTGCCGTTTAACACGCTCTATCAACTACACACACTGGCCCATCAACAACCGGAGGTGACGCACGATGTCGCTCATGCGTTACTGATCCCCGACTATTTCAGCTACCGCCTTACCGGGCAAATGAACTGGGAATATACCAACGCCACTACCACACAACTGGTTAATATCAATACCGATAGCTGGGATGAAACTCTGCTGCACTGGACGGGAGCCGACGCCTCATGGTTCGGTAAACCCACGCATCCGGGCAATGTGATTGGCCACTGGACCTGCCCACAGGGTAATGCCATTCCCGTCGTGGCGGTCGCCAGTCACGATACCGCCAGCGCGGTGATTGCCGTTCCACTGGAAGGCAAAGATGCTGCGTGGATCTCCTCCGGCACCTGGTCGTTGATGGGCTTTGAGAGTAAAACACCGTATACCAGCGATCGCGCGCTGGCCGCCAATATTACCAACGAAGGCGGCGCGGAAGGCCGTTACCGGGTGCTAAAAAACATCATGGGCCTGTGGTTGCTCCAGCGGGTACTCACCGAGCAGAAGGTAACCGATCTGCCGGCGCTGATTACCCGTACTGAAAGGCTACCTGCCTGCCGCTTTGTCATTAATCCTAACGATGACCGCTTTATCAACCCGGATAACATGAGTATTGAGATCCAGGCCGCCTGTCGCGAAGCCGGACAGCCCGTTCCGCAAAGCGACGCAGAACTGGCACGCTGCATTTTCGACAGCCTCGCGATCCTGTATGCCGATGTGTTGAATGAATTGGCGTTCCTGCGCGGTAAACCGTTCAGCCAGTTGCACATTGTCGGCGGCGGTTGCCAGAACCAGTTACTTAATCAGCTTTGCGCTGACGCCTGCGGCATTACGGTGATCGCCGGACCGGTTGAAGCATCAACGCTCGGCAATATTGGCGTGCAGTTGATGACACTGGATGAACTGAGCGACGTCTCTGATTTTCGCAAGGTTGTCGTTTCTAACCACGACCTGACCACCTTTACCCCTCATCCTGATAATGAGATCGCCCGCTACGTCGCGCAGTCTCAGAACACACGACAGACAAAGGAGCTTTGCGCATGACCACTCCATTAGAACACGCCTGGGAACTCGCGAAACAGCGGTTTGCTGCTGTAGGTATTAATGTCGAGGAGGCGCTGCGCCAGCTCGATCGCCTGCCCGTCTCCATGCACTGCTGGCAGGGCGATGACGTTGCCGGTTTTGAAAACCCCGAAGGAAGTCTGACTGGCGGCATACAGGCCACAGGTAACTATCCGGGCAAAGCGCGTAATGCCGCTGAACTTCGCGCCGACCTGGAGCTGGCATTTAGCCTGATACCCGGGCCGAAACGTCTCAATCTGCACGCGATCTACCTCGAAGCTGCCGCCCCGGTTGCGCGCGATCACATCAAACCAGAACATTTCAAAAACTGGGTTGAATGGGCCAAAACTAACAAACTGGGGCTGGATTTTAACCCCTCCTGCTTTTCCCATCCGCTGAGCGCCGATGGCTTTACGCTTTCACATGCTAACCCTGAGATTCGTCAGTTCTGGATCGATCACTGCAAGGCCAGCCGCCGTGTTTCGGCCTACTTTGGCGAACAGCTTGGTACGCCGTCGGTAATGAATATCTGGGTCCCGGACGGCATGAAAGACGTTACCGTCGACCGCCTCGCGCCGCGTCAGCGCCTGCTGGAGGCGCTGGATGAGGTGATCAGCGAGAAGCTGGACCCGGCACACCATATTGATGCGGTAGAAAGCAAACTGTTCGGCATCGGCGCGGAGAGCTATACGGTCGGCTCCAACGAATTTTATATGGGCTACGCCACCAGCCGCCAGACCGCGCTGTGCCTGGACGCCGGACATTTTCATCCGACGGAGGTGATCTCCGACAAAATCTCCGCCGCCATGCTCTACGTGCCGCGCCTGCTGCTGCACGTCAGCCGCCCGGTTCGCTGGGACAGCGATCACGTGGTGCTGCTGGATGATGAAACGCAGGCCATCGCCAGCGAAATTATTCGTCATGACCTGTTTGACCGCGTGCATATCGGCCTCGACTTCTTTGATGCGTCCATTAACCGCATCGCAGCATGGGTGATTGGCACGCGCAATATGAAAAAAGCGTTGCTCCGCGCCCTGCTGGAGCCAACCGAACATCTGCGCCAGCTTGAAGAGGCGGGTGATTACACCGCGCGTCTGGCGCTGCTGGAAGAACAAAAATCACTGCCATGGCAGGCGGTGTGGGAGATGTATTGCCAGCGTCACGATACCCCGGCAGGCAGCCAGTGGCTGGATAACGTGCGCGGGTACGAAAAAGAGATTTTACGCCAGCGCGGGTGAACCTGTGCCGGATGGCGCTGCGCTTATCCGGCCTACAGTGGCCGCCACCGGGCAGGAAGGTTCAACAATCTCGCAGGCCCGGTAAGCGCGGCACCACCGGGCAGGAAGGTTTAACAATCTCGCAGGCCCGGTAAGCGCAGCGCCACCGGGCAGGAAGGCTTAACCATCTCGCAGGCCCGGTAAGCGCAGCGCCACCGGGCAGGAAGGCTTAACCGTCTCGCAGGCCCGGTAAGCGCAGCACCACCGGGCAGGAAGGCTTAACCATCTCGTAGGCCCGGTAAGCGCAGCGCCACCGGGCAGGAAGGCTTAACCATCTCGTAGGCCCGGTAAGCGCAGCGCCACCGGGCAGGAAGGTTCAACAATCTCGCAGGCCCGGTAAGCGCAGCGCCACCGGGCAGGTCAGCTCAACAGTTAACGCAGGCCTGGTAAGCAAAGCGCTACCGGGCATTTTAAGGAAAGTGAAGATATGCAGACTATTACCGATTCCTGGTTTGTCCAGGGCATGATCAAAGCCACCTCTGACGCCTGGCTGAAGGGCTGGGACGAGCGCAACGGCGGCAACCTGACGCTGCGTCTGGATGCCGCAGATATCGCGCCCTACGAAGCCGACTTCCACGCGCAGCCACGCTATATCGCGCTGAGCCAGCCGATGCCTTTACTGGCGAATACCGCGTTTATCGTCACCGGCTCCGGCAAATTCTTCCGCAACGTCCAGCTCGATCCGGCGGCCAGTCTTGGCGTAGTGAAAGTGGACAGCGACGGTGCGGGCTACCACATTTTGTGGGGACTTACCGATGAGGCCGTGCCGACCTCGGAACTGCCGGCGCACTTTCTCTCACACTGCGAGCGCATTAAGGCCACTAACGGAAAAGATCGGGTGATCATGCACTGCCATGCCACCAACCTGATTGCGCTCACTTACGTGCTGGAAAATAACAGCGCATTGATCACCCGCAAGCTATGGGAAGGCAGCACTGAATGTCTGGTGGTTTTCCCCGATGGCGTCGGCATTCTGCCATGGATGGTGCCCGGTACCGATGAAATCGGCCAGGCCACCGCGCGGGATATGCAACAGCATTCGCTGGTACTGTGGCCTTTCCATGGCGTCTTCGGCAGCGGGCCGACGCTGGATGAAACCTTCGGCCTGATCGACACCGCTGAAAAATCCGCAGAAGTGCTGGTCAAAGTGATCTCCATGGGCGGCATGAAACAGACCATCACCCGCGAAGAGCTGATTGCCCTCGGCAAACGTTTTGGCGTGACCCCGATGGCAAGCGCCCTGGAACTGTACGCTTAATATTGCCCCGCCCTGCGCATTCAGACGGGGCGCGGCTTTTATTGCAATTTTCCTCGCCCGCGTAAACGTAGTGCTACCGGGCATAAAAAACATTGCGTCATAACATCATTCAAGCTGCATCAGGACATAAGCACATGACTGGGATTTACCCCGGCAGCCTGAAGGATGTCATTAAGGAGAATGATCATGAGCTTTATGTTGGCACTTCCCAAAATCAGCCTGCATGGTGCAGGCGCAATCGGCGATATGGTTAACCTCGTTGCCGGAAAACAGTGGGGCAAAGCGCTGATCGTCACCGATGGTCAGTTGGTCAAACTCGGCCTGCTGGATAGCCTGTTTGCCGCGCTGGATGCGCATAATATGTCTTACCATCTGTTTGACGAGGTTTTCCCGAACCCGACAGAAGCACTGGTGCAACAGGGTTACAAAGCATATCAGGACGCAGAGTGCGACTACCTCATTGCCTTCGGCGGCGGTAGTCCGATTGACACCGCCAAAGCGGTGAAGATCCTGACCGCCAACCCTGGCCCCTCTACGGATTACTCCGGCGTCGGCAAAGTGAAAAATCCGGGCGTGCCGCTGGTGGCAATCAATACCACCGCCGGGACCGCAGCCGAAATGACCAGCAACGCGGTGATCATCAATAGCGAGCGTCAGGTAAAAGAAGTCATTATTGACCCAAATATCATCCCGGATATCGCTGTAGACGACGCCAGCGTGATGCTGAACATTCCCGCATCCGTGACGGCGGCAACCGGCATGGACGCCCTGACCCATGCGGTTGAAGCTTATGTTTCTGTGGGCGCGCATCCGCTGACTGACGCCAACGCGCTGGAGTCCATCCGCCTGATCGCCCAGTGGCTGCCGAAAGCAGTTGATGATGGACATAACCTGGAAGCCCGCGAGCAGATGGCGTTCGGTCAGTATCTGGCGGGAATGGCATTCAACAGCGCTGGTCTCGGACTGGTACACTCGCTGGCCCACCAGCCAGGCGCTACCCATAACCTGCCGCATGGCGTCTGCAATGCCATCCTGCTGCCCGTGGTCGAAAACTTTAACCGTCCGAACGCAATAGCTCGCTTTGCCCGCGTGGCACAGGCGATGGGAGTGGATACGCGCGGTATGAGCGATGAGGCAGCAAGCGTGGCGGCGATCGACGCCATCCGTGCCCTGAGCAAACGCGTCGGCATTCCGGCTGGCTTCAGCCAGCTCGGCGTGACAAAAGCGGACATTGAAGGCTGGCTGGACAAAGCTCTCGCTGACCCCTGTGCGCCCTGTAATCCACGCACCGCCACACGTGACGAGGTCCGTGAGCTGTATCTGGAGGCGTTATGATCCGCAAAGCCTTTGTGATGCAGGTCAATGCCCACGCGCATGAAGAGTACCAGCGCCGCCATAATCCCATCTGGCCGGAACTGGAAGCCGTATTGAAAGCGCACGGCGCGCACCACTATGCAATTTACCTTGATAAAGAACGCAACCTGCTGTTCGCCAGCGTTGAGATTGAATCGGAAGAACGCTGGAATGCGGTGGCCGGAACGGAAGTCTGCCAGCGCTGGTGGAAGCATATGCGCGACGTAATGCCTGCGAATGCGGACAACAGTCCGGTGAGCAGTGAGCTGCAAGAAGTGTTTTATCTGGCATAAAGGAAGCATGGCGTTAACGCCAGGCATCAGGCTCCACGGAATAACGCTTGCTAGCCATCAATAAAAAACGTCTGATTTATCAGGCGTTTTTTAATTATACTCGCTGTTTTATCGGGTGGCGGTTTCGCCTTACCCGGCCTACGAAAACCATCAATATCGATACGTTATGCGTAACCCGTAGGCCTGTGCAAGCGAAGCGCCGCCAGGCATAATTCCACGGTATAACGTTTGTCAGCAGTCTAAAAAAACGCCTGATAAATCAGGCGTTTTTTGCACTTCAACAATAAACTTAGAAGTAGTATTTGAAACGAACACGCGCGCCGTAACGATCGTCGTCGCTGGAAATCTCTTCGCTGCTCTGGATTTTAGAGTAGTACGCCCCCAGATAGACATTGAAGTTCTGCATATCCATTACGTTCGGGATCAGGTAAGACGCATGAACGGTGTGGATGTCATAGGTGCCTTCATCATCGATCCAGCAGTCGTTATCGCAGACCACACCGTTGAAATCGTCGATTTTGTTATGCGCGTAGATATAACCCAGCTCGAAGTTTCTCCACAGGGCGTTGGTTGCCGCAGTGAAGTCTTGTTCGTTATCTGCATCCATATAGGCGGTATTCAGGTTGAATACAATACCGTTTTCCGGATCGGATTTCAGGCCGTTCCAGGTCATGGTCAAACCGTAACCAGTACGACCGGACTGATCGACAAGATCGCCTTTTTTATCGTAATAGCCATAGGCGTTGTTAACCACGTTAGCTTCCATACCCGCCGAGAACGACAGTTCCGGCGTTGCGGCCCAGGAAACGACCGGACGCAGGTAAACGACATTTTTCTCTTTCGTCATTTCGCGGCCATGATAGGTGCGGCCATCCACACCCTGGATATTGCCGCTATCGGCATAAAGCGATGAACCATCTTCAATCAATGAGTTCAGCTCGAAGTACCAGTTATCGATCTGTTTGCTGATCAGGAAATTACCGCCCGCATCTGAACGACCACGGCCTTCTTTCATCATATAGATGTAGCCCTGACCATCGCTATAAAGATCATTGGCGGTATTACCGGAATGCTCAACAAAGGTATCCTGGTTCAGCGGGAACATATCGAAGGCTTCGAAGCGGCCTACCTTCACTTTCCAGTCATTTGTCTCGCCAAAGTGGAAGTACGCATCATCAAGGAACATGGAGCCGTACATATCGGCCAGCGGCTGAATAGAGAAGCCAGCGAAACGGCCATCGTCCAGTGTACGCATGCCGTCGAAACCGATCAGGATACGACCGTCCATATCCCACTGTTCAGTAGTATGGTCTTCGTTAAGTTTGGTCAACGTACCGCGACGGCTCTCACCGTCCATGTTGAATTCCACATCGCCGTAGATTTTGAGATCGCCATAACCGGTCAGCAACAGGTTAGGTGTAGAAGCGTTCTTTTTCGTTTCTTCTGCCGGGGTCTGCCCATTGACTGGCGTGTTACCCTGAGCGGCTTTGATTTCTTTAATTTCAGCAGCCTGTTTTACTTTTAACTGCTGAACCTGATTCTCGGCCTGGGCTGCACGATTTTCAGCGGCTTCCAGCCGTGCTTCCATTTGCTCTAAGCGCTGTTCCAGAGTCATACCCTGAGTTTTTGCAAACCCGGTGTTGGCAACCATCAATAATCCTATTGTGATTGCAAGCGTTGTTTTCTTCATTATTACCATTCCTTTTCAATGATCCATTAATTCTTAATATCTATGCTGAAGTAGAACATATATTTCTGGTGAATATTATTTTTATAATTTACCCACATTCCTGAAATCACAGCTACGGCACTGTAAAGGCAAACTCTTTTATAAAATAAAATGTGTAACCAACGCAGGCCCGTGCAGAGTATTATCAAGGTCTCCCCAAGTAAATATTGATAAATACAATAACGTGAGCAACGTAACATTATTTAACGAAAATAAATTGAACTATAAATATAAGATATCAATCGCATCAAATTAATTATTTTGTGAATGTAATAAAATTTAACCTGCGGTATTTCCTGCATTTTTCCCTCTCTTAAAATTTGTGAGCTAGCTCGCTATTTCACTGGGAATGGATTGCTATATTTTTCCCGCATCTGGCATATGCCAGTTAAAATAAGGGTGAGTCTACATGAAAAAGTTGAAAGTCGTGACGATTGGCGGTGGTTCGGGCTATACCCCTGAATTGATCGATGGTTTTATCAAACGGCACGCCGATCTTCCCGTTACAGAATACTGGTTGGTCGATATTGAAGCAGGACGCGAAAAGCTGGAAATCGTCGGCCAACTGGCGCAAAGAATGGTCAAAAAAGCCGGTATTCCTATGACGGTACACTTGACGACCGATCGGCGGGAAGCGCTTAAAGATGCAGATTTTGTCACCACCCAGATCCGTGTGGGTCAGTTAGCGGCTCGCATCAATGATGAAAAAATCCCGTTGAAATACGGCGTTCTGGGTCAGGAAACAACCGGACCAGGCGGCTTCATGAAGGCTCAGCGCACTATTCCGGTACTGCTAGACATTTGTAAGGATATGGAAGAACTATGCCCTGACGCCTGGATGATCAACTTCACCAATCCGGCGGGCATCGTGACGGAAGCCATCGCGAAATATAGCCCCATCAAGTCGCTGGGGATCTGTAGCGGGGCGAATAACATGATGATGGATGTCGCCAAAGCTTACGGCGTTGAACGCAGTGCGGTGACTGCTCGCATAATGGGCCTGAATCATCTTATTTTTGCCGATCGCATTCTCCTGAACGGTAACGATACGACCGCCGATTTCATTGAGAAACTGGCCCAGGGTACAGGCACTAATAAACTGAAAAACGTGCCGGATATTGGCCTGTCGCCCGACTTTATTCGCGCACTGAAGCTCTATCCGCTCTCCTACCTGAAGTATTTTTACCTGAACCGGGAAATGGTCGAGCATGAGCTGGAAGATCAGAAAAACGGCGGTACGCGCGGCGAGCGCTCGCTGGAAATAGAGCATGCTTTACTGGAGTTGTACAAAAACCCGGAACTGTGCGAAAAGCCAGCGGAGCTTTCCAGCCGTGGCGGCGCGTTGTATTCCGACACCGCGTGCTCAATCATCAGCTCAATCTATAACAACAAACATGAAGTCCATGTGGTTAACGTGCCGAACCAGGGAACGACGCCCGATCTGCCTGATGACGCGGTGATTGAGACCAACGCAGTAATTGACAAGCTGGGTGCCCACCCCCTGGCGTATGGTCGTCTGCCCGTACGTATTCGTGGATTGATTCAAAGTGTAAAAGCGTTTGAAGAGTTAACGGTTGAGGCGGCAGTGACTGGTAATACTGATGCCGCGCTGCTGGCGCTGGTAAATCATCCGCTGGTACCTTCGGTTGACATTGCGCGGCACATTCTTAACGACTATCTGGCGGCGAACCGTGATTTTCTGCCGCAATATGCTTTCTGAATTGATCGCAAATTGTCTCAGTAAAGGGATTTTTTTATGCAAGACTTTCTGGAAAACAAGCTACTCCCCATCTTAATGAGGATAGGTAATAACGTCATTCTGGTCGCAGTACGCGATGGGATTTCATTTACGCTGCCTTTTATTATCGCAGGCAGCGTATTTCTGATTATTGCCAACCTGCCCATTCCCGGATGGAGCGAGTTTCTTGGCCCGTATGCCGAAATGCTAAGCGTCCCGGTGCAGGCCACGTTTGGTGCGATTGGTTTGATTGCGGCGATTGGTATCAGCTATAACCTGGCAAAACGCTATAATCTGGACTGCCTGAGCTGCTGCTGTATTACCGTCGCAGTCTTCCTGCTCGCCCAGCTCGACGATGCTCATAAAATCAACGTTAACAATTTTGGTGCCGCAGGGTTGTTTTCGGCGATTATTCTTTCGGTCATCACCGTCTATATCGTCCGCTTTTTCGTGGAAAAGAAGATTTATATCCGCCTGCCAGACAGCGTGCCTCCGGCGGTACTTCAGTCTTTTATCAGCCTGGCTCCAGCGATGGCCTGCCTGACGTTGATATGGCTGATTCGGGTGGTACTCAATTTTGATATCAATGCATTTTTCACATTGATCTTAAGTCCGCTGGTAATGGGCCTGGATACGCTACCGGGGATACTCATTCTGGTGGCGCTGATATCATTACTCTGGAGCTGTGGCATTCACGGGACTAACGTTCTTTCCGGCATTACCAGCCCGATATTTCTTAAGTTCATTGCTGAGAATACCGAGGCCTATTTGCAACACCAGCCGGTACCGCACATCACCGCTGAAGGGTTTTATAACTTCTTCATTTGTACGGGGGGTTCGGGCGCAACGATGGGACTGGTACTGGCAATGTTGCTGTCCAAAAGCCGCTACTATAAATCCCTGGGGCGTATCTCCATTGGTCCGGCTATCTTTTGCATTAACGAACCGGTGATTTTTGGTGTTCCAATGGTCTTCAACCCGGTAATGATGCTGCCGTTAATCCTGACGCCAATGGTCATTTGCACCTGCTCATATCTGCTGATGCAGTTTGGCATTATTGGTCGGCCGGTGTTCCAGATCCCCTGGACCATGCCACCCATACTTAATGGTTACTTCGCCACCGGCGGCAATATTCCGGCTGCCATATGGTCTGGTTGTATGGTGATTATCTCAACGGTCATGTACTACCCCTTCTTCCGCATTCTCGAGCGTAAGCAACTGGCTACAGAAAAAGAGGAGGCTGCGGCCGCACTTACTGCTGAGGCGTAAGTCATTAACGGGAGGATTTATCCTCCCGTTGTCTGTCTGGCGTCGTTTACACGACGTAGCCCATTTGCTGCTACGCCTGACCAGGAATAAAGCTGTACCTGCCCCGATCGACGCTTGCGTGAGTTGTCACACGACGTAACTAAAGGGATATTTATATGCAAGATTTTCTGGAAAACAAAATACTACCCATTTTTATAAAAATTGGTAACAACGTCATCCTGGTTGCTGTACGTGATGGGGTTGCATTCACCATGCCATGCATTCTCGTCGGCAGTCTTTTTCTTATTATTGCTAATTTACCTATCTCCGGATGGAATGAGTTTCTGGGCAGCTATGCTGAGATAATCAGTGTCCCGGTGCAGGCAACCTTTGGCAGTATAGGTCTGGTTTCAGCTATTGGCATCAGCGTCAGCCTTGCACGGCATTACAAACTGGATGGTCTAAGCTGTAGCTGTATTACCGTAGTGGTTTTTATCCTCGCTCAGGTCGATGATAATCATAAGGTAAATGTCGATAACTTTGGCGCAACCGGATTGTTTTCAGCGATTGTGCTAGCCATTGCGACGGTTTATATCGTCCGTTTTTTCATCGTTCATAAGATTTATATTCGGCTGCCCGATAGTGTGCCTCCGGCCGTACTGCAATCTTTTATTAGTCTCGCCCCGGCAATGGTCTGTCTGACGCTTATATGGCTGGTACGTATCGTCCTGAACTTTGATCTCAACGCGTTCTTCACGATGATATTTAGCCCGTTAGTCATCGGCCTTGATACCTTACCCGGCATCTTAACCCTGATAGCGTTGATTTCGCTGTTGTGGGGTTGCGGTATTCACTCCAATCTCTTTTCCGGCATAACCACGCCGATTTTCCTGAAGTTTATCGTCGAAAATACCGAGGCGTATCTTAATCATCAACCGATTCCGCATATCACCGCCGAGTTTTATATCTCCTTTATCAGCATCGGTGGGACGGGCGCAACGCTGGGTCTGGTACTGGCGATGCTGACGTCAAAAAGCCGTTATTATAAATCGCTTGGCAAACTGTCCATTGGCCCCGCCATCTTTTGCATTAACGAGCCAGTAGTCTTCGGTGTACCGATGGTGTTTAACCCGGTGATGATGTTGCCGTTGATTATTGCTCCCATTGTAATTTGTACCGGTTCGTATCTGTTAATGCAGTTTGACATTATCGGTCGTGCCGTATTCCAGGTTCCATGGACCATGCCGCCCATTTTGAACGCCTATTTTGCTACGGGAGGTAACATCCCGGCAGCGATCTGGTCGGCCTGTATGATTGTTATTTCGATGGCAGTGTACTACCCCTTCTTTCGCGTGATGGAGCGCAAACAACTGGCAAAAGAGCGTGAGGAAGAAGCGCTTAAGGCCAGCGCCTGACGCCACTGCCCGACAGCGTATGCTTGTCGGGCAAGCGATCCCTGTTAAACTATTTGCCCGTACTCACTACAGACATGCCGACATGGCCGCTCGCTATATTCAAATAAAAAATGCAATTAAAAAACAGATCCTCAGTAATACCTGGCAGGTGGGCGAAAAAATCCCGTCAGAACGCGAGCTAGCGGCAGAGCACGGTGTTACCAGAGTTACGCTGCAAAAAGCGATGCATATGCTTGAGCAGGAAGGGTTAATTGAACGAATCCACGGCAAAGGCATGTTCGTTACCCGGGCAATTGAAGACGATGTTTTCATGCTCAACGATGGTACCAGCGATTCCGTACAGGGGTTCTCCCGCGAATTTCGTGAGCAGGCGAAAATTTCCAGCCGCCTGATTTGCCACCAGCTTTTACCTGCGGATAAAACCGTTTCCCGGCATCTGGAAATCAACGAGGGCGAACCGGTACATTTTATTCGTCGCGTACGCTTGATTGATGGCGAACCGGTTTTAGTTGAGGACTCATGGATTAACCGTAGCGTTATCCCGGTTATCCCTTCAAAAATCCTCGAGGAAGGATCGCTTTATGAATATATTGAACACACCACCAGTAAAAAAATAAAATTTTATAGTTCGGTTATCGAAGGCGATCTGTTTGGCGATGAACTGGCGGGGCTGCTTTCTATTCAACCTGGCCGCCCGATGTTAAAGGTCTCCGGCGTGACTAAACTCGAAGATGGTACGGCCTTTAACTACTCTTTTAGTTATAACCGGGCTGATAAGTTTAAAATTAAAAACAACTGGGTAGGAAAATAACCGGCCGGCAGCCGTCGCTGCCAGACGGGTACGGCTATTAATGGGCTACACAGCTGTTCACAGGGTTCATCAGCGGCTTACCGGATAAGGTAAACGCCGACAGCACCGTCATTGCCAGCACAAAGCAGCCAAGGATCATATAAGTATCCTGGAAGCCAATCCGGTCATACATATTACCTGCGAACGCCGACAGGAAAATGGCCGCCATCTGCTTGGCAAACTGGAAGCCAATCAGATAAATCGTCGCGGAAAGACGAGTATCAAAAACAGCTGTAATATATTTGAATACGCCCACCAGCAGGAACGGCACCTCCAGCGCATGCAGCATCTTCAGGGCCACGACCTCCATTGCCGTGGTGGCAAATGACGAACCCACAATACGCACCGTCATAATGAGACCCGCAATCAGCAGCGTATTTTTCGCCCCGATGCGGTTAATGATCCACGGCGAGCAGAACATAATCACCGCATTGCAAATCTCACCCGCTGTGGTAGCAAAACCGAAAGCGCGAGTGCCCGCTTCAGGGGTAGCAAAAAAGGATTTAAAAAACGTCGCGAATTGCTGGTCGAAAACGTCATAAACACAGGCGACGCCAATAACATACAGGACCAGCATCCACATTTTACACTGGCGAAACAAATTAAAGACCATCCTGGCGTTGATTTGCGGCTGGTTAGCCCCGAGGGCATCCATCACCTGCGCAGTCTGATTCTGCTGCGGTTTCGCCATCAGCAATAATAGCATCAGCAAAATAGCTGCCACCGACCCCATCCAGAATACCCATTCAGGATTGACGCTGAACAGCATGCCTGCCGTGGAGGCGCACAAACCCCAGCCCAGACAACCAAACATCCGCGCCTTGCCGTATTCAAAGTAGCTATTGCGGCTCATCCGCTCCACGTAGGCTTCCATAGCGCCGGCACCCGCCGAGAAAACAAACCCGATATAGACGCCTCCGGCCAGCGCGCCGAGCCAGATATTGGTTTTCAGTAGCGGCGCGAACACGTAGAGGAAAAAAGGCGCAAACAGGAAAAGCGCAACCGCGATCACCCACAGCAGGTTCTTTTTCAGTCCCAGCCTGTCAGAAATCACTCCAAGCACCGGTTGAAAGCTAATGGCAAACAGGGAGACGCAGGAGAAAACAATCCCGGTCTCCGTTTTGGTCAGGCCGATAATGTCGGACAGCCAGATGGGTAGAAATGGAAAACAGGTGGCCATAATAAAAAAGTAGAGAAAAACAAACAGACCAAAAATCCAGAAATTTGGATTATTTTTATGGGTACAGGCAATCGTATTCATTTTTATTCCTTATCTGTGGGCCGCCTGCGCGGCCCCGCTGATCACACGCGTTCGAATCCAATCAGAATGGCGCTTTCCGGGTCCAGCACCGGCAACGCCAGTCCCGCCTCCATAAGCCATTCGCCGCTGACCGTTTGCGGCGTCAGCATCCATTCCGGCAGCTTGCGCATGGTATGCCCACCCTCACCGGTAATACGGATATCCGGATGGTCGAGCAGCATAATGCGGTACTGCGCGTCCGCCTCCAGCCCGGCCATCCGCAACGGTGACATCAGGGTGTAATCCGGCATCGCCAGTTGGCTCACCAGCAGCAACGCCTGACGCCGATCCTGTGCGACCACCGCCTGCGCCAGCGTGGTGGCATCCGGCATATCCAGTCGCCACTGCATCCCGCTATGGATCAAAGTGCGCCATTGCTTGTACAGCGCAGCATAATGCCGGTAACCTTCACGCTCCTGCGCATCCGCGCTGACCGGGTCCAGCTCCAGCCCCATGTGGCCAAACAATGCGGTCAGGCCGCGAAACGCAATGCTGTGCTGGCGGAACGTAGCGTGGCAGTGCTTGTTGCCAATGTGCGCGCCCATGACTTCGGGCGGGAAAAAATAGCTCATGCCGCGTTGAATGGTGTTACGCTCCAGCGCGTCGTTATTGTCCGAAGGCCAGAAACGATGGCAGCGGCTCAGCACCTCATAGTCGATTCGCCCGCCGCCGGATGAGCAGGATTCAAATTCGATGTGCGGAAAACGGACGCGTAGTGTGTCCAGCAGGCGATAGTATTGACGCGTCTGCGCATCGGCAGCGGCTTTACCTTCATGGGCTGGCTGGACGATTTCGCGGTTCATATCCCACTTCACGTAGTCAATATCATGTTCGCCAAGCAACCAGCTCATACGCTCAAGCAGATAATCGAATACCTGCGGTATGTTCAGGTTCAGGACCAGTTGATGACGCCCCAACAACTGCGGATAGCCTGGCATCGCCAGTACCCAGTCAGGATGCGCACGGTATAAGTCAGCGTCAGGGTTAACCATCTCCGGCTCCACCCAGATGCCAAATTCCATGCCCTTTGTCTTAACGTGGTCAATGACCGGTTTCAGCCCCTGTGGGTACTTTTTCTCATCCAGATACCAGTCGCCCAGTGCCGCATAGTCATCGTTACGGCCTTTAAACCAGCCATCATCAATGATAAAACGCTCCACACCCAACGCCGCTGCCTCATCGGCCATCTTCATGATGTACGCCGGATCGTGGTCGAAGTAGATCCCCTCCCAGGTATTGAGATGTACCGGACGCGGTTTGTTCGCCGGGAAGCGAATGATATTTTCACGCAGATAGCGGTGGAACTGCTGGCTCATGCCATTAAGACCACATGCGGAGTAGCTGGCGTAAAGTCGTGGCGTCCACAGCGTTTCCCCTTCTTCCAGCGCCATTTCGCCCGGCAAATACAGTGCTTCGGCCTGAACGTAACGACGACCATCGGTTTTCACTTCCGCACGCAGACGGTGGTTGCCGCTCCAGCCAAGGTGAACACCCCAGACGTCGCCGTGCATTTCACTGAAAGCTGGCGTGCCGGTCATCAGCGCCGGAAAGTGTTCATGCGAACTGCGTCCGCGACGACTCTCGAGCACGAAACTGTCATGTTCAAGCGTCAGGCGATGCGGCTGAAATTCACGGGTCCAGCGACCATGAAAGGCCATCACATCGCGAGCGCGTTCGGCCACCGGCAACGTGACCGCCAGCCTGTCCACCTGCCATGCCTGCGCGCGCAGATTGGTTACACCGTGGCGCACGGTGAGTACGCCGCTACCGTCAAGATGGATTTCGCTGACCAGCCGCAGCCCCGCCAGTTCATCCTTAGCGTTAATTGTCAGCGTTTGCCCCTGCCGCTCCACGCCCACCGTTTTAAATACTGGCGAACCGTCCTGTGCCTGACGATGACCTTCAATCCCCGGTGTGCCGAATAAACCGTGTCCAGGCTCAGCCATCAGGGTTAACGGCACATCAATATCCAGCCTGCCGTTAGCGACCGGGCGAACCAGGCTTCCTGTGTTCTGCGACGAAAAGTGACGAAGATGCTTTCCCCAGTAGAGAATTTCAGCAAATGGATGTGTTTTTATCACCACATCTACGGTGGCGCTTTCAAGGCGTATTATTGAATCTTGCATTCGACATCTCCTGTTATCGGAATGTCTTACTGTTGATCCGAAACGTTTCGGTAGACAACCAAAACGTTTCGGATCTGTGATCCATCTATAGATTTAGCCGAAAAAAATGCTTACGCCGTGTCGCCGGGGATAAATTCAGGTTGCCACAATACCTGGAGGTGGGCGAGATCGTCGCCTGCAATAAGCTGGCGAACCATCGCTGCAATTTGTTTACCTACGCCCTGTCGGGTTGACTGGATCACGGCTGCCACGTCGTTTTCCACAATGCTGTCCTGCGGCAGACCATCATAGACGACCAGCGCTACGCGGTTGTCGCCCTCCAGCCTGCCCATATATGACAGCGCCATCGCCGCGCCATCACCATGGGTATTACAGTCAGTCACTATCGCGGTGGGAGGTTCGGGTAACGCCAGCAATGCCCGGGTCGCGTTATAGCCAGCGCGACGTGAAGGAGGTACCAGCCGCAACCATGCTTCTGACAGGCCCGCTTCGCGCAACGCAGTCAGGTAACCGTTACGTCGCTGGGTAATGAAAGCCTGACCGTTATTTTCGCTTAACAGCGCAATACGCTGATGACCCTGTGCAATCAGGTGGCGCGTGGCCTGATATGTTCCGGCATGGTTGTCGAAATCAAACCAGGCGTAGGGCTGCGGAAGCTGGCTGCGACCTAATGCGAGGAAAGGGAAGCCGGCACGCTGCAACTGCTCAAGACGCGGATCGTGATCCAGCGTATGAGCTACGATCAGCGTGTCAACGCGCCGACTTTGCACCATGCGCATAAAGCTGTGTTTATCGGCTTCGTCGTCATCGGCAATCAGTAGCAAATCAATTTCATCGCGCGCCAGCTCATGACTGATTTCGCCTACCATTTCCATAAAAACGTTATTGCTCAGCGGTGCGGGACGCACGGGAAATACCAGCCCTACCGCGTCGATTTTGCCCATTTTCAGACGGCGGGCAAATGTATTAGGACGGTAGCCACGCCGCTGTGCTTCCGCTTCGACGCGGGCACGTGTTTCCCGTGAAACATCATCGTATCCGTTCAACGCACGACTTACCGTGGTGACGGAAAGCTTTAATTCTTTGGCAATAGCTTTAAGTGACATAAATCCCCGGGGACAAAACGAAACCGCCGCTAGTTTCCCGCAATGCGCACGGCGCGTCTATGAGGCAACTTAATAAATGCGCTGTTCATCTTCGCCAAACATTAATAATGAATGGCTAAAGAAGCGGGCACGATATTGCGTTCCGGCGACAAGGTGTCGTCCCTGGCGGGTTTCAATCGTCAGATTTCCGCCCTGCATGCCGCGCGCCCAGGCAATTGTCTCGCTGCCCAGGTGCTCAAGCATATCAATAGTAACCAGCAGTTCACTATCCCCGGCGTCATCAAAGAGCTTGGGCCTGATCCCTAGCTTGACCAGGCTGCCCGTAGCCACCTGACTTTTGACCGGAACATGAAGTAGCGCATCGCAGAAGTCGGGTAGCCTGACGCCTACCGCGCTATCCGTTTGCGAAACCACAATTCCCGACATAAAGTTCATCCGCGGCGAACCGATAAATCCGGCAACAAATACGTTGGTCGGATTATCATAAAGCTCCAGCGGCGTTCCGACTTGTTCAATTTTACCGGCACGTAATACCACGATTTTATCGGCCAGCGTCATCGCTTCAATCTGATCGTGGGTAACATACACCGTGGTACTTTTTAATTCCCGATGCAGACGAGCAATTTCGATACGCATCTGTACCCTGAGTTCAGCGTCCAGGTTGGATAACGGTTCATCGAATAAAAAGACCTTCGGATCGCGGACAATGGCCCGACCAATGGCAACGCGTTGCCGCTGACCACCGGAAAGCGCCTTCGGTTTGCGGGTCAGGAGATGCTCAAGCTCCAGCGCTTTCGCAGCCAGCATCACTTTTTTCTCAATCTCAGCTTTATCGACGCCGGCATGCTTAAGCGCAAAGGCCATATTTTCCCGCACCGTCATATGGGGATAAAGCGCATAGGTTTGGAAAACCATCGCAATACCACGCTGCGAAGGTTCAGCGTCGTTCATACGCACACCATCAATCGTCAATTCCCCGGCGCTCAAATCCTCCAGCCCGGAAATCATTCGTAATAGCGTAGATTTCCCACATCCCGATGGCCCAACAAATACCACGAACTCGCCATCGTTAATGGTCAGATCCACACCCTTAATAATATCAATTTTACCGAAAGATTTTTTTACGCCAGTGAGTTTTACTTCAGCCATCTTCCTTTCTCCTCAGGTTATTTAACCGACCCCAACATTCCTTGTACAAACTGTTTTTGCATGGCGAAAAACACAATTAACGTGGGTAACGTCGCCAGGATCGCTGCCAGCATAATTACGCCAAAGTCAGGCGCGTATGCTGAGCCAAGCGATGAGAGCGCTAAAGTAAACGTTTTTTGTTCATTGGATTGCAGTATAATTAAGGGCCACAAATAACTATTCCACGCGGTCATAAAAGCAATAATAAACGCCGCCGCATAGGTAGAACGCATCACCGGAACATACACAAATAAAAATATCTTCCACTCTTTCAGACCATCGACTCTGGCCGCATCACGTAAATCCGCAGGAAAGGCCTTAGAACTTTGGCGAAAATAGAAGATCAGATATACCGAAGCAACGGTGGGTAAAATAACCGCCATATGCGAATCTACAAGGTCGAAGGTTGCCATTAAAATAAACAACGGAATCATCATCGCCGCAAACGGGATCATCATGGTCAGCAGTAGCCCCTGATAAATACGTTCTCTGAACCGGGAGCGGAAAATCTCAAAACCATAGCCTGCCATTGAGGAGACCAGCAACGTGAGTATGGTGCCGACAATAGCTATCTTGCCGGTATTCCAGAAGAGCAGACCAATATCAAAGGTCTGGATAAATTTCAGGTAGTTATCTACCAGGGCAGCACCAAAAAACACTTTTCCTTTGATAATATCAACGCTGGTATTTGTCGCCCCAATGACCATCCACAGGAAGGGAAAAATGGAAAGGAAGGCGGTTAATGCCAGCAGAAAATAGATGACTGCCTGCCGAATAAGGCGCATACGGATCATACAGTGCGCTCCCTTGCTAACCAGAACTGGATCACTGCCAGAATCGCCACCATGAACACAATGAACCAGGATACCGTTGTCGCATAACCAAAATTGGGGACGAATTTGAATGACAAATTATAAATATACATTGAGAGGGTCAATGTGCTGTCTGCCGGGCCGCCGAGAGTGATGTTCATTGATTCATCAAACAGTTGTAGCGTGCCAATCGTCGAGGTCACTGTCGTGAACAAAATCACCGGTTTCAGCATGGGGATAGTAATCGAGAAAAACTGTTTTGCTGGCGATATTCCATCAATGCGCGCAGCTTCATAAATAGATTTATCGATATTTTGCAGGGCGGCCAGATAGAAAATCATGTTATAGCCTGTCCATCGCCAGGTGATCGCCAGAATAATAACGACTTTGGCCCAGAACGGATCGGTAAGCCAGGAGATAGGCTCGCCGATAATCCCCATCGCATCCAGCAGATGATTAACTACACCATCGTAAGAAAACATGCTTTTGAATAATACTGAATAAGCCACCAGCGATGTTACGCAAGGAAGAAAAATGGCCGTGCGCCAGAACCTTCGGGCACGCAGGCCAGGCATATTCAAGGCTGACGCCAGAATTAACGCCAGCAGGATCATGACGGGCACCTGCACAATCAGGAAGGTCATGGTATTGGTTAAGGCTTTCAGAAAAATGGGGTCGTTCGCTAAGCGCAGGATATTGCCAAATCCCACGAATTTAATCATAGCGCCCTGTCCCGAATGAAACGAAAGCCAGAACGATTTTACGACCGGATACAAAATGAAGATGCCAACTAATAGCAAAGCCGGTAGAACGAAACCCCAGCTATTAATCGACATGACACGTCTTTTTCGTGAAGCGATCATCAGCAGTACCTCAAATATAGGGCGGATTTGCATCCGCCCGGATATAATTTACTGGATCTGAGTTTTGACCTGCTGCTCAATATTTTTCAAAATGCCATCAACTGGCGCGCCGTCTTTCAGGGCTGGAAGCTGTGCGCCTACCGCCGCATCGGCCTCATAGGTATACATGCCATAGTTAACAGCCGGGATAACCTTCAACCAGTCGCTGAACGTACTCCAGATGGGGGTATTACCAAAATAAGGATCGGGTTGTTTGTACGCTTCACCCTCACGAGAATTGAGGTTCGATCCCATTGCTCCATTTTTATGCAGAATGTGCTGATAAAAATCGATGTTATTAACGTAAATCTCATTGAGGAATTGAATCGCCTGCGCTTTTTCCGGACTACTCTCCATCACATACCAGCTTGATCCCCCGAGATTTGAAGCGTGAGTCGCTCCCTCAACCGTTAGCGCCGGGATGGGCGCAACGTTCCACAACCCGGATTGCTTCGCTTCGGCCTTGATTGAGCCAGTTGCCCAGACGCCCGTAACAACGCTTGCCACATCTCCCCGGTTAAACGCCCCTACCCACTCAGCCCAGCCAATGACCGGCTTAACAATGCCTGAGCGGGTTAGCTTTGCCTGCGTTTCAAGCGCCGCTTTCAGTGCCGGATTACCAACAATATCCAGGTTGCCCGCTTTATCAAAGTACCAGCGCCCCGCCGACTGCATCATGACCCGAATTAACCCGGCGTCGTTCGGGTCAATCGCCATCATTTTTTTACCTGTCTTTTCTTCGACTTTTTTACCTATTTCTATAAATTTATCCCACGTAATATTTTGTAGATCTTTGGCGCTATAACCCGCTTGCTCAACCAGATCCTGACGGTAATACCAGACCGTTACGCCAGTGTCGAACGGCACACCATAGGTTTTTCCCTCAATGGTCATCAAATCGACTTTATATTTTGCAAAGCGCGTAAAATCAATTTTGCCGTTGAGAGGTGCAAATGCGCCAGGGAAGGAGCGTAAATATTTGGGCGCATTATAATCCTCAACCAGCACGATATCCGGCAGCGCTTTTGTCATCCCCGATGCCAGCATGGTTTGCAGCTTTTGCTCAAGATCGGCTTTGGCCAGGTCAACAATATCAAATGTCACCTCTGGATGCGTTTTCTGATAAATCGCGGCAGCATCCTGCATAATGGCGACGTTATAATGTGGGTCCCAGGACCAGATGGTAATTTTTTCAGCCTGAGCCGCAAAGGCGGCGCACAACACTGAAGCGGCGACTAATATTTTTGTTTTATTCATAGGTAGAGTCTCTTTTGTCATTAATCGGTTTTTAATAGCAGTCCCTGAACCTAATCAGGTGATTTTTAAATACATCGCGCTTTAAACATTCATATAAAAAATAATTATGCTTTCCGGTTCGATAAACGGGCGAACGCCTCCTGAAGACGCGAAATGCGTCTTTTTTCTCATAAACTGGACAGCGTTATCGTTGATCCGAAACGTTTCCGATCACAACCGAAACGTTTTGGTATTGTGATCGAGCTATAAAAAATTCGTGGCAGATGACCAGGACGTGATGGCGCAGGACCATCGTTATTGCAGGAAAGAAATCAGTTCTGCTCGGCGACCAGAATAGCCTGGGTATCCGGCTCCAGCGCTTTGAAAACATGGGGCTGGTCACCCGGATAACAAATGTAATCCCCTTCATTTAACTCTTCTGGCGATTCAGTTAACCCTACCAGTGCCCGGCCCTGGGTTACGATAATATGCTCAACGGACCCTGAAGGATGAGGATGCGAAATACGATCGGCACCGGGCTGGGTCAAGAGCAGATAGATATCACGGCGTGCGCCCGGCGGACAGGTTGCCAGTAAAACGGCCTGATAATGCGCCTGCTCCGCCACCACTTTGGTGCCTTCTCCGCGCCGGATCACCTGGGTTTGATGCTGCTGCGGTTCAAGCAGACGGGCAAAGGGAATATCCAGCGCCACGCACAGCGACCACAGCGTTTCCAGGCTAGGATTACCGTTGCCTGATTCCAGTTGTGAAAGCGTTGATTTGGCGATCCCGGCCCGCCGGGCAATTTCTGCCAGCGACAGCCCGGTTCTCTGGCGCTCCCGAACCAGACTTTTGGCAATGGTACTAATTGGCTGCGTCATAAAACCGCTCCACTGTTTCATATAACGAACGTAACGTTCGCCTTGAAAAACGATAGTAATGTGTTCATTATAATGGATACCTGTTCGTTATGGCGATAATAGTATGTCTTTCCCTCTTTTTTCCAGCCTGAAAGGCGACACCTTAAAAGCGATATTTCTGGTTTGTCTGGCCGTCGGCGTGGTCGGCGCGTCCTACGGATCGCTGGCGATGGCCTATGGCTTCCCGCTGTGGCTACCGCTGCTACTTTCCATCGTCGTGCTGGCAGGCGCGTCGGAATTTATGTTTATCGGTATAGTCGCCAGCGGCGGTAATCCACTGGCGGCAGCGGTAGCGGGA
Source organism: Superficieibacter electus (assembly GCF_002915575.1). Classification (GTDB taxonomy): domain Bacteria; phylum Pseudomonadota; class Gammaproteobacteria; order Enterobacterales; family Enterobacteriaceae; genus Superficieibacter; species Superficieibacter electus. The sequence continues at coordinate 87,521 of NZ_PQGD01000015.1, forward strand.
CTGCTGGTGAATGCCCGGCATTTTCCGTTCGGCGTTACCGTTCGCGATCTGGTCGGAAAAGGGGTCATGAGTCTTATCGGATGCCATATCATGAATGACGAGAGCGTGGTTTTTGGATTGTCTCAACCCACGCCGGAGCAGCGTAAAGCCGCCTTCTGGCTGTGCGGCATCGGCGTCGCGCTATTCTGGCCAGTGGGCACGCTATTAGGGGCGGCGGTGGGCAAACTGCTGCCTGCGCCGGAGACGATTGGACTGGATGCGGTGTTTCCCGCCATCCTGCTGGCGCTGGTTCTCCCGGCGCTTAAGAAAAAGACTACCCTGATCCGCGCCGCCAGCGGGGCGGTAATCTCACTGGCCGCTGTGCCTTTTGCACCAGTGGGTCTGCCGGTATTGCTCTCCCTGCTGGGCTTAGCGGCGAGGAAAAAATAATGGCTAATTACACGCTAATCCTTACCGGTGTGGCCATCCTGTCGATTGGCACATATCTAATGCGGCTGGGAGGAGCGAAACTCGGCAATCGTCTGACTCTTTCCGAACGCTCGCAGGCGCTGCTTTCTGATGCAGCAACGACGCTGCTCTTCTCGGTGGCGCTGGCGACCGCCCTGTATGAAGGTGGACACTTCGCGGGCATGGCGCGGGTACTGGGCGTGGCGTTTGCAGTCTTTCTTGCCTGGCGTAAGATGCCGTTGATTGTGGTGATCGTCGCAGCGGCCATCGTCACTGCGCTGTTACGACTGGCAGGAATTCAATAAAAGCGCCCGCAGGCGCTTGAGGTTGATGACAAGCTGTTTTACTACTGTGCTCGCCGTTTTGCCGGGTGGCGGCTTCGCCTTCCCCGGCCTACGAAAACAATAAACATCAACACGTTATGCGTAACCCGTAGGCCTGTGCAAGCGAAGCGCCGCCAGGCATAATCCCACGGTATAACGTTTGTCAGCAATCTGAAGCGCCCGCAGGCGCTTTTGATCAGGAACACATTAACAATGTGCGGCTTGCTCTTCGCTTAAACCGCCTGCGCTACGTAAGAAGCGATCCATTTCGTCAGTTCGGTTTCATCGTATCCACGGTCCTGCTCAATATGATAAACAGGTCCACATGCCATCGGTTTGGCGTTGTCGGCAAGCTCTGCCAGCTCGGGTAAATACTCCTTACCCGGATGGCCTTGCGGACGAGTGTCAAGTCGTTGGGCGTAGCGGGCAACCGCCGTGTCTGCCGAAATCTGATTCCAAATCTCCAGCGCCTGCGTTACCCCGGCACGGGCCAGATAATGCAGGAGTGTTTCCCGGGACTGGAAACCAAACCAGGCATCAATCACAAATGGATATTCCGCAGGCCCGCTTGCCACAATTGACCAGATCACCTCATAAGCCGCCAGTCCCAATTTACGATTAAATCCACGATCGATGTTCGTAAATTGCGCCATAAACGGTTCTTTGATGCCATCAATCGTGAGTAGCGGTAAGGTAAAATGGCTGGCTATCTGCTGAGCAACCGTACTCTTACCTGAAGCCGGTACGCCGTTAACCAGAATTACCGTTTTGCCTTTTGAAAGAGGTTTAACCATCATAATATTGCTATAACCTCCTCGCGACTGCGTGCGGCACGCAATTTTGCCATCGTTTCATCATTATCAAGCAGATGAATAATGGCGCGAATGCCTTCATCAATATGGGCATTGCTATTCTCAGCACCAAACATAATGACAATATCCGCCGCTTCGCTTTGGGCAAAGCGTACTGGCGTAGTCAGCAGAACCAGACTAAAACAATTACGTTTTACACCGCTTTCGGGCCTGGCATGCGGCATAGCTACTCCTTCATCAAAAACGTAATAAGCGCCATGAGTTAAAGTATTCTCTATTACGGCCCGACCATACGACGCCTCCAGATAACCGTTTTCGACAAGTGGCTTCGCGGCAAGATAAATCACTTCTTGCCAGTTCGTCTCACTTATTCCTACCTGAATAGCATCAGCTTCGATGAGTAAATCTTTGATTGTCATCTGTGCTCCCTAAATATTACGCCGAATAATATTACGCAAATTATCAATTCGAAGAAAGAGATCATCCACCCTGTGACGCCAGGTCTCACTTTTGGCAAAGCATGTTAATGCCCGGTTATACGTCAGCATTAGTTTTTTCTGTTGCTCAGTATCCTGAGGAAATTCAGCCAGTTTAGCTTCCAGAACATCTATTTCATCTGAAATTAATTTTGCCTGTTGATCCTGAGCTTCAGCAGAAAGCTTTTCATTTTTCGAAGACTTTAACGGATTAAACATAAATGCATCCCGCTCCGGCGATGCCGGAATATAAAGATAAAATAATTCCTGATAACGATGTTATTTAAACAAAGAGATTTTCTCTACTAATACCCGGGTAACAGCATCGTTGGCTGGAATAAGGAATTTACGCACGCTATCGTTTACTTTGCCTTTATCAAAAGTCGATTTACATTGTGCGACCCATTGCACATTCATCTCGGTACCCACGTTGACTTTATTAATGCCCTCGGTCACGGCCCGACGCATATCGTCATCGCTGACTCCTGTCCCACCATGCAACACCAATGGTATTTGTGTTGCTTCACTAATTTCCGCCAGACGCTGATGTTGGATCTGTGCTTTCCCGGTATAAAGACCGTGAACGGTCCCCACGGATACTGCCAGCATATTCACCCCGGTTTCATCTACATATCTTTTAGCATCTTCAACCGTAGTGAATGAGATATGTTCGGCGGCCGTGGCTTTACCATCTTCTGCACCACCGATGGCACCCAGTTCTCCTTCGACACTAATATTAGACTGACGCGCAATATTTATGACCGCACAGGTATTTTTAATATTCTCATCAATACTTAAATGCGATCCGTCATACATGACTGAGCTGAACCCTGCATCAATGGCAGTCTGGATATCTGAAATATTTGAACAGTGGTCCAGGTGCAAACAGGTGGGTACGTTTTGACTCTCTGCCAGAGAGCAGACAGAATCAACTAATAACCGATAGCCAAGATATTGTGCGGTTCCCGTTGAAATTTGGATCATTAACGGGCTATTGGTTTTCTGCGCCGCTTTAAAAAATGCAGGCAACATTTCAAGACAATGCAAATTAAACGATCCAACGGCTTTGAACTCGCGTGTTTTAGCAATATTATATAACTCATTAAAATTATACAGACCCATGAACTTTACCCTCTTCAGATTTAACAGCTTTCCCATTAACAAACCAGGCGATGACGCCGACAAAAATAATAAACAGCGCAACCAGTAGCCAATTACCCTGGAATGCATGACCCAGTACCAACCCCGAACTGATTACATCGGAATCGCTGAAAGTCACGCCGGTAAAACCATAACTTTCCAGCATTGGAACCAGAATCGCAGGTAAGAAGGTGATAAACAGACCGTGTACTACCCCGCCAATAATCGCGCCGCGACGACCTCCCAGTGCGTTACCGAAAATACCTGCGGTCCCACCGGCAAAGAAATTGGTTAACAATCCCGGCAAAATCATGGCCAGCCCAAACATAGGGAAAACTAACATTCCGATAATTGATCCTGCTGTTGTCGCCAGAAAACCGACAATGACCGCATTAGGCGCATAGGGAAAAAGTACCGGGCAATCTAAAGCCGGTTTGGCATCCGGTACAATTCGCATCGCTATTCCCCTGAACGCCGGAACCAGTTCGTTAAGCAACAGACGTACGCCGCTGTAAAGAACGAAAACGCCAGCAACAAACTGAATTGATTGCATAAAGGCATACATCAGATAGTTCATGCCATTGGCATAGTTCGCTATAAACTCCGGACCAGCGGCCAGCGCGGGGATTAAATACATGGGGATCATTACGACCGCCATTGACAGATAGGTATCCTGCAAAAACTTAAAGTTATCAGGTAACTCCAGATCCTCCGTTGAACGAGAACCTTTACCGACCACCTTCGCTACCGCAGCCTGTACCAAATAACCTATGGTGCAAAAATGCCCCAATGCCACGTCATCAGAATCGGTAATGCGCCTGACGACCGGTTGCGCCAGTGCTGGCATTAATACCGCCATTACGCCGCCAAAAATGCCACCGGTCAGGATCAAGGGCAGCCCCGTTAGCCCGGCCTTATAGCCAATTACTGCGCCAATCGTCGCCATCCATAGCAATGCCTGGCCGGTTAGAAAGATATATTTAAAAGGCGTTAGTCGGGCAATGATGATATTGACAGCAAAAATAACCATCAGGGTGAGTGCAACTTCAGAGCCCAACTCCCGGTTCGCCAGCCCGGCAATAGCCGCCACGTCAGTAATATACCCTTTCATACCAAAACCCTGGGTAAAAATGGTATTCAGGAAAGTGAGTGCGGCAACAATGATATTTATCCCGGCCATCATGATGAGAAAGCCGAGGAGGGTTTTAAATGTACCCTCTGCCGTTTTACCTGGAGATTTTTTTTGTAGAATCAATCCCAGCATGGCAATGAACGCGACCAAAATAGATGCCTGGCCAAGCAGATCCTTAACAATAAATTCAACGATACTATTCATGATCGGCGACCTTCATGTTATGGAGAGTTAAAAAGGCGAGGATTTTCTGCTCAATTTCCTCTTTATCTGTAAGCTTATTAAGTACAACTACTCGTTTGATTTCATCTTCACTGGCATCGGCTGTTAAAATGTCAGCAAATGTTTTCTGTGTAAGGATCATGTCAGATTTAAACGCATTCGCCTCTGAAACTGTGGTATGTTCGACCTGCGCCGGAATTTCCAGTTTCTTCAACACTGCTTTTGCGCTCATCTCAATTGCGAAGCTGGAGCCTAAACCACAGCCGCATACACAAAGGACCTTAAGCATAAAAATCTCCTCAAATAATATTGAGTTGTTTGGCTAATTTATAATGATGCCCTTCTGGGTCAACCAGTCTTTTTTTCATACTGATTAAATCTATTGGAATGGGCTTATTACTATGATTAATAATAATAGCTTTGTTTTTCATACCGGACTGAATACAGCGCACGACTTCATTCGCCATAATTGTGCCCTGATAAATTTCCTCGCAGGTTGGATCGCCGTTACGCAATCCGAAACCAATAATGGTTTTACGTATCCTTACTCCAATCTTAGGTTCAAGTTGTTTGATCATCGTGTCAATTGCCCCCTGAAATCCAGGAGAATACTCCTTGGTATAGCCCTCAGAGCATAAAACTATTACGCTATTCTGCTTCGCCAGACGTTCACGAATACGCCGGGCCAGAACTTCCGGTGGGATTTGGCATTCAGGGATAAGCGCAATATCAGCATTACTCTTAATCGCTGATTGCAGCGTCAATTCACCACAATAGCCGCCCAGAAGCTCTACCATAAATACGCGGCCTGGCAGTGCCCGTCCGGTATTTCTCAGCCTGGAAACCTCCTTAATGATCTGCTCACAAGCGGTTGAAAAACCAATCGTATAATCGCTACCATAAACATCGTTATCAATCGTCATGCCGACACCAAAACAGTTCACATCAAATTCACTTAATATATTAAGAAACTGTAATGAACCGTCTCCGCCCGCCATGATGAGAACATCTATCCGTAACGCACGTAATTTTTTGCTGATTTTCTCATATTCACTACGTACCAGTTTACGCGTAGTTCTTCCGGACGTAATGACGGGTATGGCGGCGACAGAAAAATCGACTAAGTCGCGCCAGCAAATATTTTTGTGATCGTTTCCCAAAAGGCCAGGAATACCTCCATGAAATAATGTTATTTCTGCCCCTGAAACTCTTGCCACCTGGAATATAAAATTATTAATGCCGGTAACATCTCCTCCGCTAATAACAATGCCAATTTTCATTTTTAATCCTCATTGATGCTTTGCTGTAAATATTTTTCCCAGAGTTCAAGCTCTGTATTTGCAACGGACATCACAAAGTGGCGATAAAGTACGAGTGCAAAGGCATTGACAGCAGGACACAACACTCATTTATTGTGATTAAAATCACATTAATGATTGAAATACTTTTGCTGGGAATTCATAAATAAACAATGAAAATCAGCAAGTTATTTCTTTGATATGGAAAAACGTGTTTTTTATGCTCTTTGCACTATCCACACGGAAAATGACATCGCCATTTTGTGACTTTTATCGCATTTTTATCCAAATAATAAGCGCATAGGCCATAACTTTTCCGTCTTCCTGATTTACCCAACCAGGGAAATTGTGTTCACCCTCACAAAACCGGCCTGTTGTTTATCAGGAAATTGTCATAACCACCGGACATATTTTGGCTCAGCACATACCTTTTCGCCGGGTACTATTACAAGAAAGATTTTTTAATGGAGTAAATAAATGGCGACAATTACCCTAAGCTGTATTGACCTCAACATCCCCGGCAACAGCGCCTATTCCATTCTGAAACAACTGGCGGAAATGGCCTGGCAAAACGGCTATATCAGCGATCGGGGCACATTCCTGCAAACGCTGTTGCTGCGTGAAAAACTCCATTCCACCGGTTTTGGATCGGGTGTTGCCGTTCCGCACGGCAAAAGCGCCTGCGTTAAACAACCGTTCGTGTTATTCGCCCGTAACTCACAGGGGGTGGAGTGGAAAGCCAGTGATGATCAGCCCGCGACCTGCTGGATTTGTCTCGGTGTACCTCAGGAGGGCGAAGAAGATCAGGTCAAAATGATTGGTACCCTGTGCCGTAAAATCATCCACGCCGACTTCATCGACCAGCTTAAACAGGGCGATGCACAGCAGATCCTCTCTCTGTTAACCCATACCCTGAATCAATAAGGAGGCGCTCATGGAAGCCTTACGTCTCGTTGCTATCACCAACTGTCCGGCCGGTATTGCCCACACTTATATGGTGGCGGAAGCACTGGAGCAGAAAGCCCGTACGCTGGGACATACCATCAAAGTAGAAACCCAGGGCTCCAGCGGGGTGGAAAACCGATTAAGCGATGCTGAGATTGCGGCGGCGGACTACGTCATTCTGGCCACCGGACGCGGTCTGAGCGCGGAAGATCGCGCACGCTTCGCCGGAAAAAAAGTGTATGAAATCCCCATCTCCCAGGCGCTAAAAAATATTGACCAAATTTTTACGCAATTGCCGACACATTCACAACTTTTTGCCGCTGATAGTGGCGTTAAGCTGGGAAATCAGGAAGTGCAGAAGGGAAGCGTGATGAGTCACTTGATGGCGGGCGTTTCCGCTGCTCTCCCCTTTGTGATTGGTGGCGGTATTTTGGTTGCCCTTGCGAATATGCTGGTGCAATTTGGCCTGCCCTATACCGATATGTCGAAAGGCGCACCGTCATTTACCTGGGTGGTAGAATCCATCGGTTATCTCGGTTTCACCTTTATGATCCCGATTATGGGCGCTTATATCGCTTCCTCTATTGCTGATAAACCTGCCTTCGCCCCCGCATTTCTGGTCTGCTATCTGGCGAATGATAAAGGGCTGCTCGGTACACAGTCCGGCGCAGGTTTCCTCGGTGCGGTCGTACTGGGACTGGCCGTCGGCTACTTTGTGCTTTATTTCCGTAAAGTCCGCCTCGGTAAAGCGCTGCAGCCTTTGTTAGGGTCAATGCTGATCCCGTTTGTCACGCTGCTGCTTTTCGGCGTACTCACGTATTATGTCGTCGGCCCGGTGATGTCCGATATTATGGGCGGCTTACTCCACTTCCTGAATACCATTCCACCTTCAATGAAACTCGGTGCTGCATTTTTGGTTGGCGCAATGCTGGCTTTTGATATGGGGGGTCCGATCAACAAAACAGCGTGGTTTTTCTGCTTCTCGCTGCTGGAAAAACATATTTACGACTGGTACGCCATTGTCGGCGTGGTCACGCTGTTGCCACCGGTTGCTGCCGGTATCGCTACTTATCTCGCGCCTAAGTTATTCACGGCGCAAGAGAAAGGAGCCGCCAGTAGCGCCATTGTGGTTGGCGCAACCGTCGCTACTGAGCCCGCCATTCCGTACGCTCTGGCCGCACCGCTGCCAATGATTACCGCCAACACTCTCTCTGGTGGTATTACCGGTATGTTGGTTATCGCTTTTGGAATCAAACGCCTGGCCCCAGGATTAGGTATCTTCGATCCTCTGATTGGCCTGATGTCGCCGGCAGGTTCGTTTTATCTGGTACTGGCGATTGGGTTGGTACTCAACATTAGTCTCATTATCATCCTTAAAGGGATGTGGCTACAACGTAAGGCCGCGCAACAGGAGGTTGCCCGTGAACACTGATTTACTTCGTAAACTTTGCGATGCCAGCGCCGTCAGTGGCGATGAGCATGAAGTACGCCAGGTACTGATCCAGACGCTGGAGAAGGTCGCTGACGACATTACGTTTGACGGTCTGGGCAGCTTTATCGCCCGTAAAGGCACTCGCGGGCCTAAAGTCGCCATCGTCGGCCATATGGATGAAGTAGGCTTCATGGTGACGCATATTTGTGAGAAAGGATTTCTTCGCTTCACGACGGTAGGTGGATGGTGGAGTCAGTCAATGCTCAACCATCGTGTGACGGTACGCACGCGCGATGGCCAAAAAATCCCTGGCATTATCGGTTCCGTTGCGCCTCACGCACTGACGGACAAACAAAAGCAGCAGCCACTGACGTTTGATGAAATGTTTATTGATATTGGCGCAGGCAGCCGTGAAGAAGTTGAAAGTCGGGGTATCGCGATCGGTGATTTCATCAGCCCCGAGGCCAATTTTGCCCGCTGGGGTGAGGATAAAATCGTCGCTAAAGCGCTGGATAATCGGGTGGGCTGCGCGCTGATGGCTGAGTTATTCCAGACGGTGAATAACCCGGACATTACGCTCTACGGCGTGGGTAGCGTGGAAGAGGAAGTCGGACTCCGCGGTGCGCAAACCTCCGCTGAGACCATTAAACCGGATGTAACTATCGTGCTGGATACTGCCGTTGCTGGCGACGTTCCCGGTATTGATAGTATTAAATACCCATTGAAGCTGGGTGACGGCCCCGGTGTCATGCTGTTTGATAAGCGCTATTTCCCAAATCAGAAATTACTGGCCCTGCTCAAGCAAAGTGCTCTGCGTAGCCACGCCCCACTTCAGTTTGCCACGATGAAAACCGGCGCGACCGACGGTGGGCGCTATAACGTAATGGGCGGCGGCCGGCCTGTCGTCGCACTCTGCCTGCCCACGCGCTATCTTCACGCCAATAGCGGTATGATCGCCGGCAAAGACTACGAGGCCGCGCTGACCATGATCCGTGAACTGCTCATGTCGCTGGATGAACAGCACGTTCAGGCCATGAAGGATTTTCGCTAAGGACTGATTATGCTTAACGAACGCCAGCGTGCTCTGCTCGATCTTCTTGAACAGCAGCCCGGTTCTCTTATTGAGCTGGCGCGGGTCACTGCGGTTTCCGGTCGCACTGTCTTACGCGACATTGATTATATTAACTTTACCCTTAGCGGGACGGCGCATATTCAGGGGGCGGGCAGTTCAGGCTATCGGTTAGAGATTTTTGATCGCCGCCGTTATTTTCAGCTACTGCAACGGCATGATAATGATGATCGGTTGCTGGCGCATCTGCTGATTAATGCGTTTACCACCCGCACCCAGCTCGCTGAGGCCCTCAATTTACCAGAGGCGTGGGTGGTCGACAGACTGCCGCGCCTCAAGCTACGTTACGAACGCGCCTTTAACTTGCAAAGCCGCCCTGGCGTAGGTCATTTTATTGATGAGCCGGAAGAAAAACGCATTATTCTGCTGGCCAATTTACTAAAAAAAGATCCCTTTATCGTGGCATTACCGGGTGTCACAGCAGAGGTCGTCGATGCGCTGTCGGAAATTGACAGTGACAATTTACAGCTCTCATTGATTCCAGGCGATTATATCGCAAGTATCGTGCTGGCCGTCTACGCACTGCGCCAGCGTCTGACCCACCGCTGGCCTGATAGTCAAAATGAGACATTACGCACGGCTATCGAACACGCGGGATTGTACCTGGGTAAGGAAGCGTTAAACACGTTAAACGGCCTGCTGGCTCGTCATCAACAGCATGCCAGTGAAGTGACATCCGCCAGTATTGAGGCATTGCTACTGTCTCTGCCTGATATCGTCCGGCTTAATATTATTGATACGCCCCTGGTGGATGATTTAACTGGCCACATCCTGCGCTGTACTGCTGCCCCCGTCTGGCTATCAGAAAACCGTCAGGGCAGCCTGAATAACCTTAAAGCCGCCTGGCCTGCTGCATTCGATCTCAGCCTGCATTTTATTAACCGGCTTAGTGAGCAGTACGATATACCGTTATTTGACAGTGACCTGGTCGGCCTGTATTTTGCCTGTGCTCTTGAGCGTCATCAGAATGAACGCCAGCCGGTGATCCTGCTTTGTGAGCAGAACGCCATCGCCACCATCAACAAACAGGCTATAGAGCGAGACATTATCAATTGCCGGGTTATTATCGTGCATTCGCTGGTGGAGCTGCGCAATACCTGCGCCGAGATAGAGCCGCTACTGATTATTAATAACAGCCACTTTTTCCCCGATGAATCCCGGTATCATGTACTGGTTATCAAAAATATTATTACCGCAGCCGGAATAAATCAGATTAAAGATTTCCTCGCCTCAGCATTTATTCGACAGCAACCGGAGCGCTTCTTCCTGGCCGAGGGAAGCTTCCATTATGACAACGCACCGGATGAATCATGGCAGATAATAATCACGCGCATCTGTGAACGGCTGGTAATAAATACGCATTTAACGGCAGATGAGGCTGAGCGTATTTGCCAGCGTGAGCAAGAAGGTGAAAACCTGATTGTGAACCGGATCGCCATTCCCCACTGCTGGAGCGAACAGCAAACGCGTTTTCGCGGTTTTTTTATCACGCTGACTTCAGCAATCCAGGTCAACGGAGAACCGGTCAACCACGTGCTGATTACTTGTGCCAGTTCCAGCGCCCGGCATGAACTGAAAATTTTTAGTTACTTAGCCAGCGTGTTGTATCGTTATTCCGGTGAGGAGGTTATCGCGCTGAACGGGTATGAGGCGTTTATCGCCCTGTTGCGGGAATAGCCATGCGCCCGGCGGCATGCGCCACCGGGCAGGGTGTAGTAATTAATGCAGACGGTTGTAGTCATCCACCATTTCGTTATAGCTCTTCAGTGCAGCGGGATACGAGCCTTCGACCATCCAGCCCGCATTGGCATCGGCAATCCACTCCCGTTCTTGTTCTGAATAGGGTTCTTTGTCCCTGATGCGACGGATATATTTCTTGGCGTTAAGCTGATAGTCCTCAACGGAAGAAATAAAGCTCCCCATAGAAATATTGGGCTGGGCTTTATCTTTCGCTTTAAGCTCTTCAGTGATTTTCTCCAGCGCATTAAGCTGCTTCATAGCTGTTTCAGGGTCAAATTTGTCTTCTTTGATAATACTGTCGACTTTCTGCGCATCAATCATGATCGCCAGTTTATAATAATTAACTGACTTACCTTCGCTTTGCTCGATGGCGTTTAAATGCGCAATCTGGCGTTCGTCATCCACTTTTTTAATGGCTGCAGCATAAGCGCTGGAGGCAGGTTTAAAGGCTTCCCAGTTTTTTAACAGGGTCTGGTGGAGCGCCTTGCCTTGCGCAAACGCGTCGTCTTTATAGTTTTCCTGCTCATAATACTTATCAATTTCGTTAATCGTGTTGGCGATGTCTACCGCGCTGGTCACGAACGCCGTTGCCGCCTCATCCATCCCTTCAAGCGCAGGGGTTAATTTTGCCACTTCAGGGATCTGCTTCTGGCACTTCGCAATTGAGGATTCGGAGACAGAATAAATACCGTAAACAATGCTTTCCCTTCCGGTCGGACCGGTGTGGAAATCTTTCAGCCAGCTGGCATAACGGTCGATGCTGTGAAAAATCGAGAGCTGCAAATCATTGTAGCAATCAATATACGTATTCATCTTCTCGTCATAGATAACGTCTTTATCTGCCTGCACCGCCGGTGCGGTTTGCTCAGTTTGCGCTGGCGCATCATCTTCTGCTGCTGTGTCTTTCGCTGGTGTCGCGGGCGCTTCAGTAGTCTGAGCGGGCGTGCTGCTGGCGGCGGCTGGCGCAGCTTCGGCTTTATCCTTATCGTCACAGCCGGTGAGTCCCGTTGCCATAAGAGCAAATACAATTGCTGATGCTAATAAACTCCGTTTCATAAAATTCCCAAAGCAGTAATAAAAGATAACGTATCATCGTCCAGGCTTTTATTAAAATCAACCTCAGGATTAAAAATCACGCAGGGTTATAATTAGAAATGAATTATATAGGTGAATATATACAGCAGCCGATAATTCTATAGCAGCATACAGTGGGCGCATGCTGATAATGAGTTTTTTTGCATATCCTGTTTCAGTTCATCTCACAGCAACGAGGAGGGAAACCTCCAGGCATGCCTGTGACATAAGCCCGGCAAGGTGGATTGCGAAACGCATCACATAATTATCAAAACATCATTTCATTTTCCAGAATAAGAGCGGAAAGTACTAGTGTCTAATCAATTTATTAGTGTCTAGCGTCTAATTTATTTCGACGCTATTTTCTACTCTATCCAGGATATTGAGTCATGGCGCTGTCGGCGAAAGAAAAATTGTTCCACAAAATCCTCACGCATTATGCTGAAAGTGCTTCAGGATTCACAGCTCAGGACTGTGCCGATTTTATCAGCGTGAATCGTAGTGTGATTAGCCATTACCTGAACCGCCTGTGTGAAGATGGCCGCTTAGTGAAAGAAAATACCCGACCGGTGCGCTTTTATGTCCGTCATAGCGGCCAGGACGCACCAGTGCGTGCCTGCATAGTGTCGAAAACCGAGGACGCGTTTCTGAATTTGATTGGCGCTCAGGGAAGTCTGAGCGAGGCGGTATCGCTTTGTCGTTCAGCGGTAGACTATCCTGGAGACGGCCTGCCTGTGCTGCTGTCCGGCGAAAGCGGCGTTGGGAAAAGCTACCTTGCCTCGCTGATATATCAGTATGCGGTAGAACGTCGCGTTATTGCTGCTGATAAACCCTTCGTTGAACTTAACTGCGCCGACTACGCCAATAATCCCGAACTGCTCTCTGCAACGCTTTTCGGTTATACGCGTGGTGCATTTACCGGTGCCGACCGTGAAAAGCGCGGTGCATTTGATGATGCCGATGGCGGCTTCCTGTTTCTGGATGAAGTGCACCGTCTGTCAGCGGAGAACCAGGAAAAGTTATTCCTGTTTATGGATAAAGGCTACTTCTACCGTCTTGGCGATAACCGTACCCGCCACCCGGCCTCGCTACGCTTTATTTTCGCCACCACTGAAAACATCGACACGGTGCTACTCAATACCTTCCGTCGTCGCATCCCCGTTCGCGTGACATTACCGAATTATCTCTCCCGTCCGCTTAGCGAACGTGTCGCGCAAATCCTTCATTTTCTGCGCCAGGAGGCGCGTAGTCTTCAACGAGATATTCACCTGGACAATCAGTTAATGCATCAACTGGTGATATCGCCGGTACGCGGTAATATTGGCGAGCTAAAAAACCAGATCAAAGTCATGTGCGCCAGCGCGTGGAGCGACAATCGCGAGGCTGAGTTCATTACGCTTTACACGCCCCATTCAACCGGTGAGGTGCTGGTTGTCTCCGCCCATGACCGCGACAGGTTACCGGATATTAGCGACCTGTTGCCAAAAGCGATGCGCGACGACGTCATTTTCCGTGATTTTTGCCATAGCGGTAATGTGTTGCTGCTCAATCGAAAAATGGAGCAGTGGCTGACCACTATCGGCGGTCTGGTCCCGGCTGAAGCCCTGTACAGTGGCTATATCTGGCAAAATACCATGCACGCGCTTAATGAACTGGAGACCCAGACCGGGATTCAGTGCAGCCAGGAAATCCGTAAAGCGATATGGCTATGCCTGAGCTACGCATTACACATGCCGCAGGACACCGCCACGCTTGCTGAGCTACAAAGCATTTCCGACTACGTTTCCGGTAAGGCGCGTTTACTGGCAGAAGAGTGCGTTGCTTTGTTGACCAGACACGTCGTTAATCAACCTCTACCGTTATTGCTGCCGCTGCTAAGTTGCGCTTTTCATACCCTGGCGGGTGAAGACGATCATATTCAGGGCATTATTGTTTCGCATGGGCGGTCTACTGCATCCAGTATTGCTGCCGTCGCTAACCAGCTTACCGGTGGCTATTATTTCAAAGCGTTTGATATGCCCAACGCAACCTCAACACGTGAAATTATTGACCTGTTGATCGCCCATCTTTCCCATCTCACCCAGGGCGCAGGATTAGTTATCCTGGTTGATATGGGATCGCTCAAAGAAATTTATGAGGAGATTAAACGCCATCTGCATGGTGAATTGCTGGTTATTAATAACGTCAGCACCGCCATGGCGCTGGATATCGCATCCAAAATACAGGATAAGCTGTCGATGGCGGACATTATTGACAGTGCGAAAGGTGCATATGACGTGGAAACCCGCTATTACGCGGGCGTGATGCCGGGCAACAAAATCATTATATCCTGCATTTCTGGCGAAGGTATTTCCCACAAGCTCAAAGACATTGTCCAGCGCTATCTGGCGCAGGAAGACATCGATATCATGACGATGGAATATGACGATCTTAAGTGGAAAATCGCCCATTCAGACCCGGCACTGAACGGTACGAGACTGATTATCACCACCACCGATCTGGAGGCGGGCTATATTCCACTGCTCAGCGTCGAACAACTGATCAAAGAGAAAACCCTCATACTCAAGCGCGATTATTTCAGCGGCCTGCTGACAGAAGGCGGGCTGGAGCCAATGATTGACGAGGTTGTGAAGCTCTTTACCGTGGAGGGCGTCGCCAGCCGTCTGAGCTTTCTCAATCCGGTGGTAATCATTGATGAGGTCGATGCCGTCATTAAACAGTATGAAGCGTTTTATAAAATCCATTTTGAAAGTTATCTGCGCATTAATCTCTTTATGCATATTGCGCTGATGATTGAACGCGTAATGGTTAATAACGGCGTGCGTCATCGGGAGGAGGCAGAATTAACGCTACAGCAACAAGCGTTTGTTGCCGTACACGATACCTTTTTCCAGGCACTGAATCGCAAATACCATATCACTCTGCCACTTACTGAAGTACTGATGATTTATGAAATCATGGAGCCATGGATTGCCACCGACGCCAGCTGGTAATTCCCGCTGCCAGTGCACGCTGGCGGCCACCTTCGACACTACCTTCATGGCCGTAATTCAACACTATTCTCAGCGTCCATAAATTAATTTTTATCATTGAAAATCAAACAATTAATAAAATGGCACAGCAATTGCTATATCTCTGACATACCACTAAAAATGATTAAGGAACGCAAAATGCGAGAGATGTATATCGCAACTCATGGCCGCTACGCCGAAGGAATAATCTCCGCGCTGAATCTGCTGATTGGAGACGATCATGACGTACAGCCTCTCTGTGCATATTGCGGTGAAATTGGCTCTACGGCAGAACTGGCCATCCGTTTCGAAGACATTGCCCGCCAGGCAGCACGTCGCGGCAACGAACTGGTTCTGTTTACCGACATGCCCGGCGGTAGCGTTAATAACACCGCGGTACAGATGATGGTCAACTATCCGCATGTCCACGTCATCAGCGGCGCGAACCTGATTATGCTGATGGAGTTTTGCATGTCTGAGCATGAAGAAACGGCAGCACGCTTGCAGGATGCCATCGCTGCCGCCAGCGGCGCAATGCAGTACATGAATCTCATACCTGAAATCATCTCGGCGCGTCAGTCGGTGCAACCCGCCCCACAGAACGATGTTGATGATTTTTTTAGCCAGGAGGAAGGATTATGACCGTTACCCTGGAAACGCTTGATGCTCGCTATAACATCCCACAGCCAGCTCTTAGCCGCAGCTGGCTATGCGAGGCGATGGCCGACGTCCTGAACCAACTGGACGCCATGCTGCCACGCTTTACCACAACGTTTCCCGCCGCCAGTGCAAGTAAAGGTCGTTATCCCGCAGTGGAAAACGTCGACTGGACTGAGGGTTTCTGGACCGGCATGTTGTGGCTGGCCTGGGAAGTGACTGGCGATGATAAATACCGGGTGGTCGCTGAACGTCTTATCGACAGTTTTGAAGAACGGCTGGATAAAAAGATCAAAGTTGATACTCACGATCTGGGTTTCCTTTACCAGCTCTCATGCGTCAATGCCTGGAAGTTGACCTGCAACACCCGTGCACGCGGCCTGGCCCTGCGCGCTGCCGACCTGCTTTATCAGCGCTTTAACGCCACAGCAGGCGTTATTCAGGCCTGGGGAGACCTTAGCGATCCGGCGCGTCAGGGGCGAATGATTATCGACTGTAACCTCAATGTGCCGCTGCTGTTCTGGGCCGCCGATGAAACGGGTAACAGCGCGTATCGTGAAGCGGCAGTCCGCCATCTGGCGCAAGCGGCACGTTATCTGGTACGCGATGATGCCTCGACCTTTCACACTTTTTATATGGACATTGAGAACGGTCAGCCATTGCGTGGTGACACCCACCAGGGTTTTAGCGACAGCTCATGCTGGGCGCGCGGCCAGGCGTGGGGGATTTACGGTTTCGCTCTGGGTTTTCACCACACCGGCGATACCACGCAGCCGGAGCTGGCTCGTCGGTTAGCCCATTATTTTCTTAACCGTTTACCTGAGGATTACGTGTGCTACTGGGATCTGATTTTTACCTCCCAGGATAACGCGTTTCGCGATACCTCAGCGGCCGCTATTGCCGTTTGCGGGCTGGCAGAGCTACTCAACATTCTTCCGCTGACCGATCCGCTACGCCCGGCCTACCACAACGCGATTAAATTAATAATGCGTAATTTATCTACCCATTATTTTGCCTCTGCGCAGGACGGCCTACTGCGGGAAGGGGTTTATAACTTTGGCCGCCATATGGGAATTAATGAACCCAATCTGTGGGGCGATTATTTTTATTTCGAAGCCCTGGTTCGCCTTTCCCGCGTCTGGACACCCTACTTTTGCTAACTGGAGCTACACCATGATTTCTTTAGTTCGTATTGATGATCGTCTTATTCACGGCCAGGTCGCCGTGGTCTGGACCAAACATCTTGGCGTCAATCGTATTCTGGTTGCCAACGATCAGATTGTGAATAACGAGGTACAAAAGATGTCGCTGCGCATGGCAGCACCGGATACCGCGAAATGCGCGATTATGGCGGTAAAGGACGCGAGCGATGTACTTAATGATCCGCGTTCAGAAAGCATGAAAATAATGGTTATCGTTAATAACGCAACCGATGCCCGTCGTCTGATCGAGCAGGTTCCGGGAATAAAAACGCTAAACGTCGCTAATTCGGGACGCATCACCGATAACCTGGCGGCAAAAAAACGCATTAGCGATACCGTCTATGTCACGCCGGAGGATGTGGCGGATTTTAATGCTATCGCCAGTCGCGGTGTGAAAGTTGAATACCAGGTTCTGCCCTCTCATCCAGTGAAAAATCTGATTGAGATGCTGGATAACGCCGCCAGTTAAGCGAGGTCATCATGTTAACGTCTGCAATTCTTGTTGCTCTGGTGATGTTTTTGGTGAAAACCGCCGATCACACGCTAGGTCAGCCGCTAATAGAACGTCCGTTGATTTGCGGCGCACTGGTAGGGCTGGTGCTGGGTGATGTCCAGCAGGGCATCATTATTGGTGCCACACTGGAGCTTATTTTTCTTGGTACTATCACCATTGGCGGCTCGGTTCCTGCCGATCTCGCGGTGGGGTCGGTGCTGGCAACCGCATTTACTATTCTGACCCATGCTGCGCCTCCGGTTGCCGTTGCGCTGGCATTGCCGATCAGCCTGTTGGCCGTATTTGTCTATCAGGTGCTGAAACTGGTTTATACCGCGCTGGTAGAAAAATATGACGCGCTACTGGAGCAAGGACACGATCGCGCCGCGCTCGGCCTGACGCTGGGAATGACCTTCTTCTATGGTGTCCCTTTCGCCCTGATTGCCTTTTTCGGCATTCTGTTCGGCACTGACGTGATCCGCAGCCTGGTGGAAAGTATTCCCGGCACGGTGATGCGCGGCATGACGGCAGTCGGCGGTATGCTTCCCGCACTGGGATTTGCGATCCTGCTAAAAGCGTTATGGAACCGTAATATTGCCGCCTTCTTCTTCATCGGCTTTGCAATGGCAGCGTATCTGCAACTGCCGATTATGGGCATCGCGATTATCGCAGCCTCCGTTGCGGTCTACCTTTGCTTCAATGAATTTAACCAACTTAAAGCGAATAAACAGGCGACGACAGTAGCAGCACCGGCGTCGGTAGATGATAAGGACGGGTTCTTCAATGACTGATATCCAGATAAAAAATGTCAGTGCGTATAGCGATGACAAAAGCGAGAAAAAACTGTTTCGCCAGCTATTTATCCGTCAGTTTCCTCTGCTCGGGTCGATGAATTTCACCCGGATGGAAGGGTTAAGCTATGGCTGGGCGCTGGCACCGATGCTGAAAAAAATCTACGCTGGCGATCCGCATCGTTATCTTGATGCGTTAAAGCGTAATAGCCAGTTCTTTAATACCAATCAACATCTGGCTCCTTTCATTATGGGGCTGACGCTGTCGATGGAAAAAGAAAATGCGGCCAACCCGAATTTTGATACCTCCAGCATCAACGGTATCAAAGTTGCGCTGATGGGGCCGTTTGCCGGAGTCGGCGACTCCTTTTTTTACGGTGTGCTGCGTATTATTGCTACCGGTATCGCTATAGGCCTGGCCTCACAGGGCAATCCGCTCGGCCCGCTATTATTTCTGCTTATTTATAATATTCCCAGCTACCTGCTGCGCTATTACGGCGGCGTGATGGGCTATCGTCTGGGATCGAAGTACATCGCCGAAGCCACGCAATCCGGCCTGCTTAGCTGTATCACTAAAGCGTCGTCGATCATGGGGTTAATGATGGTTGGCGCGATGAGCGCCAGCATGGTGAAATTTACTACCACCTTTAAGACAACCATTGCCGGACAGCCCTTTGTGCTACAGGAGATCCTCGATAAAATTTGTGTTGGTCTGATCCCACTTTTACTGGTGCTGGGCTGTTTGAAACTGCTGAATAAGAAAGTCAGTCCTAATAAAGTATTAATCCTGCTGATCGTTCTCGGTTTTGCCGCCGCCGGTGTAGGAATTATTTAAACCGTCAGCCCCCTTTGCATAAGGGGGCGCTTTACGGAGTATTTATGAGCTGGCACGCTGCTTTATTTACCTGCCAATCTGAAAAACTTTATCAGGTTTATCAACCATTACATATCAATGAAATTAACGCACGTTGTAACCTGTATCCTGTCCCGATCACACCAGAAAATATCGAAGCTGCATTGCCCGCACTGAAAGATCTGCAAGTCATATTTACTACATGGGGAATGTTTCCGCTTACTGAAACACAACTTGATATGCTGCCTGCCCTGAAAGTTGTGTTTTATGCCGCAGGCGCAACGGACTACTTTTCCGCGCCGTTATTAGCCAGAAAAATAAAAGTAGTCAGCGCCTGGCAGGCAAATGCAATTCCGGTGGCAGAATTTTGCCTGGCGCAAATACTATTGGGTTGCAAAGGATATTTTCGTAATCAGCGGGAATATACCGATCCCTCGTTATTTTCATCGCTGGCGAATCATCATCCAGCGCCAGGAAACTATCAAGAGCGTGTAGCATTAATTGGTGCCGGAGCAATATCTCAGGCGTTGCAGCGTTTGCTCCAGCCTTTTTATCTGGACGTTATTGTCATTCCTTCACGCGAGGAAAAACGCACTCTCTCTTTGGAGCAGGCTTTTGCCAGCGCTTACGTGATCAGTAATCATCTACCCGATCGTCCGGATAATATCGGCATTCTTAACGGAAATTTGTTTCGTCGAATGCGGTCAGGCGCAGTTTTCATAAATACCGGCAGAGGGCGTCAGGTGAATGAAGAGGAACTTATTGAGGTTCTGCTGGAGCGTCCGGATCTCACGGCCTTGCTGGATGTCACCAAACCGGAACCACCAGCGGCAGAGTCACTACTTTATACATTACCCAATGTGCAGCTTACCAGCCATATCGCTGGCGCACTTAATAATGAAACTCGTCGGCTTGCGAATTGCGTACTGGATGAATTTCAACGCTGGTTAAGCGGAAAACCATTACTGTATGATATTTCTGCCAGAATGTGATGATTATCGCAATTAGTGTTTACGCTGATGCTAAAAGAAAGATAAAAATGGCTAAAACGATAGCAGTGTCTAATGAATTTATTACCCTTAAGTTTAACCGCATGTAATTTAAGCACTTTATTTTTTGGCACATCTTTTGCAATTTTATATGACCTGGCGTTTCTTTGAAAAAAATACTGCAAAGAACGCATTACATCTCAAGGGAATAAAAATGAAAAAATTACATGCAATGATTATTGGCTTACCACTGTCCTGTTTTACTCTGAATGCTATGGCTGCGGCAACCTGGATTGATAATCGATACGCACATACTACGGCTGCTGAAAAAAATCAGTATAAAATTGGTTTGGGACACATATTTGATAATGGCGCTGGCGTTCTTGCTTCTGCCATGTATGATTTAGGGCAGGATTTTGACCAAATGAAAAGCTCTTTCCAGGAGTTTGAAGGCTGGTATCCCTTCCCCTTAGATGATAAATGGACCCTGACGCCCGGCGGATTAACCGATATTGATAGTAACGGGACCAAACTGGCACCTTATTTGACGCTGGATTATAAAATTAATAAAGCATTAAGTTTTAGCGGTCGTTATCGTTATAACCATATGACGCATAAAGAACGCGATTACAATGGATATATGGATTATAACGACAGCCATCAATTTGATCTGTATCTTAATTATCAGGCCAGCGAAAAATTGTGGTTGCAACTTAATCCGGAATTTTTCGTGAACACGAATGATTTTAATGCCTCGAACGGGCAGAAAACGCACTGGGAACCGAGTATTGTCGCCCGTTATCGTGTCGATAAACACTGGTTGCCTTATGCAGAAGTCGCCTGGCTCGATCAGGATCAAAATCACGACGACCAGGTGCGCTTCCGGCTGGGTATCCGTTACTATCTTGAGTAAGGTAACAACGGGAAGGGGCAGCCTGACTGCCCCTTGTACTACTGCTGCGTCACGACAAATCTGGAAAACGTGACCTTACCGGTATGTTCTTCATGTTGTCCACGTGCGTAAATTCCCATCCGTGCGCCGATCCATTTCCCTGCGCTGGCAGAAAATGGGGGCGTAACACTCTGCCAGCTATCGCCGGATAGTCGGTACCGGAAAGAAACAAGGCCATCGTAACTAACGCAATATCCCAGCTCGATGTGGGCTATATCGTTAAGTTCCCTGACCGGCAGGACAGCCTCATTAATCGCCCCTCGATCGTCCATCCATCCATGACGAAAACAAAGCGTTATCCCGGTGTCAGTCAGCATTACGCATAAGGCAGCAAAACGCTGACCATAGATCGCAATTCCCCCTTCATCGCCTTGCTGGTAGAACACAGGCTGTACAACAACACGGGCACTAAAACGTTCAGCGGGAAATTTTTGCAACAGCAACTGGGGTAAATAATAAAGGCTAAGATCGGCGGGCGTTGGTATACAACGCAAAGACAGCCCCACGGGGCCTGAAGCAAGCCAGTTATCTTGCGGGTTCGCCTGCCACTGCCACTGTAGCCCGGGCTTGCCCCCGGCAAAATCATCACTATCCTGTAACACGCAAGGCGAAGGGGCTAAAGCGGGTAGCCGGTACGTCTGCACCGGCTGCCCCTTACCATTTTCATCCAGCGGCTTGCCAATATGTGGCCAGCCGTCATTTGCCCAGCGCAGCGGCTGGAGATGGATAATGCGGCCATATACTCCTTTATCCTGAAAATGGATGAATCCGTTTTCACCGTTCGGCAGCTCAACCCATGCGCCCTGATGTGGACCATTGACGGGCGTTGCCCCCTGGTGCAGAACATCACGAAACGCCCAGGGACCGTACAGCGATGTTGCCCGGAATACCGTTTGCCAGCCGCGCTTAACCCCACCTGCCGGAGCGAAAATCCAGTATTCGCCGTTGCGCTTATACAGTTTCGGGCCTTCCAGCGTCGGGTGTGAAGGCGTACCGTCGAAAATAATACGTTCATTATCCAGCAGACGAGAGGCGTCCGGCATCATTTCGACCAGTTGCAGCTTATTTTTAATCCCGCTGCGGCTGAAAGCAAACGCATGGATCAACCACGCTCTGCCGTCATCATCCCAGAAGGGACAAGGATCTATCCATCCCGGCTCTGCTTTCAGGCAACGCGGTTCGCTCCACTTACCCAGCGGATCACGCGCATGCGTCACAAAAATACCGGTATCAGGCAGGCTGTAAAATACCCAAAATTGATCGTTATGAAAGCGGATTGACGGTGCCCAGACCCCTTTTCCCGGCTGCACGGAATCGTATTCCGGCGAGGGGAGAGCGGTAATAATGTGATTCACTATTTTCCAGTGGATGAGGTCGCGGGAGTGAAGCAGTGGCAGACCCGGAAGTTGATGAAAACTGGACGACACCAGCCAGAAATCCTTCCCGGTACGTATGACATCCGGGTCAGCATAATCCGCATGAATGATTGGATTTTGGTAGAGCAATGACATAGTGCAGAGCCTTTGGTTATTGACTAAACATATCAATGCAATACCTGGTCCACCTCTATAAATAGCTTTATTAACAGTTTGTTATGATAACTACCAGACACAAATAAAAATTTTAGACGCTAATTCAGGTTCCCCGGGAAACAGAGTTGAGTCAGGTATAAATATTATTCAGGGCTAAGACTACCACTATTTTCGGTAAGCTCAGCCCTGACCCGCGGTCATCCGCAATCGCTACATCCCATAACGCTCCGCAATGGCGCGATGCTTGTCTTCATTTGCGCCAGCGGCCCGCGCCAGTCCCCACCAGCACAGGGGATGTTCCCAGTCTGCGGTTAAACGGTCGAGAGTTTTATCGATATCTACTTTCGCCACCGACTGCGGCACGCTGATGACAAAATAGAAGCCCGGCAGCGGCTCTGCATCTTCACTCTGCCGGCTATCCGTTAGCGTGTAATCTTCCGGGCTATTACTCCAGTAATGCCACTGCAATTCATTTAATGCCTCGCGGAACGCGGTGTACTGTGCTTCCTCTGGCATAACGCCATCGCAGAACCAGGACTCACCATAGGTGGTGGGGATTATTGTCCTTAACACATTGTAAAGCGGCATGAAATTCTTCCGCTCTTCCTCATCTTCCGGTGGTCTGTTCAGGAGTTCAGCGTCAAACACCACGATTTCGTCAACATGCTGTGGAAGATCGGTGCGGTAAGCAGGTTCAATGACTCGGGCGGTTACCGGCCCGATGCGCTGGGCATAATAGTAACGGCTCTCATAGTTTTCACGGTAATGCAGGCGGATAATGCCCAGATTATCATCAATAAATCCTTCGCCTTCGGTGAGCGGCATATCAAGCTCTGCCGCCGTTTGGCGGACGATATCCCAGCGCTGCAACGTACTGGCGGCGGCCATGATATCCCATTGGGTGTTGCGGGTATCCTGCTCACGCCGGGCCTGTAAGGCCAGAAGCTGTTGTAAATACTCAAGCTGCCGGTCAAACGCTGACTGCTTTTGTGCTGCCCAGGCATTTAATTGATACACGCCCGGCCATTCGCGGGCAAGCTCATGCTGGAGTAATTGCTGGCCCAGTGCTTCCAGTCCAGCCCAGTCGCCTTGTTGATTGAGTACCCGGGAACGGAACCATAACGCCATATGTTCTACGCCAGCGTCTTCATAGCGACGCGCCAGCTGTTCAATCGCCTCAACATCACCCTTAGCGACCAGCAAATCAAGCAACTGGAAGCACAACGCTTCGTCATCCTGTAAATGCCGCTCAACATAATGATGCAGAACCTCAATCGCTTCATCCCTGGCATAACAGGCGTTCAGGGCGTCAGCCAGTTTACCGGCCAGTTCCGCATTATCAGGTTCTTGCAGGAATGCACGTCGATAGGTTTCGACATCTTTTTCCGGATCGGCGGGCACTTCTTCAGCACTATTTTCCATGGCGGTGACCGGAGGGCTGGCAAGCAATTCGGCTTCCTTCGCCGCAATTTTTTCGCTGAGTTCAAGGAATTCAACATCCACACCCAGCAAGGCGCGTAATTTGGGAATGTGCCGCTGCGCCAGTTTCAACGCTGATTTTGCTATCCAGACGGACTCACGCGCCAGCGCCAGCGTGATTTGCAGCTTAGCCAGTTCGACGACCTTGCGATGCGCGCCAACCTGCGAGCGTTGTTCCAGTATTTGCTGAATCACTCTCGCCAGTTGCCAGGTATTGCGATCGGGATGACGCGGCAGTAATACGCCAATAATATCAAGCCACTGATCCCAGCCGTATGGCGTAATATCCGACAATGAAGGAAGCTGCTCCCAGACCTCATCGTCTTGTCCCGAGAGCGCCAGAATATACAGTTTCTTTAAGAGATAGCTGACGCGATCGCGCGCCCAGTAATCATTTTCTTCGCCAAGTTCTTCAACCAGGGCTTTTGCTTCATCGTAACGCTGTAGCGCAATCAGTATATCAATCCGCGTCGCTAATAACGGCTCAACATTTTCCTCTCCGGATGCACGAACGGCGGCAATTTGTTTATCCAGATACGCCAGCGCCTGCTCATTTTTTTGCGTATCCATTAATGCGCTGGCGTATTCGGTGGATAAACATTGAAAGCAGCTCCAGGTCGGGTCGATGCGGCCCATCGTCTCCTCGCAAACCGCCATACGTTCCGCCGCCCACCCCGGGCCATCAATGTTTTCATAACAGGCGGACAGATCCTGGGTCACGCATACCGATTGTGGGCAGCCCACGGCGTCTTCGCGATGCGCTTTTTCGAATAATGCAACGACATCCGGCAACACCTTTTCACCTTCACTATAGTTCGTCAGGCGATGACGTAGCTCCCAGTGGCCAATAAATATCTCCAGCCAGGGGTTTTTCGCAGTCTGATTAAGCGCCTTCACTTCCGGCAATAATGCGTCGGCTTTCTCCATTTGCAGGTGCAGTACGCTATCGGAGAAATCTTCAATCAGCTGGGGAATATACCCTTGTCCGGCATCGCTCAATTCTTTACTGTATTTGTTGTACCATTCCCATGTATCCATTTTTATTCTCCGTTATTAATTAATGTGGGTATTACCTGAGTAAAATCGTCGAGAGCCTGGTGGAGATCCCACTGCTGATGCTTATTACCGCCAGCACAAAGTATGACCTTCAATGACTTTAATACTTTTAACGCTGCAATCGGTTGGCGCTGATGCTGCAATGCAGCGACGAGTTGCATAACGCAGGGGTTATTTAAATTAAGGTACAGGCTCGACGTTTTGGTTTGTTTGATTTGCGACGTAAACTGCCGCGCAAGCATTAATGCTGCGGTGCTCATGCGCTTATCGGCATCATCCTGCTCAAGGATTTGTTTGAGTTCCGCCTCCCGATCCAGTGTCACTACTAACGGCAGCACGGCAGGTTCAAAGCGGGAAATGATAAGCTGCTCGCCATCGCAGAGATGCGTTTCCAGATAAGTAACCTGTTCGTCGGGTAAATCAGCAAGGCTAAAAAGCTGTTCATTGCCCGTACGCGTTCCCACCTCTATGATCCGACAGTGGTAAGTTGATGCCCAGCGACGCAGAAAAGGCACAACCGCATAGCGATCGCCTCTGGCAACAGGACGCTGCAATATATGAAATAGCATCTCCTCAAAGCCGCCGTCCTGGCTTAACAGGATATTGATGCTGTTATTCACCCTTAAGTCTTTAGCCAGCAGTGCACCTTTGGACGTGGGTACCTGTAGCCTGTCTTTCAGCAAGTCGAACAGACGGTCGTCACACAACGCGGCTCCCAACAATGCCTCATTATGGCGTAACAGTACACGCCGCCAGAGTTCCGGCTGGTTTTGTGCTAAATCAGATAACCCGGCAATGAGCGACTCGGTTAATGCGTCCCGCACGGCATGCCAGATTTCATCTCGTTGCAGATCTTCACGGCTTGCTGTTGGCGTCAGGGTTGATGATTCAATCACTCCGCCAATAAAACCCGCCCAGGGAGGCAGCAACTCGCGCGCTTCGTCATCCAGCAACATACCTCGTAAAAAAAGTGATAAATTGCGGTTATCGCTGGTGCCATAGGTCGCACCGTCCTGAATCCACAGAATCCCTACCGCATCGCTTGAACCCAGAGGCGTCACTGGCATGGTACAAATGGGTTCAAAAGACGATTCAAATTGCGCCGCAAAGGCCAGATTTTTACGCTGTACCAGTGCCCGGTGTAGCGTTACGCCTTCCGGTGCAGCGTCGCGCCAGGGCGGCAGGAGTTTATTGACGGGTTCAGACGCATCGCCGACATAGACCGGTTCGTGAAGCAGGATGCAGTAACGTGAGAGCACGCGTTCCAGCAGCGTATTACTGGCAAGGTGGCTATATTCATCTTTCAGCTTGAGTATCACCCGGGTACCCGGCGCGGTGGCCTCGCAGGGGGTGACGGAATAACGCTGCCCGTCAGTGGAATGGTATTTCCAGCCCTGCTCAGGCGTTTGCCACGAGGTCGTTATTACGCTGACGTCTTTCGCCAGCACAAAGGCGGATAAAAAACCGAGGCCAAACATGCCGATTAACCCGGTATCATCATCCTGCTGACGCAGCATACGCGTATAGCCTACGCCAACCGTAGCTAAAAAACCGTGAATTTCACTTTCGGTTAACCCGGCTCCGGTGTCAGAGATGGTAATGATAGAGTGCGCGACATCCGCCGTAACGCGGATCTGATTATCCTGCGGCGCGTTCGGCTGCTCTATACGCCTGCGGACGATGGCATCGTGCCCGTTCTGAACCAGCTCACGCACGGCAACAATGGGCGTAGAATAAAGATGTTTACTTAATACTTCTATCAAGCCGTTTAGGTTAACTTCCGTAGAAAAACAATCACTTCCTGGTTGCAACGCTCTCATTTCTTCAACACCCATGCTCCCTCTCTCGCTATTGAAAAATAGCGTCATGGTTCATTTTGTAATTTGTATTGTTTACATAATATTGCTGAATAGCTCTGAGTGTAGATACTCCTGGTTATAGGCATTGACATCAAAAACTCACGATATAAATATATATTTATCATATCGAATCAGTCGCAATGGAAATAATTCAGAATAGCTACAAGTAGTATGAGATTATGAAGTAGACTTTTGTAAAAGCAAATACTTAGCGTTATAAAGGTCTGATATCGTATTCAGTAGTATGCAGTGAGCAAAAGCTGGCAGCCATAGCCCTTTATGAGAAGGTTGCATAGAATATTCACCCAACGATCAGTCGCTGCGGATGCGTATAAATCGTCGCCCTACCCGGCTTGCAAAACCCGACCAGCGTCAGATTACAACGTTCCGCCACCTCTACTGCCAGCGTCGTGGCTGCCGACACGGCAAACAGGATCTCCACACCGCACATTGCTGACTTTTGTACCATTTCATAGCTGGCGCGGCTGGACACCAGCACCGCGCCCTGCTGCCAGGCATTCCCTTCAGTCGCGCGGCGGCCAAGCAGTTTATCCAGCGCCACATGACGACCTACGTCTTCATGTCCCCCCGCCAGCTCGCCGGAAGGAAGCATCCAGGCGGCGGCATGGGTACAGCCTGTCAGCTGGCCGATGGGCTGGAAGTTGCGCAGTTGCGCCAGCCCACGATCGAGATCGGTCAGGGAAAACGTCTGCGTAAAGGATAAAGGCGCGACGGGCTTGCCGATATCGTTAAGCTGTTCAACGCCGCAAACCCCGCAACCGGTGCGTCCAGCCAGCGCGCGACGGCGTTCTTTTAGACCCATAAAACGGCGGCTGGACAGCTCAATTTGCACTTCCAGGCCATTGCATGCCTGCACCACGTCCAGCCCAAAGATTTCGCTTTGGTTTTCTATAATCCCTTCGGATAACGAAAAACCGACGGCAAAGTGCTCAAGATCCTTCGGAGAGGCCATCATCACCACATGCGAGATGCCGTTATAAACCAGGGCAACCGGAACCTCTTCTGCCAGACTATCCGGTACAGCAACGCGCGTATTGTCACGAGACCAGATAAGGCGAGAAGCCGCACCGGCGGTAAGAAGAGGCTGGGACATGGTGTTTCCTGAAAGTAGTCGCAAGAACAAGGTTATTTCAGCACGGTTAACCGCCGGGAGCAAACGCTGTGCCGAAAGCGGAGTTGTTCTACGTCAATGCCATCGTTAGATAGAAGACTCGCAGCGCTATATAAATTGATTCATATCACTATGCACATTTAGACAGGGCTATTTTTTGGCAAAAAATGTGCGCAACGCAACATTGTGGGTTCCTGATATATACATAAATGAAACAATCAGGGTAAATATGATATTCTTAGCAGGGTTATTAACTGGCGGGTTATCGTAAATCAATACCTCAGAAGCGGTAAGGTCCGCAGATGACCGGCCAGCAGATCATAATTATTGATGAGCAATGTCGAAACAAGGAGCAAACCATGCAGGTCAGCAGAAGGCAGTTCTTTAAGATCTGCGCTGGCGGTATGGCAGGCACAACGGCAGCGGCGCTGGGTTTTGCCCCGGGCGTAGCGCTGGCGGAAACGCGGCAGTACAAACTGTTGCGTACCCGCGAAACCCGTAACACTTGCACATACTGCTCCGTCGGCTGTGGGCTATTAATGTATAGCCTCGGCGACGGTGCGAAGAATGCCAAAGCATCCATTTTCCATATCGAAGGGGACCCGGACCATCCGGTAAACCGTGGTGCACTGTGCCCGAAAGGGGCCGGCCTCATCGATTTCATCCACTCTGACAGCCGCCTGAAGTATCCGGAATATCGCGCACCAGGGTCGGATAAATGGCAGCGCATTAGCTGGGAAGAGGCGTTTGATCGCATCGCTAAGCTGATGAAAGAAGACCGCGACGCCAATTTCATCGCGCAGAATGCTGAAGGCACCACCGTCAACCGCTGGCTGTCCACCGGGATGCTGTGCGCCTCCGCTTCCAGTAACGAAACCGGCTATTTAACGCAAAAATTTACCCGCGCACTCGGCATGTTAGCCGTCGATAACCAGGCGCGTGTCTGACACGGACCAACGGTAGCAAGTCTTGCTCCAACATTTGGTCGCGGTGCGATGACCAACCACTGGGTCGACATGAAGAACGCCAACCTTATCGTAGTGATGGGGGGGAACGCGGCAGAAGCGCATCCGGTAGGGTTCCGCTGGGCGATGGAAGCCAAGATCCACAATGGCGCGAAGCTGATTGTTATCGATCCTCGCTTTACGCGTACTGCCTCGGTCGCTGATTTCTACGCGCCGATTCGTTCAGGTACTGACATTGCTTTCCTGTCAGGCGTTATGCTGTACCTGCTAAACAACGAAAAATACAACCGCGAATACACCGAAGCCTATACCAACGCCAGCTTGATCGTGCGTGAAGATTTTGGCTTTGATGATGGCCTGTTCACCGGTTATGACCCGGAAAAACGCAAGTACGATAAAGAAAGCTGGAACTATGAGCTGGATGAGCGCGGCTTTGCCAAACGGGACACCACGCTGCAACACCCGCGCTGCGTGTGGAACCTGCTGAAAAAGCATATTGCCCGCTACACGCCGGACGTGGTTGAAAACATTTGTGGTACGCCGCAGGCAGATTTCCTGAAAGTATGCGAGTACATCGCAGAGACCAGCGCGCATGATAAAACCGCGTCGTTCCTGTATGCGCTCGGCTGGACCCAGCACTCGGTGGGTGCGCAAAACATCCGTACGATGGCGATGATCCAGCTGCTGCTTGGCAATATGGGCATGGCTGGCGGCGGCGTAAACGCCCTGCGCGGTCACTCCAACATCCAGGGCCTGACCGACCTCGGTCTGCTGTCGCAAAGCCTGCCGGGCTATATGACGCTGCCGAATGACAAGCAGGACACGCTGGAAACCTACTTTGCCGGTAACACCACCAAACCGTTGCAGGAAAACCAGGTTAACTACTGGAGCAACTACCCGAAATTCTTCGTCTCGATGATGAAGGCGTTTTACGGGGATAAAGCGACGGCTGAAAACGACTGGGGCTTTGAGTGGCTGCCGAAATGGGATAAAGCCTACGACGTACTTCAGTACTTCGACATGATGGCCAAAGGTCAGGTGAATGGTTATCTCTGCCAGGGCTTTAACCCGGTAGCATCGTTCCCGAACAAGAATAAAGTGGTTTCGTCACTGTCGAAACTGAAGTTCCTGGTGACCATCGATCCGCTCAATACCGAAACGTCTACCTTCTGGCAGAACCACGGTGAGTCGAACGATGTCGATCCGTCGAAAATTCAGACCGAAGTTTTCCGTCTGCCGTCCACCTGCTTTGCCGAAGAAAACGGATCTATTGTCAACTCCGGTCGCTGGCTGCAATGGCACTGGAAGGGTCAGGACGCGCCGGGTGAAGCACTGAACGATGGTGAAATCCTGGCGGGCATCTTCCTGCGTTTGCGTAAGATGTATGCTGCCGAGGGCGGCGCGCTGCCGGAACAGGTGCTGAATATGAGCTGGAACTACCTGACGCCGGAGAATCCGTCTGCGGAAGAAGTGGCGATGGAGAGCAACGGTAAAGCACTGGAAGATATCGTTGATCCGACCACCGGTCTGCTACTGGCGAAAAAAGGTAATCAGCTGGCGTCATTTGCCCATCTGCGCGATGACGGCACCACCTCCAGCGGCTGCTGGATCTTTGCTGGTAGCTGGACGCCGGACGGCAACCAGATGGCCCGCCGCGACAATGCCGATCCGTCCGGACTGGGTAATACGCTGGGCTGGGCCTGGGCATGGCCGCTGAACCGCCGCATCCTGTATAACCGCGCCTCTGCCGATCCGCAGGGTAAACCGTGGGACCCGAAACGCCAGCTTATCTCTTATGGCAACGGCAAATGGGCCGGGGCAGATATTCCGGACTACAACACTGCGCCTCCGGGCAGCGATGTCGGGCCGTTTATCATGCTGCAGGAAGGCGTAGGTCGTCTGTTTGCGACTGATAAGATGGCTGAAGGTCCGTTCCCGGAACACTATGAGCCGTTTGAAACGCCGCTGGGCACCAACCCGCTACACCCGAACGTGATCTCCAACCCGGCAGCCCGCGTCTTTAAAGACGATATGGATGCCATGGGGAAAGCGGATAAGTTCCCGTATGTGGGGACCACTTACCGCCTGACGGAGCACTTCCACTACTGGACCAAGCACGCGCTGTTGAACTCCATCGCGCAGCCGGAGCAATTTGTGGAGATCGGCGAGAAGCTGGCGAACAAGCTCGGCATCGCGCAGGGTGATACGGTGAAAGTCTCCTCTAATCGTGGCTATATCAAAGCGAAGGCAGTGGTGACCAAACGTATCCGCACGCTGAAGGTGAATAATCAGGATGTCGATACCATCGGTATTCCGATCCACTGGGGCTATGAGGGTGTGGCGAAAAAAGGCTTTATCGCCAACACGTTAACGCCGGTTGTCGGTGATGCGAACACCCAGACGCCGGAGTTTAAGGCGTTCCTGGTGAACGTGGAAAAGGTGTAACGGAGACGACTTATGGCTTATCAATCGCAAGACATTATCCGTCGTTCCGCGACTAACGGTTTCACTCCCGCGCCACAGGCGCGGGATCACCAGCAAGAGGTGGCGAAGCTTATCGACGTCACCACCTGCATCGGCTGTAAAGCCTGTCAGGTGGCATGTTCGGAGTGGAACGACCTTCGTGACGAGGTGGGACACAACGTCGGCGTCTATGACAACCCGGCGGATCTTACCGCGAAGTCGTGGACGGTGATGCGCTTTTCTGAAGTGGAGCAGAACGACAAACTGGAGTGGCTGATCCGCAAGGACGGCTGTATGCACTGCGCCGATCCAGGCTGTCTGAAAGCATGTCCGTCAGAAGGGGCTATCATTCAGTATGCCAACGGGATTGTCGACTTCCAGTCTGAACAATGCATCGGCTGCGGCTACTGCATCGCAGGCTGCCCGTTCGACGTCCCACGCCTGAACCCGGAAGATAACCGCGTCTACAAATGCACCCTGTGTGTGGATCGCGTGGTTGTCGGTCAGGAACCGGCGTGCGTGAAAACCTGCCCGACCGGCGCTATCCACTTTGGCTCCAAAGAGGATATGAAGACGCTGGCAGGCGAGCGCGTCAACGAGCTGAAAACCCGTGGTTATGATAACGCGGGCCTGTACGATCCGGCGGGCGTTGGCGGTACGCACGTGATGTACGTGCTGCATCATGCCGACAAGCCGACGCTGTATCACGGCCTGCCGGAGAACCCGGAAATCAGCCAGACCGTGAAGTTCTGGAAAGGCATCTGGAAACCGCTTGCGGCGGTCGGCTTTGCGGCGCCCTTCGCCGCCAGTATCTTCCACTACGTCGGTGTCGGCCCGAACCGCGCAGAAGAAGATGAAGACAATCTGCACGAAGAGAAAGACGAGGTGCGCAAATGAAAAGACGTGACACCATCGTGCGCTACACGGCACCGGAACGCATCAACCACTGGGTCACCGCCTTCTGCTTCATCCTGGCGGCGGTGAGCGGGCTGGGATTTTTCTTCCCGTCCTTTAACTGGCTGATGCATATTCTGGGTACGCCGCAGCTGGCGCGCATTCTGCATCCGTTCGTCGGTGTGGTGATGTTCGCCTCCTTCATCATCATGTTTTTCCGCTACTGGCATCACAATCTAATCAATCGGGATGATATCTTTTGGGCGAAGAATATTCGTAAGATCGTCGTCAACGAGGAAGTGGGCGATACCGGACGCTATAACTTCGGTCAGAAATGCGTTTTCTGGGCGGCGATTATTCTGCTGGTGCTGTTGCTGGCGAGTGGCGTGGTCATCTGGCGTCCGTACTTTGCGCCGGCTTTCTCAATCCCGGTGATCCGATTTGCGTTAATGCTGCATTCATTTGCGGCAGTGGCGTTAATTGTGGTTATCATGGTGCATATTTACGCCGCCCTGTGGGTAAAAGGCACCATTACCGCGATGGTGGAAGGCTGGGTAACCAAAACGTGGGCGAGGAAGCATCACCCACGCTGGTACCGGGAAGTCCGCCAGAAAGAGGAAAAGTCATCTGAATGAGTATTCGCATAATCCCGCAAGATGAGCTGGGTTCAGGCGAGAAACGCACGGCGGAGACAATTCCGCCGTTATTGTTCCCCAGACTCAAAAATGTGTACAACCGCCGCGCTGAACGCCTGCGCGAGCTGGCCGAGAATAACCCGCTGGGCGACTACCTGCGCTTTGCCGCGCTGATCGCCCACGCCCAGGAAGTGGTGCTCTACGACCATCCACTTGAGATGGATCTGACTGCCCGCATCAAAGAAGCCGCCTCGCAGGGCAAGCCGCCGCTGGATATTCATGTCCTGCCGCGCGACAAGCACTGGCATAAGCTGCTGCATTCGCTGATTGCCGAGCTGAAGCCGGAGATGAGCGGACCCGCGCTGGCGGTGATTGAGAACCTGGAAAAATCGTCGGAACAGGAACTGGAGCTGATGGCGAGCGCGCTGTTTGCAGCGGATTTTGCGTCAGTGAGCAGTGATAAAGCGCCGTTTATCTGGGCTGCGCTGTCGCTGTACTGGGCGCAAATGGCGAGCCTGATCCCCGGCAAAGCGCGTGCCGAATACGGTGAGCAGCGCCAGTTCTGCCCGGTGTGTGGTTCAATGCCGGTTTCCAGCATCGTGCAAATCGGCACCACCCAGGGCCTGCGTTACCTGCACTGCAACCTGTGTGAAACCGAATGGCACGTGGTGCGCATCAAATGCAGCAACTGTGAACAGACCCGCGATTTGCACTACTGGTCGCTGGACAACGAGCAGGCGGCGGTAAAAGCCGAAAGCTGCGGCGACTGCGGTACTTACCTGAAGATTTTGTATCAGGAAAAAGACCCGAATGTGGAGCCGGTAGCCGACGATCTGGCAACGCTGGTGCTGGATGCGCGCATGGAGCAGGAAGGCTTTGCCAGAAGCTCGATTAACCCGTTTTTATTTCCGGGTGAAGGGGAATAGGTAATACGTCGGGTAGCGCTTGCGCCTGCCCGGCGTTTTTTTGTCAAAACTGATAAGGCGTTACGACACCAGGTATGCCTGCGAAATCCTTTGTATTTCTCGTGACCATCTCATAGCGATAATGCTGAGCCGTGGCGAGAATGATAGCATCAGGCAGTTTTAAGCCGAACTCTTGCCTGAGATTTACGCTCCGTTCCGCAATATCCTGCGATATACCAATGGTATTAAAAGCGCTCAATGCCATACGCGTTTGATGTTCCTGATGGTATTTTTTCGCCCCGACCATCACTTCCATCCAGGTAACGAGACTAATAGCATGCTGTGGAAGATAAGCGTCAAGCGCTGACATTGCCTCGCGATGACCATTAAACAGATCGATCAGGATATTGGTATCAAAAAGCGCCTTTCCTTTCATCACTCCCACTCCTCACGTAGCGCTCGCTCAAATTCGACGCCATCTTCTTCACAGCCCTGCCACAGTCCAAGCGCATTAGCGATGGCTGCTTTAGCCTGATTCTGCCTTTCAAGGTATTCTTCAACCGCTTCACGTAGCAACTCAGCTCGAGGAAGGCCGCGCTGGTGCTTAAGATCATCAAGCCGTTTGATGACGTCATCCGATAAATCAAGAAGTATTCTGCCCATATCGATACCTGCCACCATGCTCATATATACCTTCAGTATATCATTAATGGTTAATAAGAAGACAAAATACACTTACTTACGACAAGGTTAAAGCGTGACTCCGCGACACTTTCTATTTTTGCGAAGCGCTTTCCAGAATCAGATACCCACCAAAATTAGCGTTTTCATTTGGCAGAAGTTACGTTATAAGACTGGATATTCATACAGTTAAGAGGCGTAATCATGACACTTGAAAAAGGTATTGCAGAACTGGTTAATGATTTTATCGCCGCCGGGCGTCCGTCAGAACGGAACCAACGCGTTGAGCAGCGACGGGAAGGCTATATTGCCAGCACCGTACTGGCGGGAGAGATAGAAACGCGCGTCACGGTAGAGGATATGACGCTTGAAGGCATGACCTTCCGGGTCGTCTCACCGCTTCATACTAACGGTGCTCTGCCAACGGTGATTTATTACCATGGCGGCTGTTTCGTCAGCGGCGGTTTTGCCACCCACGATCACCAGTTGCGGCAACTGGCATTTTACAGCGGCTGCCGGGTCATTGCCGTGCAGTACCGCCGTGCGCCGGAGCATACTTTCCCTGCGGCACATGACGATGCGGAAAAAGGCGCGGGTATCATCTGGCAGCATGCCGATAAGCTCGGCGTAGATCGTACATACATAACCCTCGCTGGCGACAGCGCAGGCGGGCATCTGGCGCTGGTCACGGCACTGCGCCTGAAAGCCGCAGGTCAGTGGCAACCTGCGCAACTCATCCTCATTTATCCTATGCTTGATGCCACCGCCCATTTCGAAAGCTATACACGTAACGGCCTCGACTACATTATCACCCGCGACACGCTGCTCTCCGGCTATGAAATGTATCTACCCCACACCGATCGTCAGCATCCGGAAGCCAGCCCGCTATGGCGCGATGACTTCAACGGTCTGCCGCCAGTGCATATCATTACCGCCGAATACGATCCGCTTTGCGACGAGGGGGAAGCGCTATATCAGCGACTTAGTGAGCAAGGGGTGGCGTGTTCCTGCCAGCGTTACCTCGGCGTTATTCACGGTTTCTTTCAGTTAGGTGGCGTAAGCGTGGCGGCGAAAAATGTGATGCGGGATATCGCGTGGCGGGCTGGTATATAGATGACTATTTCTCTGTTGTTTTCATATTGAAAACAACAGGCCTATCTTCTACTATAGTGTTTTCAGGCTGAAAACACCGGTACAGGGACAGAACCGTGCATGTTATTAGCCGTAAGCCTTTTAACGAGGCGATAGCCAACTTTCCCGGTTGTGCCACCGCGCTCGTCGACTTGCTGAATGTCCTGGAGAAAAAGGCTTTCAGCAATCCACAAGAGATGAAAAGCCATCTTCCTTCCCTGGACAACTTTAAGTACAGGAAAAAATGGTGGGTAGTTGATGTTGCAGGTAATAACTTACGGCTCATCGCTTTTATGGATTTCAGGCTGCAAAAAGTTTTTGTGAAGCACATTGTTTCTCATGCCGAATACGACAGGCTAACAAAATACTACCGGAGCCATACAGAATGAGCAGGCCCAATATGCACCTTATGGATACCGCCAGCGCAGAAAAGATGGTTAACGCTTTCTCAAAAGCAGTGAAGCCTATTCCTCTGATGAACGGAGAACGTAACGGGACCGAGTATCGCAGAGCACTAGCGCTGATTGAGTTCTTAATTGACAGGGACGATCTGGATAACCCGCTTTTTGAACTTCTGGCCAGAAAAATCAACGACTATGAAAATCACGCTCCCGAGTTTGCAGAGTTTAATCGCCGCCTGGAAAGCACGCCTCCGGGCGTTGCGATGCTACGAACGTTGATGGACCAGTACGGATTGAAAGCAGCCGATTTAGCAAATGAGCTTGGGTCAAAATCCAATATCAGCAATATTCTTAATGGCCGCAGAGCACTCACGGTAAAGCACATCAAGGCGCTCTCAGAAAGATTTAATCTTCCGCCAGAAGCATTCATTGGGTAAAAGAGGCACGATCATTCTTCCTCATTCCCCCCTTCTTCCAGTGGCCCAAATGGCTTCGCGGGAAGCACGATATAAATCCCTTCAAACACCGCGCCGGAGGTTTCATTGCCGAACAACTCGACCTGCAACTGCACGCGCGCCTTACGTCCGCGCGCCAGGCGATCTAAATCGCCGCT
Source organism: Superficieibacter electus (assembly GCF_002915575.1). Classification (GTDB taxonomy): domain Bacteria; phylum Pseudomonadota; class Gammaproteobacteria; order Enterobacterales; family Enterobacteriaceae; genus Superficieibacter; species Superficieibacter electus. The sequence continues at coordinate 124,385 of NZ_PQGD01000015.1, forward strand.
GAGCGAGCCGAGATCGGCAATAGCCGTAGGACGCCCGCTAATCGGGTGACTATAGCGAATATGCGCGTCAGCAAGGATAATCGTACCGCCCAGATGGCGTTCGCGCAGCATTAGCCAGATAAGCCCCCAGCCGGTGAGCGTCGCCAGCGAGAACAGGCTTCCGGCAAACAAAGTGTGGTGCGGATTTTGATTGCCGGTTTCCGGCATGGTGGTAATAAATTTTTGCCCGGTATACTGCTGGATGCGCACGCCCATCTTTTCACTGAGCGGAATGTGCTCATACCATGCCTGCTGAAGCTGACCACACCAGTCGCCGCGGTGCAGAATATCGTCCAGCGACGCGATAGGTTTGATCATCAGAAAATGGCGCAGCGGCGTAGTTTGCGGAGCGGTAATTTCCCCCTGATTCACAAATCCCAGCCTGGCGAAGAACTCTACTGCGTCCTCACGCGCGCTACAGGTCACCCGCTTTACGCCTTCCTGACGCGCGATGGACTCCAGCGTCATCGCCATCAGCGTGCCGAGACCCTTATCCTGTACGCCTGGATCGACGGCCATAAAGCGAATAGAGGCTTCGTTATCGGCATTAATATAAAGCCGTCCGACAGCCACCAGTTTGCCCTCTTCATCCACCACCATTTGATGATGCGCCAGCGCATCCCAGGCGTCGCGCTCTGAACCTTTCGGCTGATGTAGTGGCTTACGCAGCATCTCCCAGCGAAACTGATAGTAAGCATCTAACTCTTCTGCTGTTTGCGGTACACGAAGGTGATACATAGCGGCACTCTCTTTTGTTACCCGAGGCCTCGTCAGAAGCTGGCTCATACCTGAAGCCAGAACGTAACGGGGCCATCATTAACCAGTGAAACCTGCATATCTGCCGCAAATCGCCCGGTGCGGGTATTGATTTGCTGTTGACGGCAACGGCTGACAAAATACTCATACAAGCCTTCTGCACGATCCGGCGCGGCACCTTTCGAGAAGCCGGGACGCATCCCTCGCTCAGTATCTGCCGCCAAAGTAAACTGCGACACCACCAGTACGCTGCCGCCCGCCTGCTGTACGTTAAGGTTCATCTTACCGTCAGCATCACTAAAGATGCGGTAGCCCAGTACGCGCTCGCACAGGCGGTTCGCCTTTTGTTCGTCATCCTCTTTTTCGACACCTAACAGGACCAAAAGTCCCGGGCCGATTTCACCCGTCACTTCACCCTCCACGGTGACGCTGGCACGGGTTACGCGCTGAATTAATGCAATCATGGCTGGTCTTCTTTTTCTTCTTTGAGTTTGCGGTACTCCCCGAGAGTGACAGTTATTTCCGCGCCAAGCAAGACGATGCACCACGTCCAGTAGACCCAGACAAACAAAATGGGGATAACCGACAGCACGCCATAAATGAGCTGATAAGAGGGAAACGTGGTGATATAGAGTGCAAACCCTTTTTTACCTGCCTCGAACAACAACGCGGCGACGAATGCCCCGATCACCGCATCCCGATTTGGCACCTGCGTCGTGGGAACCACACTGTATAGCAGCCAGAAAGAGAGCCAGGAGAGGATCAGCGGGAAGATACGCAACACGTCATCAATCACGCTATTTAACTCACTGGCCCAGCGCAACGAGAGCAGGTAGGAGCTGATCACCAGGCTGGCCCCCGCGAGCACCGGCCCCAGGGTCAGGATCATCCAGTAGACCGCAAAGGAGTAGACTTTAGGTCGGATGCGTTTACTGCGCCAGATGGTGTTTAACGCGCTATCAATGGCGTACATCAGCAGGAGCGAGGTGACAATTAACCCGCACGCCCCCACCGCGGTCATTTTGCTGGAGTTGGCGACAAATTGTTCAATATAGCGCTGAATCACGTCGCCGGTCGCAGGCATAAAGTTGGCAAAAACGAAATGCCGAAGCTGGACGCTGACATCCGAAAACATGGGAAATGCAGCGAATAAGGCGAAAATGACCGCCACCAGCGGCACCAGTGAAAGCAATGACACATAGGCGAGGTTACCCGCCAGCGTCGTCATATTGTCTTCATCGATGCGCTGCCAGAGAAGTTTTAGCCACGCCACCATTGGGCGCGTTGAGTAACTGATTTTTTGCCGGAAAGTTTTTATCATAACAACGTCGAGAAATAGTCCGGAATGGTCTCTTTCCCCGTCACCAGGATTGAGGTGATTCCCAACTGATTAGCCCCTTCTATATTATCGACGTTGTCGTCAAAAAAGACCGTATCTTCAGCGGAAAATCCTTCAGCCTGTAGCACCTGCTGATAGATGCGCGCTTCCGGTTTACGCATGCCTAAATCCTGTGAAAGATAGATATGATCGGCGGCGCTACGGATTTCCGGGTATTCCTCCGGCCAGAAAGTAGTATGCAAACGGTTGGTGTTTGACAGCACCACAACGCGATGCCCCTGCTCCCTCAGCTTATGCATGATGGCGATGACTTCCGGGCGCAGTCCTACAAATACCGCCTGCCAGCCATGGGAAAACTGTTCATAGCTCAGCGGCAGATCCATCTCATGACACAGCGCTTGTGCAAATGCCTCATCAGTAATCTCGCCCCGCTCGTGCTGATGGAAGGCTTCCCCCATCGTAAACGTCTGCTTCAGCGTCGCCAGCGGTACACGGCTAAAATCGCTCCATGCCCCCAGCACACGGTTAAAGTCGATATCGACAATCACATTACCCAAATCAAAGATATAGAGCATTTTTGTCTCCTTTCGCGCCGTGGAGGAATAACTGTAGCGGGAAAGGCGAGGTTTGACTATGGGGTGATTAACAACATTCAGCGCTACTTTATATTCACAGTTCAGGCATGTCCTTTTCCGCCGCCTCCCCCGCCAGGATAATTTCTGCCTGACCTTCATGAAGGCGCGCTTTCAGCGTTGCGGGCGGGAAGTCGTCCGTGAAGAGTGCCGTTACCTGGTTAATATTGCCTATCTCAACGGCGGCGGAAGCATGATATTTAGTATGATCGGCCGCCAGTAAGATGTGCCGGGAATGCGCCATCATCGCTTTGGCGATGCTGGCCTCGTTCACGTCAAACTCCAGCAACGTACCGTCATGTTCGATGGCCCCGACGCTTGTGACCAGATAGTCAGCCCGAAACCCCTGCACAAATGCGGCAGCCCCTGGTCCGATAATACCGCCGTTGTGCGGTCGCAGCGTGCCGCCCGCTACCATCACTTCAAACTGGGGGTTTTTATACAAAATATGCGCCACCCGCAGGCTGTTGGTAATAATGCGCAGGTGATTATGGTTAAGCAGCGCACGTGCAACATGCTCAACGGTCGTACCGATAGTGATAAAAATAGTTGAGCCGTCAGGTATATAATCAGCGATCGCATCTGCAATCGCCTTTTTTTCATCCATGAGAGAAACTTCGCGTTGTTCAAAAGCGGTATTCACTACACTTGACGCTCGTCCGGCACCGCCATGATGTCGAGTGATAAGCCCCTGTTCACTCAGTTTACGAATATCCCGGCGAACGGTTTGCGTCGAGACGTCTAACAGCTGCGCCAGCTCATCAATGTTCATATAACCATGTTCAGCAATCAGTGCCAGTAAACGGTCGTGACGTGGATTACCGGTCAGCTCGGTTAAACTCATGGAAATTCCTCTCAACTCTTAACTGCCCTGCATTTTATACATAAAGTGACAAAAAAGAGCGGGTTTGATCACAATCGGGTATCCCTGCTCTTCCGCCAGGCCGGGTACATTTTAGCGCAGCCACCGCGCTGGCAAAGCGTACCGCAGCGCCAATATCGGTTTTTTGGGCAATCGCCTGCGCCAGAGCACCATGAAAAACGTCACCAGCGCCAGTAGTATCAACGACATCAACCGTAAATCCAGGTTGATGCTGTAGTTCTTTCTTTTCCAGCCAATAACACCCTTGTGCACCCTGGGTGACATAGACATGACCATTTGTGAGCATTTGTGCTTTTTTCAATGAAACACTGATGTCTTCGCTGCCTGTCAGACGACGCAGGCCCGGTGCGGAAAATGCTGCATGGTCGCTGAGCGCTACCAGTTCCGTAATATCCTGCGGGGTAATATCCGCATCCAGTATGGCAGGAATACCCTGTTGACGGGCAAGGGTGAAAGCGGCTTTCGCGCCTTCATGCCAGCGGACATCGGCCAGTACGGCATCCCATTGTGAAAAGTCGATTTCAGCAAGCCAGCTGGCATCCGCAGGCAAATCCGGGCTGGGATAGTTAGCAATAATACGCTCACCACCCGCATCAACCAGGACCGCCGACTGAGAGGAGCGTGCCCCGTTGTAAATCCGGGTGTAGCGGGTATTTACTCCCAGGGACTCCAGCTCCGCAAGTAGCCGTTTGCCGGTGTCGTCATCCCCCACACGGCCAATAAAATCCACTTTCGCGCCCAGCTTTGCCGCAGCAACTGCCGCCGTGGCCGCAGGCCCTCCACCCACTTCGGTGTAGTTATTAGCGACATACTTGCCTCCTTCTTTAGGTAAATCATTGAGATACCAGATACGGTCTAACACTGTGATGCCTACACATAAGATTCGGGCCATGGTACTTCCTCCTGTTTTTCTGATGCCGTCATTTTAATTTCACAAAATGTTTAAAAAGTGACGGCCGTCAATTTTTTGACCATAAATTACAAATACGATCAAAAACAGACAAACAAATCCGCTATTAATTGACAAAAAGTGACAAAACCGTTTTCAGGAGAACGTTATGGCAGTCGTTGCATTTATCGGATTAGGGCAGATGGGTTCGCCTATGGCGAGCAATTTACTTAAGCAGGGGCATAAGCTCAGCGTGTTTGATGTTAATCCAGATGCGGTTCAGCGCCTGGTAGAAAAAGGCGCTCAGCCCGCCAGCAGCCCGGCTCAGGCGGCAAAAGGCGCTGAATTTATCATCACTATGTTGCCTAACGGTGACGTAGTTCGCCGCATTCTGTTTGCTGAAAAAGGGGTATGCGAGAGCCTGTCTAAAGATGCGCTGGTCATTGATATGTCAACGATCCACCCGCTGCAAACCGACCAACTTATTGCCGACATGCATGCACGAGGATTCAGCATGATGGATGTCCCCGTCGGCCGGACATCCGATAACGCGATTGCCGGAACGCTACTACTGCTGGCGGGTGGCAGCGCAGAACAGGTTGAACGCTCCACGCCAGTACTGATGGCGATGGGCAACGAACTGATTAATACCGGCGGACCTGGCATGGGTATCCGCGTGAAGCTGATTAACAACTACATGAGCATTGCCCTGAATGCGCTTTCTGCCGAAGCCGCGGTGCTATGCGAAGCACTAGGCCTCTCCTTCGATGTGGCCCTGAAAGTGATGAGCGGTACTGCTGCTGGTAAAGGGCACTTCACAACCACCTGGCCTGGAAAAGTGCTGAAAGGCGATCTCTCTCCGGCCTTCATGATCGATCTGGCGCACAAGGATCTGGGTATCGCGCTGGATGTCGCTAACCACCTGCATGTCCCAATGCCACTCGGGGCAGCCTCACGTGAAGTCTATAACCAGGCACGCGCGGCAGGACGCGGGCGGGAAGACTGGAGTGCCATTCTGGAGCAGGTAAGGAACAGCGCTGGACTGTCCTCAAAGTAAAAATGTAACGATCGTATAAAGGAAAATTGAATGAACAACTACACCATCAAAGACATTACGCGTGCGTCAGGCGGTTTTGCCATGCTGGCCGTCGATCAGCGTGAGGCGATGCGCTTAATGTTTGCTGCTGCTGGTGCAAAACCCCCTGTGGCTGACAGCGTGCTGACGGAATTTAAAGTCAATGCGGCGAAAATCCTCTCTCCTTATGCGTCTGCCATTCTGCTGGATCAGCAGTTTTGCTATCGCCAGGCCGTCGAACAACGTGCCGTCGCTAAAAGCTGCGCCATGATTGTTGCTGCCGATGAGTTCATCCCGGGTAACGGCATTCCCGTTGACAGCGTGACGATCGACAGAAGAATTAACCCACAAGCCGTTAAACAAGACGGGGCTAAGGCTCTGAAACTACTTGTGCTCTGGCGTAGCGATGAAGACGCTCAACAGCGTCTGGATATGGTTAAAGAATTCAACACATTATGTCATAGCAATGGGCTGGCGAGCATTATCGAACCGGTGGTACGCCCGCCACGTCAAGGTGATAAGTTCGACCGCGAACAGGCGATCATTGATGCAGCAAAAGAACTGGGTGATAGCGGTGCCGACCTCTATAAAGTCGAAATGCCTCTTTACGGTAAAGGCCCACAAAAAGAATTACTTACCGCCTCACAACACCTGAATGAACATATCAATATGCCGTGGGTCATCCTCTCTTCTGGCGTCGATGAAAAGCTATTTCCTCGCGCGGTCAGCGTGGCGATGACGGCGGGAGCATCAGGATTTTTGGCCGGACGGGCGGTGTGGTCATCGGTAGTCGGTCTACCGGATACCGAAATGATGCTGCGGGATGTTTCCGCGCCGAAATTGCAACGTCTGGGCGACATTGTCGACGAAATGATGGCAAAACGCCGTTAATATGAGGATATAAGAATGAAATGGTTTAACACATTAAGCCACAATCGCTGGCTGGAGCAGGAAACCGATCGTATTTTCGAATTTGGTAAAGGTGCAGCCATTCCTGGCGGATTTGGCTGGCTGGGAAATAAAGGGCAAATAAAAGAAGAAATGGGCATCCATTTGTGGATCACCGCCCGCATGTTACACGTTTATTCAGTTGCCGCGTCGATGGGCAGACCGGGCGCATATGCGCTGGTTGACCACGGTATTAAAGCCATGAATGGCGCATTACGCGATAAAAAATACGGCGGCTGGTATGCCTGTATTAATGATAAAGGCGTGGTTGATGCTTCTAAACAAGGTTATCAACATTTCTTTGCCCTGCTGGGTGCCGCCAGCGCTGTGACGACCGGACATCCTGAAGCCAGAAAACTGCTTGATTACACCATTGAAGTTATTGAGAAATACTTCTGGAGTGAAGAAGAGCAAATGTGTCTGGAGTCCTGGGATGAGGCATTCACTAAGACCGAGGACTACCGTGGCGGCAACGCCAATATGCATGCAGTAGAAGCTTTCCTGATTGTTTATGACGTGACTCACGATAAAAAATGGCTCGATCGCGCCATCAGAGTCGCCTCCGTTATCATTCATGATGTCGCAAGAAATAACCATTACCGCGTTAATGAGCATTTTGACGTTAACTGGAACCCTATCCGCGATTACAACAAAGACAATCCGGCGCACCGCTTCCGTGCATTCGGGGGTACTCCAGGCCACTGGATTGAGTGGGGCCGCTTAATGCTACATATTCACGCGGCATTAGAAGCCCGGTGTGAGCAGCCTCCGGCCTGGTTATTAGAAGATGCAAAAGGATTGTTTAATGCCACTGTCCGTGATGCCTGGGCACCTGATGGCGCTGACGGTATTGTTTACACCGTAGACTGGGAAGGAAAACCCGTGGTTCGTGAACGTGTTCGCTGGCCGATCGTTGAAGCTATGGGTACAGCATATGCGCTTTACACAGTCACCGGCGATCGTCAGTACGAAACCTGGTATCAAACATGGTGGGACTACTGCATCAAATACCTGATGGATTATGAAAATGGTTCATGGTGGCAAGAGCTGGATGCCGACAATAAAGTCACGACCAAAGTATGGGATGGCAAACAGGATATTTATCATCTGTTGCACTGTTTGGTGATCCCACGTATTCCATTAGCGCCAGGCCTGGCACCCGCCGTTGCGGCAGGGCTACTGGATGTTAATGCCAAATAAATAGTAAATATATACGGCATATTCGCAAAGCATATTTTTCGCGTATGCCGTTGTTATCTAATGGTATCTCATATGAAAACAGTGCATATACACAGTGGCGGGAAAACGGCTGTTCTGACGGCGGGAGATTACCGGGCGCAAATTGTGTCTGTTGGTGCCGGGCTTGCCGAATTAACCTGGCGGGGCAGACACCTGGTGATACCTCACAAACCGGAAGAGATGCCGCTGGCACATCTTGGAAAAGTATTACTTCCCTGGCCTAACCGCATTGCAAATGGGTGTTATCACTTTGAAGGGCAGGAATATCAATTACCAATTAATGAACATCATTCTAAAGCGTCGATTCATGGCTTGCTTGCCTGGCGCGACTGGCAAATTAACGAGTTAACGGCGACCAACATTACGCTAACGACAGTTTTACCGCCCAGTTACGGTTATCCTTTTTTGCTACTGGCTCAGGTTGTTTATACTTTGAATGAAGAAACCGGGCTTTCTGTTGAGATCAGCAGCGAAAATGCAGGTGATAATATCGCGCCCTATGGTGTGGGGATGCATCCTTATTTAACCTGTAATCTCGCCACTGTTGATGATTATTTATTACAACTTCCAGCTAAACAGGTTTTTATGGTGGATGAACATGCTAACCCAACTCATTTACACCATGTTGATGAACTGGATTTAAACTACACAACAATAAAGCAACTCGGCGATAAACAGATTGACCATACCTTTAAAACCGAAGGTAAAGAATGGCAAATGCGTATTATTGACCCAGGACAATCACTTTGCGTCAGTTTGTTTTCCGAACAACCCTGGCTACAGGTTTATAGTGGTGAAAAGTTACATCGGAAAGGAATCGCTGTTGAACCCATGAGTTGCCCCCCCAATGCATTTAATTCTGGAACAGATCTCATTCTACTTAAGCCACGACAGCAGCATCGGTTGTCCTTCAAACTTAACGGGCAATATATTTAGCACAGTCAATATGATGGGAAATGAATTAACGTAAAAGGAACCACTATGGATTTTTTCAATCTGTTCACACCAGACGGCATAATGCTGGAAAATGGCGTTGTCTATACTGTTATTGCTTTAATGTTTCTTTATACATTTGTCGGTATATGTGCTGGTTTCGGTGGTGGATTAACAACGATGCCGCTTGTCACACTGATGCTGCCAGTTAAAATGGCTACGCCACTATCGGTTATCGTCGGAACCGCAACGGCTATTTATGCAACCTGGCTTTCACGTAAGGAAATTGACTGGCGATCGGCTGCCGTACTTATTTTTTTCTCATTTCTCGGTATACCGGTAGGGCTATATGCTCTTTCCTATTTACCCGATCATATGATGAAGATAGGTCTTGGCGCATTTCTTATCCTCTATTCTTTTTATAATATGTTTATTCCTCGCCTGCCGGTTTATGACCGCCGCTGGATTGCTGCCCCACTGGGAGCAGTGGCTGGTGCGCTCGGAGCCGCATTCTCAACCAATGGGCCTCCGGTGGTAATGTACGGTATGTTGCGAAATTTAGGCCCAGCCGCTTTCCGTGGCACGCTTAATGCCTTTTTTACTGCCAATAATATTGCCGTAGTCGGTGGTCTGGCGACCAGTGGCATCTTAACAATATCGACGTTTAAACTGGTGATTTTTTGTATTCCTACCATGATCCTCGGGTCATTGGTGGGACAATATGTTCACAAACGCATTTCGGTTAAGGTGTTCCGCATTCTGGTTTTCTTATTGCTAATAGCATCAGGAGCCATGCTAATAAAAGGTGCAATAGGCATTTCCCCCGTTACAGCTCTACTGCCACCATTTGCTCTTTTAGCTGTATTACAGCTTGTTTTTGGTAAAAAAATTGCTGCAATTCGCAGTACCAATGAAAGCAAATAAGTATTTTAATATTTTTGTGCATTGCCAATAAAGAACGCACAAACCGATAACTTACCATGCGATCATTACTCTCATGGAGAATATTATATGAGCACGCATAATAAATTTTTATCAAAAATTAAAGTTGAGACATCTACTGAGGGTTTCACATTATATTATCAGCAACGTTTAATTCTTCGGCATACTCTGCAGGCTCCCTGTTTGTGGATAGGCACTGGTATTGCTGATATCGAAATGTTTCGTGGTAATTTCAGTATTAAAGATAAAATTAATGAAAAAATTGCGCTAACTAAAACAAAGGTAGCTCAACTGCCAGAAAGCTGGCAGATCCATTTCAGTCGCGGAGAAAGTATCAACGCCACACTGCTTATTACTACCGATGACGCGGGGCGTTTGCTGCTGAAACTGCAAAATGGAGTAAATAGCCACAATCGTATCTGGTTACGGCTGGCCGCGAATCCAGACGAACATATCTACGGCTGCGGCGAGCAGTTTTCTTACTTTGACCTACGCGGCAAACCGTTTCCACTATGGACCAGCGAACAGGGCGTTGGTCGCAATAAGAATACTTATATTACCTGGCAGGCGGATTGCAAAGAGAATGCGGGCGGCGACTATTACTGGACTTTCTTCCCTCAGCCTACTTTCGTCAGCACACAAAAGTATTACTGCCATGTTGATAACAGTTGCTACATGAATTTCGACTTCAGCGCGCCGGAGTATCACGAACTGGCGTTATGGGAGGATAACGCGACCCTGCGCTTTGAATGCGCCGATAACTACATCTCCTTGCTGGAAAAATTGACCGCGTTGCTGGGCCGCCAGCCAGAGCTGCCGGACTGGGTTTACGATGGCGTCACACTCGGCATTCAGGGCGGCACCGAGGTTTGCCAGCAGAAACTGGACACGATGCGTGATGCAGGGGTGAAGGTGAACGGCATTTGGGCGCAGGACTGGTCCGGCATTCGCATGACCTCTTTTGGTAAACGCGTAATGTGGAACTGGAAGTGGAACAGAGATAACTATCCGCAACTGGATAAACGTATCCAGCAGTGGAAAAAAGAGGGCGTGCAGTTCCTCTCCTACATCAACCCTTATGTCGCCAGCGATAAAGACCTCTGTGCTGAGGCGGCAAAACGCGGCTATCTGGCGAAGGATGCATCTGGTAACGACTATCTGGTCGAATTTGGTGAATTTTACGGTGGCGTAGTGGATCTGACCAATCCAGAAGCTTACGACTGGTTCAAAGACGTCATCAAGAAAAACATGATTATGCTCGGCTGCGGTGGCTGGATGGCCGATTTTGGTGAATATCTGCCGACCGATACATACCTGCACAACGGCATCAGCGCCGAAATCATGCATAACGCCTGGCCAGCACTGTGGGCGAAGTGCAACTACGAAGCATTGCAGGAAACCGGCAATCTTGGCGAGATCCTGTTCTTTATGCGTGCCGGTTATACCGGTAGCCAGAAGTATTCCACCATGATGTGGGCGGGTGACCAGAACGTTGACTGGAGCCTTGATGATGGCCTTGCTTCTGTAGTCCCTGCCGCGCTGTCGCTGGCAATGACCGGCTACGGCCTGCACCACAGTGATATCGGCGGTTACACCACCTTATTCGGCATGAAACGCAGTAAAGAACTACTACTACGTTGGTGTGACTTCAGCGCTTTCACCCCAATGATGCGGACCCACGAGGGCAACCGTCCTGGCGATAACTGGCAGTTTGATAGTGATGAAGAAACTATTGCCCACTTTGCCCGCATGACTACCGTCTTTACCACCCTGAAGCCCTATCTCAGGCAGGCCGTCGCGCAGAACGCGGCAACCGGGTTACCGGTGATGCGTCCGCTGTTCCTGCACTACGAGGATGATGCGCGAACCTACACCCTGAAATACCAGTACCTGCTGGGGCAAGATCTGCTGGTTGCGCCGGTTCACGAGCAAGGACGCCGTGACTGGAGTCTGTATCTACCAGAAGATAACTGGATCAACGTCTGGACTGGCGAAACGTACCAGGGCGGTGAAATCACCGTGGATGCGCCCATCGGCAAGCCTCCGGTCTTTTATCGCGCCAGCAGTGAGTGGGCGTCGCTGTTTGCTTCTTTACACCACATCTAATATGACTCGCCCGCGGGGAAACTCGCGGGCAAATGGAGAACAATGATGAGTCAGACCTCTGTTGATCCGGCAGCACTACGCTTGCCCCTTAAAGAAAAGATCGCTTATGGCATAGGCGATCTGGGTTCCAATATCCTGCTCGATATCGGTACGCTCTATTTATTAAAGTTTTATACCGATGTCCTTGGCCTGCCGGGAACTTATGGTGGGATCATTTTTTTAATCGCTAAATTTTTTACTGCCTTTACCGATATGGGTACCGGAATTGTACTCGACTCACGGCGTAAAATCGGCCCGAAAGGCAAATTTCGCCCGTTTGTACTCTATGGCGCGTTGCCCGTAGCCCTGTTGGCCACCGCTAACTTTATTGGTACGCCCTTTGAGATAACCGGAAAAACGATTATCGCTACGCTGTTATTCATGTTGTACGGGCTGTGCTACAGCCTGATGAATTGCTCTTATGGCGCAATGGTGCCAGCCATCACTAAAAACCCCAATGAACGCGCCTCGCTGGCGGCCTGGCGACAAGGAGGCTCCACGCTTGGCCTGCTTATTGGCACGGTTGCTTTTGTACCAGTGATGAACCTAATTGATGGCAGCCCCCAACTCAAATATGGCTTTGCCGCTGCGCTTTTTTCATTATGCGGCCTGCTGTTTATGTGGCTCTGCTATGCCGGTGTTAAAGAGCGCTATGTCGAGGTTAAACCCGCTAATGCCACACAAAAGCCTGATTTGTTGCAATCGTTCCGCGCGATTGCAGGCAACCGCCCATTATTTATTCTGTGTATTGCGAATCTGTGTACGCTGGCTGCCTTTAACGTAAAACTCGCGATTCAGGTTTATTACACGCAATACGTTCTGAACGACCCCATATTATTGTCATACATGGGTTTCTTCAGCATGGGCTGTATTTTTATCGGCGTGTTTCTTATGCCCGCCGCCGTTCGTCGTTTCGGCAAGAAAAAGGTGTATATCGGTGGTCTGCTCATTTGGGCGGTGGGTGATCTTCTTAACTTTAGCTGCGGTAATAGTTCACTGAGTTTTGTCACCTTCTCCTGTTTAGCATTCTTTGGCTCCGCATTTGTTAACAGCCTGAACTGGGCGATGGTCTCGGACACAGTGGAGTACGGTGAATGGCGTACCGGCGTACGTTCAGAAGGAACGGTTTATACCGGCCTTACCTTCTTTCGCAAAATGTCTCAGGCACTGGCGGGTTTCTTTCCCGGCTGGATGCTGACCCAGATTGGCTACATACCGAATGTGGTGCAATCTTCAGATACCGTCGCCGGATTACGTCAGTTGATCTTCATTTACCCCTGCGCACTTGCCGTTCTGGCCATGATTACGATGGGCTGTTTCTACAACCTCAATGAGAAGATGTATATCCGCATTGTTGAAGAAATAGAAGCCCGCAAACGTACAGCTTAATAAATAACGCCTTGCCGGGCGTTATAGGGAGTCATTATGTCTGAGCATGATCCGTTGACATTAAAATTAAGTCTGCGGGAAAAATTTTCTTACGGTATAGGGGATGTCGGCTCTAATTTAATGCTGAGTATCGGCACGCTATACTTGCTGAAGTTTTATACGGACGAACTGGGCATGCCAGCCTGGTACGGTGGGATGATCTTTCTGGTAGCCAAATTCTTTACTGCCTTCACCGATATGCTTACCGGGGTATTACTGGATTCGCGCCGTAATATTGGCGCGATGGGGAAATTCAGGCCCTTTATTTTGTACGCATCTTTTCCTGTCGCGCTGGTGACTACCCTGCAATTTTTTGCCACCGATTTTAGCCTCACGGTGAAAACCACGCTGGCAACGGTATTGTTTATGTTATTCGGCTTGTGCTACAGCCTGATGAACTGCTCCTACGGCGCAATGGTGCCAGCCATCACCAAAAACTCAAACGAACGCGCCCAGCTTGCCGCATGGCGTCAGGGTGGAGCCACTATCGGCTTATTGCTATGTACCGTTGGCTTTATGCCCATTCAGGCGCTTTTCGTTAACATCCCTTCGCTGGGCTATCTGATTGCAGCCGTCATTTTTTCAGTATGTGGATTGATGTGTATGTGGTGGTGTTTTAGCGGCGTAAAAGAGCGATATATTGAAACCGTGCCCGACACGCATAAACCCAGTATGTTGAAATCATTCTGCGCGATTTTCCATAATCCTCCTCTGCTGGTGCTCTGCGTTGCCAACCTGTGCACGCTGGCCGCCTTTAACATCAAACTGGCAATTCAGGTCTATTACACGCAGTACGTGCTCAACGACATTCATTTGCTGTCATGGATGGGCTTTTTCAGTATGGGATGTATTTTGATTGGTGTGTTACTGGTACCAGCAACGGTAAAACGCTTCGGTAAAAAACAGGTTTACCTTGGCGGCCTGATACTCTGGGCGGCTGGCGATATCCTTAACTTTATCTGGGGTGGAACCTCGTTCCTGTTTGTGATCTTCTCCTGCATGGCTTTTTTTGGCACCGCTTTTGTTAATAGTCTGAACTGGGCGCTGGTCCCGGATACGGTGGATTACGGTGAATGGAAAACGGGAATCCGTGCTGAAGGCTCCGTTTATACCGGCTACACCTTTTCCCGTAAAATCTCGGCGGCGCTGGCAGGCTTTCTGCCTGGTATTATGCTCACACAAATCGGTTATGTACCCAATATCATGCAAAGTGAAACAACGTTGCTTGGCTTACGCCAGCTTATTTTTATTTGGCCATGTGTTCTGGCGATTATTGCTGCTGTTACTATGGGATTATTTTATAAGCTCAATGAAGCACGTTTTTCTTTTATTATAGAGGAAATTAGCAAGCGCAAAAAAGATAATACAACTAATAACCCAGAAGTAATATCCAGCGTAAACATATAACTAACACTACCGCTTCACCTATCCTCTTGGGTGGGCGGTATTCCTACGCTTAAAACATGGATTTATTATGAAAAAATAACTATTACCATAATGTTATCCTCTCTTATATCGACCTCTGTTTTTGCCGGGGCTTACGTGGAAAATCGTGAGGCATATAATCTGGCCTCCGATCAGCAGGAAATTATGCTGCGCGCCGGCTATAACTTCGATATGGGAGCAGGTATCATGCTTACTAATACCTACACACTACAGCGTGAAGATGAATTAAAGCATGGTTACAATGAAATTGAGGGCTGGTATCCGCTCTTTAAACCGACAGACAGGTTAACCATTCAACCAGGCGGGTTGATTACCGACAAGAGCATTAGCTCCAGCGGCGCTGCCTATCTGGAAGTCAACTACAAGTTTACGCCGTGGTTTAATCTTACTGTGCGCAACCGCTATAATCATAATAACTATAGCTCAGTTGACTTAAACGGCGATCGAGATAATAACGACACCTATGAAATAGGTAATTACTGGAATTTCATTATTACAGATAAATTTTCCTATACCTTTCGTTATCGCCTTGATAAGCACTGGCTACCTTACTTTGAGCTGCGCTGGTTAGATCGCAATGTGGAACCGTATCATCGAGAGCAGAACCAAATCCGTATAGGCGCGAAATATTTTTTCTGATGTAAACCTGACCGGACATAAAAACAATAACGTTCAGTGTCCGGTATCATAAACACTATCCCGATACTCAATCCCTAAGCACCATGATAATATCACGATGATATTTCATCTGTCCGCTATTATAGAGAAGGGAAACTAATGGAAAAGCGATTTAATATTGATTGGGATGATGGGTTAGACAAGTTAACTGATCTAATTTTAAACGATGAATCACTTCCTGAGATTCACTCGTTGATCATTGGCAACTGGGGAGACCCTTTCGAGAGTGAGTCCTCCCAGTATATTATTGATATGCTTGTTGAGCACGCTTCCCGTTTTTCTCATCTCGAATCGCTGTTTATTGGTGATATGGAGAGCGAAGATTGCGAGATCTCCTGGATTCAGCAAGGTGATTATTCCAGGCTCTACGCCGCCCTGCCTGGCCTGAAAACACTGATTATTAAAGGTGCACAAGATCTGCAATTGGGTGACATTCATCATGAAAAGCTGGAACATCTGGAGATCATCTCTGGCGGCCTGCATTCAAACGTACTGTCCGAGCTAAAAAATGCGCGCCTCCCTGCATTGAAAACGCTAAAACTCTATCTGGGTATAGAAGACTATGGCTTTGATGGCTCACTGGATGACGTCATGGCGCTGGCGTCGAAAGACCTTTTCCCTGCCCTGACGCATCTGGGGTTGATGAACAGCGGAGAACAGGATGAGATTGCCCGCCGTGTTCTACAGAGCGATATCCTGCCACAGCTTAAGGTACTGGAACTGTCATGCGGTACGTTAACGGACAAAGGAGGCGAAGCACTGCTGGAGCATAAAGAGCGCCTTCAGCATCTGGAAAAACTCGACCTGCATTATCACTACCTGACGCCGGAAATGCAGAAGAAGCTGCTGGCAGCGCTGTCAATAGACATTGATATGTCTGACGCATGTCATGGAGACCGGTATATTCATGCAATGATTACCGAATAAAAATAAGGGGAATGCCTGCATTCCCTGTATTCATTAATAAAGGGATTTATTTATGATTACGCTCATTGGTTCACCGCAAAGTAAGCGCACGTATTATTTTATGCAGGCGGCCAGAGCGCTTAAAACCCCTGTTACCGTGCTGACATATTCGCAGGCGCTGACGGCGACGCTGACCGGCGCGGTAAAAATCGATCCGCCGGTGCATAGCGAAACCGATATTTGTCAGATAAACGCGCTAAGTCAGGAATATATTCGCTTTTTGCAGGCGATGGCGGCGCGTAAAAACGTTAATTATGTGAATCATCCGGCGGGCTTAATCTCACTGCTGGATAAAAAAATCTGTAAAAAACGCTTAATTGAACACGGTATTCCCACGCCGCCGCTGGTCGCAGAAAACGTCGGCAGCGTGGAGCAACTGCTCGCCATTATGCAGGCCAGCAAAATAACCCGCATGTTTATCAAACCAACGCTGGGTTCCGGCGCGGCGGGCGTCATTGCCTGGCGGCGGCATCCCGACGGCATCCGCCAGGTGCTTTATTGCGCGATCGCCATCGACGGATCACGGCTGTTCAATAGCAATAAAATTCATTCTTATCAGGATGATGTACAAATTCGCCGCATTATTAGCGCCGTGCTGCAACAGGAGAATATCGTCGAATGCTGGCTGCCGAAAGCCAGCGTGAACGGCAAAAGCTACGATCTGCGCGTGGTCTGTATGGACGGCAAAATACTCTGGCGGGTGGTCAGAACGTCATCGCAGCCGATCACCAACCTGCATCTGCAAAACCAGGCCAGTGAGTTCGCCAGCCTGGGATTATCCGCCGCAAAGGTCGCGGAGATCGACGCCCTTTGCCTGAACGCCATACAGCTTTTTCCCGATATTCGTCTTGCCGGTATCGATGTTTTACTCACCCGCAACCTGACGCCGTATATTATTGAAATTAACGGTCAGGGCGATCTGATTTACCAGGATGCGCAGAACGAGAATCATATTTATCGGGCGCAAATTCAGGCGATAAGGAGCCAGTATGTATAATTCAATGGATGAAGTCCCCGCCGCATTACGCACCAGCGCCGCTCAAAGCAACGGCGGGTTTAATATGAATACGCTGATTAGCAATAACACCAATATTCTGTTTATTGTGCTGGACTCTTTACGCTACGACATTGCGATTCAGGCGCAATCGGCGGGCCATACGCCGCATATTAACCGCTACGGACAATGGGTGAAGTGCGAAGCTGCCGGTAACTTTACCTGGCCGTCGCACCATTCGATGTTTTCCGGTTTTATGCCGAAACCGCTGGAAGGCGCAGCCGCTCATAATATGCTGTTTTTCCCGAAAGATATCGGGCTGGGCAGAAAGGGGCCGGAGAACGCGTTTGCTTTTTCCGAGGCGACCTGGATAGAAGGGCTGGAAAAGCAGGGCTATCACACGCTGTGTATTGGCGGAGTCTCGTTCTTTAATAAGCGCTCCGGGATGGGAAAAGTGTTTCCGGCGCTGTTTAAAGAGAGTTACTGGAACCCGCGCTTCGCCTGCACGGTAAAAGAAAGTCTGGATAACCAGATCCACTTTATTGAAAAGATTGTGCCGGCGCGCGCCAGCGAGCAACCGGTAATGATGTATATCAATGTCGATACCCTCCACTATCCCAACCATTTTTACGTCGAGGGCGCGAAACCTGGCGATACGTTGGAAACTCATGCCGCGGCGCTGCGCTATATTGACGCGCGCATTGACGAGTTGCTGAATATTTTCCGCGCGACCGGGCGCGATACGCTGGTGCTCCTCTGCTCCGATCACGGCACCTGTTACGGCGAAGACGGTAAGTATTTCCACAGCTTCAACCATCCCATCGTCAATACCGTTCCCTGGATGCACTTTTTGTTAACGCATGATGAATGATATGAATAATAACGATATTTACCGCCAGTATATGTACAGCTATCCGCATAAGAAGGCGTATCGGGCGCTGACGGGGATAAATTTTCATGAGGTTAAATCGCGCCTTTATGAACAGGAGACGCATCTTTATGTTCATATGCCGTTTTGCCAGAGCCGCTGCGGGTTTTGCAACCTGTTTACCTGCACCGGGGCGGAAAGCGGGTTTATCGATCGGTACATCGCCGCGATTGTCACCCAGTGCCAGCAGATGGATTTAGCCCCGGTTGACTGGGCCAGTTTTACCGTGGGTGGCGGTACGCCGCTGCTGCTGAATGTCGGGCAACTGCACACCCTGTTCACCTCGGTTTTTGCCACCCTGAATATTGACCGGGACATTTATAAAACCATCGAAACCTCCCCGTCGGACACCACGCCGGAAAAAATCGCGCTGTTAAACGATTTCGCCGTGAACCGCGTGAGCATCGGCGTGCAGAGCTTTAACGATGATGAACTAAAAACGCTCCATCGCCGCCACAGCGCCGCCAGCGCGCGTCAGGCGCTGGAATGGCTGAAGGACGGGGATTTCCCATCGCTTAATATTGATATTATTTATGGCATTCCAGGGCAGACGCATGAAAGCCTGACGGCATCGCTCAATCAGGCGCTCTGCTATCAGCCGGAAGAGATCTTCCTCTACCCGCTTTACAATATGCCGCGCCAGCAGAATATGCACAGCAGTTATGTGGTAGCCCGCGATCGGCTGCGCAATGCGGGCTACACGCAGACCTCTATGCGCCGCTTTGTTCTGGCTCCGGCACCGTCAGCGGCGGCGAAAAGCTGCGGCTTTGAAAACTCACTGGCGCTCGGCGCGGGCGGCAGAAGCTACCTCAGCAACCTGCATTATTGTACGCCCTGGTCGGCGAACCAGCAGGCATCGCAAAAAATCATTCAGGACTTTATCGATTGCGAAGATAAAACAACCATCAAACATGGTTATGTCCTTTCTGACGATGAAATGAAGCGCCGGTTTATTATTAAAAACCTGTTTTTTTGGCAAGGGCTTTCATTAACGGATTATCGTCAGCATTTTGGCAGTGAGGCACTGAAAGATTTTCCCGATCTGCAAACATTTATCCAGCAGCAATGCTGTTATCAATACCATGATCGCCTGCGATTAACAGAATCAGGTATGGCATTGTCCGATCGCCTCGGCCCGATGTTTATTTCTTCCGAAGTGATGCTACGGGAGAACCGGAAGCGATGACTTTTCGCGACATTCATACATTATTTTATCGCGGGTATCTTAAATCCTGTAATTATCATTGCAGCTACTGTCCGTTTCATAAACACGTCCACAATGATAAAAAACGCGATGAAGCAGCGCTATGGCGTATGGTTAAACATTTGCCTCTTTTAGGTACGCCATTGAATGTGATGATTACACCTTATGGTGAAGCATTGCGGTTGCGTTATTATATGGATGCGCTGGCGGAGATTAGCCGCTATCCACATGTTGAAGCGGTGGGGATACAAACGAATGCCGCATTTTCGTTAGCCACGCTGTTAGACGCGTTTCACACAGGCGGCGGTGATATTAGCAAACTGCGTCTGTGGTGCTCTTTTCATCCCTCACAAATCAACGCAGCGCGTTTTCTGACACAATGTCAGGCACTCTCCGCCGCCGGAATAACCTTCTGCGTGGGAGCGGTTGCCAACCTGAAAGATATTGAGACGTTTCGCTGGTTACGCCAGCAACTGCCGGGCGATATTTATCTTTGGTTCAATGCCAATGAGTGTACTAACACCAGGAATACTGCTGAGGCGAACGCAATATTCAGCACACTGGACCCATTGTATAGCATCGAAACGCAGACATGGCCTGCTCAACTCACTGCCTGCTCTGCGGGCAGAAAGAGTGTTTTTATGAATGCTGAAGGCGACCTTTTTGCCTGCCATCTGAGCAAAATTAAAATAGGTAATATGTATCAGCAACAACGTCATGCTCCCGCCTGCCAGGCTAAACAATGCCATTGCTTTCTGGCTTATCAACACCGTCACGATATTACATTACTGGATCAGTTAGAGACTTCACGTTGTTATCGGATAAGACGCTCATGTCCTGGCGTTTAATTGCTTTTGACCTTGATGGGACGCTGCTGAACCGTAATAAGCATATTCTGCCAGCATCGCAAGCGGTGCTTCGCCAGCTACAGGCAATGAGCTATAAGATCATCCTTGTTACCGGACGTTCGCATATACAAGCGTTTGATTATTATCAGATGCTGGCGCTGACTGAGCCGATGATTTGTTGTAACGGCAGCTATATTTATCAACCGGCCCACCAGCATTATCTTTATACCCTGCCGATTATGCATTCACAGGCGGAAAGCATAATCACCAAAATCCACCCACTTAAACCGACTATTCTTGCCGACGATCGGGTGATGACAGGAGGCGATGCGCTGAATGTCAGGGAAAATATCTGGCAAATCAGTATTGTTCATCGGCAACTTGAGCAGCTTCATCATATTGCTGATTATGTACAACACGAGTTGAACCTGACCTGCACATGGTCGTGGCGTTATCAGCTCGACATTATTCAGGCTAACTGTAGTAAAGGGCAAAGCCTCGCCCGATATGCACAGCAACAACATATCGCGATGCGTGACGTGATTGCGTTTGGCGATAATGACAATGACGCGGAAATGCTCCATCTTGCCGGATTAGGCATTGCCATGGGGAATGCCAGCACACGGGCAAAAGCGTGTGCGGATATGGTGACAGGCGATAACAATACACCTGCGATTGCGGATTTTTTGACGAATTTACTTGCCCTGGAGGCGTATTAAAAAACCCCGGAGAGCTTCCACTCTGTCGGGGTTTTATATTTTCAATAAGCGTTAATTACGCTTCTTTCGGACCACGGTTCGCACGTTTACGATCGTTTTCCGTCAGGTGACGTTTACGAATACGTACGGAAACCGGCGTAACTTCGACCAGTTCGTCGTCATCGATGAACTCCAGAGCCTGCTCCAGGGTCATTTTCTGCGCCGGAACCAGCGTGGTGGCTTCGTCAGTACCGGAAGCACGCATGTTGGTCAGTTTTTTACCGGTCAGGCAGTTTACCGTCAGGTCGTTAGAACGGCTGTGAATACCGATGATCTGGCCTTCATACACTTCCGCACCGTGACCCAGGAACAGCTTGCCGCGGTCCTGCAGACCGAACAGCGCAAACGCAACCGCTTTACCCTGACCGTTGGAGATCAGTACGCCGTTCTGACGCTGGCCCACATCACCCGCACGAACGTCGTCGTAGTGGCTGAAAGTGGAGTACAGCAGACCGGTACCGGAGGTCATGGTCATGAATTCTGAACGGAAACCGATCAGACCACGGCTTGGGATCACGTAGTCGAGACGTACGCGGCCTTTACCGTCTGGATTCATGTTTTTCAGGTCGCCTTTGCGCTCGCCCAGGGCCTGCATGACAGAACCCTGATGCTGCTCTTCGACGTCCAGCGTCACGTTTTCGAACGGCTCTTGTTTACGGCCATCGATTTCACGGAAGATAACTTTCGGACGGGAAACCGCCATCTCGAAACCTTCACGACGCATGTTTTCGATAAGAACAGACAGATGCAGTTCACCACGGCCAGAAACGCGGAAGGCATCAGCATCTTCGGTTTCTTCAACACGCAGCGCCACGTTGTGCACCAGCTCTTTGTTCAGGCGGTCAAGGATCTGACGAGAGGTAACGTACTTACCTTCTTTGCCGCAGAACGGAGAGGTGTTAACGCAGAAGAACATGGTCACGGTCGGCTCATCGACAGACAGCGCTGGCAGTGCTTCGACATTCTGCGGATCGCAGATGGTGTCGGAGATGTTCAACTCACCCAGACCGGTGATGGCGATGATATCGCCCGCTTCAGCCACGTCGCTTTCGATACGTTCCAGACCCAGGTGGGTCAGTACTTTACCGACTTTACCGTTACGGGTTTTGCCTTCGCTATCAATGATAGTGATCTGCTGGTTAGGCTTCACTTTACCGCGCTTGATACGACCGATGCCGATAACGCCAACGTAGTTGTTGTAATCAAGCTGGGAGATCTGCATCTGCAACGGACCATCAAGGTCAACGTTCGGTGCCGGTACACGATCGACGATAGTCTGATACAGCGGCGTCATGTCTTCCGCCATATCTTCGTGATCCAGACCTGCAATACCGTTCAGCGCAGAAGCGTAAACGATAGGGAAATCCAGCTGCTCGTCGGTCGCGTCGAGGTTAACGAACAGGTCAAATACCTGGTCAACAACCCAGTCAGGACGCGCGCCCGGACGGTCAACTTTGTTGATAACAACAATAGGCTTCAGGCCATGCGCAAAGGCTTTTTTGGTCACGAAGCGCGTCTGCGGCATCGGACCATCCATTGCATCAACGACCAGCAGCACGGAGTCTACCATGGACATGACGCGCTCAACTTCACCACCGAAGTCGGCGTGCCCCGGGGTATCAACGATGTTGATACGGTAGTCGTTCCATTTGATAGCGGTGTTTTTCGCGAGGATGGTAATCCCACGCTCTTTCTCCAAATCGTTGGAGTCCATCACACGCTCTTGAGTTTCGGCACGCTCACCGAAAGTACCAGATTGTTGGAGCAGCTTGTCAACCAGGGTAGTTTTACCATGGTCAACGTGAGCAATGATGGCGATGTTACGCAAATTTTCGATCACAACTTTGCCTCAGGCATTAGAAATAGCGCGTTATTGTACACGGATTAATCGCACTACAAAACAGGATCACAAAGATCCTCCGCAAACAAGTGTTGCAGAGTTCGTTTGTGATCGCTTTCACGAAGCGAATCAGGCTGCCATAACGCAAATTGCACCAATATGGTGCCTTATGTTCACATAGGTGCACTATACTGGTGCAACGCAACGCTTATGGTGCAGCCCTTTTGCACTATGGTGCGCATGATAGCGCCTTTTGGGGGGCATTTGAAAGTTGGCACAGATTTCGCTTTATCTTTTTTAACACGATAACGCCAGTCAGGCCGTTTTGAATACCTCGTTACCACGACGACAATGACCGAATCCGGGGAGAGTTAAAGTATGTCCGCTGAACACGTTTTGACGATGCTGAATGAACATGAAGTGAAGTTTGTCGATCTGCGCTTCACCGATACCAAAGGTAAAGAACAGCACGTCACGATTCCTGCGCATCAGGTAAATGCCGAATTCTTTGAAGAAGGCAAAATGTTTGATGGCTCCTCGATTGGTGGCTGGAAAGGCATTAACGAATCAGACATGGTGCTGATGCCGGATTCCTCTACCGCGCTCATTGACCCGTTCTACGAAGAGTCCACCCTGATTATTCGTTGTGATATCCTGGAGCCGGGCACGCTGCAGGGCTATGACCGCGATCCGCGTTCTATTGCTAAACGCGCTGAAGAATACCTGCGCTCTACTGGCATCGCAGACACCGTGCTGTTCGGGCCAGAACCAGAATTTTTCCTGTTTGACGACATCCGTTTCGGCGCGTCTATCTCCGGCTCTCACGTTGCTATTGACGATATCGAAGGTGCCTGGAACTCCACCACCAAATACGAAGGTGGTAACAAAGGCCACCGCCCGGGCGTGAAAGGCGGCTATTTCCCGGTTCCGCCGGTTGATTCCTCACAGGACATCCGCTCTACCATGTGTTTGATCATGGAAGAGCTGGGCCTGGTTGTTGAAGCGCATCACCATGAAGTCGCGACTGCCGGCCAGAACGAAATCGCCACCCGCTTTAACACCATGACCAAGAAAGCGGACGAAATTCAGATTTACAAATATGTCGTGCATAACGTGGCGCACCGCTTCGGTAAGACCGCGACCTTTATGCCAAAACCAATGTTCGGCGATAACGGTTCCGGCATGCACTGCCATATGTCACTGTCCAAAAACGGTACCAACCTGTTCTCTGGCGACAAATACGCCGGTCTGTCTGAGCAGGCGCTGTTCTACATTGGCGGTGTGATTAAACACGCGAAAGCCATCAACGCCCTGTCTAACCCGACCACTAACTCCTACAAGCGTCTGGTCCCGGGCTATGAAGCACCGGTTATGCTGGCCTACTCTGCCCGTAACCGTTCTGCCTCTATCCGTATTCCGGTAGTTGCCTCGCCGAAAGCGCGTCGTATTGAAGTGCGCTTCCCGGACCCGGCCGCTAACCCGTACCTGTGCTTTGCTGCGCTGCTGATGGCTGGCCTTGACGGTATCAAGAACAAGATCCACCCGGGCGAAGCGATGGACAAAAACCTGTATGACCTGCCGCCGGAAGAAGCGAAAGAGATCCCACAGGTTGCAGGCTCTCTGGAAGAAGCGCTGAACGAGCTGGATCTGGACCGCGAGTTCCTGACCGCTGGTGGCGTTTTCACTGATGAAGCGATCGATGCTTACATCGCGCTGCGCCGTGAAGAAAACGACCGCGTACGCATGACACCGCACCCGGTAGAATTTGAGCTGTACTACAGCGTGTAATTTGACGCTTATTTGTTAGTTGCCGTGGAAACGTTTAGCCCATCTCCAGATGGGCTTTTTTCTCCACCAAAAACGCCCGTTTTATCCACTTATGCTTATACTGCACTCATTTGGTGCACACTAAGGAGACTGCTAAATGGCAACTGGCGTGCTGCCCGATGCTGGGCAGATCCTCAACTCATTAATTAACAGTATTCTGCTGGTCGATGACGACCTGGCGGTCCATTACGCCAATCCGGCGGCGCAACAGCTACTGGCACAAAGCTCGCGTAAATTATTTGGTACGCCATTGCCGGAACTACTGAGTTATTTTTCCCTTAATGTCGGGTTGATGCAGGAAAGTCTGCGCGCCGGGCAGGGTTTTACCGATAACGAAGTCACGCTGGTTATTGACGGACGCTCGCATATTCTTTCTCTGACGGCGCAGCGCTTGCCGGATGGCATGATCTTGCTGGAGATGGCCCCGATGGATAATCAGCGCCGTCTGAGCCAGGAGCAGCTACAGCATGCGCAGCAAGTCGCCGCCCGCGATCTGGTGCGAGGCCTGGCGCATGAGATTAAAAACCCGCTAGGCGGCCTGCGTGGCGCGGCACAATTGCTGAGTAAAGCGCTGCCCGATCCGTCGCTTACCGAGTACACCAACGTCATTATTGAGCAGGCTGACCGTCTGCGTAATCTGGTTGACCGTCTGCTGGGGCCGCAGCAGCCCGGTCTGCACGTGACAGAAAGCATCCATAAAGTGGCTGAACGCGTGGTAAAGCTGGTGTCGATGGAACTGCCGGAGAACGTCAAACTGGTGCGGGATTACGATCCCAGCCTGCCGGAGTTACCGCATGACCCTGATCAGATTGAGCAGGTATTGTTAAACGTGGTTCGCAATGCGTTGCAGGCGCTGGGTCCGGAAGGCGGAGAAATTACGTTACGCACCCGCACGGCCTTTCAGTTGACGCTGCATGGCGTGCGCTACCGCCTGGCCGCGCGTATTGATGTTGAAGATAACGGCCCCGGCATTCCCTCGCATCTTCAGGATACGCTGTTTTATCCGATGGTCAGCGGCCGTGAAGGCGGAACGGGTCTGGGCTTATCTATTGCCCGCAGTTTGATAGATCAACATAGCGGAAAAATTGAATTTACCAGTTGGCCGGGTCATACCGAGTTTTCGGTGTACCTGCCCATTAAAAAATAGAGGCGTGAGTTTATGCAACGAGGGATAGTCTGGGTAGTCGATGACGATAGCTCCATCCGTTGGGTGCTTGAACGCGCGCTGACCGGTGCCGGGTTAACCTGCATTACTTATGAAAGCGGTAGCGACGTCCTGGACGCACTGGCCAGCAAAACGCCGGACGTTCTGCTTTCCGATATCCGGATGCCGGGAATGGACGGTCTGGCGCTGTTAAAACAAATTAAACAGCGTCACCCGATGCTTCCGGTCATCATAATGACGGCCCACTCAGATCTGGACGCCGCCGTCAGTGCCTATCAGCAGGGTGCGTTTGATTATCTGCCTAAACCCTTTGATATTGACGAAGCGGTGGCGCTGGTCGAGCGGGCAATCAGCCATTATCAGGAACAGCAGCAGCCGCGCAACGTGCAGGTGAACGGCCCGACGACCGATATCATTGGCGAAGCGCCAGCAATGCAGGATGTGTTTCGCATTATTGGCCGCCTCTCCCGGTCATCAATAAGCGTGCTGATTAACGGCGAGTCCGGAACCGGAAAAGAGCTGGTGGCGCACGCCCTGCACCGCCATAGCCCGAGGGCAAAAGCACCGTTTATCGCTCTGAATATGGCGGCAATTCCCAAAGATTTGATCGAGTCCGAACTGTTCGGCCATGAAAAAGGCGCGTTTACTGGTGCCAATACCGTCCGGCAGGGGCGTTTTGAGCAGGCCGATGGTGGGACGCTGTTTCTGGATGAAATTGGCGATATGCCGCTGGATGTTCAGACCCGGTTGTTACGCGTGCTGGCGGACGGTCAGTTTTATCGGGTGGGCGGCTACGCGCCGGTACAGGTGGACGTGCGGATCATTGCAGCCACGCATCAGAATCTTGAGCTACGCGTGCAGGAAGGAAAGTTTCGTGAAGACCTGTTTCACCGTCTGAATGTGATCCGCGTACATTTGCCGCCGTTACGCGAACGTCGGGAAGATATCCCGCGTCTGGCGCGCCATTTCCTGCAGGTTGCCGCGCGCGAGCTGGGCGTGGAGACCAAGCAGCTTCATCCGGAAACGGAAGCGGCGCTCACGCGGCTGGCCTGGCAGGGTAACGTGCGCCAGCTGGAAAATACCTGCCGCTGGCTGACGGTAATGGCGGCGGGCCAGGAAGTGCTGATTCAGGATCTGCCGGGCGAACTGTTTGAGACCAGCGTTCCGGACAGCCCTTCGCAGACGCACCCGGATAGCTGGGCAACGCTGCTGGCGCAATGGGCCGACCGCGCCCTGCGTTCCGGCCATCAGGATCTGCTCTCCGAAGCGCAGCCTGAGCTGGAACGCACGCTGTTAACCACCGCGCTACGTCATACTCAGGGACATAAACAGGAAGCGGCCCGACTGTTGGGATGGGGGCGAAATACCCTGACGCGTAAGCTGAAAGAGCTGGGCATGGAATAGCAGATTAGCGTTATGTAAAAAAGGGCGCGCCCAGCGCAAATTGCTGCATTTTTGTACTTTACTGTGTCGATGAGTTGAGTATGATCTGACCCGGTAACACGGGAGAGCCATCATGCTGGAATCATTAATTCATATTGTGTCGGGCAGCGTCGAAGCGGGCGCAGCGGCAAGCCATTCGCCACAAACGGCGATTGCGGCGGTGCTGTGCGCGGCGCTGGTGAATTTCTTAAGCTAACTTGCTGACGCTTTCCTCCTTTAATGGGGGAAGCGTCAGGCTATTCAAAAATGTGGCACCGTGGATGTTGTGCCTGGCGGCGCTGCGCTTGCACAGGCCTACAAGTGTTTCACCCTTTCCTCCTTCATCACCGTAACGCCGTGGACGTTGTGCCTGCCGGTGCTGCGCTTGCACAGGCCTGCAGGTGTTTCACCCTTTCCTCATTCATCACCGTAACGCCGTGGACGTTGTGCCTGCCGGTGCTGCGCTTGCACAGGCCTGCAGGTGTTCCGCCCTTTCCTCATTCATCACCGTAACGCCGTGGACGTTGTGCCTGGCGGCGCTGCGCTTGCACAGGCCTGCAGGTGTTCCACCCTTTCCTCCTTCTGCCAGTTTCTTTCCTGCCAGTCAGCAATAATGCAAATCATTCTTACTTATATTGCCGGTTACAAAACTTTTTGCGTCGGGTCAATCAATCCTGATAATTACTGAACTGATCGTTTACTAATTACTTTACGCGCGATAACGTTGCCTCCACGAGCCACGCTTCCCGATGGAAAGTGCTCAGCCCGATAACAAGGAGTGCAAGGCCATGTTGGATTCAGAACAGCGTAATCAGGGATCTCTCCCCCTCAGTTTTCAGTACGGAAAAGCACCCGAAGAGGTGATGGACCGGGAAATCAAAGTCAGCGGCTCTGCGCGTGCGCAGAAATTGCTGGATGACTACTACGAAGCGAAGGTATCGCTGGATACCGAGTTTACGTACTGGTACACCCAAAAATGGATCGAAGCCGAAGGCCATCATCCGATGCTGCGCCGCTCAATGGCGCTGAAATGCGGCTTCGAACACCTGACGCCGATGATCACCCGCGGCGAGCTGCTGGCAATGCAGAAAACCCGCTACGTACGTGGCGCGTACATCATGCCGTGGACCTCCAACCGCTTTCCGCTCAACAGCGCAGAGCAGATGGAAACCGAGTCCGCAAAAGCCGCCACCAAAAGTCTTGAAGATGTGACCATTGTGGCCGAAGGCGGTGGCAACGTCACTGAAAGCGTCGGCAACGTGTTATCGATCTCTAAACGCTTTGGCGTGCGCCGCGAAGAGTATCCGGTTATCGTCGAGCTGTGCCGCTACTGGAAAAACAAATCCGTCGAGGACTCATCGTTTATGTGGGCGGCCATGCACCCGCGTTTCGAACAGTTCCTGAATATGAAAAAAGCGGTGCTGATGTGTTCCGACCTGGAAACCTCCGTGCGTCATGGCCGTAACGTGGTTAACTTCCAGTATCCGCTGCAAATCGGCTTTAGAGGGATGCTGGAAAAGTGCCGCCGCAAAATCGCCGAAAACACCGGCGGCTCGCCGGACAGCCTTGCCTTCTGGCGGGGGACGATTCTGGTGATTGAGGGCGTGCAGGCGTGGATCGCCAGTTACGCTAAAGAAGCGCTGCGCATGGCGGCGATTGAGCAGGATGCGGTTATTCGTCAGGAACTGACCGACATGGCCGACCGTCTGGCGTGGATTGTGGAAAATCCGCCGCGCACCTTCCTGGAGGCCAGCCAGTTGATGTGGACCTGCCATATCGCCGTACTGAACGAAATTCAGGGCTCCGGGATCTCTCCAGGGCGCATCGGCCAGGTGCTCTACCCGTTCTGGGAAAAAGACATTAAAGAGGGTCGCATCACCCGGGAAGAGACGCTGGAAATCCTCGAATGTATGCGCGTCAAATTCACCGGTATCGATCTGGCAATGGCGGTCGGCACTATCGGCCTGTTGGCGGGCAGCACTTTCAATAACGTCGGCATCGGCGGCCTGAAAGCCAACGGCGCGTCTGCGGAGAACGAACTGGAAGAGTTGATTATGGAAGCGGCGATGCGCTGCTCCACGCCGCAGCCGACGCTCTCTATGCTCTACGATAGCAAGCTTAGCGATAAGTTTGTGCTGAAAGCCGTCGAGTGTAATAAAACAGGCTCCGGCTTCCCGGCCTGGGTCAACAACCGCGTGGCGATTGAATACTTAATGAAAACCTTCGGCGAAGAAAAAATCTCCCTGGAGGACGCGCGCGCCTGGACCATCGGCGGCTGCCTGGAAATCCAGCCCGGTGCGCTGGTCAATGGCGAAATCGGCGCAGGCTCTTACAGCTCCACCGGCGTTGGCTTTATCAATATGCCGAAAATCCTCGAGCTGGTGCTGTGGGACGGCGTCGATCCGCGCACTAACACCCGCGTATTTGAATCTCACGGCCTGCCGCTGGACAACTTTGAACAGGTGATGAGCCAGTTTAAATACTACTTCCGTGAAGTGGTGGTGCTATTTGAAGAGATGTTCAACATCAAGTCAGCCTCAACCTTTGATGTCGATAACCCGATTTTCTACTCCGCGCTGATGGCCGATTGCATCGATTCCGGTCTGGATATCGACCGTGGTGGCAGCCGCTATAACCGCTGCTTCACCACCTGGATCTCCGGTCAGGTTAACCTGACCAACTCGCTGGCGTCGATGAAGAAGAATATTTTCGACGAGCAGAAATTTACGCTCGACGAGCTGAAAGCGGCGCTGGAGAACAACTTCGGCTACCAGAGCGTGGCGGAAACTGGCAACTACTCCATGTTTGACCAGAAACGCGTGAACAATAAGTGGGCGCGCCTGCATTCCCTGTGTATGAGCGCACCGAAGTTCGGCAACGACGAGCCGTATGTCGATGATATTTACCGCGATGTGGTGGAGTATTTCCGCGATATCGTGCCGGAAGTGAAGGATGTCTTCGGTCGTCCGTGGGTGCCGTGCATGCTGTCCGTTACCACTCACGGTCCGCTGGGTCAGGCCTGCGTTGCCTCGCCGGACGGACGTCTGACCGGTTTAACATTGGCGGATGGCGCACAGTCGCCGTATCCGGGCACCGACGTGAGCGGCCCGTATGCGGTGTTTAACTCGGCGACCTGTATCGATCACTCCGACTTTATGAACACCCAACTGAACACCAAAATCCACCCGTCGGCGATCAAAGGTGTTCAGGGGTCGAAGAAGCTTCAGGAGCTGATCCGCGCCTATATGGACAAGGGTGGCTATCACATCCAGTTCAATATCGTCGATTCGCGGATGCTGAAAGACGCACAGGAAAATCCGGGCAACTATCGCGACCTGATGGTGCGTGTGGCTGGGTTTACACAATATTGGGTTGAATTGTCGAAACCGATTCAGGATGAAATTATTTCCCGCACCGAGTATGAGGAAATTTAAATGAGCATGGAATATACCTGCAACGACTGCCAGAAATGCGCGCCGTTTGATGTGTTTAAAGGCACCTGTGAACAGTCACAGCAGCGGGTTTTGCTGGATTCGCCGATTAATGGCTGCGCGGCGTTTGTGCGCAAAAACCAGTGTAAATTCTGCCAGCGTTACTGCGTGAAAGCCGGGACAGAGTTTGTTGGTCAGTGTCATGACAAGATGGTGTATCCCACCATGAGCGCCTGCGAGACGTTCCAGCCGCTGATCTAGCCTCATGGGGGACCCGCCACCGGCCCCCCAAGCCCCGGAAGAAAAACGCCAGAAAAACCAAGAAAAAGTATGGGGGAGTTTTTTATTACAAGCGGGTTTCGTGAGCCTCGGGGCGGGGGGC